>DOAQ01000046.1 GCA_003506435.1 Prolixibacteraceae bacterium
ACTAACCCCAAAGAGATTAGAAATTTTCATTATGAATTTATTTATAGGAAAACCGGATATCGGGTAAAAATATAATTTCGGGCACCAAAACATTCAATTAGTTATATATATCTCTCAATAATTTTAATATCTTACACAACCAATGTAAAAACATTTATTGCCTGTTTTTGTTATGGTAAGTGAATTTTTTAAGCATCAAGTTGAATTATTTATTTTGAAAAAACCAAATATGTTTGATCTCGATTTAATTAGGAAGAACTACCTGGAATTAGGGGAAAAAGTTAAAAAAGCAAAAGCGGTTATAAACAGACCGTTAAGTCTTTCTGAAAAAATTCTTTATGCTCATTTATTCAATCCTGAAGACATCAAAGATTTTAAAAGAGCCGTTGATTACGTGGATTTTGCACCCGACCGTGTAGCCATGCAGGATGCTACGGCCCAAATGGCGCTTTTGCAGTTGATGAACTCCGGCAAAACGAGAACTGCCGTGCCTTCGACGGTACATTGCGACCACCTGATACAAGCTAAAATTGATGGGTTAGAAGATTTGAGGACAGCATTGAATACCAACAAGGAAGTATTCGATTTTCTGGAATCGGTGTCCAATAAATACGGGATTGGCTTCTGGAAGCCCGGCGCCGGTATCATCCATCAGGTGGTACTCGAAAACTATGCATTTCCGGGAGGGATGATGATTGGCACCGACTCGCACACCGTGAATGCCGGTGGTTTGGGAATGATTGCCATTGGCGTAGGCGGCGCCGATGCAGTCGATGTAATGGCCGGGATGGCCTGGGAACTGAAATTTCCGAAATTGATTGGCGTTAAACTTACCGGAAAACTAAATGGCTGGACTTCGCCCAAAGATGTTATTTTGAAAGTCTCCGGGATATTGACTGTAAAAGGTGGAACAGGGGCGATTATCGAATATTTTGGCGAAGGTGCAAAATCGTTGTCGTGTACCGGAAAAGGAACGATATGCAACATGGGCGCCGAGGTGGGTGCAACAACATCGACTTTCGGCTATGACGAGTCGATGGAACGCTACCTGCGGGCCACAGGCCGTGCCGAAGTGGCTAATCTGGCCAACGGAGTAAAAGAGCATTTAACTGCCGACCCGGAAGTGTATGCAAATCCTGAAAAATATTTCGACCAGTTGATCGAGATTAATCTCGACGAACTGGAACCGCACCTGAACGGGCCATTTACACCTGATCGCGCCACTCCCATCTCGAAAATGGCGGAAGAAGCCGAAAAAAACGGCTGGCCAACCAAAATTGAAGTGGGCCTGATCGGTTCGTGTACCAACTCGTCATACGAAGATATTTCGAGGGCTGCCTCGCTTGCGAAACAAGCTGTGGAGAAAAGTCTGAAAACGAAGGCCCAGTTTACAATCACTCCGGGCTCTGAACAGGTACGTTACACCATTGAACGCGATGGGTTTATTGATCTGTTCAATAAAATCGGGGCCAATGTTTTTGCCAATGCCTGCGGCCCGTGTATTGGCCAGTGGGCGCGCGAAGGGGCCGATAAACAGGAAAAGAATACCATCGTCCATTCGTTCAACCGCAATTTCTCGAAACGTGCCGACGGCAACCCGAACACCCATGCTTTTGTTGCTTCGCCCGAACTGGTTACGGCGTTGGCCATTGCCGGTGATTTACGGTTCAATCCATTAAAAGACAGACTAATTAATGAAAAGGGAGAAAAAGTAATGCTCGATGCACCAACCGGTGATGAACTGCCATCAAAAGGCTTTGCAGTGAAAGATGCCGGATATCAGGCTCCGGCAGCCGATAGTTCACAGGTTCAGGTGGTTGTCGATCCGGCTTCCAACCGGCTTCAATTACTGGATGCTTTCCCGGCCTGGGACGGTAAAAATATAACCGGAGCCAAATTGCTGATCAAAGCGCAGGGTAAATGTACCACCGACCACATTTCAATGGCCGGCCCCTGGTTGCGTTATCGCGGTCATCTCGATAATATTTCAAACAATATGCTGATTGGCGCTGTGAATGCTTTTAGCGGACAGACGAACAAGGTGAAAAGTCAGTTTACCGGAGAATATGGCGAAGTACCGGCAGTTCAACGGGCATACAAAGCCGCCGGGATTCCAACAATTGTTGTCGGCGACCAGAATTACGGCGAAGGATCATCGCGCGAACATGCGGCCATGGAACCACGTCATTTGGGGGTTCGGGCTGTCATTGTAAAATCGTTTGCCCGTATTCACGAAACCAATCTGAAAAAGCAGGGCATGCTGGCACTGACCTTCAGTAATGAAAATGATTACGACAAAATCAGGGAAGACGATACGTTTAATTTTTCTGATCTAAAGGACTTCGTACCCGGTAAACCGCTGACTTTAGAGATATTACATACTGACAACAGCAAAGAGATTATTTTACTGAATCACACCTACAATCAGCAGCAAATTGACTGGTTCAGGGCGGGTTCGGCGCTTAACCTGATAAAAAAACAGAACAATTAACGAATAATAATCACCCGAAGAATGGAAAAAATCAACGTGTTGAATCCAGTCGTTGAACTGGACGGAGATGAAATGACCCGGGTTATTTGGTCATTTATTAAAGAAAAATTAATCTTTCCCTATCTCGACCTCGACATAAAATATTATGATCTGGGGATTGAAACGAGGGATGCAAGCAACGATCAAATCACTATTGATGCTGCCAATGCAATTAAAAAGTATGGTGTTGGAATTAAATGTGCGACCATCACTCCCGATGAAGCACGGGTTAAAGAATTTGGCCTGAAGGAAATGTGGAAATCGCCCAACGGAACCATCCGTAACATTTTGGACGGTACTGTATTTCGCGAACCCATCATGATCAGTAACATTCCGCGACTGGTACCGGGATGGAAACAACCGATTTGCATTGGCCGTCATGCGTTTGGCGACCAGTATCGTGCAACCGATTTCACAACCAAAGGAAAAGGAAAACTGACCATTACATTTACACCGGATGACGGCAGCGAACCGAAATCGTTCAATGTGTACAATTTTGACGGCGATGGCATTGCCCTGGCCATGTATAATACCGATGAATCGATTGCCGGATTTGCCCGGGCCTGCATGAACCAGGCGCTGATCAAGAAATGGCCTTTGTATTTATCAACCAAAAACACGATCCTGAAAAAATACGATGGACGGTTCAAAGATATTTTTCAGGAAATATTTGAAGCCGAATTTAAACATCAATTTAAAGAAGCGGGAATCACATACGAACATCGTTTGATTGACGACATGGTTGCTGCCGCCCTGAAATGGGAAGGCGGTTTTGTGTGGGCCTGCAAAAACTACGATGGCGATGTACAGTCGGACACCGTTGCGCAGGGCTTTGGTTCGCTTGGATTAATGACCTCTGTGCTGGTTACCCCCGACGGTAAAATTATGGAAGCAGAAGCTGCACATGGCACAGTAACCCGCCACTTCCGGATGCACCAGCAGGGAAAACCAACTTCGACTAATCCCATTGCTTCCATCTTCGCATGGACACGAGGACTGGCTTTCCGGGGAAAACTGGATGGGAACCAGGCTCTGATTAATTTTGCTGAAACACTCGAACAGGTTTGTATCGAAACGGTCGAAAGCGGAAAAATGACCAAAGACCTTGCCCTGATCATTTACGAGAAGGACCTGAAAGAGGAGCATTATCTGACTACTGAAGGATTTCTGAATGCGATTGCTGAAAACCTGCGGAAGAAATTTTGAATATGAACAACACGATAAAAATACAAAACGGAAAGTTAATCGTTCCTGACCAACCGGTAATCCCTTTTATTGAGGGCGACGGTATCGGGAAAGATATCAGTATCCCTTCGCAACGCGTTTTAAATGCTGCCGTAGAGAAATCATACGGAGGCAAACGGAAACTGCTGTGGAAGGAAGTGCTTGCCGGTGAAAAAGCATTTCAGCAAACCGGGGAGAACCTGCCTGATACAACGCTGGATACTTTCAGAGAATATCTCGTAGGTATGAAAGGGCCGCTGCAAACCCCTGTTGGTGGTGGAATCCGTTCACTGAATGTTGCCCTGCGCCAGACGCTTGATTTGTATGTATGCCTTCGTCCGGTTCGCTGGTTCAAGGGCGTCCCCTCTCCCATCCGCTACCCTTCGATGGTCGATATGCACATTTTCAGGGAAAATACCGAAGATATTTATGCCGGGATTGAGTACATGACCGGAGAAGAAAATACCAAAAAGTTTTCCGACTTTCTGATCAACGAAATGGGGGTTGAACAAATCCGTTTTCCTGAAAGCACTTCATTTGGGGTAAAACCCATCTCGAAAGAAGGCTCGGAACGTCTGGTCCGCGCAGCAATAAAATATGCCATTGAGCGTAAATTACCTTCTGTAACCATTGTCCACAAGGGAAATATCATGAAATTCACGGAAGGTGCATTCAAAAACTGGGGATACGATCTGGCTGAAAACGAATATTCAGGACAAACATTTACCTGGCGCCAGTACGAAAAGATAAAAAAAGAAAAAGGTGAGATTGATGCACAAAAAGCATTAAAAAAAGCTGAACATGCAGGGAACGTAATTGTTAAAGATGTAATTACAGACGCATTTTTACAGGAAAGTTTGTTACGGCCATTCGATCATTCGGTGATTGCAACTATGAACCTGAACGGCGATTACATTTCCGATCAACTGGCGGCAATGGTGGGCGGAATCGGGATCAGTCCGGGTGCCAACATCAATTACAACAGTGGTTATGCTATTTTCGAAGCGACCCACGGTACAGCGCCGAATATCGCCGGGACCGGAAAAGCAAACCCCAGTTCGCTGATCCTTTCCGGGGTAATGATGCTGGAATACCTTGGCTGGACAGAAGCCGCTGAACACGTGCTCGATGCAATGGAACATACCTTCTCGAAACGCAGGGTCACTTCCGACCTTTATGACATGATGGAAGGAGCTACATTGCTGACTACTTCAGAATTTGCTGATGAAATTATCAGAAATATTCATTAACTTATAACTGAATTTCCGGAATCAATAAAATACAAACAACATGGAATACATTAAAAACAGATTTTTTGAGAAAGCCAGCAAATGTATCACCGAATACCAGCGGCTTAAGACAGAACATGGCAACAAGGTAATTGCCAATATAACGATGGAACAGGTTTTGTCGGGAATGAAAGGCATGCCCTGTTTAATCACTGACACGTCGAAACTCGATGCCCAGGAAGGAATCCGTTTCAGGGGATATTCTATTCCTGAACTCCGGGAAAAACTGCCTCGTTTACGTCCTGAAGGCGAACCATTGCCGGAAGGTTTATTTTACCTGATGCTGATCGGCGAACTACCCGAACGTGAAGATGTGCTGAATATCAGTAAAGATTGGGCAACCCGCGCGTATGTGCCACAACATGTATTCGATGTAATTGATGCCATGCCGAAAATATCGCGGCCAATGACCCAGTTCAGCGCTGCCATCATCAGCATGGCCACCGATTCAATTTTCCAGAAAGCATACCGCACGGGTGTGAACAAAAAATATTACTGGGATACAACATACGAGGATGTGATGAACCTGATTGCCCGTCTGCCCCGCATTGCAGCCTATATTTACCGGAGAATTTACCACAACGACGATCATATTGAACCCGACCCGCGTCTCGACTGGGCAGGTAATCTGGCCCACATGATGGGGCACGATTCCGACGAGGTAAAACGTCTGCTGCGCTTATACATGGTAATCCATTCGGACCACGAAGGCGGAAATGTTTCGGCACACGCAACCCACCTGGTAGGCTCAGCCCTGAGTAATCCGTATTACGCATTTGGAGCCGGAATGCTTGGTCTTGCCGGTCCGTTGCACGGCTATGCCAATCAGGAAGTGATCCACTGGATATTTGAAATGATCCAATCGCTTGACACAGAAGAACCTACCGACGAACAAATTGCTTCCTATATAAAGAAAACGCTGGAAGAAGGCCGTGTGGTACCGGGTTACGGACATGCCGTACTGCGCCAGACTGATCCGCGTTTTACAGCACAACAGGAATTTGCTGCCAAATATGTGAAAGATGATAACCTGATTAACATCGTCAATCAGATATACCGTGTAGCCCCTCCGATTCTCGAAGAAACCGGAAAAATTAAAAATCCGTGGCCCAATGTAGATGCTTTCTCCGGTGCATTGTTGTACCATTACGGAATCAAGGAATACAATTTCTATACTGTGATGTTTGGCGTCTCCAGATCGTTGGGTGTTTTGGCTTCACTGATCGTCGACCGTTTGTACGGACTTCCCATCGAACGGCCATCGTCGTTTACACTGGGTGGTTTCCGCGAAATGGTGGAAGGCAAAAATGCAAAAGGATCGTGTTAATTCATTCATAAACAATATGCAAAGCCGGGATCACAAGTTCCGGCTTCTTTTTTGCCGGCGGATGCCATTCATTGGCCTGTATTCGTGTTACAAGGATTGAATTTATCCTCGTCCCATTTCAACGGGTTGTTGATGATATATTCTGAAATGGTTCGATACGATTGCTCATCGCGGATAATGTGGTCGTGAAAACGGGATTGCCAACCGAACCCAAACCCCAGACGGTGTGCATGTTTTGATACCGCCGATTTATAGGCACCGATAATTGATGAAATGGTATTTTTCCCCTGATTTTGAAAACGGGTTTGCCCGATTGTTTTTTCGGATTGACCGGAACCCGGTTGTTGTAGAGACAACGCATGCGTTGTCTCTACAACATGCGTTGTTCCTACGTCATACGTTTTACCATTTCCATCCAAAATCAATATTCCATGAACATGATTGGGCATTACCACAAATGCGCCCAATTCGATATTTGTTGCATGGTTTTTAATTTCGTGCCACAAAATATCGGCAATAATCCCGGTTTCCGACAATTGCATTTTACCATTTATCACATTACCGAAATAACATTCCCGTCCTTCGGTACAAACGGTAATAAAATAGGCCCCACCCCATCCGTAATTCCAATTTTGCAGACGGGTGGATTGAATACGATATTTATTTTGAAATTTGTCCATTGTAAATGCGTTTGTCCGGGTTGTTATTTCATTTTCATTTTTGGCATCGTTCCGTTTCGTTTGGTACCGTTTTATTGGTGTTTTGTTGTTTTTATTGTTTTTATTGTAGAGACAACGCATGCGTTGTCTCTACCGCCATTACATATCACACATTACGCACGATGAATGGTTGCCCCTGCCATCACGTCCCGAAACAAAAATAATCGTTTACATTTGCACCATGGAAACGAATTTTGAAAAATACATCGCCCTTCGCAACGATATTGACCGATTGTCTGCCCGTCTTTTTACCCTTCACAAAAAACATGTACAGTGCAAAAAAGGCTGCGATCTCTGTTGCATGGATTATTCCATTTTTCCGGTCGAATTTCACTACATCAAAAACAAGCTCGCAAGCGAAGGCATGCCGTCTGTTTCGAAACCGGAAGATGAGAACACCTGTATATTTCTGAAAAACCACGAGTGTACCATTTACGAACACCGGCCCGTAATATGCCGCACCCATGGCCTCCCCTTTCTGTATGTGAACAGCGAAACCGAAGAATGGGAATTGTCGGCCTGCGAATTGAATTTTACCGACTTCAATGATTTCGATGCAAAAAATACCTTTCCGCAGGATAAATTTAACAGTCGGCTGTTCCTGTTGAATGAAGAATTTATAAAAAGCCCGGTGATGCAACAATACGGGAAATTCGATCTGGTTCCGATACGGGAGCTGATATAATCAGATGATTAAAATTCCAAATTGCAAACCCGGGGCAAATTCCATACTTCGGCAAGCAATAAGAATTAAGTTTCCAGTCACAGTTTCCAGTAGCTGGCAGCTAATAACAATCCAGCAATTAAACAATTCAGCAATCTTCAGAATCAAGTATTTAGCAATCATTCCCTGATGTGTACATTTCTGCAAGCCGCTCAAACAACGAACGGTTGGGCCAGTTTTGCACAAAACACTCTCCTGTTATTTTATCAATCCGGAGAGAAAATTCTTTTTGCAGGCCATTTTCAGAAATATAAACCAGCGCTTCATCGAACGATTTGAAGATGCTGCGGTAAAAACTTTCCGGTGCAGGTTTCTTCTCGCGCGACCAGGCTTGTGCAATTTCTACATTATACAGCATGATATTGGCAATCAGCGATGGTTCGGCCCCAAAAAGCTTCAGTTTCCGTACCCATTTCTGTCCAACCGAACGGCGCGCTTTTGCCTTTCTGCCGTTTACCGGGAAATATTCCTTGCCAATCAGGAAACGGCACTGTTCCAGCAACTCATTTTCTTTCGGGTTAAAGGCAAAATCGTAATACTCCTTCACTTCCCTGAAACGTTTGTATAAATCAAGCAGTTGCTCTTCCAATTGCTCTTTGTTCAGTTCTTTCAGATATTGTTTTAATTCCCGTGCGCTCATATTGTTCAAAAATAAGCAAAGGAATTAAGAAACTGTTTAAAATTTGAAATGATGCCCAAAATCAAAAAATATACCCCGACCCCTGAAGGGCAATGTCATATAGCCTCTGTATTCTTTGTGAATATTTCGTGTTTTTTGTGTTTTTGTGGCAGGAAAAAATTAGCCACAAAGCCGCTAATTCTCAAAGGTCCACAAAAAATATATCAAATGTTTCAATTCTATAATTTCTTAATTATATGACATTGCCCTTCAGTGTTTGGGGTAACCCGAAAAATCAAAATGAGCTAAATTTAAACAGTTTCTAACATGAAAACCAATAGTAAAAAAAAGATATTTCAGGAAAACAGAATGCTTTATCAGAAAAAAAATCAATATGCAGAAGGCAATAAAAGATGAATTTGTATTTTTGCCGGAAATTCAGAGTTTACACATTCAGTAAAAAAATAACAGAACATACTATGGGAAGAGCATTTGAATATCGCAAGGCTGCAAAAATGAAACGCTGGGGACACATGTCGCGCGTATTTCCGAAACTGTCGAAAGCCATACAGGTAGCGGCAAAAGAAGGCGGCCCCGATCCGGAAATGAATGCCAAACTGAGAACGGCTATCCAGAATGCGAAAGCGGAAAACATGCCGAAAGACAATATTGAAGCTGCTATTAAACGCGCCAGCGGAAAAGATGCAGCAGATATTCTTGAGATGAACTTTGAAGGCAAAGGCCCCCACGGAGTACAAATATTCGTGGAATGTGCCACCGATAATACAACACGTACCGTTGCCAATGTGAAATCGTATTTCAACAAATCGGGCGGAGGATTGGTTCCCCCCGGATCACTCGAATTCATGTTCGACCGCAAAGCTGTTTTCGAATTTGAAAAACCTGCCGGAGTGGATATCGAAGAACTGGAACTGGAACTGATTGATGCCGGTCTGGAAGAAATTGAGGTGGACGATAACACCGTAGTTGCCAGCGGCGATTATACTAACTTTGGATCTTTAACGCATGCTTTTGAAGAAAAAGGTATCCAGATCACCAAATCGAACCTGCAACGTTTCGCAACAAGCCCGGTGAATTTCACTGAAGAACAACTGGTTGATATTGAAAAACTCCTCGATAAACTTGATGAAGACGAAGATGTTCAGGTTGTTTTTACCAACATCGCATAACTCTTCTCGTCTATATCATTCAGAAACCACTTTCTGTGATTCTTCGGAACGCGGAAAGTGGTTTTTGCTTTTGATCAAGTGAGGCTGTCCAAAAAGCCTGGGATCGAGTCATCCCGAATTTGTTTCGGGATCTCATCGTTCTGATCATCAGACCCTGAAATTTCGGGGCAGGGTGACGCGAATTTCGGATTTTATAATTTTTTGGACAGCCTCGTGAAAGCTTTCCACGAATACAATTCGCGGCACCCCACAAAAAAGCCCGACATTGCTGCCGGGCCATAAAAACGCGTTTCAGCGTTCCTACATGCTTATTTGATCTCAAAATATTTTGTTCCTGAAACTTTAAACCGACCGGAAACTGTTTCGGTAGTTGGCGCATTCAAATAGCCCTGGAAACCGGGCTGCTCCCCTCCTGCCGATATGGTAAACCATCCGGGTTCGATTGTCCGATTCCCCTTCTTATCGATCATCGACAACTGGCGGGCATTCAACACAAATTCAACGGTTTTGCTCTCACCTGCTTTCAGACGGATGCGTTTAAAACCTTCCAACTGGCGCACCGGCCTTGGCGTTGATGCTTTTTCATCGGTCAGGTACAACTGAACCACTTCATCGCCGTCTTTCTTTCCTGAATTTGTAACCGTTACTGAAACAGCAACCGGTTCGCCCGCTTTTACATTTTCCGGAAGTTTTAAAACGGAATAGCTGAAAGTTGTATAACTCAACCCGTAGCCAAACGGGTACAACGGTTCTGCTTTAAAATAACGATACGTGCGGCCTTCCATGCCGTAATTTTCAAACAGAGGCAATTGATCAACCGATTTGTAATAGGTAACCGGCAAGCGACCCGCCGGGTTGTAATCGCCAAACAGCACATCAGCAACTGCATTTCCTCCCTCTTCTCCGGGATATCCGGCATACAGGATGGCAGCAACATTTTCCTGCGCCCAGTTTACTGAAACAGCGCTTCCGGCCATAATTACAAGAATAACAGGTTTGCCTGTTGCAGTAACTGCTTCCAGCAATTGTTGCTGATTGTCCGGCAAATCAAGGCTGGTACGGTCTCCCCGGTTAAAACCTTTTAATTTAACGGGCATTTCTTCTCCTTCAATCCGCTGCGACAATCCCAAAACAAGAACCACTGCATCTGCTGATTTGGCCGTTTCCAGCGCTTCAGGCAATAAATTGCGGTTGGGCATCGACCAACGCAATTCTGCATCGCCATCACCTGTGAAATTGTAATATTCAAACACCACTTTGTATTTTCGCCCGGCCTCCAGATTTACTGCTTTTTCCTGATAAGTTCCATGATGATCGGTGCGAACCTTAAATAGCTGCTCGCCATCCAGATATACTTTACCTCCCGACATAATCCAGCTTCCCAACTGGTATGTTCCCGAAACCGGCGGAATCAGGTAACCAGTCCAGCGGATAGAGTAATTGTGAGCCTCCATACGCGGGTCAGGCGTTTCCTGTTCCCAATAGAAATCAATTTTATCTTCCGTTTTAACAAATAATGGTTCTCCTTCGAAATTTTTGTTGTTAAAATATTCGCCGGTCAGCCCCTGACGGCCGTCTTCGGTTTGCCAGTAACAAGAGGGAATAACCTGCAAATCATGAATCCCTTCTGCCAAATCAGAACCCAGGCTATACACCACTTCAGCTTCAGGAACAAGTTTATTCTGAAGACCTTTCAGTACGGTAACCGGATTCCTGGGAATACCGTTGTAGTTACCAATTAGCGCTTCCCAGTTGTCGGCATTGGGTCCGATGACTGCCAGTTTTTTGATTTTCTCTTTTGAAAAAGGAAGAATGTTATCCTTGTTTTTCAGTAATACAATGCTTTCCTGTGCTGCTTTCCGGGCCATTGCATTGTGGTAATCAGAGCAAAGCGACGAATACGGAATTTGCGCATACGGCACGTTTTCATCCGGATCGAACATGCCCAGTTTGAAACGGGCAGTAAAAATACGTTTCAATGCCACATCGATATCGGCTTCCGTTGCAAAACCTTTCCGGATGGCTTCACCAAGATGATTGAACGTGTTACCGCAATTGATGTCGCAACCGCTTTTTATACTCAAGGCAGCCGCTTCTTCCGGAGTTTTAACAATCTTATGACCTCCGTGAATATCGTCTACTGCACCACAGTCGGAAACAACATATCCCTGAAATCCCCACTGGTTGCGTAGTAATTCCTGGAGTAAAAAAGGATGGGCAGTAGTCGATTCACCGCGGAAACGGTTGTAGGCGCTCATCAGCGAATATACTTTTGCTTCGGTCACTGTTTTGTAAAAAGCAGGCAGGTAAGTTTCGTACAAATCGCAGTCGCTCACATCTGTATCAAACGAATGGCGTAACGCTTCGGGGCCTGAATGTACCGCAAAATGCTTTGAAGTAGCCACCAGTTTCAGGTATTTTGGATCGTCACCCTGCAAACCGCGAATAAACTGCGATCCCATTTCTCCCATCAGATACGGATCTTCCCCGTATGTTTCGTGTCCGCGTCCCCAGCGGGGGTCACGCAATATATTGATATTCGGCGACCAAAAAGTCAGCCCCTGATACATTCCACGCTGTCCCTGACGCACATACTCATGATGTTTGGCACGCGCTTCATCGGAAATAATAGTTGCAACATCGAAAATCAAATCGGTATCGAACGAAGACGCAATGGTCAGCGATTGCGGAAACACGGTGGCATAGCCAGTCCGCGCCAAACCATGCAAACATTCGTTCCACCAGTTGTACTCCGGAACCTGTAAACGCGGTATGGCGGGCGCAGTATGCACCAACTGGCTGATCTTTTCTTCCTGAGTCATTTGCGAGATCAAATCATTGACCCGCTCTTCAACAGGTAAATCAGGATTTAAATATTTTAAACTTTGGGGTTGCTGTGCCTTCACAAAACCTGCAAGCAATGTGGTGATAAAAAGGATTGTGAATTTATTCATTGGTTAATCGTTTAGTTTGTTTATTGCCTTTGTAATATGCCTGTATTCGATTTTTGATACTCAATACTTAAAATAAAAAATACAACCAAACCAGAACAGACCAGTGCAAAAATAAAAAATATCTTTTTATCTCAACGTTTCCATCGAAATTTAGTCTTAAAAATATTTAATAAGCTAAAAATTAGTCGTTTCGCAGCAACGAAACCAGGTTTTTTCGCATTGCCAGCCGGATGCTCAATGTCATCCAGATGAATGCGCTGACAAATACCAGCATACTGATTATAAACGGCCACCAAAGCAGGTTTTGGTAAATTTCGGTAGTTGCTGAAGGAATGGCGCTCACAACAGAAGGAATCAACCCGGCAAACAAAGCAACCAGAATAATCAGCAGATTTTCAGTAAAAACGAGGCGGTAAATCGTTCGCTTTTGGAAACCGAGCGCCAGCAAAACTGCATATTCATTGCTTCGTTCGCTGACCATCCTGAAAATAATTATTCCTAATCCGATGGTGCCGATAAGAAGCCCTAAAGCGCCAAGCATCAGGAATATATTTAAATATGTGTTTTCTATTTTATAGAATTCGAGCAGGCGTTGAGCGGCTGGAACAACGTCAACCCCGTAATTCCGAAGATTGTTTTTGATCGTTGTTTCAAGCTCCCCAGTTTCAGATTTCGAATCAATCAGAAACAAATTGGAACCGCTTACCGACGGATAATTTTCATTGAAATACTTTTCAGCAATCAGCACATTGCCCTGAAAAACAGAATTGGCAAGCCCCCCGATCAATTGTAGTTTTAGCTTTTCGCCGTTTTCGCTTATATAAACCAGCGTATCGCCCACGTTTTTGCCCAATCCCCATACAATCACGGTTTGGTCGGCAATGGCAGGAATATATCCCTGCGCTGTCGGCTTGTTCAGCGAATTCCACGGGTTTTCAACATTCAAGTCGTCCGATTTTACAAGAAAGGTAAACGATTTGCGTTGGTCGAAAACCTCCGGATCGAAACCAATAATACGCGGACGGGCAATGCGGTTCAAGTTCAGGCAACTGGCATCGTCGCCCGGCTTCACCCTGAACTGGACAAACTGAGTATTGGCATCAAACCCGAAATTTTCAGCAACTTTGGCGTCATTCAAATCTTCCGGAACCGGGATGGTTGTTTCGGCAAACAAGCTGTAACCGCCCGTTCCCGAAAAATTCCGGTCCGCATCTTTGGTTAGGTTCTTCCGGTTCACCCCGGTCGATACCACCAAAAATATTCCGATCGAAAGGAAACTGACAATCATCGTATTTTGTCGCCGGTTGGCTGCAACCCGCTTCAGTAAAAAGCTTTTCAGGCTAAAACCGGAGGTTGCGCTTGGTTGCCCAATTCTGAAAAACAAATAATTGAAAACCAGTATCAACCCCGGCAGCAGGCCAAACCCGCTGATGAAAAACAATTCAGGATTGATTTCCCCTTTGCTTAAACCAGCGCCGAAAACCATGAATACCGATGCAACAACCAGCACAATCCCGAGCCATTTCCCTGCTCTTCGCGGCGCTTTCTGTATTTTCTGAACCTGTTTCTGCAAACTGACAACTTCCTGTTTCAGAAAACTTTTCGTTATAAAAAAGATCAGTAATAGCGATAAAACAAAAATGGCAGAAGTACCCAGGATGACCGAACCGATTCGAATGTGGATGTACACAATGGATGTGCGCACAATATCGACCCAAATTGAATTTACCGCCTGCAAAATCAGCTTGTTGTATGCAATACTGAACGGGATGCCGATAATAATTCCGGCAAAAACCAGCACAGAGGCTTCAGCAATAAATATCTTCTGTACCTGCCGGATACTAAACCCAAGCACAGTGAGCGTGCCGATTTCCTCTCTGCGGAAACCCAAAAACAATTTGAACATCAAAATTGAAAGCAGAATAGCTGCGGCAAGTACGAAAAAACTGAGTCCGATAAACAAGCCGCCAAAATCGACGCCATTGCTGGCGGCAACCAACCCTTCGGCTTTTACCTGCTGAAATTGAAAACCCATTTCTTCGGGCTGCAAAACTGATGCAACCTGTTGGGCAAGTTTGTCTTTATCCTGAAGCGGGAACCGAATAGCCGTTGTTTTTCCAAAACGGTTTCCCCATAATTTCTGTGCTGTTTCGAGCGAAACGAATGCTTTTGGCGTGCCTTTGTAAAGATTCCAGTACTCTTCGTCGGTTTCGCGCACCTTGTTCAAGTCGACCGGAACACCGGCTTCCCAGTCGCGGCAATGCCCTGCATCCGACAATCCGGGTATTTCCGGCATGCGGTTCACATCAGCCCACGCTCCTTTCATAGGTACAATTTGCGTCACAACAAACATGGTATCCCGCTCAATTAACCGGCGAAGAGGGCCAACTTCAAAATATTGCACTAGGATGGTGTCCCCTTTTTTGGCGTTCAAGTCGCTCGCCAACCATTCGTTGATGATTATTTCGTTTTCTGAAACACCTTCGGTGAGCGTTGAAATAAACGAATAGGGAGTTTCCTTTCCATGCAGTTGAAACTGGTTCACGAAATAACTAAAGACCGAACTTGCCCCCGGAATATTCTGCAAACAGGCATTTTCCGTTTCCTGACTGATAAATACCCGCTCCGAAATAATTTCAGAATACCCAAGTTCTTTATTTTCCCTTATTTTCAGGTTCAGATCATCCGTCGTCCAACTGCTTTTCAGAAGCGAATTGATATTGCTGTTTTCAGCGTCCCCGGCAAGTAAAATCGCATTGGCTTTGTCTTTCAACCCAAGCTGGCTGTTGAGCCATTCAGCGTTTATAAAAACATTGCGGGGCGCCGATTGTATATTCTGTAAATTGAAATTGCCCGTCTCCTTTGCGCCCACAATCCCTTTTATTTTTACGCGGAACGAAATACTGGTTTCTTCTGCCGCCACAAAAGGGGTGTTTGCCGGGAAAGTGCTGAGCTTGTTCACGCGCAGCAGGAATTCGTCACCTGCCTTTATTTGCATGATAAAAGCCAAATTTTCGTTGATCAGCACTTCATTGCCCGACAGGTTGAATTGTCCTGAAACATTGCTAAACGAAGCGAACAGGCTATCGATTCCCCATACCTGGAGCTGGTTGACACGTATCTGGCCGCCATCGACAATAGCAATTCCATTGGCACGAAGCACAGCAGAGGTTTTCATATTGCTGTTTTTGCTGATATTTTCGGCCAGTTGACAGGTGAAAAGCCGTTCTCCGGCAGTAATCACCGCGTCGGTGTTTCCCAGCCGTTCGATGGTAATTTGCTGAAGGCTGTATTTCACCGAATCGCCAATGATCAGCGCACCCACCAGAATAGCTGTACTTAGCGCAACACCAAGAACAGTCGCGATATTTAGTTTCGCGTAGTGAAGTATCGATTTTATGATGTAACGAAATAGGGTCACGGAGAAAAGGTTTTATTGTTGGATTGATTAATTGTTTAATTGTTTAATTGTTTGATTGCCAGAAATTCTTCGCTGCCCCCGATGCTTCGGGGCAGAATGACAAACCTTTCAGGTTACTTCACTTCAACGAGCTTTCCATCTTCCAGCTCATAAATTTTGTCCATTTTTTCAGCCAATTGCATCGAATGTGTCACGGTTATCAGCGCTGTGCCTTCTTCTTTGTTCAACTGAATGAGCAAATCGGCCAGATTTGCAGCGCTGTGCTGATCGAGCGCACCGGTTGGCTCATCAGCCAATATCAGTTTGGGCTTGTTTATCAATGCCCTCACTACCGCTGTACGCTGGCATTCACCTCCCGAAAGCTCTGACGGTTTTTGGCTGGCAACCGCTGCGATCCCCACTCGCTCAATCAATCGCTTCGCCCGTTCGCTGGTTTCTTCCGACTGAAATTTTTTATCAATCAGTGTGGGCAGCAAAACATTTTCCCACAAACTCAGTTGCGGCAATAAATGGTGCATTTGAAAAACCAACCCAATTTGTTCACTGCGAAAGGCCGATAAATCCAGCGCATTCATTCCTGAAATATTGCGACCATCGAATATAATTTCACCGAAATCAGGTTGATCCAGCGCCCCGACCAGGTTCAGTAAAGTAGTTTTCCCCGACCCCGACGGCCCGATAATAGCAATGCTTTCGCCCCGGTCGACCGAAAGATTGAGCCCATCCAGAATTTTTCTCCCGGAATAGGACTTTGATATGTTTGTTAACTGTAATAGCATATCCAGATATTAGACATTAGATTTTAGATATGACAGGAAATGATCAGAAACAGAAATTTCCAGACTCGCTGATTTCCCTCTTTGCCTGCTGAAATTCACGGATCAGGTTTTCCATGATGGTTTTTACCGGAAGAATTTCATTAATAAATGCTGAAACCTGTCCGATTTCAAGTTCTCCTTCATTTAAATCACCTTCAAATATCCCCTTTTTTGCCCTTCCTTTGCCCAACAATATTTTCAAATCTTCAGCAGATACGCCTGCCATTTCAGCCATATTTACCTGTTCAAAGAAGCTATTCTTAATCAACCGAACAGGCGCCAGCTTTTTCAGGGCCAGTTTGGTATCGCCTTCGCCTAATTGGGTAACCAGCTTTTTAAAATCGGGGTGAGCCGACGATTCTTCGGAAACGGCAAAACGCGAACCGATTTGCACGCCTTCGGCGCCCAGCGCCATCGCAGCCATCATTCCCCGGCCGGTTGCAATTCCTCCTGCGGCAATCAATGGCAAGTTTGTGACTTTTCGTACCGACGGAATCAATGTCAGCGTGGTAGTTTCCTCGCGCCCGTTGTGGCCGCCTGCTTCAAAACCTTCGGCAACAACCGCGTCAACTCCGGCTTCTTCACATTTTACAACAAAAGCAGAACTGGCTATTACATGCGCTACTTTTATCCCTTTTTCCTTCAAAATCGGAGTCCACTTTTTCGGGCTTCCTGCTGAAGTGAAAACAACCGGCACTTTTTCTGAAATAATAATATCCATAATGGTTTCCAGTTCCGGATAAAAAAGCGGGACATTTACGCCAAAAGGTTTATCGGTGGCAGCTTTTGTCTTTCGAATATGTTCGCGCAGAACTTCCGGGTGCATCGATCCGGTGCCAAGCAAACCAAGACCACCGTTGTTGCTCACCGCAGAAGCCAGCCTCCAGCCACTGCACCACACCATTCCTCCCTGAATAACGGGGTACTGAATACCAAATAACTGGCAAATACGGTTCTTCATAGCTATTAATAAATGAAAATGAAAAATACATTAATCTTCCGACAAATCAGCAACTTTATCCCGGTACGATGAAAATACCCGTGCCCGTGAAATAAAGCCCAAATATTTTCCCTTATCGATCACGGCCAGGTTAAAACGCCCTGAGGTCCTGAATTTTTCGACCACAACATCCATCGAATCTTCCGGAGAAATAAAGAACTCGGGCATGTACATCAACTCGCTAACCGTGATTTTTTCATACAATTCCTGTTCAAAAATAATGTTCCGGATGTCGTTCATTTTTATCATTCCTTTCATCATCCCGTTTTCGTCGACTACCGGGAACAGGTCTCGTTTCGAACGAGCAATGGCGTAGGTTAGCTGGCCAAGAGTAAGATCGGGAGAAACCATCTCAAAATCGTTTTCAATCAGGTCGCGAACCTTCATAAAATGGAGCACCATTTTGTCTTTGTGATGAGTCAGCAAATCACCTTCCTCATGCAAACGTTTGGTATAAATCGAATACGGTTCAAAATTCATAATCGTAAGATACGAAACCGTTGAGGCAATGATCAGGGGCATGAACATTTGATAGCCGCCAGTTACTTCTGCAATAAGGAAAATCCCGAGCAAGGGAGCATGCATCACTCCAGCCATCATAGCTGCCATTCCGGCCAGCGCAAAATTTTCTTCCGCAAGGTTTAACGGGAAAAACATGTTGAGCGTATGGGCAACAAAATAACCGCCAACAGCTCCCATAAACAGGCTTGGTGCAAAAATTCCACCAACCCCTCCGGCTCCTGAAGTTGACGACATGGCAACTACTTTGAACAACAAAATCAGAACAAAAACGGACAGTAAGCTGAACGGGTTATTTTTAAATGAATAAAAAATCGAATTATTAAGCAAATCGGCTCCGTGCCCGTTAAAAATAGTACTTACCGAAGTATATCCTTCGCCCCACAGCGACGGAAATAAAAAAACCAGGATGCCCAGTATTAAACCGCCGACAAGCAGGCGAACATAAAATTTATCGATCTTTTTATAAAGGCTTTCAATAAACATGGTCATACGGGTAAAATAGAGAGACAAAAACCCAAGAAAAATTCCAAGAATAATGTAATACGGGATATTGCGGGTTTCAAAAGCATGGGTAAGCGTAAATTTCAGAAGTACCGATTCGCCCATAAAAAAATAAGCCAGCACCGCTGCTGTAATTCCTGAAATCAGTAAAGGAATCAATGAAGCCATGGTCAAATCGAGCATGAGTACTTCGAGCGTAAAGATAACACCGGCTATCGGGGCATTGAAGATGCCTGCAATAGCGCCGGTAGCGCCGCAACCAATCATCAGCCGGATGGCATTGTAATCGAGTTTAAAATACCGGGCCAGGTTCGACCCGATGGCAGCGCCGGTAATTACAATGGGCGACTCGGCCCCTACCGAACCTCCAAAACCGATCGTAAAACTACTGGTAATAATCGATGAAAACGTATGATGTTTTTCCAGCGTTCCGCGCCTTCTGGAAAGGGAAAATAAAATTTTCTCCACTCCGTGCCCTAAATTATCGCGGATCAAATACCGGACAATGATCACGGTAATGAGAATACCAATCATTGGATAGGCCAGATACAAGAAACTCCACTGTGACTCTGAAAAATTGCTTGTCAAAAAATTAGCAACAAAATGAATGGAATTCTTCAGTATCAGGGCCGCTATTCCAGTGAGCAAACCAATTACAAGACTTAAAACGTAGAGAAAATTCCGCTCTGATATTTTTGAAAACTTCCAGGCAATGTAACTACCAAACTTCATTCTTCGAAATTATTAATCATGAGATAAATGCCGGTCACTTCTCCGGTAAAAGAAAATACTTGTAGCCGACGCGGAACAAAAGTAATAAATCAGGAAAATCAGAACTACTGTCATGCGTATTTTTTGATAATTAAGAATTGAATCAACAATTACTTAAACCATTTCCGGCTTATTTCTTTTTCTTGAAAATCCGCTTAATCTTTTCCCATACTTTTTCCTCTTCGGGTTCTTTTTCTCCCGGAATTGGCTTTTCCTGAACTTTGGGTTGTTCTTCCGGTTTATCCCGCCTGAAAATTTTCCGTATATCGAATATCTTTCTTTCAACCTCTAAAATTTCCTTGTATTTAGGAATATCCAAAAGGGCCAGATTTTCTTCTGATGGTTGCTGAAAATAAAGATTTTTCAAGCTATAAAATTTTGAACTGGAAAATGTTTTCTGAAAGAATTTGCCCACAATCGGAAGAGCCATGTATGCGCCCTGCCCGTATGTGATGGTACGGAAATGAATTGCCGGATCTTCTCCCCCAACCCAAGCCCCGGCAACCAATCCGGGCGACATCCCGATAAACCAACCGTCGGCATGGTTTTGGGTTGTCCCTGTTTTCCCGGCAAAATCCGAGTCGATACCATAAACCGAACGGATTGCCGCTCCGGTTCCTTCATTGACAGCAGACGTCAGCATGTGAGTGATAATCCGACAATTTTCCGGATCAACAACCGGTTCGTAATCCTGAATATTTTCGAACTGTTCAAGCAATTCTCCATTAGCATCTTCAACAGATACCAAATAATACGGGCTGATTTTTTTGCCCCCATTCACCAGCGATGAATAGGCACACACCATTTCTTCCAGAGGAACTGACGCAACGCCAAGCGCGAGGGTTGGATATTCGGGCAATTCGGCCGTAATACCAAGTGATTTAGCAACTTCGACCGCTTTACTGAAACCCGTTTGCATTAAAACATCAACGGCGATGGTATTGATCGATTGCGCCAGCGCTCCTTCCATGGAGTAAAATCCTTCGTAATGATCGTGCGAATTGG
This sequence comes from Prolixibacteraceae bacterium, assembly GCA_003506435.1. GTDB lineage: Bacteria > Bacteroidota > Bacteroidia > Bacteroidales > Prolixibacteraceae > GWE2-42-39. The sequence continues at coordinate 20,615 of DOAQ01000046.1, forward strand.
AAGGTGACCAATCGTTGTAATCGGTATAAACCTTTTTTTCGTTTGCAAAATATTCATCGGGACTGATACCTTTTTCAAGCGCTGCCAGATAAATAAATGGTTTGAATGTTGATCCCACCTGCCGTTGTGCCCGAATATGATCGTATTTGAAAAACCGAAAATCGATACCCCCCACATACGCTTTTACCGATCCATCATCGGGTTTGATGGCCATAAAACCTGCATTCAGTAATCCAATAAAATGTTTTACCGAATCAATTGCCGATACTTGTTTCTGAACCGGACCACCCTCCCATGAAAAGAGCAAACGGTTGTCTACCTTTTGCATTTCAGCTTTTATAGCCGATTCATCTAACCCTTTCTCTTTCAGTTTCAGATATTCATCCGACCGTTTTACAGCCCGGTTTACCACCGACTGGTCGTTTCCCCACGGAGCGCGATTTTCCCAGTGTTCATCGAAAACTTTTTGCAGATTTTTCATGTATTCTGACACCGATTGTTCGGCATATCGCTGCATATCGAAGTCTAGCGTTGTTTTTACCTTCAGCCCGTCGGTATACAAATTATAAGGCGTACCATCTGCCTTATAATGATTTTCACACCATTCGAGCAGTTGAGGCCTCAGGCGTTCGGTGAAATACGGAGCAGGCCCCTGATTAAAATTGATGACACGGTATTTCAGTTCAAGCGGTTCACCCTTATATACCTCGCTTTCGGCATCACTCAAATAACCATATTTCACCATCTGACTAATGACTGTATTTCGCCGTTCTTTCGCCCGCTCGGGGTGTATTCTCGGATTATAACTGTTCGTTGCCTTTAACATCCCAATAATTACAGCGGCCTCATTCACATTTACTTCGGAAGGCTTTTTACTAAAAAAACGTTCGCAGGCAACTTCCACACCAAAAATATTCTCGGCAAACGGAACAGTATTCAGGTAAAGTTCCAGTACATCTTCTTTTGAATAAATTTTTTCAAGACGATAGGCAATAATGGATTCGCGCAATTTATTGACCGGCATGGTAAATGGCCCGAAATTTTTGCGTGGATAAAGGTTTTTAGCAATTTGCTGGCTCAGAGTACTGCCACCACCCGCGCTTTCTTTTTGTAACAAAATGGACTTAAACAAAACCCGCATCAGGGCAATTTCATCAATTCCCCGATGTTCATAAAACCGGGCGTCTTCGGTTGCAATAAGCGCATTGATCAGGTTCGGACTGATTTTCTCAAATCGCACATTGCTTCGGTTCTCAATATAAAACCGACCCAATACCCTTCCATCCTCTGCAAGAACTTCAGAAGCAATAGGATTTCGAATTTTATGAAGTTGTTCTGTATTCGGTATAGTGCCTGTAAACCCCAGATAAACAATCATGAAAAACAAACCCGACAATATGATCCCTACGGCTGCAACTTTTAATAAAAAAATGAGAATACGTCGCAAAGTTGATGTTTTCTTTTTTGATGAAGATGTTTTCTTTTTTGTACCCGGTACGGGTTTTTGTTTCCGTTGAGACGATGTTTCCTTTTTGGCCATTTATTTGGATGTTTCTATCAAAAATAAGGCATATTTATACTGTAAACGTTAAAATATCAAACTTTATTTCAACAAATTTGTATTAATAATTATTGAAAACTGTTTATAAAAATGAAAGTTGTCATCACAGGATCAAATGGTTACATTGGCAGAAAGCTCATAAACCGGTTGCAAACCGAAGGGTACGAATGTATCCCGGTAAAAAGGGAATTCTGGGATAGAGGGATTGAAAAGCTATCGGAATTATTGGCTGGTACCAATGTTGTTGTCAACCTTGCAGGCGCTCCTGTACTCCAGCGTTGGACAGCAAAAAACAAAGCAGAAATTTACAGTAGCAGGGTTCTGACCACGCAAAAACTTGTTTCGGCCATTTACCTTTTGCCTGAAGTAAAAAGGCCAAAAATATTCATTTCTGCTTCTGCCGTCGGAATCTACCAAAGTGGTGAAACACACAATGAATCGAGTACCCGGTTCGCCAGCGGATTTTTGGGAAAATTGGTGCAGGACTGGGAACAAGCTTCCGCCACACTGCCTGATGATGTGAGAAGGGTTGTGTTTCGGGTCGGTCTGGCGCTGGGAAATGATTCAAAAACGATTAAAACAATGCTTCCTGCTTTCAGGATGGGACTTGGCGGCAAAATTGGCAGCGGCAAACAAGTATTTCCATTTGTACATGTTGATGATTTGGTTTCAGCATTTTTGTGGGTCATAAAAAATCCAGAAGCATCAGGCATTTATAACCTGGTAGCCCCGCAAATAGTAACCAATCAACAATTCACGTTACAACTGGCACAAAAACTAAAACGCCCGGCATTTTTTGCTATCCCCTCTTTCATCTTAAAAATCATTTTTGGTGAAGCCTCCCAACTTTTAATAGAATCGCCTTCCGTTATTCCTGAAAGATTGATAAAAAGCGGTTTTATTTTCAGCAAATCAACTATTAGCGAAGCACTTGACGATATTTCCAAATGAAAAAGCCCCGCAAATTGCGAGGCTTTCATGTATTTTGTAACTAAATTATTACAATTGCGGGCCTGATGAAATCAACGCTTTACCAGCTTCTGTATCGCAATACTGTTCGAAATTCTTAATATATTTAGCAGCAAGCGATTTTGCTTTGGTTTCCCAGTCGCTAACATTAGCGTAGGTAGCACGTGGGTCAAGAATTTCAGTGTCAACACCGTTCAATGTTTTAGGAGCAACCAGGTTCAAGATTGGAACTTTGATTGTTTCAACATTTTCAATTGAACCGTCGATGATTGCATCAATAATTGCACGGGTGTTTTTCAACGAAATACGTTTGCCTGTTCCGTTCCAGCCAGTGTTCACCAAATATGCTTTTGCATTGTGTTTTTCCATTTTTTCAGCCAATACGCTGGCATATTTTGTTGGGTGAAGAGTCAGGAACGCTTCGCCGAATGCAGGTGAGAATGAAGGAACTGGTTCAGTAATACCACGTTCTGTTCCGGCTAATTTTGAAGTATAACCGCAAAGGAAGTGATATTGAGCTGATTTTTCGTCCAAAATAGAAACCGGAGGCAACACACCAAATGCGTCAGCACTCAGGTAAATGATTTTGCTTGCGTGACCAGCTTTTGAAGGAAGAACAATTTTGTTGATATGATAGATTGGGTACGAAACGCGGGTGTTTTCTGTTTTCGAAGCTTCTTTTGAATAATCAGGAGTTCCGTCTTCTTTTACAGTAACATTTTCCAACAAAGCATCGCGTTTAATAGCGAGCCAGATGTCCGGTTCGTTTTCTTTGCTCAAGTCAATAACTTTAGCGTAGCAACCACCTTCGTAGTTAAATACTCCGTGGTTGTCCCAGCCGTGTTCGTCGTCACCAATCAGGTAACGTTTCGGGTCGGCTGAAAGAGTTGTTTTTCCTGTTCCTGAAAGACCGAAGAATACAGCAACATCGCCTTCTTCACCTACATTAGCAGAGCAGTGCATCGAAGCAATACCTTTCAATGGCAGGTAGAAGTTCATCAATGAGAAAATACCTTTTTTCATCTCACCACCGTACCAGGTACCACCGATAACAGCCATTTTTTGTCCCAAGTTGAAAAGAACAAATACTTCAGAATTCAGACCGTGTTCTTTCCATTTCGGATTGGTTACCTTCGAACCGTTCATAACTACGAAATCAGGTTCACCAAAGTTTGCCAATTCATAGTGTGAAGGACGGATGAACATGTTGGTTACAAAGTGGGCCTGCCATGCAACTTCCATAATGAAGCGCACTTTCATGCGAGTGTCAGCGTTGGTTCCGCAAAATACGTCAACGACATATAATTTTTTGGTAGAACCTAACCTTTCAGTTACCAACTCTTTACAATAGTCCCATACGTCAGTGTTAATCGGACGATTGATTACGCCATCCCACCACATATTTTTTTCTGTAATTTCGTCTTTTACAAAGTATTTGTCTTTTGGTGACCTTCCAGTAAAAATACCTGTATCAACCGAAACAGCTCCGGTATTGGTTAAAACACCCTTTTCAAAACCTTCATTACTCGAATCAACCTCTGCTTCAAAAAGCTGCTGGTAAGATGGGTTATAAATAATCTCGACATTCCCCGAGATTCCGTACTTAGATAGATCTAAATTTTTCATAGTCAACGATTATAAATTTGAATTTTTTTTTGTACTAGAATTTCTTCGGTTGACAAAAATAGTTTTTTTTCCTGTTTGCCTTCGGAGCCTAATTCTAATTTAAAATTAAATCGCTCAATACATTACAACAAAACCAGCAGACGATGGTTCAATCTGCTGGTTCTTAGTTTATTAACTGATATTTTAAAATAAAAAAGAATGTTAAGAAATTATTAACCTCTTAACATTCTATAATAAAAGCTTTTAACAACAATTTTTACGACCTCGGATGAAACTTATTCATCGTTTTTTTCAGGTAGTTTCGATCCAGATGAGTATAAATTTCAGTTGTTAAAATAGACTCGTGCCCAAGCATTTCCTGTACCGCACGTAAATCAGCACCGCCATTAATCAGATGCGTTGCAAACGAATGGCGGAACGTGTGAGGACTGATCTTTTTATCCAAACCAACTTTTTCAGCAAGGCCCTTAATGATTGTAAAAATCATCACCCTGCTAAGTTTCTTCCCGCGTCGGTTCAGAAAAAGAATGTTCTCACTCTCTTTGTTGATTTTTAATGTTTTGCGGTAATTGGCCAAATAAAGAGATATTTCCTCAATGGCCTTTTCACTAATCGGAACCAATCTTTCCTTGTCAGCTTTTCCTTCTACTTTAATAAATCCCTGGTCAAAGAATAAATTAGTTACTTTTAGGTTAACCAGTTCAGAAACACGTAACCCGCAACTGTAAAGGGTTTCCAGTATTGCTTTATTGCGCTGGCCCTCGGCTTTGTTCAGTTCAATTGCATCGATCAACATGTCAATTTCCTCCATGGATAATACATCCGGAAGTTTCCTTCCGATTTTTGGAGATTCCAGTAACGATGTCGGATCGGCAACAATCTTCCCTTCCATTAGTAGAAATTTGAAAAACGACTTAATGCCGGAAATAGTTCTGGCCTGAGTGCGAGGGGAAACTCCCCGTTCATTAATGTTCTCAACAAAACTTTTCAGGTGTTCCAATTTCACCTTTTCAGGTGGCAGCTTTTTGTAGTTTTCATCCAAAAACATCATCAACTTGTTGATGTCGTTGATGTAAGCTGCTACAGAATTCGCTGAAAGCGATTTTTCTAAACGTAAAAAAGATTCAAAACCTTTCTTGCTGTCTTCCCATTTCATAATTTAATAACAATTTAGTTTGAATTTTTATAACAATTTTCGATAATTTTGATTCGTAAATACTTAAAAATGTTTTATTTGCTTTTATATTCTCTATTCGAAAACAAGTTACATAAAATTGCTACATGTTTGATCATACTAAGTTACTATTTTTTTTATAAAATCACAAAAATATGAAAATTTTGTTAATAAATGGTCCGAATCTAAACCTGCTAGGTATCAGAGAAAAAGGTATTTACGGGAATACTTCATTTGAAATTTACTTCGAAACCCTCCGAAAAAAATACGGGCACATTAATTTAGAATATTACCAATCAAATGTTGAAGGGGAACTGATAAATAAATTGCACGAAACTGGTTTTAGTTATGATGGGATCATAATCAATGCAGGCGCTTACACGCATACATCAGTTGCTATACGGGATGCCATTACAGGAATAAATACTCCTGTAATCGAAGTTCATATCTCGAATATCCTGACCCGTGAAAGCTTTCGCCACGAATCGATAATTGGTCCTGCCTGCAAAGGCAGCATAATGGGTTTTGGCCTTGATTCATACCGACTTGCAATAGAACATTTTACGAATGAATTAAAGGTTTGATAACATTGAAAAAATTGGGAATGGCAGGCAAAGGTAGTTTTCAAAAAATATCTACATTTGCCGCCCTTAAATAAATCCCTGATATATGAAATACACGAAGATTGTTGCTACCATCTCAGATAAACGATGCGAACCTGAATTTATTAAATCGTTGTATGATGCAGGTTTTAATGTGGCCCGCCTGAATACGGCACACATCACGCCCGAATCAGCACTTCGCATAATCCGGAATATCCGTTCTGTATCCGATACGATAGGTATCCTGATTGACACCAAAGGCCCAGAAATCCGTACCAGCGGAATTTTAGAAGAGGGAATAGCAGTTGTTCATGGTCAAACTGTTGAAATTGTCAGGAGTCAGGAGGAACTGGTACCCGGTCAATTTTCCGTTAGTTACAAGGATTTTGTAGATGAGATCCCGGTTGGCAATAATATATTAATTGACGATGGCGATATTGAGTTAACCGTTCTTGAAAAAAATAAAAAGTTGCTCGTCTGCCGGGTTGAAAATAGCGGTACAATCAAAAACCGGAAGAGCATAAACACACCCGGTATTAGCGTTCATCTTCCTTCCATCACTGAAAAAGACTTTGAATTTATTGAATTTGCTGCTCAAAATGATGTCGATTTTATTGCGCATTCATTTGTCAGAAATAAAGAAGATGTGATTGCTGTACAGAAAATTCTTGACAAGTTCGGAAGCCCGATTAAGATTATCGCAAAAATTGAAAATTCGGATGGTGTAAACAATATTGATGAGATTCTTGACCATGCCTATGGGATCATGGTGGCCCGCGGCGATTTGGGAATTGAAATCGCAGCAGAGCAAATTCCAGGCATTCAACGAAACCTGATCAAAAAAGCTGTACAGCGAAAAAAACCGGTAATTGTTGCAACACAAATGCTCCACAGCATGATTGATAATCCCCGCCCCACCCGGGCAGAGGTTAGCGATGTGGCAAATGCCATTTACTCACGTACCGATGCAATCATGCTTTCCGGAGAAACAGCCTATGGAAAATACCCGGTCGAAGCGGTTGAGTGCATGGCTCGTATTGCCCTTGAGATAGAATCAAGCAAAGACAAACGCAACGATATTATATTACCTCCTATTAATGATGAAATTACAGCATTTTTAGCTGAATCGGCGATTATTGCTTCGAACGAGTTGAAGACAAAAGCAATTGTAACCAATACCCTGACCGGGCGAACTGCCCGCTATCTGGCTGCTTTCCGTGGCGACAACCCGGTTTATGCAAAGTGTTATATTCCATATGTAGTCAGACAGTTATCATTGTCATACGGGGTTTTTCCAAGCCTACTGGAACCCAAAAGAGACAAATTCAAGATCGCGCGCGCTGCTCTTAAATCGTTGGTTGAAGAAGGAATATTAAAAAATGAAGATACTGTAATTTATGTCGGTGGAAGTTTGGGAATCGGAGGCGGATCGACCTATATGGAAATAACGCAGGTTGAAAATATGACATACAAAAATAAGTCAGATAATTAAATAAAAAGAGGCTGAACTCTTTTGAGACAGCCTCCTACCCTGATTCTTAACCTTCCGTTTGTTCTTCACCATCTTTTTTCTTCCGTGTCCGGCGGGCGCGGGCCACGGTATTTATTTCGGTAACATACGTTACAATCTGGTTGTATATTTCCCCGTATGTTTCCGGGTTCAATTGGCTGTAAAGTTGCAACCAGGCAACGAGATTGATCAGCGCCGGGAACATCTCCTGTACAACAGAGCTTACTGCCTCGGACTCGTTATCCAACGTGGTTTTTTCATCCGATTTCTGTTTGCTGATTAAGTCGAATGATTCCTGTGCTGTTTTTAGCGACTGATAGAATGCGAGAATGCCCAGATCGGTGAGCCGTTGCTGGTTTTCGGGTAAGTTAAACTCATCAAAAAGCGATAGCAGCATGGCTGTTTCGGCTTTGTAGCCCAGCCGGTAAGCCTGTGCCCCGTATTTGTCAATGATTGTATAGAGAGGGTTTGCTTTACCTGCCGTTTCCTCGTTCAGCGACATGCCATAGATAATGTTTCGCAAGGCGATAAAAGAGCGGTCGCGTTGTTTGTCCGACCGGAATAGTTCTTCCGTGAGCTTGCTTTTGCTGATCTTTTTCTGGTTCTTCACCAACCGTTCGTAAAGCAAAGTTACTTTTGCATGAAGCGTTGCCAGTTTCTCATCGCTTCGGAGAAAGCTTTGTGTAGCTTTCAAAATTCGGTCAGCCATCGATATAACTTCGGCGGTTGACAAAATTGATGGGATGATTAGTTTTTCCATTTTGATTTTTTTTGTGAAATTATTTTTAATTACACCAACAAGTTACATCTTATGATTGAACAAAGCAATAGCGTATTGTATTTATTTTAGCATTCGGATGAAATAATAAACGATATTTCTGTTTTTTTCTAATAAGTACAAACGACAGGAGATGTATTTTCTGTAAATTATTTTTCACAATGCGGAGTAAAATAAAAATAGAATCTTCCCTGAAAGCGTCGGCCCGCTTATGTTTTGCCTTGCTGAAATTTACTTTTGATCCAAAACAATATGCAGGAGCTTTTCCGGATTTTTAAATTGGTCATAATAATCTGCGGGAACGTTTTCAGGTTTTCCGGAGGTTCAACCCAGATTGCGAGAGTATTTTCAGATTCTTAAATGGTCCGAACCAAAACGTTGGAGTGTTTTTAGATTCCCGGATGGTCCAAAACAAAACGTTTGGGGATTTTGTGATTTCGGGAGGGTGTATTTGGGAGTGTTCAATAAGTCCTATTTCGTATTCCGGGATGGTTAAAAAAAATTAAGGATAAAAAATAAATAGTTTTGAGTAATTACTCAAAACTATTTATAATTTTGACGAGTAATTCAATTAATCACTAAAAACAAAAATCATGGAACAAGAAATTATCCCGATGCCTCGCATAGGCGACATGGCGCCTTCGTTTGAAGCAATAACGACCCAGGGCAAAATCAAATTTCCGAAAGATTATAAAGGAAAGTGGGTAATCCTGTTCAGCCATCCGGCTGATTTTACTCCAGTTTGTACTTCGGAGTTTATGACTTTTGCCACGATGGAAAGTGAATTTAACGCTCTTAACTGCCAGTTGGTTGGATTGTCGATTGACGGTTTATACAGCCACATCGCCTGGCTTCGTACAATCAAGGAAAAGATCGAATACAAGGGAATGAAAGATGTGGAAGTGAAGTTCCCGTTAATTGAGGATGTTTCGATGGAAGTTGCCACGAAATACGGGATGGTGATGCCAGGAGAAAGCAATACAAAAGCTGTTCGCGCCGTATTTTTTATTGACCCGGAAGGCAAAATCAGGGCAATTATTTATTATCCATTGTCACTTGGTCGCAACTTTGAGGAACTGAAACGGGTGGTTATTGCCCTTCAGACAGCCGATAAATTTAGTGTTGCAACCCCTGCCGACTGGCAGCCCGGCGATGATGTAATCGTGCCTACGGCCGGTTCGTGCGGTGTAGCCAAGGAACGTGTAGAGGGAAAAGAAGCCGGAGTGAAATGCTACGATTGGTTTTTCTGCACAAAACCCATTAGTAAGGAAGAAGTTTTTAAGGCGATAAAATAATATGCCACGTCCCCGACGAAAACGAACGATTGCAACCCCTCCCGTAATGGAGGGGTTCAAACCTTTTGGTATTCCGATGAACGACCTGAAGCCGGTTATTTTACTTTTCGAAGAATATGAATCCATCCGGCTGGCCGATTACGAAGGGTTGAACCACGAACAGGCATCGGTGCGAATGAATGTATCGCGGGCCACGTTCACCCGGATTTACGAACAGGCCCGGCGCAACATCGCCAGGGCTTTCATCGAAGGCAAAGCAATTTTTATTGAAGGTGGCGATTACCATACCGATGATTTCTGGTACCGCTGCGGCGGTTGCATGAAGTTGACTATCAGCGCTACACCTGTGCAGATTTGTAATTATTGCCAGTCGAAAAATATCCGGTTGCTGAATAAAAAAGAAACAATGAACCCAATGGGTCCCGGTGGAAATTGCATTTGTGTGTATTGCGGCACACGGGTTCCTCATATTCAGGGACAACCGTGCAAAGAACGGGATTGCCCGCAGTGTGGAAAAAAGATGATGCGGGAAGGAAGTTATCATCACCAGTTGTATATGCAGAAGAAAGGAGAAATAAAAGATGAAGGTAGCAATAACATCAACAGGGAATAGTCCTGAATCAAAGTTGGACAGCCGCTTTGGACGTTGTTCATATTTTGCCATTTACAATACGGAGAAGAAAATTCTGGAAGAATTTCTACTGAACCCCAATAAGGAAAGCGAGGGGGGTGCAGGGCCTGCATCTGCCCAATTCATTGCATCAAAAGGGGTCGAAAAAGTGGTGTCAGGCGAATTTGGCGGCAAGGTGAAATCCATTTTCGAAAGCCTGCAAATCGAGACACTGATTTTTAATGAACCAGACAAAACGATTGCCGGGATCACCGATTTTTTAAACAAAAAAAATTAAACAAAATGCCACACATGAACGGGACAGGCCCCGATAAACAAGGGAAGTTAACCGGACGGGGCTTAGGACATTGTAAAAAAACACCTGACGATGAAGCATTAAAAAAACTGGGCAAAGGCATGGGCCTGCGCCGAAAGTCAGGTGGAGGTGAAGGATTGGGAAACCGCTTAAAAAGCGGGATGTGATGATGAACGATTTACGATTTTTGATTGATGAGGCAAAATAGTCGGTGTTAGTATCGGCTATAAGACATCGACCATTCAGGATTAATTCATTTAAAACAAGGAGGTTGTTATGCCAGGTTTAAACAGACGGGGTCCCAATGGAGACGGGGCTATGACCGGCAGAAAGATGGGCCGGTGCAATCCCGACAACAAGGGAAAAACCGAAGACGAAATTATCCAAAACAGAATATCTTCTCCGTCCGGAAATCAGGAAAGAGGATATGGACAAGGGAGAGGACTCGGATTTGGAAGAGGTTTTGGAGCAAGAGGCGGTTTTGGTTTAGGAAGAGGAATGGCTTTCCGCTTTAGCGGAGGTAGTTAGTTGGATTACTGATACCGTGGGCATTGTCTCACGGTATCTTTTCATTGAAAAAATGGATTTCAAAATCATATTATTTCAGAAAAGTGCTTGTCTGATCAGGCAGCATCTTGGTTAAATCATTTTTAAAACGATAAAAACAAATGAAGTTACTTTTTGCTATCCCGTTGGAAAACGGGAGGTTGTGTTCGCATTTTGGGCATTGCCAACAATTTTCCATTATTGAAGTTGAAAATAATGCCATCGTTGGCGAAGTACAGGTTACCCCACCGCCGCATGAACCCGGTTTACTTCCGCGCTGGCTTGCCGAACGGGGCGTAACGGATGTGATTGCCGGAGGGATGGGGCAACGTGCGCTTGATTTGTTCGCAGCACAGAATATTAAAGTAAATGTTGGCGCCCAGCATAAAGATCCAAAAGAGTTGGTAACCGATTGGTTGCAAAATTCCCTGGTAACAGGGGGTAATGCCTGCGACCATTAACGAAAGGGAAAGAAGTGGTTGCTGATTACCGTTGTTTTTTTTGTTTTGCCCGGGCTTTTGAACGAATCATTAAAAAGGAAAACCTTTCGCCCGATGAAAAAAAATGCTTTGCCAACGATCTGTTTGGATTATTTAATAAGGTAAAACACGAATTCTCAGTCCCTGTGTTATTGAGGGAATTGCATGTTCTTTTAAAACAGTACAGCAAGAATCCTGATCCGTATAAAGAGGTAAAGAAACAAAGCAATGATCTGGTTCTGGATATGTATACTGATTTGAAAAAATTGATATTTGAATCGGAAGATCAATTTGATACGGCATTACGCCTTGCGATTGCAGGAAATATTATTGATTACGGCGTTTCTGATCATTTTGATTTGCAGGCTACAATCGATAAAGTGCTGAATTCTGATTTTGCCATTAATCATTCCCGAAAATTGAAGGAAGCGGTTTCAAAGGCAAAAACGGTACTATATCTGGGAGATAATGCAGGGGAAATTGTTTTTGATAAACTCTTCATCGAAACCATGATGCACCCGAACCTTTGGTATGCTGTGCGCGGGGCTCCGGTTATAAACGATTCGACATTGGAAGATGCCAGCTATGTTGGTATGGATGTGGTTGCCGATGTGATTGCGAACGGATACGATGCCCCTTCAACGCTGTTGGAACATTGTTCCGCAGAGTTTAACGAACTCTTCAATAAAGCCGATGTAATTATCTCGAAAGGACAAGGGAACCTGGAAGGTTTGCTTGACAATAAAACAGGCAGGGACGTTTATTTTCTTTTAATGGTGAAATGCGATGTAATTGCCGATCGACTGGGGGTGAAGAGGGAGGATTTTGTAGTAGTAAAAAGGGGAGATAAAAAATGAAAATAGCCATAGCAAGCGGAAAGGGAGGAACCGGAAAGACTTTTGTTTCGACAAACCTTTTTGAAGTTGCGCAGAAAACAGGGATACCTGTTACTTTAGTGGATTGTGATGCCGAAGAACCGAATGTCACTGAATTTATTGACGGTGATGTTTTTTACAGCCGGACAATAACTCAAAAGGTTCCGGTTATTAATACGGAACAATGTGTTTTTTGCGGGAAATGTTCTGATTATTGCAGTTACAACGCCATTGTATTTGTTCCGGGTAACCGGTTTATTAAGGTGGTGGAAGATTTGTGCCACGATTGCGGCGCCTGTTTGGTTGCCTGCCGGTACGGGGCAATTACGGAAGAAAGAAAATTACTGGGCATGGTGAAGTCAATGTACATAGGGCCTCATGCCGAAATAATTGAGGCGCGTGCCGAAGTGGGCGTTTATTCCCCTGTGCCGGTTATTAAAAAAGCAATAAAGGAAGCGAATTCCAGGTATCTAACCTTTTTTGATTCGCCGCCGGGTATTTCGTGTCCGTTTATTGCAACTGTCAGCCAGGCTGACTTTGTGGTACTGGTAACGGAACCAACGCCTTTTGGATTAAACGACCTGAAACTTTCAGCAGAAACTCTTCGGGAAATCAGCATTCCTTTTGGGGTAGTAGTTAACCGGGCAGGACTGGGCAACCGGGAAGTATATGATTGGCTTGACAAAAATGGTATTCCTTTGCTTGCAGAAATCCCGTTCGACAGGGAGATTGCCCGCATTTATTCGCAGGGCCGTCTACTGGCTGAGGAAGACGAAAATTACAGAAGGCAGTTTGAAGAATTGCTGAGAACAATAAAAAAACTGGCCACATGAATGAGATTATCATACTAAGTGGAAAGGGAGGAACAGGAAAAACAAGCCTCAGCGCAGCATTTGCAACACTGGGCAAGCCTGTGACTGTGGCCGATTGCGATGTGGATGCAGCCAACCTGTATCTTATCTTACAGCCTGAAAACTATTTTGAAAAAAGATTTATCACCGGCTATAAAGCAGTTATTGATTACGATACTTGTTCCGCCTGCGGCTTGTGTATCGATTATTGCCGTTTTGAAGCCATTGCTTACCAAAACAAAAAAGTGATACTATCGGAAATATCATGCGACGGCTGTAAACTGTGTTCCCGGATTTGTCCTTGTCAATCTATTCGAATGGTTGCAAGCGATAAAAGCCGCTGGTATGCCGGAATATACCGGAATGGTTTTATGGTGCATGCCCGGCTTGCCCCCGGCGAAGAAAATTCAGGCAAATTAGTAAATGTGGTACGTGAACATGCCCGGAAGATGGCTCATGAAAAAGGAATTGAAACGATTATTATTGATGGCCCTCCGGGGATAGGTTGCCCTGTTATATCATCGGTTACCGGCGCCAGCAAAGCCATTATTGTTACCGAGCCGAGCAATTCCGGGTTTCATGATCTGAAGCGCATACTGGAACTTACTTCAAATTTTAAGGTCCGGTCGTATGTCGTTATTAATAAGTCCGATTTAAACGAAGATATAACAGAGCAAATCACCGGATGGTGTGCTGAAATGAAAATACCGGTAATTGGTAAAATTCCCTTCGACAAACAATTTGTGGGGGCGATGCTCCAATGCAAAAGCATTGTGGAATGGGCGCCCGGTTCGGAAGCAAGTAAAGAAATAATGAAAATATGGAACTCAGTAAATGATTTAAATCAATGATTGAACACCACTATACTTTCAGGGTAATGTACCCCGATACCGACCAGATGGGTACAGTACACCATTCAAATTACGTGAAATATTACGAAACCGCCCGGTGGGAACTGTTCCGCAGCATTGGCATTTCGTACCGTTCGGTGGAAGATGCGGGCTATATGCTCCCGGTAACGCGAATGAATTTTCATTTTCTGAAAACTACGCATTACGATGCGTTGCTTACGGTAAAAACTACTTTGAAAGCAATCAAAGGAGTTCGGATATGGTTTGCCTACGAATTATACAACGAGCAAAACGAGTTGATCAATAAAGCGGAAACCGAGCTGGCTTTTGTGAATAGAAATAATTGGAAGCCTTGTGCCGCACCCGGTTTTATGATGCAGGCAATAGGAAAAAACAAGAAATCAGAACCTGAAGTATAGCATTTGTGAAATGATGACAAAACAAGAAGCAATTGATAAAGCGCAACTGTTTTTTGACGAAGGGTATGCTTGCTCGCAATCGATTTTGCTGACTTTTGCCGGTCAGTTTGATCTCGATGAAAAAACAACCAAACTTATTTCGTCAACTTTCGGAGGTGGTATGGGGCGTTTACGCCAAATGTGTGGTGCAGTAACTGGTGGTTTTATGGTTCTTGGTTTAAAATATGGCAATGCCGATCCAACGGATATGGACACTAAATTATCTGCATACAGGAAAGTGAGAGAATTAAACCATCAGGTAGAGGAAATTCACGGCACAAGTAATTGTTCCGAAATACTTAAAAAGTTTGCATCCGAAGCAGATGTTGCCGAGCGAAAACACCACAAAATAATCTGCCGAAAAGTAGTGGGCGATGTGGCTGAAAAGGTGTATGACATGATAAATAATTAACACTAATAAAAAAGGGTTATGGGAGCAAAACGCATTATCGTAATTGGTGGCTCGGCTGCCGGTCCAAAAGCAGCGTCAAAAGCACGCCGCATGGACGAAAACGCTGAAATTACTGTCTTTCAGAAGGCATCCGATCTCTCGATGGCTTCATGTGGTTATCCATATTATATTGGCGGTTATTTTGATGATCGCGACCAACTTTTGTGTTCTCCTGCCGGGGTGGTACGTGATTCCCGCTTTTTCTGGAATGCAAAAAAAATTACGACCAAGGTTAATACCGAGGTAACAGCGATCGACCGGAAAAACAAGCGGATTGAATTTAAAAACCTGCAAAACGGGGAAACAGGTTTTGCAGAATACGATAAACTGATCATAGCTACCGGGGCCACTCCCCGCAAACCTCCTATTCCGGGTGTCGATTTGGAAGGGATTACTTCCCTGCAATCGTTGGTCGATGCCGATTACCTGAGGAAAATAAAAGATGAAGGAACCATTAAAAAAGCAGTCGTCATCGGCGGGGGACTGATTGGCATTGAGACCTGCGAAGCCCTCCATCTGGCCGGAGTAGAAATTACGATTGTTGAATTGCTACCCCAGCTCCTGACCTTTCTCGACAAACAAATGGCACGGCTGGTCGAGAAATATGTGCAAAGTAAAGCCAATGTTATTTTAGAGAATGGTGTGGCGGCCTTTATTGGTGAGAACGGAAAACTGACTGCCGTAAAACTTCAGAATGGCACGGAAATCCCCTGCGAACTGGCAGTGGTAGCCATCGGTGTTATTCCCAATACAAAATTAGCCCGGGAAATAGGGCTGACTACTGGTAAAGCCGGGGGGATCGTGGTTGATGAATACATGCAAACGGATGATCCCGATATTTATGCGGTAGGCGACTGCATCGAAATTCTCAATCTTATATCCGGGAACCCGGTACATGCACCGTATGGCGATCTGGCCAATTTGCAGGGACGTGTGGCCGGTGAAAATGTTATTTCAGGGAATGTGGCCCGTTTTCCCGGAACCATACAAACCGGGATTTGCAAGGTGTTCGACTATGGCGTGGGAGCAACGGGCTTATCGGAACAGAACGCCCGCAAAGCCGGTATTGCAAACATTGAAACGGTGGTCAATGCGAGCCTCGACAAACCCGGTTTTATGCAAGGCAAATTACTGGTTACCAAACTGATCGTCGATAAATCGGACGGGTTTATACTGGGGGCACAGGTTTTGGGGCCGGGAGATGTTAGCAAACAGATTGCCATCTGGGCCATGGCGATTAAAGGGGCGCTTACGGTTAATGACATGGCGAATGCCGACCTTCCGTATGCCCCACCCTATTCGCTGGCAATCGATCACAGTATTGCAACGGCTCACATCATGCAAAACAAACTGAACAGGCGTTTTACCGGCATATCGGCCGAGCAGCTTAAGGAAAAACTGAAAGCAAAGGAACCGCTTGTTTTACTGGATGTCCGTAATCCCGACGAGTACGAACAAATGCGTTTGGGTATCGGGGAAAAACTTATTCCGTTGGGCCAGTTGCGTAAGCGGCTGACGGAAATACCGGAAGATAAAAATGCTGAAATAATTACATGGTGTAAAATATCGCTGCGTGGCTACGAAGCGGCATTGGTGCTTCAGGCAAACGGTTATAAGAATGTGAAAGTGCTGGAAGGCGGATTAATGGCATGGCCGTATAAACGGGAAAAGTAAAACAATGAGCTAAATATGAAAAACTTTTGTTGGGATAAATCAAAACTCAACCTGAGCATCGATATTTTCATGCTTTTGTTGATGATGCCATTAGCAGGTATCGGGTTTCTTATAAAATATATTTTGGTTCCGGGAACCCGTAGAAATGAACTTTACGGAAGTGGCGTTGATCTCGAATTTTTGGGAATGGACCGCCATGAATGGGGACAAATCCATTTTCTTATCAGCATTGTTTTGCTGGTTTTGCTGGCGCTGCATATCATTTTGCACTGGAAAGTCATCGTTTGTGTCTTCCGGCGGATGATCCCGGGCAAAATCATGAGGATTGTGTTAGCCGGTTTGCTGGCTGTACTGAGTTTAATAATGATTGCTTTTGCGTTGCTTGTAACCCCGGAATTTGTAGAACGGGAACCTTTGTACCGGAACAGAGAAAACCGGTCATCGCGTCTGCAAATGGAATCTCGTTCTTTTGCCGGTTTTTCAGAAAAACAAAAAACGACAGACAAGTTCGTTGTCCCGGAGGATTCTGTCGATATTATTTTGGGAAAAGAAATACAGGATGCAAGCCATTTTCACGATGAATACCCGGATAGTTACTATGAGATAAACGGCAGCCAAACCCTGCAATATGTGGCTGAGAAATATGGCGTTGACCTTACCAAACTGGCGACCGACCTGAATATCCCGGAAACACGTGCCGGAGAAAAATTGGGACGGATGAAAAGGCAATATCCGTTTACCATGGACGATGTAAGGGAAAGTATCCGGAAAAATAAAAAGTAACTCAAAATGAAACTGCTAAAAAAATTGCAAAAAGATGTTCGGTATATTGAAGGATTAAAAGCCTGCATTAACTGTGGCGTATGTACTGCTGTTTGTCCGGCGGCTCAATTCTGCGATTACGATCCGAGAATAATTGTAGATACGGTACAGCACGGCAACGAAAAAGAAATTGAGCAACTTCTCAAAAGCGACACGATTTGGTATTGCGGCGAATGTCTTTCGTGCAAGACACGCTGTCCACGGGGCAATACTCCCGGATATATCATTCAGGCGTTGCGTTCCTTGTCAATCGAAACCGGCTTGTTTATGGAAAGCAAACAAGGACAAAAACAACTGGCAATAAAACGTACTGTTGGCGAACATATCCTGAAATATGGCTATTGTGTTTACATTGATGAGGTGGATACAGAAATGTACCCGGAACAAGGCCCCGTGTGGGACTGGCTAAAGAAAAACAGGAACCAGATACTCGAAGAACTCGGCACAAGCTATAAAAAAGAGCAAAGCGGTACTTTGCGCCGGATATCTAAAGAATCGCTCGACGATCTTCAACGGATATTCGATGAAACGGGTGCAACTGAAAGATTCGAAAAAATAGAAATGTTGTCGGCACAGAAAGCCCGTGAATTGGGTATTGATTTTAGCGAAGGCAAAGACCCTTATTTCGAATATCTGTATAACGGCTTCCAAGATCAGGAAGAGCAGATTAATGATATTGATTAAACCGGAACATATGGAAAAAGGAAAGAACCAGATATGGCAGGCATATCAAAAAGAAATAGCTGACGACAATTATTATTTTGCCCGTAGTTGCATACGCCAGAACTTTTTCCCGGCGGCTGAAGATTTGTTTCTTAAAATTATTGGGCAGGAGCTTAGCCGAAATATTTATGACGATGCCCGGCAAACTACCTGTACCGGAATTGCTTATCATTCGGGATTACTCCCTTTTGAAACAACCATGACGATTGTTGCCCGGCAATTTGCCCTGATGAACGAAGCAGGATATGAGAATTTTGTTTGTTCATGTGTTACTTCATTTGGCATTTATACTGAAGTACTCGAAACCTGGAAACATTTCCCTGAGAAAGAAAAAGAAATACGCGAAACATTGAAGCGGGCCACCGGTATGTCTTTCGAGATTCCCAAAAATCTGGTTCATGCCAGCGACCTTATTTTTAAATTCAGAAAAGAGATAGCAGAGAAGGCAAAATATCGGCTAACAAACAGACAAACCGGTAAGCCATTGAAAGTGGTTGATCACATTGGTTGCCATTATGCAAAGATATTTCCGGAGAAAGGAATCGGAGGGGCTGAATTTCCCTATGTTTTGGCCGGGCTTATTGATGAATGGGGTGGCGCGCAGGTCGATTATCCTGAACGTCGCCATTGTTGCGGGTTCGGGTTCAGGCAATACCTGTTAAAATCGAACCGTGGATATTCTCTAAGTAATTGCAAAAAAAAGTTTGATTCCATGCACCCTTATCAACCCGATCTGATCATTGCCAATTGCCCGGGATGTACTTTTTTCCTCGACCGCTGGCAATATGTTATTGCTGAAATGGAAGGCAAAACGTATGGACAGAACGGATATGGTATCCCGGTTTTAACGTATGAAGAACTGGCCGGGTTGATTCTTGGCTACAACCCCTGGGATATGGGACTGCAATTGCACCAGACAGATGTATTACCTTTTCTCGATAAGCTGGGGGTTGAATACAATCCTGATGAGAAATATCAATCGAAGCAAAAAAGGGAATTGAAAAAAACTAAACTCACAAATGTGTTATAAATGCTGAAAAAATGAGAATCGTAACTCTTATTGAGAACCTTGTTTACAAACAGGGTTTAACAGCCGAACACGGACTTTCATTTTATATCGAAACAGAAAACCGAAAAATCCTTTTCGATGCCGGACAAAGTGCATTGTTTATACAAAATGCAAAAACACTGGGTATTGATATTCGGGAGATTGACATGGTTGTTATCAGTCATGGTCATTACGACCATACCGGAGGCTTATACGCTTTTCTTCTGGAAAACAAAAAGGCAACGGTTTATCTTAAAAAAGAAGTCTTTCAGCAAAAATACCACGGGAATCAACGATTTATAGGAACTTCCCATATTCCCGAAGTATTGGAAGGCCGGATTGTTTATGTTGATACTGTAACAGAAATTGATAAAGGAATATTTATCGTTCCTGATATTCCGGTTATCAATCCAACAGATACAAGTTTCAATAATTTTTACATTCGTACAGATAAAGGATTTGAAAAAGATGAGTTTGCCGATGAATTGTTTTTGACCTTCCGGTATAAAGATAAAATCTCCATCCTGAGTAGTTGCTCACACAGGGGAATAACGAACATCGTTCATACTGCAACCGAATTAATTGCTTTGCCGGTACACCTGATCCTTGGAGGTTTCCATCTGAAAAATGCAGGAAAAGAGCAGTACAATACCGTAGTTGATTATTTCCGGCAGATCAACCCTGAAAAAATAGGCGTTTGCCATTGTACCGGGGTGGATATATTTTCTCGATTATTGAATGATTGCGACAGTCATGTTTTTTATAATTTTACGGGAAATATAATTACGGATATTAAAATTGATTAAAAAGGCTAAATATACCCTTTCGATAGTATTGGTGCTCATATTTATGGCACCATCAACCATTAAACTTGTTCATAGTTTTTCT
This sequence comes from Prolixibacteraceae bacterium, assembly GCA_003506435.1. Taxonomy (GTDB): domain Bacteria; phylum Bacteroidota; class Bacteroidia; order Bacteroidales; family Prolixibacteraceae; genus GWE2-42-39. The sequence continues at coordinate 40,722 of DOAQ01000046.1, forward strand.
CATCACCACGAGCATTTTCACTGTACTGCAAAGCACGAAAATCATTTCCATGAGCAACATGAAAAATGTGCCGTTTGCGACTTCGAGTTTTCCCTCTTTTTATCAGAAAAATCTCCCTCTTTTTGCAAGCAGATTGAATTTTTTGATAGTTACTGTAATCAGTATAAATCTTTTTATTTTTCCGGCTCTCTCGACTATTCATTTTTATTACGGGCACCTCCTGTTTTTTGTTAATCTTAATATCGTGTCAATTTAAAATTATTTAAGGCTGGTCACCTTGCCCTGATGTCTCTGGGCAGCATGACGTTGGCTGATAATTTATTGATTTGACACAAGTTTATTACAGATAAAAACAGAATCAATTTTCTTAAAAAATTAAATCGTAATAATGAAAGTATTATTCATTGCGTGCGTAATGGCATTGTCGTTTCATGCTCTCAATGCACAAAACAAAATATCGGGAAGGATTACCGATCAGGATAACCTTCCCCTGACCGGGGCAACTGTAATCTTGCCTGACCTTAACAAAGGAAGTATAACTGGGGAAAACGGACAATTTGAACTGGTTAATTTGCCCAATGGAAAAACGACCATCCAGTTTTCGTTTTTGGGTTATACATCAGAAATGAAAACGGTATTTCTTACCGGCCAAAAAATCGAGATAAATGTAACGCTTCGGGAGTCGGTACTCGAAACCGAAGAAATTGTTGTCTCGGGGGGGTACCGGTCAACTCAGCACGAAAATGCAGTGAAGATCGACGTACTGAAACTTGACCCCGTAGAAATAAAAGCAACTCCAAATTTTGCCGAAGTATTGACAAAAGTTCCCGGTGTTGATATGATTTCGAAAGGAAGCGGCGTTTCAAAACCGGTCATCCGCGGACTTTCGATGAACGATATTCTGGTGCTCAACAATAGTGTTCGCTTCGAAAACTACCAGTATTCGAGCCATCACCCGCTGGGAATCGACGAGTTTGGGATCGACGGTGTGGAAGTGATCAAAGGCCCGGCATCGCTGTTATACGGTTCTGATGCCATTGGCGGGGTCATCAATTTCATTAAGGAAAAACCGGCAACACAACACACCCTTTCAGGAGACTACAACCTGCAACTCTTCTCGAATACGCAGGGCATGACCAATAACCTTGGGGTGAAAGGCGCTTCGGACAAGTATTTCGGAGGAATCAGGGCGGGACAGAAAACCAATGCCGATTTTCTTCAGGGAGGAGGTGATTATGCTGCGAACACCCGGTTCAATGAATATTCGGTAAAAACGAATATTGGGCACACAGGTAAAGCGGGGACGTTTCAGTTGTTTTACGATTACAACCAACAAAATCTTGGTCTTGCCGAAGAGGAAGCGATTGAAGCCATTTCGGACAGGGGACGCGATTGCGCCTTATTTTATCAGCAGTTGAACACTCATCTTCTTTCGTCTCAAAACAAAATTTATTTGGGGCAGATGAAACTTGACGTGAATGTGGCCTTTCAGAATACGAGGCTCACTCATTTTGGGGAACCGGACGAATATGAACTGGAAATGAAACTTGCTACCACCACTTACGAGGCGAAACTTTATTTGCCTTCGGAAGAGAAATCGGAGTATATCGTCGGGTTCCAGGGGATGAACCAGATAAACACCAACATGAATGATCGTGAGACTATTTTGCTGCCCGATGCCACAACCAATAATTACTCGGTTTTTGGCTTGTTGCAACGTACTTTATTCGACAAGTTGAAACTTCAAACCGGCATACGCTACGATTATAAAACCCTTGTTTCGGAAGTTGTTAGTCAATCCGGTTTGACAACTTTTCGCCCTGCCCTCGATAAAAACTACGGAAGTTTCAGCGGTTCGGCAGGGGCAACCTGGCATTTTTCGGAAGAATTATTGCTTCGGGCAAACTTAGCTACAGCGTACCGGACGCCCAATTTGGCTGAACTAACTTCGAACGGGCAGCACGAAGCCCGTTATGAAGTTGGCGACAATGGTCTTGTCCCCGAAAAATCCTACGAAGCCGATTGGGGGATGCATTTTCATGTCGAAAATCTCACCATCGACCTTGCCTGTTTCTACAACCAGGTAAACCACTATATTTATATCTCCCCGGCCGGAACGGAAACGTCCGACGGGCTTCCAATCTACCGGTACATGCAAAACAATTCGCGGTTGTATGGCGGTGAAGCAGGAATTCATTTTCATCCAAAATCGGTGGAGTGGCTCCATGTTGAAGGGACATTCTCAAGTGTGACTGGCAAGCAGGAGAACGGGAATTATCTTCCTTTTATTCCTGCCCACAAAGTCAATATTGAAATGAGGGCCGAGAAAGACCGGCTACTTTTTGTGCATGATGCTTTTGTTTCGGTGAGCTTAAATACTGCATTCGATCAGAACCATGCTGCGCCTGACGAAACCCCGACCAGCGGATATTCTCTTTTGAATTTAGGGGTTGGGGGCAACCTCAGTATTTCGAACCAGAGTATTTTTCTTGGTTTGAGCGCGACCAATTTGCTTGATACGAAATACACTGACCATTTATCGACACTGAAAGAGGTGAATTATTACAATCCGGGGCGGAATATTTGCCTGACCATGAAAGTGCCGTTCTGAATGGGGTGAAAATGTAAAAATAGAAAAAAAACAAACGATGGACTTTCCTGTGCTTGCGACGGGGAAGTTCATTGTACCCCAAAATCTGATGCCGGTTATAATGATTCAGACCAACAAACGGAAGGTGCGGTACATTGGTCGGTTTATCTGTCAATCGGCATAATTGCAGCACTGATAGTGGTATCGTATCTGAAAAACAAAAGATACAGGCTGGATGTATAAAAGCGATAAAGAGGCTGATCTCTTTAGAAACAGCCTCTTTATCGCTTTTATCTCATATCGCTTATTTCAATATTCGGATGCTTTGATGGATCGAAGACAAAAAATGAATCGCTGTACGGCTTGTCGGTTTTAAACTGGTCAACTTTAACCGTATAAACATTCCCGTCTTTTCCCTGCATTATTGCACTGCAAATCAACATCTTTGTCTTGTCGATATGTACCTTGATCTGTGAATAATTAAAATCCTTATTTTGCGGAAATAAATCGATGACGTAAATACTTTTTCCACTCAGGGTTTCTTCGCCAACAAATTTATAATTGAACCCACTCTGGTAAATGGTAAAAACCTTGGAAGGGTCCATCATATCTTCATTTTCGCTGCTAAATTCAGAAATGCTGACTTCATTTGCCTCGGCCATATATGTCCAGATATTTTTCCCATCCGAATAAACCTCTACTCCCAATTCGTTCAGATGCACTTTGTATTTGTTCCCTTTCAAAATGATTGAACCATTATTGGCTTCTTTAATATTTTGTTTCTTATTCTCCATTTCGAACGAAAACGTTGCTTCAATGGATTTATATGCCTGCGTTGCCTGGGTAACCTTGTCGAGGATTTCCTTCGCTTTCGGATCTTGCTGTGCAAGCGTTGCAATTCCGGCAAAAATAAATGCCGCTAGTAAAAAGATTCTGCTCATAACTGTTTTTTATTATAAACTATTCAATAATTGTTCCAAAGTATATTCATCCTGAATAAGCACCTGCCGGGCCTTGCTTCCCTCGCTGGGACCAACAATTCCGGCAACCTCCAATTGATCCATAATACGGCCGGCACGGTTATACCCAATCGAAAACTTACGCTGTATCATTGAGGTAGAACCCATCTGGTTGGCAACAATCAAACGGGCGACATCCTCAAACATTTCATCTTTGTTATTTAAATCGACATCATGCACACCTGATTCGTCGCCAACAAATTCAGGTAACAGAAATGCTGTTGGATACGCTTGTTGCTTCGCGATATACTCGCAAATACGCTCTACTTCCGGAGTATCAACAAATGCACACTGAACGCGGGTCATACTGCTTCCCTGTGTAATCAGCATATCGCCTTTTCCAATCAGTTGGTTGGCGCCGGGAGTATCCAAAATGGTCCGCGAGTCGATCATCGAAGCTACTTTAAAAGCAATACGAGCAGGAAAATTCGCCTTGATCACCCCCGTGATAATATTGATAGAAGGACGCTGTGTTGCGATGATCATGTGAATACCCACAGCACGGGCAAGCTGTGCAATTCGGGCAATCGGCAATTCAATTTCTTTCCCGGCAGTCATAATCAGGTCGGCGAATTCGTCAACCACAACAACAATGTATGGCAGGTACCGGTGTCCCTTTTCAGGGTTTAAACGACGGGTAGTAAATTTTTTATTGTATTCTTTAATGTTGCGTACATGCGCTTTTTTCAGAAGATCGTAACGATTGTCCATTTCAATATTAATTGAACTCAGCGTATTTTTTACTTTCTGAATATCGGTGATAATCGCATCTTCTTCATCGGGCATTTTGGCAAGAAAATGTTTTTCCAGCGAAGCATATAAATTCAACTCCACTTTTTTGGGGTCGACCAAAACAAACTTTAATTGCGAAGGGTGCTTCTTATATAACAATGAAGTAATAATAGCATTCAGCCCCACCGACTTTCCCTGCCCTGTTGCCCCGGCCACCAGAATGTGCGGCATCTTGGTCAGGTCAACCATAAAGGTCTCATTTGAAATGGTTTTCCCCAATGCAATTGGCAAATCGGCAGTCGATTCCTGAAACTTTTTCGAGCCAATAATCGAGCGCATAGAAACCACTTCCGGATTTTGGTTTGGCACTTCAATACCAATCGTTCCCCGGCCCGGAATTGGCGCAATAATCCGAATTCCAAGTGCTGATAAACTCAGCGCAATATCGTCTTCCAGATTTTTTATTTTCGCAATGCGGATACCCGGCGCCGGAACAATTTCATACAATGTGATGGTTGGCCCGATGGTAGCCCGTATCTTGGTAATTTCAATTTTGTAGTGGCGAAGGGTTTCAACAATTTTGTTTTTGTTTGAAATCAGCTCTTCATTGCTCACTTCGGCATTGTCCGAGGAATGGTCATCCAGTAATTCCAGGGTTGGAAAATGGTAATTCGATAAATCCAGCGTGGGATCGTATTCTTCCATACCCTCTGCGGCAAATTCTTCATCTTCTTCACCGACTGGCTTCTCAACCAAAAGTTCCGGCCCAACGGGTTCTTCTTCTTCTTCAGTTTTTTTCTGCTGGCTTTCAATGCTCTCCAGAATATCCCTACGGCTCAGGTTATGCTCAAATTCAGGCTCATCATCACTGTCAGGATCGAAAATAGCTTCAATAATATCGTCTTCAGTAATCACTTTTGAAATAACCGGATCGTCCAGTTCAATGATTGCCCCGGCTTTATTTTCGGTGTTTACAGTATTTACCAACGGAAGAGCATCCTCTGCTTTAAGCTTTGGTGTAAATAGCCTGCTGAGCCAGGGAATAAAGCCGCTAAAAGTAATTACCAAAATCAGGAACAACAATAAGAAAAGCAGCATTGCCGCGCCAATTGTACCAATCATAGCGCCCAGCCAACCGGAAAGAATAAACCCGTAAAGCCCTCCGTAATTAAGGAACTGTTCAGCGCCGGAATCGGTATACAGTAAGCCCAGTGTTGTTGATATCCAGACTACCAGAATAATAGAATAGGCATACGCTTTGGGCAAATTAATAAATTTACTGCCAAACAAACGAAATGCTGTGGCGATAATCAGAAATACAAAAATGAACGACGACAGCCCAAAGCCCCTGTTTATAATCACCTCTCCGAAAAAAGCGCCGGTTTTTCCGGCCACATTTTCAACCTTTATTTCTGAATCCAGGATTAATTGCCCCCAGGAAATATCCATTTTGCTCTGGTCCGTATCTCCGGAAAACAAAAAAGATACAAAAGATACCAGAAGATAAACTCCGAAAACAAGGAAAAATACTCCGAGAGTATACCTGAATTTTTCGCCTGTAAAAAAGCCTGTTATTTTTCGAAATACGGAAGGTTTCTTTGGTTTGTCTGCTTTAGCTGCCTTTTTTGCCATGGTGTTTATTAAATTCGATTGCAAAGTTAACGATTTTTGGTATTCCAATATTTTACCGACCCGGGTAATTCCAATTAAATTATAAACTTCATAATAGTAAAATTTATCATCTTTTTGAAGCATCTTATTTTATACGTTTGTTAGGTTCCAACATCCTAAAATGGGTACAATATGAATAAACTTGCGGTTATTGCCCTGGGCGGCAATGCACTGTTGAGAGGCAACGAAGCCGGGACGATTGAGCAGCAGGAAACCAACACCTTAGACACGCTGGAAAACTTGATTTATCTGGTAAAAGAAGGCTACGATCTGGTAATAACTCACGGCAACGGCCCACAGGTTGGCAATATACTGATGCGTAATGATGCAGGCGAACAATTGTACAACATTGCCCCGATGCCACTCGACATCTGTGTGGCCGATTCACAGGGCGGCATCGGTTATATGATCGAACGAATGGTGAGAAACGTTCTGAACAAACACAGAATAAAAAAGAATGTCATCACGTTTGTTACCATGACGGTTGTAAACCCCGACGATCCGGCCATGAATAAACCTACCAAGGAAATTGGCAAAATATACCATCAGGAAGAAGCGGAGAAACTGGCTGCCGAAAAAGGATGGGCATTCAAACCCACATCAAAAGAGAAAGGCGGCTGGCGAAGAGTAGTCCCCTCTCCTTTCCCAATTGACATTATTAATAAGGAATACATTGAAAAGCTGGCCCGCGACGGCAATATTGTAATTGCAGTAGGTGGCGGAGGAATCCCTGTATATATCGATGAAGATAAAAACCTGCGCACACTCGACGCAGTGATTGACAAAGATCTCGCTTCTGCACTGCTGGCAGCTCAGATCAAAGCCAACGAGTTTTATATTTTAACCGATGTTCCCTTTATTTACAAAAATTTTGGGCTTCCGACCCAGGAAAAACTGGAATTTCTCGACTATAACGACACGGTAAAATACCTTCAGACGGGAACATTCGGCGAAGGTTCCATGGCGCCGAAAATACGCGCCTGCCTGTATTTTGTTGAACAAGGCGGTGAGAAAAGTGTGATTACCGAAGCAAAAAAACTGGAAGACCGTTCCTACGGCTCTAAAATAACCATGCATTACGACAACTAAAATTTCTGAAATATGACAAACCTGAAAAACCGTAATTTCCTGAAATTGCTCGATTTCACACCGGCAGAAATTACATACCTTTTGGAACTGGCAGCCAAACTAAAACGCGACAAATGCAATTGCTGCGAAAAACAATTACTGAAAGGCCGCAATATCGCACTGATTTTCGAAAAATCGTCAACCCGCACGCGATGCGCATTTGAAGTGGCGGCATACGATCAGGGAGCAAATGTTACCTATCTGGGGCCAAGCGGATCGCAAATCGGGCAGAAAGAATCGATGAAAGATACAGCCCGTGTTTTGGGTCGCATGTACGACGGTATTGAATACCGCGGCTACGGGCAGAATATTGTTGAAGAACTGGGTAAATATGCAGGAGTTCCGGTCTGGAACGGATTGACCAACGAATTTCACCCGACGCAGATTTTGGCCGATTTCTTAACAATGCAGGAGCATTCGGCGAAACCGCTTTCCGAGATTAAATTCTGTTTCCTCGGCGATGCCCACAATAACATGGGCAATTCGCTGATGGTTGGCGCTGCTAAAATGGGCATGGATTTTCGCGCTGCTGCTCCGCACTCGTGTCAGCCATCGGAAGAACTTCAGAATACATGCCGCGAAATTGCTCGTGAAACCGGCGCTAAAATTACAATTACTGAGAATGTTGCCGAAGCGGTAAAAGATTGTGACTTTATTTACACCGACGTATGGGTTTCGATGGGCGAACCCGACGATGTATGGGCTGAACGGATAAAACTGCTGCTACCCTATCAGGTTAATAAACAAGTCATGGAAATGACCGGGAATCCGAAGGTGAAATTTTTACATTGTTTGCCTGCATTTCACAATCTCGAAACCAAAGTGGGTCAGGAAATATTCAAAAAATTCGGAATTGACGCCATGGAAGTAACCGAAGATGTTTTCGAAAGCCCGGCCTCCATTGTTTTCGATGAAGCGGAGAACCGGATGCACACCATCAAAGCGGTTATGGTAGCTACATTGGCTTAATTTTTACCCAAAGAAGCTTTTGTTTTCAGATCAATTTGCAGGTTCTTCAGGTCGCCAATGGTTTTCGCTTCAAGCAGGTTTCGGACATCGTGGTTGAATTCTTCCAGAAAACAGTGGGTTGCACAAATGCCAATGCGCGGACAGGGCGTAGTTGACACAACACACGGATAAATACCCAATTCAGGCTCAAAAGCCCTGTAAACATCATACATGGTAATTGATGACGGCTCAATGGTCAACTTGTATCCGTACTTGTAACCCCGTTGTTTTTGTATTAAACCGGCTGTTTTTAGTGCTGCAATAATGTGGTCAAGAAATTTTACTGACATCTCGTATCGTTCAGCAATATCTTTCTGAAAAACACCAGAGCCATTATCATAAACGGCAATATCGACCAGCACTTTAATGCCACAGTGAATTTTTGAATTGAAATTCATGAGCTGAACTAAATTGGTTGACAAAGGTAAAAACTTTAAATGCTAATTCCGATTGTTTTTAGTCCCGATTTTTAGCAAATCTATGATCATAAAAGTAATGGCATGTGTTTCAACGACACAACATTATTTCTTGTAAAAGTTTAACAATTCTTATACTATTTTATTGCTGATTTTCATATTGTTTTTAATAATTTTATAGGCACAGAAAACAAAAACAAGAAGCAATGAAACAACAATACGTTTACTTATCCGCCATTTTATCTGCATTATACATTTTTAGTTTTTGCCTTTCGGCTAATGCCTCGGAAAATTCAAAAAAACCGAATATTCTGATCATTATGGCCGACGATTTGGGCTACGGCGACTTATCGTGCATGGGCGGAACGGATATTCAGACACCCAATATCGACAATCTTTTCAGCAGAGGCATGCATTTTACTAATTTTTATGCCAACAGCACGGTTTGTTCACCATCACGCGCCTCGCTGATGAGCGGTTGTTATCCAGACAAGATCGGAGTTCCGGGCGTTATCCGTACCCACGAAACAGATAGCTGGGGATACCTTTTGCCATCGGTAATTACCTTGCCCCAGGTGATGAAACCGGCCAATTACAAAACGGTCATGATCGGGAAATGGCATCTGGGACTCGAATCGCCCAACCTGCCCAACGACCGTGGCTTCGATTTTTTTAAGGGTTTTCTGGGCGATATGATGGATGATTATCAGACGCATCTGCGACACGGGAATAATTACATGCGACTTAATAATCAGGTAATTACTCCGGAAGGCCATGCCACCGATTTATTTTCAGAATGGTCGGTCGATTATATTACCAACGAGCAAAAAAGCGAGGAGCCTTTCTTTTTGTATCTGGCCTATAACGCTCCTCATTTCCCAATTCAGCCGCCTGTTGAATATTTGGAAAGAGTAAAAAAGCGTGAGAAAAACAGTTCTGAAAACAGGGTGAAGAACGTGGCATTGGTAGAACATCTTGACGATGGTATTGGCCGCGTCATAAAAGCGCTTGAAAAATCAGATCAGATAAAAAACACGATTATCATTTTTACTTCTGATAATGGAGGGTATCTGCCCAGCGGGGCTTCGAACGGAAACCTTCATGGTGGAAAACAGGATATGTACGAAGGCGGTATAAAAGTGCCAGCCTGCATTGTATGGAAGGATATGATCAAACCCGGAACGGAAACCGGTAATCTGGCCCTGACAATGGACCTCTATCCTACCCTTTGCGACATTGCAGGCGTAGGAATTTACCATCCGATCGACGGGATTAGTCTGCGGCCAACCCTCGAAGGCCGCCCGCAGGTTACCGACAACCGCGTGGTATACTGGATGCGGCGCGAAGGCGGCTCCTATGGCGGACTTTGTTATTATGCTGCCCGGCTGGGACAATACAAACTGTTGCAAAATACACCGTTCGAGCCATTTCAGTTGTTCAATCTTGACACCGATCCGAAGGAATATATCCCGCTTGATCAGAACTCACAGTATTATAAAGACTTACTGTATCGCTTATCACAACATATCCGGGAAACAGGAAATATTCCGTGGCAGAAGTAATATCGGATGAATCAAACCCGTTCGATCAGCAGATCTTCAGGATATTCTATTCCAACGAGGAAAAGTCCATGGGCCGGGACCGAAACCCCGGCAGCACCCCGGTTTTTCAACTCAATAACCTGCCGGAAATCGTCCAGCGAAATTTTACCCTGTCCCACTTCAATCAGCGTACCGACAATAGCCCGCACCATGTTCCGCAAAAAGCGGTCGGCTTTGATAACAAAAACCAGTTGATTTCCCTGTTCTTGCCATTCTGCCTGAAATATCTTACAGTTGTTGGTTTTTACATCGGTATGCAGCTTGCTGAAGCTCGTAAAATCGCTGTATTCGAACAAAATTTTGCAGGCCTCGTTCATCTTCTCTACATCCAGCGGATATTTAAAATACCACGCCGTTTCCTGTGCGAAGGGGTCTTTTATCCGGGTAATATAATACCGGTAGCTTCGCGATATGGCATCAAAACGGGCATGTGCATCCGGCTTTACTTTGTAAACCCTGAAAATAACGATATCGTGGTTCAGGAAACCGTTCAGTTTCCGGGTAAAATCCGGATCATCCGGCATTTCGGAATCGAAATGGGCCACAAAAAAGCGGGCGTGAACCCCGGTATCGGTACGTCCGGCACCGGTTACCGATATTTCTTCACGACATATTGCAGACAAAGCCTTTTCCAGATGTTCCTGAACACTCGGGGCATTGGGCTGTACCTGCCAGCCGTGAAAACGGGTGCCGTTGTATGCCAGTTCTATAAAATATCGTTGTGCCAAAACATGAATTTTCAGCAAAAGTAGGAAAAATCGACAGAAATGAGTTTCCAAATTCCAGTTTGCAGTCGCAGTTACATTAGTCAGTCGCAGTCAAAGTCACAGAAAAACTCAAAAATCCAGTATAACCATTCAACCATTTAGCAATTCAACCATTCAATAATATCCAGATGTATCATTTCTATTATCAACAATTTTTAATTATTGGATATCGAACAACGGATCTAAAAATAGCTTAACAATATTTAACGATTTTTTATCCTTTTTTGTAGCTTAGCGGCTTAAATTCGTGCTTCGAAAAAAATTCAGAAAATATATAATAAAAAGGAAATATGAATCAAGCTGTTGACATTCGTGAGTTAAACGAAAGAATTCAAAAAGAGAGCGCCTTTGTTGACATCATCAACATGGAAATGGGCAAAGTAATTGTTGGACAGAAACATCTGGTTGAAAGTTTGCTGATCGGCCTGTTGTCGGGCGGGCACATCCTGCTGGAAGGAGTTCCCGGACTGGCAAAAACGCTGGCGATCACCGCTCTGGCAAAAACCATCGATACGAAGTTTGCCCGTATTCAATTTACCCCCGACCTGTTACCGGCCGACTTGATAGGTACGCTGATTTACAGTCAGAAAAAGGAAGAATTTATAATTAAAAAAGGGCCTATCTTCACCAATTTCGTGCTGGCCGACGAAATCAACCGCGCACCCGCAAAAGTGCAGTCGGCATTGCTCGAAGCCATGCAGGAACGCCAGGTGACTATCGGCGAAGAAACGTACAAACTGCAGGAACCATTCCTGGTGATGGCAACCCAGAACCCAATTGAGCAGGAAGGTACCTACCCGCTTCCCGAAGCGCAGGTCGACCGTTTCATGCTGAAAGTGGTGATCAACTATCCGAAGAAAGAGGAAGAAAGGCTCATCATTCAGCAAAACCTGCTGAAAGAATTTCCACAGGCATCAACGGTTCTGAAACCCGAAGATATTATCAAGGCGCGTAACGTGGTGAAAGATGTTTATATGGACGAAAAAATCCAGAAATACATTGTTGACATCGTATTTGCCACCCGCGAACCAAAAGAATACAAGCTCGATAAATTTGCCGATATGATTTCGTACGGAGGTTCGCCCCGTGCAAGCATTAGCCTGGCGCAGGCCGCCAAAGCATACGCGTTTATCAAACGCCGCGGATATGTGATCCCTGAAGATGTGCGCGCCGTATGCCCCGATGTGATGCGCCACCGTATCGGCCTGAGTTACGAAGCGGAAGCAAACAATATTACTTCGGAAGAAATTATCACAGAGATTTTAAATACAGTGGAAGTTCCATAGAGAAAAGGCCCCCTCTAACTCCCCCCAAGGGGGAGAATCCGGAGAAAATTCATGTTCTTATTTCTTTTGACTTATGACTTTTTACTTTTTACTTGAACAGTGGAACATACAGAACTATTAAAACGGGTACGCAGGATTGAGATCAAAACGCGTGGATTGAGCCGCAATATTTTTGCCGGCGAATACCACAGTGCGTTTAAAGGGCGCGGGATGGCTTTTAGCGAAGTGCGTGAATACCAGTACGGCGACGACATACGCAGTATCGACTGGAACGTAACAGCCCGTTACAACAAGCCATTCATCAAAGTTTTCGAGGAAGAAAGGGAACTGACCGTGATGCTGCTGATCGACGTGAGCGGTTCGCGCGAGTTCGGTTCGTTCGACAAGCTGAAGAAAAACGTGATCACCGAAATAGCGGCCATACTTGCATTCTCAGCCATTCAGAACAACGATAAAATCGGGGTGATCTTCTTTTCCGAGAAAATTGAAAAGTTCATTCCGCCGAAAAAAGGCCGCAGCCATATATTGCGCATCATCCGCGAACTGATCGACTTCGAACCGCAGGAACGGGGCACCAACATTACCGGGGCCATCCGTTACCTTACCAACGCCATCAAAAAGCGCTGTACGGCTTTCGTAATTTCCGACTTCATCCAGAATGAAAAAGAGTTCGAGAATGCCCTGTCGATTGCCAATAACAGACACGACATGGTGGCCCTTCGCATCTATGACGAGCGCGAAACCGAGCTGCCCCCCATTGGCATGATCAAGTTAAAAGACGCGGAAACCGGCAATTATATATGGGTTGACAGTTCGAACCCCGGTACACAAAAAGCATATAAAGAATGGTGGACTAACTTGTCGGGAAAACTCGACACCCAGTTTAAAAAATCGGGGGTCGATTACGTGAACATCAATACCAACGAAGATTACGTGAGATCGCTGATAAGTTTATTTAAAAAGAGAGAATAATCTAATGAAACGAACCATACTGATAGCGCTTCTGACTATTGTTTTATCGGGCACGGGAATGGCCCAGACCAGTAAAATAAAAGCCACAGCCAGCCTCGATTCGACAAGGATTCTGATTGGCGACCAAGTGAAACTGTACCTGGAAATTGAACAGCCCAAAAACGCAAAAATACAGTTTCCTCAAATCAGCGATTCCATTACATCGGCTATCGAAGTAATCGAACGTTCGCCGCTCGACACGTTCAAACTGAGCGATGCAGAACAAATCAAAATCATACAGAATTTTACAATCACTTCTTTTGATACCGGCGTACAAATCGTTCCGCAGTTTCGTTTCCTGCTGAAACACGATGGAGTGAGCGATTCAATATACACAAAACCACTGGCGCTTGAAGTTCACGGAATGCAGCTCGATACAACGAAAGGACCTGTTGATATTAAAAAGCCTTACGCTGCACCGGTTACTTTAAAAGAAGTAACTCCCTATATATTAGGCGTAATACTGATTGCTGCCATCATTTTCTTCATTTTCTATTATCTGCAACGGAAGAAAAGAAACAAGCCGCTATTCGGCAGACCTGAAAAACCCAAAGAACCGGCCCACGTGATTGCTTTACGCGAACTCGACCGCATCAAGGAAGAGAAAATATGGCAACATGATAAGATCAAACAATATTACAGCGAAGTATCAGATACTCTCCGGATGTATATCGAAGACCGGTTCGACATTCCTGCGATGGAGCAAACCAGCGACGAGACACTGGCTTCCTTTAAATTCAGAAGAGACCTGATCGGTGAAAAATCGCTGGAACAGTTGAACCAGATTCTACAGCTCTCCGATTTGGTAAAATTTGCCAAATATCAGCCGTTGCCCGATGATAACAATCTGTCGCTCATTAATGCGTATTTCTTTGTGAACCAAACGAAGAAAGAGGAAGTACAAAGACCTGAAGAATCAAAGGTAGACGACCGCGAAGGAGAAGATGTAGAAGTAAAATGAGTTGGCAGTCAGGCAAAAACAACACCGTTAAACAAAACAGACAATAACGAAGAAAGAACAATGCGAAAATTATCACTTTTTATAGCGACTAGTTTGGATGGTTACATTGCAAAACCGAATGACGACCTGAGTTTTTTAAAACTAGTGGAAAAAGAAAATGAAGACTATGGTTATACTGAATTTACAGCAAATATTGACACAATAATTATAGGTAGAAAAACATACGATTATGTTCTTAGAGAAATAGGTGCTTCTCATTACGATAACGGGGAAAGAGACGTGTATGTGGTCACAAGAACAGAAAAACAAAATGTTGGAAAAATAAAGTTCTACACCGGAGACCTAATCGACTTAGTACATAAACTAAAAAGCGAAAACGGAAAAGACATTTATTGTGACGGTGGTGCAGAAATAGTGAATGAACTTTTGAGAAGTGACCTGATTGACGAGTTGACTATCTCAATTATTCCTGTTTTAATTGGTGATGGGACAAGGCTTTTTAAAGACGGCCGACCTGAACAACAGCTTGAACTTGTTAATTCAAAAACATTTGACACAGGACTAACACAACTGTATTACAAACGAAAGAGATAATTTACAGGGAAATAAAAGCCCGAACCGCTAACATCGAATTGAAATAATAGCAAAATGAGCCATATAACATTTAAAAATCCGGAATTTTTCTACCTGTTCATGGTGCTTTTGCCCATGATTGCATGGTACATTCTCCGGCAGAAAAAATCCGGGGCCAGTATCCAGTTTTCATCGACCATGGGTTTTGCCAAAATGACGCAAAGCTGGAAGCATTATTTCCGTCACCTGCTGTTCATCATTCAGTTGATGGTAATTTCCCTGCTCATTGTGGTGCTGGCGCGTCCGCAATCGTCGAATAACTGGCAAAATGTGACCACTGAAGGAATTGATATTGTTATTGCACTCGATATTTCCAGTTCGATGCTGGCCCGCGATTTTCAGCCCGACCGGTTGGGTGCCGCAAAAAATGTGGCCACCGAATTTATATCGGGCCGCCATAACGATAAAATGGGGCTGGTTGTTTTTTCAGGTGAAAGTTTTACGCAATGCCCGCTGACTACCGATCATGCCGTGCTGATAAACCTTTTCAACGATATTGAAAGCGGAATGATTGAAGATGGCACTGCAATAGGCAACGGACTGGCAACGGCTGTGTCACGCCTGAAAGAGAGCACCGCCATCAGCCGGGTGGTCATCCTGTTGACTGACGGGGAAAATAACCGCGGCGAGATTGCCCCGGTAACCGCTGCCGAGCTGGCAAAAACGTTTGGCATCAGGGTGTACACTGTTGGCGTGGGAACCATTGGCACAGCCCCCTACCCGATGCAGGTACAAACGCCCTTCGGCATTCAGACACAGATTCGCGATGTGGAAGTCAAAATTGATGAAGAAACCCTTCAGAAAATTGCCGACATCACGGATGGACAATATTTCAGGGCAACCAATAATAACAAGCTGGTAGAGATTTACCAGGAAATTGATAAGCTGGAAAAATCGAAAATTGAAGTAAAGGAATACAGCAAGAAAGAAGAAGAATTCGAACGTTACGCAATTCTTGCAATTATTTTGCTGATCATGGGAATTTTCCTGAAAACAACCATTTTTAGAAACATTCCTTAAAAACGAAAATCATGGAACTATTCAGAATAGCACAACCACAATGGATGTACGCACTACTGATCATACCGGTGCTTACCTTCTTTTTTGTGATTGCCCGTCTCGTCCGCAAAAAAGCATTGGCCCGTTTCGCCCAAAACGAAATGCTGGCCATCCTGATGCCCAACGCCAGTAATTCGAGACCGGTAGTAAAATTCATTATCCTGATGATTGCTCTGGCTTCCATTATTTTCGGGCTTGCCAGGCCCCAATTTGGCTCGAAGCTGAAAACAGAGAAACGCGAAGGCATTGAATTGTTGATCGCCCTCGACGTGTCGAACAGTATGATGGCCGAGGACATCCAGCCCAACCGTCTGGAACGTGCCAAACGGGCTATTTCTCAATTGGTCGACCGGCTTAACAACGATAAAATAGGACTGATTGTATTTGCCGGGCAAGCATATACGCAGCTCCCTATCACCACCGATTATCCATCGGCAAAATTGTTTCTCGAATCGGTTAGCACGGAAATTGTGCCGACACAGGGAACAGCTATCGGCGCTGCCATTGAACTGGGCATGCGCTCATTCAGTCCTCAGTTTGAAGGAAGCAAGGCAATGATCATCATTACCGACGGAGAAAACCATGAAGACGATGCCATTGGCGCTGCTACTACTGCTGCTGAGAACGGGATTGTCGTTCATACCATCGGAATGGGACTTCCACAGGGAGGGCCGATACCGGTATTTCGTAACGGACAAAAAGACTACCGTACCGACAAAGATGGCAATGTGGTGGTTACCAAGCTGGACGAACCCATGCTTCAGCAAATTGCGGCTGCCGGGAAAGGGATTTATGTTCGTGCAAACAATGCACAGATCGGGTTGAGTACTCTTTTTAACGAGATCAATAAAATGGAAACTTCGGAAATGGAATCGCGGGTTTATTCCGATTACAATGATCAGTTCCAGTATTTCATAGCTCTCGGTTTGTTTCTGATTTTTATTGAATTCATGATTCTGGAGCGGAAGAACAAATATTTGAAGAATTTTAAGTTGTTTGGAAAATAATTTCAGAAGACCAAAAAAGAAAGAAATGACGCGGATTACATTTATAATATTGACTTTACTTATTTCGGTTTCGCAATTTATATTTGCGCAAAACGAACGCAAATTTGTACGCGAAGGCAACCGTTATTACGAAAAAGCGCTGGCCGACACAACGAAACTCGACACAACCATGTACAGTCAGGCTGAAACGGCCTACCGCAAAGCCCTCGATAAACGCCCCGATGATCTGAAATGGGATTTTAATCTTGGTGATGCGCTTTACAAACAGATGAAATTTGAAGAATCAGCAGCCAAATTCGGACAAATTGCTGACAAAAGTACCGACAAAGTGGAGAAAAGCCGGGCTTTGCACAACATGGGCAATTCACTGCTGATGCAAAACAAGCTGGATGAAAGTATTGAAGCGTATAAAGATGCGCTGCGTAAAAACCCCGATGATCTGGAAACCAAATACAATCTGTTGTATGCCATGAACATGAAGAAAAAACAGCAGGAACAACAGAAAAATAAGGACAAGGAGAATAAAGATCAAAACAAGGATCAGAACCAAAATAAAGACGATCAGAATAAAGATAAACAGGATCAAAATAAAGATCAGAACAAGGACAAGCAGAATCAACAGCAACAACCACAGCAAAGCAAAATTTCGAAAGAGAATGCGGAACGGTTATTGCAGGCCTTGCAAAACAACGAAAAAGATATTCAGGAAAAAGTAAAGAAAGTGCAGGCAGAAAAAGCGCAGAGCCGAAAAACGGAGAAAGACTGGTAGCAGCCCCACCCGGCCTCCCCAAAGGGGAGGAGATTTTGGTACAACTCTACATCAGGTCTGCATGAGACCGGCTGCTAAATTTGGGTTTTGTTTTTTAGAATTTGAATCTTGAAAATTGTAATTTTGAAAGCCTTGAACGAAAAACGAGATATGATCAGAAAAATAATATTATTACTGGCATTTGCACTGACAACGGCAGGCAGCTTTGCAGAAAGCACACAATTTACGATGTCGGCCCCCAACGTTGTGCGATCAGGGGAACAATTCAGGCTGAGTTTTACGCTTAACGATAGTGGCTCTGACCTGCAACTTCCCGATTTATCGAACTTTGAAATACTCATGGGACCATCCACTTCCCAGAGTTCAAGTTTTCAGATGATTAACGGAAGGACCACCCAGTCGGTGAGCTTTTCATACATTTATGTTTTGCGGGCCAAAGCCGAGGGGACTTTTACCATTCGTCCGGCCAGCATCAATGTGAACGGAAAAGTTTTCCAATCCAATTCGCTGGAAATTCAGGTTGTAAAAGGGCAACAAGGTCAGGCAGCCCCGCAGGGAGGCAGTCAGCAAGGACAACAAAATCAGCAAAGCCAGCAACAGGAAAATGTCAGCGCTGATATTAGTAAAGATGATTTGTTTGTAAAAGTCGATATTACCCGAAATAATGTGTTCAAAGGGGAACAGATCATTGCAACGGTGAAGTTATATGTCAGTCCCAATGTGCCGGTGCGTGGTTTTAACGATGTAAAATTGCCGTCGTACGAGGGGTTCTGGACACAGGATATTGAAGTTCCAAACCAGATTTCGTTTGCCCGCGAGGTATACGACAATAAAATTTACCAGGTCGGCGTCATGAAAAAGACCATTCTTTTTCCGCAGCAGACCGGAACTATCAAGATCGATCCGTTTGAAATTACCTGTATTGTACAGCAACGTATCCGCCAGCAGCGCAGTTTCTTCGACGATTTCTTTGATAATTACCGGAATGTGGAAGCGAGGGTTACCAGCACCCCTGTTTATATTAAAGTAAAAGATTTACCTCCTGCTCCTGCCAGTTTCTACGGAGCTGTGGGGTCGTTTAACTATACGGCTGATATCGACAAGGAAAAATTGAGATCGAACGAGGCCGCAACACTTAAAATTACGGTTACCGGCACCGGCAACCTGAAACTGATAGAAGCGCCTAAAGTTGAATTTCCGACCGACTTCGAAAAGTATGACCCGAAAACATCAGACCGGGTCAATGCCAGCGATAACGGGTTGAGTGGAAGTAAAACCTTCGAATATCTTTTCATCCCGCGATATGCAGGAGAATATACCATACCGGCAGTTGTATTCAGCTATTTCAACACGGCAAGTCAGAAGTACGAAACCCGTTCAGCCGGTCCATTCAACATTCACGTTGAAAAGGGCGATGATGACCAAAATGCAACGGTGATGAGCTCCATTTCAAAAGAAGATGTCAGGTTCATTGGCAAGGACATTCGTTTTATCAAACAAAATCAGCAAAAACTCACGATAAAAGGACACACTTTCTTCGGAACAACCGGATTTTATCTGGTTTATCTGATTGGGATACTTCTATTTGCTGCCGTTTATTTTGTTTACAGAAAGAAAGCCCGCGAAAATGCAAACCTCGCCCTGATGCGTAACAAGCAAGCCAACAAAGTAGCCCGCAAGCGACTGAAAGAAGCAGCTTCGTTCCTGAAAAATAACAAAGCAGAAGAATTCTACGAATCGGTATTAAAAGCATTCTGGGGTTACCTGAGCGACAAACTGGCGATTCCGGTTGCCGACCTGAACCGCGACAATGCTTCCTCTACCCTGCTCTCGCGGCAAGTACAACAGGAAACTATTGAGGAATTTATCCGGATTATTGATGATTGCGAATTTGCCCGTTATGCACCCAGCGCCTTCTCCGGAACCATTCAGGATGTATACGACCGGGCGGCTTCGGTAATGGGTAAACTGGAAAAACAAATCAAATAAGCAAAACGATGAAGAAAATACTTTATATCCTATTGGCCCTGCTGTTTGTATTTCAGTTAAATGCACAAAATTCGCTGTTTGAAAAGGGCAACCAGTTTTATACTGATCAAAAATACAACGATGCCATTGCCGCCTACGAAGAGTTACTGGGAACCGGTGTTGAATCGGCCGGATTGTATTTCAACCTGGGAAATGCGTATTACAAAACAGGCAAAATGACCCCGGCCATTCTGAATTACGAACGTGCCAAACTGTTATCGCCCGACGATGCCGACATTCAATTCAACCTTGAACTGGCCAACCAGCATGTGGTTGATGCCATAGAAGCCATTCCCCAGGTATTCTTCGTTCGCTGGTGGAACAATCTCATTAAATCGAAAGCAACCGACAGTTGGGCAACGTACAGCATTGTATGTTTTATCGCGCTTTTACTACTGCTCGGGTTGTATGTTTTTTCACCAAACGGCAGTCTTCGCCGTCTGGGTTTCTGGCTGGGTATTGTTTTTTTGGCTGGTTCCATCACTACCTTTGTATTTGCCAACAAGCAGAAAAACAGGCTTGTAAATCACAACTTTGCCATTATCACACACCCCAGTGCTACCGTAAAAAGTTCACCTTCGGAAGGCGGAACCAATATTTTCCTGATTCATGAAGGATTGAAGGTGCAGATTATCGATCAGTTGGGGAACTGGTACGAAATTCGCCTGGCCGACGGAAACCAGGGATGGCTTCCGTCCGAAACAATGGAGAAAATTTAGGCAAATCAGAAAAAAATGAGGCTGCATAAAAATCCCAAAATCCGCAATTCGCGTCACCCTGCCCCGAAGTATCGGGGTATTTCAGGGTCTGATTATAAGAACGATGAGATCCCGAAACAAGTTCGGGATGACTCGATCCTAGGCTTTTTGGACAGCCCCATTTTCGATATTCAAATTAAGTTTCTGTTTCAGCCTATTTCAGTATTTCTTTAATCAATACCGGCCGACCTTCGGCAAGCGATTTTTTGGCTGCCAGACCAATTACAATGGAATGCAATCCATCGTTTCCATCAACAGGCATATCGCCTCCGGAAATCAGTGCATTAATAAATTCCCGGATTTCCGCATTGTAGGAAGCATTGTATCTTTCAAGGAAAAAGTACAAAGGCAAGTCGCCCGAAACGCCATCCTTCGTGTACAATTTATGATTGTTCGGGAACTCATTTTCTGCCTGAGCCATTCCTTTGCTGCCAAAAGCTTCGAGCCGCTGGTCGTAACCATACACTGCTTCCCGGCAGTTATCGATAATGGCCATTGTATCATCTTCAAAAGTAAGTGTTATAACGGCAGTGTCAATATCTCCGGCTTTCCCGATCTCCGGATCGACCATTACAGTGCCTTTTGCAAATACTTCTTTTACCTGTTTTCCTGAAATATAACGAGCCATGTCAAAATCATGGATGGTCATATCGAGAAACATTCCGCCTGAAACCTTAATATACGAAACAGGTGGCGGCCCCGGGTCGCGGCTGGTGATTTTCACAATCCGAACTTCGCCTATGGCGCCACTTACAACCAGTTGCCTGATTCGTTTAAATTCCGGATCGAAACGGCGGTTGAAGCCAAGCATCAGTTTCACGCCGCTTTTCTTTACGATCTCCAACACTTCATTAACCCGGTCGAGAGAGAGGTCGAGCGGTTTTTCGCAAAAGATTTGTTTTCCTGCCCTGGCAGCTTTTACTACATAATCGGCATGGGTATCGGTGGGCGAACAAATAACCACTGCGTCCACACCGTCGACAGTAAGCAATTCGTCAAACGTTTTCACAAAAACCGGAACGTTAAATTCGTCGGCAATTGCTTTCGATTCATCAAAAACATCCATTGTGGCGACAACCTTTATTTCAGGAAAGTTGCGGCACAAATTTTTCAGATGTATTTTTCCAATCCGGCCTAAACCGGCCACTGCTACATTAATTTTCTTCATTTTGAGTGTATTTATAATTGATTACAATCCAAGCGATTTAATATACTGCCGGTTATTGGCAGCGCATTTTTTTGGTGATCCCATTCCCGGAAGTACATCCTGCTCAACCACAATCCAGCCATTGTAGCTGTTTTCATTCAAAATTTTTACGATGGCACTAAAATCGACACAGCCTTTTCCAAGTTCACAGAAAACACCTTTTTCCACTGATTTAAAGTAGTCGTATTTTTGAGCTACCGCATCCTGACCTACTTTCGGATCGAAATCTTTGAAATGAACATGCCAGATACGGTTGTAATATTTTTTCAGGGCTTCGACAGGATTTCCGCCACCAAACGCATAGTGTCCCATATCAAGGCACAAACCCAAAAGATTCGGGTCGGTAAGTTCCATTAATTTAGCCACTTCCTGCGGTGTTTCAACATAACCTCCGCAATGATGATGGAACACCGTGCGCATTCCAAATTTATCTTTTACGGCTTTGGCCACTTTTTCAGCTCCTTTTGCAAATACTTTCCACTGGCTCTCAGACAACCCCATTTCAGGAGTAATGCGGCCTGCATTTTTCGTACGTTCTTCAACAGAACCATTTTCATCAGCCAAAACAATAAACGCATCTGTATAGCCCGCATCAAACATCAAACCCGCGGTTTTCAGAGCCAGTTCAACTCCGGCAACGTGGGCTTCTTCCTTTGCAAGGGCAACCGGGACAAAAGCTCCCAGCAGTTGCAGATTCTTTTCATCCAGAGCTTTTTTCAATCCGACCGGATTGGAAGGCATGAATCCCCAGTCTCCCAGTTCCGTACCGGCATATCCGGTTTCAACCATTTCGGAAAGGACCTGCTGATAACCCAGCGACTTTCCTTCCAGTTCAAATTCAAGGGCGCCCCACGAACAGGGCGCATTTGCTATTTTTATCATTTTCAATTGATGGTTTTAAATGTTATTTTTTCGGATGCATTGTTGTATACGTTAAAACTTACGCAACCATTCTTTGGGCCAGCGTTCGATTACCACTTTTGTTTGTGTAAAAAATTCGATGCCATGTCTCCCCTGCCCGTGCAGATCGCCAAAAAAGCTGTTGTTCCATCCGCTGAAAGGGAATTGTGCCATGGGCGCAGCAACACCAATATTGATTCCGATATTACCGGCATTTGCCCTGTTTCTGAATGTGCGGGCATTTAATCCGCTGGACGTAAACAGGCAGGCCATATTTCCGTAGGCATTGTTGTTCACAAAATCGATGGCCTGATCAATTGAATCCATTGGCAACAGGCTCATTACCGGGCCAAATATTTCGGTTTTGACAACTTCTCCGTCCAGTGCTACATTTTCAAGAATAGTAGGTTTTATAAAGTTTCCGGCTTCGTATCCGCTAATCTTCGCATTTCGGCCATCCAGCAACAGGTTTGCACCTTCGCTGACTCCTTGTGCAATCAAGTTTTCAATACGTATTTTGCTTTCCGGGCTAATTACCGGCCCCATCTCAATTCCTGCATCCAGTCCGAACCCGGTGGTTTTGCTTTTTGCGGCTTCTGCCAGCGCTTCTTTTATAAAGCCGTCATGATCGCCAACCGTAATAATATTCGAAGCGGCAAGGCACCGTTGACCGGCACATCCGTATACGCTGTCGGCAATAATCCGGGCAGTCATATCAATATCGGCATCAGGCATGACAATCACAGGGTTTTTAGCGCCACCCTGCGCTTGGACACGTTTTCCGTTGGCGGCTCCGCGCTGATAAATATACCGGGCAACATTGGTCGAGCCAACAAAACTGATCGCTTTTACATCCGGGTGATCAAGCAACGCATCAACACTGGCTTTACCTCCGTGAACAAGATTTATCAGACCTTTTGGCAAATCAAGCTGATCGATCAGCTCAAAAACCTTCATCATGGTTAACGGCACTTTTTCTGAAGGCTTCACAATAAAACTGTTTCCACAGGCAATGGCGTATGGCAAAAACCAGAACGGGATCATTCCCGGGAAATTAAAGGGAGAAATACAAACGCAAACGCCAACAGGCTGACGAATCATAAATTCGTCGATCCCGGTTGCCACATTTTCTGAAAATTCACTTTGAATGAGCATTGGCGTTCCGCAGGCCGTCTCAACATTTTCAATGGCCCGCTGCATTTCGGCTTTCGACTCGGCAAAACTTTTTCCGCACTCCAAAGTAATTAGCCGTGCTATTTCATCGATATTTTCTTCGAGCAACTGTTTCAGTTTATAAAGCGGCTGAACGCGTTTCATTACCGGAGTATCGCGCCATTCTTTCAGAGCTTCGACAGCAAAAGAAACTGCTGAAGCAACATCAAAAACAGTTTTCTCACCATACGGAACTTTTGCAAGCACCTCCTGATTGGCAGGATTGACAACATTTGCTGTTTGTTGTTCCCTGCTTTCTGTCCAGCTTCCGTTGATATAATTTTTTAAAATTTCCATTATAGTGACTTTATATTAATAGTTCAAAATTTGTTACATTTTTTAAACCCCCGGCCCCTAAAGGGGAGAGAAGAAAGTCCCCTTCAGGGGATTTAGGGGTAATAAAACAGAATTTCCAAATCATAATAATTTTCATTTTTCATTTTTTACTGATGTCCCAACACGATATAAATGACAATGGTTACAACCACAAGAACTGCAGATAAGTGATATGCATATTTCCAGCCATGCATATCTACTTTTAAAGCATCGGCTTTGTCGTTAAATGTTGTTCGCGGATAGAAATACGACATGACAAACATGATGATCATGTTCAAAACAAACTCAATTCCCCAGACATGGATAAAATGGATATTGACCTTCAAAATAAATGTAGCTGAGATGTAGAACACCAACCCGAAGAACAAGGCTGCCTTGGCACCGGCTGCTGAGATGTTTTTGATAAAAAAACCAGCTATCATAATGGATGCAATGGGAATAAAGAAAATCCCATTCAACTGCTGAAGCAACTGGTATAAACCTTCGGGGGCATTAGCCACTAATGGGGCCGATAAAATGGCAAAAACTGCCAGAGTGGTTGATGTAGCCCTTCCAACCCAAACCAGTCGTTTTTCCGATGCATCTTTTTTTAGCAATCTTTTGTAAACATCGATGCTGAAGATAGTAGCTGCGCTGTTAAGCACAGCGTTAAAGGTACTTAATACTGCCCCCATCACAACTGCGGCAAAAAGTCCAACCAAACTAACCGGCAGTACTTTTTTAATAAGAGCCGGATAAACGTAATCCTGGTTCGCGTACATCGAATCGCCGAAATAATAAAATCCGATAACACCGGGCAAAACAATAACAAGGGGCACTAATATTTTAAGAACACCGGTAAAAAGCAGTCCTTTCTGGGCCTCCTTCAGGTTTTTTGCACCCAGGGCCCGTTGGATGATAGTCTGGTTCATTCCCCAGAAATAGAGCTGGTTGATGATTAACCCGGTAAATAACACACCAAAAGGCATTACCGAATCTTTGGCCCCAATCACATTGAATTTTTGCGGAGCGCTTTTATATACTTTTACCAGTCCGTCAAACACACTTCCTTCACCAATACTGTACAGGGCAAAAACCGGGATCATCAGTCCACCGATCATCAGTCCGTATCCCATGATCAAATCTGAAATCGAAACTGCTTTTAACCCGCCGGAAATGGCATACAGTGATCCGATAACACCTATCGCAACTACAGTAATCCACAATCCTTCAGATTTAGTAACACCCAGTACTTCGGAAATATTAAAAATGCTTTCGAGATTTATAGCTCCTGTGTATAACACAATTGGCAATAGGGTAACCACAAACGAAACCACAAGGAACAACGCAATGAGACTGCGCGTAACGCCATCGAAACGTTTTTCAAGGTATTCGGGAATAGTAGTCAATCCCATACGCAGGTATTTCGGAATAAAGTACAACGCGGCAACAACCAGTGCCAGGGCGGATGTTACTTCCCAGGCTATGATAATAAAACCGTTTTTGTAAGATGAACCGTTCATCCCGATAAGATGCTCGGTTGAAATGTTTGTCATCAGCATAGAAGCTGCAATTACGATGCCCGACAAACTTCTGCCTCCCAAAAAATAGTCGTCGGATGAATTCATTTGGTCTTTTCTCATCTTATACCATGAGTAAAGGGCTACAAAAAGAGTAAAACCGATAAATGACAGAACTGTTAGCATCGTTTTAAATTTATGTTAGCGATAATTATCAACTGTTTAGAATTAGAAAATTATAAAAACCACCGTTGTTTTTTCTTCTGAACATCATAGTTCTCACGAGCCTTTTGCACAGATTCTGATTCTGAAACCTCGGCAATTGGCACATCCCACCAGGCATGCCCGTACCCTGCCATTTTTCGTTCAGGAACAGTTTTGATGTAAATGACCGTGGTCCGGTCTTCCTTTTTGGCTTTTACCAAAGCCTCGTTAAACGAAGCAATATCCGTGGTTTTATAAACTTTTGCCCCGAGGCTTTGTGCATTCATGGCCAAATCAACCGGCAAATTCTCTCCTTCGAGTTTTCCCGTTTTCTCATTTCTATACGAATATTTTGTACCCCAGCCTTCGCTTCCGATTGATTTTGAAAGTCCGCCGATACTGGCAAACCCGTTGTTGTCAATCAGGATAATGGTGATTTTATACCGTTCCTGCAATGACGTAATAATCTCAGAAGGCATCATTAAATAACCTCCGTCACCCAGAACGACATAGATTTCGCGGTCGGGACAAGCCATTTTTGCACCCAGTCCGCCGGAAATTTCGTAACCCATACACGAATAGCCGTATTCCAGATGAAACCCCTTTGAGTTCCGGGTTCGCCAGAGTTTGTGCAAATCGCCGGGAGCGCTGCCCGATGCGCAAAGAACAACATCTTCGGGCCGGGAAAAAGTATTTACCGCGCCAATCACTTCTGCCTGACTGGGAATGGCGGTGTTTTCAGCACGATACGCCAACTCCACTTTCTCATCCCAGCTTTTGTTGTAATCAGCCACCCGTTTCCGGTACGCTTCATCAACCTTGTATGATGCCAGTTTTTCGGTGAGTTCTTCCAGAATCACTTTTGCATCGCCGGTCAACGCAAGCGCGCTGTGTTTATGCGCATCAAATTCAGTGATATTAATATTGATGAACCGGACATTTTTATTCTGAAAAGCAGTTTTTGAAGCCGTTGTAAAATCGCTGTACCGGGTGCCAATTCCGATAACCAAATCTGCTTCGGTGCTGATTGCATTTGCTCCTTCCGTTCCGGTTGCACCGGTTGCACCAAGATTATGCGGATCGTTGTAGGGCAACGAACCTTTTCCTGCAAATGTTTCTCCAACCGGAATTCCCGTTTGATGAACAAAAGTTGCAAGCGCATTTTCCGCTTCACTGTATATTACCCCGCCACCGGCAACGATCATCGGCTTTTGTGCCGAACGAATCCATTCAACCGCCCGCAGCAACGCATTTACATCGGGACGCGGGCGAGCCACATGCCAAACCCGTTTTTCAAACAGCTCAACAGGGAAGTTAAACGCTTCGGTCTGAACATCCTGCGGCACACAAAGCGTCACAGCACCCGTGTCGGCAGGTGATGTTAAAACACGCATCACCTCCGGAAGCGCTGTAATCAACTGTTCCGGACGATTGATGCGGTCCCAGTATTTTGAAACGGGTTTAAAACATTCGTTTACTGAAAAATCCTGAGAAGAGGCCGATTCAAGTTGCTGTAAAACCGGCGCGACAATCCGTTTTGCAAAAATATCGCCGGGCATCAGCAAAACGGGAATCCGGTTGATAGTTGCCCCAGCCGCGGCAGTAATCATATTGGTTGCCCCCGGCCCTATGGATGAAGTACAGACAAAAGTAGAGAGCCTGTTTTTCATTTTGGCATAACCTACTGCTGTGTGAACCGCTGCCTGCTCGTTACGCACCAGATAATACCGGAAATCGGGATTCTGCTGAAGCGCCTGTCCGAAACCGGCCAGGTTACCATGACCGAAAATTCCAAAACATCCGGCAAAAAAGGATTGTTCCATTCCATCCCGTTCCGAATATTGATTTTTGAGAAACTCAATAGTAGCCTGTGCAACGGTAAGTTTTTTCGTCTTCATATTGATTGGTTAGATTTTTAGATTTAAGATTCGAATTCAATTAATCAGAAACCTCCTCTTGATTCAATAAATTTCAAAATATCAGCTTCATAGGGATTGAAATTCGCACAACCCAGTTGGGTTACCACATGCGCCCCGCAGGCATTTCCCATCCGGCAGCATTTATACAAATCCCATTTTTTAAGATACCCATAAATAAAACCGGCAGCAAACGCATCGCCTGCCCCGAGAACATTTACGACCTCAACGGGAAATCCGGGTACCTTCTGAATGGCGCCATCGGGAAGATAAACGACCGCTCCGCGCGACCCGGTTTTCACGATCAATGCATCAACTCCCAGATGCAGAATCCCGTTGATGGCTTCGTTGATGTCGCCTTTTATTTCCGGAGCCGATATTTGCTGATGACTGATACTCAACTGTGATTCATCGGAAAGATAGGCGGCCAGTATTTCTTCTTCAGTACCCAAAACAATGTTTACATTTCGCATAAAAGCCCGTGCAGTGACCCCAAATGCCCGGATATCGTGCCATTGGTCAGCGCGAAAATCAAGGTCAAATACTACCGGAATTGCGTTCTTCCGGGCAATTTCTGCCGCCAGAAAAGCAGCGCTCCGGGTCGGTTCCATATTCAGCGCTGTTCCGGAAAATTCCAAAAGTCTTGATTTTTCGATTCCTGCATTTAAAACCTGATCAATATTGATCTGCGAATCGGCGCAGTTATCGCGGTAATACACCAGCGGGAAACGATCGGGAGGTTCAATTCCGAGAATTACTGCGGAACTTCTTGTTCCCGGGATTACCCGCACATTTTCAGTAAAAACCTTTTCATTTTTCAAAAAGTTAAGGATAAAATCTCCCACCTTATCTTTTCCAACGCCGGAAAGCAATGAGGCTTTCAACCCCAGCCTGCTGCAACCAACGGCAATATTTAAAGGCGAACCACCCACAAATGCATGGAACCCCGGAATATCTTCGAAACGGGCTCCAACTTCCTGCGAATAGAGATCGATGGACGATCTTCCATACGTTATTACATCGTAAATTTTTTCCTGTGTGCTCATATTTTAGGTTTTTCAGTAATTAACAGTTCGTACAGAGTCGTAAGAATGAAGAAACCAGTCTGTTTTCCCGTCTCATTTCTCATATCTCATTGTTCATTTCGGCAGTTACTATCGGAATCCGCGGATCGCGTCCTTTCCACGAATTATAAATCCATTTGTGGTCCGGGTCGTCGGTGTTGGCCAGCGACTGGTCGCTTCCGGTTAAAAAATTGAGGTAATACACATTGTACCCATGCCCGGCCACTACCGGATGATAGCCTTCCGGAACCAAAACCACATCATTATCGCGGGCCACGGCAATTTCATCAAGGCTCCGGTTGTCGTTATAAATTTGCTGAATAGCAAATCCCTGCGGCTTGTCAATTTTATAAAAATAGATCTCCTCCAGACAGGCTTCAAGCACTTTCCCGCTGGCATCCACCTTGCGCGCATCATGTTTATGCGCCGGAAAAGAACTCCAGTTTCCGGAAGGAGTATACACTTCAACGGAAACCAACCGGTGGCAATCGAAACCAGGTTGCACCAGACTGTTGATCTGGCGGGTGGCATTGTCGCCTCCACGGATTTCAATTGCAGCCTCTTCCGGGCGTTTGAAGCAGGCCGGATGGTCTTCATCGGTTTCGCACCAACCGTAAGCAATATCAAGGACTTCGCTTTCGGCAGTCAGCTCAAACTGAGTATTTCGCGGGAGATATAACGAATGGGCAATGCCGCTGAAAACATCTTTTCGCCCGTTTCCGGTTTCCCAGTTTCCCTTGTCGGTTTTTACTGAATAATTGCCTCCCAGCAAAATAATTGCGTACTCATTTCCACCGGTGTTGGCTATCCATTTTTCTCCCTGTTTCATTAAACGGGCCTGAAAATTCAGGAACTGCCATCCGGTTTCTTCTTTCAGAATACTTTGATAAATGCCAAAACCCGCAATGGACTTGGCAAGAAGCGGATATTTTTTATCTCTAATCATGTTTTAATTATTTTAATTTACCGGCTTTTCCAACCGCTTTCAGCAATTCAAACTTTTCAAGGTTGAATTCCTCAAAAGCATTCATAAATGTTTTACCCGGAATAATCGGGTCGAACTGGGCAGGCGACAGCTTAAAAAATTCGCGATGCACACGAGCCCATATAAGGCGGGCGTCCGTTGCAATATTTATTTTACACACCCCGTATTCAATTGCTTTTTGCAACTCTCCGCCCGATACGCCGCGGGCATCGATACCCAGTTGCCCTCCGGCAGCGTTTATCCGCTGTATTTCTTCAAAATTTACGGCAGAACCGCCATGCAAAACCAGGGGAAAACCGGGCAATCTTCGCTGAATTTCCTTCAGAATAGTAAATTGCAGGCCCTGTTCTCCTGAAAACTTATATGCACCGTGACTGGTGCCAACTGCCACGGCCAGACTGTCGCAATTGGTTTGGCGTACAAAATCTTCAACTTCGGATGGTTGTGTATATTTTTTCAGTTTTTCATCTACGGAGATATCATCTTCAACACCGCTTAAAACGCCCAATTCTGCTTCAACAGTAATATTTTTTGAATGTGCTTTGGCTACTACTTCTTTAGTTAAAGCCACATTGACGTTAAATGGGTCATGCGAGGCGTCAATCATCACCGAATTATAGCCACCCGATTCAATGCAATCAAAAGCATGTTCCTTATTTCCGTGGTCGAGATGGACAGCAAAAACCGTATCGGGGTATATTTTTGCAGCCGCCGAAATCATCGACAACAACATTTCAGCATTGGCATAATTCCGGGCAACCGGGGTTGTCTGAACAATGAACGGAGCATTCGCTTTTTGTGCCGCACTGAACAAACCATGTATTTGTTCCATGCACCAAACATTCACGGCGGCAACCCCGTACCGTCCGTAGCTTTTTCGAAATATTTCCTTTGTAGAAACAAGCATTTTCTGTAAAATCAACAGGTTATAAAAACGTAACAAGACGAAATTTAAGCCTTTATTTACACAGAATTGCAAGAATAGATTGGAAATGTTTATGCAAAGGTTTGCATAAAACAGGATATTCTCATACAAAAAATTGATTGCTGAAACTCCGGAAAATTTACTTTGAGGAACCTCGGATAATCAGTTCAGGAAAGAGTTTTTCCACCCTGATTTTTGACAGATCGTTATTCGATTCCACCCGTTTCATAAGGATTCTGGCCGATAACATACCCAGTTCATAGGTAGGTTGCCACACGGTCGATAAGGAGGGCATAAAATAACAGGAATGCGGGTCGTCGTCGAAACCAATGACCGATATTTCATCGGGAATTATAATTCCTGCTTCTTTGATGACATACATGGCTCCAATAGCAACCCCGTCGTTTATAGTGAAAATAGCATCGGGCGGATTGGGCAGCGCCAGCAGCTTTTTTGTGGGATCAATTCCATGTTCGGGAGCAAAACCAACACTTTCAACAATATATTCGTCCCTCACAGGAAGGCCATGCAATTTAAGCGCTTCCTTGTATGCACTTAACCGGTGCTTTACCGTTGAGAGCATTGGCGGACCGGCAATGTGCGCAATGCGGCGGCAACCGGTACTGATCAGGTATTCAACCGCCTGAAAAGCACCTTTATACTCATCGACAAACACTTTATCGACCTCAATTCCTTCACAATCGCGATCGAAAATGACCAGCGGTATATTGCTTTCGGTTAAGATTTTCAGATGATCAAAATTCTTTGTTTCCGAGGAGGGAGAAATTAAAAAACCATCAACCCGGATGGAAGTAAAAGTCCGGATAATTGATTTCTCCTCTTCATACGATTCGTTGGATTGCCCGATGATCATGTTCACCCCCAGTGGGTTCAGCAAATCCTGGATGCCGCTGATAACAGAAGAAAAAAAGTAGCTGGTAATTTCAGGAACAATCACGCCAATCATGTTGGTCCGGTTTCGCAGAAGATTTAATGCCAGCAAATTGGGCTGATAATTGAGTTTTCGGGCCAGCTCAATAACTGCTTCGCGTGTTTTCGCGCTGATTGCCGGGTGGTTGTTCAGCGACCGTGAAACTGTTGACGGGGAAATATTTAGTTCCCGGGCAATTTCAGTTATTGTGGTACGCGATTTTTTCATTTCATTACAACCTTCATCAAAACCATTTGAATTTCAAAAGTACAAACAATCTCCGTACCGTCAGAGTTAAAAATACGGTCTATTCAGCAGAGAATCCAGTTCATTCATAGCAAAGAAAACAGTTGCTCCCAGCTTTTCCAATTCTCCCCGGTTCCGGTTGTTCGCCAGTGCAAATACATGAAAACCACCGGCCCGTGCCGCTTTAATTCCGGCAATACTATCTTCAACAACAGCGCATTCATTTGGCTGAAAACCCATTTCTTTTGCAGCATACAGAAATATTTCCGGGTTTGGCTTCCAGCTTCCGATGTCGTATGAACTGAAAATCCGGTTCTCAAATTTAGGAATGAGCCCGGTTGTTGTCAAACTCAATCTCAACTTTTCCGGAGGCCCGCTCGATGCGGTACAATACGGTACCGTGAGTCTTTCCAGCAGTTCGGCAACGCCTTTTACAGGTTTTAAATCCGTTTTAAATGCTTCAAAAGTCCGCCTTCGGAATTCCTCTTCAAAATCGGCAGGGAATGCAGTGACCGCGTTTTTCTGAATATACTCAATCGTGCTTTTTAGCGAAACGCCTGAGAAATTTTCAATTGCATACTCCAAGTCCAGGTTGAACCCAACCGATGCAGTCATTTCAACCAGTACTTTACCTGAAATGGCCTCGCTGTCAACAAGAATTCCGTCGCAATCAAAAATTATACATTTGAACTTCATGTGTTTTATATTCTGTCTTTAGCTTGTAAAATTAACTTTTAAAACAATCACTGAAGAAACGGAAAAAGAAGAAACTGTTTTAGCTACACTTTTCTCCGTCATCTGCCACCGACATATTTTGTCTCACGACTAAACACTCATAACTCACGTTTCATTTCTCTTTTGAATTTTTGCGCCAATGGTTCCGGTTTTCAGCCAAATCAGGAAAAAAAACATTAAAAAAGCCATTTTTATGGCGAACCCGGCAACATCATTGGGGAGATAGCTGTTACTTTGCTCAAAATATAATTGTTTACTATGTCGTATAATCTATTAAAAGGAAAGAAAGGAATTATATTCGGAGCTTTAAACTCCGATTCAATTGCCTGGAAAGTTGCCGAACGCGCTGTGGAAGAAGGCGCGGTAATCACCTTATCAAACACAGCCCTGGCTATCCGCATGGGCGATGTTGATAAACTGGCCGAACGTTTCAATACCGAAGCCATACCGGCCGATGCCACCAATGTTGAAGAACTGGAACATGTTTTTAAACGTTCGATGGAAATTTTTGGAGGAAAAGTCGATTTTGTACTGCACTCGATCGGCATGTCGCCCAATGTACGCAAAGGCAAACATTACAGCGAACTCGATTATGTCATGTTCGACAAAACACTCGATATTTCAGCGCTTTCGTTTCACAAAATGCTGCACGTGGCCCGTAAACTCGACGCCATCAACGAATGGGGCTCTGTGGTTGCCTTATCGTATATTGCTGCGCAGCGAACCCTGCACGGCTACAACGATATGGCTGACGCCAAGGCGCTGCTCGAATCCATTGCCCGCAGCTTCGGATATATTTACGGACGCGAACGCCGGGTGCGCATCAACACCATCTCGCAATCGCCCACACTGACCAAGGCCGGAAGCGGAATTAAAGGGATGGACAAACTGCTTGACTTCTCAGAACGCATGTCGCCGCTGGGCAATGCCGATGCACTGGAATGTGCCAACTACTGCGTTACCCTGTTCTCTGATCTTACCAGCAAAGTAACCATGCAGAACCTGTTTCACGACGGTGGTTTTTCAAGCATGGCGATGAGTTCCCGCGCCCTCGAACAATATGAGAAAGGGCTGGGTTGCGATTGCAACTGCGGGCCGTCTGAATCGGAAGAAGAAAAACATAAATACGATTAAAACATACCTGCAATCCCGCTTCGGCGGGATTTTCTTATAAAAAAGATGCCGCATCTTTTTTCGATTTATCTCTGTCGGACTTTGTATCACTTTTCCGCCTCGATGCAGCGCCGGGAGGCATTTTGCAAACTCCGAGGCAATATTAATTACAGCAGTTCCCAAAAACTCCCCATTCTCAATACCCAAAAAGCAAAATTTCTCAACCACACTTTTTAAGATTCAGAATAAATAATTAAATTTGACAAATTCTGACAAGTCAATATGAATACAAACAAAGTGAACAATTTAGGACAAAAGTTAAGAGAACTCAGAGAAAAGCAAAGCCTTCTTCTTCGTCAGGTAGCTGCACATCTTGAAATGGACACTGCTTTAATGAGCAAAATTGAAAGAGGAGAACGAAAGGCATCAAAACAACAGGTCTCTGAATTAGCGAAATTCTTTCATGCTAACGAGGAAGAGCTATTAACTCTTTGGCTTGCTGATAAAATAGAAACAACAATCGCCGAAGAACCACAAGTTGCATACAATGCTATGAAAATTGCCTCAAAAAAATTCAAACAATGAAAAAAGGCATCAAACTAATTGATAATTCAGCAAACGAATATCGGCTTGGAAATACCCTGAAAGAATTATTGGCAGATAATTCTTATTCACAGGTTTCAATTGCAACCGGCTATTGGGATTTGCCCGGAATGGTTGAGATTTATGATGAACTTTCAATTTACCTTGAAAGAGATAATGCTTCTTTTAGATTATTATTGGGAGAAGAACCTTCAGTAAAAGCCTACCAGATAAGAAATCCCGCCAAACAAGACCCTGATTTTCCGGAAAAATACCTGAAGAAAGATTTGGAGAATCTGCAATTGAAGGAGGAATTTCAAAAAGTAGCCAATTTGTTGAGTAAATACTTGAATGAAACAAATTCTGAAAAGATTCAAATCAAAGTTTACCGCAAGAATTTTCTTCATGCCAAATGCTATATTTTTGGCTCCGATACGGAGAATGCTGTTGGCATTATAGGAAGTTCAAATTTCACCAAACAGGGACTATTCGGAAATCTCGAATTGAATCAATTGGAAGACAATAACGCAACTGTAAATTTTATCCGTAAAAACCTGTCGCAACATCCATCGCACCGAACTTGGTTTGAGGATTTATGGAACAACAGCGAAGATTGGTCACGTGTTTTCAAAGAAGAAATCCTGTCTTTGAGCAAGCACGGCGGAATCTGTTTCAGTCCTTACGAAATGTATATTCATGCCTTATACAGAATTTACGGGCAGGATTTATTGGACGAAAAAGAGAATAAAGTGGATATCGATGACCCCGGTTCAGGAAAGCCACAACTACTGAAATTTCAGGTCCAGAATGCGAATAGTTTAATCAAGAAACTTGAACGACAAGGCGTTGCCATGCTTTCCGATTCTGTTGGGTTGGGCAAGACTTACACTGCAATTAAAGTGATTGAACATTACATGTTCAATGCAGATAAAAACCAGCGGGTGGTAATTATTGCACCAGCCGGACTGATTCCCCAGTGGAGGAGCGCCATCAATGACTTTAAGTTCAGAGTTGTTCCGGAAATTTACAGTCTTCAGGATACGGTCAGAATTGAAGATGTAAAATCGAGTTTAAAATCCATTCCCGTTGGTTTGTTCGTGTTCGATGAAAGCCATAACCTGCGTTCTTCTGGAGGACAACGGTTTGATGTTTTCATCAAATGGCGCCAGGAAAATGAAAATTCAAAAACATTAATGCTTACTGCAACCCCAATCAACAATCAGTTGGCCGATTTGACCAATCAAATTATGCTTGGCTCGGGTGGTAATATTTTTAGGTTGGGAAGGTTTTACGACCGTGGCCGACAAAGATATTTTACACTGAAAGAAAGGCTTGAACTTTTACAGGCCGATATAAAAAGACAAATCAGGGATAATCAGGGAATAGTTAATTACCAGCAGATTAAAGAACAATTGACCCCGTTGCTCAACCGCTTTATTGTGAGGCGTACGCGGCAAGGCATTGAGAAGGAATTTCCCGATGGCCTCGAAATTAACGGCAAACTTCAGAAATTTCCAAAATCGTATCCCGAAAACCTTGAATATGAAGTGCCAAACCAGTTGAAATCGCAATTGCTGAAAATGGCTGAAAAAAATCCGGAGCTTACCCGGGCCTTCAATTACGAAATTGCAAGTTTGGCTGAATTGGATTATTTAGCCCATCCGCTCGATCTTTTCAGCCATTACACCGAAAGAGAAAAACCGATACAATCGTCACTCGAAATTATTTATACCGCGTTGTTGAGCCTGGGTTTTCCGTGTTACCGGTACAACATATACCGCTGGGCTTATTACGGGCGAAAACGGGGCGAACTGGAACTGAACACGGATGAAAACCGTGAATTGAGCCGGCAAATTGGTATTTACGGAATTTTCAGGACAGTTTTCCTGAAGCGTCTGGAATCCTCCCTGTTTTCTATCAACAAATCAATCGACAGTTACGAACAGAAGTTGAAAGACTTTCAGGCGAAACTTGAAAAGTTCAACAAAATCATTTCGGTAAAAAATTTGTCAGCACTTAACAAAGCCATCGATAGCTACAACGAACAGAATGCCGAAGAAGATGAGCTGGATTTCGATATTGAAACCTTTGAAGGAAAAGAACAGGAATTTGTTACTTATGCTGCCGATGAAGGGACGTTTAACGTGAAGCAACTGAAAGCCGACATTGAAAAAGACCTCTCGGTAATCAGCATCCTGAAGGAGCAAATTGGGTTGCTCATCAAAAAAGACGATAAAATTCAGGAACTCGCCAAACACCTTAACCAGAACGACGACCGAAAAGTGCTGATATTTACTTACTTTGCCGATACGCTAAAATATCTTTCTGAAGAACTTCCGAAATACCTGGTGAAAGGTAAAAACATTGAATTTGCGTTGGGTTCGAAAACCGAAATCGAAGATTATGCCAAACGATTTGCACCGGTTTCAAAAAAACACCAATTAAGGGATGATGAAAAGGAAATTGATTTTCTGATTGCCACCGACAAACTTTCGGAAGGCCAGAATTTACAGGATTGCGGAATGATTGTGAACTACGATTTGCACTGGAACCCGGTGCGGATGATTCAGCGAAATGGCCGTATCAACCGGCTGGGGAGTGTTCACGAAGAAATATTTATCTACAACTTCAGACCGGGGGAACAACTCGAAAGCTATTTGCAACTGGTGCGAAAACTCGAAGATAAAATTAACCTCATCCGTTACACCGTTGGAAGCGACCAGAGTGTACTCGACGAGGAACCCATCCCGCAGGATTTTACCGAAGATTTGTACAGCCGCGACGAGAAAAAAAGGCTCGCGGCATTCCAGAAAATATTTGAAACATCGGAACTGCTTGCCGCCGAAGATTTATTTATGGACGACCTTCGCGCTTTCGACCGGAATGAAGATTTTCCTATGAAATACAAAGAACAAATTAAAAATCTTCCAAAAGGGAAATGGGGAAAAGTTCAAATGCGACGCGACGACGATACCTACACCCATTTGACCCATATTATCGACGATACCGAAGAAGCAGGCTATTTTATTGCTTACCATAACTATAAGGGCGAATTGCTGACTACCGCCGAAGGCTTATTGGCAATTCAGGCGATGAGCGATAACAACCAGCGGTTTAGAGATGCTTTCAGTAATAAGCCAAGGGTGGAAGCTGAAATTCAAAACTACATCCAATCGTACCAGTTCCGCGAAAACGATGCAAGAAACAATTATTCAAAGGCGCAGGAAACCGCTATTGCCTTTGTCCTGAACGCGATGGCCGAGTATCAGTATCCTATCGAAGATATCGAAATGGTTGAACAATGTTTGCTATATTCGCTGAATGCCTACATCAATAAGGAAAATATGCGGCTGGTGAAACTGGTTAACCGGATGCTGCGCCAAAACAAACATGTGGGCACCGATATGATAAAACTTTTTATCGATCATGCCCGGCAATACAAACCCGGCGATGTTACCGAAAAACCTCCGTTAAGTGAAATCATCCAAATTTTTGAATAATATGGAAATCGAAAAAATAAACGGCATTTTGGAACAACTTAGCGCCGACCCCCAAAACGGACGCGACCATATTTTAGCCTTGTCGCGGGCGCTTATCGAATGGATGGGTTTCGAGTGGGTGGAAAACGACCGGCCACGGCTACTCGATTTTGGCACCCTGAAACTAAAAGAAGCGCTGGTGCCTGCGCCTGTTACCGGGCAGGAACAAATATACCGGCTTACTTCCGAAGGTCAGAATTTAAAAGTGCGGCTGGCCGTTTTGAAAAAGTACGATAAAAAAATGATTCAGTATTTTGCTGAAACCATGGTGGGCCTTACCAGTTACCAGGCGCGCATGAGAGGGGTAAAACAGGTCGAGGGCCGCGAACCATACATCTCGAATAACCCGTATTTCCTGCATTTTGTTACCACCGCAAAATACGACAGGCTTTGGGTTATTTTTAACGAAGCAGAACAAATGAGGGTGTTGGTTTTCAGAAACCGCCTGTCGCAAACACAGTACAATAAAATTCTGCCTGTTTGGAAAAATATTTCGGCCAGGCCAAAACCCGAAATGGCCCGTCTGCTCTGGAAATCGCTCGACATTAAAGAGGTCAACAAAGAGTTTTACAAACATATCAAAGAGCGTTTCGATACACTGGTTGGTTTTGCAAAAATACAGAATACAGGGTTGAACGAAGAAGCTGTGAAACAGTTTGCTGTGCGGCTGATTGGCCGTTACATTTTTTGCTGGTTCCTGAAGGAAAAGGGCGTTATTCCCGAAAAACTGCTTGCTTCTTCCACCATTTCGGGCACGGCTGGGTTCGATAAAAATGTGCTGGCGCCCTTGTTTTTTAAAACGCTCAATACACCGGTTACCGAAAGAGAAATCATACAACCGTTTAATCAAATAATTCCTGGCGCCAACAGCATTCCTTACCTCAACGGCGGTTTATTCGATTTCCATACCGAAGATGTGCTGTTCGACCAGCTCGACCTGAACAACTGGCTGGCTACCTTTGTAAAAGTGCTCGAAGAATTTGATTTTACGGTTGACGAAAGCAACAGTCAATACCAGATGGTGGCCATCGACCCTGAAATGCTGGGCCGTATTTTTGAAAACCTGCTGGCGAGCCAGAACCCCGATACCGAAAAAATGGCCAACCAGCGCAAGGCTTTTGGCGCGTTTTATACCCCGCGCGAAATTGTGGATTACATGGTAAACGAAAGCCTGCGCACGTATCTCGAAACACAATTGTTGCCCGTTTTGCCCGAAACGACAAACCAGGCGGCTGAACCTGCCGTAGCTTACAAAGGTACCTTGTTCGAAAATGTGGCAAACGAGCCCGCCTCACCCTCAACAGCATTGAGCAGGGCCGAACTGGCCGACATGGAACGCCGTCGCGAACGGATGAAAGAAAAAATCGATAAACTTTTTGCCACCGGTTGTACCGATAGCCCGTTCGACAAGGAAGATACCAAACTGGTGCGCAAAGCGCTGGAGGAAGTTACCATGCTCGACCCGGCGTGCGGTTCGGGAGCTTTCCCTATGGGGATAATGCTGCGGCTGATGGAACTGCGCCAGGTTATGGGCCACGGCCACCGCAACAGTTACGACCTGAAAGAGGAAATCCTAAGCCGCAACATTTTTGGCGTTGACATTATGCCCATGGCCGTTGAAATTGCCCGCCTCCGCGCCTGGCTCAGCTTAGTTTTGGAAGCCGACTACCGCCCTGCCGACCGTAAAAACAACTTTGGAATTGCCGCCCTGCCTAACCTCGATTTTAAATTTATTTGCGCCAACAGCTTAATAGACAGCGGATACGACGCTTTTCTCGGAAAAATACAATACAACGCCACGCTTTACCGGCTCGATGGCGAAATACAGAAACTCGAAACCATACGCAACCAGTATTTCGACCCGCGCGGCGACAAAAACCGCAAAACCGAACTCCAGCACGAGTTTATTGCCACTAAACAGCACATTAAAGAGCAAATTGCTGTTGGCTCGCTGATTAAAAACTACAAGCTCGGCGACTTTTTCGAAAAGGTTGACGACTGGAACCCCTTCGACGACAGCCATCCATCGTCTTTCTTCTCCCCAGCCTGGATGTTTGGAATTACCGATGGTTTTGACGTGGTGATTGGGAACCCGCCGTATGTGCAAATGCAGAAAGGAATTTACAGTTCAGATACATTTCCTTTTTCAGAAGGGAAGGATAAGGGAAAGCAAAATCTTTACAAAGTATTCGTTGAAGTATCTTACAATTATTTGAAGCAAAGTGGAACTGCATCTATGATTGTTCAAAGCAGTTTGTTGTGCGACCTTTCTTCAACATACACAAGAGAATTGCTACTAACCAAAACTGAACTTAAAAAAGTTCTTGAATATCCTAAGAGTGCAAGTAATTCAGAAGCACAAGTATTTGATTCCGTTTTGCAAGGAACATGCACTTACATTTTTTCAAAACTTCAACCAAGTAAAGAACATTACGTTGAGATTTCAATTCACAATGACACTTCAACTATTAGCAATCCTAATTTTGAAAAGATTAACCAGCTTTCACTTTTAAAATTATACCCTGATACTAATTATATCCCTTTAATCTCAAAAGGAGATTCGTTGGCATTAAATCGCATCAGTACTTGTTCAATTCCTTTCAGTGATTATATTGAATCAACAAACCAAGGAGACTTGAATCTTACTACAAGTGCTAACGAGTTTTCTGATAATGATACACATATAAAACTTTATCGTGGAAGAAACATTCATAAGTTTCACTTAATCAATTTAGTTGAGGAATATGTCAATCCAAATTTCAGGAAGGAGAAAGTAATAGAAAATCAAAAACACACTTTCATTGTATTGCAAGAAATAACTGGAACAACTGACAAGTTTCGTATTCATGCTTGTCTAACCAATAAAGAAGAAAAGTTCCTTTGGGGACATACAGCAAATAAAATTTTGCTCAAGGATGAAATGTTGAATAAAACATGTATTGCATTACTCAATTCAAAACTGCTTGATTGGTTTTTCAGAAAAACTTCTACTAACAATCATGTTATGGGGTATGAAATCAAACAGTTGCCATTCCCCAAAGATTTAAAGAAGAAACAAACACATATTGAAAAATTAGTTGACCAAATCATTTCCCTCAAAAAACAAAACCTCGACACTACCGCACTGGAAAAGGAAATCGATGTGCTGGTTTACAAGTTGTACGAACTCACCTACGATGAAGTAAAAATAATAGAGCCGCAATTTTTGCTTACCCGTGAAGAATACGAAAATTATTCTGGCAACGAGTGAAGGAGCAGAGGGAAAAACTACATAAAAAGACTGGTATTCAACCTCCTCCTCGTTTGAGCTTTGCGGTAACGAGGGATATGCAAACTCTCGTCTGTGACGGGAAAGTCAAAAGCCGAAGAACCTGTGTAGTCCACTATCTTGATTGCACTTTGGTGATTCGATTACGAACCGTTTTAGTACATGATCGCACCCGGCAGGTGAGATATTCCATCTCTGCGGTGCGTAATCGTACCTTCGCGGTGCGTGATCCCACCGTTTTGGTGCGATAACGCATCAAAACGGTGGGATCACGCACTAAATTGCTAAGTGGACGTTGCAATTGGATGCGATATCGCACCAATTTGCTAAGTGTACATTGCAATTTGGTGCGATCACGCACCAAATTACTTCGATAATCATGCAGAATGGTGCGATAACTCTTTGTAACTTTGTAAAAAATGATTAATGAGACCAAGGATTTACATAGATACTTCAGTTGTAGGAGGTTACTTTGACGAGGAATTTAGTGATGCTACTCAAGGATTATTCAAACGATTTGAGAATAATGAGATAATTTTTGTTGTTTCTGACTTACTTGATTTGGAATTGATTGCTGCCCCATAAATGTTAGGGAATTATTGTATAGATACAGTTCTGACAAGTTTGAGAGGATTCTTTTGACTGAAGAATCTATAAAACTGGCTGATACATATATAGCTGAGAAAGTTGTCGGTAAGACAAGTCTTGAAGATTGCAGACATATTGCTCTTGCTACAATTAATAGAGTAGATGTTTTAGCAAGCTGGAATTTTAAACACATAGTTAATTTGGACAGGATAAAGGGGTATAACTCTGTTAATTACAAACTTGGATACCCAATGATTGAGATACGTAGCCCTAAAGATTTATTACATTATGAAGACTAAAAAAGAAAAATCATTTGACGCAGTTAAGATGATGCGTGAGATACGTGATAAAATTAGTTTAGAAACTCAAAACATGACATTCGAGGAATTGAAAAAATATATTGATTCACGTATCAAGACAAGTGGATTGAAACCTATCGGACAATAATGTCCTAACAGCTCCCCCTTTGAGCTTTAGCCGTAACGTCCTCGTTACCGTTGTACTCAAACGAGGAAAAGTTGATAATCTGATTATTAACAGGAAAACATCACAAAAAAGCACAACCGACAAACCGTTCTTTCACACCACCGTTCGTACTCGGTTCGCTCCTGCCTTTCAATCCAAATGTCCACCGGACATTTTCTTAACGCTCCGTCCAGTATGTCCCAATGTATATCGGAATTACCACTGTTTATAAGGCATTTACACCCTCCCGGAAGAATTACACTTGTTGTTCATCTCTATGTAAAGTTTATTTGTATTTTTAAACTTTTCAATGAGCTTTCAGCGTTGTACATCACTAAGAAAGGCAAATATGCTGATGACACTGATATCTAATAAATGAAATTATCAGATTTAACCAAACAATGAATCTCAGAAAATTTATAGAAAACTACTCAAGATTAAATGATTCTGAATGGCATTCTATTGAACAGTTATTCGAGAATAAGGAATTCAATAAAAATGAGACAATTCTGGAAGAAGGTAAGGTATGCAGATATTTTTATTTTCTTGAAAGTGG
The DNA here is from genome assembly GCA_003506435.1 of Prolixibacteraceae bacterium. Classification (GTDB taxonomy): domain Bacteria; phylum Bacteroidota; class Bacteroidia; order Bacteroidales; family Prolixibacteraceae; genus GWE2-42-39. Next base: position 83,437 of record DOAQ01000046.1, read on the forward strand.
ACTGATTCGATTCTATAATAACATTGACGGTAATGACATTACCAAAACATTTACCATTGCTCCATATTGTTTTACCTCCAGGATTAGTTTCAGAAAGCAAATAGCATCTAATGAAGGAATTCAAGCTTTAGAAAAAACTGTTGTCTGGCAAATATCTTTTAAGAATTATAAAAAGCTTGAAGAATTGAATTCATGGAATATTTTTATCCGGAGATTACTGAATGAAATCCAGGAATTTTCCGAATCTTTTTATCTTGAAATAAGAACAATGACTGCCGAAGACAGATATAAAAAAATACTGGATGAATACCCAAATGAATTGGTTCAAAAAATACCATTAAAGCATTTATCCTCTTTTTTAGGAGTTGCTCCTCAATCATTAAGCAGGATTCGAAAAAAAATTCAACAAAATGCCAAAATTAACATAGGTGAATTTAAATCTTCTGATAATTAGAGATTTTTGCATCGTTTTTTAAATCAGAAAAATCATGCAAAGTTTTCGTAGTAAATTAGTAATTGGATTGATTAAGAACAGGCATTTATTCAAATTGAAATTAAAACCTGAAGTTGTAGATAAAGACTTCTCCGTTGACAAATTTCGTGAACGTATTGACAAAGCATCAGATAGAATAAAACTGCCGAAAAATGTTTCTTCACAAAAAATTTCAGTAGAAGGAATAAATGCCGAATGGATAATTCCACAAAATCCGATAAAGGATAAAGTACTTTTATATATTCATGGCGGAGGTTTTATATCCGGTTCCTGTCATACACATCGCATGCATGTTGCAAAATTCGCGAATGAATGCCAATTAAAATCATTGGTTTTTGATTACAGGTTAGCTCCCGAACATCCATTTCCTGCGGCTCTCGACGATTGTGTTACAACTTATAAATGGTTATTAAAGCAAGGGTATGAAGCAACCAATATAATTGTGGGTGGAGAATCGGCAGGAGCAACTTTAACATTGTCGCTTTTATTAGCTCTAAAAGAGAATAATATTATTTTGCCCAAGGCAGCTTTTTCCATTTCTCCGGTTACCGATTTAAGATGTAATGCTGAATCATTTAAATATAATGCTAAAAATGATGTTGCTCCTTTTGGGTCGTGGACAGTCTGGACTAACTTTTATATTTCGGATAATGACCCAATAAATCCATTATTGTCGCCACAATTCGGGAATTATGAGGGCATTCCTCCATTGTATATATGCGTTGGAACCCATGAGATACATTTTGATGATTGTGTAAATGTTGCTAAAACAGCTAAACAATTTGGTGTTGATGTTACTTTGCGCAAATGGGATAAAATGATTCATGCCTTTCCTCTTTTATCACCATTTTTTCCTGAAGCGAAGAAGGCGTTACTAGAGATATGCGAGTTTGTAAAACAGCACACAAGCAACAACTGAGGCAAAAGAAAAAAGTACGAACGCACAGTCGAGCAGATGGCCGATGAGCTATTAGCCCAAGAGCTCAACCTACCTTTTATGTTTTCTGATGCGCAATTTGGGATAAAAACAGAAAAGAGGATGTCCAAAAAGATGAGATCCCGAAACAAGTTCGGGATGACTCGATCTCAGGCTTTTTTGACAGCCTCTTTTCAAAATATTTATAGACCAGTGAAATTACGTTCGAACGAGGTAACGTCACACAATTATTAAATTACAGAACCGCCTTGCAGGCATCAATCAGCTTCGCTGCATTTGCATTGCCTGCATCAAGTGCTTTTGCTTTCTCCAGTATTACAAGAGCAGCTTTGAATTCAACTTTCGCTTTTTCAACCTCTTCATTATATGCAGGATCAGATGTTTTCAACGTACCGGCAGTCACTTTTGCATTGGCTCCGGTGAGGATTGCAGCCCCTTTTTTGTATACACTATTCCCTTCCGAAACATACACCGATGCTAAAGCAGAAGCTATTTTATCATTTCCCGGAAATTTTTCAGCACCCAAAATCAGGGTTTGTTTGTAATCTTCGTCTTTGTTAAGCTTTTTCAGTGAAGCAGCCTTGTAAAAAATGGCATTTTCTGCATTCGTATTTTCAGTAAATGCATTTCCAAACAATTCAACAGCCTGATCGTACAATTTACCTTTGAAGGCAACAATAGCCGCGTTATAATAAATTCCTCCCTTTCCTTCTGCACCCGATTCAATGGCTTTCAGGTACGACGCAATCGCTTCTTTGGAATTATCCATCTTTGCATACGCATTTCCTTTGTATTCATAGGAGCCTGCAACATTAGCTCCGGCTGCAATTGCCTTGTCGAAATATTTTAAAGAGGCCTCGTATTTTTCAGCCTGAAATCCAGCAAACCCAATATTAAAATTAATAGCTGCATCAATTTGTACATCTCCCAAATTATTCATTGCACTCTCATACAATTCGAACGCTTTTGCGTAATCTTTTGATTTTAGAGCTTCATTGGCATTGTTAATTGTCTCTGCTGCATCCTGTGCAAAGCCAACAAAGGCCCCCAATAAGAATACAATTGAAAAATAAATCCGTTTCATACCGTTCATTCTTTTTGAAATTATTGTTAAAAATTAATATTTATTGGTGTTTTTTCTAATCCATTCCAAAAATAAGAATAATGATTAAAAATCCCAGTAATTATTTTGCTGATTGACAATCCGGCGTACAAACCAGAAAAAAAAATAGTTTATACATAAAAAACCCGACATCTGTTTCCTACTTATTTTTAAGGATTAAGCATGTCCGTATTATAAAAACCAAGAATATTCCGGGCCATTTGAATCCCTGATTTTGCTTCTGAATTATCCGGCTCAATTTCCAAAACTTCGCTATATTGATTTATTACATCGCCCCATTTATGCTGTTTACAGGATATTCTTCCTTTCAGCAAAAAAACTTCGGCAGGTGTTTTTCCTGTATTTATATTCTGAAATTCATCCAGCATTTTCAACGCATCATCCAGTCTGTTTTCGTCTATTAATTTTCGTATTTCGTCCATTTCAAATAATTCTGCAACCAATATCGTATTTTTTTTCTAAAAAAATCAAACTGCCTTTTCAACAAGATCATTCCTTTAATCGGCCCGGCTTACCTGAACCACCCCTTTGATATTTTTCAGTTTATGTAATAAGAACTCAAGATGTTCCAGATTGTTTACAAATACACGCAGAGTTCCTTCAAATTCGCCTCCGTCCGATTCAATATTAATGGAACGCATCTGAACGCCAATGTCTTTCGCAATAACATACGAAATCTGGGAGACGATGTCGTTATCGTTGTTCCCCGAAATCCGGATGACTGCCTGAAATGATGAGCGTTTCCCCGTTTCACGCCATTTTGCATGAATTACCCTGTACGGATAACGCTCGATCATTTGTTTAGCGTTCGGACAAGTTTTCCGGTGAATTTTAATCCCCTCCCTGATCGTGACAAAACCAAAAATATCGTCGCCGAAAATGGGATTGCAACACGGGGCCAGTTTGTAATTTACATTTTTGATATTGTTATCGATCACCAAAAAATCGTCATCGCCCGAAAATTCAAGTTCTTTGACTTGTTCCTTCGGCAAAACTTCGGCAAGCACTTGTTTGGCTGTCGTCTCTTCTTTCTCAACCAATAATTCTTTGATAGCCAACGTATCAATCTTTCCGATTGAAATATTGTAATAAAGATCCTGCGCCAGCTTTAATTTATAGTGTTTCTGAAGTTTTCGGATGGTATCGTCGTTGTACTGAAGTTTCCAGTTTTTCAGCTTCCGGAGCAATATTTCCTTACCGTTATCGGCTTCGCGCTTTACCTCTTCATTCAAACTGACCTTGATGCGGGTTTTTGCCTTGGTTGTCACCACGAAATCGAGCCAGTCCATTTTCGGGCGTTGGTTGTTCGAGGTGTCAATCGAAATCAGGTCTCCGTTTTTCAGTTTGTGTTTTAACGTGACATTTTTTCCGTTGACTTTTCCCCCCACACATTTATCGCCCACCTGCGAATGAATTTCATACGCAAAATCGAGCAAGGTGGCCCCAGCCGAAAGTTTCTTCAAATCGCCCCTCGGAGTAAATACAAAAATTTCATCTTCATATACGTTCATTTTGAAATCGTCGATGAAATCCATCACGGTCACATCCGGGTTTTCCAGCATTTCACGGACACCGGCCAGCCACTTTTCCATATCGGGATTGGCATGTCCGCCCTTGTATTTCCAGTGGGCAGCCAAACCTTTTTCAGCAATCTCGTCCATCCGTTTGGTACGTATCTGTATTTCCACCCATTTCCCGTGAGGACCGAGTACTGTGGTATGCAGCGATTCGTAGCCGTTCGATTTTGGAATGGTGATCCAGTCGCGCATACGTTCCGGGTTCGACTGATACTCTTCAGTAACAATCGAATAAACCTGCCAGCATTCCGATTTTTCGTTTTCCAGTTCAGTATCCAAAATAATCCGGATGGCAAACAGATCGTACACTTCATCAAAATCGACCTGCTGGTTTTGCATCTTTTTCCAGATCGAGTTGACAGCCTTGGTACGGGCTTTCATATCGAATTTAAAATCTTTCCGGTTCAGCTTTTCTTCGATAGGCTTTACAAATTCGGCCACAAAGTTGGCTCTCTCCCGGTCAGTTTCCTTCAACCTGGCAACCACATAATTGTAGTTTTCGGGCTGCATAAACTTCAGGCACAGGTCGAGCATCTCCGAATTGATGTAATACAAGCCCAGCCGATGAGCCAGCGGAGCATATAAATACGAGGTTTCCACCGAAATTTTATGCTGAACTTCCGGTTTCTGAGAATCAAGGCGTCGCATTACCTGAAGACGGTCGGCTATTTTTGTGAGGATCACCCGTACATCGCCGGCCAGTGCGAGCATTAGTTTGCGGTAATTTTCGGAATGCAACCCAACGGTATCGGTGCCCAGCGCATTAATTTTGGCCATTCCTTCCAGAATATCGGCAACAGAAGCGCCAAAGCGGCTCTCCAGCACCGAACGGTCCACTTTATTCTGAAGTCCTTCGTAAGCCACATTGTGCAACAGTCCAGCCCGCACCGAGTCGGTACCCAGACCAATTTCCTTTGCAACGATCATGGCCACTTCAAGGGCATGTTCAATGATCACCTCGCCGGTGTCCCATGCCCTGTCGCCCAAAATACTATATGAAAACTGATATGCTTCCCTGATTTTATCCAAATCAGCACTGGTAAAAGTTTTCGAACAGAAATGTATCAGTTCTTCCAGTTTTCTCTCTGCTACTTCCGCCATCCCGGTATAAATTATCAGTGATAAAAAAGATTCGCAAAACAAAAAAGGCTACCCGTTATTCCGACGGACAGCCTTCTGCAAAATTTCTTTTGGTGTAAAACTATTCCGTCTGTGTAGAATCAACAAAAACACGCTGCTTCATTTCACGGTCGAGCATAAACACTCCGTTTCCTTCTCCGTTAATCAGGCGAAGGGTATCCAGAATTTCGTTTACATTGGCTTCTTCTTCTACCTGTTCATCAACAAACCAGTTCAGGAAACTGCGGGTTGCATGGTCGCTTTCGGCAATGGCAATATCCATAATTTTATTAATGCGATCAGTAACCAGTTCCTCGTGGGCAAGTGTTTTTTCAAAAACATCAACAATATTTTTAAAATCGGTATCAACTGCAGCAATAGGTGTTAAAATTACCCGGCCATTGCGTTCGATCACATAATTAAAAAACTTTATAGCATGTGACGTTTCTTCCTGATACTGAATTTTCATCCAGTTTGAAAAACCGGTAAGCCCTTTATCTTCAAACCATGCAGCCATCGATAAATATAGATAGGCCGAATGAAATTCTGCATTGATCTGGTCGTTTATTGCATTTAATACTTTCTCTTTTAACATAGCCTTCGGTTTTAATTTTTTATAAAAATAAGAAAATTTAACCTGATCCAATCGGTTTTGCTGTATTCAATTTAAAAGGAAAAGAAAAATTAATGTTATGCAGCGCTTAAAAATCAACAATAATCAATAACCCGACAGGCTCTCTATTCATTAAAATCGAGATTGAATTTCTGCCTGAATACATTGAGTTGCGGATTTTTATTCATCATTGCCTGCAATCTTTCCGAATCGGAATAAATTATTTTTTTCAATTTCTGAGCATCGATTTTGGTAACCATTTCAATACGGCTGTTGCGCAATTCTCTTCGCAACCACGAAACCAGGTCGGGTTTTACAATTTTTATCTCCTCGTCAATGGTGGCGCTGCCAATGGTCAGCACTATTCTATAATTATCTTCCAGATGAGGAATATTTGACAAGGTTGTAAATAAATTGGGCCTGTCTTCGTACCTGCCGATAAACTCCTTCCATTTTAGCTCAAATTGCTCTTTCGTGAACGGATCTTCCAGATGGTTTTCAGTATGATACTTGTGGGTATCGAGGGCGTTTTCCTGATTATTCTCCTGCGGATGTTTGCCATTCAGCGCATCGGTAATGGAAGGGGTAAACGCACTGCCACTTTTCCGGATGACACGCTTAACGAATGGCCTTTCGACCGCCGGTTCGGCTGGTTTTACCACCGGAGGGACATTAATTGATGCAGTCATTGCAGGTCTTGCAGGTTCAGCAACGGCCTGTGAAAACAAAGGAAGCAGAGTTTCTTCCTCGTCGGGGTCAGCTATTTTTTTTTTAAGGTGACCTGCGAAATTTTAATCAGCGCCAATTCAACCAGCAGTCGTTTATTCTGACTTGCCTTGTACTGCAAGTCGCATTCATTGGCAATTTTCAAAGCCTCCAGAATGAAATCGCTGTCGCTGCCTGCCGCCTGCTGTTTATATTTTTCTTTTATCTCGCCGCCCACTTCGAGCAGTTGAACAGTTACCGGGTCTTTGCAAACCAACAGGTCGCGGAAATGGGTGCTCAACCCCGAAATAAAATGGTGCCCGTCGAAGCCCGAATCCAGAATATCGTTGAAAATCATCAGCGAACCCGGCACATCGTTTTTCAGGAAACAGTCAATCAGCTTGAAATAGTAATCGTAATCAAGTACGTTCAGGTTCGAAATTACATCGTGGTAGTTTATCTTTTTTCCTGAAAAGCTGACAATCTGGTCGAAGATGGAAAGTGCGTCGCGCATGGCGCCATCGGCTTTATGGGCGATCACATTCAATGCTTCGTCGTCAATTTCAACCTGTTCGCTTTGGGCAACATGTCCAAGGTGCCCCGAAATATCAGCAATTTTGATCCGGTTGAAATCGAATATCTGGCAACGCGATAAAATGGTCGGAATAATTTTGTGTTTTTCCGTAGTCGCCAAAATGAAAATGGCATGTTTCGGCGGTTCTTCCAGCGTTTTCAGAAATGCGTTGAAAGCAGCCTGCGACAACATGTGGACCTCATCGATGATATAAATGCTGTAATGCCCAATTTGCGGAGGTATCCGCACCTGATCGGTCAGACTGCGAATATCGTCGACCGAATTATTCGAAGCGGCATCCAGTTCGTGAATATTATACGAACGGTTTGTATTAAACGCTTTGCACGATTCGCATTGATTGCAAGGCTCTGTTTCTGCGGTCAGATTTTGGCAGTTGATGGTTTTTGCAAAAATACGCGCACAGGTGGTCTTCCCCACCCCGCGCGGTCCGCAAAACAAATAGGCATGCGCCAGTTGCCCGTTTTTAATTGCATTTTTCAGTGTACCGGTGATTGACGCCTGTCCAACCACCGTTTTAAATGTATCGGGCCTGTATTTTCGTGCAGAAACAATAAAATTTTCCATACCATTTTTAATGAGAAACCAAATATAAGAATTCTGTTCTGAAAACAAGAGCAAATTTATCAACAGCGCCTGTACAATCAGAATATGCCGGTTTTTCAGGATAAAAGAAGAACTTGAAAAAGAAGGCCTTTCATAAACTTTTTAAGCTTTTTGCTGTTCTTACAAAATAAAAAATCAACATTAAAAGCAGAATTACATGAAGCCACTTTTTTTTATTATCAGCTTATCGTTTTTCGTATCGGCAGGTTTTGCCCAGGATAAAACGTTCCACAGCTTTGTGGTAAAAGATATTAACGGCAACGATTTCGATCTGGCCAGTTTGAAAGGCAAAAAAATTTTAGTCGTAAATACTGCGTCGAAATGCGGGCTTACTCCGCAATATGAGATACTTCAGGCAATTTACGAAACCTACGGAGGCCCGAATTTTACCATCATCGGTTTTCCGGCCAATAATTTCAAGGAACAGGAACCCGGCACCAATAAAGAAATCGTTGAGTTTTGCACAAAAAATTACGGGGTGACTTTCCCGATGATGTCAAAAATATCGGTGAAAGGCGACGACATGCACCCGGTTTACCAGTGGCTGACACAAAAATCGCAAAACGGGGTGAAAGATTCGGAAGTAAGCTGGAATTTCCAAAAATACATGATTGACGAAAACGGCCACCTGGTTGATTTTGTTGCGCCAAAAGAAAAACCGGACAACGAAAAGATTATCAACTGGATAAAAGGGGAAAGATGAATTGAAGATATTTCAGGTCATTTTCTGATCACTCCCCATTCCATAATGTAAAAATCGTTTCGCAAAAACGGGACTACCATTGGTTGATCAATTTGCTGGTATTTATTGACTCCAACAATCCCATAAAATAATCGACCCACATTATCTGGCTGAACAGAAAAGTCTAATTGGATCGCAGTATCAATGATAGCATTTGTTTGCGGATAAATATTGTAGTAATTATCTTCTATCAAAAGCGAAATCCAGTAATCTGTAAAATCTTTTATTTCCTGTTGAGAAAAATTATACATCGACATATTTTCTTCAAAAAAAGATTTCAAATTCGCCCGGGTAATACACCAGCCTTTTTTGTATTGAAAAACATCGGGCTGTTTGCTTTCGTAAAACAAGTATGAGTATTGATTATCGATTTTTCCGGTTGTATCCACATGAACACACCAACCTTGATTATATTGAGGTATTGATTCAATAATATTTCCGCCCAACGGAAAGTTAATTTTCAGGCAAAGGTCTATTTTTCTGGTAGGATAAACATATATGTTCGGTTTAAGAACCATAATATCAGAAGGCAAACGTTGCACAAGGGTATCTTTACGGTTTCGGTTCGTTGCAATCAAAGCAACAAGATACGGAGGAGCTATTTCATAGACATGCAACGGGTCTTTTTCAGTTGAAGTTGTTCCATCTCCGAAAAGCCAAAGAAAGCTTGTGGCATTTTCTGAACAATTCGTAAACTGAACTTCTCCATCATTCGTACTACTGAATTGATAATCGAAACAGGCTTTTATAGCTAACGAATAGTCATCTTTTTCGCAACTCAGAAAAACTCCAATAAGCAACAGTGAGATTAGTCGTATTTTCATATTCCTGGTTTTTATTATATTTTCTGAGAATTACAGCAAACACTGTCAATCCTATTCTTACAAAAGGGAGATGCGCAACATTGAATAACGTTGCGTCATTAAAACCGGAAAGACAAATAAAATATCGTGAAATAATTCATTTCCCTTCATTTCCGTATCTATATCAAGAAAGAAATTTGTCTCCTGTTGTGTAGAAAAAGCAGATTAAATCTACTTCGGACAGTTTTTTTGGGAGTGAAGTTTGAAAAGGATTACCTTATTTGAATTCTTGTTCTTGTCGAGGATATTCACCAAAAGTGTACCTGTAATAAATATGCCCAGACAGATCAACCCGGCCAGAAAAAGAATCATGATCAGGGTACTGGACCAGCCGATGATGGCGTCGCCAATCATTTTCTTATAAAGGACAATCCCAATGCCGATCACGAAAAAGCTGATAAAAAGGATGAACAATTTCAGGATGCTGAACAGGAGTTCTTTCGATAGTTCAATCATCGACCGGATGCCATGTTCAATAAGCGCTGCCAGGTTCATCTTCGTTTTTCCGCCCAGCCGTTTATGACGGTCCCAACGAAAACCGGTTTGCCTTCCTTTTTGCTTCACCAGATAAGCCGCCAGATGAATAAATGAATTGTGTACCGCCCCCGATAAAACTTTTTTACTGATCAGCACAAAATTGCCATAGTTCATATATTTACCGGTTATCATTCGGAAGATAAACCGATAGATGGCATAACCTATTTTGAAACGAAGATTTTCGTTGCGCTTCCCCCGAATCACTTTTACAATGTCGTAGTCGAGATAGTTCACCAGTTTTTTAATGGCTTTCGGATCATCCTCTCCATCCGAATCCATCACGATGCAATGGGTGACCGGAAGGTTCTCGGCATATACCATTCCCTGGTAAATTGCGCCCTGATGCCCTTGATTAAACGCCAGATCAAGCACTGAAATACAGATATTCGGAGAAGAAGGAGTGAATTCGGACAGTAAGTTCAGCGTCCGGTCGGTCGAACTGTCGTTTACTGCAATAATATGGAACGGATACGGAAGAGCAGCAATTTGCTTTTCCAACCGGGAAAGAAAATCGGTTATGATCTGTTCTTCGTTGTAACACGGTAAAACAATGGCTATCGAAGGTTCCATAGGTTAAGGCAAATAGGTCCGACCGGTTTCAAAAATAGCAAGAAAAAAGGAAACAGCTCACTATTTTCATGCAGATTGCGCTAAATACGCAGAAATCAGCAAAAAAATCAGATGTTATCTGTGACAGCTTTACGGAATCTGCAAAAAAAATCTCCCGCCTTTGAGCAGGAGATTTCCATTCAGTAAATATTTTCAGAAAAGCTTACGCTTTTTCGAGTTCCAGTGTTTTGGTCGGACGGTCGCAAACTTCGGTTGGCCCCCAGTACTGGATTGGTCCCGGGTACAGGTAGCTGGTTTCGGCAGCCCATTTTTCACGGTTGGCAGCCAGGTATTTGAATGGTGCTCCATCCAATTCAACCAGCGCTTTCTGGATAACCGGTTTCATGTGGCCGTGACGGCGTTCCATGTTCATCATCATGGTAACCGGCACACCACCGGCGATCCATTGGTCAGCAGGCGCAGTGAGGTTGCGAACCGATGCCATATAACCGGTTTTGCCTGCACCGATCAGCACCGAAGCTGTGTAACCCAGCGAGTAGCAATAGTCGGCGTCAAAATTCGACGGGGCGGCGCAACGGCCTTCGTATCCGAAGAAATGGTACTGCGTTCCGAATTTGCCACTATACCCACCGGCTTTTTTCATCTCTTTCAGACGGGCTTTTACCATCTCACCCAACAGTTTTTCCGTTTCAATCAGCGAAACCTGAACGTTTCCGTGCGGGTCGCGATCCAACGTTAACTGATCGGCAATTCCGCCTGGCAACGATTTATATACTTTGGCTGATTCAGCCGACAGGATACCGGCAACAAATGCACGGCCTTCCGCTTTATCAGTATACGATTTGAATTTCTTTTCCGTTTCGGAACCTTCGGCCAGCAGGTCGTTCAGTTCGGCAATCAGCGCTTTCATTTCCGGAACAAATTCAACCAAACCTTCAGGAATTAAGGCAACGCCGAAGTTTTCGCCGTTGTTTCCGCGTTTGGCAATAATACCAGCCATATAGTCAACAATTTCACCCAAAGTCTGCTTTTTGGCAGCCACTTCTTCCGAAATAAGCGTGATGTTTGGCTGAGTTTGCAGAGCAGCTTCCAAACCAATATGCGAAGCCGAACGGCCCATCAGTTTAATGAAGTGCCAGTATTTTTTTGCTGAATTGGCATCGCGCTGGATGTTGCCAATCAGTTCGGAATAAACTTTTACAGCGGTATCGAAACCAAACGAAGTCTCGATCATTTCGTTCTTCAGGTCGCCGTCGATGGTTTTCGGACAACCGATTACCTGTACGCCTGCTTTTTTTGCTGCATAATATTCGGCCAGCACACATGCGTTGGTGTTGCTGTCGTCGCCGCCAATGATCACCAGCGCTTTGATGTTCAGTTTTTTCAGGATTTCGAGGCCCTTGTCGAACTGGGCTTCTTCTTCCAGCTTGGTACGGCCCGAACCGATGATGTCGAAGCCGCCGGTGTTGCGGAAACCTTCGAGGAAATCGGCTGTAATTTCCACGTATTTGTGATCGACCAATCCGCCGGGACCGCCCAGAAAACCGTACAGTTTGCTACCTGTATTCAGTTTTTTGATACCGTCGAAAATACCGGAGATCACGTTGTGACCGCCCGGCGCTTGTCCGCCCGACAAAATCACGCCTACATTGAATGCAGGAACACTTGCTGCTGCACCTTCTTCGAAAGTAACCAACGGCATTCCGTAGGTATTGGGGAACAACTTTTTGATTTCGGCCTGATCGGCAATTGATTCCGTAGCAGCTCCGTCAACGAGTTTAACGGCGCCTTTCAGCGATTTGGGTAGTTTAGGCTGATAGGCAGCCCGTGCTTTTTGTAATGCGCTTATGGTCATATTTTAAAATTTTAGATAGGTAAATTGCATTTTGAAAAAAATCGCTGCAAAAATATGCTAATTTGATGGTTTTACCTAGCAACGCACTTACGGTTTTGGGGTATTTAAAGTAAATTTAAAAAGATGACGAAGGCGTTATGTTTCGGAGAAGACAGCGCTCCTGATTTATACAAAAAAAAGTACAGATTAATATATTGCAACGCAGGGCGGGATTTCCCCGATGAACGTCCCACGAAGAACTGCATCCCCAAATACTAATTTCCTGTCAACGAAGCACCGAAACCCAACTTGCCGAGTAGCTTGCTGTTATAGCAGTGGTTCTTTTCATTCTGTCGGAATATGATTCTCTTTACAGTAAATATCTATTTCACTGTCATTTGTAAAATATTCGTCGCAAAATTCGTCAAGTTCCTTTTCTGTCGATTTGTAATAGCGATCTTCTGCGGTCATTAGTTTTTCTGTCTGTTCAATGAATTTCTCAAATTCCTTATTGATTTTGCACAGTTTGTCAATGGTCTTAAAGTCCAGACTACGAATCTTCGCCGGAAACAAAACCTTGCTTTGATAGGGATTTGCTTTTAGTTCAATTATTCCAATACCAAATGATTGATTTAATCTTTCCATTTCTTCTAACAAACTGTCACTAAACTCAAAAGCAACTAAATAACCAAAGTTTGCCCAACTTGAATTTGAAACTGCTTGAAAAAAAGCTTTTTTCAAATCACTGTCATTGTTGATTTCCTTTTTCAATTCATAGGAACTCAATTTGAAAGTGTCAACACGATTTATAGATTTTAAAAAGTTTTGGCTGGCTTTTGTCTGTAGATTTAGAAATTTAATTCCAACCATGTCTGGATGCGTCCAAATTTGATTGTTGTCTTTACCATTTGATTGCTCGTGAAAAATTGTCTTTGAGTAAATGCCTGTATTTTTCAAATAACTACTCAAGAGTTTATGCAAATCTCTTTCATTATAACTTTTAATTTTTTCGAATTTTTTCGAAGGAGTGGTGGTGGTCGTTGTCGAACCGCTTAAAACGTCTATTGCAATATTTTGCTCGTTTTTCGTTAAGTAGTATGAGTAAGTTCCACCGTCTTGTTTGATGCGTTTTACTCTTGTGTCACCGTTACGAATAAAGTCTCCGAGCAAAGCCGAAACCGTCGAAGCAGGAGTTTTTGCCGAACCAAAATCATAATAATTCTTCTCAACGATGTGGTTGCAAACTGTCAAGTAATTTGTGATGTCGTTAATGTCTTCTAAACTTTTTAAAATAGCTTCTTTTAGTGTCATTGTCTGTCTATTTAATATTACAATCCTGTTGACTTACCATTGGCTATAACTTGGAAACAGCACCATAAACTTACTACTTTTTTTTACTCTTCATTTCTATTAAACAAATTTATTTTAGCATTTCAATGCCCGGGTTACAAGACGATAGGCTGTACAGACATATCATGTTTAGTAAAACGCCAGAATTGCTTTACGAACCGGGTTCGGCGCCTCATAAAGTCCTTCATCGAGCAAATGAGAGCTTCACCTGGAGTGAAACTCTCACTTACGTCCACTGTGCGCGGTGAGATTCCGGCCTGCGCCGGAATGACAAACCAGAAAAGGGTCGTTATTCCGGAATATTCGTTGCTAATTCCTGTTTTACAAGTCGATAGGCAGTACAGATAGATCAATGTTTAGCTAAACGCCAAAATTGCTTTACGAACCGGGGCGGCGCCTCATAAAGCCCTTCATTAAGTTAGTGAGAGCTTCACCTGGAGTGAAACTCTCACTCGCTTCCACTATGCGCGGTGAGATTCCGGCCTTCGCCGGAATGACAAGCATTGAAGATCAGTTATGTAAGGGTTTTACCCATCATTTCCGTATTCTGACCCACATTTTGCAGTATCCGTACTGGTTTAAATCGCCAATCAATTCTCATCAAAGAATCCCATTCCGTCGAGCATCCCGATCAGCTTAATGGAATAGTCGTCGGCAGCCAGCGGCCAGCGAATACCATTCTTGTAAAGCAGCGTAGTGGTGAAATCGTTTTCATCGGGAACTTCAACGAAGCTCTCCCCTACTTTGTAATGCAGAAGCCCCGACATGTATTCACCCGTATGCGGGTCCTGCATAGCCTGCTGAAATGATTCGCTGAAAACCTGATCAGACACCAGCGAAATATCGAACCCGTATTCCTTCATCGCATAAATCACATTGGCCATATTCAACCTGTAATTGTTGTACGGATGAAGTACCACAATTTCGCGGGGAGCCCGGGAAAGCGAAACAACAGCCATCGCAACATAGTCGATCGGAGATATCTCAACACGTGAAACCAGTTGACTGAGCGGGAACATTTTCAGCACCTTGTACGATTTTAAAACATTGACAAAGGCATTGCTCCGGAAATTGATCTGGAATTCGCCGTCGGACTGACGCCCCATCAGGTTACCGACACGCATGATCTTGCCGTCGAGGCCCTCACTGACAGCCCGCAAAATCAGGCACTCCGCTTTGTACTTACTCAGTACATATTTGTTGTTGATGGTCTGTCCGAAATAAAGTTTTGATTCATTCAGAACGATACCTTTTTCAAGTTTATCGCGTTCCATCAGGCCGCCTGTGCTCCGCGTTGAAACATGGATCAGACGTGCCCCTTCGCTTTTGCATAAATCAACCAGGTTGGCAACGCCTTCTACATTGATTTTGTCCAGCTCGTCGCCTGCGGCATAATGTTTAACGCTTGCAGCGCAGTTAAATACCGTGCTGATCCCCTTTCCTTTCAACGAACCCAGCATATCGGTGTTCGTAATATCCCCGTCCACCGGGATGATCCTGGTTTCGAAGAGGTCGTCGAAGGTATCGGAGAAATAGTACATCAACTGGGCTTTTAACCTCCGTTCAGGAGCCAGGGCGCCTTTCGATCTCACCATGCAATACAGCTTTCCCGTTTCCTTATCGATGAGTTCCTTCAGAACGTGGATGCCCAGATAGCCGGTAGAGCCGGTCAGCAACACATTTCCCAAAGCATAGTCAGGGCAATCTCCCCACAAATCTGCTTCGTTCGTTTCAAGAACTTTGTTGATTGTCGTATAATCATACCCCGAAATATCTTCCAGTTGTTCCTCTTCGCCTTTCTCGCCTTCTGCCGCATGATCAGACAGGAATTTGGCCACGGCCTGCGGGGTCTTCAGTTTAAAAAGATCGCCATACTTAATCATATAGCCGAGGTTGATGATCCGGATGATCGCTTTAATGGCAGATATCGATGTGCCGCCGATCTCGAAAAAACTATCCAGAATCCCTACTTTTTCTATTTTCAGAATATCGGAATAGATCCGGCAAATGCTTTCTTCAACGTCACTGGTCGGAGCAATATACTCCACAGCGCGCGCAACTTCCGGCATCGGAAGGGCTTTCCGGTTGACTTTGCCGTTGTTCGTAAACGGGAATTTATCCATCTGTACCATGGCTGTCGGAACCATAAATTCTGTCAGGCTCGTTCGCAGATGATTTGTTAAAGCTTCCGTATCAATTTTGGTTTTTGCTGTAAAATAACCGCAAAGATGCTGCACCCCGCCAATTTCTTTTACATCCACCACTGCCGCTGAAATACCTTCAAAATTGCTCATAGCATTCTCGATTTCCCCAAGCTCAATTCGCAGACCGCGCAGCTTCACCTGGTTATCCAGACGGCTGAAATATTCAATTTCTCCGGCCTTGTTATACCGGGCAAGGTCGCCGGTGCGATAAAGTTTCTGTCCTCTCCATTCCACAAATTTTTCCCGGTTCAGATCATCCCGGTTCAGGTACCCCCGGCCAACTCCTTCGCCGCCAATACACAACTCACCGGCTACGCCAACAGGAAGAAGTTGCAGGTTATGGTCCATGATGTAATTCGCGACATTACCCAGCGAGGAACCGATCACCGAACTGTTGTAATCACTCTCGATACTGTAAAAAGTAGAACAAATTGTGCATTCTGTGGGGCCATACAGGTTATAGAACCGGTACGGCGGTTTTTTGGTCGGAATAAGGCGTTCGCCGCCAACAGAAAGAAGCCGCAGCGAATGATTTTCAATATCCTCGGCAAACTGTCTGCCGATCTGGGTGGTCATAAAAGCAAAGGTAATTTCGTTCTCTTCCATATATTGGTTCATCCTCAGAAGATCCATCCGCATGTACGACGGAAGAATGTACACCGACGCTCCGGTGGTAATCATCGGGTAGATATCGATCATGTGCGCATCGAATGCAAAGTTGGCATACGCAACACTTCTGTCCTGAGATGTTATACCCGTTTCTTTTACAAACCAGTTGCAGAAGTTGACAATATTTCGTTGCTCCAAAATACAGCCTTTCGGCGTTCCGGTCGAACCGGAGGTGTAAAGCAGGATAAACGTGTCTTCCGGCGACGGTTTCGGCAGGATTATTTCATCATCTGTTTCAAGAGCCTGAATTTCCTCGCGAATAACCACCTTTCCTTCAAAGCCGGGAAGAGAAGTCGCCACCCGTAAACCTTCGGAAAGAATGTGCACTACCCCGGCGTCTTTTACCATAAAACTCAAGCGGTCGGAAGGCATTGAATAATCCAGCGGCATGTATGCGCCACCTGCTTTCATTATCGCCAAAGGATAAACCACCATGTATTCGCTCCGGTCGATCATCACCCCGACGACTTTTTCACGCTGTACACCCAGCGAACAGAGCTTTTTCGCAATTTTATCGGTGACCTGGTCCAGCTCACGGTAAGTCAGCTTCCGGTCTTCAAAGACTACGGCGATATTGTCGGGAGTTTTTTGTACCTGTTGACTGAACAGGTCAACCAGCGTAAGGGTGCGGTCGTGTTCCATACTCTTTCCGGTTGAAACCTTTAGTACTTCCGCTTCCTGTTCTTTGGAGACCAGACTGATTTCAGAAACAGCCGTATCCGCGTTTTTCGACATCCGATCGGCAGTTGCAGCAAATGTGTCAGCAAACCGCTTTATTTCCTGTTCGTGATACAGTGTATTATCGAATTCCACAGTCAGGGTATATCCGCCTTCATCGGGAAATATAACTGCACTGAGCGGAAATTTGACCGTGTTCAGATTGAGGAAATTTACCTGGGCACATTCATCTCCGAGATACAGGTTCCGGTCAATTCCCCCTTCGTATGCAAAATTAATCTGCGGTACAATACCATATTTTTCAGCCATTTTGGTAAACGGAAAGATTTCGTTTTCCATCGTGGCGAATATCTGGTCCTGAATATTTTTAGCCAATTCGAATACGCTCTGGTTTTTCATGCTGATCACCGCTGGCAGGGTTTTGACAAACATCCCCATCAGGTTCGAAAGTTTATTCTCTGCGCGGCCGCTGGATACGGTAGTGACAGCAATCTGATCTTCCCGGGTATAGCGGTTGACCAGCAGGCTCAAAACAGAAAGAAAAAAGTTGCTCTCGGTAATGGCATGCTGACGGCAAAATTCCCCGATCGTACCGGTTGGAATGAAAACTTTTGCATCGATTGCCGTTCCTGTATTCGGTTCCTGTACGGACGACGGGAATACAGTCATTAACGTACTGCCCAGCAGCTTGTCGAAATAAACTTCTGCCTCTGAATATTTTTCCGACCGGACGAGGGATTGTTCCTCCAGCGCCCTGTCGAAAGTGGTAAATTCTTCCGGAGCAATGGACTTGCCTTCAAATGCTTCTTTCAGGTCATTCAGAAAGACTCCCATCGAACTGCCGTCGAAGATGATATGATGAATATCAAAAAGAAGGTACGTGTAACATTCTGTCTGATAAATTTCAAAACGGTAAAGGGTATCGCCAAAGAGGTTGAAAGGCCGGACAAATGCCGACAGCATCGACTCCATCTTCTCTTCCGCAATTGTATCCGTAAAAATTTCCACCGGCAGGTTATCCCTTCGCAACTGCACAATTTCGCCATTTTCGATGGCCAGGGTGGTTTTCAGATACGAATGGGCATCAACCACTGCGACCACTGCACCTTTCAGCTTTTTAATATCCACTTTGGCAGAGAAGCGCAGGGAAGCAGCAATGTTGTATTGCAGCGCATCCCGGTCTTTTTCCCAATCGTAGTAAAGCCCCATCTGGCTTTCGGTTAACGGGTAATAGTTCCTTTTCCCGTACGCCGATACCGGTTGGGCAGCATCTGATTTTTCCACTTGTCCGGCAACCACTGCTATCAACTGAATGGTTTTGAGCTTCAGTATATCTTTTGTCTGAACGACCAGTCCAATCTTTTTCTGAATCGCAACAGAAAATTTTATGGCAAGGATGGACGTCATACCAAGCGAAAAAAGATTGGTATTGATGCCAAAGTCTTTTGTCTTCAGCATTTCCGAAATGATATCGAATAACTGTTGTTCTAGCGGGGTTTTGGGCGCAATAATTTTCTCTGTTCCGACCTGAGGAACCGGCAATAGTTTCCGGTTAACCTTTCCGTTGTTTGTTAACGGGAACTTTTCCATTTGGATCAGCATGTTTGGAATCATAAATTCCGTCAGGCTCGTTCGCAGATGATTTGTTAAAACTTCCGTATCAATTTTGGTTTTTGCTGTAAAATAACCACAGAGGTGCTGCACCCCGCCAATTTCTTTTACATCCACCACAGCCGCTGAAATACCCTCATACGTGCTCATAGCATTCTCGATTTCCCCAAGCTCAATTCGCAGGCCGCGCAGCTTCACCTGGTTATCCAGACGGCTGAAATATTCAATTTCTCCGGCCTTGTTATACCGGGCAAGGTCGCCGGTGCGATAAAGTTTCTGTCCTCTCCATTCCACAAATTTTTCCCGGTTCAGATCATCCCGGTTCAGGTACCCCCGGCCAACCCCTTCGCCGCCAATACACAACTCACCGGCCACACCAACAGGAAGAAGTTGCAGGTTATGGTCCATAATGTAGTTCGTGACATTACCCAGCGAAGAACCGATCACCGAACTGTTGTAATCACTCTCGATGTTATAGAAAGTAGAGCAGATAGTACATTCGGTTGGGCCGTAAATATTATAAAAACCATACGGCGGTTTTTTGGTCGGAATAAGGCGTTCGCCGCCAACAGACAGAAGCCGCAGCGAATGATTTTCAATATCTTCGGCAAACTGCCGGCCGATCTGGGTGGTCATAAAGGCAATGGTCAACCCGTTCTCTTCCATATATTGGTTCATCCTCAGAAGATCCATCCGCATGTACGACGGAAGAATATAAACCGAAGCGCCGGTGGCAATCATCGGATAGATATCGATCATGTGCGCATCGAATGCAAAGTTGGCATAAGCAACGCTCCGGTCCTCGGGTGTTATACCCGCTTCTTTTACAAACCAGTTGCAGAAATTGACAATATTCCGTTGCTCCAAAATACAGCCTTTCGGCGTTCCGGTAGAGCCGGAGGTGTATAGCAAAACATACATATCTTCCGGAGACGGCTTCGGCAGTACAATTTCATTATGGATATTAAAAGCGGAAATTTCTTCCCGGTTGATGACGATCCCATCATATCCGGGAAGGCAATCGGCCACCCGCGAACCTTCGGAAAGAATATGTCCGGCCCCGGCGTCTTTTACCATAAAATTCAACCGGTCGGAAGGCATTGAATAATCCAGCGGCATGTATGCGCCGCCTGCTTTCATAATGGACAGCGGATAAATTACCATGCATTCGCTCCGGTCGATCATCACCCCGACGACCTTTTCACGTTGTACGCCCAGCGAGCACAGCTTTTTCGCAATTTTATCGGTAATCTGATCCAGCTCGCGGTAGGTCAGCTTCCGGTCTTCAAAAACGACGGCAATATTATCGGGAGTTTTTTGTACCTGTTCCCTGAACAGGTCAACCAGCGTGAGGGAACGGTCGTGTTCCAGTTTTTCCCCGGCAGATATTTTAAGTATTTTGGCTTCCTCTTCTCCTGAAAGAATGGAAACATCCCTGCAATTCCGGTTCTGATCTGCCATCATATTCAGCACCGTATTTTTGATAGCAGAGGCAAAGGTCTTCATGTATTCCCGTTCATAGAGGCTGTCGTTGTATTCGCAACGAATCTCGTAATCATCATGAAACTGAAATATGTATATATTCAGGCTGTCGAAAGTTTTACCTGGTCGCAGATATTCATTATTAACCAGTTGACCATCCATTTCGAAATACTCCAAAAATCCTTTCTGGAAGGTATACATGATTTCCATGGATGCGCCAAATTTCTTCACCATTTCAGAAAACGGATAAACCTGCTTACCCCAAAGTTCTTTCAGGTCGGTTCGGATGGTCGCAAGATAATCGCATACTTTTTGATCCGGGGCCACTTTCATGGTTACAGGCAGTGTTTTGACAAACATTCCCGTATCATTGCTCAAACGCTCTTCGATACGGCCGTGATGCGCTGTACAGAAGGCAATATCCTGTTCCCTGGTATAACGGTTCAGACAAATGCCAAGCGCACCGGCAAACAGGTTGTTCGGCGAAATATCCAGTTGGGTACAAAAATCATTGACCAGGCTCAAATCAATGTATTCTGAAATACGCTGCATGTAACCCACTTCCTGCTCCTTATTATTTATCGTCGGAACCTTCGTCATTGCAATGCCGCTCAGCCTCTTTTCAAAATACGCCTCAGCCTCCAAATATTCAGCATTTCCGGTCCGGGAGCATTCCAACCCGGCATAATCACACACGGTAAAACTTTCCTTTGTCAATTCTTCGCCATTGTATGCACGCACAAGGTCTCTGTTAAAAATCCCGACCGAAGCGCCGTCGAAGATGATATGATGAATATCAACAAGCGCATACAACTTTTTTTCGGTTTTGTACAATTCAATACGGTAAAGCGCAGATCCTGTTAAATCGAACGGACAGACAAAACCGGAGATAATGTCTTTCATCCCGGACTCATCTACAGTTCGCAGAGTGATTTGCACCGGTTCATCTTCATTGAAATATTGTACTACCTCATCTCCTTCCATCCTGATTCTTACATTTAAACCCGGATGAGCAGCGAATACCTTTTCAAAAGCTTTTCGAAGCCTCTCCTCGTCGGTTGTCACAGGAAAGTCGTACAGAAAGGCCATATTGTACTGGGTCAGCGATTTGTCTTTCTCCCATTCATAATAAATGCCAGTTTGACTGCTCGACAAAGGGTATGATTTCGGTTTCATAAGATTGGTTTTATTGATTTCTTTTGCAGACTGAAATATAGAAATTTTCCACCGGATGATAATCGGTGATTAGTTGAAAATCTAAGTTTTGAGTGTAAGGCAAATTGCCTGTTTTGATTTCTCTCGGGTCACAGTCGATGCCGGTACCGAGCCACTTTACAATGCTCTCTTTTTGTGTCCAAAGCATGGTAAACCTTCTGGCCCGTTGAGTCAAATCGGATGAAGCGGTTACCCATTGGTATTCCTCATCATTGCAAATCGCGGTTGCCAGTTCGTCGTCGTATTCACCGACTGTTTCAATATCAACACCGACCTCCCTGTCGGAAAGAAAACATACTACTGCGTCGCGGCAATGGCTTATATTGAAATAACTATCCGGATAGTTTACAAGAAAAGGTTTTCCATTGGAATGATAGCCGAACTCCGGCAAGTCTTTAAACAATCCCTCATTTTTCAGGGCATATACCAGCAGAAGGTAAGCCACGGCAGAAAGTTTCCTGTCGGAAGGATAGCGATAACTCATCATCTGATCCAGCCTCCATTTGGGCAAAAAGCACTTGCATGTATCTATAAAATCATCAGGTAAACGGTTGACCCCAGTAAATATATATAGCATATCGGCAACGGGTACTATTTTAAATCTGTTAAAACCCTTCTATATCGCAGATGCAGCGTTTTTCCTTGTTTATGGGTTGAATGGACCTCACGAATCCGTCCCTTTTCCATTCCTGAAAAACTTCACTAATTTAATATATTTTAATCGCCCTGTTTTTAAATCTTCGTAAAAAGAAGCTATTCAAAAAACAGATTTCTGTTCCGGATTCGTTCGTCAGCAACCGTAAATTCAGTGAAACAAAATCTACTGAAATATTTCCTGATTTTGTATCCGGGGAATCTTTAGTTTAAAAGCTCTCTTGCTGCTTCCAGTGCGGTTTCCGAGTAGTTTTCGCCGCTCAGCATTTTGGCAAGTTCCACTACCCTTTCCTGCTGGTCCAGTTTGCGGATAGACGTGTTGGTACGATCGTCTTCATCGTATTTGTACACCAGGTAGTGATGGGTACCACGGGCGGCAATCTGCGGCAGATGGGTAATATTGATCACTTGTATCGTTTCTGACAGGCGACTAATAATTTGCCCGGTTTTTATGGCTATTTCGCCCGAAATTCCTGCGTCGATCTCGTCGAAAATAATAGTAGGAAGCGCCTTCGCATCGGTTACCAGCGTCTTAATGGCCAGCATCAGCCGCGACATTTCCCCTCCCGAAGCAACTTTTGAAATATCTTCCGGGGGAGAATTTTTATTGGCCGAGAACAAAAAATTTACCTGATCTTTTCCGCTGCCTGTAAAATCATCCAGTTCGGTAAAACGAACCGAAAAGTTGGCATTTATAATACCCAGTTCGCGCAACACCGAAACTACTTTTTCGGCAATGGTTCCGGCAACCGCTTTTCTCGCGTCGCGTAGCCGGGCGCATTGTCCGTCCAACTCGTTCTGAAGCTGCTGCAAGCTGGCTTTCAGTGTTTCAATTTGTCCGTCATACGAACTCACCTGTTGGATTTTCTGATCCAGTTCACGGTATATCTCAATCAGTTCGGCAACGCTTGTCACCCGGTGTTTTTGCTGAAGTGAATAAATCAGGTCAAGCCGCTGACTCACCAGTTCCAACTTTTCAGGATTATTTCCTGTTTTTTCTGAAATCGATACCGCTTCCGATGCAATATCTTTCAACTCCAGATAACACGAATTCAGCCGATTGTACAATTCATTGGCCTCACCGAAGTAGTCTTTGATATGGTTTATCTGGTTGAGCATTTCTTTTATTTTGCTCAAAATATTCAGTTCTTCGCCTTCCAATTCGTGGGCAATCTTCCCGAACGAAACCTGGATTTCTTCGGCATGATTGAGCATTTCCAGTTCTTCTTCCAACTCGGACTGCTCGTTTTCCTTCAAACGGGCTTCGTCCAGTTGTTTAAACTGAAACTCATAATAATCAAGGTCTGTTCTCGATTTCGCAGCCAGTTCTTCCAGTTCTTTCAATTCAGTCTGGATTTTCCGGTAACGCGAATAGTTCTCGGTATATTCATTCAGAAGTCCGGCATTAGCGGCTACCAGATCGACCAGTTTCAGTTGAAAATGATTATTTCCCAATTCGAGGTTCTGGTGCTGCGAGTGGATGTCAACCAACTGAAGACCCAAGTCGCGAAGTACCTTTACATTAACCGGCGTATCGTTTATAAACGCTCGTGTGGTGCCCGACACAGTGATTTCGCGCCGCATTATAACCGTGTCGTCAAAGTCAAGTTCTTCAGTTTCAAAGAAAGATTCAAATCCATATCCCTGCACTGCAAAAGTCCCTTCAACAACACATTTCCTGGTTTTGTCGCGCAACACGGTGGTATCGGCCCGTTGTCCAAGCATCAGTCCGAGCGCTCCCAGAATAATCGATTTCCCGGCGCCGGTTTCCCCCGTAATGATGTTGAACCCGCTTTCAAACTGAATATGAAGCGAATCAATTAAGGCATAATTGCTGATGGATATCGACTGTAACACGGGTAAAACTATTAAAACGTACTAGTTTCTTCAATCTTTTCGTACTTGCTTCCGTTCGACGGGTCGCATTCATTCAGAATCGTCATTACCCGGTTTTTCTCATCGGGATATGATTCCTTAAAAATGTTTACCATTTCATCGGATTTGGCGTCGAAAAACATCTGCAAGATATACAACGACGGGCGGACGCGAAATACTTTCTGAATATTTTTCAACGTATTGGCTATGTTCGCCCGGCCTTCCTGCGGTTTATCGGCCATCTGATCCAATCCCATGCGGTGGTATTCGTAAATACAAGTACGGAAAGGTGCATACGATTTATTCAGAATATTCTCCGTTAACCAGTAGCGGTTTCGTTCGCTTTCATAGGCTTTCCAGCCTTTCTCCACCGCATTCTGGCAATTATTTACAATGGACTGCGCTTTTACAAAATATTCACGGCCTCCATCGGGATAAAATGAATCGTAATCCATTCCTATAATGATGTAAGCGTAGTAGGCCATGATGTTGGTCAGATTGTCGCGGTTCGATGTTTCGTTGAACTCGATGGGCTGGTATTCTGTATATTTTGCCCTGAAATCGCCATCTTTTATATTCAAAACGGTTGTTTCGTACGAAGAGTTGTAAACCGGGCGCCGCAACTGAACAGTAATCGAGCCTGTAAATTCGTTCGACGAGATTTGATTATCGAGCTGTATCTGCATGTTGCATTCGATGCGTTCTTCCGTATCGTAAACGTGGTCAGTCCATTTGCGGTTATTCATAAACTCGGTAAGGTCCGATTGCATGGTCAGGAAAACATTCCGGTTTGCCCCTTGTATTTTGGCGGCCGAAATACTGATACTGCACCGGAGTTCTTGGGATTTCAGTTGTCCGGCAATCAGTAAAACGGCAAAAACCAACAGTAATTTTCTCATTTGTATCAAATTATTATCTGTATCGAAAAACCAGAACGGGTCAACATCAAATTGTATATTCCCGGCTTTCAGTAAAAGTAAAAATAAACATTTTTCTTCTGAAGTTACGGTCTTTTTTCCATCAGTACGGCAATTCGCGAAACGATGTCTTTTGCAACTTCTGCTTTTGATTTTAACTGAAAATCCTGTCGATTATTGTATTTATCGATGATCGTTATTTTATTGGTGTCGGTTTCAAAACCTGCCCCGGGGTCATTCAGCGAATTGAGCACAATAAAATCGAGGTTTTTCTTCTGAAGTTTCCGGCTTGCATTAGACAGTTCGTCGTTGGTTTCAAGCGCAAAGCCGACCAATATTTGTTTTTCGCTTTTAGTTGCCCCCAGACTTGCAGCAATATCTTTGGTTGGAACCAGTTTGATCAAAAGCCCGGCATCGCCGCGTTTTATTTTTTGTCCCGATGAAGAATCGGGCATAAAATCAGCTACTGCGGCAGCCATCGCAGCCCCATCTGTTTCAGGAAAAATGCGGATGCACTGATCGTACATTTCGAGGGCCGAAACCACTTTAATCACTTCAATATT
Organism: Prolixibacteraceae bacterium; assembly: GCA_003506435.1. Taxonomy (GTDB): domain Bacteria; phylum Bacteroidota; class Bacteroidia; order Bacteroidales; family Prolixibacteraceae; genus GWE2-42-39. The sequence continues at coordinate 108,966 of DOAQ01000046.1, forward strand.
CGGATGTTGCGCCGATATTTTTACCGGTCCCGACACCAAACTAACTTTGGCACCCTGCTGTGCCAGTTCTTCGGCAATGGCATAACCCATCTTCCCTGAAGAATAGTTTCCGATAAAACGAACGGGATCAATTTTTTCGTGGGTTGGCCCTGCTGAAACGAGAAAATGTTTATTCAGCAGTTTTTTTTTTCATCGAAGAAAAGAACAATTTCTTCGATGATGGCATCCGGCTCTTTCATTCGCCCTTTTCCGTGAAGCCCGCTGGCCAGTTCACCTTCGTCGGGTTCAATGATCCGGTTTCCGAACGAGCGGAGAATCTCAATATTTTTCTGGTTGGCCGGATGTTTGTACATATCGAGATCCATCGCCGGGGCAATCATTACCGGGCATTTGGCCGACAGATACGTTGTGATCAGCAAATTATCGCAAACGGCGTTGGCCATTTTGCCAATCGATGCTGCCGAAGCAGGCGCAACCAGCATGAGATCGGCCCAGCATCCCATATCAACATGCGAGTGCCAGGTTCCGTCGTTAGCAGTAAAAAACTCTGAAGCAACAGGCTTTCCGGAAAGTGCCGACATGGTCACAGGCGTAATAAACTCTTTCGCTGAAGGAGTCATTACCACCTGCACCTCGGCGCCTTCTTTCACCAGGCCCCTTAAAAGATAAGCTGCCTTGTAAGCAGCTATACTTCCGGTTAAGCCAAGTATTATTTTCTTCCCCTGAAGCCTCATTGTCAGGTATTTTACTATTCCCGGTTACGATTTTCCCTAGCAGGATTGCGGAAATAAATCTGCTCCTGGAGGAATTCTTCGTAAGCAATTAATGTTGGTTTCGGCAAACGTTCGTAGTATTTTGAAATCTCGATCTGTTCGCGGTTTTCAAATACTTCTTCCAGATTATCGGTATACGAAGCAAATTCCTGAAGTTTCTGGTTCAGTTCTTCCTTCATTTCCGAGGAAATCTGGTTTGACCTCTTGGCCAAAATCATTACACTTTCGTATACATTCCCGGTCGTTATTTCCAGTTCATCCAAATTACGGGGAATCGTTGTTGTTTCTGCTTTGATCTTTTTGAAATCCATGTATCTCCTATTTTAATTCTTCTTCGTAATTCAACAATTTTGTAACCGTTTTATAATATTTTTCAGCCTCTTTCATGTTTTTGCTTTCCGGATATTCATCTTTAAAAGCGTAATATTCATCGAGAGCCAAATTTAAACGTTCTTCTTTTTTGTCTTCAATACTGTTCACCGCCAGCAAATATTTTGCTTTCAGCAACATGAACATCAGTTCTTCGCGGTAGCGGGTGTCCGGAAAATCTTTCAGCGAATTGGTCAATGCAATAACGGCTGCTTTATAGTTTCCAAGATCGTAATACAATTTCCCGCTCAAATACGATTTGTAAACCAACTTATCGCGCAATTCAATAATCAGGCGGTTGGCCTCTTCTATCCGTTCCGAACGCGGATTCAAATTAATAAACAATTGAAGCGCATCAATTGCTTTTTGGGTAACCTGCTGATCGAGACGCGGCTTGGGCGAGTCGAGGTAAAAACAGTAACCCACCATGAACTGAGATTCTTCAGCATATTCGCTTTTCGGAAATTCTTCTTTTAACGTATTGAAATAATGTCCGGCCATCAGGTAATCCTTCATGCCAAACTGGCTTTTTGCGTAATAATAATAGACTTTGTCAGCCCGGCTGGTCCCGCGGTATATGCTAACCAGCTCCTGCCAAAGCTGCGATGCACGGGCATATTCTCCGGCATCGTAAAGTTCAATTGCTTTTTTATACTTAAACTCGTAATCGGTACTTTTTAATATCTGGTTAAAATCACCACAAGAACTGATAATCAACATGAAAAGCAGCCCTAAAAACCCAAATGTCCTAATTTTCATAAACATGGCGCAAATATACATTTTTTTAAATGAAAATAAATCTCCGAAAAATAGAATGTTTTATTTACAAAACCTCCGCCTTTAGTAATATTTAACAAATTTGCAGACTTCTTAAAAAAAATTACATTTGCAGAGTTAATTTTAAAACCTGATCAAGTGGATATATTTGAAAAACTAAGGACTAATCTTGGAAGCCTGGGACAATACATGAAACAGGCTCATGGTTATTTTGCATTTCCAAAACTGGAAGGTGAAATTGGCACCAAAATGAGATTTCGCGGAAAGGAAGTTTTGGTATGGAGTCTTAACAATTACATTGGCCTGGCAAACCATCCTGAAGTACGAGCGGCCGATGCCCAGGCAGCCGCTGATTGGGGACTGGCATATCCAATGGGTGCCCGTATGATGTCGGGGCAAACCAGTAAACACGAAGAATTAGAACAAGCATTAGCTGAATTTGTAGGAAAGCAAGATGCATTCCTGTTAAACTACGGTTACCAGGGAATGGTATCAATTATTGACTCAATTTGCGGCCGGAATGATGTTATTGTTTACGATTCGGAATGCCACGCATGTATTATGGATGGTATTTTCCTCCATAAAGCAAAAGGTGGAAAAAGCTTTGTATTCCAACACAATAACATTGAAAAATGCGAAAAGATGCTCTCTTTTGCAACTAAAAGAGCTGCAGAAACCGGTGGCGGTATATTGGTTATTACAGAAGGTGTTTTCGGAATGTCTGGCGACCTTGGCAAACTGAATGAAATTTGCGCTCTCAAGAAAGAATTCAAATTTCGTTTTCTGGTCGACGATGCTCACGGCTTCGGAACAATGGGAGCTACAGGAGCCGGTACCCACCAACACTTTGGTGTTATGGATGGCGTGGATATCCTGTTTGGGACATTTGCCAAATCGATGGCTGGGATCGGAGCTTTTGTCGCTTGCGAAGAAGATATTTGCAACTTCCTTCGTTACAACATGCGTTCGCAGACCTTTGCCAAATCATTACCCATGCCAATGGTAATCGGTGCACTCAAACGTCTTGAATTATTGCGCACCAAACCTGAATTGCGCGAAAATCTCTGGAAAATCGTTGATGCTCTTCAGTCGGGATTGAAAGCCGAAGGATTCAATCTGGGCGCTACCAATTCGTGCGTTACTCCTGTTTATTTCGATGGCGGTGTACCTGAAGCTACCAATGTGGTAATGGACTTGCGTGAAAACTTCAACGTATTCTGTTCAGTAGTTACGTATCCGGTAATTCCAAAAGGACAAATCATGTTGCGGTTAATTCCTACTGCCATGCACACATTAGAAGATGTAAAATACACGATTGAAGCATTCAAGCAAATTAAAATGAAGCTGGAACAAGGAAAATACAACCTGAGCCAGATTCCGGATATTTCGTAATCATCATTTACCGATATAAAAAAGCCCTCAAGTTAAAAAACAAGAGGGCTTTATTTTTAGGTAGAATTTAATTTAATTTTTTTCTGAAAGATAACGTTCGGCGTCAATTGCGGCCATACAGCCTGATCCGGCAGCAGTTACAGCCTGACGGTAAATTGAATCCTGTACATCACCACAGGCAAATACACCCGGCACATTGGTCTTCGAAGTTCCGGGAACCGTTTTAATATAACCAACTTCATCTGTTGTAATGTACTCTTTCACAAAATCAGAGTTTGGCGTGTGTCCAATTGCCAGAAAGAAACCATCAATTTTAATCTGAACTTCTTCTTCATTCGCTTCTCCTTTGTTTTTCCAAAGCACAGCGCCTTCAACTACTCCGTCGCCAAACAAGCTTTTGGTTTGATGTTTCCACAGAACTTCAATATTCGGCGTGCGGTTCACACGATCAGCCATCACTTTTGAAGCACGAAGCTCACCACGACGAACAATCAGGTATACTTTTTTTGCAAGTCCTGCAAGATAGATGGCTTCCTCGGCAGCCGTATCTCCACCTCCCACTACGGCAACGTCTTTTCCACGATAAAAGAATCCGTCGCAGGTTGCACAGGCCGAAACCCCGCCACCGGCATATTTCTTCTCGTCTTCTATTCCCAGATATTTAGCCGTAGCACCGGTTGCGATAATTACCGTTTCTGCTTCAACCAATTTATTGCCGTCAATCCATACTTTATGAGCCGAACCTGTAAAATCAACTTTTGTTGCGATACCCCAACGAATATCGGTACCGAAGCGTTGCGCCTGTTTTTTCAGATCCTCCATCATTACCGGACCGGTAATTCCTTCCGGATATCCGGGAAAATTTTCAACTTCTGTGGTAATGGTCAATTGACCACCGGGTTGCAGACCTTCGTACATAACCGGATTCAGGTTGGCACGGGCAGCATAAATGGCCGCAGTATATCCGGCCGGCCCGGATCCAATGATCAAACAGCGAACTTTTTCAATATCGGAGCTCGTCTTCTGATTATTATTGTCTTCGTTAAGATTTAATGATTTAAACATGGTTATTTAATTTTTATGTTTTTTCGTCGATCAAAAATACAAAACAAGGGAACACCTGCAACATTCGGATTATCAATAATAATTATACGGGGATAGACAAAATTGAATATCGAAACGGAAGTCTCATTTATTTGTCACAGAGTGTTCGTCAGAATATAGTGTTAGGAAAGAAAGTGTTGAAGAATACAAAAATAGACGAGATCAGAAAGAAACATTTCCGGAATTATAACAGTACAAAAAATTGAGAAATATCATTATCATGAAAACAGAAAACCGTCTCATCAGAAAAAGAAATCACCCTACTCTTCGGCTTCCCAGAGAAAAATCGGGTTTCTTCAATGAAAATACGGATATTTATCTTCCGGTAATGCCAGAAAGAAAACAAAACAAAAAGGAATTCACATTTGTGGTTGACTGGCAAATGACAGACAAGTAATCCGACCGTAAAAAAAATCAACGAAACTTTTGCATAAATGCGGAAGATATATACTTTTGCATCCACTTAAGTTCGGGGTGTGGCGCAGTTGGCTAGCGCACTTGCATGGGGTGCAAGGGGTCGAAAGTTCGAGTCTTTTCACCCCGACATGAAAAAGCAACTTTCTATTTGAAGGTTGCTTTCTTCGTTTCCCTTTTGCTATAACTAACGCTATTTTCTTCTGAACCAGATATCCCGTTCTTTCTTAATTTTATGCGAAGGAGTGGGAGTATAACGGGAACTTTTATAATTATTCCTGTAAAAATCAGAAAAATATAAACTGATTTTTAATGTATCTGAAATTAAACTTTTACTTTCTCTGTTTTTCCGAAACGAGATTTGTTATTTTTTGAGAACGGAATTGTAACCGGTTCCTCTTTTGTAGTGTAGAAACCTGTACGAAATTTGAGTTTCTTATTCTCCAACCGGTTTTGCTGAAGATTAAAAACTGCGAATGAATTTAATTCGTCTCGTTTATATTTCAACAGATACGAAGGTAAATACCCAATAGCCAAACCAAGAGTGAATACAATAGCCAAAAGACTGTTTATTTCAAATATATAACTAAGCCCGAAAGACAATAAAATAAAAACTACATTGGCACCCGTAATGATGAGTGTTGATTTAAAATGGTTATTCCCCAATTTTAAAAGACGATGATGGATATGGTTCATGTCGGGAGCAAATGGCGATCTTCCTTCCGACAATCGAATAAAAAACACTCTTAATGTATCGATTATCGGAACAATTAATATTCCTATTGATACAGCAGGCGCAGATAAAATTGCATACGAGCCATCTGCATTGATATTAAATTCATTAAATTTAATAACAACGACTGACATAGTGATTCCCAAAATTAGTGAACCAGTATCTCCCATGAAGATTTTATTGGTATTTCCAAAAACATTATACAGGAAGAAAGCAGATAAACTACCAACCAGCCCCAGACACATAATTCCATATTCGGAGTGTCCCGTCAAAAGAAACCATATTCCAAATGTTGATGCAGTTACTATAGATATCCCGGATGCCAGGCCGTCAATACCATCAATCAAATTAAAAGCATTGATCAGTACAATAATTGTAAAACATGAAACCAGAAAACTGGTTACGTAATTAATTTCATGTATCCCAAGCAATCCATGAAAACTGGTGAAACGGAAGTCACCCAAGGTCACCAGAATAACCGCAGTCAAAATCTGAACGTATAATTTTTTCCGAGCTGAAATAGTCAGGATGTCATCTTTAAGTCCCACGAAAAACATTATTATTATTGCTGCAATAAGATATTTTAGTTCATTAAAAGCAAAACCATTGGTTCCAATTATTGTACTAATAGTCAGACCAATAAAAATTGCAACTCCGCCTAATGTAGGAACTATCTTTTTAGAGGCAGTACGTTCATTGGGCTCATCATAGAGATGTTTGGCCCTTGCAACATTAATAATTGTTGGAACACTATAATATACAAGTACAAATCCAACAGTAAAAGCAAGAATAGGATACAACACATTCATAAAAAGGGGCGCTAAGTTTGGACATTAAAAACATTTCAAACAATGGCAAAATTAATATATCTTTTTTAAAATTTGTTATTTAATCAGTCAATTGTTCATATATCAAAAAAACTTAAGATAGAGAACCAAGTAAAATCTTGAAAAAGGTATGCCATTTTTTATAGAAACGCAAGTCTTTCTTATTTATTTTCGATAGACAATCATATAAAGATAATCGTTCGTTTGCAATTATCGACGTCATACAACCTCATCTCCTTCCATTTTGTAGGATATGAAAATCATTTACAAAAACAACGAAGCCCTTCAAAATAATTTAGGGGCGTGTATATCCACCTTAGAACATAAGACTCAGGAATGACGATTAAACCCACTACATTTCAATGTTTTAGCTTCGTACTCCCCTCATTATACTTCTGAATGTTCTCCAAATCGGGATTGCCTGTCCCTTTTTTCATCAACTCAATAAGTTTGTCGAAATGGTTTTGATAAACGCCACGAGGATTGGTGTTTTCGTTTTTACAAACCGCAGCAGCCATTCCTACCACCTCTCCCATCATTCCGGTGGTACGCATTACCCGCACTGTTCCCAGCGCCACATGCGTTACGCTGATGTTGCGTCCGGCCATCATCAGGTTGCCCACATTTTTCGAATACAGGCAACGGAACGGAATTGGATACGGATATATAGCAATGTGTTTGGCAATTGATTTAAATTCTTTATCCGGAAACAACTCGCTATTTTTCGGATCAGGATAATGCAGATCGATAGTCCAACTAGTGGGCGCTGTCCCGTCGGGATAAACATGATGCTCTGTTATATCCTGCTCTTTCAAAATATAGTCGCCAACCAAGCGGCGTGATTCGCGTTTGCCGGCCACATAAGCCACCCATTTCATCTGGCTATTTTTGAACTCAGACTTTTGGCTGCTGTGGTTTTTCAGATACGACCAGTTCGAAAACACCACCAGCAAGCCATAATCACGCACCCGTTCAAAATCATTGACCTGGTGCAGGTTCATGCCAGTTTCCCAGTTCCAGTCACCTCGTTTGATAGCTTCGGTACGCTGCTCATTCCAGGGCAGTCCCCAGTCGATATCAGGAAATGCCACTGGCGTGTCTTTTTCCTCAGCAAACCACTGAACAGACGAACCCATAGTCATTTCATCCCCCTCTTCGGGAGCAGTAGCCTCATTATATAATTCGCTGCTTTCGCGCCCCATCATATAATCGGCTCCTGCAAGAAAGCCAATGGTGCCATCACCGGTGCAATCGGCAAACAAAGGTGCACTGAAGACCAACTCCTGCCCTGTTTCTATATTCACTGCAACAACTTCCTTTATATTGCCATTTTCAGTAATAACATGGGATGCACGATAATTCAAAAAAAGAGTTATATTTTTTTCAGCTTCAACATAAAAAAGTTTTTTCCCGTCTTCGTAATATTCCAACGGTTGAGCATTGCCTCCCTGTTTGGGGCCAATTTCATTCACCAGATTGCCCAGATTGGGATACGGATCTAACTTGATACGGCCTCCCAGGTGTACACGAACTTCTGAACTGTTATTTCCACCCAAAACAGGGCGATCCTGAATAAGCGCTACTTTCACACCCAAACGGGCTGCCGAAATTGCAGCACAGGTACCGGCCATACCACCGCCAATTACTACAAAATCGAATGTACCGGCCGGATCAGGTTTTTCCGGCAAATCAAGCAACTGTTTCCTCCATTTGGCCATTGCTGTTTTTCCTGAAGGGGGAATTAAATTACTGTCCTTGGTGAAAAATAAGGCATCGCAGCGACCATTGAAACCAGTAAGATCATGCAAACCCAACTGGCATTTTTTATTGCTGATTTCTACCGGACCACCTTCAACCCATGACCATTCGGGCGGATAGATGCCAAATGTTTCGCTTACCGGCTTACCGTCAATCAAAACCTGAAACTGGCCGGGAGCATTGTTTGTCCACAACGAAGCCCAATTGCGGGTGCGAACCCACAAATAGTAAGTTCCCTTCTTCGGGAAATTAACCGTTGTTGCGGCATCTTCAACAGGAATGCCCAATCCATGCGCCAACAGATAAGGAGAGCCCATCTGGTCCATAAACTGCTGATCGACGGCCCAGCCGCCTTTGCTGGTAAAACTCTCGGCTTCAACCAAAACGGATTGTGCATGGCACCATCCCGTTGCCAAAAGAAACAATATAAAAAAACGGAACTTTCTCATTTCTGGTAGTTAAATCACCTTTTATCAGTTATTATTAAATACATTATCTTCCTCATAGCTCTCAGCCATGAATAACCATTACAGAAAACATGTATTCCTTTTGGGAGCAACTTTTCTGAGCAACAAAAATATCTTTTTAAATTGTCAGGGCAAATTATTTCGTATTAACTGATTGTTCATTGGTCGATTTCCATCACTAAAAAGACCTGACAGGTTCAGGAAACGCTGTCAGGTCAATGGAATTGAAATACCAACTGAAGTTTGTCAACGCGCCGGTATTTCGTTTTTTAGTTTGTCAGTCGAATGCCGTTACGGTGATTTTAGCACCAGCCAGGTTTCCGTTCATGACGGTTGCGATGTAAATCCACTCAATATCGGGACTTCCCGGTGCGGCTTCGCCTTCTTATCCAGTGAACCATCCATGTTTTCAATTCGTATATGAACGAAAGAAGCGGCAAAGTCGTCGGTTACCGTTATGGTAATATCTAAAAATACCCACCTTTTTCGGTGATTTGGTGAATGGATTGCCCTTCGTGTACCCAACCGAATATTTTCTTTTCGTTTTCCCTGATTTCTTCAGCACGAATCAACACATCGTAGGCAATGTCGCGCGGGACAACCAGCACACCATCAACGTCACCCAAAACCACATCACCCGGTTTGATGGTTACATCACCTATTTTAATTGGAATTTGGTAATGGGTAATCAGGCAACGCCCCAGACTTCCGTTCGAAATGCGATATTCATAAAAAACAGGAAAGTCGGCTTCCAGAATCTGGTGTGTATCACGGATACCTCCATCAATACAGGCTGCTTTCAGCTTTTTGCCTTTGGCTGTAGCAGTCATCACACCACCCCAAAGCGTTGCTTTCTGGTCGCGACTGGTGTCCCAAACCACAAAAGCATCTTCGTGCATCTCGTCCAACATCCGGGTACGGAATTCCATCTCGCCCTGAATTTTTACATTGGGAGCGCTTTTTACGGTAAACGCAAAACCCGCAACGGTCCGATATTCACGCAATGGCAAAATACGCCCGGGAAGAGCCTGTTCCAATAAACAAAACTCACGCAGTACATCGTTTACGGCACCGGTATATAATTGTTCAAAACGACTTAAAAGTTCTTTTTCAGGAATTGGAAAAGTTGCTGTTGAAATACTTTCGCGTGATGCAATCAGCTTTTCCAGATTCATCATCCCTACTTCTTTTTTATATTGATCGACACTCATAATCTAAAATTTACTATTTTAATATTTACAATCTACGATTTCTTCAAAACTGCTTTCAAAATTCTAAAAATTGAAAGATTTTCTCTTTTTCCCCTCCTTAGGAGGGGTTAGGGGAGGCTTTAAGCATTTAACCCCATGCCTCCGTCAACGAAAATATCCTGACCGGTAATGTACTTTCCTGCATCGGAACACAACAACAAAGCAGTTGGGGCACAATCGAAGGCCTCGCCAACATAACCAACCGGAATTTTCGATTCAACGATTGCCTTATATTCTTTATCTGCCAACACCTCCTCATTTCGTCCGGTGGCAATAGCGCCCGGCGCCAAATTATTGATGGTTACATTATATGGAGCAAATTGCGGCGCCATACTTTTCACCATACTTAACTGCGCATTTTTCGAGGCAGCATAAACAATCATTTGCTGATGCGGTCGTACTTGCTGAACACTTCCAACGGTCAATATTCGTCCCCATTTTTTTTCCTGCATCAAAGGATAGAGTTCCTGTATCAGAAATAAGGATGCCCTCAAATTGGTATTAATTTGAAGTTCAAACTCTTCTGGCGTTATTTCATTCCACGGCTTACGGATTTGAATTGATGCGTTTAGCACAAGAATGTCAACCTCCAGTTTGTTCTCCTTCAGAAAGCCGGAAATTGTTTTGGCAGAGTTCAACTCCGAAAGATCACAGGCTAAAAGGTGACAATTAACACCCATCGCCTTGATTTCTTTTTCGGTTTGAAGAGCCAGTTCTTTCCCCGACCTGTAATTGATGACCAGGTTGGCCCCGTATTCGGCCAAAGCCAGTGAAATGGCCTTGCCTATTCCCTGACTACCTCCGGTTACCAGGGCTGTTTTTCCTTTTAAATTGAATAAATTTTTTATCTCCATATTTTTATCCGTAAAATATTGGTAATCCCTTTACGGGAACAGGGTACGCAATAATTTCGCCTAAATCAGCCTCTGTTACCACAAGCCCGTACCTTCCAAAAGGGTCGAAGGAACAACTTGTTGGCCGACTGCCTGAACAAGCCAGCCAGTTAACCAGTACCCCTTCTTTGTTGTAATTATTAATCCTGTGTTCATTAAACACAGTAGCATACAGATTTTCATCATCGTCGAAAGCAATCCCGTCGGGTCCCCAGGGGCCATTGCCTGCTTTGGCGAAATGACGTTCGTTTGTCAAGCTCAACGTTGCAGCATCCCATTCGGCAATCCATAATTGTTGCCTGTAAGTTTCAGCAAAAACGAGGGTAGTGCCGTTTCGCATCAAGGCCAGTCCGTTGGTGAAATATTTACCAGCAGAAATAACTTTCGCATGGTTGCTTCCCTTGGGCAAAACACAAATTGTTGAAACAGGTTCTTCTCTCCCATCGGCATGATCGGAAAAAAGCAGGTTGCCAACAGCATCGAAAATAAGATCATTCGGACGTCTCAAACGAATGCATGCATCTGTTTGATTACACAACGTTCTGAAACTTTTGTTCACCGGATCAAACATTCGGATTTCACCTCTCCCGCTGTCGCAAAACCAGATCATTCCCTGTTTGTCAATCATTGCCCCGTTGGGTGTTCCATCCACATCGAAACGTTCCAGTCCCCGTCCGTCCCATTTAGCAAGGTTTCCTCCTTTAATCTCTACAAACCAAAGGTTTCCTTCGAAATCGAAGACTGGTCCTTCGGGAAAACTTAAACCCGAAATAATTACTTTTTGAATTAAGTCATCCATAAACTGGTTGCTACAAGTTATTTTTTAATTCAGCCAGATTATTATTTATCCGGGCAGCAGCTTCTTTCAAGCGGTTCAAAGCAATAACCTTCATGTCGCCCTGGTAGCGCATTTCGGGCATGTAAATACTCAGGCTGGCAATTACTTTATCCTCTTTTATCACAGGCACAGCAAGCCCGACAATAAGATTGGGGTCATGCTGAAACACGACACCGGCTTCCCTGATCTTCCTTATTTCCTGCCAAAATTTTTCATTTGTTACAGCTTCCGGCCAACGGTGTATGTGCGGAAGGCCAAATTTTTCGATGATCGTATCAATTTCCCTGTCAGGCAGGAAAGCCAGCAAAAGACGACCTGTTGCAGCACTATATGCATCCTTTTCCAATGTTGTACGAACCGAAAGCTCGTTACGGCTTTGCACTTCGTGTAAAACAATGCGCTTCATGTCAGTCTTTCGCAAAACCGATAAGATACAAGTTTCATTGAGTTCATCTACCAATTCCTCCATTTGCTTTTTTGCAAGTTGAACCAAATCTTTTCTGAAAGAGAAATTACCTGTCAGATGAAATGCCATTGTACCCAAACGATACCCTTTTTTATAGCCTACCTGTTCGATGTAATTTCGGGTTACCAATGTTTTCAGAATATTGGCACAGGTAGTATGGTTCAGATTTAGTTTATCAGCAATTTCGCTCAACGAATGAACCTGTTCTGTGTTTTTAGCACAAAGCTCCAGTATATCGAAAGCCCGATGGATAACCTGTATCATAAAAAAGGGTTTTATTTGTTTCTTATAAAATTACACAAGGTTTTGCTGATGATCAAATGCCACCCACTTTAGGATACCAGTCAGGCTGGTATGGGTCCTGATGAAAGCGTGCATAATAATCACCTTTCTCCTCGAAATAACGTTCGTATTTCTGCATTTTTTCCTCATCCAACTCTACGCCAAGGCCAGGGCCTTCGGGAACTTTAATGGCTCCGTTTACATATTCCATCTTTCCACCGACAATAATATCATCCTCTAAAAAATGATAGTGGGCATCACCCGGCATGGTCATGGTTGGGATTGTAGCAGCCGTATGGATCATGGCAGCCAGCTCAATTCCAAACTCAGCACCTGAATGCATGGCTACACCGAGGTTAAAAGTTTGACAAACAGCAGTTAAATCTTTTACCCCTCTCGGACCTTCCCAATAATGCAAATCAGTTAAAACGATATCGATACTATTCATGTGGATAGCAGGCCCAAGATCATCAAATTTGTTGGGGTACATGTTTGTTGCCAATGGAATGCGAACCTGTTCTTTTACCCGGCGCATACCTTCCAATCCCCAAGCCGGGTCTTCGAAGTACTGAATTTCCAATTCTTCCATTCTGCGCCCTGCTTTTACGGCAGTGGCCACCGACCAAACTCCATTTGGATCAATGCGAAGGCCAAAATCACCGCCCAACCGTTGACGGCAAAGTTGTAACACCCGCACTTCCTCCATGGGGTCCATTACACCAGCTTTCAGTTTCATGGCAGTAACACCAAGAGTTTCTTTCAGTTCGACACACAGATCAGCCATGTCTTCAGCACAAGTATCATGCCCTCCACCCGGACGATCATATCGCCAGAACAGGTAAGCAATCATCGGAATTTCGTCGCGAAGCTTCCCGCCAATCAGTTTGTTCATAGGCACATTGCAGGCTTTACCCATAATGTCGAGGCAAGCAATTTCGATTGCCCCGTATAAACGTGAATTCGACAGGTAGTAAATACTTCTCAGTACTTTCAACTTAATGGCTTCCAGATCGAATGGGTCCATCCCCACAATCCGTGGTTTGAGCTTCAGTAAAGCGCCGCGCTGGTCGCCGCCGCCTACTTCGCCTAAACCAACAATTCCCTCATCGGTAATCAACTCCAAAATGGTCCGCATTAAATAACCGGGATGAACCCCCGTGTTATGGCGCAACATGGCATTCATCGGAATCGCCACTGTGCGTACACGCATATCAACAATTTTCATATCTGTATAAATTAAATGATGTCATTGTAATGGATTTTTCTCGCTATTATAAGCCGTCACCATCTTTTTTAAGGTAAAAGTCGGCCTGTTGTTCTTTTCCTGACTTATCTTTCCAGCTTATCCGGTAACGACCTTTGAACCCACGGAATTTTACGATACCGTTTTCTCCGGATTTTACTGATGTGTTTGTTTTCCATTCTTGATTAATTAACTGATCCAAAGCGTAAAACGATGGCTTTGGTTCCATATTACGGTTAAACAGTCCTGATACTGACGGTTCGCCTGGAGCTCCACAATCATCAACAACATTCCACCAGGTGATCCCCATCATTGGTTTTATACTAAACCACAGGCGATAGAGGTTGCGGGCTATAATGGCTTGTATCTCACGTCCGCGTTCGTCATCGCCCGGGGAAGTAATGGTAATCTCGCTCAGGTGAATTGGCAATCCTGCTTTACCAATTATTTCCATTTTATCCCATACCTGCATCGGACTTTCAATCAGTTTTCCGTCAGCAACGTCAAGGCACTGTTGTGGATTAAACAAATGCATTTGCGATCCCATGATGTCTATGCGGCACCCATGAGCCAGCATATCCTTGGTTTGATTGGCATAATTGGCATTATTCGCATAGTCGTTGATGTTCAGCTTGACACTTTTCGGGAACATCTGGTCTGCCAAATTAAACGAATTGTAGGTATAATCGCCAGGCATCAGACCATAGGCGCTTTTGCATACGGCATCACCAGTTACGCACTGGCCATGATAGTCAACCGCACTTTCGTTGACCACATCCCAACTTTGAAGCCGTCCTCCATAATAGTTTATCAATTCTGCTATTCGTTTCTCAAAAAGTCGCTTCATCTCTTTGACATATACAGGTGCTAACTCATTAATATCTAAAGGCGTTAGCTTTTCATATCCATCTTTATTCAACCTATTTATCTTCTCTTTTTCTTCTGATGGACAAAATTGGTCAAATAACCATTCCGGATGTTGCCAAGTACGGTTGCCCCAAATCATGGTATGTCCATGTAAACGAATCCCTTTACTTTCGCAGAATTCAACTACCGGATCAGAAGCTGGACGACGCCAATGTGGTTCTTTTTTTGGTTCTTTTACATTATTCCAATAAACTTCCGTATCCCAGAATTCTTCTTTAAACCGTGGGCGGTTTGGTTGCATTTCAAACTTTTTCCAGTAAAAAGCGATTGTAGCCGAGTTAAAAAGCGAACCAAAAAGATCTTTGTACTTCTGGTTCCGTTCGGTTGTACCCAGTTGGTTATAGTTAAAGATGTGTGCACCAAAGATAAAGTCGTGTGAAATTTGTTCTACTTTTACTTCAGTTCCCACTTTAATGTCTTTCAATTTGCAAACGGCATCCACTTTACGGTTTTGCTCAATATCCCGATCAATTTTTGCCTGAACTTCCGGATTCCAAAGTTTCCAATAAGCTTCGCTCATTACACTTTTATTCAATGGTTGTGTAGCGTAGGCTTTTTGTTGATTGCTGATATTCGTCGTTTGTGCTGGCAAATATCCACAGCCCAGTACCATCATAATCAATACCAGACGAATAGAAAACTTAACCCTTATTTGATTCTGCATAATAATCGTTTTTAAAGAAAAGTTTAACTGCTAAAAAAATGAACCCTGCCGCTAAGGCATAGAATATTGAAAGACTAGAGAAACTGGCAGCAAGCCCCAGAGTTGGTTTTAAAATACCTAAAATAAGAGGTGCAAATGCCCCCATCAGAAAGGCGAACATAAGCATAAAACCAGTTGCAGAAGAGCGTGTAGATGGCTTGACCACTTCATAGAGTGATGCAAAAATATTGGAATCGTAAACCCCGCGCATAACCCCGAACAGGGCAAGTGCAGTATAGGTTATTACCTGACTATCGGTAAAACCCATCAGAAAAATGAACGGCGCCCCACCAATTAAGGCAACTGACTGAATAACCAGCCGTTTCTTCGGATCGGTTAATGCAAGTTTATCAGAAAGACGTGAACCGATCATTACACCAAAGAAAGCCCCGACATGATGATAGATAAGCGAAGAGAACCCGGCGTAAGTTACCGACATATTGTATTTTTCAATCAGGAACAAAGGCATCCAGGTTAGATAGCCCACGTTTACAAATACCATACAGGCAAAGGCAAGCGTAAGCATGATCACGGTTGGTTTCCTGAAAACACCAATTGCTTCAACCAACGATTTTTTTATGTCAGCCATTGATTTTCGGATTATCTTCTGCCCGCTTTTTATGCGGATCATAAAAATTATTGAAAGCACAATCCCGGCAAGGCCAAATACATTAAACGAACGCCGCCATCCATATTGTTCTCCGATATAGCCTGCCAACACTCCGCTAAGTATTATGCCAAAATAAATGGCTGTTTGATGAATTGAAAGTGCAAAAGCACGGTTCTTTGTATATTTTTCACTCAGTAATGCATTGGCTGATGGTGCATAAAATGCTTCACCCCCACCGGTTGCAATGCCGAGCAATAAAATAAAAGGTATTAATCCGGAAGCAAAGCCAGTAAAGAAAGTGGAAACACTCCAAAACAAGATACAAAAAGCTAAAATATTCCGGCGCGAAAAGATATCGCCAAGAAAACCTGCAATCGGGACAAGAAAGCCATAAGTCCATATCAGCGATGATGCGATCAGCCCAAATTCAGCATCGGTTAAATCGATGTCTCCCCGGATCAAAGGAAGGGTTACATTGAATATCTGCCGGTCGGCCTGATTTAGAAAGAAGGCAAACCAAAGGATGATAAGCAGTTGCCACTCGGAAATTTTAAATTTATTTAGAAGACTCATATCGGGTTTAGTTAATTAATTTCACTGAATACTCATTTTTATATTATTGAATCACTATTGGCTGCAAGTGTTTTTATTTACCACCTGTTTTACCCACCCAGTATCCATATCCTGAAACATCAAGTCCATCAGCAATATCTCCACCTATAATTTTATCTTTTATAATTATCGTACAAGGTTTATTATTGATATCCTTGACACCTTCGACATGAACCCGTAACGGAGTTTTAGACAGATTTATAACTACGAATATTTTTTCATTCCCAAACTCCCGGGAATACGAAAGTACCGATTGAGGCTGATCATTGGAAAGCCACTTTACATTTCCATCAACTAAAGCTTTTTCTGTCTTCCTTATTTCACACAACTTTTTAAGAAAATCGAAACGCAACTGACCTGCGAGATTTTCGCCGTTAGCCCAATATATTGGAGCCCGTCCAAAAATGCTATGTCGTGCAGTATCGGCAACCTCTTGTCCATTGTATATAAACGGGATACCGTTAAGCGTAAACAGATGCACAAAAGTTGCATTACAACCATCAAACCCCCAGTCTCTTTCTCTGCGATTGTACCAATCATCATTTGATAAATCATGATTGTCAAAATAACGGATAAACCGTGCCCCCTGAGGCCATTTATTCGTTATTTCATTCCATGTATCAAATAAGTGTGATACCGGATATTTATTGGCAAACACATCTCTTAACGCACCAAAATAAACAAAACTGTAATTTGCATCGAAGGCTTTCAGTTGATCTTCAGGGCGTCGGTTTTCCGCTGCCTCAGCCAACATTCCTATATCGGGCCGTATTTTTTCAAGACGGGACCGGGCTTCCTCCCAAAAATCCAGTGGAACACCGGAAGCAACATCCAAGCGGAAACCATCCACATTAAATTCTTTTACCCAATATTCCATATTCTGCCAGAGATATTCCCTCAGTTCCTGATTCTCAAAATTTAGAGCAGGCCAGTTCCAGGCAGCTTTTATCGCATTACCATCTTCACTGCGTACAATAAAATCCAGATGTTCTTTAAGAAATACAGCCTTGGAACCACAATGCAGATAAACCATATCGAGCATTATCCGTAATCCAAGCCGGTGGCACTCTGTAATAAATCCTTTTAAATCATCATCTGATCCGCATTCCGGGTCAACACGGTAAAAATCAGCCATTCGGTAGGGGTTTCGGGGATTGTTCATTCCAGAAGCTTTCTGACGGGGACTCCATGTTGATTGATCATCGTCGTCATCGGCAAGAAAGACCGGACAAAGATAAATAACCGTTGCACCCAACTGAGCAACATCTTTTAACCTTGCTGTTGCTGCTTTGAGTGTTCCTTCCGGAGTAAAAGCCCTTAATTGAATTTGGTATACAATGCCTGTTTCAAGCCATTCCGGAGCAGCCCTTGCTTTTTTATCCTTCAGCGATACTACGTTATGAATATTTTGGCAATAAGTAATCATTGCGATACAACACAGCCAAATGCACAATATTATTTTCTTCATGATATAGCAGATTTAGAGATTAATAACCTAATTTTTATCTGATTTTAGGTCAATAGCTTTATTTATATTCATCTCCGCTTCAGGAATAGGCCACAGCAGATGTTTATCGGAAAGACGTGAACCTATCATTACCCCAATGCCCCAACATGATGATAGATAAGCGAAGAGAACCCGGCGTAAGTTACCGACATATTGTATTTTTCAACCAGGAACAAAGGCATCCAGGTTAGATAGCCCACGTTTACAAATACCATAAAGGCAAAGGCAAGCGTAAGCATGATCACGGTTGGTTTCCTGAAAACACCAATTGCATCAATCAGCGATTTCTTTATGTCATGCATGGATGACCGGACTATCTGTTGCTCATTCTTTACACGAAGCATAAAAATTACTGAAAGGACAATCCCGGCAAGGCCAAAAACATTAAACGAACACCGCCATCCATATTGTTCTCCGATATAGCCTGCCAACACTCCGCTAAGTATTATGCCGAAATAAATTGCAGTTTGATGGATAGATAATGCAAAAGCCCGGTTCTTTGTATATTTTTCACTCAGTAATGCATTTGCTGATGGTGCATAAAATGCTTCACCCCCACCGGTTGCAATTCCTAAAAGCAGTATAAAAGGGATTAATCCGGAAGCAAAACCTGTAAAAAAGGTGGAGATGCTCCAAAACAGGATACAAAAAGCTAAAATATTCCGGCGCGAAAAGATATCGCCAAGAAAACCTGCAATCGGGACCAGAAAGCCATAGGTCCATATCAGCGATGATGCAATTAGTCCAAATTCAGCATCGGTTAAATCGATGTCTCCCCTGATCAAAGGCAGAGTTACATTGAATATTTGCCGGTCGGCCTGATTTAGGAAGAAGGCAAACCAAAGGATGATAAGTAGTTGCCATTCAGAGATTTTAAATTTATTTAGAAGACTCATATCGGGTTTAGTTAATTATCCCAGAACAAAATGTCGCTATTTTATATTATTGAATTAATATCAACAATGTAATATTATTGATTTTTCGCAATCATCCAAATAAATCAGCAAAAATTTTCAATGGCTTAATTGTTGAATGGTAGAAATCCCCGTCAGGGTTACAAACCGATGGCGGGGATTATTTTCTGAATGAATAGGTATAGCATGGCAAGCGGGTAATTCCAAAACAAACCATTGCTCTTTGTTCCCATTTGCTCCAACGTGTAACCCAAAACTCACCTAGGCGATGTAAACCGGATACGGCTTAGTTCTTTGTATGCAGGACCACCGAAGCCGAAAATTGCCGCTACTTCGTCCTTCACTGCCTGAGCCATATCGGAAACTGTAATACCTTGTCTTACTCTAAAAACATTCTTTCCAATACCTGCTTGGTCGAAGGGATACAATCATTTGGATCATTTCGTTTTTCTTTCTTTAGATGGTTGTTTTGTATGATTCAAATTTTATGTTGATCCTATACTGGTTCTTCGGTGATGGTTCGATGATCCTATACTCAGGTTGTACTTTTCGAAAATAAAAGACCTGACAGGTTTCAGAAACACTGTCAGGTCGGTGCGATTGAAATACGGGAAAGAGTTTGCTAGCGTGCCGGTATTTCGTTTTCCAGATTGTCAGTATTACCGGGCATATCATAAGCCGTTACGGTGATTTTGTCACCAGCCAAGCTTTCGTTCATGACGGTTGCGGTGTAAATCCACTCGATATCGGAACTTCCCGGTGCAGCTTCGCCTTCTTCTACCAATGAGCCATCCATGTTTTCTATTTTTACATGAACAGAAGAAACAGCAAAATCGTCGGTTACTGTGATGATAATGGTACTGCCCACAGCACCAGTGTACCCATCCATGTTAATCAATTCGATTCGCGGGGCATTGAAATAATCGGCAACTGCCACGTTGAAGGCTGAACGCCCGTCGGTGGCTTTTACTGCATACAGGGCTTTCGTGGCAGGATCGGCAATGGCCGACTTACCATAGATGATACCGCGCTGGAATTTGCGCTGAACATTTATCTGAGCCTCCGTAGGCTCTTCTTCTGAGGCTACCGGCCTCCTTGCCACAAAAATCTTGTCGTCGGATTTACGACGACGAAAGATGATATTGCCAACCCGGCCGCTAAGACCTTCGGTGTCAATGTTCTTTTTTGATTGTGCCATACGTTAATTGTTTATGTCCCGGTAGGGAGGGGAGGGTTAATGATTAGAGATATTTAGATAATGAACTACCCCGCTGCTCTGCGGCGGGGTAGTTCATTATTTTACTTCGTATTCCCTTCGTTATATTTCTGAATATTTTCCAAATCAGGATTACCTGTTCCCTTTTTCATTAACTCAATAAGTTTATCAAAGTGATTTTGGTAAACGCCGCGAGGATTGGTTTTTTCATCTTTACAAATTGAAGCAGCCATCCCTATCACTTCGCCCATCATTCCGGTGGTACGCATTACCCGAACGGTTCCGAGAGCCACGTGAGTAACACTGATATTGCGCCCGGCCATCATCAGGTTACCTACATTTTTCGAATACAGGCACCTGAAAGGTATCGGGTACGGGTAAATAGCAATATGCTTGGCTATCGATTTAAATTCCTTGTTTGGGAAAAGCTCGCTGTTTTTCGGGTCGGGGTAATGCAGGTCTATCGTCCAGCTTGTAGGTACTGTTCCATCGGGATAAACGATGTGTTCGGTTAAATCCTGCTCTTTCAGGATATAATCGCCAACCAAACGGCGCGATTCGCGTTTTCCGGCCACGTAAGCAACCCATTTCATCTGGCTTTTGCTGAATTCGTCTTTTTGGGTACTATGATTCTTCAAATACGACCAGTTTGAGAAAACAACTAGCAGCCCGTAATCGCGTACCCTTTCAAAATCGTTAATCTGATTCAGGTTCATCCCTGTTTCCCAGTTCCAGTCACCGCGTTTAATAGCTTCGGCGCGTTCCTCATCCCAGGGTAATCCCCAATCGATATCAGGAAATAACATAGGAGCATCTTTCTCTTCAGCGAACCACTGAACCGACGCCCCCATGGTCATCTTATCAGCTTCTTCAGGAGCTGTTTCTTCTTTGTACAAACCACGGCTTTCGCGCCCCATCATGAATTCGGCATCAGCCAGGTAACCAATGGTTCCATCACCTGTACAATCGGCAAATAACGGTGCTGCGAAGGACAATTCCTGCCCTGTTTCGGTATTCACCGCTATCACTTCTTTTATGTTCCCCTTTTCGGTAACAACCTTGTTTACCCTGAAATTCAGGAACAAGGTTATATTTTCTTCAGCCTGAACATAGAAAAGCTTTTTATCGTCTTCGTAATATTCGTACGGCTGGGCATTACCACCTTGTCTGGGCCCAATTTCATTTACCAGATTACCTAAATTAGGGTACGGTTCAAGTTTAATACGGCCTCCCAGATGAACCCTTACTTCCGAACTGTTGTTTCCTCCCAGTACAGGCCGATCCTGAATAAGCGCCACTTTTACACCCAAACGAGCGGCTGAAATTGCTGCGCAAATACCAGCCATTCCGCCGCCTACAACTACAAAATCGAAATTGCCTGCATTTTCAGCCTGTGCCGGTATTCCAAGCATTCGTTTTCGCCATACAGTCATTTCCGTTTTTCCTGAAGGAGGAATAAAATTGACATCCTGGGTAAAATAAATAGCATCGCAACGGCCATCGAACCCCGTGAGGTCGTGCAACGACAGTTTGCATTTTTTACTGCTTATCTCTACTATCCCGCCATCAACCCACGACCATTCGGACGGATATAACCCAAAAGTCTCTCCTATCGGCTTATCGTCAATTAATACCTGAAATTGTCCCGGAGCTTTGTTGATCCATAACGAAGCCCAGTTACGGGTCTTGACCCAAATATAATATTTTCCCTTCTTCGGAAAGTTTACTGTCGTTGTTGCATCTTCAACCGGGATTCCCAATCCATGAGCCAGCAAATACGGCGACCCCATCAAATCCATAAACTGTTGGTCAAGCGACCACCCCCCTTTGTTCAAAAAACTTTCAGTCTCAACAAAAAGTGATTGAGCCTGACTAAAGACTGTTAAAACTAAAAATGCGATCGAAAAACAGAACCTCTTCTTATCCATAAAACTAATATTTAATTACTTTTCTTAACTACAACAGTGTACATGCAATAGCCCGATCCCATCGACTCAACAAATCCGTTTCTCTCAAGCATTTTAATTGGAGAACATCCGTTAAGAATAATCTGTCCTTTGGAAAATGCCTTCCGGTACAAACAAAAGTACCCTTTCAAACTGGACGAATTCGAATCCAACCGTGTAACATTCAGACGAGTCCTCTCAAAGGATTCAAGCCAATTCGGAGTTACTGGAAATTTATCGGCAAAAAGAATGTAAACATCAATATCGCAATTGGAAAAGAATGACATACAGGTATCATTTTCACTGATTAATTTATCGTTTCCACATGTCTTGATATGCATACATCCTTTTAATTCATCGGGTACATAATTAAACCTATAATCCCTATCCATGTACTGCTCTTCTCCTGATTCAAATTTATTTATTCTATACTCCTTTCCTCTGGAGCTAATCAAGTTATCGATTTTTAGTTCACTTTGTGAATAAACAATGTTAATTGAAATATACAATTCGACAAATAAAAATAATAATACTCTCATACCTTACAAGATTACAACAAAAATCAATTACCCTCATTCATATTTCAGCCAGACTGTAGCTTTACAATCTTTCTCAGCGACAAAACGAATCCAACGTGATTGAAATGAAGCCGGGAACTCATAATTAAAACTTTCGCCACCATCCAGTAAAATTTCTTTGTATGTCATCCATGGGCCATGACCGATAGGTTCAACCTGAATTCTGAATTTGACTGAACTTTCTGATTCATTAGTTAATTTCAGCGTCCGTTTATCATAAAACCCTATCAAATATGGATCAGAAGGTTCATTAGCCTTGACATCCGTATTTTTCCACGGTCCGCCTTCACCAATTGGTTTCCCGAGGTTCCACAAATCGTCGATCACTCCTGCCCAAATTGCGGCTTTACCGTCATCTGACGTAATCACATGTGAATTTTCTTTCGATTCTGCAATATCCAATCCGGTCATTACAATCAGACCACGATAGGATGCATAGTCGTGAATACGAAAGTTATGCGATGAAACAGGACGAATTTTTGCATAACCATCAGCATTTTCAGCCGGAAGCTCGTAAAAAGTACCCGAGCAGTTAAACAGGTCGCGTTCGGTTGCCACCTCACGACACAGGCGAAGCATTCCATTATTTACCAGGCCTGCATATTTTTCATTCCCTTTCGGCAAGCGCCAGCGACGGCCATTATCGTCAATCACAAGTACCGAAGCTTCGTCGATACTTACCACGTTTTGAGGAATCGCAAATTTTTCACGGATAAATGCAGCCGTTTCCGTATCGTCTTTTTTCACCAGATTCATTTCACCATCCAGTTCGTAATAACCCAACTCTTCGAACCTGGTATCGCTTGCAGTCCCGGCCAGAATACCCAAAGCACGCCGGTTATCGCCAAGCCCCCACAACAAGCCTGCACTGGTCTTACTTTTACCTACGTCGGCTAAACCAGCGAAAACCGGATCAGTTTGTATGCTACGCTTGTCTTTTTCAGCATAGTAAAAATGTATCGTAGCTTTAGTTTCTCTATTTACTGAAACACGCACCCATTCGCCCGTTTCATTTTCTGCAAAAGCAACATCTAAAGCTTCGCCTGATTTTAACTCAACTGATTTCAATGGATTCCAGATGTTGTCTCCCGATTTATCAACCTCAAAATTGAAACTGACAGTTGCTTTTCCCTCGTTTTGTATCCAAGCCGAACGAATGTCCCATCCTGCAAACAAGAAAGGTTCAGAATACTCGCCAGCCTTTATTTCTTCTGAAATCCAAACGGCACCCTCTGCTGTACTTGGCCCCAACTGATCAAGTTTTTCAATCGAACTAAACCACAGGTTTGAATTCGACTGACCGGGACCTTCAATATCTCCTTTTGCTTTTCGTTTATTCAGAAACTCCTTATTTGCTGAATCATCGCAGCCGAACACTAACTGATTATTCCAGCGTGTAAAATCGCCAATCACTTTCAGGTAGGCCGATCGAGGACGGATACCAGCCGAAGTTTTTGCTGTAAATGTCTCGGGAAAGCGCCAGAACATGCCGTGCATGGTCATCAGGTAATCGGGTTGGTCATCAGTACCAATATTACGGATGCGTGGCCATTCGGTATTCCAGCCATGTGCCCCATCGTAACTGTGGCTCGCTTTGGGCAAGCGGTAAAAACTCCAACCGGTTTCAGGATTGCGAACACCCAGTAAAACAGACTTATAATCCCAACCAGTAGCCCAAATCGGGTCAGTTGCCAGATTTGAGTTACCACAAATACCACCCGGGCCTGTTACTTCAACAAACTGGCTACGACGGACGATTTTCCAATCCTTACCATCCCATTCGGCCAAAACACCTGCTTTAGTAGCAAAATTGGTAAGTGCTTCCTTGTTTGCTTCTCCATTATTCGAAAATACCATCACTCCCTGACCAGAGTAAAGACCTTTACCGTGAGCGCCGGGCAACAGTTCGGCTGCCTGTGCCATATCTCCTTTTTTCTGTAGCTTATTTCCGTCAGGGTACAAAGTAGTAACCTCCAGGGAATTTACATCCACTTCATAAAAACCTTCTTCCATAGTCCCGTAATAAATTTTACCTGCCGGGTCAGTTAAATGGCGGGCATTTCCTGTATGACGTCCGGGCATTTCGGAATAAGGAATGGTACGAACATTCCCGTTGGCATCAATTGCATAGGGCCCAATAAAAAGCTGGTTACTTTCTCTATGAACCATACGATTGGCTGGTGTTCCCCCAATGCTTTCATGATGTACAATTTCTTCCAGATCAGATGTAATTTCATATAATTTATCCGATGAACCATTCGGAAGATGAGGTCCGTATGTAATTACCCATAGCCGGTCGGCCCATGGAACAACCGCTCCACTTCCACATTCGCCTTCGTTATTGTAGTAGGCCAAATGTGGATAAACGCCGCTGAAAGACTTGTGTGTTGTTTCTTCTTTTTGGCTTGTGCAACTGTAATTCAATAATATAGCAACTAAAACAAAATAGATCAGTTCGTTCCTCATTGAAATATATTTAAATAGGTTAGTTTTCAAGTTAAAGTGTCTTATATGAATCAACACTTGTGGTAACGATAGAAAAGAGTACATGACCTTTTCATTCAATCAAAAAATAAGAGACTGACTAAAAAAGTCGATAATACGAAGTCAGCCTCTTATTATTTTGTTCATGCAGCTACCAATTGGGGTTCTGGTCGAGATTTTCATTAATGAGACGGTCGGCATCAGGTACAGGCCACAGGTAGTCGCGTCCGGCATCGAACTTGCGCTCGCTCGCCACGACAATATAACCCGCATTAACCATGTTGCTAAGATCAGCAATGCCGTTTTCATCAATTTCAGGAATGCCTCCAATGGGATAGCTCCCATCTTTCCAGTTCTGTATCAATTGACGGTATTCAGTAGATACAGAAGCCTCGTTTCCATTCCACGAAGTAGAGCCTGACCATGCGCGGCGCAGGAAGTAACCGGGACTATTGTAAACCTTTTCGGCCAACCTCCAACGGATCAAATCGGCATAACGATGGCCTTCCCAGGCAAGCTCTACGAAACGTTCAGTACGAAGGATAGCACGCATAACGTCCTGTGATCCAAGTGTAACCTGCGGATATGTTATCCCGGTACCTGCATAGGCTCTCTCCCTCAATTTGTTGATTGTTTGGTCTAATACTTCCTGCGTACATTTATTCTGTTCAATCATCGCTTCGGCATACATAAGTAACACATCGCCATAACGTAACATAGGATATGTAGTGGGTGCACCGCTGCGTCCGTTTTCGAGGAACGTGGCATCTATATACTTTTTAAAGAGTAAACCTGTGTAAGAAGCGTGTTCTGCACGGGCTTTCGAATCGCTATTGCTTACCTGAGCGCCGTCGGATGCACGGTAAACAGTAGTCCGGTTCGGCGCCGGGGAATACTCATAGCCAAGCCATAAATAATCTTGTGGTTTATAGGTCCCAGCAAGGACATTCTTGTTGTGAGCCGTGGCAAAGGGCACAATGGTCATAGCCATACGCGGATCACGATTCTCGAAAAAGTCCTTTGGGTTGTAAAGTGGCGACTCGTCAATCGGTTTGCCATCGGTACAAGGATAGGCACATACCAATTCATACGATGGAGCTTTCTGTCCACCCCAGCCGCCAGCAAGACGGGAAATGCTATTGGCAATGTCGCCGGCAGCCCAATAATACTTTTTCAGAGTCACGTCTCCACGGAAGAAAAATATCCATTCGTTTGACCATGTAGCGGTGAATAAATCCCGGTAATTACTATGAAGTTTATAGACATTCAAATCCATACAGGCTTTTGCTGTCGTTGCAGCCGTTTCGTAATCTCCGTTCCATAGGGCAATACGCGCTTTAAAAGCCAGAGCAGCCCCTTTTGTCGCACGTTGTATTCCAGAATAGCTGTTTGGCAAACGCTCAGCAGCCTTATCCAGACACTCGTAACTAAATGCCAACACATCGGCCTTGGGCGAACGAGCGACAGAATAGGCTTCCTCAAGATTCATACCCGTTTTGTCAAGAATAGCGTCCCCCCAGTGGAATGCCAGCATACCATAGGCATAACCCATATAAAAATAAGCCTCTCCCTCATATTGGGTGATCTTTGCTTCCGGCACTCCCATCGATCGAGCATTTTCCATATTATTCAACAAACGTAAAGCCCGAGCAATACCTTTATAGTAGTTTTGCCAGCGAGAAGCCACTGTGCCGTCTTCTGCGGTCATGGTTCCATTCTGTACACTAGAGGTCGAATTGCGTGCTGTTACGTCGTCTCCCCAAGTCATGTCGTCGATTGGAAAAAAGTCAGTGCGGTAATAATCGTTTACCGACATTTCTATCTCCTGCTGCGATGAGTACCAGTTTTCACTTGACCCTTCTGACAGGGGATTCAGTTCGAGATCAACGCAGGCAGAAAAAGTAAGCGTTGAAAATATGGCGATAATGAATAATATCTTTTTCATGCGATTGAATTTTTAGAATTTAACATTAACACCTAAAACAAAAGATGTTGATATGAAATCTGACGATGAGCCCACTTCCGGATCCCAGCCTTTCGGATAGTTACTGATAGCCGGCAGGTCATTCACACTGATATAGCAGCGCAGATCCTTGATTCTTGCATTATTTAGCAAATTTTTAGGCAGCGAATAGCCCAACGTGATATTTTTAACGCGGAGATATGCACCATTGAAAAGCCAATAGTCCGAGCCAGAATAGGTATTGGTTGTATTGGTGTAGGTCAGACGCGGATATTTGGCTTTGAGATTTTGCTCTTCAGTATTGTGCCGGCTCCAGTAGCTATCCAATACAAGTCCAGGAACAGCACCCCATTGCTCTTTCAGTGGCTGTATCCAGGCTGAATTGAACAATACACGTTGGTGGCCTATCCCTTGAAATGAAAGATTGAAGTCAAAGCCTTTCCACCCCATTGCGATATTACCTCCGAAAAGGTATTCAGGCAACGAGTTACCAAGACGTACCTTATCGTCGGAATTAATGGTTTTGCTGCCATCTGTATCAACATACTTGATGTTTCCCGCTTTATCGTTTGCCGTAAGCGTAGGATACTTGTTGCCGTTTTCATCGTAAAGGTCGGCATCAGTCTGGAACAGTCCATCGCTCTTGTACATATACCATTCGTAGTAGTATGAACCTTCTTCGTATATATAGTTACCATCAATGGTGCGTTTATCGCCCAGATAGCCCATTTTAGAACGATAATCCGACAGGTTTGCCGAAATGGTGTACCAGAAATCACCGATATTGTCAGACCAACCTAATTCTGTATCCCAACCCTTGGTGAACATGTCGCCTGCATTTTGTTGGGGCGCCGAAAATCCTGCATATGAGGGAAAGCCCAAGGTAAGCAACATGTCGCTGGTTTTTTTGTAATAGTAATCGCCGGATAAACGCAAACGGCTGTCGAAGAGGTGAAAATCGAGACCACCACCGTATGTTGTCGTCGTTTCCCATGTGATATTCTCGAATGCGTAATATACCTGTGCAGCATTCTGTATGGCAGTTACAGATTGTGTCGCCTTGTCGTACATGTAACTGTTGCCAAAGCTAATGGCCGCCTGATAGGGAAATTCCGAACCGATGCGCTCATTACCGAGTTGGCCGATAGAGCCGCGAATTTTCAGGTAATCTACTACATTATTTTTGAACCACGGTTCCTCCGACATTACCCATCCTGCCGACGTTGAGTAGAATGTACCCCAACGGTAATCTTCTGAAAAGCGTGATGAACCATCGCTACGGACATTCCCCTGAATCATATACTTATTTTTATACGAATACATCAGGCGTCCGAACACCGATTCATAGGCATTGTGCCCCGCACTTCCTGAATTATATTGATAGTCTTCAGGGCCGATATTGAGATAAGGATATGTATCAAGCAGATAATTTGTACGCGAAGCTCCTTGATTCTCCCATTTGTAAGAATAACCTTCATAGCCTGCCATAACGTTGAACGAGTGATCACCCCATTTCTTTTGATAGTTACTGTATAACTGGTAGGTGAAGCTGTTATTGTCGTTGCGCGTTTCCTCGAGACTGGTTATCTTGTGTGCCTGCATGTAGGTTGAGGAACCGTTTTCGTAGTAAACAGGGACAGCCCGGGAGAATTTTTTGCCCTTGGTAAACGAGTATCGAGGCGCAAAGATGGCTGTCAACGTTAGGCCATCCAAAGGAGTGATGTCGAATTGTGCCTTGGCACCGAACTTATAATAATCAACATTGTTCGTGCCGCCCTCATTAAGGCCTGCAAGCGGGTTTGCTCCATCCTTCACATCTGCATAGCGACCATCCTCCCATTTGGGTGTGTAATAGGGAGCCACCAAATACGCCCAGTAAATAGCATTGATTTGAGACGGAGAGATCGAAGTTGATTTTGAAAAGTCGAGGTCAAGATTAGCGCTAAGCCAGTCAGTGATTATGTAATCGTTATTGACACGGCCAGCAAAACGTTCATAAGACTTATTTTCGTAATAGCCGTCGCCTTTCTGATAATTAAAGGTTGATTTTGTACGCAATTTTTCAGTACCTCCCGAAACACTCAGCGTATGTTGTTCATGTGAAGTCGTTTTTTTCAGTATCAAATCGACCCAGTTGGTATTGGGATAGTGCCAGGGATCAGTAGCATTATTGCTAAGCCACGAACCAATTGTCTCTTGTGAGTATTGCGAATAAGGATCTGAAGCACCATCATTCCATTTTACTTCGTTTTGTACATTCAGCCAGTCAATAACATCCCCATTTTCAGGTTGCGTTGTGGGTGTATCCGTACCGTATTCGAAGTTATAATCGAATGAAAATTGGTTCTTATGGGCTCGTTTGGTGGTAATCAGAATGACCCCTGCTGCCGCACGCGAACCATAAATTGATGCCGAGGCTGCATCTTTCAGCACAGTCATGGTTTCCACGTCAGATGCAACCACATCGTTAAGCGACGAGGGTACGCCATCGACAATTACCAACGGATCGTTGTTCGAAAGCGTAGTAATACCGCGTACGCGCACCGTGGCCGAAGCGCCTGGCGCACCCGACGAGCGGGTAACCTGCACACCTGCCATCTGCCCCTGCATGGCAGAAGAAAGCTGTTGTGTCGAACGTTTGGTCAAACTCTCGCCTTGTACGCTCGCGACCGCCCCAGTCAAATCGCTCTTGCGAGCCGTACCATACCCAATGGCAACTACTTCTTCAAGACCAATTGTCGACTCCATCATAACCACATCAATTGCAGCTTTTCCTCCCACTTCAATCTCCTGCGTTTCCATTCCAATAAATGAAAAAGAAAGAACAGCATCAGCAAAAGAAACATCAATAGCATATTTACCATCAAAATCAGTAATTGTTCCCTCTGTAGTTCCTTTTACAACAATGGTTACGCCAGCTAGAGGATTCCCCACACCATCTCTTACTGTTCCGGCAACTCTCTTTTGCTGACCGCTTTGAGTCATTGCAATTGCCTGTGAATTTTCAAGAATGATCAGGTTGTTCTTCATCATTTTAAACGAATAGGAGGTATTTTCCAAAACTTCTTTCAGGATGGCCTCCACTTCTTTATTCGACGCATTTACCGATACTTTCCGGGTTACATCAATTTCATCGTTGTTGTAAAAAAACTTGTAGTCCGAATTGCTTTCGATACTTTGCAACAGTTCGAGCAAAGTGGCATTGCTCAACTGCAGGTTCATTTTCGTGTTCTGCGAATAGACCGATGCGCTGAGCTGAACGGTCAGTAATAAGGTCAATGCAATAGTTAGTTTCATAGCTAACAAAACTTTTTTAACCTCCCGGTCCTTAAAAAAGGGCCGACAAATTCGATTTAATTTCATAAATTTGAATGCTTTAATAAAGTTAAACTTCGGTTTAATTTTTCCAGGAATGGGAAGTGTTGGCGCACGACCCATTTCTTTTTTTACGTTTATTTGTCCATAGATTAGATTTTAGATTTTTATTTTGAATACATAGTAATCACGTTGCCATCAATTCGATAGCCCACAAACGGAGAATATCCGAAATAGGCGATGACTTCCAATATACTTTCCCTGTCGATGGTTCCCGAAAACCTACGTTGTTTCACCTGCTCGTCGGCAAATTTAATTTCTACATCAAACCAGCGTTCCAGGCGTTGTTCCATCTCTGCAAGCGACTCGTTCACAAACACGAACCGTCCGTTTTTCCATTCTACCTCCGGCGACAGGTCGGAAAGTTCTGTCAGTCCCATTTTCTTATTTTCTTTACTGAAAACCAGTTTCTGGCCGGGCTTGATTACCGTTTGCTGCGTTTCGCTGGAAACCTTCAGGCTGCCGCTTACCAATGTGGCCGAAATATTTTTTTCATCGGAATATGCTTTCAGATTAAATTCAGTTCCCAACACTTCAACATTTATATCCGAAGCATTCACAACAAAGGGATTTTTGCTGTCTTTTTTTACTGAGAAGTAGGCTTCACCTTTCAAATAGGTTTGCCGTACCCCTTTCTTAAAATTATTGTCAAAAATTAATTGACTTCCTGAGTTCAGCCATACCTGTGAACCGTCGGGAAGGGTAATATTGGTGCGGTCGCCATTTTCACACGAAATCGTGGTTTGCAAATTATTCGATGTATTTATCCTGCTGCCGAAGTAAAAACTGACGGGCAAAGCCAGTATCAATGCAAAAATTGCGGCATATTTCAAGGCCGAAGTCCGGAGCCTTACAATCCTGCTTCCTTTTCTGCCGCGTATCTGCCTCTTAAATTTTTCAATTGCTTCTTCCAAATGGTAACTATCGGCATTCTGATTGGCGCCCGAAGCCAGCCAAATTTCTCTCAAATCGTTGAAAAACTTTTTATTTTCGGGGCTTTCATTAATCCAGTCTTCAACAATCTTTCGCTCATCATTATTGATTTTTTCTGAAAAAAACCGGATTATTAACGGATGTATTTCGTTGTCTGAGTACATTATTTTTATCTTTTACATCACCATGATGCACTCAGGTGGAAAAACCCTGTATGGAAAATGAGAAAAAGTAAAAAATAGAATATTAAAGGACCGTTTTTTTACAACAAATCTTTCAGATACATTACAAGAAGGAAAGAAGGCATATAATTTTTCAACGACGAACGCAAAGAAAACATCGCTTTGCTCAGGTGCATCTCTACCGTTTTCACCGATATTCCCATTATTTCAGCAATCTCCTTATTCTTTTTATTTTCGAAGCGCTTCAGTTTAAATACTTTTTGCTGTTGAGACGGTAACTGGTTGATCACTTCTTCGATTTTATCTGACATTTCTTCCATCAGTAGGCTTTGTTCGGGCAGGCCAAACGAAGAACTTTCAGTGGCAATGTTTTCGTACGAATTATCTCTGAAATAATCCTCAATCTTTTCTTCATTTTTCAGTTTCCGCAAAAAATACAGTGAATTATTGCAAACCGCCTGAAATAAATAGGCTTTTACCGACGAACTTATTTCCAGCGTCTCGTGCTTCTCCCACATTCGGAGAAAGGTGCCGGAAACAATTTCTTCAGCAATATCGGCGCGGCCAACATATCTGCGCGAGTACGAACACAAACCAATATAGTAATTGCGAAACAAGGCAATAAAAGTTTCTTCATCGCCTTGCCGGAGTTTCGTAATTACAATATTTTCAGAAATGTCGTTCATTAGAAATGCAATTGACTGGCAGATACGTTGTGTCCAAGAAAGAAGCCGGCCTTCTGTTCAAAGATATCCACGTTCTCTGTTGTATAGTAAATAACCGTTCCTTTTTTCGAACACCTGTTGTTCATCTCCAGATGGCGATCCAGGTAGCCTTTTAAACTTTCACTGACAATTTTTCCCTGTTCCAGAATATTGATCCCTTCCGGCAAGAATTTTTTAATTTGCCGAATGAGCAACGGATAATGGGTGCAACCAAGAATTATAGTATCCATCTTTTGATCGCGGGCCAAGAGATTGGCAATATTTTTCTGCACAAAATATTCGGCGCCGGGCGTATCAATTTCATTGTTCTCAACAATGGGAACCCACATGGGGCAAGCTTCCTGAACCGTGCTTACAACTCGTCCTCCCGACCATTTTTCCAATTCAATCGGGTACGATTCAGAAGCAACAGTACCATTGGTTCCCAACACGCCAATATGCCCGGTATGGGTCATTTCAGCCACTTTCTCAACACTGGGGCGGATTACGCCAAGTACACGCCGGTCGGGTGCAATACGGGGTAAATCAAGCTGCTGAATATTCCGAAGGGCTTTCGCCGATGCGGTATTGCAGGCCAGAATTACCAACGGGCAACCCATATCGAAAAGTTTTTTCACAGCCTGAAGGGTGTACTCATAAACCACATCGAACGAACGGGTACCATACGGAGTACGGGCATTGTCTCCCAAATAGATAAAATCATACTCCGGAAAATCTTTCACGAATTCTTTCAGGACAGTCAGTCCGCCGTAACCTGAATCGAACACACCTATCGGACCTGCGTGGTTTGTCATTGAATTTGTTTTCTGCAAAAATAAAAAAAGCCGCCTTTAAAAAAGACGGCTACATATATTATTCTTTTTATAAACTTATTAAATTCCCAGCTTGGTCTTGCAAAGCGGCAATAAATCAATACTTTGATTCGATTTGTATAATACAGGGCTTCCCTGTTGGGTATCGAAAACATAAATCAGGCCTTGTTCCTTGGCAACTGTTTCAATGGTTTTATTGATTTTCTCAATAATTGGTTTCATCAATTCACCCTGTTTGGTCTGATATTGCTGAACTGCAAGTTGTCTGAAATTTTCAGCACGTTGCTGCATGTCCTGAAGTTCCTGCTCGATATTAGCCAAAGCTACATCGGAAAGACTGTCACGTTTGGCAATGTAATTTTGCAATTTAGCCTCATATTCAGTTCGAATAGTTGTTTGCTGGTCTTCCAAATCTTTTCCAACTTTTTGAAGAGTTGTTTCGGCAGTAGCCCTTTCCGGCATAACCTGCAACAATTGTTGCGTATCGATGTGACCAAATTTAAGCGATTGTGCGCTAACGAATACTGCTGTTAAAACAAAAGCAGCAAGCAAACAGATTTTAAAAACACTTTTCATTTTTATCGGATTTAAATTTTGAACAAATATAAAAATTAATTCTTATAACCCATCTTCTCCAAAACCAGATCACTAAGATCGTATTTAGGGTTAGTAAAGAGCATTGTGGTTCCCCCCGCCTTATCAAAAATCACTGCATAACTTCCTTCATTGGCCAATTCCTGGATGGCATTAAAAACATCATCCTGGATGGGTTTAATCAAACCCTGGCGTTTTTTAAACAAATCGCCCTCACGCCCAAAGTATTTCTGCTGCAATTTTTTGTATTCCTTTTCTTTCGAAATAATTACATCCTCGCGTTTGCGTTTCATCTCATCCGACAACAAAACACCTTCAGCCTGATAGTCCTTGTACATCTGTTCAATCTCAGCATGAATGGTTTCCAGTTCTTTCTGATATTGTGCGGAAACCTGGTCGAGCTGTTCCTGTGCTGCTTTGAATGCAGGGATATTATCCATGATGTATTCGGTATCGACAAAAGCATACTTTTGCGCCAACGAAAGAAAGGCAAAACTTAAAACGATTCCAATAGTTAAAAAAATCTTCTTCATGGCTATATTCTTTAATGTTATATGCACACTCATTTCAAAATTCAGGCCAAAGCCTAAAACTGTTGTCCAATCACGAAATGGAACTGGCTGCCGCCGTAATCGTTGCTTCCGCTGATTGAGTCGAAACCATATCCCCAGTCAATTCCCATCAAGCCAAACATCGGGAGGAAGATACGCACCCCGGCGCCCGCTGAACGTTTTAGTTTAAACGGGGTGAAATCTTTGAATTCCATCCAGGCATTACCGGCTTCAAGGAAGGTAAGCAAATAAATGGTTGCCGATGGTTTCAGTGAAACCGGGTAACGCATTTCCAAGGTCAGTTTGTTATAAATATTCGATCCGGTATTCGGGCTCAAACTATAATCCTTATAACCTCTCAATGAAACGATGTCACTGCCGTACAAGTTGTATCCCGACATACCTGAACCTCCTACGCGGAAACCTTCAAACGGAGAACGGCGGTTTTCGTCGTAATAACCAAGGAAGCCATACTCAAATTTCCCGTGCAACACCAATTTATTATCGCGTGAAACCGGCGTGTACCAAGCCCCTTTCAGCATCCACTTATGATATTCAATCCATTTGTAGCGCTCATCATTCGTTAATGTCGGGTTACTGTAATCGACTCCGTTGATTAATGAATACGGAGGAGTTAACTGCAACGACAGGGACAAACTTGAACCACTGCGTGAATAAAGCGGGTTGTCAACTGAATTTCTCCCGAACACGGTTTTAAAACTGAAGTTATTAAACTGGCCATCGCCACTGCCTGTTCCATCGTTCAGGAAGTAATAGTAGTCTGACATATTTTGCAGTTTGTAATGCTGCCACGACAATTCATGGTAAACGGTAAAATAGTCATCAGGCCATTCCAGACGATACCCGTAACCAAGAGCTATTGCAGTAGTAACCTGAATTTGGTCCTGCGATTCATCGCGGTCTTTCGGATCAACATATTCCTGTCCGTAACCATAGCCATATCCGTAACCGTAAGGTGAACCACCGTAACCACCATAGCCGCTGTAACCATACGGTGAATAGCCGCCATAACCGTAGGGAGAATAGCCACCATAGCCGCCATAACCACCACCATAACCACCGTAACCACTTCCGTACGGACTGCTGTAACTGTTATAATAATTGTTTGCTGAATAATTTACCCGTGAATGGGAAACCGACAGAGAAAAGGAATTTGGTTTTTTACCACCGAGCCAGGGTTCGGTAAATGAAAAACTATATTGTTGATAGAATTTACCGCTTGTTTGTGCACGAATACCAAGAGTTTGTCCGTCGCCGGTAGGCAATGGCCTCCAGGCTTCCTTATTCATGATATTCCGTACCGAAAAATTGGAAAATTTAAGCCCCACACTGCCAACAAACATACGCGCGCCCCAACCGCCGGAAAGCTCAATCTGGTCGTTGGCCTTTTCCACCAGTTGATAGTCAATATCAACAGTTCCGTCTTCCGGGTGCGGGACAACATTCGGATTGATCGCTTCCGGATCGAAATGCCCCAACTGCGAAAGTTCCCTGTACGAACGCATCAGCAGGTCTTTACTGAACAAATCGCCCGGTAAAGTACGTATTTCGCGACGTGCAACATGTTCGTGGGTTTTGGTGTTCCCCGAAATGATGATCTTATTTATAGTAGCCTGTTTCCCCTCATAGATGCGCATTTCCAGGTTGATTGTATCGTTTTCGATACGGGTCTCAACCGGGTCGAGATTGTAGAACAGATAACCGTTGTTCTGGTACTGGCTTCCAACGCCATCTTCATCTTCTGTTAACCGTTTATCAAGTAATTTCTGGTCAAAAACATCTCCTTTTTTAACTCCCAAAACGGCTCCTAAAAACTCGCCGGGATATACCGTGTTCCCAACCCATTTAATATCCCCGAAGTAATATTTGTCACCTTCGTCAACCCAAATATCGAGGCGTACACGGTTGTCGCTGGCCGGAGAAATAGAATCTTTTACAACCGTTGCGTCACGGTACCCCTTCTCATTGTATTTTTTGATCAGGTTGACTTTATCTTCAGCATATTTTTCTTCAAGGAACTTTTTGGAACTGAAAAAGTTTCTGAGCTTTTTCGCCTTGGTTTTCTTCATCGACTTTTCCAAAGCCCACGGACTCAGATTTTCAGTACCGTGAAAAACAATTTCATCAATTTTTACCTTTTCCTTTTTATCAACCATTATTTCGAGAATGACACTGTTGGCCTGAACAGAATCGTCGCGCTGAACAATGTTTACTTCAGTATTCAAAAATCCCTTTTCATGGAAGATATCCTTGATAATACGGGAAGCTTGATTCAACTGATTGTCGGTCACCTGACTTCCTTTTAGAAGCAATACTTTTTCAGTAATGTCGTCCTGTTCACTTTTCGATACTCCATGAAAATTTACATCCGCCAAACGGGGTCTTTCCTGCAAATAAATAGCCAGCCAAACCCGGTTATCGATAATTTTTTCAGCCTCAATTTTCACATCTGAAAAAAGTCCCTGTGTCCATAACTTTTTAATCGCATTGGTAATTGCTTCACCAGGTATTTCAATTTCATCGCCAACCGACAATCCGGAGAGCTGTGTCAACACGTCTTTGTCCAGATAACGAATCCCTTTGATTTCAATACTCTCAATAATATACTCTTTCGGACTGGAATAATATATAGAAAAATTGGTGCTGTCGGCTACTTGCGAAAACCCTTTAACAGTAAATAAAAGCAGTATTAATAGTAACTTAAAATTTTGCATTCTCTCTTTTTAATTGATTAGCTCATTAATTGTTCACTGGTTTTTCCGAATCTTCGTTCCCGGTGCTGAAAATCGTAAATTGCTTTAAACAAATCTTCTTTTCTGAAGTCGGGCCATAAAACAGGGGTGAAATATAATTCAGAATAAGCAATCTGCCAAAGCAAAAAATTACTGATCCGGTTTTCGCCGCTGGTCCTGATTAACAGCTCCGGGTCGGGCATTCCCGCGGTATTCAGATAACTATCGATTAAGTCTTTGTCAATATCATCGGTTTTTATTTTTTCTTGCTGAACATCTTCTGCGATCCGCCGTACCGCATCGGTCAGTTCCCATCTCGAACTGTAACTCAGTGCCAGAACCAACGTAAGTCCCGTATTATTTTTCAGGGTATCGATGCACCAATTGAGTTTGCACTGAACATTTTCGGGTAAACTTTTCACATCGCCAATCACCTGAAGCCTGACGTTTTTCTTCATCAGCTCAACAGTTTCGTTACTGATTGACTGAACCAATAAGCCCATCAGGGCATCCACCTCCAATTTGGGGCGTCCCCAGTTCTCGGTAGAAAAAGCATACAATGTAAGATATTGAACCCCTATCTCTCCTGCTCCTTCCACCACCGAACGAACCGACTCAACACCATTTTCGTGGCCAAAAGTCCGTTCCTTTCCATTCTTTTCGGCCCAACGTCCGTTGCCGTCCATGATGATGGCAATATGCTTTGGAATTTTATCTTTTATGAGTTTCTTCTCAACTGACATTATCTGTTATTCATATTCGTAAACCGGACATGCTTTTTTACTCAGGTTAATTTTATAAGTAAGGTGCAAACCCAGATATGCTGTATAATCGTTATTGTGCCATTTATCATTAAACGTTGTCATACTATACCCCGGCACAGGCGTTCCATTTGCATCAACTAAAGGAGTATAAAATTTCCGGGGATCATCCAGATCATCAATTCTATCGTCAAAATAACGATTGATAATAAACTCAAGCCCAACGCCAACTTTTTCTCCCAAATTAAATTTCACCCCAAAACCAAACGGAATATGCATTGCAATCACATTTTCCGAATAACTTTCATCTAATCCCTCGGCTGCAACAACAGCAGGATCAGCAAGATAATTTACTGTCGGGTTTAGTGACACATAGCTGTAATCTGAACTGCTCAAAAATGTACGAATGTCATAATAATTCGTATTCGAAGTCAGCTTTGGGTAATTATAATCATACGGGTACATTCCCATGCCTATTCCTCCAAGTAAATACGTCGAAAAAGGTGTTTCCTTTTTCCCCAGAAAATACTTAAAGAAGTTGATCTCTGCCATCAACGAAAGGCTGGTCACATTTTTCGGACCAAAACTCCAGTCCTGCGAGTCGAACATCCCCTCCCCTTGTATGCTGCCATTAATCACCTGTAACCTGGCAGCTACCCTCGGGTTAAAGTTGTACCGGACAAAAGCCCCGTAATTAAACTTCAAAGAACGTCCCAGATTTGATTGGGTCATGTCTCCAAAAGAAGTACCTGTACCTCCCCAAATACCAACGTCGGCTGTTTTCTGGGCTTTTGCCCCGTTGATAATCACGAACAATGATACAGCAATCAGCAATTTCTTCATCTAATCTGATTTGAATGGTTCCTCAATTTTATTTGATAAAACCATCAGGTACGTCCTTTAAAACTTGTGAACATAAACCCGTTCAAGGGTTACAAAAGTAATATAAATCTCAAATATACATACCCGAGGCATCTTATAAAACCCAAATAAACTTTAAAAATTGTTAAGTCCCGGAAATCCTTTCTAATTTCTCTTGTCGAGACCCCACATCAGCTTATTCCTCAGGGTTGAATAGAAAGTATGCCCGTGCAGGCGAAGGGTTTTGATTTTAAAATTGGCTTTGCGGATTTTTAATATTCCGGGAAAGTCGAACGACTCGGAACGCGAGTCAACGGTAGACAGAAATTGCTGCCCCCGGCCTTCTATTTTTAAGGTGAGAGTATGACTATCGGGAACCAGTATTGGCCGTACCGTAAGATTATGAGGGGCAATTGGTGAAATAATTATATTTTCGGAATCAGGCGTAAGAATGGGACCACCCACGCTCAGCGAGTAAGCCGTTGATCCGGTCGGAGTAGAAATGATCAGCCCATCAGCCCAATACGTATTGAGGTATTCTCCGTTAATGGACACATGAATATTGATCATTGAGCCCGAATCCTGCTTGGCAACCACTACTTCGTTCAGCGCATAATTAAAATCGCCAAATGCATCGCCCGGCGATTCGATTTCCAAAACTGTACGTTCGTCAATGCAATATTTTCCAGTCATAATTTGTTCGAAAGCGCTGTCAATTTCATCAATCGAAATATCGGAAAGAAAACCTAAACGGCCTGTATTGATCCCAACTACCGGTATTGGTTTATTTTTTATGGCGTGGATCGATTTAAGGAAAGTACCATCGCCACCAATACTAAAAAGGAATCTCACTTCATCAGGCAGGTCGTTTCCCGAATTAAAAGTAGCAGTAACATCAGGCAGAAAATGGCATTCGCTCTTCATGAAACGGTAAAACGGTTCATAAATGTATACCTCGATATTTTTCTGCTTTAACAATGAAAAAAGATGTGATAATTCCCTGGAATAATCACTGTTTATCGTTTGTCCGTATACTGCTATCTTCATTTTTCAAATATTCAAATACTTCATCAATTGGTCGAAACGGTCGTCGTACAATTCGTCCAGCATCGATTCGTCCATATAAACAGCTTTGATATTGTAATCGTAGCGTACAAAAGTTTGAATTATTCGCGACAAATCAATCACATTTATTTTCAGGGTCACGGTCATCTGTTTCGAGTCGCTTCGTTCCTTTACGTAAAGGCTCAGTATTTTGGCATCATTTCCTTCCACAATTTGCGTAATCTGCACCAATGAATAATCAATCGGATTCAGTTCCAGTTCGATTACACCGCCGGGTTCGTTCACTGCAACAAGAGAGGCAAACTCCTTTGCCAGGTCGAATGCAGTAACCACTCCTTTGTATTCTTTATGCAAATCGAGTACCGGCACCACGCTTAGTTTAAATTCGTAAATAAAGGAAACTACCTGATAAATATGCTGGTTGGTAAAAACATGGGGCGTCAGCAATTTATCGCGCATTTCTTCCATCTCCTTATCGAACAGGTTCAGGTCATAAATCATTTTATCCGAAACCATTCCGTAATAATGATGATCTTCAACAACCGGCAGATGGGAAATACGAAAAACATCCATCCAGTTCAGGGCTTTTTGCCCGGTATCCGCCCAACGCAGCGACGGAACAACTTCCGATATAAGGTTCTCAGCAATCAAAACTTATTTCTGTTGGTAAATAAATTCAATTCAATATTGTAACTTGCAGGCCTAAAATTTCAGGTATGACCAGACTAAGTGTAAATATAAACAAAATAGCAACATTACGAAATGCACGCGGAGGTAATATTCCCAATGTACTGGAAGTAGCCATCAACTGCCAGAAATTTGGTGCACAAGGAATTACGGTACACCCACGTCCCGATGAAAGGCATATTACACGCAAAGATGTTTACGACATAAAACCTCATATTTTCACTGAATTTAACATTGAAGGCTATCCGGGCGAAGATTTTATCCGGCTGGTTATCGATGTAAAACCCGATCAGGTAACACTGGTTCCCGACGATCCGTTGCAGTTAACTTCCGACCATGGATGGGATACAATCAAACACAAAACTTTTTTGCAGGAAGTGATTGGACGTTTTCAGAAAGCAGGTATCCGCACGTCAATTTTTGTCGACCCCGACCTGCGCATGGTGGAAGGCGCCAAAGAAACCGGTACCAACCGTATTGAATTGTATACCGAACCCTATGCAACCCTCTATCCTATTGATCCGGAGAAAGCGATTGCCCCTTTTAAGGAAGCGGCCAAACTGGCTAAATCGCTGGGAATCGGAATTAATGCAGGGCACGATTTAAACCTGAAAAACCTGCGTTTTCTGTGCGACCATATTCCCTATATTGATGAAGTTTCGATTGGCCACGCACTGATAGCCGATGCGCTTTATTTGGGTTTACGGAATACCATTCAAGAATATCTTTCCTGCCTCGATTAGCAGATGAACCTATTTTTCAGACATGAAGGAGAAGGCTTTCCGTTTGTAATTATACACGGACTGTACGGTTCGTCGGACAATTGGCTGACTATTGGTAAAAAATTGTCATCACGGTTCAAAGTTTACATGATTGACCAACGCAACCACGGGCAATCGCCCCACTCGGATGAGCATTCATACGAACTGATGAAGGAAGATATGGCTGAATTTTTCCGGCAACAAAACATTGAAAAAGCCATTGTGCTCGGGCACAGCATGGGCGGAAAAACAGCCATGTGCTTTGCGGCTGACTATCCCGAAAAAATTGAAAAACTGATTGTTGCCGACATTGCCCCAAAAGATTATTTTCAACTGAAAGATGAAAGCCAGTATCACCTGCACAACAATATCTTGCTGGCCATGCGGGAAATTGATCTTTCGCAGGTTGCGTCGCGCTCCGAAGTCGGCGACATGCTGAACGAAAAAATCGACAACCTGATGATTGTGCAGTTTCTGCTGAAAAATGTTCACCGCAATAAGGCAACTCACAACTTCGAGTGGCGTCTGAACCTGAAAGTACTGTACGAAAATCTGGATGAAATAATAAAAGGTGTGAACGAGCACTGGTTTACTGACCGGATACCGATTTTCAATTATCCGGTTCTATTTATAAAAGGAGCCAACTCAAATTATATTTCCGAAGAAGATTTTTCAGTTATTAACACTATTTACCCGGATGCACGGATTGTTACCATCCCCGGCGCAGGACACTGGCTGCATGCCGAACAACCCGAATTATTTCTGAAGGCAATAGAAGATTTTGTGTGATTAAATTTGAAAATGTTTTTTACCTTTTTAAGAAAGACGATTCGCGGATGATCAATTCGGTGGGCATCGTCACCGTTTCGTACGTTGCAGTCTGTTCCTTGGTTTCAATCTGTTCAATCAGCATTTGCGCGGCTTTCTGCCCCATCTCGAAGCCCGGCTGTTTAATCGTTGAAATCGACGGAGTAACTACTTCCGAAAACGGTTCATTACTGAAACCAACAATGGCAATTTCTTCAGGAACTTTTATACCTATTTCTTTGAGGTGTAATATGGCGCTGAGTGCAGTAGTATCGTTTCCGCAGAAAATAGCATCGGGCCTGTTTTTCAGTTTCAAGAGTTGCTGAACAGCCATCAGCCCGTCGGTACGTGTCAGGTTATTCACAATGATCAATTCTTCGTCAACCTCCAGATGATGATCGACAAGAGCTTGTTTGTACCCACGTTTCCGGTCGCTGTATGTAATCAAATTGAGGGGGCCTGTAAGGTGTGCTATACGCTTGCGGCCTTGCTCAATCAGATGTTTGGTTACTTTGTAGCCTCCGTTAAAATCATCAACAACCACCCGGTCAGCTTCAATCTCGCGGACAATTCGATCGAAAAATACCAGCGGTATCTTTTTTCCGGCAAATAATTGCAGATGATCAAACTTCGTCGTTTTCATTGCAATTGATATAATCAGTCCATCCACCCGGTTTGCAAACATCGAACGCACAATCCGCTGTTCTTTTTCCCCTTCGTCGTTCGACTGTGAAATCACGACGTTGTAACCGGCAGCAAAAGCCACATCCTCTACCCCACTGATCACCGACGAGAAAAAATGCCGGTTGATGAGCGGAACAACGATTCCGATGGTATTGCTTTTTCGGTTTCTCAGGTTCGAAGCTATCGTGTTGGGCTGATAACCCAATTCCAATGCTGCGGCTTTAATCATATCGCGTGTTTTCTGACTGATCCGCGGATTGTCATTCAATGCCCTCGAAACGGTTGATGCTGATATATTTAATTTTTTTGCAAGGTCGTGGATTGTCGGTTCTGTCTTACTACTCATTTTAAACAACGATTTAAAAACGATATGCAAAGATGAAAAAATATTTGCAGACAGCCATAAAAACAAACAATCAAATGCAATCGATTGCATTTTTCGTTACGAATAGATATATTTGCACAAAAACATTATCAATTCTATTAATACTGAATCATGAAAAGAGCAATTTTATTTTATTTTCTTGCAACGCTGTTTGTTGCCTGCAATTCTTCCAAAGTTGAAATAAACGCTGATTTTTATTCAAAACTTTCCGACCAACTGAATTATCTTGTTCAGCAAACCCCTGATTCGCTAAAGGTACCCAGAACATATTCTGAAGAAAAAGGCTATAAACTGATTGGGTTCAAAGACTGGACCTGTGGCTTTCCAGCCGGATCGTACTGGTACATGTACGAACTTACAGGCAATGAAAATTGGAAAAAAGCAGCGATTGAAAATACCGTAAAACTCAATGGCGTTCAATACCTGACCACCACGCACGACCTTGGGTTCATGGTATTTTGCAGCTATGGAAATGCCTACCGAATTACCGGGGACACCATTTATAAGAATGCTATTTTGCAGGCTTCCGAATCGCTCATCACACGGTTCAATCCAACGGTTGGTTGTATCAAATCATGGGACCACGGCGACTGGCAGTTTCCGGTAATCATCGACAATATGATGAACCTCGAAATGTTATTCTGGACATCGAAAGAAACCGGCAATCCGAAATACAAAGACATTGCGGTTACTCATGCAAATACCACGCTGGCAAACCATTTTCGCGAGGATATGAGTTCGTACCATGTAGTAAGTTATGACACAATTACTGGTCAGCCGGTTGTAAAACAAACCCACCAGGGATTGAGCGACGATTCATCGTGGGGACGCGGACAGGCCTGGGGGTTATATGGTTACACGGTTACCTACCGTGAAACAGGCGACCAGAAATACCTGGACGCTGCAGAAAAAATTGCTGCACATATTCTTGCCAACTTACCGAAAGATATGGTTTCGTACTGGGATTTCAACGACCCGAAAATACCTGAAACCTACCGCGATGCATCGGCTGCTGCAATCACTGCATCGGCTTTCTACGAACTGAGCAAATACACCAGCAACAAGTATCTGGATGCTGCAGAAAAAATAGTAGCCAGCTTGTCCTCAGAAAAATATCTGGCTGCAACCGGTGCCAACGGAGGCTTCCTGCTGGAACACTGTGTAGGTCATTTACCCGGTAATTCGGAAGTTGATGTTCCGCTGAATTATGCCGACTACTATTACCTGGAAGCATTAAAACGCAAAAGAGATTTTTTAAATAAATAAATATGGCTACAATTTTTGAAGAACGTTATGCGTATCATCCTGAAGATTTTAAGCATTACGACACAGAAAAAATCAGAAAAGAATTTCTGGTTGACAAAATTATGGACCCGGGAAATATCCGGCTGGTTTATTCGCACATCGAACGGTACATTGTTGGCGGCGTGGTTCCGCTCAAACAGCCTTTGACATTGGAGCCAATTGATCCGCTAAAAGCTGAATATTTCTGTCAGCGCAGAGAAATCGGGATTATCAACGTCGGAGGAAATGGTATTATTACTGTTGACGACATTGACTATAAGATGGAATACAAAGATGCGCTTTACATCGGGAAAGGCAGCAAAGAGGTAATTTTCAAATCGGAAGATGCTTCCCAACCT
This sequence comes from Prolixibacteraceae bacterium, assembly GCA_003506435.1. Taxonomy (GTDB): domain Bacteria; phylum Bacteroidota; class Bacteroidia; order Bacteroidales; family Prolixibacteraceae; genus GWE2-42-39. The sequence continues at coordinate 153,591 of DOAQ01000046.1, forward strand.
GCTCATTTCTACCTGAACTCAGCTCCGGCACACAAAGAATTTCCGGTGAAACATGTCACACTGAAACAAGCCAACGTGCTGCACATGGGCAGCTTAGAAACATCCAACGAACGAAACATCAACCAATTACTGATTAACACAGTTATTGAAACTTGCCAGTTGCAAATGGGAATGACCGAATTGAAAACGGGAAGTGTTTGGAACACCATGCCTGCCCACACGCATGCACGCCGCAACGAAGTATATTTCTATTTCGAGGTTCCCGAAGGACAGGCAATCTGCCATTTCATGGGCCAACCACAGGAAACCCGCCACATCTGGATGGGCAACGAACAGGCTGTTATTTCTCCCGAATGGTCGATCCATTCGGCTGCCGGAACCAGCAATTACGCTTTTATCTGGGGAATGGCAGGCGAAAATCTCGACTATACGGATATGGATGTAATTAAGCCAACACAACTGAGATAAGACAAACGTATTTCTTGTAAAATTTTATACAAAATAAAAATGAACGAATTATTTGACTTGACCGGAAAAGTAGCCCTAATTACCGGAGGAACCCATGGCATTGGAATGGCTATTGGTAAAACACTGGGGAAAGCAGGAGCTAAAATTTGTGTGAACGACCTTTCTCAGGATAAACTGGATGCCTGCAAGGTGGAATATGCCAAAGAAGGCATCAATGTGTTTACTGTAATTTTTAATGTTACCGATGAAGCGGATGTTGACAGGGGAATTTCCATCATTGAAAAAGAAGTCGGAACAATCGATATTCTGGTAAACAATGCCGGTATCATTAAACGCATCCCGATTCTCGACATGCCGGTTGCCGATTTCAGGCAGGTAATCGACGTTGACCTGATTGCCCCGCTGATTGTGGGCAAACGTGTGGCGCCGAAAATGATCGAAAAACGCAGTGGAAAAATCATCAACATGTGTTCGATGATGAGCGTTTATGGGCGTAACTCCGTATCTGCTTACGCATCAGCCAAAGGCGGTTTAAAACTGCTGACAGCCAACATGTGCTGCGAATGGGCAAAATACAACCTGCAAATCAATGGCATCGGGCCGGGTTACATAGCTACATCGCAAACAGCGGCTATCCGCGAAGGAAATCACCCGTTCAACGACCTGGTGATGACCCGGACGCCCGCCGGACGCTGGGGCGAACCCGAAGATGTAGGAAATGCAGCCCTTTTCCTGGCTTCAAAGGCCAGCGATTTTGTGAACGGCCATGTACTCTATGTTGATGGCGGTATTCTTGCCAACTTCGGCTATGTGAAAGGTGAAAACGATTTACCCGAATAAGCAATGAAACAAGTACTTTTTGGATTAGCAATCATTGTACTGCTCCTTTTTCAGGCATGCAAACAAGCGCCGAAACTGGTTCTCGGAAATCCACTCGCTGCCGAACGAATCGACGAAACGCTTATTTTTTCGCGTGCCGATGTTGAAAAAATTACCGGCCCGATTAGTGAAAACATGGCGCCTGTTGTAAAAAAAACAGACATATTGGTTTCTTCGCAGGTTGATGATATGAATGGCGACGGAAAATGGGATGAACTGGTTTTTACACTCGATTTTCAGGCTTCAGAAAAAATTACATTGAATATTGAACTGGTTCCTGTCAGCGAATATCCGGAATTTGAGAAGCGTACCAATGTCAGGTTGGGGCTGAAAAAAGACGGAGATACATGGACCGAAGTTGACCAGGCTATCGCACCTGTTGGCTTAGCCGGGTTCCCGACCAGTTCGCAGGGTGAAGGCGTAAACTGGGAAAACGATAAATTCGGGTTCCGCGTATATTTCGATTGTCGCAATGCAAAAGATTTGTTTGGAAAACTACAACCCGTATTAATTGCCGATAAAGTACACACCCCCGAAATGGGCAGTTACCACGAACTGGCCGACTGGGGAATGGACGTGCTTCATTGCGGAAGTTCTCTGGGCGCAGGCGGTTTGGCCATGCTGGAAAACGATTCGTTATATCGTCTGGGTTCTACTGAAGTGTACGAATACCAGAAAATAGTGGAAGGCCCTGTACGTTCGGTCTTCGAACTAAAATACAAAGGCTGGGATGTTGCCGGACAGAAACTTGCAGCAGTTGAGCATATCTCAATTTTTCCGGGAAAATACTGGTTTCAGAGTGATGTAACGGCGAGCGGATTTGAAGGTGAAAAACAACTGGTTACCGGCATTGTGACCAGCCGGTTGAAAAATGAACCTTATCAATTCGATGCCAATGCCAATTACCAGGCCATTGCCACCCTCGATTCACAATCGCTGAACAACGATGAACTGGGCATGGCCGTATTGCTGAAAAAAGACGAGGTAACCAAAATTGCCCGTACCTCCAATATAAATTTTTATAAATTAGGCTACCAGACTGTTCCGGAGAAAAGTTTCAGTCATGTAATTTCCGAAACCTATTACGTGGCGCAGAAAATTAAAAATGATGTTCCTGCACGTCATTATTTCTATGCCGTATGGGGGCTTGAAAATCAAAAATGGAAAGACATTGAAAGTCTGAAAAAGTATATGGGAGAAGAAGCTGACAAACTGAGCAACCCAATTATTGTTGCAAAATAACAAAGTTGGTGCATTACTATATAGGACTGTCCAAAACCGGATATTCGAAAGAAAAAACCGTTTTTTGGACAGTCTTTTTTATACTATTCTTTAATCAAGCAAAGAAAAATCGAATTGAGAGAAGCTGCCTATTTTCATATCAGCAATATCGAATTTCGAACCGCAGCAAACATTTCCAGGCAGAAAAGCGACTACTTTCATCCCTGCATTTTTTGCAGCTATCAATCCGGTATACGAATCCTCAAAAACAAGGCACGATTCAGGTTTTACATTTAATTTCCGGGCCGAAGACAAGTAAATTGCCGGATCGGGTTTTCCCCTCAATTCATGTTCTGCAGAAGATACGACATCGAAATAACCAGACAGTCCGAACTTATTCAACACCGTAGAAATTAGCCTGAAAGGAGAATTCGTTGCCAAACCTATTTTGTACCCCCGGCTTTTAAATCTTTCCAGAATTTCTTTTATCCCATCCATTGCATATCCTTCATTATTAATAAGAAATTCAACCTGATCGATTACTTCATTTTCCACTTCTTCCAAAGTTTTATTCGTCCAAGGCTGCCGTTCATACCAAAAGCGGGTAACTTCCGCCGGTGTTAGTGCTTCCGTTATTTTGCCCAATTCCTCCGAAACACTCACTCCCACCGATGCAAACACTTTTTTTTCAGCCTTCATCCAAAGAGGTTCAGAATCAACAATAACTCCGTCCATATCAAATATAACGGCTTTTACACCTTCCATATCTATTTCCATTTTTCTGATAAAAATTACTAAACAGCTCCAAAAATAACCTTTTCCGGCATTTTTATGATTTCTGAATCTGAAATTCAGAATTTAAATTGTATCTCCTTTTTTCCTGATGCTTTTCTTATCTTAGTCCATATTTTTCAAAAGAATTCAAAATGGCCCTGAATTACATCTGGATATTCTTCTTTCTCGTTGCTTTTGTGGTTGCCTTGTTAAAACTCATTTTTTTGGGCGATACAGGTATTTTCCCTGATATCGTCAACTCCACTTTCGAGATGGCCAAAACCGGCTTCGAGATTTCACTGGGACTCACTGGTGTGCTCACACTTTGGATGGGCATCATGAAAATCGGTGAAAAAGGCGGGATCGTCAATATATTTTCCAGATTTATCGGACCATTTTTCAATAAACTTTTCCCTGAACTGGGAAGAAATCATCCGGCGTACGGGTCTATTATGATGAATATTGCCGCCAACATGCTGAACCTCGACAATGCTGCAACCCCGATGGGTTTAAAAGCGATGAACGAGATGCAGGAAACCAACCCGGTAAAAGATACCGCATCGAACGCGCAAATCATGTTTCTGGTTTTAAATGCTTCCGGTTTAACATTGATACCAATCAGCATTATGGTTTACCGGGCACAACTGGGAGCAGCCAATCCATCTGATATTTTCATCCCGATTTTGCTGGCAACTTTTTTCGCAACTATGGCAGGATTAATTTCTGTCGCATGGTACCAAAAAATAAATCTTCTTGATAAAACAATTCTCTCCTATCTGGGAGCACTTACAGCTTTTGTCGCTGCCATTATATGGCTTTTTTCAGGAATGGATAAAGAACAGATTACAACGATATCGAGGGTTGCCAGCAACGTAATCCTGTTTTCGGTAATTGTGATTTTTATACTTCTTGGTGTACGCAAACGTGTAAATGTTTACGAAGCATTTATAGAAGGGGCCATTGATGGCTTTAAAGTAGCCATAACAATTATTCCGTATCTGGTTGCAATGTTGGTTGCCATTGGCGTTTTTCGGGCGTCGGGGGCAATGGACTGGTTTATTTCAGGTATTTCGTGGTGCTTTCAAACCATTGGCATAAATACCGATTTTGTAGGCGCTTTGCCAACTGCGTTAATGAAACCATTGAGTGGTAGTGGCTCACGTGGAATGATGGTAGACGCTATGACCAAGCATGGTGCCGATTCGTTTGTAGGCCGCGTTGCCTGTACCATACAAGGTTCAACCGATACTACATTTTATATTCTGGCCGTTTATTTTGGATCTGTTGGCATTAAAAAGACCCGTTATGCGCTAACCTGCGGATTGATTGCCGACTTTGTCGGGGTTATAGCAGCTATTATAATAGCCTATCTGTTTTTCCATTAAGATCCATCATCCGATACAAATTGCAAAAAACAAGGGCATAAAAAAAATCCCGTCGACAATTATGCGACGGGACTTTATGTATGTTTATTTCCACCTTGTGCGATGAATGTTTATTTCACCTTTTCGACAATTGCTTTGAAAGCAGCCGGATGATTCATTGCTAAATCGGCCAACACTTTACGATTAATTTCAACGCTTGCTTTTTTCAGCAAACCAATTAACTGAGAATACGATAATCCTTCGACGCGGGCAGCAGCGTTAATACGCTGAATCCACAAAGCGCGGAAGTTTCTCTTTTTGGTTTTCCGGTCACGGTAGGCATACACCAACCCCTTTTCAAGGGTGTTTTTTGCCACCGTCCAGACGTTCTTACGGGCGCCCCAATAACCTTTGGTTAACTTGAGAGCTTTTTTTCTACGGGCCCGGGAAGCTACGGCATTCACTGATCTTGGCATAATCTTACTTTTTTGAATGGTTAGCGCCCCGAATCTTCGGGGTCTTTCGGCTAATTCACTCGATTAATTACTTTTTTTCTTTCACTCAATTCTTTAAAAGAAATACATTACTTCATGTTGAGCATCAACTTAACGTTGCTCTCGTCGGCTTTGGAAACTGTTCCCCAAAGGGTCAGGTTTCTTTTTTGCTTTTTAGTCTTTTTCGTGAGAATGTGACTCTTAAAAGCATGCTTTCTTTTAATTTTGCCGGAGCCAGATAATTTAAATCTTTTTTTCGCTCCGGAAACAGTTTTCATCTTTGGCATCTTCCTAAAAATTTATTTGAAATTTATTTCTTCTTTTTAGGTGAAATAAACATGGTCATTCTTTTTCCTTCCAATTGAGGCAATTGCTCAACTTTTCCCAATTCTTCAAGTTCCTGTGCAAATTTCAGAAGAAGAATTTCGCCCTGTTCTTTAAACAGGATCGACCTTCCTTTAAAAAACACGTAAGATTTTACCTTTGCTCCTTCTTTCAGGAACTTCTCGGCATGCCTTAACTTGAACTGAAAGTCATGGTCATCGGTATTGGGTCCGAAACGGATTTCTTTTACCACTACCTTAACCGCATTGGCTTTCATCTCTTTCTGTTTCTTTTTTTGCTGATAAAGAAACTTCTGATAATCAATAATTTTACAAACTGGCGGATCAGCATTTGGGGAAATTTCCACAAGATCGAGTTCCAATTCTTCAGCCATTTTGCGTGCTTCGCTCAATGAGTAAACACCCGGATTGTCGATATTATCGCCGACTAAGCGTACCTGATGAACACGGATACGTTCATTAATCCGGTGTTGCGGTGCTGAATCAACTCGTTGTCCGCCCTGAAATGGTCTTTTTACTGCTATGGCTAAACCCTCCTATTATTTGTTAATATCTAGTTATTAAAAGATGACAATTGCTCTTTAACTTCATTATTGATCAACTCAGCAAAACCATTCCAACTCATCGACCCAACGTCGCCGTGCCCTTGTCTTCTGACTGAAACCGTTTGATTTTCAGCTTCTTTTTCACCAACAATTAGCAAATAAGGGATTCTTTTTAGCTCGTTATCCCTGATTTTTCGGCCGATTTTTTCGTTCCGGTCGTCAATTAAGCTGCGAATATCGCAATTATTTAGAAAATCTGAAATACTTTGTGCATAATCGTTATACTTTTCACTAATTGGCAGAACTACCACTTGCTCAGGGGTTAACCACAAAGGGAACTTCCCGGCCGTGTGCTCAATCAACACTGCCACAAAACGTTCCATCGAACCAAACGGTGCACGGTGGATCATCACCGGACGGTGGCGTTTGTCGTCGGCACCGATGTATTCCAGTTCAAAGCGTTCAGGCAAATTATAGTCAACCTGGATGGTTCCCAACTGCCAACTTCGTCCCAAAGCATCTTTAATCATAAAGTCAAGCTTCGGTCCGTAAAAAGCTGCTTCACCTAATACAGTTACCGTTTTCAGTCCTTTTTCGGCTGAAGCTTCAATAATGGCCCGCTCTGCTTTATCCCAGTTTTCGGCCGAACCGATGTATTTTTCCGGTTTGTTTGGATCACGAAGTGAAATCTGGGCTGAATAATTTTCAAAATTCAATGCTTTGAAAATGATAAAAATAATATCTATAACCTTCTTAAATTCATCTTTGATCTGATCGGGACGACAGAACAAGTGGGCATCATCCTGTGTAAATCCGCGAACACGGGTTAATCCGTGCAACTCACCGCTTTGCTCGTAACGATAAACTGTGCCAAATTCAGCCATTCGAATTGGCAGATCTTTATATGAACGTGGTTTGAAGGCGTACAATTCACAGTGATGCGGACAGTTCATTGGTTTCAACATATACTCTTCACCTTCAACCGGTGTTTTAATCACCTGAAATGAGTCGGCGCCGTATTTGGCATAATGACCCGAAGTTTTGTACAGGTTCACATCACCAATATGAGGAGTCATCACCTGTTCATACCCAAATTTTTTCTGTACACGTTTCAGAAAATCTTCCAACTGCAAGCGCAACATAGTTCCTTTCGGTAACCACATAGGAAGCCCCTGCCCTACTTTCTGAGAGAAAGTAAACAGTTCCATTTCCTTGCCGATCTTCCGGTGGTCGCGCTTTTTAGCTTCTTCAACCAAAACCAGGTACTCTTCCAACATTTTCTGTTTCGGAAAAGTCACCCCGTAAATACGGGTCAGCATTTTGTTTTTTTCGTTGCCACGCCAGTATGCGCCAGCAATAGAAGTCAGCTTTACAGCTTTTATATATTCGGTATTCGGAAGGTGCGGTCCGCGGCACAAATCGGTAAAGTTTCCCTGATTATACAACGAAATTGTCCCGTCTTCCAGCTCACTAATCAACTCAAGTTTCAGTTCATCGCCTTTTTCTTTAAACATTTTCAAGGCATCAGCTTTGGAAACACTGGAACGGACAATATCATTTTTCAGTCTTGAAAGTTCAATGATTTTCGCCTCAATTTTTTCAAGGTCTTTTTCTGTCAGTTGCTTTCCTTCAGGAAGATCGATATCGTAATAAAAACCGGTGTCAACAGTAGGCCCGATCCCAAATTTTGTTCCCGGATAGAAAAATTCAATGGCCTCAGCCATCAGGTGTGCCGATGAATGCCAGAAAGTTACCTGTCCTTCACGGTCTTCCCATTTAAACAATTTAATTTCGGCATCTTCGGTAATTGGCCGGGTTAAATCCCATGTTTCGCCGTTCACAGAAATAGCCAGTACCTCTTTTGCCAAACGGGGACTAATCGACTGTGCAATAGCCATTCCGTCCACTCCGCTTTCGTAATGTCTCTGACTTTTATCCGGTAATGTTATGGTAATCATCAACTAACTTTTAATGTTCTTAAAATTCAGGCTGCAAAGATAATATTATTCAATGATTTCAGGCAAACTGCGCAGTAAATTTCTTTTTGTACTGAAAAAATTAAAACACTTACGGACAGGGTGTTTCCAAATGTTCCGGAATAAAAAAGCCACCGTTCATAAAAACGATGGCTCAATATTCTGTGAACTTCTTGTTTAATAAGAAATTCGGCTTATCCTATTTTTATCTGAATCCCAACGAAACACCTGCATTAAATGAAGTGTACTCCGATTTACTCACCGAACCGAACAGGCTGAAAAAGGCCAGTTTTAAGCGAACGCCTGCATCCATGCTAATATTTGAATTATCAAATTTGAGAGCAATGGGATCGTATAAAGCATCTTCATCGGAAATAACCAAATCGCCGTTACTCAATGCTGTAACCACCGGATACTTACCTAATAAATCGACCGTAGACTTGCTGCTGTTTTGCGATACACTGCCGAAAACAGTTAAAGGCCCCAGTTTTTTGGAAACGATCAATCCATATTTCAGCGACGAAGAGCTAATTTTTAGCATCTGGTCATCGGTATTTGTAAATGTCACGGAAGTAATTCCCGAACCGTAATCCTGCGGAGTGAAAGTCAAACCGCTTTCAGTATTGATTTTTGAATAACCGATAAAAACTGCAGCATCAAGAGGCAATGACTTCAATCCGGGTATCGATTTTATGAAATTGTGTTTTATTCCGGCACCAATCATCCCGATTTTTCCATCATCATCTTTGATCGAGAAATTTACGGTTGGCACATAACGAACCGACAAATCAGTATTTGGCAATACGCCAAATGTTATCTGAGCCATTGGTATGGGCACCAAGTCGAGTCCAGTTCCGGGAGGTGACTTAAACGAAGCCAGCTCATTTCCCTGATCATCGGTTACAATAAGAGTTGGTCCGTCAATATCTTCCCCTGCAATGGTTTGGGCAATCGACGAACCGCTTGCAACATGCAAACTGGTAAAATCAAGCGCACTTAAATCGAATGTTCTTGCTGAAGAAGGAATTTGAACGGCATTCACACTCACAGCCAGATCGAACCCAAATAATTTATGAGTTTCAGCCGAGTTATACCAACCATTATTCAATCCGTCGCCGAGTGCAAAGGCATACGGTTCAAGATAGGGTTGAAACAACTTGTTTGCATCAGCAGCCCCGGCTTTGATAAATTCAACGACACGTTGCTGCGCAAAAGAAATCTGGGCAATCCCAATAAAAGCAATAAATATCAGAAATCGTCTCATGTCAAATTAATTTGGTTTAAATATCAGGCCGATAACCTGTATAATTATTTTTGCTTCAATACTAAAACCAAAGGTACATATATAATCAACGTCAGTTCATTTGTTTGTTTTAAAAAACCATTTATTCCTGTTGAAATGATACAAAATCTTTTTAATCTGAAAAAAAAGTTGAAGATTTACAACACAAAATAAAACACACATGAAACATATACTCTCACTTGTATTATTGACTTTTCTGGCTCTTGGTTCTGCTTCAGCACAAAAACAAATTGAACTGGAAGACCTCTTTACAAAAGGTACTTTCTTCGAGAAAACTGAGGAGGGCCTGCACTCAATGAACGACGGGTTACATTACACAACGCTGGAAAAAGACAGCCGTATTATAAAATACAATTATCAGACAGGCAAACAGGTTACCGTACTTTTCGATCTTAAAAAGGTTGAAAACGCAGCAATAAGAAGCTTCAGTAAATATCAATTCAGCAACGATGAAACAAAACTGTTGCTGACCACCGACATCCAACCAATTTACCGCCGGTCGTTTACTGCCGAATATTACGTTTGGAATTCGGTAACCGAAGAACTCACCTGTGTTTCGGAAAAAGGACGCCAGCAAGTTGCCACTTTTTCGCCCGATGGCGAACGGGTTGCATTTGTCCGCGACAATAATATTTTCATTAAAAACCTGAAATTCGGCACCGAAAGTCAGGTTACCCGCGACGGGAAAAAGAACGAAATCATTAACGGAATACCCGATTGGGTTTACGAGGAAGAATTTTCAATGAATCAGGCATTTAAATGGTCGCCAGACAGCAAAATGCTCGCCTTTATTCGTTTTGATGAGACCGAAGTACCGGAATTCGAAATGACCATTTTCAACGGTCTGGAGCAGGGAAAAGCCGGGAACAAACCGTATCCTGAAAATCAAACATTTAAATATCCGAAAGCAGGCGAAAAAAATTCACTCGTGAGTGTACATGTCTTCGATCTGAAATCGAAAACGACCATCAAAGTTGACGCAGGAGAAGAAAACAACATGTACATTCCGAGATTGCTTTGGACGCCCGATGGAACCGAACTTGCAGTAATGCGGTTAAACCGCCACCAGAGCAAACTGGATGTATTGATGGCTAACCCATATACTGGCGACAGCCGTCTGTTTTTTACCGAGAAAAACAAAAATTACATCTCTGAAGATTTTCTAGATGACTTTATTTTTCTGCCCGACAATACTTATTTTGTAATCAACAGCGAACACAACGGATACTCACACCTCTACCTGTATAACCGGCAGGGATTTGAAGTCAGGCAACTGACCGATGGAAAATTCGATGTAACCGATTTTTACGGCTACGACGAAAAAATGAAACTATTTTACTATCAGGCAGCCAAAGAATCTCCTCTCCGCAGAGAAATTTATTATGTGAGCCTCGATGGGAAGAAAGCAGGAAAATTATCAGCACAGGAAGGAACCAACAAGGCAATTTTCAGCGTCGGATTCAAGTATTTCATTAATTATTTCACCAATATTTCAACTCCCAACCAGGTCAGTTTGTACGACAGCAAAGGAAAGCTGGTCCGTGTATTGGAAGATAATAAGGAACTTCAGGAAACATTGAAAGCATATCAACTTCAGACCAAAGATTTTTTCAGCTTTAAAACTTCAGAAAATATCGAACTGAATGGCTGGATGATAAAACCGGCAGGCTTCGATGCAACAAAAAAATACCCGGTATTGCTGACCCAATACAGCGGTCCCGAATCGCAGAAGGTGACCGACGAATGGAGTGTTGACTGGAATAATTACCTGGCCCAGAAAGGTTACCTGGTAGTTTGTGTTGACCCCCGGGGAACAGCCGCACGCGGCGAGGATTTCCGCAAAGCCATCTACATGCAACTCGGGAAATGCGAATCTGACGACCACATCGAAACAGCAAAATATCTCGGCAGCCTGCCATACGTCGATAAAACAAAAATCGGCATTTGGGGATGGAGTTACGGAGGATTTATATCTGCACTGACACTGGCTAAAGGAGGTGATTTGTTTAAGGCTGGAATCTCGGTGGCGCCGGTTACCAACTTCCGTTTTTACGATTCAGTTTATACCGAGCGATATATGCGCACCCCTCAGGAAAACCCCGGCGGATACGATGACAACTCTATTTTTGCCGTTGCTTCGGGGATAAAAGGACGACTGCTGCTTGTTCACGGATCGGCTGACGATAATGTACATGTTCAAAATACCATGGAATTGGCAGAAGCGATGGTTCAGGCCGGAGTTCAGTTCGACATGGCAATATACACTGACCAGAAACACGGTATCAGAAGCGGAAATGCTACTATGCACCTTTACAATCGATTTATGCAGTTTCTGGAAAACAATCTGAAGTAAAACAATTATTCATCAGATGATTTCGGGTCATCCGATGAATAGCTATGCCGTAACCAGCAGACTGGCAGGTTCCCTTTTCTCCCTTTTGAATGCAAATTCTTCAATATTCCGGAATAATATTTTTTGATACGGAGATAAGTTAGCGCTTCGTTTGCGAATGAAAGAATACCTGAATGGCGAGAAAATTTCCATTTTATGGACAAACCAACGATTAAAAAATGACCGGTTGGTAATCACCGCTTCAATGATAAACAAGTCAATGCTTTTCTTCATAACACTTTTAAACGCAGCGGAATCGCAGGTATTCAGCCAATCGACTTCAGCCATTATACTGAATCCCAGATGAAACGTACGACTCAGTAATTCTCCCGAACGTTTTTTATTCACGGATGATGAAAAACAGGTCATTAACCCGGCAGCGAGATCTTCGGAAGCATCCTGTAAATCATCAAGCAACTGAAGATAAGCGCCGTAATCGTAAAGAAATTGTTCCTGTCTACCGGTCAAATCACCGACGATCAAATAACCATCGGCAACGACTGACGCTCCACCTTTTCCGACACAAATCCTGAAAATATCCTCATCGGTGAGATTACCGGAAAGAAGGGACATGCTATCGGTCTGTGCTTTGTGAATATCCAGCAAACTTTTGTACACTCCCGGATAGGTTTGCCGGTCCCATTCATCTTCAATCATACAAACCAATTCATGGATTTTTTCCTCCGAACGGTTCATTGCCGGGACAATATTTCCTTTTAACCGTTGCTCAAAACGGGAGCTGAATTCCAACTTTTTCTGAGTGGTAATATCCGGATCATCAAGCAGATTGTCGGAATACGGGTACAACATGCTGTATGCAAAGATGGAAGGACTTAGCGAAACCGGAACGCCAAGAACATACTGGATACCATTCATAATCCAAATATTACGGCATGCCTGAAATATACTTTCAGCCGACATGAGCGAATCGAAACGTTTGGCTTCCGAAACAAAATCAAGAGTTGCATCAATCATTCCGGGAGAAAGGATCACCCGCAATTGTTCATCATTATAATCAAGCCCTTTCCGGAAAAACTCTTCCATTTTCCGAAAAAAATAAACCGTATCAATTTCTGCAGGAATACGTTCTCCCTGGCTCATTCCTTCTTTTAACTCCCGAAAGAATTCATCCAAGCACTGTTCGCGTTCACGCTTTTCTCTGTGCGAATAATTTTTATCTAAAACTGGAAAGTCTGTTTTGCAAGTATCCCATAATTCCCTGAAATGCCGGTAGTGTTCCATAATCTGGTTTTCAAAGCATGTTTCTGATGAAATATCGTATTGCAAAAAGAATTCTTTTCAAAAGCATTTTCATCATTTTTCCGACAAACCATTGCTTTTTGTCGATAAATCAGCATTCTCCGGTAATTTCAATCTTTTTTAACCATTTTACAAATCAGATTTTAAAATTTTTCTATATTTGCAGCGCTAAAAAAGGAGCAAAGTTCTGATAGTATTGCCCAGATGGTGAAATTGGTAGACACGCCAGCTTGAGGGGCTGGTGCCGGTTACGGTGTGCAAGTTCGAGTCTTGTTCTGGGCACTTAATGGCTTTTGTTTATGCGGGGTTTGGCGGGGTTTGGTAATTTATTTGGCAATGAAAAAGGCGCACATTGCTGCGCGCCCCTTAAGCAAAGCTGATATATGGAACTACCGAAACACTCCTAATTTCTTTAATATTTCTTTGAATGCTTGTAAAATCGATGCGTCGTACAGGCCGTTGGCTATTAATCCGGCAAAAGCGCCGTTAATTATTAGCCATATCCACGAGGCATCGGCAACAAACATACCTACTTTTAATTGCCAACACAGGAACGATAGCAGCAACGAAACAGCCCACGATAGCCATTTTGCCGATTTACTTTCTGCTTTAAACCATTTTTTTAATAATTGTGTTACCACAATAACTGCTCCGCCAAGGCTTCCCAGCGTGGCGGCTACTGTCTCCAAATCAAAAATTTTTGTCAGTTCGGTGACTTCTACGCTTTGCGCAAATAATAATAACGGAGCGATAAACGCTGCCAGTAATAACGATAAAAATTGAATCAGTTTTTTCATTTGTTTTATTTTTTTGTTTGACGTTGAGAAATCCATTTTTCGGCAGTGCGGCCCGGGAAGTAAAACCCAAAGACTATTATTACTAACCAAAATACGGTTTCGCCTATTTTATCGGAAAACGATTTTCCGGCGGCTTCGAATATGATGTATGTGGTTAAAAGGACCATTACCCAAATTGCAATTATTGGGCGTATGTTTTTTGATAGCGTTGTGTCGGCCAACATGTCGATTTGCTGGCGTCGTGTGCCTTGTTCTTTTGCCGAAAATGTTTTTGCTACATCGGCTACTGTTTCAACAATTTCAGTTGCTTTTTCCATTTTTTTTGGAAATAGTTTTTTTAACAGGTTTTTCACCATATATTTTTTTGTAAAAATGTTCACAAATCCGGCGGGCAAACCAGGCGGCTATGCCTCCCATAAATGCAATAACTGTTGATAGTATGATATTCTGAAAGGTTTCAATGCTTATGGCTCCAGCTAAAATTAGACCGACAAACGGCTCAAAGCTTTTACGAAGTGTTTCTTTCATGTAAAGTGTTTTCATAATATATCACACAATCAATTCAAAATGCGGATAGTCGTTGAATGTTTGGTCGTCGATGTCGTTATCGCCGTCCCAATCGGCACCAATGCGGATGCGGTGCATCATTATGCCTTTATCGAATAGCTGATCGGCTACGCCTTTTACATAGCCTGTAAAATAGATTGCCTGACGCGGTGTCCAGTCAATCGAATCTATTTCGTAGCTGGCAGCATCGACGGCAAGCGATGGAATGGAGTTGTGTTTCGAAGCGGGATAGTGTACTTTCGATTTCTTTTCGATAAAGGCGCGTTCCTGGTCGTCTTTCCCGCGGTGACCGCATACGATTGTACAGTCGTAGTATTTTATGACTTCTGAAAAAAGAGCCTGCAACTCGTTGTGACAAGTTGCAAGGCGTGCTTTTGATATTTTGCTGAAGGTTGGCATTACTCTGTAATTATTGGCATGATGGCAGCCATTTGCGAACGCTTTAATGGCAATTTCTGGACGTATTCGGCATCGAGTTTGTACGGCTCAAAATCGGCGCATGTCTCGTTTATGAATTTGTCGTGTTTTTCGATAAACTTATCGCGCAGCACTTTAATGCGGTCGGCATCGGCGGTGGTGGCGTAAGCGTTGGTAATTACGTTTTCGAGGTCGGCTACTAGGTAGCGCGTTTTTCCCTCTAAAAATTTGTTGGCGGCTTCTTTTACTGTTTCGGCGTGTTTCTTTTCGAGCTCTTGCAATTCCTTTCCTTTCATTGCCTCAACGGCTTTATCGATTGTTTTTGATACCGATGTGGCGCGGTCGATGTTGCGCTGAATGGAATAGGCAAATTTACCATCTTCGATGTTGTCGAAATCGGTTGCCGACAATACGCTTAATAATGTTTTGACTTGTGCATTTGTTAACTTAGCTGGTTTTTTTGTTCCGGTAACTTTTTCCATTTTTCAATAGTTTTTAAAATTGATGTTTTGTTATTGTTTGATGCAAATAGGTGTACGGTGTATGTTTCGGCAACTGGCTCCCCTGTTAAATTGGTTCGCAGCGGATTGAAATATTTATCGTCGTACACGTATTTACTTAGCTTGTGCTTATTAATATATTCTTCCAACTTTTCGAAGTTGTATTTTTGCTCGTTTTTGAGTATTTCGGTAAATAGCTTTGTATTTTTTGGTGCTTTTAAAATGTTGTTATTTATGCTGCGGCCATAACGAGGAAATACGTATTTACCCTTTATGTCAAGCGCTCGGATACAATAGTTATCAAGGTCGCTCCACCAGCCGCCCACGGCAATTAGCATTTTCAGCCTGAAAATATCGCTGAAATTGCGGATAGATATTGTTTCGTCAAATGGCATGATCTGGTTTGCATCTGCCCGATTAACGCTTTCGGGTAAGTTTGTAATTTCATCGTAAGCCCACACCCGGCAAGTATGGCCATGTGCCTGAAACGATTTCAGGCAGTTAATTGCCAGTTCAGGCAATTCGGGTTGCGACCAGAAAAAATTAATATAGTGCGTGCCAATTGCTTCCATCGTATCCGTAATGCTTGTGTGTTGTAAAATCGTAACGAATCTCCCCCTCTTCGCCAGGTGTTGAAATGCTTTTTGGTTGTAATATAAAATAAGCATCTATAAGTATTGAATCAGCATATAAATCAATAAACATTGATCCAGATAAATAGTTAGCTGTTAACCACGTATATAAATTTACTGCTGAATTTCCTGTATTAAATGTGGTTGTTCCGGAAGTTGAATTGTCAATTTTGAAGTAGCTTTGAGCCGGGTAATCATAGAAAATACCATATCCCTCGGCGTATAAGTTGCCTATTGACATAGTACTTCCGTCCCAGCTTCCAAAACCTCCGAAACTACCAGAATTGTTATATTGAATTGTCCCGGATGAACCTCCCGGAGAGCCGCCCGATGCTGATGCTGATATAGTAATCGTATCACTCGCGTATGCAAGCGATACATTTGTTCCGGCTGCAAATTTCACGTTTGTTCCCCAGCTCACAGTTTTTTGCTGTGTTCCGTCCACGAACAGGTACCATCCGTATGAATTCAAATCTGAAAAAGCCCAGCTAGCGGTTCCGGCATTCCAGTACGCATATCCGGAACCTGATTTAGTGATCACGGGTTCGTAAGTACCTGTATGGTTATGCGAGGCCGCTGCATACAAGCCAGCGTGATTGCCCCAGCCAAACGCGGTGTTCCAACTGCTTGAATTGTCGATAATCGACGTGCCCCATCCGCTGCCGGTACTGACAGCTATCCCGGCACCCGGGTAAACCATTCCGGAACTTGCCGAAATGGTTATTTCGCTTCCTGAGAATCCGAGAATGATCCCGGTGCCTTCTTTTAAAATAAGGTATTCCGAAGCATTCCAACTTCCTACCGTTGTATAGGTAGCTGACCCGGCTGTGTTTTTATACAAAAGCCAGCGCTGATACAGGTCGTAACTATGAGTATGCGATGTGATAGCGCCGGTTAATTGCGCCTCAATCATTGCTTTTGTAATTCCTGTAATATAACCTGCATTGTTGTTTAGCAGGCTGATATTTTCACCTTCGTACATGATTGTAGAAGGGAGATCGGCGGCTAAGTGCGAATGCGAGGCCGCTGCATATAAACCGGCGTGATTTCCCCAGCCAAACGCGGTGTCCCAGTTCACCGAGTTGTTGGTTATCGACGTGCCCCATCCGCTGCCGGTACTGACAGCTATCCCGGCACCCGGGTAAACCATCCCGGAACTTGCCGAGATGGTTATTTCGCTGCCCGAAAACCCGAGGGTGATTCCGGTTCCTTCTTTTAAAATAAGGTATTCCGAAGCATTCCAACTACCTACCGTTGTATATGTAGCTGACCCGGCTGTATTCTTATACAAAAGCCAGCGCTGGTAATTATCGTAATTATGGGTATGCGATGTGATAGCGCCGGTTAATTGCGCCTCGATCATAGATTTAGTGATACCAGTAATGTATCCTGCATTGTTGTTTAGCAGGCTTATATTTTCACCTTCGTACATGATTGTAGAAGGGAGATCGGCGGCTAAGTGCGAATGCGAGGCCGCTGCATATAAACCGGCGTGATTTCCCCAGCCATACGCGGTATTCCAATTACTTGAATTGTTGGTAGTTGTGTACCACGTTGAAGCAATGTAAATCGGGTCGGTTTCGGTATATGATGTAAGAAATGAAGCCGTAGCCGTTGTCCAATCGCTTATTTGTGTATGAGTAATTGATATTCCTGTGCTTTTATTCCATGCAGAAAAAACCGGGTCGGTTTCTGTAGTCAGAAATCCGCCGTAATTGCCTAAATTGTTATTAAAATCGGCAAGGTTAATTGAACTTTTAGCAGTCCAAGTAGGCGTTGAACTTGCTCCTGCACTAACATATAGTGTTCCTAATGCGCCAATTGACCCTGATTTGTGTGCGTCAAGTTTTAATTCAGTACCGGCAAATTGATATGAACTAGCATTAATTGCACTTGAGGCTGTTATGTTATTCGCCGACCAATTAACCGTTGAAAGATTTGAATTGCCAGAATGATATACAGTCTTCCAACTGCCTAACACACCATTCACAATTGCTCGCAGATACAAATTTTCGCTTGTTGAAAAAGCAAGTTGACTTTCGTACACGGCTTCTAGTCCATGTCTGAATGTTAATCCTGCAATGTAATTTCCCGCCGGACGTGTCGTCCCGGATGGCTGAAATCCAGACGTGAAAAATCGAATATTGTACTGCGACGATTCAGTATCTATATTAGTTCCGTTGCTTTGCAATAAAAAACTATTAGCAAGTCCACTTGCGTCACTTACATGATAAGGGATATATCCGTTAGTGAGGTTAGTAAACTTGCCGGTTGTGGCCTGAACGGTTGAAGTTGTGACAATAGGGACTGTATAATTAGCAGAAGATGTTGATAATGTAAAAACATTATTAGATAAGGCTGTTCCACCTACCGCAAATTTCATTGTACCATATGGTGCCGAAAATTGCAAACCTCCGGTTGAACTGCCTTGCATTACAAAAGTTGCAGGTTGATATATTCCAGACGCAGTATATCCTGAGTTTAAATAAGATAAATAACCATACGTTCCTCCTGTAGCTGCCTCTCCTAAAAGAATCTGTGATGAGCCTGTACCTGTATTTAATATACGTATCGATGTAGTTCCATCACTATTGTTTTGAAATTTATTCAGATTTGCGGTAAAAACGTTTGCCGCATCTAAATAAGCAATATTTGCAGGCAAATCAACTGCTAAATGTGAATGCGTGGCCGGAGCCGCTCCAACATCGCTATAACTCGGAGTTGAATAGCTAAATCCACCACTTCCGTTATTTTTTAGCCACCCGGAAGCATTTGCAAGGCCGCCAAATGCGGTGATATTTGCAGGTACGCTTGCAAGTGATGAAAAATTCCGTTCGCCCAGGCTGGCAAGCGAGAGGCCGCTCTGTATCACAGAAGCGGTAATTTGCTGCCCTGAGATGGTAAAATCAACAGTACTGCTGTCGGTTACGCTAACTGCGTCGTGCAGTTGCGAAGTTGTAGCATACGCATTTGTGTCAAGGCTCCAGGTATCCGCTGCCATTTTTCGCAGCAACCCGTCGGTTCCGGCCAGCGCTGCAATAGCGGTAAGGTCCGCGTCTATAGGTTGTTTCCCTGAAAGCTGAGTAGATAAACCTGTTATCTTACTGATTGCTAAAGCAGGTATGTCGTTTTCTGCTATTACCCTCGTGCTGATTGAGGTCAAATGCCCTTGTGCATTAACCTGAATATTGCTAAACATCCAGCCTGCGTCAATTGTGACATTGAAGGCTGTCAAGGTTGGGTGTGAGTATTGAGCCACCCACGAGCGCACACCCGCGGCGGTACTGCTCAGCAGGTATCCGTCGGCGGAAGGATTACCCAAAACGGGTTCGTAAACTCCGCTGTGGTTATGCGAAGTCAGCGAATACCCTGCAAGGATAGTCGTTATTTCGCTTTCGGTATAATAGCGAGCATCGAAGCCGGTATAGCTCGAAAGGTTCGAAATATCAGATGTTGTATGCGAGTGCGAAGGCAAATCAGCCGCCAGCAGGCTACGCAACGAAATACCCGTTACATGGCCTTTGGCGTCGCTGGTAAACGAGTTCAGAATTTGCCCCCTACCGGTACTTACCGACTTGGCCGAATAGCTGGCTACGTCGGCTAAATGGTACTCAAATGCTGTTTTTAATACTGCGGTTGGTTTTAAAATATGGTCGGTTGCATCGAAATATACGATTGCCTGGTCGGTTGGGCTGTCGGTGATGGTGGCAACGGCTTGCAAGGTGGTGCCTGCCTCGCCTATTACCCAGCGGTCGCGCGCTTCATCGAATCCCCATCGGTAATTTTCTAAACTGCCGCGATCGGCTTCCCAGCCTGCAAAACCGGCAGTAATGCCTGCCCCGGTCTCGCCGTAATTGATTACGCCCATGTTGTCTTTTATGCGCACTTCCTCAACTTCTAGATATACCAAATCGCCAATAACATGCAGATCGCCTTTTACGGTTAAATCGGCTTCGAATTCGGCGTTTTGGTTGTTGTACCAGCTTAACACATCGAGGCGGTTGTCGGTGGCTGTGCCTACGCCAATTACCCCGGCGCGGTCGGTTTCTACCCATGTGGTTTGCGAACCGTCGGCTATGGTTGCAAAGCGGCCTAATACTATTTCACCGTAGTTATAGGCTTCGTTGCCTTCGCCGATGGCGATGGCGTTGTCGCCGCTGGCAATGGCATCGACTGTGGTGGCGCTTTCGGTTATATCCGGATCGATATAATTACGCTGAATTAGGCGATCTTTGGTTTTTATCGCTACGGTCCCGGCCTCGGTTATTTCGGCTTCGAAATATTTATTATATAATTTGGCGGGCGCCAGTACCTCAACGCCTTCGGCATTGATGATGGATACTTTTTCGTCGTAATCTTTGGTTTTTGGTGATGTATTTTGTACTTCGTAGCCTTTGGTTTCGTCGACGGTGAGCGGGCCTACGTCGGAGGCGGTGAGATCGACGGTTAACAGTTCGATGTACTGCCCTTCGATGGTGAGCATCCGGTCGTCGTAGGTGGCGCCGCTTTCGAGCCATACGCGGTCGGGGTTTGTGTCGTCGGTGATGGCCATGGCCAGCGTTACGGGCATGTCGGCGTTTCGCACCTGGTATATTTGCCGAGGTTTGCGTATTTCGGATGACAGTAGGCGGCCTATTAATTCGGCGTAGGTGTACGAGCCTGTTTCGCCATCGATTTGAAACAGGTTTACCGATGCGCCGGTGGCGGCCAGCGTGATACCACCCTGGTAAATGATGTTGCGGTTGTTGATGGCTGGCACGGTGCCTATCAGCATTTCAACATCGTCTGGTACCAGATTGTTTTTGCGGTTGTTGGTTATTAGAAATTGGGTTGATGTTTCCCACGTATTTTCTGAATCTTGCTGCAACTGGAGGTTTACACCCGTCCAGCATGAACCGGCTATGGCTACGTCATTTGTGTAGGCTACAAATAACATTACTGTCATTACTCCATCTGCGGGTATTCCTTCTATGTTTATTGAAATTTCTTCGAATTTATCCGGAACAATATTCCAAGGCCACGCTGGTACTTTGTCTGGGTTAATATTGTATGAAAAATTATCGGAATAATGATATTTCATTGTTATGTATGGTTTCGCAGGCTGTAACCATGTAGCCCAATCATACACGATTTGTTTTGTGTCCATATTTCCGAACTGACGAATGTAATAGGTGTCGGTATCGGTTTCAAGTTTTATCATCATGTACATATAGGCAGAATTTCCTTCGGCGCCCATTAAAGCGAATTTGGTTTTTAGAGCCACGAAATCGGATGTTGCCGATACATATATGGATTGTTTGTAGCCGTTTGTTAGGTTTGCCGGATCGGCTGGTTTTTGCTTGCCCGGGAGATAAACGAATTTGTCGCCGTCTTCATTTAAATTTCGTATTTCGGGTGTTACTCCTACTGCTATCCATGCAGAGGATCCGATGTCGTCGAAATTGCCGTTTTTTAACAAATTGGCTTTGTACCCGTAGTCTTGTTTTACGGTGAGCTGCTTTAGCGCCGATTGCATGTCCATGCGCGGCTCATCCTCGAACCAAAAGCCTGTGGCTCGTGGGTTGAAGGTGCTGGCCGACTGGTATACGCCTGCCGAATTGTATTTATAATAGGCTACCGAGGTTTTGCGAAGGTTGTTGTTTGTTACTACCCACCACTCGCCCAGCCGCTGGAATATGCGCCCTCCTTTTACTATATGCTGCAATACTTCGTAACAGCTTAAATCGATGAACTGAGCTATGTCTAGTTTTTCCTGCGTGAGTGGGTCGCCTGCCCCGGCGGTGGTTTCGCGGATGTTCCAGGCTGTGTTTATATTGATTGCATGGCCTGTTTTGTCGAGACATAGCCGTATTATTTCGAGCTTGGTTTTGCGTCCTTCGTAGGCGGCGCCCTCGTCGTCGGTGAAGGGCTCGTCTTTTAAGGGGCCTAAACCGCAAAAGGCTACCAGCTTTACATTATACGGTGTTTGTGCAAGTGGCTCGCTCCACTTGCCCGGCTCGATGAAACCTTTGAAAATGGTGGTGGTGTCGTTTTTTATGGCTTCGACAAATACGTCGCGGGCACTGGCGGTAAACAGATCTAGAAATTCGAAATCGTTTTCAGCATATAAAGCTATGTCGGTTTGGGTGCCGTATATTTCGGGCAGCGATTCGCCGGTATTGTCGCCCATTTGCAATTGAAGGGGCGATTCGGTTGATTCGCGCTCGACGGCTGCGCCTGTGTAACCTTCGAGATAAACGTTTATTGTTGTGTTGCCGCCGATTATGTCGGTGCTGTATATGCTTAGTCGCTTGCCTAGGGCCATTTGAATTAGATGTTAGATAACAGATATTAGATACTAGACGCTAGATTCCAGACGCTAGATGTTTTATTAATATATTTCAGGTGCGGCGTGATACGCGCGTCGCGTGGCGTTTGTTTGATAGGTATATTGCATCGTCGCCGATGCGGGCTTCCAGTTTGATTGTGCTTTGCTGTGTTTGCTGTTGCTGGCGGCTGGCGCTGCCCTGATTGAGGATGTGGCGCGGATTGGCGCGCTGTACTATTTCTTCGCCCGAATTTACCATTATCGGGATGCGGTCGCCCATATACGACATGCCCCCCACTACCCCACCGGTGGCGAATTTGGGGATTTTTGTTAATGCCATGACGATTGATCCGATGGTGGCGGCCAGCGCAATTATATTTAACGGGAACGGGACTTTCATTGCTTCGGCGGTGCCTGATGCGTAGGCTTCGCCTGTTTTCCCTGCTATTACAGATGTTGAGCTGCTTGATTGCGCGACGGTGAGCGCGGTGATCTGCGCTATAAGTGTGGGGATCATGGATATGATTTGCGACGTTAGTTCGAGAAACGACCCAGCGGCCCCGCCTATTGAGTAGCCCAGCATGCCGAACGAATCGGAAAGCGAATAGATATTATCGGTTGTTGATTGCCAGTTGTCGGCTGACAATTCGCCACGCAATTTCCCGGCTTTTTTCGCGTTTTCGTCGAGAAACTGGCCCATGTCGGCCAGCCCTTTTGTGTCGGGGGCCGTGGTTTCTAGGCTGTTTATTGTTTTTTGGTTGGTAATTTGCGCGGGGGCGGCCTCGTTGCGCAACGATTTGCGGATGGATTCGATAGCGGTTTGCTCTTTTTTGAGGGCTTCTATTTTGGCGGAAATAATGCGGATGGATTCGGTGTCGGTGTCGTTTACCTGATCTAATTCTTTATTTAAGGCGGCTATTTGGGCTGAACGTGTTTTGTCGGTGGTTGTGGCTTTTTCTATTTCTTCTTTTCTTTTTTTTTCAATTTCATCGAGTTTATTATAATGATTAATTACGCCTTGTTTTTCTCCCTGAAGCATGTCGAGCATTCTTTGTCCCTTTTTACGATCTGTTTCTTCTGTTGAATAAGCTAATTTTTTTGCGGCTTTTATTTGGTCGTCTATTGATTTTAAATATAATTCTCTTGCTCGTTTTTCTGCTTTTTCGCGGGTCATTCCGTTTTTAATCAGACTTGATGATATGTCGTTTACTTCGTTTATCCCATTTTTAACAGCACTTGAAATTACATCATCTGAAACAGCTTGTTTTATTTTTTCGATGGATGTAAACACACTATTAAGATTATTTATTAATACAGTTGTCCAATTTATGATCGTTATCATTATTCCGCTTGACCCAGCCCCTAATGTGTTCATTAAATTATCCCAAGCGTCACCCATGTTTGATATTTTTCCGCCCAATTTCTCGGTAATGGCCGCCATTGCCCCTGATATCCCTTGTAAATTACCAAGCCCGGCAATATATGTTTTTATTGCTGTTGCATTATTGTCAATTACTGTGCTTTGTTCTTTAAATGTAAATGTTATTTTTTCACCCTCTTTTTTTGCTTTTATTCCAAATTCTTTTAATCTTTCAAATTCACCCGTTACAGCGTCGGCCATTGCTTCTGCAAGTTGGTCAAATCCCTTTCCTACACTTGAAGCTAAATCCCCATATTGTCGCATTTCTTCGCGGGTTGGTTTTAATCCGTAGTTTACTAATTTTACATACGCACCAGTAAGTTCTGTTAATGCAAATGGCGTTTCCGCTGAAAATTTTTGAAGCATCGACATTTCTTGACGCGCTTGTTTACTGCTTCCAAGCGTGTTTGTTAAAATTGCTTCGTATTTTTCAAATTCTTTTCTTACGTTTATTATGTTTGTTATTAACGATTTTGCGCCTGCAATTACTGCGGCAAAACCCAATACAGGCAACAATCCTTTTGCTGTATTCATTAATGAACTTATTGCCCCGCCCGATTGTGTTGTTTTGCCACGGAAACGGTCCATTTCGCCCTGAACTTTTTTTATCTGTTCCCCATATTTGTTCCACTGTTCGGGCGTGAGGGCTTTGTTTTGATCCCAGCGCAATTTTTGAAGGGTGTTTTGCATTGCCCGAAGTGGGGGAATTATTTTTTTTTCGACGTTGTCGCCAAATTTTCCCCCTGCGGTTTCGCCTTTTTTCATTCCGTCGAGGTAGTTACGCAGGTCGGCTACTAGCTTGATGCCTATTGATGTTTCTTTATTTGACATGTTTTTACAGTGCTAATATTTTTTCTTTTTCGGGGAAATGGTTTAGTAGTTTGGCGGGGTCGATACCTACCTCGTCGAACTTAAACATTTGGTTGATGTTTATTTCGGACTTGATGTCGAGTGTGTGTATTTCGCCGTTTAGTTCGAGGCGCTCGCTTTCGATGCCTATTTGCTGCAATTGTCGCCAACTCCATGTATCCATACCGCGCACTCCGTCGGAGTTCCACAATTGCCGTTTGCGTAACAGCATGCGGCTGATGGCTTCGCGCGAGATGAAACGGCCCAGACCAATGATTTTTGGAAGGTCGTACAGGGCGGCTTTTTTGCTGATGGTGTCGTAAAACCAACAGTTCGACGGGTGAAACTGCATGGCGTTGGCGCGCATTAACGGCTCGGCACGGTCGAGGTATGCGTTTGTAATTAGGTCGTCGGAGCCTATTTCGAGGATGTAGTCGAATTCGTAATTTTCAAACGCATATTGCAATCCTTCGTTTTTTTTATTGCCCAGTGGTGCGTTTTGAACGAATATGAAGTCGAAGCCGTACGACATGACCATGCGCGCGGCGGCGTTTTCGGATACCATGAAAAACGGGCGTATGTCGAAACGATCGGGGTCGTATTCTTTGATGCGCTTGATGCCTTCGAGACAGATGTAAAATATTTCGTGGCGGCGCCAAACGGGTGTGAAGGTTAGTATTTTGATTGATGATTGATGATTGATGATTGATGATTTTGGGTTGCTTTTTTTCATTTTAATTTTTTGTTTAGTATTTCGGTTACTGATATGGCAATGTTTGTGCGTTCGTGTTTGTTGTATTTGGGTTCGGGCTTATTTTCGGCATCCCATGGCAATGGATATTCTATACCGAATGCAAGCGCAGGGATGCGAGCTTTTTCCCAACTTTCGCGATAAGCTTCAGAAATAGCATTGTACTCGTATAGAGTAAGGCGGCGCCAGAAATAATCGGGAGAAATACCGGCAAAACCAACAGCAACAGCGAAAGCATCCATAACGCGAAAGTGCTTTTCAGGCTGGTTGGTTGTTTTTTTTTATTGGTTTTTGGTTCGTCGGTGAGTGGCTTTTTTTGCGCTATTTCGAGCGTTTGAAAATCGGCCAGTATTTCGGGTTGCTCGTCGAGTTGGCGAACAAATTCGTCGAATGGTGTTGTGAACTCCGGATTGTTGGCGCGCAGGTTGCAATAAAAATAAATGAGTGCATCGTATGTCGATCGACATGTTTGTATTGATCGGCCTGTGGTTTCTTCCCACAGGCGTATGGTTTCGAATATGGCTCCTAATACGGTTAGTTCCTGGTTGTTGATGGTTATTTTTTCAGTTTGCATTTTAATTGTGTTTTGGTTGTGAAAAAGGGCGGCTAAAAAACCGCCCTTGTGATGATTTGGCTAAACTGCTTTTTGATTATGTAGGATCGACAATGTCGAGTTCGAAACAGCCTTGAATGGCCCATTGTGTATTGGCGTTGTCGGTGGCTGTGTTGTTGGCGTTGATGGGGCCTTTTACCAATCCCTCGCCTACATACATGCGTTTGGTGCTGTCGGGTGTTGCTACCTGCGTGGTGGCGTTGCGGGTTACCCAACAGAAAACAAAGGTTAATTTTGTGCCTGCATATTGAGCATCCTGCATTTCTTCGAAACGAAATTCGGTGGTGTCGGTGTCGGATACATCTACAATTTCCTGATCGATGGTGGCCGACCATTTCGGAATGGCACGGAAATAGTTTGATCCGCGTGTGTTTTTTGGCGCTGATTCGCGGTACTCGGTGTCGTCGTTTATTACGCATCCGTTTTGTGCCTCAACGGCTTTGTAGGTGTAGGCGCCTTCGGCTCCCGAACGGATGAAGGCCATGAGGTCGATGCCTGCTGCTATTGTTTTTGATCGTGGTGCTGTCATGCTGATTTATTTTTTATGCGGTTAATGTGTTTGTTTTCAATCGTATTTTTATTAATGTGCCAAATGTTTCGTTTGCGTTGAATTCGAATTCGTCTTCGATGGTTACGTCTTTTACATTTACTATTTTTACAGTTCCTACCATTTGCGATAGTTTCATTTCGAAGGCTTCTTTTATGCGAAATGATAAGTCCCATGCAGAATCGTAATCGTTGCACATGGTCATTATGGTTATCTCCCATTCGGCATTGCCCAGCCCGTTTTTGACATTTCCCTGTAAGAACTTTATAATGTAATATATCGAAGGTGTGCCCTCGGCTAATGAGGATATGGGATAGATGCGATCGGCTACATCGGCGGTGATGCTGGCGTCGGAATTAAGGATTGTTGTGATTGTTTTGCCTATCATGATTTGTGAATGTTGAATGTTGAATGTTGAATGTTGAATTACCATCCTGCGGCTTTTCTGTTTGCTTAAAATTGTTGATAGTTATTTGTTTTGTTTTTTAAGGTTGCGTTGTATTTGTTTGTCGAGTGCGGCCAGCATGTTGTCCTGACTGTCGTTTATCAATTGCGTTTCGGTTTGTGCGAGTGCGGCGGTAAAAAAGTGCGTGGCTGGCATGCTTCCGCGCGAAAAGCCTTTTTTTGTAGTGCGGCTGGTGGTTCCGGCATCGTACAGGTGACCATGGAAACCGCGGTATTGACCAAAACGGCGGGCGCCTACCTTGGCGGCGGCAAATACTGAATTTTTTGAGGATCGCAGTGGTACAAATCCTATTGATTTTTCGAGGTTGCCACGGCGCGACTTTGTTTTCATTTTCGATTTTAACAGGCGGCGCGATGTTTCGATTAATGGCTTTGATCCGATGCGGTAACTTTCGATGATTAGTTTACGCTGATCGATGCGCTGCATTGATTTGAAAAACTCATCGAGCTCCTTCACCCCAAATAGTTGTATTTGTACTTGTTCGCTCATTCGGCTAGTTTGTAGGTTCCGGCCTGCATGCGGTCGGCGGTGATAATGAGGTAACTGCGGTCGCGGTCGGGGTTGATGGCGCGTATATTGTACATGTCGCCCTGAAATTTCAGTATCTGGGTTTCGTGGTAGCTGGATGGGTGCCAGCCTACTTTTAAATTGATGGTTCTCTCGGGGGCCGACATTTGCCCGGTCATGGCTTCGGCGCCGCGTACAAACGAGTATTCGGCACGGTCGAAAAAGGCGTGTGTGTAAGTGCGTATGCGGGCCGATGATTCGGTTTTTTCGGTCGAAAGGTTAAATACTTCGATGCGGTCGCGGGCTGATCCTGGGAAAAACATTTGAATGTTGAATGTTGAATGTTGAATGTTGAATGTTGAATTATTACCAGAAGCGGCGAATGTGCGGCGCTATGAGGTCGTTGTAGAGTGTGTTTTTCATTGGTTGTCCGGGTGTGTAGCTTGTGCGCTCGGGATAAAACAGATCGGCGACTTTTACGAGTGCGGCGCGCTTGATTGGCTTTGGTGTTTTGGCGGCTGTTTCGTAGCCTGTTTTAAAGGTGAAACGTAGTTTTGTGGCGCTTACCGACCCGGTGATTTCTACCTCGAAATTGTTGAACCCTTCGGTTACCTTGTACGATGCTGCGGGTACATCAGTATAGGCGTTGTTGGCGTAGGCTTCGAGCTTTGTAAACGACTGCAACGGACTTTGCATGATGCGATAAAGGGTTTGTATGCCTTCAGCGCTTATTTCGTATTCGAGCACATTTGTTGTATCTAACACATCTGATTTGGTGTTTTGCTCGATGATGGCGATTGCATCTTCGATTAGCTCGGTGATGTGTGCATCGTCGTCGGTGAAGTCGGTTTCAATCTGGCATTGTTTTTTTGCCTGTGCCAGCGTTACCGGCATGGTGGCCGTTTTTGTTTTGGTTGGTGTTTTGTGTATGATGACCATTTTATAGTAGTAAGTAGTAAGTAAAAAGTAGTAAGTAAAAAAAGGGAAAGAGCGACGCCCTCCCCCTTTGGTGTGTGTGTGAGTTGAATAATACTAAGTAGTAGCGTCGAGATCGGGCGACTTTTTGAAGGCCAAAGCGTTTTGGCATTTGATGTTTGCCAAACGGTTGACGGTTATTTCAATTTGACCTTGTTTTTGATACGTGAACGGGTTTCTCAATACTTCCAATGCTCCCCAGAAACCGGCCCATACATGGCGCCACGATCCGTATATTACATATTTTGTATTGGCTGCATCGGTCCATAAATCGCTATAAAACGATTTTACTCCGATGTTTGTTTGGCCCATTCCATTGTCGCCTCCGGTTCCTAACTGTGCCAAAAATTTACCTGAACCTGCATCGACTTTTACGCCCATTGCTTCGAAAAACGTTGTGCGTGCCATTGCGAATGCTCCACCTTCGGCAACTGCGGCCATCAATGCCAAAAATCCATCGTGTGTTAATGCTCCGGCGACAACTGCTCCGGCGGCGGCATAAACAACGTCGTAAACTTCTTTTGTGATTTTACGGTCGCAACCCATCAACATGTTATTCAAAATGTTGGCGTTTACCTGCGGGTTTAACTGTGCGAGTTCTTCTTTGTCGAAAAGATCGGTAATACCATAACGGTCGGGCGAAACTGATACAAATGTTGGTGCCGTGTTGGTTGCGGTAATGGTTGCCTGATCGGCATATTTACCGGCTACGGATGGCGTGGCAACTCCAATTTTGAACGATCCCTGAAGACCTTCGATGATGTTTAATCCCATTTGTGCGTAAATTGGTACGCTTCCGATCATCGACAGGTTTGGGTCGATAATTACGTCGTTTGAATCGCCATAGGCGGCTACACTTACCGCACGTTCGTTTTTTTGCGGAAAAAGAGATGGGGCAGGAATTAAAAGACCTTCAGAACTTATTGTTCTGGATAATTCCTGGTGTTGCTCGGCTTCCATACCGGTAAGATTGTCGGCTCCGTTTATGCTACGCGAAAATTCGCGCATGGCTTTACCGACGCTGTAAACGTGGGCTGATCTTTTTATAACGTTTGGCGCCGGAATGTGAGAGTTTGCGCCGCGGGCTTCGTGGGCTTCGGCCTGGGTGATCTGGGTGTCGAATGAACGTGCCTGAGTTTCGAGGTTATCGAAACTGGTTTGTTCATCGGTGGTGAGCGAACGGGCTACGCCGTTTTCTTTTGCTTTGTCGAGAATGGCGTCCATTTGATCGACTATGGCTTTTCGTTGAATTTTGAGTTCGTCTGATCTTTTCATTTTTTATCGATGTTTTAAGATTGTAATTCGTTTTTGTAATATATCGCGCTCGGCTTGCGCGTTGTGGTGTGGTGGTGTGGTTTCGGCTGGCTCGTCGTCGGGTAGTTGCCAATCGGTTGAGCGGGTGGCAATGCTGGTGTTTGCATAGGCGCCATCGATTACGATTGAGACGTCCCAAAGACGGGAGATTTTATGCACGGTGCGGATGGGTATGTCAGCAGAACGGTCCCATGTTATGTCGGCTTTTTCGGCATAGAAAATAAACGAGCATTCGTAATAGTCGCCACGGGCTACGAGTACGGCTGTGTCTTTTCCCAGGGTGGTATCTGGTATTTCGACAACGGCTAATAGGCCTTTTGTATCGGTGGTGAGTTGGCAGGTTCCCGATTTTGTGCGGCCTAACATTTTGTCGCGCCAGTGATCGACGGTTGCAAGCACATTGAGATTTTCGGACGCGAGTATTTCGTTAAAGGCTTCGGAGGCTATTATTTCGTAATAGGTGCCATCCCAATCGCGTATTAACTTTGATTGCTGGTTGAATACGGAAGCGTAGAAATCGAAATAGCGCTTTCCGTCGCTTTCTTCGCGGATGGATACTTTTTCGTCGATGCCGCGCGAATATGGTTGTTTTTTTATGGCTGTCATTTTATTGCGTTTTTGTGGTTGGATCGTTTTTTTGAAGTGGGTTTTGCTTTTCGTAGTTTTCGAGCTGGATGTATTGTGCTTGCATGTAGTGCATGTTCCCATTTGGGCCGCTGATAAGTGTATTTCCTAGTTTTCGCGCGCCTTCATTTGGGGTCATCATTCCGTTTACTACTTGCTCTTTTATCGACATTACCATTTTTTGGTAGTCCATGCCGATAAGCGCGGTTACGTCAAATATGATTGACTGCCCGGATAGTATTTCGTCGCGGGTGAGTAATTTGCACATTAGTTCGGCTATGTAGATGGCGACGATTGGCCCCATGGTGTTGTTTTTAAATAGAGTGGTGAGTTGCTCGACGTCCATTTTTTCGAACGAGCCGTCGATCATGCCCAGCAATACCCCAAATGCT
Source organism: Prolixibacteraceae bacterium (assembly GCA_003506435.1). Classification (GTDB taxonomy): domain Bacteria; phylum Bacteroidota; class Bacteroidia; order Bacteroidales; family Prolixibacteraceae; genus GWE2-42-39. Next base: position 184,289 of record DOAQ01000046.1, read on the forward strand.
GCTGATATGTCTTCGCGGGTGAATTTCAGGGTTTGTATTAGTTCGGCGTCGGCGAGCTGTGGCGGTAGTTGCTGTATTTCAGAGCCGAATGGTAATTCGATGATTTTACCGGCATTGTCGGGGCCTGCGTATGTTTCGCCGAATTGTTTTTTTGAATCGACCATGGCGCCGATTGCCGGGCCTGATGCGTTGTCGGGTATGCGCGTTTTTAATGCCATTGGTGACATGGCATTGTTTTTATGAAAGTTGTCGAGGGTTGACAGAGCGCGTTCGTTGATGTTGGTTTGGCGCTCGATGGCGGCGAGGGTTGACAGGCCCCAGATGCCGTCTTCTGATATGTTGCGAAAGATTAACAGGTCGGCATTTGATATGGTTACCTCTTCTTGTGTGTAGGCGTCGGTGTAAATGAAATATAATTCGCCGGTGGCTGTTTTGTAGTATGATTTGAATTGTCCGGGGTGAATGATTTCGAATCGCACGGGGTAGGCGTCGGCATTTTTATGTATGCGGGCGAGGCCGATGCCGTATTTGTTGCGGTGAAATTCGATTGTTGACCAGAATTGTTGTGCATTTTGCGACTGGTTGGGCTGGTATCTCAACAGGTAGTACAGGCGGTGGCGCTTTAGCTCGGTACGTCCGGTTTCGTTGTCGAGTATTACGGATATTGGCATGCGTGCCAGGTTCTCGGAAAGGATGCGGCAGCATGTAAATACTGTTGCTATTTTTTCGGGTAGGCCTGTTACTCCGTTGGTTTGAAGCCCTTGCAGGCTTATGCCTATGTGGTATATTATTTTATTATATTTTGAGCCTACCCAGCTGGTGAAGCCGTTTAATAGTGATGCAAAAAAATTCATGTCGCGCGATGTTTCTGTAATATATCGCGGCGAGAGGGTAAAATCTGGTTTTAATAGTTATCAATTACAAATTTCACGTTTCCGGCTTTTGCAAAATGTAGTTTGCGGCTTTTTGCGCCGTTGTAAGTTATGCCTTGACTATGGGTCATAATCGGTCAATGTTTTAAGTCCCAAATAGTCGGCAGTACCTTCAAAAATTTGAACCAGTTCGGCGTTTTCTACCTCCCCGGCCTGTATGCACTCAAACAACCGGTTAGCTATTAACTTGCTTCTATTTTGTACTTTATCCATTGTTCAAAATTTTGAAGTGTATATATTTATAAGTTAAGTGCAATTATAAAGACCGCTGCACTTCGAGCCTTTGTACTTTGATTTCTTCGGTTTCAAAAGCCTGTTTTTTTCGAGATAAATAAGTATTGATATTGTCTTCATTCTCTTTAAACAATGGGTATTTATCAAAAAATGGCTTTAAACTGGTGAAGCATTCAACCTCACCAGTTTGTTTGTTTGTAAAAAGTACTATTCGCATACAAATTTCATTTCTTCATAATCTGTACTTGTCATACCTTCAATATCATTCATAAATAATGAATAATGTGTATTTTTAAAAGTCATTGCTTTTTCAATCTCCTCTCTGGTTACTAATTCTTCACCTTCGTTAATGTAGTTGTAGAAGTAATTTACTGCTGCTGTTTTGTTTTCTAAATTTTTCATCGTTTTAATTTTTAAATTGAGTGGTTTGTCTCTCAATTGTTATACAAATATAATACGAATATTTGTATTGTGCAAATATTTCTACAATTATTTTACTTTTATTTGTATTTATTTTGTAATTGATTGAATAACAAATAACTGCACTTAACACCGCATAGCATCAAAAGCGGTTGCGGTGGTGTGCGTATCGTCCTGCACCTATTCAGCATCGTAGCGGCTTGACAGTTTTCCGCTTCGAAATCCGCTTCAAATGCTATGCAAAACGTTATATGCCATTTAAAAAGATGGCGGTGTATGATTGAATGAATCGGGCTGTTTATTTATCCAATCTCTATCTATAGGTTGATAGCCGTCTAAATAGCAATATCTCACTTCTCGTTTTCCACACCATTTGCATTCATAATATTCGTTTATTCCTGTATCGTGTGAAAATTTCCAGTTGTGTAATCCAATTTTGCATAAAAAACGGCATATAACCGCACCTATACGCAAAATGGGGCGTTTGTTCTCGTTGAATAAATTCTCTATATTCATAAGTTTCGTTTTTCGTTGTTAATTTTGTGGGCACAATCCCCATTCAGCGCATAGCTGCAACACGTTAGCATTCAACTTAAAGAAGCCGCCGCTATTCTGATGGTTTAGAATTTTCATTGAAAGTTTTAATGTGTTTCTTTACTTTTTGAAGGTATTTAATCAATTTTTCAATTTCAACTACTCCCAATTCATTCATGTTGTCCATTTGCCTGTAATTATCAGATTTTCTTTTTTCTTCGTCTTTTTCGTAAATAACAACACCCAGCTCTTTTATTTCTCTATGGGGATTTAGCTCATTTGTTCCACATACAAAAAATTCGAGTATCATATCGTTTTCTTTGTTAAATGTCATTGGAAATTGGAATACTTGTTCTTCTATTTTCATCTTGTAAGTGTTTTAAAATTATTTAATAAAGCCGAAATGCTAACACGTACTATACGCAACACGGCGGACGGGTCGGTGCTATTTTGAAACGTTGGTGTGTAAGCCGTGCAGCGCATAGTACCACCGTTATGCAACAGCTTAAAGAAGCCTCTGCAAGTTCGATTTGTTGTGAACAATAGTGAACTTTTGCAACTCCGAAACCAATTCCAAAACCTTTTCTTTTGTTGGTTCTATAAGATTGTTTCGTCCGCTATCAGCTCCAATATTTACCTGTTTTGGATTGCACCTCTTAATCATTGTAACCATGTGTTCTAAGTTAAAATCCAAAATAGGCTCAATGGTTACATAAGTGTCAATTACTTCGCTAAGTTCCTGCATTGCTATACTTCTTTGCATTGGTTGTGGCGAACTTTTCATAATTTCAGGGTAAAACATATCGCTTTCAATTGTGGTGCAAACAATACATTTATCAGTAATCACACAGGCATCAATGTAATCTAATACCCTTTGAGGGTTTTTAGTTTGTAGTAAATATTTACTGTCAAACTTTTCCATGTGTTTTAAAGTCTTTTTAATCCACTCATCGGGTATGTTTTCAGCAAACATATCGCAACTCGAACCAACGAAAATAAAGTTTCCATTTCCTAAGTCTGTTTTTAGTTCCTTTTCGTCAAATCTGACAGGTTTTAATTTACCCCAGCGTTTCATGTAGCAATAACTGCAATCGTGAAAACATTCGCCTTTAATCGTGTTCCATGTGTGAGTGATAAAATCGTACATATTTCCTTTACTCAAATTTAATCCCATATAATTGTATTTTAATAGTTTAACAAAAAGCCGATTGCATAACACGCTGTATAGTGCAGTGGGTTTAATTGGTTATTCAAACTTTCTGCATTCTATTAGCGTTCGTGGAGCTCGATAGTGTGTGCGTTCTAATCCCACACGACACCATACAGCCATCGTTATTTATCCTCCTTCTTACTCATTAACTGCCTGAATATTTCGACTGTGGCATCACCGTTGATTTCGAGCCAGGCGCCTACGGCCATGGCGAAGGCTACCGGACCGTCGACCGAATCGAGCGATTTGTTTTTCATGATCTTGATGTTGCCGTTGCCGTCGTAGTACAGACGTATGTTGCGAAACATCCAACGCATTACCGGATTTTTACCTATGTTGATGTTGTTTTCGAAAAACAGACGCTCGACGTACTTCAGCGGGAAGTTGAAATAGGTTGCTGTCTGAGGAAATGGTTTGCAATCGATGTACAACTTTGTTTTTATTCGATTGATGATGTGCCCGGTGTTCCATTCGTCGTAAAATAATAACTGTATATCAAATGTTTCTTTCCATTTGGCTATTGATTCGAATATTATTTCATCGTCGATCATTGGCCCCGGATGTTGTATTATGTAGCCTTTTTCAATCCAGGCTCCTAAATCGATGCCTGAAGCGCGAATCTTTTTTTCTTCGTTTTGTGGAAAATGAAATTCTGGTATTGAATTTAACTTTTCGGTTTCCTCATCGGTGTAAACTAAATTTATTGATGAAAGGTCTCGCGTAGATGAAAGGTCGATAGCTACGTATGCCGGTACTTTCTTTTTTTGCGGCGTTGTGTCGTTCCATCCGTTCATGTAAATTTCGTCGGGTATCCATAAATCTAAATTATCCAGGTAGCGATTCAGATTTTTTGTGATGAAATTGTTTTTCTCGGAGATGGTTAACAGCGCTTTTTTATATTCGAGTATAAGGTCGTCGAGATCGACAGTGACCCCGATGTTTGGGTTTGGCTTTATCCACTTTTCGAATTCTTCAATTTCGTCGTCCTCATCGAGCATGTAAAGAGCATAAAATGTGATGTCGTCGTCGACAGTTCCCTCTAATACACGCTTGGCTACCTCCAGCATGTTGTAGAACGGATAGTCTTTGTTAAATCCGGCGGTTGATGTAATTATCCCCAGTGGATTGGAACGGAAGAGGGTTCCTGATTTCATTACGTTAAAAAAATCGAGGGTTTGGTGTGCGTGCATTTCGTCCATGATAAAAACCGACGGGTTTAAACTGTCGTTTTTATCTGGTTTGTTTGCAAGTACTTTCATGAGGCCGTCGCGCTTGTCGTACTTAATTTGAAATTGCTGAATTTTTAAGCGTGATAAAAGTGATGGCGAATGCTTGATAATTGCCTTTGTGTATTTCAGCGCTTGCCCGGCTTGCTCGCGCGTGGTGGCGCACAGGTAGGCTTCCGGCGCTTCCTGGTAGTCGTATATAAATACGATTATTTCGAGCACTACCATAAACACTGTTTTTCCTGTTTTTCGGGCCGTGTACAACAAGGCATAACGGTAGCGGCGTTTGTCTGGCTTTTCGGTGTAATACCAGCCAAATAGCTCGGTTACTATCCACGCTTGAAATGGTGAAAGATCAAATCGCATGTATTTGGTTCCGCTTGATATGTTGACGAAATAAAATAATTCTAGCGCCCGGCGTGCTGCCTCAACTTTGAAAAATATGTTGGCGCGTTGCTCGTCGGCGCGGCTGCGCTTAACGGCCAATTGGATCCATTTACAGACAATTTGTTTTTCGGTTTCTACGTCAATTTTGTACTGTTCTGCTTTTGCCAGTTGCCTGTTGATGAACTCATTTATTTTTGCTTGCTTGTCGTGTTTCGGTTTCGGTTTCGGTTTCATCGGTCGTTTTTACGATCTTCGAATTGTTCAAGTGCTTTTAAATCTCCTGTTTGCGCTAATTCAAATAGTTTGCAGTCGATTACATAGTCGGCCTTGTCTTTCCCGGCATTGAAATATTTATAGAAGTCTGAATCTTTATTTTGTATTTCAGTTTGTATTTCTTCTATTGTCATATCAATTATATTTGCCATTTTTTCTGGCGGGTAATTGAATGCGCCGAAATTGTGAATTTGCGTTATTTGTTCTTCGGTATATTTCATTTTGAATTGTTTATTGTTTCCGTTATCCAATTTGCATGAAACTCAAATACTTGCTGGTTGTTTTCATAAATATATTGCTCTATTTTTGCATTATTTGACATATTGCCAGAACCTTCAAATACAATGTGTTTGCCGGATTCTGTTTTTATTAAAAATACTTTTGTATGCAGCCATGCAAAACCTATTTTTACTAGATTTGTTTCTTCTTTTAACTTTCTTAATAAATCAATAGCAGCTTCATGTTTTTTTGTTTCTCCTAAAAACGATGATGTCAAGATATTTGATTCTATTTTTTGATTTATGATTATTTCTTTCAAAAAAATTATTGCTTTTGCATTTATCCTAAAAGATGAAATATATAGTTTGTTAACTTTTTCTATTTCAGAGATAGCTTTTAAAACAGTTAAAGCATTAAAACTATTGTTCGTTACTATTCGATATTGAATACCTTCATCTATTTTGCAATCAACTATTTGTTTAAAAGATTTTACTGATTTACAAATCAACTTTTCATAGTTTATCCTGGCAGTGTATTCTTTTGTGCTTTCGCTTTTTGCGCCTGAATACCAATTGGGCTGATGTTGTAATTCATGCCATGACATTAGTCGTTCATACCGTCTTTTTCTTCGAGCTGAATTTTTAATTCAACACGAGCAAGTGGAGACATACCTAACTGTTTTGTAATGTCGGCTATTATACGGTGCATCTGATAGAGCGTAGAAATTGCATGGTTTTTTTGCTTTACTTTTTTGCGACGATCGACATACATTAGAACTCCTTCCTGGGCTATTGTCATGAATGCCCGGTCGCGTATTTCAATTGCCATTACTAAAGTTTCAATAAGCGTTTCGTCCAGATTTTCAAATCTGTTTGCATCCTGAAGTTCGCGTTTAATTTTATTAAAACGAGATCGTAGCGCGTCCATTGTTTCACGTCCTTTTTCCTGTGAAAAACCGGCTCGTGATATAAATGAATCTACTTGTTTTTTATTTAATGACATTGATTTTAGTTTTATGCGTTTTACCCACGTTTTTTGGCTGTATTATGCTAACTATCATATTGTTAGTAATTTTACCCCCCTGTTGTATCGTTTTTGTTTTTACCCCCCTCATGAATTTCAGTAGAGAAAAAAAAAGTTTAATTCCTGTCTTGTGGTTTCCAATAGGTGCATTCTTTTTGGCTTACCCCCCTACCCTTGAATCACTTTCTAAGTCGTTCATTAACTTTTTGCCTTTGTTGATTCGCTCGGCGGCGGCTTTCTCTTTTTTATCGCGCAACGTTTTTAACCTGTGATCGAAGTTGCAAAGGCTTTGCAGGTTCGACGAATCGAGAAATAACTCTGGATAGTCGTCAACTGGTTTTATATGGTCAACAACTTCGGCCTGTACTATTCTGCCGCGTTTCTCGCATTCAACACAAAACGGATTTGCTTTGATGTGTGCATTGCGTAAGTCTTTCCACTGCGGTGTGTTGTACCAACCTAACTGTGAAGCTTTCGAACGACCTATCTTTTCGGTTAACCTTTCGCGCTGTGCTGGCTTCAATACCTGTTCCCTGTATATTTTCGCCCAACGTGGTTCATACTTTCTTTTCATGATGAAGGGTTAAAACATCTGGCCGAGTGATCAGTTCAGCCAGATGTATGATACACTTTTGTTCTGGTTGTAAGGTGGCGACCTACCTTGTAAGTCGATCCACCTTGTAAAGCCTGTTAAAGTTGGTTTACATGGTGGCCGTGGTAGTGGCTCTCCTTTGAAACTGATCACTAATATAAAGCTGACAAACTTCTTTTCTTTTGATTCGTGCCAAATCAGCAAGCTGATTATGCCACGAATTCCGTCTACAATAATAGTGGAGATTGTGGCTTTTTTAATTGGCGGCGCTTGTGGTGTTTCTGGTAGCGTTTCCGATAGTTGGCGCCATTTGTCGGCTACCAGCTCGGCCAGTACGTCTACCGGATTTGGCTGGTTAACTACCTCGAAGATGCGGGCCAGTTGCGCGCGTTTGCGTTCGCGTGTTTTACTGTCCCATTCTTCCCACGAGCGTGCGTCGCGGCACTCTCTGAAAGTTCGTCGTTGCTTTTCCGTTAGCTTCTTTTCGTTTATCTCACGCGGTGTGAGTATCAATGAACGTATTTTTTCAAGTAATATATCGCCTAAAATGCGAATATTGTCTAAATTCAACAGGTCGTTGATAACTAATTCGCGGCCCTTCTTAAATCCGTACTGATCGAGCCAGCGGGAACGGGTTACTTTTATTTCAATGCGAAGCATGTTTGCGGACCCGTTTTTTGCTAAATAGCCTTTGTCGTATACCTTTATGGACCATTCGTTAAACTCGGCTATATAGCCTACTGCCGATTTTTTCTGGTTTAGTTTTTCGAATGCTTTTGTGTATGCCGAGACGAGGTACTTTTGAAATTGTTGCGCCTCAACGCCTGGCGGCAATGTTACGTTAACACCAAACTCGAAGTTGATAACTTTTGATTTTTCGGGGTTTATTGTGTAATTTTTTTCGAGGGTGCGTATGGTATCGACTACCTCGGCGTAAGTAAAATCGTTGTCGTTTTCGCCTCCACCACGGGCATAACGGTGAAGGCTTCCTTGTAATATGTATTTTTCGCCCGACTTGTGCGGTACTTTTGAGAATGTGCATGCCTTGAGGTCGCACTCTGAGGCAAGCGGCAAAACTTCGCCGGTTTGCTCAAGGTGTTTACCTATCAGCTTTAGCGAAGTTTCCCAGGTGCGCACATCGCGCACCGAACATTCTATTTTTATACCGTCGTACAAGGGTTATATTAATTCAAATAATGTCGGTACACTAAATTCTGATTCTATCGCACGCATGTACGAAAGGCCGTCTTTCCAATACTCGTGATTTAGTTCGGTGCCGTAACCATATCGGCCTAATTTAACAGCTCGATATGTAACTGTTCCAATTCCGTTAAACGGATCGTCGACTAATTCGCCTTTGTTCGAGTAACGCTCTATAACACGATCAACAATATCGAACTGAAGTGGGCAAATGTGGTTTTGCAGTTTCTTTTGTGTTTGTTTGGTGTTTAGTGTTATCATTCGGTTTACATCGCTCCAAACGTATTGAGTGCGGGCCGGTATCTTAAGGGTTTCGAATGTAGCCGGTAACTTGTCCATTTGTTCGAGTGTTTGAGCGACCTCAACATGTAAACCAAAATCGTAAACGTTGCTTTGCGCCCAAATACTGAAATTCCGGTTTACTTTATCAATCGGCATCTGGCGAAGTTCGTCCGGGCTTAAAAATCGATTACCCGAACTGTTCCATTTTGCGCGGGCGTCTATCTGCCAGCGTCCGCGGGTGTATTCGTCTTTTGTTTTTGTAACGGGTTCATCGGCGTATGCTTTCGATGTGTCGCTTGGTAGTTTTCTGAATAAAAGCAGATATTCAGGACAGCCAACGCCCATTTTCGAGCCGTCTTTGCATTGTTCTGTCCAGCCTAAACGGTAGGTCTGGTTGTTTTCTCGTACTACATCGGTTTCAATGGTTATGCGGCCCATGTACTGAAATCCGTGTTTGATGAAATGAAAAACTGTCATGTCGCTGAACGGGTCTACGGTTGGCATTCCTGTACCTGTTGCATTGCCAAAGAGGATCCTGTCTTTTACATGAATAACGGCTAAACGTCCCGGCATAAGTACCCGAAGCAGTTCCGGAGTTAAAAAATCCATCTGTTCGAAAAACTTAGCGTTATTTTGGTTGTGACCGAAATCGTTGTACGACGGCGAATACTCGTAATGGTTACTGAATGGTATCGAAGTGTGTATCAATCCTATCGAATTGTCAGCCATCTGCTGGTGTTCGAGTACCGTGTCGTTTAATACTGAAGTATAATATCTCCCTTTTACCTCGTTTCTTTCAATTCCTAAACTTCGAAGTAACTTTTGTTCTACGTTTGTTGACGATAATCCTGTTTCTTTTATTATTGCCGTCATTTGCGCAACCAAATAATTGTGTTGCTTCCATTTTCTTTCCAAAGCCTTTAAAATCTCACCTTCCGATTCAGCGTAAATGATGTGAATTTCAACGGGCTGATCCTGTTGAAAGCGGTGAACACGGTGAACGGCCTGAATAAAGTCGTTGAACTCATACCCGATACCAAGGAAGATCGCTTTATGGCAATGGTATTGAAAGTTACAACCCTGCCCTGATATGCTTGGCTTCGTGGCCAGATACTTGATTCTACCTTCTGAAAAGTCAATGATGGTTTGTTCTCTTTCGTCCAAATCCTGAGAACCGAAAGCCTGTGCTGAATTAAATTCTTTCTTTGGAAGTACACCCATGATCGCGTGACGTTCGGCTTCCAGGTCGTGCCAAATGATGAAATGTGAATCAGGATCCCCGTCAATGATTTCTTTCATTTTCAGAATTCTATCATCTAAAGAATCTCGTTTTTCCCTTGCAGCATCTTTTAGTCCAAGTGCCGATTCACGGAACATTTTGAACTGCTTTTTATCATCGGCTCCGGCTTCCGAGTGATCGACTTTTACATGATGATAAATCACTTTCATTTCCGGTAAATCATAGCCAGTATCATCGTAACCTAAATCTGAAGGTTTGGTGATGAACAAAGCCCATGTTGACATCCAGAACCAGAATTCTTTTTCTTTGTGTGGGTAGATGGTCAGGTTATTGGCCTGAGTTGAATCACGTTTGAAAAACCGCGTTAATGCTTGTCCGGTATCCATCACTTCCAAATAACCTGCATAATGAATCAGCTCTTTGTATTTGTTCGGTGAAGGGGTGGCCGTACATACAAACTTATACTTTATGCCCTTGAATTTGTCAAGGAAAGTCTGATAAGTTTTAGAACCGTATGACCTGAGAACTGAGGCTTCGTCAAGACTGGTAACGGTGAAATATTTAGGGTTTATATTTCCATCCCGAACACGTTCGTAGTTGGTAATCAAGATACTACCATCCGGTGCGGCTTCAGCTTCTTGCTGAGTTTTGATATACTTAATTTCAATTCCAAGTTTGTTCCGGGCATCCTTTACAAATTCCTGTTTAACTCCTAAGGGACAAACAATCAATGACTTTCCATCTTCAACTTTCAGGATAGACCAACAAATCAAAAGTTGCTGAATTGTTTTACCAAGTCCGAAACTTTCAAACAAAGCCCTGCGACCGCCTTTTATTGCCCAATTTATTGCATCTCTTTGGTGAGGTTTTAAAACTGTTCCATCCTCAAATTTGATAAATGGAATGTCAATTGTTAATCCGGTTTCCGGAGCGACTTCAATTTTCTGTTTTAAAAAATCAATATATTTAGCTCTTTTACTCATGTGTTTATTTTTACTGCCTCACTTTTATTCTGTTTTCGAACTCGGCGTAGGTTTCGGCAAAGCGTTTATCAACTTCAAGTAAATTGTTTATCGTTTTTACCGCGTGGGTAACTGTTGCATGATCGACATTGTAGTCGCGCGATATTGCACACGGGCCCTCTTTTACCCGGGTTCGGCGGTAGTGCATGGCTAACTGGCGGGCTAGTACTATCTCGTGTACCCGCGTTTTGTCGCGAAGCATGCTTATTGGTATCTGCGTTTGCTCGCAGGCCGCCGCGTTTATAAACTCTTTATTGAGCAACTTTTCCGGTAATCCGGGTATGGCGTATGCTGATGCTTTCATTTTCCTTTTATTATTGTGCTTACAAAAACCCCGGCTAATCCGCCCAGCATGGCGCCGGTAGCGTAAATAACGCGCTCGCGTAGTGTAGCGGCGTGTACTTTGCGTACGTTGCTGGTCCATAGGTAGCTGATGCCGAACCCGGCACCAGCTATGCCCCACCAAAACAATTTACTTATGAAATATGTGTTTGCGGAAACTAAAAATACTTGCAGAAAGGCCGTGAAAAATAGTTGCAGGTTATTTTTCATGCGGCTTTTTTAATTTTTTGATAAATCGACCGATCGTTATCAATTACACGGTAATTGTATTTAATCGGTATTTCGTTGCGCAGCTCGCGCAGTCGGCGGGTTATGGTACCATCGGTACACGAAGGGCGGCCCATCAGTGCGCGGGCACTGGCTAACAGGTTATTCAGCGAAAAACGGTCGGGCATGGCTTCGAATGCCAGCGCTGTGGCCTGCTTTACTGGAATAATCGATTTCTTTTTCATGATTATGTGTTTTAATTGTTGTAAAATCAATTGTTTTTGACTGTTTAGGTTTAGGTATATTTATATTTTGTCCGCATTTAATGAAGCAATCTGTAAATCAATATCGCTTGATTTTTCCCTTATATTTTCAAAGTGACCATCCAGATACCAAAGCCTTGTTTTAGTGTTTTCTAAAAACATATTTTCGTATGGAGTATATCTCAATATTGAACGTGAATTAATTCTGATTATGCTTCCATTTTCGGTAGTAACTTTTATGTAACCTATTGAAAAACTGGGCATAATAAAGGCTATAATGCAAGCCTTTATTCGTGTTAATATTGCCAATTTTAAACACGATCCGTACAATACACGTGTTTTCCTTTTGCTCATCTTTTTTCCTCCTTTTTTAGTTTTTCCTGGTAAGTAAATTCAACTGTTTTGCAGCCGGTTAACTCTTTTATTTTGCGTCGTAGTTGTTCAACTTCCGCTTTGTTTTCGAAAAGTATAGGATTGCGGCTTGAGCGTATGCGTACCTGCTTAATCATTATCATCGCTGTTTATGTATGCTAGTGAAAACTCCCTTTCAATTGAACACGAATATTGAAGCACGACAGCCGTTTCGATGGTGGTGGTGAAATCGAAGCTGTGTGGCTCATTCATGTCGGAGGCCCGGCGCTGAAACGTTGCCGCCAGCCAGCCGTTTATCGAATTCATAGCGTCGTTTACCGTCGATGCAAAAACAACAAACAACTGTGTGTAAGATCCTGAATCGCGCTGTACGTTTACTTCTATTTTGTAGAACTTTTTATCAATTGCATTTTCTGATTCGCTGGCATCGTCGGGCGTGGGTTCGTTTATAATGATGCAGTTGTCGAAATTGCGTACGTTTTCAATAAAAAACGATTCCCTGAAATTCAGTTCAATGTAGTCTTTGGCTACCTCCGTGGCCATATCTACCGAGTTTGCATATAACAATATTTTGTGTTTCTTTTTACCTACTTTGGCGGTGATGCTCCACGGGTGAAGGCCCGTCATGTTCATGATCTTTGCCGCCCGGCATTGGTTCGATACCCATATCTCGCTAATGTCTTCAGTTTCGATATGAAAACGTATTTTAGCTATTAAGTTCTGATCGATCAGGCTACCGCGCGGCGCTATCATTTCGAATCGGTCGATGGCTGTTATCTCTTTTGTATCCTCATCAATAAATTTATCTTTCCAGCTTCTCTTTAAATCTTCGGCCAGATACTTTCCGTACATTTCTTCTACCAGCGTGGTGGCGAATCGTACTTCGTTTTTTCGTGTTTCAATTTGTTGTTTCATTGTGTTATTAAAAATTTGGTGATGTTGTTTATTGCTGTTTCTTCGAACTCGGTAGCCGGGCGGCCCGACTGTTCAACAATGCGGCGATACAACGCTATTGCGTCGGGTGTGAAGCCGTTGGCACGTAACAGCTTTATGTTGCGCGAGTGCATGCGGTCGAGCTTTTCGGCGGCGCTGGTGTCGAACTCGTCGGCGGCGCGGTCGTAGCCGTTTAGCGGTACATGTTTGGCGGCTTTTATTGTTTTGTTGCGGCGGCTTGTTATTTTCTCGCCCAATGTGTTTTTTCGGAATGGCGCCGCCGGGCTGGTGGCGTTTCGGTTCATAATTAGCAGGATGAACTTATCGAGCTCGGTAGTTGGCCGCCCGTTTACTATTTTGGCTGTGCGCCGTTGCAGCATGGAATGTATTTTTTCTTCGGGTTTTTCGAGTATTGCTATTATTGCCTCGTCGAGTAAATCATCTTCCCATCCTTCGAACTTATATACGCGGGCCATCTGCCTGGCGTAGTCGTGCCAGTTGGCGTGCCTGAAGGCTATGTATTCGCGTATTTCGTCGGAAGCTAACATGGGTTTCGGGTTACGGGTTAACTGTTGCGGGTTGATCGCGCAATCCGTTTATTATTGATTGCTGTTGATTTACGGTTTCCTGAAGGCCAATTATTTCATCTTTCATCCGGTAATTATCTGTCGAAAGCCTTTTGTTTTTGCCTGAAATAATCTGTATTATTTCGACTTTCCCTGATATTTTTTTCTTCAGTATTTTGTTTTCCTCAACGGCGTCGGCTTGTTTTGCGTGATACCAAATGATATAGATGGTTGAAAATATAACGGCGAAAATCAGCCCGATTATTACTGTTGCAACAGCTTGCTGTAATGTAAAATCGTACATGACTATCTTTTTTTGTAGTTTAACCTGAATTTATGCGGGGTTTGTCCTTTGCGCATGGCGGCGTAGTCGCGGCGCGAAAGCCGTTTCGTTAGCTTGTGCGATTCCATTTGCCTTTTGGTTGGCGCCCAGGTGCATACTGTTTGTTTGGTGGCTTTGCGACCTTCGCCCGGCTTGTTTTTGGCGCTTGCGGCCAGCGTTGCGCAACTTATGGCGATGATTAAAATGATGTGTTTCATTGTTGTAGTGTTTTGGTTTAAATCCATCGGGACCCGCCGGTATGGTGGCCGGAAGTTCGGGCCCCGAATTAAAAAATTAGATTTGTTGCGGGTGGGGGAATCGAACCCCCGCGGCGCCGAGACTATGATCCTCTACTGGCTACCAACAGCCTACCCGCTTGCTTTTTCTCTATTTACCCCCGGTGCAATTGTGCTTTTTTGTCGAATGTTATCGCTACCCATGGGAAAAATCCTTCGTCGATTTCTCCTGTTTCCTCATCTACGTTTATTAATTCAACATCAATGTTTTTAAAAATTCCTTCCTTGCTTCCTTCATCGTCGGCGTGTTTGTAATTTTCGACAATATCAACTATCGCAACTTGTATTTCTTTGTTGTTTTTCTGAATTTCAATCAGTTTGTCAATTAATTCTTCTATTTGCATGTTGTTATAATTTTTTGGTGCGTAATTTTCTGAAATCGAACTGAAGGGCGTCGGCAAGTACGAACTTGTATAACTTGCCTTCGCGGGTGGCCGGTATCAACTGCGCATTGGCGTACTTAATTACCGTTTGCCGATTTACATCGTGAATCTGCGCAACAACATCGACCGATACCAGGCGGTCGCGGAAACGCTCGTATGCGGTTGTGTTTACCAACTCGGTGAGTGTTTCGGTAATTGCTTCTGTTAGCTCGCGTTTATCTACCTCGTAAACTATTCGCGCGTGTCCGTTTCCGCTCATGCCTGCTTTGTTTTAGGTCGTTAAATATTATCAGCGATATAATGCCGCTCCCGGCTGCTAACCAGTATTGGTGGTGTGCCCCTGCAAGGCCTCCGCATAAGGCGAGAAAACCCAGCAATAAAAACACGTATGCAAAAAATCGGTGGCCCATGGTTATGCTGTTTTGGTTACTTCGAAAAAATCGGGGCCGCAGTGGGTGGCGAATTTCATCCCTTCGGAATATTTCAGCGAGTGGATCGACTGCTTTACACTTTCGCGCTGGGCGTAGACAAATACCTCTTTATCGCCTACATTCATCCCCCGTAGCGTGCTCTTTATCGGTTTTTTACCGATTTGCTTGACTTCTGTGTTTGTATTTTCGTACATTTGCTTTGTGAGTTAGTAAATGAATAATACAAATGTATGCAAAAATATTATTACTAGTCAATAGTTTTTTGCATCTTATTTTATGTCATGGAACATGTTTTACAAATTTTTGTGTGTGATTTATTTAAAAAACACATTGATGACAATGGAATAACTCAGAATTTATTGTCTCAAAAATTAAATACATCAAGGCAAGTAGTCTCAAATTATTTGACAGGAAGGACAGATTTTTCATTGAATATGTTTGAACGTTTTTGCAATGCCCTAAATATTAAAATGAGTTTTGTTATTGCTGAATTTTATAAAAAGCAAGGCGTAAGCATAGTTTCGGAGCCTGAAGTTAAATACCAGGCTAAAAAAATTGAAAGCGTAGACCCAAAAGATTTATTAATCCGGTCGCTGATGGACCAGGTTGAATTGAGTAAAAGGTATATTTCTACTCTCGAAAATCAACTACAACTAAACAAACAAACAGGCTCGTAGTCGAATACAAAAACCCCAATTTTATAAATTTAAACAAAAAAAATTCATCATGATCTATTTGTTATTGTTAATTGGGTTTGCTGTTGGATTGTATTTAATTATTAAAAAGAAAAAATTGGATATTGGTTTTGTTGTGCCTATACCCGATTCGTTTTGTTACGATCAATGTAAAAAATACGGTTATGTGAATTTCTGGATTACTTCTGACAAAAAACAAATAATAATTTATGCACCTAACTGTACAGGTGGAAGCGGTGAAATGTGTCGCGTTCCTCCCGAATTTCAAAAGCATATTTTAAAAAACAATCTTAAAATTGGTAAAATAGTTCAACTCAATAAAAATGATTGTATTGTAAAACTTTCTAATGATTAATTGCTATGCCTGAAACTTCAATTATTATTGTTGCTATCCTTCTTTTTATTTTGTTTCGTGAATTATTTACCTGGTATTTGAAACAAAATAAGATAGTAGAGCAAAACGACGAGATAATACGTTTATTGAAAAAAATAGCTAACGAGCCCCGCGAATTTAAGGATTCAAAATGGTGGCAAATTTGGAAATAAGTTGTTTACGTCCGTTTACCATGAACGCTGGAATACGCTTTTTGAATAAAATCTTTTGATAATTCAATATCAAACTGGCTTATTATAGCGTGTTTGTGTTGGTTGCTTTTAAACGCTACCAACTTGTTTTTAGGTGCAATTGTGCTATGACATAATGTATTTTCGTCGTTCAAACAATTGCACGACATTTCTAAGATTACACGAATTCCCGAAACTGCCATTTCAATTTCGTCGGGTTTAAGTTGTTTGTTTTCTATTCGCTTTAAAATGCTTTTTGTGGTGGTTTTATAAAGCGCTACGCAGTCGGATAATTTTGTTTTTTGCATGATCGTTTTTATTAATATATATGGAAGAAAAATACAAGGCAAAACTAAAAGACTTAATTCTTCAGAATATTTCTGAAAAACGAACTTATGTGTCTCGTATTTCTGAAGAATTAAACGTCGATTTTGATACTGTTTGGTCTCTTTGTTCTGAAATTTCCCGCGATGGTTATATTAACGAACGCGAACAAATAACAAAAAACACCAGGAATAAAGCTGTTGAGATTACCCCCGACGGAAAATTGTTTTACAATTCGTCGTCGTATTCTTGTTTATATCGTGGTATTCTTTTAAAAAAAACCCAGTCGTATATGGTTAAAATTAAAGATACTACGTTTAAAATAATTACTATAATTATTATGGCTTCATCTGTCATTGCTGTTGTCTATTTTGGTTTAAAAAATAATTCAAAAGATAAAGAAATTGAACGTCTGAAAAAACAAATTGAATTACTGCAGAATAAATCATCTGAAAAATAAATTCTATGATTTGGTTACGTCCGTTTACGATGAACGCTGGACTTCACTTTCTGAATAAAATCTTTTGATAATTCAAATTTGCACTCTTTTCGTTCGAACAATTTACACCCAAATCCGCCACGGGTAACCAGCATTGTGTATCCCGGCTCAAACATGTTTATTATACTGTGTTCGGTGAATTGGTTTTTAAATGCGATTTGTTTTGATCCGATTGCTGCGGTACAAAATCCCACATCTTTGCTAAAATTAAATTGTTCCTGTTCGTTTTTCCAGTGGCGGCACTGGCGGCATGTGTTTGCTCTCATTGTGTTTCGTTTTTGCATTAGTATATCTTTCCATGTACTCCAAAATGTACATTTTTTGTTCGTCATTTAATTTTATACGATCGGGCATGCATTCAATCATGTGATTGTATAATTCTTCTCTTAAGTCCATTTGTTTCTATTAATATATCGCTAAAACGAAAAAATCCCGGCTCTCCGGGATTTCGTATGTACGAAAACAAAATTGTTTGTTCATGGTATTGAACTGGACTTTAATATATCGCCTCAACTAAAAAACGGATGCGCGGCCAGCAATTGCGCGTTTTCTTCCTGGCTGATGCGTATGTATCGCATAAACGATCGTTCGGTGCGGTGCCCTGTTATTTTCATTATCGATATGGCTGGTATTCCTGCTTTGTACATATTGGTGGCGCCGCTGCGCCGGGCAGTGTGGGTGCTTACCAGCTTGTATTTAGGGTGGGTGCGCTCTACCAGATGGCCGCCTTCGGTGCGTGCAGTGCTTACCTCGGCGGTAATGCCTACCAACTGGCATACTTCTTTAATGTGTTTGTTTATCTTTTGCTCCGATATGGGCGTGTCGATGGCAAAGCCGCTTTCTATGATCTGCCGTACTACCGGGTGTATTGGTATCACTATATCTTCGTTTTTTCCGCGCCCTTTGCGGGGCCGTATGCGTATCATTCCCGACTGTATGTTTACTTCTTTCAGCCGGTTGAAGTCGGATACTCTCAAGGCGGTAAATGCGCCTATCAGGAACTTGTTTTTAGCGGTGTTCATGGCGTCGGCTTTGCGCTGTAGGTTTTCGAGGCGCGTATCGGCGCTCAGTGCTTTTATATTGTCGGGCGTGGCGGTAAATGCGTGTATACTTAACAGCTCGGCCATCGACAGGTAAACGGTGTCCGATTGTTCGGCGTCGGTTTTAAATTCACGGTTACGGTAGCTGAAATTTTCGTGCAAACGGTTGCGGCTTTCGGGCCCCGATTCGCGCAATACTTTTTTTATACATTTTACCAGCGACCCGATGTAATTGAGCGAATAGTATTTTTCGGGTTCTCCTTTTGCCGGACGGTATTTGCGGCGCAGGATCCAGCGTTTAAAATTGTCGTAGAAATAAACGTCGACCGCGTCGAACGTGAGGCGCGTATTAAAAGCATCCTGGTATTTCAACATGTATTTATAAGCCATGTTGTACTTATTATACGTTTCCCAATGATAATTGGCATTGGTGAAATACTTGTAAAAAAAATCGGTGAAACTTTCGGTTTTAGTAGGGTTAGTGTCGCCACTTTTGGCGGCTTTTATCTCGGCGGGTGTGGGGTGGCGGCGCTCTATAAGGCAGCGGTTAAAGAGTTCCATCATCTGTATCTCGAAAGTCGACAACTGTATATTGATGATCTCCGATTCGGGGTATTCGGCTGTTTCGCGAACCCTCCGCTTGTTCCAATATCGTACCTCAACTGATACGCCTGTCGTTATTTTATAGGGCTTGCCCTTGTGATTGATAACGGCAAATACCGAGCTTTTATCCTTACCCGGATTGGCTAAAAAATAGTTTGTTTTCATACATCACCAAAGTTACTATTTGGTAACTTATTTGGCAATGTTTTTTTGTATAATTCTACAATCTTTATAATTGTTTTATTTTGTAAGTGCTTGTATTTGGCGGCTTTTGGTTAATACAATGGTGGTTTGTGATGGGTTTGCATGGGCTTGTTCTGGGCACTGAAGTAGAAATCAAATCAAAAGCGCTTAAATCGTTGAATTTAAGCGCTTTTGATTTAAAGGAGAAATGACATTTATTTCTGAATCTCAAGTTGTTTCCAGATTTACTTTAAAGCTTCTTCATTTAAATTCCCAGTAATATTTCCTCCGGATTCCGGCCTGCCGTTAGCAGCGAAGCCGGGTTTTCAATCAATTGTTTTACTTTCACAAGGAAACCAACTGAATCTTTCCCGTCAATGATGCGGTGGTCATACGAAAGCGCCACGTACATCATTGGGCGGATCACAACCTGCCCATCAACTGCCACCGGGCGGTCAACAATGTTATGCATGCCCAGAATGGCCGATTGCGGCGGGTTGATGATCGGAGTCGAAAGCAGCGAACCAAACGTACCTCCATTAGTAATGGTAAAAGTTCCTCCGGTCAGCTCTGCCACCGATATTTTTTTGTTGCGGGCTTTTTCTGCCAGCTCTTTAATTTCCAGTTCAATCTGCGGAATGGTTTTGCTTTCGGCATTCCGAATAATCGGAACCATCAGCCCTTTTGGTGTTTGCACAGCAATGCCAATATCTGCATAATCGAGAGTCAGTATTTCGTCGCCGTCGATTTGTGAATTAATGCTCGGATGAAATTTAATTGCCTCGGCTACCGCCTTGGTAAAAAACGACATAAACCCCAGTTTAAAGCCATGTTTTTCAACAAATTGCTGCTGATATTTTTGCCGGATATCCATTACCTTGCTCATGTCGATCTCGTTGAACGTAGTGAGCATAGCCGTTTCATTTTTAACAGCGACCAACCGTTCGCTCAACTTGCGGCGCAGCGCCGACATGCGTTCCCGTTTCTCATCTCGTGAAAAGTCGGCCGTTTGCAACAGAAGCTTTGTCGCTGATAAGTTTACAACCGCTTCCACATCTTTTTTCGAAAGTCGCCGTAACCCGTTGATCACATCGTCAACCGACAGGTGATATTCATCCATCATGTTTTGGGCAACCGACGTAACTTTTATTCTCGAACCGTCATCATGCTTCTCTTCTGCGATCGCCTCTTTTGCTGAACTGCCTACTGCCTCCTGCGACTGAACACTTGATTTTTGATCTTCGATTTTCGATACTGGTTTCACGGTGGCCTTTTCCTTTGTTTGACCTTGAACTTCCACCGAAGTATCGATGGTGCAGACGATACTACCCACGGCCACCCTCTCGCCTTCCTGTACTTTAAAACTAACTTTTCCATCGGCATCGGCGACAATAGTAAGGGTTGCTTTGTCTGATTCCACCTCGGCAATTTCATCTCCTTTGCTTATCACCGAACCTTCTTCAACAAGCCACTTGCCAAGTTCAACTTCAGTGATTGATTCACCCGGACTGGGTATTTTTATTTCGATGATCATGGTTGATTATTTGATTTTTACTAAACTTTTGTCTGCAAATATACGGTCCAAAATCGATTTCAGCCGCTTGTTGTGCTGCGTCAGCAGCCCTCCGGCCGGACTGGCGCTTTCGGGACGTGCAACCGGCGTTATTTTTAGTTTACTGAGTTTTTTCGAAACAAATGGCCAAGCACCCATATTTTCGGGTTCGTCCTGCGCCCAAATGATTGTTTCAGTTTTACTATATTTCTGAACAATCTCCATTATTTTCTTTTCAGGAAGAGGGAACAACTGCTCTACACGGACAATTGCAATGTTGAAACTTGCGGTTTCAGTTTTTTGCTTTACAAGGTCGTAATACAATCTTCCGGAAGTAAACACAAGTTTTGTTATCTGCTCCGGATTGGTCGTCAAATCATCAATCACTTCCTGAAAATGTCCGTTAGCCAGTTCTTCAACAGAACTGAGTACCTGCGAATGACGCAGCAAACTTTTGGGCGTAAATACAATCAATGGCAAACGGTAGTTCCACTTCAGATGGCGACGGATTAAATGATACATGTTAGCCGGAGTTGTGGGCACGACAACCTGCATATTGTTGCTTGCTGCAAGCGCAAGGAAGCGTTCGATGCGCCCGCTCGAATGTTCCGGTCCCTGCCCTTCGTAACCGTGTGGCAAATACAAGACAAGGTTGTTCATCAGCCCCCATTTTTCAGATGCCGAAGCAATGTACTGATCAATGATCACCTGGGCCACATTATGGAAGTCGCCAAACTGGGCTTCCCAAACAGTCAGCGCATTGGGCTGGGCCAGTGCATAACCATATTCAAAACCCATTACGCCATATTCCGAAAGAGGTGAGTTGAAAATATTAAATTCAGCCTGATTATCGGCAATATGTTTCAATGGATAATATTTCCCGGAACCGTCTTCATACACATAGGTAGCATGTCGGTGAGCAAAAGTTCCCCGTTCGCTGTCCTGTCCGCTCACCCGCACCGGATGACCTTCCGTGAGTAATGTTCCGTAGGCAAGCAGTTCAGCCATTGCCCAGTCAAGCCGGTCGTCAAGTATCATTGTGCGACGGTCCTCCAAAATACGGTTCAGCTTTTTATAAAAAGTTTGATGTGTGGGCAACGTGTACAATTTTTCTGCTATTGCTTTCAGTCGGACGACAGGTACTCCTGTATCCGTTTTAACAAATAAATCGGCATGCCGTGTCACCTCAAAATTATGGCATTCTTCAACCAGAAAATTGCGGATATTCAGTTTTTCAATCTGCTCCGATTCTTTGTATTTTTCTTCCAGAAACTGTTCGAATTCGTGAACATCCCGACGACTTTCTTCCCTGTTTAGAATACCCAGTTCATCCAGCTTTTCAGCATAAATATCACGGGGGTTTTTGTGTTTCTCAATGGCCTCGTAAAGCAAAGGCTGGGTAAAACGGGGTTCGTCGCCTTCATTATGCCCGTATTTACGGTAACAGAGAATATCGACAAACACGTCGGAATGAAATTCCTGCCGGAAATCCATTGCCAGTTTGATGGTATAGATCAGCGCTTCCACATCGTCGCCGTTCACATGAAATACAGGCGAACGGGTTACTTTGGCCACATCGGTACAATAGGTACTCGAACGGGCATCAAGATAGTTGGTGGTAAAACCTACCTGATTATTAATTACCAGATGGATCGTTCCCCCGGTTTTATAGCCGTCGAGCTGCGACATCTGGATCACTTCGTAAACAACTCCCTGGGTAGCAATGGCTGCATCACCGTGAATAACAATTGGCGCTACTTTGCAAAAATCACCACCGTATGCCGAATCGATCCGCGAACGCACCATCCCCTGAACAATCGGTGATACCGTTTCGAGATGAGAGGGGTTCGGCATCAGTTTCAGTTTGATTGGTTTTCCCGAATCGGCAGTTACTTCGCCTTCGTAACCCAAATGATATTTTACATCGCCCAGTGAAATTTCTTCCTCGTATTCAGTTCCGTAAAATTCCTTAAAAATATTTTTATAGGGTTTTTGCAGAATATTTGCCAACACATTCAAACGTCCTCGATGTGCCATGCCAATAATGAATTCTTCAATTCCCAGCTCCGAACCGCGCTCAATTACTGCGTCCATAGCCGGAATCAGTGTTTCAGCGCCTTCCAGTGAGAAGCGTTTCTGACCTACAAATTTTTTATGAATAAAATTTTCGAAACCAACGGCAAGTTTCAGGTGATAGAAAATATGTTTTCTCTTTTCATCGGTAAAGCTCTGCGAATTCCGGCTGCTTTCCATGCGTTGCTGCAACCATTGTACTACTTCGGGCTGTCGCATATACACGTATTCAACACCCACCGATTCACAGTAAGTGGCTTCAAGGTACGCAACAATATCCGCTAATTTTGCAGGTCCGATACCAATACTGTTCCCGGCCTGAAAAGTGCGTTCAAGGTCTGCCTGTTCCAAACCAAAATTCTCGATGGCAAGGGTTGGCAAGTATTTTCTCCGGGCACGCACCGGGTTGGTTTTTGTAAAAAGATGACCACGCTGGCGATATCCGTGTATCAGGTTGAGGATGGCAAATTCCTTATCTATCAATGTAGTATCTTGTTCAGAACTCGGAGATTTAAAATTTCTTCGGGCCAGTTCAAAGCCTTTGAAAAACAATCTCCAGCTTTCGTCTACTGATTCCGGATTGCTTAAATATTCCTGATATAGTTCTTCAATAACGGCTATTTCCTGGTTTCCAACCTGCGTAAACTTCTCCATAACAACACATTTGGTTTTTTTAACTGTTCCTAAAAAAATGTTTCATAAGTAAACAATCTTTTCTTTTTATTGTTTGAAATAATATCACTTTTGCTTCACTTCAGTTTTTGCAGGAAAACACATGATTATTGATGACAAGTTACAAAATGATTTGTTACCAATTGCCAATTCAGGTTTTGCTGCCGGGAATATCAGTTATAAAAATTAAATATTCACACTTAAATTGAAGATGATGGAAAGAAAACAGTTTTTAACACAAATGCTTATTGGAAGCAGCCTTCTTTTAACTGCGCCTGCACTATTCAATTCGTGCAGCAAAGAGGATGACGACATAAGTGGAGGAAACAACGGGAGCTCCCAAAGTGAAACTACCATTGACCTCTCAGCAAGCGAATACAGCGTTTTATCTGCTGTTGGCGGATATGCATACAAAAACAACTTCATTGTCATCCGGACAGGTAATACCAGTTATGTGGCCTTGTCGAAGATTTGCACCCACATGGGATGTACCGTCGAGTATAGCCAATCGGCCAACAACCTGCCATGCCCCTGTCACGGTTCAAAATATACTATCGATGGATCAGTGATCAACGGTCCGGCTACTGCGGCTTTAAAAAAATACAGTGTGAAGGTCGAAGGGGCATTACTTACAATCAGTTAACTGAAATAAGCAGAATACAGAACAACAAAAATACAGTAAAGTCAATGTGTAGTTGAGATTTTATTTGGTAAATTGCATTCATCTTTATATTCTTAAAAATGAAAAAGTCGATACGTATTCTGCTTATTCTAATTTTACTGCCGTTTCTTATCTACCGTTTGGGGCCACAACCGGAAAGGCCCCGGTTAACCGATCAACTTCCTGAAGTTGGGTGTACCATCGATAATATCGAACATTTTATTCAGGAAAAAGAGAGCAAACTGCCCCTTAAACCGGACAATGAATCGCGTATTTTCTGGAACAACGATTCGTTGAAGGAAAAGACGGACTGGTGCTTGCTTTATCTCCATGGTTTTTCGGCATCGTGGTACGAAGGACATCCAACCCATCAGAATTTTGCCAAACGCTTTGGAATGAATGCCTACCTTCCCCGTCTGGCCGATCATGGAATTGTTACCGACGAACCCCTCCTGAACATGACTCCCGATAATTTGTATGAATCGGCCAAAGAGGCCTTGATAATGGCGCATATTCTGGGCGAAAAAGTAGTGATCATGGCAACGTCAACCGGAGGGACGCTGACGTTGAAACTGGCAGCCGAATTCCCGGAAATGATCGACGGGTTGATCCTTTTATCACCCAATATCCGGATCAATAATTCGAAGGCATTTTTGCTGTCCGGCCCTTGGGGATTGCAAATCGCCCGCAATAATTACCACAGTAATTACCGGGTAACCAACGAAGATTTTGAATGCAGGGAATGCCAATACTGGAACTGCAAATACCGCCTCGAAGCAACGGTTTATCTGCAGCAACTAATTAGCGCCACCATGAAACGGAAGACCTTTGAAAAGGTAAAAGCACCGCTGTTTGCAGGTTATTATTACAAAGATGAGGCCCATCAGGACCAAGTGGTTCGCGTAGATGCGATCATTGAGATGTTCGATCAGTTGGGAACTCCCGGCGAACTCAAACGCAAACAGGCTTTTCCCGAAGCCGGCAATCATATCATCGGGGGAGAATTATTCTCGGGGTCGCTGGAAGAAGTGCAGCAGGCTTGTTTTTTATTTGCTGAAGAGATATTGGGATTGGAAAGAACAACACCTTAAATAAAAAAAGCTTCCACCCGAAAGTGAAAGCTTTTTTTATATCTTCTGTAAAATATTACTTCTTGAAGTATGCAGTAACATCATCGTTGGGAATAATTTCCTCAACAAATGTGTACGCGCCGGTCTTTTCTGATTTTACCATTTTGATCACTTTTGCGTGACCTTTACCGGCTCCTTTTTGCAGTGTTGCAACAGCTTTCTTTGCCATAACTCAATTATTTTATTTCTCTGTGAACAGTTACTTTTTTCAAGATTGGGTTATATTTCTTGATCTCCAGGCGTTCAGGAGTATTTTTCCTGTTCTTGGTAGTAATGTAACGCGACATTCCTGCCAACCCGCTTTCTTTTTGCTCGGTACATTCTAAGATCACTTGTACCCTGTTTCCTTTCTTAGCCATTTCTCAAGCGTTTAAATATTTTTAATATACCCTTTTTCTTTCGCTTCTTTCAGCGCGTAATTCAAACCTTTTTTGTTGATCGTGCGGATACCGGCTGCAGAAACAGTCAGGGTAATCCAGCGATCTTCATCAGGAAAATAGAACTTCTTATTGAACAAATTCGGCATAAAAGTTCTTTTCGTCCTTCTTTTCGAGTGGGAAACGTTATTGCCCACCATGACTTTTTTTCCGGTAACTTGACAAACTCTTGACATTGTCGTTATTTTTAATTCAGAATCTCACTTTTTTCAAACAGGTTGCAAAGAAAGTACATTTTCTTTAAAATATCAAATAGTTAGAAAAGTTTTTAATTTTATTTTTAACAATGAAAAGTTAATAATTTTTGACCTGTCAGAAGTTGGCGTATTGCTCAAATTTTTAATACTTTCCGGCGAAAATACATCAAATAATGGTATTCAATTCTGCCACCTATTTTCTTTTTATTTGTCTGGTTTTTTGGGTCTACTGGAAACTGCTTCGGGAGAAAACAAAAACGCAGAATGTTTTTCTTCTGGCCGCAAGTTATCTGTTTTATGGCTGGTGGGATGCGCGTTTTCTGTTGCTGATTATTTTTAGTTCGCTGATCGATTTTTTTCTGGGCAGTCTTCTTTACAAACAAACGAAAAGAAAAAACAGGCGCTTCATTCTCGCTTTCAGTCTGATCAGCAACCTGGGACTACTTTCGTTTTTCAAATATTACAATTTTTTCATTGACTCTTTTGTTGAACTATCATCGATTGTTGGATTTCAGACTAATGTCAAAAGCCTGAATATTATTTTACCCGTCGGCATTAGTTTTTATACCTTCCAATCGCTCAGTTATATTCTTGACATTTACTACAGAAGGATAAAACCTACACGGGATATTATTGCGTTTATGGCTTTTATCGCATTCTTTCCTCAATTAGTGGCGGGTCCTATCGAACGAGCAAAAAATCTTCTCCCTCAATTTCAGCGTATACGTATTTTCGATATAAACCAGATAACCGGCGGACTCCGGCTAATTCTTTATGGTCTGTTCAAAAAAATGGTAATTGCCGACCGGTTGGCATTTTTCGTCGATGCTGCTTACCAGTCCCCGGAACAGCATCCGGGTTTTGTTTTACTGACCGCCACCTTTCTGTTTGGTTTCCAGATTTATTGCGACTTTTCAGGCTATTCAGACATTGCAATCGGGTCGGCACGTCTGCTGGGCTTTGAACTGATGCAAAACTTTCGTACCCCGTTCTTCGCGGCAGGCATCCGTGAATTTTGGCAGCGTTGGCATATTTCACTTTCCACCTGGTTTCGCGACTATATTTATATTCCATTGGGAGGGAACCGGGTAACAACACAACGATGGATTTTTAATATTCTGGTTACGTTTACCCTTTCGGGAATATGGCACGGCGCCGCGTTTACCTATATAATCTGGGGGTTTATTCACGGATTACTGATGGTTCTTGAGAAACAACTTGGTTCAATCGCATTGTTTTTCAGAATAAACAAAATATCGAAAGTAATCATGACATTTGTGGTTGTCAACCTTTGCTTCGTGCTTTTCCGTTCCGATACATTTTTGAATGCAATGCTCATTTATTCGCGTATCTTCGATTTTGATTTCACGCTGAATAACTGGTTCTCACCGAATGACTTTATTACGAATGAATATTTTATTTCGCTGATTATTTCATTTCCTGTATTTATCGTATTCGAGTGGCTGACACGTAAATCAGACTTTAATATTTTCACTGCCCGGCTGACAAAATGGAAACGGCATTCTGTTTATTATTTACTGCTTCTTCTGATTGTAATTTTCGGTGTATATAAAGCGGCCCCACAATTCATCTATTTTCAGTTTTAAAAATGAAAAAATTAGCAATAAAGACAGGAAAGTTTTGTGCATTACCTCTGGCAATTGTTGTCCTTTCATTTTTTATTCCCCTACCCAGAATTTTTAATTATCATTTTATAAAAGATGACTGCTACAATCATGGAGCCTGGATTTACGACCGAATAGCCCGGAATAACACCCCGGTTGATATAGCAATCATTGGTTCCTCTCATGCAATACACGCGTTCAATGAGCCGGTAATAGAAAAGGAGCTGGATGGTATAAATGTTGCAAACTTTGGTTATTGCCGCATGGGTCGCAACCTTCAGTATGTTTTGCTGAAAGATATTCTGAAATACAAAAATCCGAAAATGGTAATCATCGAGATTTCGGAGGAGGAAACAAAAAACAGTCACGATATTTTCCCCTATCTGGCCGAAAACAAAGATTTGTTTTTCTCGAAATCGGCAGTCAACCGCGATTATTTTTCCGATTTATATTACGGTTTTATCACCCGTCTCGAAGCAGTAAAGCAAATCTATATTTTCAGAAATGATTACCCGGAAGTTGATTTGTCGAATTATGGCTACGGATCATCGGATCGTGTGGCTACTGCAAATGAGATAAACGATAACATCGAAAACTGGAACAGAAGACTGAAAAGAAGAACCAATCAGACTTTAAAAAACATACAACTGAAGTATCCAAAGGCTTATCTGAAAGCAATGATCAGACTGCTTGAAGAAAAAAATATTCAATTCTGCTTTGTTTACCTTTCCGAATATGGATCAAAACTTGATCAGCCAATCGATATGGAATATTATTCAAAGACAGGTTCTGTGCTAATCCCGCCTAAGTCATTACTGGCTAACCCTGAATTGTGGATGGATGACAGCCATCTGAACGACCGCGGCGCTGAGATTATTTCAACATGGATAGCAAAAAAAATCACTGATTCGGTTTCTGAATGTTTTCAGGAACACTAATTTCAAGCAGAAAAATCTCATTCTTTTCACCCGATAATATTTTCCAAGTTATGAACAAAACAAATTCACGATGGGTTTATCTCATATTTTGAAGTATATTTGTTTAACTAAAACAAAAGCGGATGGCAGTTTTAAATAAAGGCGATAAAGCACCGGGGTTCAAAGGTTTAAATCAGGACGGGAAACTGATTTCGTCGGATGATTTCAAAGGTAAAAAAATGATTTTGTACTTTTACCCGAAGGACAATACTCCCGGGTGTACTGCCGAATCATGCAATTTAAGCGACAATTATCAGTACTGGCTAAATAAAGGGTACGAAGTTGTTGGCATTAGTCCCGACAGCGTGGCATCGCACAAAAAATTTGCCGGTAAATTTGGTTTTTCATTCAACCTGATTGCCGACACAGAAAAAGAAATCCTTCAGGCGTATGGAGTGTGGGGCGAAAAAAGCATGTACGGCAAAAAGTACATGGGCGTTTTGCGAACTACGTATATAATTAATGAGAAGGGCATTATCGACGAAGTTTTTGAAAGCGTAAAAACAGGCGATCATACAAATCAAATTATAGAAGCTTTAAATATTTAAATACAAGGCGTATCAAACAGCCGAACTGTCAATCATAAATCATCAATAATAAATTATCAATCACAAAATATGGCAAGCAACGAAAAAACCAATATCAACAGCGAAAAGCTGAAAGCGCTTCAGCTTACAATGGAGAAAATCGATAAAACTTTTGGCAAGGGGTCCATCATGAAAATGAGCGACCGCCCGGTTGAAGACGTACCAACCATTTCATCGGGTTCCATCGGACTCGACATCGCACTGGGCGTTGGCGGTTATCCAAAAGGAAGGATCATCGAAATTTATGGCCCTGAATCA
This sequence comes from Prolixibacteraceae bacterium, assembly GCA_003506435.1. Taxonomy (GTDB): domain Bacteria; phylum Bacteroidota; class Bacteroidia; order Bacteroidales; family Prolixibacteraceae; genus GWE2-42-39. The sequence goes on from DOAQ01000046.1 coordinate 213,275, forward strand.
TCCGGTAAAACCACCCTGGCTATTCATGCCATTGCTGAAGCCCAAAAAGCAGGCGGCATTGCAGCAATCATTGATGCAGAACACGCTTTCGACCCGACTTACGCCCAAAAACTGGGTGTCGACATCGATGAACTGCTGATTTCGCAGCCCGATAACGGCGAACAGGCGCTGGAAATTGCCGACAGCCTGATCCGTTCGGGAGCAATTGATATTATTGTGATTGACTCGGTTGCCGCCCTGACTCCAAAAGCCGAAATTGAGGGCGACATGGGCGATTCGAAAATGGGACTTCAGGCCCGTTTGATGTCGCAGGCACTGAGAAAGCTGACTGCCAATATCAGCCGCACCAAAACCTGCTGTGTTTTCATTAACCAGTTGAGGGAGAAAATCGGCATCATGTTTGGCAATCCCGAAACGACGACAGGTGGTAACGCATTAAAATTCTATGCTTCTGTACGTCTGGATATCCGCCGTATCGGACAAATCAAAGACGGAGAAGAAGCACAGGGAAACCACACCCGCGTGAAAGTGGTAAAAAACAAAGTGGCCCCACCATTCCGCAAAGCAGAATTCGACATCATGTTTGGTGAAGGAATCTCGAAAACAGGCGAAATTGTTGACATGGGTGTTGAACTTGGGATCATCAAGAAATCAGGTTCCTGGTTTAGTTATGGGGAAACAAAACTGGGACAGGGACGTGAATCTGTGAAAAGCCTTCTCCACGACAACGAAGAACTGGCACACGAACTGGAAACCAAAATATTGGAAACCGTTACAAAGACAACAACTGAAAATTAAAAAATACTTAAAAATACAGTAAAGTCGGGGTGAAATGGCAATGCTGTTTCACCCCTCTTATTTAAAATTGTATCTTTTCACCGAAAATTAATTGTAACATGAAGGTATTGAAATTCGGAGGCACATCAGTAGGTAATGCCGAAAACATCAGAAAAGTAAGAAACATTTGCAGCAAACAGGATGACGATATCATCGTGGTAGTTTCTGCATTGGGTGGAATAACTGATAAAATTCTTAACGCGGCGCGCATGGCCGCGTTGGATACAGGATACTTTAATGTTGAAATAACAGCTATAAAAGAAAGGCACTTTGAGCTGATCGACGATCTTTTCGGGGAAGAGAACAATATCCCTTTGGAAGAAAGAGTAACGGATCTGCTCGATGAACTTGAAAAGATCATCCGCGGGATTTCCATGATTGGCGAACTCACGCCCAAAACACTGGATAAAATTGGTGGTTTCGGTGAGCGCCTGTCATCGCTGATCATTTCCGAATTTATTCCCGGCGCCCAATGGTTCGATTCCTGTAACTTTATCCGCACCGACAGCCATTTTGGAAAAGCCCGGGTTAATTTTGACGTTACCAACAGGTTGATAAAAAAGACTTTCAGCAACTTCTCGGGACTTGCTGTTGTGCCCGGTTTTATTGCCAGCAACGAGGCCGGTGAAATGACCACTCTCGGGCGCGGCGGTTCCGATTACACCGGGTCAATCCTGGCAGCAGCACTCGATGCAAGCGCACTGGAAATATGGACCGACGTGAACGGGTTCATGACTGCCGATCCGCGCGTGATCAGCAAAGCATACACCATTCGCACACTGAGCTACTCCGAAGCAATGGAGCTCTCCCACTTCGGTGCCAAAGTAATTTATCCGCCAACCATTTTGCCGGTTTATCAGAAAGAAATTCCGGTGAAGATAAAAAACACGATGGAACCTGAAGCGGAAGGGACCCTGATCACCGGGAGCAATCCGAACGGGAAAGACCTACCCATCAAGGGTATTTCGTCGATTTCCGACATCACGCTGGTTACCGTGCAGGGACTTGGAATGGTAGGTGTGACCGGTATTTCCATGCGTCTGTTCGGCGCGCTTGCCAAAGAAGACATCAACGTGATCCTGATTTCGCAGGCTTCGTCGGAAAATTCGATCAGTTTTGCCATAAATACAGGCAGCGCCGAAAAAGCAGAAATGGCCATCCGGGATGAATTTGAACGCGAAATAGCGACCCAGCAAATCAATAAAATCACCGTTGAAAGCAACCTTTCGATTGTGGCGATCGTGGGCGAAAATATGAAACACACGACTGGTATTGCAGGGAAACTCTTTCATACCATCGGAAAGAACGGGATCAACATTATTGCCATTGCACAAGGCGCTTCAGAATTAAATATTTCATGGGTAGTAAAGGATTCGGACCTGCGCAAAACGCTCAATGTGGTACACGAATCGTTCTTCCTTTCTGAAAATATTGAATTGAATATCTTCCTTTTGGGAATTGGTCTTGTTGGCGGCAATCTGCTGAAACAAATCCATTTACAGCAGCCCAAATTATTGAAGGAAAAACACCTGAAAATAAAGCTGGCCGGTGTTGCCAACTCGAAAAAGATGCTCCTGTCGAGAGATGGAATCGATATTGCAAATTATAAGGAACGAATGCTTTCGGAAGGAGAAACCAGCAATATTGAAGGTTTCAAAAATGAGATCATCGGGCTGAACATGTACAACTCAATTTTCGTGGATTGTACGGCAAACACTGAAGTTGCCGACATTTACCACGAGTTGCTGAACGCCAACGTTTCGATTGTGACAGCCAATAAAGTAGCGGCTTCTTCGGAATATTCGAATTACGTCAGCCTGAAAAAAACAGCCAAGCGCAAAGGCGTCAAATTTCTGTTTGAAACCAATGTGGGCGCCGGTTTGCCAATCATCAATACCTTGAACGACATGGTGAATTCGGGTGATAAAATCCTGCGCATCGAAGCCGTTTTGTCGGGTACGCTGAATTTCATTTTCAATACCATCAGCGAAAAGATCCCGTTTAGCCAAACCATTCGCATGGCCAAGGAGCAGGGCTATTCGGAACCCGACCCGCGCATCGACCTCAGTGGTATGGACGTAGTTCGCAAACTGCTGATCTTGGTCCGCGAATCAGGTTATGTAATTGACAAGGAAGATGTAACGATCAATAAATTCATACCCGACAATTATTTTGAAGGCAGCGCTGACGATTTCTGGAAACTGGTCCCCGGTATTGATGCGGAATTCGAACAAAAACGAAAAAAGCTTGTTTCTGCGAACAAATGCTGGCGTTTTGTAGCCCGTTTCGAAGAAGGCAAAGCAGAAGTCGGGCTTCAGGAAATCGAGCAAGGGCACCCGTTCTTCGACTTGCAGGGAAGCAATAACCTGGTGATGTTCACAACCGAACGTTACCACGAGTTCCCGATGATAATAAAAGGATACGGTGCTGGCGCTGACGTTACTGCTGCCGGGGTTTTTGCCGATATTATCCGGGTATCAAATATATAAGGAAAGACAAGCCCCCTTTCCCCGAGGCTTCCCCAAAGGGGAATAAAAAGACTGGGGTTTCTCTGTTCCTCTGATATTTTAGAATTGAAATAATTTTAAAAGCCTCTCCCCTGGCTGTTATCCTTCCCCTTTGTGGGAATAAGAAGGGGGTCTGTAATATGAAGTATATTATTGTTTTAGGCGACGGTATGGCCGATGAACCGTTGGAGAAATTTGGCGGGAAAACCCCGCTCCAGATGGCAAAAAAACCAGTAATTGACAGTCTGGCAAAAAAAGGAAAAACGGGTCGTTTAATTACCGTTCCCGAATCGATGCACCCGGGAAGCGAAATTGCCAATCTCGCCGTACTTGGTTACGATGTGGAAAATGTTTTTGAAGGGCGCGGCGTACTGGAAGCGGCCAGTATGGGCGTGACGCTGGAAAGAGGCGATCTGGCGATGCGCTGCAACCTGATCTGCATCGAAAACGAAAACATAAAAAATCATTCGGCAGGGCATATTTCGAACAAAGAAGCCCACGAGCTGATTGATTTTCTGAATAAAAAACTGGGCAGCGAAAATGTCATTTTTTATCCCGGGGTTTCGTACCGTCACCTGCTGGTGATAAAAGGCGGCAAAAAAGAAATGAAATGCACTCCCCCACACGATGTTCCCGGCAAACCATATCGCAATTATATGGTCGAAGCGCTCCGTCCTGAAGCATCGGAAACAGTTGATTTGCTGAATGAGTTGATCCGTAAATCCATGGTCTTGCTGGCCAACCATCCGGTGAACCTGAAACGTAAAGCAGCAGGAAAAGACATGGCCAACAGCATCTGGCCCTGGTCGCCGGGCTATAAACCGCAAATGCCAACACTAAAAGAGCTTTTCGGCATTGAAAAATCGGCAGTTATTTCAGCCGTTGACCTGATCCAGGGGATCGGTGTTTATGCCGGAATGGATGTTATTCAGGTGGAAGGCGCCACCGGTCTGTACGACACCAACTACGAAGGAAAGGCACAGGCCACCATTGATGCGCTGAAAAACCACGATCTGGTGTACCTGCACGTGGAAGCCAGCGACGAAGCCGGACACGAAGGCAACGCAGAATTGAAAACCCGCACCATCGAATACCTTGATCAGCGCATTGTAAAATTTCTGGTTCAAGAAACAGCGAAGATGGACGAGCCGGTTACCATTGCTGTTCTGCCCGACCATCCAACGCCCTGCGCAACAAAAATTCACACCAAAGACCCGGTACCCTTTATTATTTATAAACCCGGAAATGAAGCCGACCAAGTGCAGGTGTACGATGAGTTTTCGGTGGTAAATGGCACATACGGAATGCTGAAAGGCAACGAATTTATGAAAGCTTTGTTGGGGAAAGACCCCCTTTAATCCCCCGAAGGAAGAATTTGGAATTACAGAAAATGATTTCCTTTGTAATCAGAAATGAAAAAATTAAAATAACACAAAATAAAATGCCTTTCCCGGGCTGTTAATCCTTCCCCTCCGGGGAAATAAGAAGGGGGCCTCTCGTTATGAAATATTACAGCACCAATAAATCAGTACCTGAAGTTTCGCTCGAAGAAGCGGTAGTAAAAGGGTTGGCCGACGACAAAGGCCTGTTCATGCCCGAACGCATTGAGAAATTTGATCCGGAATTTTTCGCCGGAATTCATAAACTCAGTTTTCAGGAACTATCGTTTGAAGTAGCCAAAAAGTTTTTCGGCGAAGATGTGCCGGAAGAAACCCTGAAAAATCTGGTGTACGACACCCTGAGTTTCGACTGCCCGATTGCAAATGTAAACGACAATATTTTCGCACTCGAATTGTTTCACGGGCCAACGCTTGCCTTTAAAGATGTAGGCGGCCGTTTCATGGCACGTTTGCTGGGCTATTTTCTGAAAGGGCATAAGAACGAGGTAAACGTGCTGGTAGCCACTTCTGGCGATACCGGAAGCGCGGTTGCCAACGGATTTCTCAGTGTTCCGGGAATCAAAGTGTATGTACTGTACCCGAAAGGACTGGTGAGCGAGATTCAGGAAAAACAGTTTACCACCCTCGGACAAAATATTACCGCGATTGAAATTGACGGCACGTTCGACGATTGTCAGCGGCTGGTAAAAGCCGCGTTTCTGGATGAAGATCTGAAAAATACGTTGCAACTGACATCAGCCAATTCCATCAATGTAGCCCGCTTCCTTCCGCAGGCATTTTATTATTTCAATGCGTATGCACGGATTCGCGAAAGAGGAATTCGCGACGATGTGGTCATTTCGGTGCCCAGCGGTAACTTCGGGAACCTGACCGCCGGTTTGTTTGCAAAGAAAATGGGACTGCCTGTCAAACGGTTTATTGCGGCCAACAACGAAAACGACATTGTTTACAACTACCTGCAAAACGGCAAATACGAGCCGCGCGCTTCGGTGGCTACCATTGCCAATGCGATGGATGTGGGCGACCCCAGCAACTTTGCTCGCATCCTCGATTTATACGGACATTCGCACCCGGCAATCGCTGCTGATATAAAAGGCTACCGGTACAGCAATGCCGAAATCCGCGAAGTGATGAAAGAAATTCATTACAAATACGGCTACACCCTTGACCCGCACGGGGCAATCGGCTACAAGGCACTGGACGAGGATTTGCAGGAAAACGAAGTAGGTATTTTCCTTGAAACTGCCCATCCTGCCAAATTCACCGAAACGGTTGAGTCAACGCTTGGTAAAAAAATAATGCTTCCGGAGAAACTGGCTGAATTCATGAAAGGCAAAAAACTCTCTATTCCGATGAGCAAACAGTTTGAAGAATTCAAAACGTATTTGCTGACGAAATAAGCAATTGAACACGAAGCCAGAAAGATTAATTTCAGGTATATTTTCCGTGTCCATTTTTTTTGGAAGCCACGGATATTTGCAGGCCCAAAGTCTCCCCGAGTGGGGAGATTTAGAGGGGTAAAACAGAATTACAAATTTTGAGTTAAAATGGCAGGGGTAACAAACCTACATTTGCAGAATTATATCTTTTTAGAGAGGACAATTTTTTCATTTCCTTTTTTCACAATTTCCTTGAAATAATATTTGATCTTGCTATAATCGGTATCCGGATATACAGATTTTTTGAAATAATAATCGAAACTAACTACCAGTTGAGTCTGCTCATTCTTTACTGAATAATTGAAATCAAAACTTTGATTGCTGATCTTAAACTCTTCTGGAATAAAATAGACTTGATATCCTTCAGGAATATTGATGCTTGTTTTGAAAGATCTTTTGGTTGGATAAACCATGTCAATAGGATAAGTACGTGTAGGTTGTTTCAATGGATTCTCGGAAAGAGATTCACCTAAAAATGGTGACAAATAAATTTTATCATTAATTATGGATGTTTGGCTCAATGTTGTATAACTCAAGACATACGGTTCATTCTTGTCATGTTGATTTTGTACCGAAATAGTCGAATCGATAATAGTAAAATCTTTTGAATCCAATTTCTTTTTGATGCTTTCCACATCGTCTGAATAATTATTTCTGCAATACAGCGCTTCATATTCAGTTGATGTTTTTGTAATTGCAGAACGAAGATCCATCTCTTTAGTGATCTCCATCGCAATTTCGGTATTGATTTCTGATGGGAGTAAACATTCCAATCCTACCCATTTCACTTCGTCTTTTTTAACAATTAAACCACGCTCATTAATACATCGTGATGGAATTCGATTATTTAAACTCAAAATTTCGGTGCCATCAGATAATACATTTTGTCCATCAATAATTGCCAGAATCAATACATAATCGAAGAAATGGCTGAACGGATAATCATACTTGATTTTTCCATTTTCGCGTGTGCTAATCAATAACGGATATGCTTCGATGCCTGCACCGTTGAGCAAACCAATGGTAAACAAATTGATATCGGCACAATTCCCTACCTTCTCAGTTATTAACTTATTAGGTAATTTTGAAGCATATTTCCCATCCATTTTATCCCAATTATAGTTGGCTTTCACATAATTGATAATGATGTCGAATTTCTCTTGTGTAGTTTTTGATTCCAACTCTTTGCTATCGATTACCGATGGTAAAAGCTTTTCTGCTTTGGCGATGTACTTACCAAAGGAGGCATGATTAAGCAAATCTTTAATCATTAAATCCCACGAGGTCATAACATCTATCTTAGAACCATTCGGTTGTGTAATTTTTGACAGTTGAAAATCAATTTTTATGATATAATCATTTATAGAAGTAATGAACTCTTCGCTGTTAAAAGCGGGCAAGTCTTTCATGATATATTTGTTTATATAATCATTGTAATTAGTTGATCCAAACTGACGCGACAACCCTTTATCGACATACGACATGGTGCTGCTGAATTTATTGGCCCCCTGCAATAAAAAAGTATATCCATAAAAGGGAATCATACGAACTTCATACTCGCTATATACAACTGGTATTCTTCGCTGAAACTCCCAGTCGCGCAGATTGAATAAATATTGAGAATTGATTTTATACCTATATTCGATGATGGTTCCTGCCTTTACATTGGGTAAAGCAAATTTTTTAAGGTTCCAGTAATGGTTTATTTTTTCAGTGTAGGAGTTTGACACATCAAGTTTTGTTTTATTAATTTGCCCGTTCTCATAATTATACGAATAGGCTTCGAGATCAAAAATTTTTTCATAGATATTTCCTTCCTGATAATAGGGAATTTCTATTTCGGCCCATTTAATACCTGCTTCGGTTAAAATCTTAATTCTAGAGGTTCGTTCAAAGACAAGATCGAACCCATTATTGGAATCAACGAAATACGATTTTGCCATATCAAACAATACAACTGCTTCCGCATTTTTATCAGCCGGATACTCAGTTAATTCGACATCATCTTTTACAACTTTACCAAATTCCCTGGAATATTCTTGTCCTAAGGAGCATAAAGAAAATGCAAAGATCAGGACGGACAGGATACGAATTTTGATCATTTTATGGATTTGTTTTTGTTAATACTAAATGGGCTTTACGTTCTAAATCATCTATATCATGCATGAATTTATAGAAATCCGGGTACGTTTCAACAGGATAGTACCCCGAATGAACGAGCAAGCTTTTAACCATCAGAATATTATTATTCTTTATATCAAAAGTCAAGTTATACGTTCCGTAAGATGTTGAAAGCGAATAATTACTTAGATTACTCACCAACTTATAACCCGGAACCAGTTCATAATAAATGGAATCTGTCTTGTAAATTGGATAATCAATCTGAACAGGTAATTTCCGGATCGTCGGTTTTTCAAATTGAGGCAACGAAAACGGAAGGTTATTTAAAACGATATCATTCCCATATTCATTATAAATATTTTGAGCATACGAGTTGTAGCTCAAATGAATTTTCATGGAGTCCCGATGGGTTTTAAACACTTGGTAATCGACCAAATCGAACCCTTTATCAACAATATGGTTTCGAATAATTCTGGCTTTACCCTCCTCATTAAATGATTGTTCCAGACCTAATAACTGCTCATACATTTCACCTTTATACTCATTTTTGAAATTAATCTTGCTTTTATGACTTAGATCATTCGAAATGGAAATCGTACGTTTTTCATGTACTGCTTCAGGAGTTAAAGCCGGAGTGTGAACAAAGTGACTATTGTTTTTGTCGACAACAAATGCTTCACGGTTTTGGGTAAATGTTCCCAAGTAATTGAAGGCGCCATTGCTAGTACAGTCCAACCAAATGGTATCAGTTTTCAAAGGAACATAAAGAATTACATGATTGAACTGTTGTGAAGGAAAGCTTTTATCTATCATACTTATGGGATCACCAGCCAGAATTTTTGTGTAATACGATTGAATGCCAACAAAATTCAACATCGATTTAAGGTAATTGGTCAGCGCTTTACAGTCGCCATATTTATTTGCAGAAACATACGAGGCCGAATGAGGTTTTAGGCCTCCGGTTTCGATCGAGATGTTGATGTATCTGGTTGCATCTTGCAAATAGTGGTATAATGCTCTGACTTTTTCTTTCTCGTTTTTTATAGAGTGAGTGAGTGCCGTAATTTTATTTTTTTCATTATCAGGCAAAGTGTCCAATTCTTGCATTAATTTAAATTGCCAATCGCCATAAGTTTGCCAACTCTCGAACGAACCATCCAACTCAAATTTGAATAGTTTGGGAACCAAAGTAACCATTGGAAGCAGATCTCTTAAAACAGGCGAATAAACTTCTGGTTCTATAATTTGAGTATACTGAGTTTTCCATGTGTAATGCACTTGATTTTCGAAAATATCAATGATCGGTACATCAATTTGTTGTAACGAATATGCTATCGCATAGTCTTTTGGTAAAGTAACAGTAAGATTAGCAAAATAAGTTGGAACTTTACGATCCAAAATGGGGCTCCAATAACCAAGATAAAGGAATTCTTCCTGAAACGATTGATAGGAATAAATAATGGTGTACGGATATGTGTTGTTTTTCAGAGTAAACTCTTTCACAAAATCGTCTTCATAAAATGAATAATCTGAAATTGAGCTTCGTTCAATGATTTCATTCTTTTTTAATTTTCTGATGATTGTCCCATTGTCTTCTTGAATGTACGCCTCAATTTTGCTCACTTGATTCAGCTTGGAGTACGGAATACTAATTTTAGCATATTTTTCACCATTTCTATTATTTATTCTAATCTCGAAATAATGATTTTGAATTAATTTGTTGTTCAAAAGAGATATATCGGTCTTTTGAGATACTAACTCAGCATCAAAATTCTGAGCTTTTATTATCCCCTGATATACAATGCAATTAATAATAAGAATAAGGATTTTTTTTATAACGTTGATCATTTGCTTTTATTGGGTTCCGAATTAAAGGTTTATGTTTTATGCAATTGCTAATATGCTAATTATTTTCCTGAAAAAAAATATTATTTTGAATTTACTTAACTTCGTTTTTATGCGCAGCACATTCCGGATGGATACCTATCAGCATTCTCTTTAATACGTTTTTTGTCAAAAGTATATCTCTTAAAATTACTACTACCCGTATATGTTTACCAGCAGGTTAGAACCATTACATTCTTTTCTTCACCTCATAAAAAATCTCCTGATAACCAATTTCTCCGTTTTCTGAAATAGCTTCTACCACCACCTGCATCTCTCCGGGTACATCGGCATTGTAAAAAACAGCAGTAGCCCGGCCCAGGCTGTCAGTCACAATTTCAGGCTGCCAATGTACCAGGGCACGATAATCCGGTTTAAACCAGTCGATCGTTTGGGAATTCTCGTATTTGGGGGCATAAAACTCACGGGGTGCAGAAAATACAGGAACGGCCGCCTGTACGATGCCTACGGGTTGACTTGCTCCGTAAATACCTTTTCGTCCGTGGGTATAGATGGCGATGACATCTCCCCAGGCTGGCGCTGACATTGGATCGGCATAAGGATATGCCTCCATGTAGAGTTTTGAAAAATTCTTTGCACTCTCAATAATCTCGAAACTGCTGACTTCACCAGGTGGAATGTTTGCAATAAAGGGGTATTCGTAATCCTTGACCGGAATACCATCAATCACCACAAGTGTCATCTCCGAATGGTTCACCTTTGCATGCATAACACCAACACTGTCTCTTTCAATGATTACTTTATCCGGGAAATTGAATAACAGGACGCTGTATAACCCATACGACCATTTTTCTTCCTTTGCCTGAATAGCTTCCCCTTCAATTACATCGTCCGGCTTGCCATACTCTTCCATTACCTTCTTTCGTTCAGGAGTCATTTTGTATCCTTCCACAACCACTTCGCCCAAAAGAATATCGCCTGCCGACAGTGGAAAAGCATCTTCCACCATTTTGCGTTCAATATTTTTTTCAACCAACGCATGCATAACACTGTCAGCCCGCTCCACCGACCGGATAGGATCGAACGAAACAGCCGGAGATTCTTTTTTATCCAGCGTGATCGTATAATCCCTTTTCTCCCCGGACTTATTAGCGCTTTGAATCAGTATATTCAGGTTCTGCCCGTATTCATCGTTTATATTGAAACTGAACCGGCCCAGGTTGTCTGTTCGTTGTTTATGGAACGACCGGTTATTACCAAAGGTCATCATGGTCAGCTCCACCTCTTTCTTTTTCTTTTGAAAAATTGCTCCGCTCACCGAGCCCGATACAGTAAGCGTTGGTTGAGGCTGAAAAATGATCTTGCCAACCGGTTTGGTATAGTGGTATTTCCGCCAGCCCTGGGTGAGCAACAGTGCATCCAGGTCGTTGTATCGTTCATTCTTTTTGCTGAAATAAAATCCGGGGTTTTCAATTGTGCCTTTCAGTTCCGAGCTGATCAGAAAATAAGACAATATATTCTGGCGCGTACTCTGTATCTGCCCCAGTTGCTCTTTGTTCAATACCAGTAACGATACGTTGGCATTTACTGCCTCCCCCAGATTATTCGTGGTTTCAATATTCAGTGTTGTCGATTCGCGCTGGGTATAGCTTTCCCTGTCCGTCGAAAGTGCAATATTGATGCGACTTTCCGGACGTTCATTGAAATACAGCCGTTCAGCCACCGGTTGCATGAGAGTGTCCATCAGGGTAAAGGCAATAATGCCTTCGGGAAACTTATTCGCCGCCATGACCAGTGCAAGAACACCGCCCTTCAAAGGCCCTTTAATGTCGTAATAAACCATTCCCCGGCAGGAAATCCGCAGTAAAATACTATCATTTTTCAGGTAGTTGGATGCGACTGTCATGCGTATCTGGTCGCCTCGCTTGTTCACCGACAATACATTACCGACGGAAGCAACTTTCGGCAACGGATACATCAGCGACAGCCCTTCTTCTGTCGGTGATTGTAACCGGGCAAAGTACGTAACCGTGCTGTCCGTCTTGCCCAAAATAAAACTGCCCATGCCCAGCTCGTTGCTTTGAAATACGGTAATCACCTCTCCTTCCCCGTTCACTATTTCTCCTTCAACAAATTTTCCCTTTCCGCTATAATCCAGCGCCTTGAAACCTACCCGACTCTGCAACCCGTGTACCAATTCCCCGCTTTCAGGGAAAAACTGCAAATCCGTATGATCCTCGTTCAGTGCAATGGTTTTGGAATACGTGAACAGGTTCTTCGTCTGCATCTGCAAGGTAACAAACTGCGATTCGGCGGGGAGGATATAATTGAGCCGGTAGCTGTTGTCATCGTTTCGTTTGACCGACAAGGTATCTTTCGTATCGTCGAAGGTCAGAATGAGGGTGAGTTCTTTTTTGTGAAGGCTGTCGATGGCAAGAGGGTTAAAATACGCATTCAGCCGACGCTCGTTATTCTGTTCTTTTACAAGTGTAACATTCGGCATCGGGTCGGGCTTTTGGTTTGCTGAAGGGGCAAACACCCGGAGATATTCAGTAAAGAAAAAATCGGTACCGAAATTTTTGTTCCATTCTGTATACGCCCTGATCTGATATACCCCTTCCGGATAGCGCTGATCCAGCTCTAAAAAACCATTGCCGATACCCTTCGCCAGTTTGATCAGCTTCCGTTCAACAATCCTCTCATCCGGGCCAATCAGCTCAACATAGAGAACCCCGCTTAAAATGGCAGGGGCATGGTCGATCGCATTGGTAACAATGGCCTTAAACCAGATGGTTTTATCGGTTGTATATACCTTGCCATCCGTTTGCAGGTAAATTTTCTCGGCCAGCGAAGCATGGGAGGCTATGTTATTCGACTGCGACCAGGAAGGACAGGCCGGAAAAACCAAAAACAAAATACCTGCGACAGTAACCTGAATGAGCTTTTTCAAAAAGGGATAAAAAGTTTCATGCATGAGATTGAATTTTATTGTCTTTCCAATTCACGAACCGACCAATTATTGTTCATTGCTTCAATTTCATAAAAATTTCTTTCCTCTTCGTTTTCTATTTTTATTAGTTGAAGGTAGTGTGTCCAGCTTAAATTAAACGGTGAGTCAATTTTCCGCATCGGTGATGCAGATTTCTCTTCTTCAGATTTCCGCATCACTGATGCGGATTTTTCAGTTTCATCAATTCGGTTCTTAAAAACAAGGTGAAAATTACGCATCCTTTCCAAGTTGTAAACTGAATATCCTTTGCCGAATTCATTGGTAAGTTTTTGTGAAAGTTCTTTTAAAACAGACTTTCCGTATTCAGCACGTTCTTTACCTTCTTGTTCCTCTTCAACTATAAGTTTGCCTATTTCAAAATATGTGAGGACAATTGTTTGATTTACATTTTTAACAATAAACGTTCTTGCCTCATTGAGCAAGTCTGCTATTTTCCCAAATAATTGGTTGTCTGATTTTGATAACTCCATTTTATCCATATCGCTAAATAAAATAATCAATTTCCGAACCTCTGTAATCAAAAATTACCGGTGGTTTTCCTGAACGTTGAATACGTCCGATGTATTGAACTAACTTCCCTTCGAATGCAAAAGGATAAACAATAAAGAGACATTCCAGGTTTTCAACGTCAACACCTTCGTTAAAATATTGACCCGGTAGAGATTACAATTTGTCCTTCTTGAAATTGGTTTCCCCAATTTCTTTGTTCGCTAATTTGCCTATGCCTTAGTCCAATCGCTGGCGTATAGCTTTGGCAATACTCATCGCTGGGTCTTACAGACCGTTCTGTGTCCTATTTGTTACCGCCTAGTGTTTATTCTTTTCAGTCATTTTACTTTCAATTTGCTACACATTTTCTGTCTGTCCGTACGTTGGCTTTGCAAGCTCTTTGACAAAGCTTTGGTTGCAGCGCTGACTTGCGTGGCTTTGGCAATGTGCTTGTAAATAGGGTGGAATTTTTCATTTTGCAACTATTTTCTTATTTACGTTATCGTATCTAAAATTAATAATTGACTCATTTAATATCATTTGGATAGCTTCTTCAATTATTTCAAATGGTACAACAAACCATTCCCGTGGCGTAATTCGTTGCCCTTTTTCATCAAATAAATCAAGATTTAAGCATGATGAAGCAAAAAATCTGTGTAATAACTGCTCTAGCTTATCAGCATTGCGGTTGTAGCAACTATAAGAAGCCATTTTTTGTACTTCTGCAAACAAGTAAGTTGCTTCATTTTTTGCATTTCTTATACGCTCATCAACAGGAGTACCGGAAAAACCTATTTTGTATAGATCTTTTATTGCCGAAATCTTTGGGTCAGTTGACTTTGATTTTAAAATATAAATCCAGCCAGTTTGAATATCTTCGTCTCTAACCAAATTCGCGTTTACAAACAGTTCATTTTGTGCGTAGGCATGTGTATTAGTTACTAGTTTACCGTTATTTTGAAGTTGCTTGCCTAACGAGCGATACAGCATGTTGCTATATGTGCCGTTTTCGAAAACAGTCCTTGTCCGGCCATCTTTTCGTCTCGATGTTTCTTGCGATAGATTTGTATCATCTCTTTCAAATATTACATCTTCGAGATATAACATGATACCATCGGCCACATAGAATTGACCTTTTTGTAAATGTTTTTCTAAATCTTTAAATGGCAAAAGTTTCCTTTTCCCTTCTTTTATTTCCTGATGCACATTCTGAAACATTGCCTCGTAAGGTTTAAAATCCTTTTCTTTCAACGGTTTCCGTTGTGCTACAAAATCTGCTTCAGCTTTTTCATCAGGATTAGGAATGTGTTTGAATTTGAAAATAGATAGTTCTTCAGCAGTGTTCAATAAGTCGTCATTTTCATTTAGAATATCATCAATAGTTAACGTCACAATTTCTACATACCCCAGCAAATCGTGTCGGTCAAAGGGTTTTAGTATCTTCTTTTTGGCATCGTCCTGACGGAGAGCCTTTAATTTGGCTGACAAACCATATTCTGACATACTCGATGTTCCTGGCTCTCGGTTGTTCTTGTCGATAAAGGCATTAATTTCCTCAAATGACTCAATAAGCCTGTCTTCTTCGGATTTTATGTTCGAAATTTGAGGCTTTGAATCTAACAAACCAAAGTCATCATCATTAAATATGTCATCTATTGTTATTTTCTTACTCATGTAACATTTTTTGACGTTTCAACTCCCGTAAAAATACTATTGCCTCTGCCATTCTTTTTTCTTTTGGGTCAAATGATTGTAAACTTGGGGCTTCTCCTGTTCTTTCTCTATATTCTTTTATTTTTGGCCAATAAATAATTGCTTCTTCTTCCGTCATTTCAATCTTAGTCGATTGTATATGTTCATCAATTAGCTTCAATACCTGTTTAGTTACCGATTTCGATAATATTTCAAATGCTTTTTGAAAAGGGTTTATCTGGTCAATTAAATCAATATGTATATCATCAATATTTACAAAGCTTCCAGCCATTCTGATGAATTTTTTGTTGCCCTGTTCTTCAATAATGCTATTTTTTATTACCGAATCTACAACAACATGTTGTCTAACCGCTTCCACATCCTCATCGCTCAGATAAGGGTACACTTCCCTTATTATCTTTGGAATAAGCACGGTGTTTATTACCTCAGGCTCAATATTTCCAGGCATGGCTTTAAGCATTCTGCCATCTTGCAAAATCCTGGCTTTCAAGTCATTTAAGTCCGATTCAATGATATCTTTTGCCCTTTGCGAAGTTGGTAGTTTGAACCCTCGTATTCTAATTGTATTTTCCTCTTCCTCTTCATTAAATTCCTCTTCATCACCTGTTTCTTTGAGTTTAAATCTAAAATTTGGGGCCAATACCTGTTCCATCAATAACGAGGCAGTTATAGCTTTCAGCATATTATTTACAGCTACTTTAACTTCTTCATTTTCAGCATCAGGTTCTGCAACAAGATTTGTAAACTGTGCATGTGTTTTATTGTTGCTGTCGCGTGTAGCCCTTCCGATTATCTGTATGATTTCTGTTAAAGACCCTCGATAACCAATGGTCAACGCATGTTCGCAGTAAGGCCAGTCGAAACCTTCTTTTGCCATGCCAAGAGCAATAATTATATCCATGTCATCGGCAGATTTTATTTTACGCAAATAAGCCGATATCTTATCCCTTGACTTTGGATTGTCGTTTACCAAGTCGGCAACTTTAAGCATTTTTCCGGTACGTTTGCTTTTAACATGCAGAACGCCTGTTTTCTCGTCCTGATATTCCAAATCGCCCAAAACATCCATAATATGGCCAACTTCTTCTAACTTTTCCCTTGACGACTCGGCCGAATTTACACTGGGAATATGGATTATTGTTTTTTTGCTTTCATCCAAAATCTCTTCCAAAGCAGACATTTCCCTGTCGGGCTGCTTCTTGAAATATTTGCCCCAATAAAAATGATACCCAATGCCCAGCGATTTTAAATACTCATAGCCATTCAACTGCTCGTAGTAGTTGTATGTAACTTTTGTAAACTTTGCCTCGTCTTCGGGCATTAAAACTGGCACACTATCGCCCCTGAAATAGGAGCCGGTCATGGCAACGATATGGGCATTCGATTTTGCCATGATGTTTTTCATCACTTCTCCCAGCTTGTTATCCCCATCGGCCGATACGTGGTGGAACTCATCAATGGCAACCACAGTATCATTTAGCTTCTTTTCGTCCAACCCTTCAAAAGCAAAACGCAAAGTAGCATGGGTGCAAATCAGGATTTGTTCATCAGTTTCAAGAAATTCAAGAAAAGCCTTAACCTTACTTTTTTCACTTCCCGGGGTACAGAGGTTGTATTTTGGGTTTGGAGCCCAGTCGGCAAAAAAACCATGCTTTTTTAACTCTGTTGTGCCGAAAGATGCCCCGATAGTTTTTTCTGGTACAGCTACTATTACTTTTTTAATTCCCTGATGGTGTAGTTTTTCCAGTGCAATAAACATCAAAGCCCTTGATTTACCTGAGGCTGGTGGTGCTTTTATTAATAAATACTGAGCGGAATTGGCTTTAAATGCTTTTTCTTGCATTTCGCGCATACCAAAAGCATTTGTTTTTTTGCTGTTACCTGTTTGATTGTATGTTACTTCAACTAAATTGGCCATGTCATTTTCTTTTAATCTTATTTTCTAGCTGTTTCATTTCCCTGTCAAAATCGGAAATATACTTCTTGTCTTCAGCTATTCTGTATTTATCGAATTCGGCTTTTGCTTTATCAATTGCCTTTTGATGGCTTATTGTTCCCGCATGGGTTAAAAGTTCCTTTTCACTTATTTTCAAAAAGTCATCCAGTTTTTGAACCCAATCCACCATTTTCATTAAACGGCCATTTGTCGTTTGCAATTCAGCAAAATCAAGGTACATGGAAACTACCAGATTTAATTGTTTTAATTCAGCTTCGGTAAGATAATTTTTGGCAATACCAATATCGCGTTGGGTAATGTAATTGCCTTTGAAATTAGTTAACCCTAAAAAAGGCTCTCCGGCATTTGCCCTGTTATATATCATTTCGGCGGCTGTTTGCCCGTGTATGGCATAGTGCATTTTATTTTGCACAGTAGCAAAAAAATGCTTTGTAAGTTCCTCATCCTTTTTATAATCAACACTTGTAGCGTATATGTCGGTTATTTTTTGATAAAAATTACGTTCGCTGCTACGGATATCCCTGATGCGCTGCAACAGTTCTTCGAAATACCGACTGCGTGCCCCTTCCTGTTTCAGGCGGTCATCGTCCATGGTAAAGCCTTTTACCAAATATTCGTGGATACGTTTGGTAGCCCAAATACGAAACTGCGTGCCTTGCACCGATTTAACCCTGTAGCCTACCGAGATAACCACATCGAGGTTGTAATATTCTATTAGGCGTTCTACCTCGCGCCCGCCCTCAGTTTGAACTGTCGCAAAATTTGCGACAGTTGAACTTTTTTCGAGTTCCCCCTCGGCAAATATATTGTTGATGTGTTTGCCAATGGTTTTAACATCGCGGTTAAATAGCACTGCTATTTGCTGACGGTTTATCCAAACGCTTTCATCCTGAAAATGGACATCAAGTTTTACTGTGCCATCGTTGTTTTGGTAAATCAGTATGTTTTGTTGTTCACTCATTGTTTATGATATTTTTTCTTTTTTTCTTCGGTTTGGCAAACAAGGTGTCTTTATTTATCATCTCTTCGTACAGTTTGAAAAGATACTCCAAGCGTTCGGTATCGGTTGTAAATGGTTGTAACCTATAACATTTCTCTATTGCTTCGTCTAATTCGCGGTGCGCCTGCCGCAAGCCTTTGGGCATGGTATTGGGGTCGTAAAGTTGGGCCATTGTTTTTTCGGGGTATTTGGCCCGTTCGTCCAGAATGGCAAACACATACAAATTCAGGTTTTCCTTTTGTTTTAGGCTGATTTCGGGAAAGGGGAAAGTGTTGTAACACAATTGTGATGAATATCTGTAATCTAACTTTAACCTCCCACCAACTGTTCGTACCCAAACCATGTGCATACGAGATGTTAATATGCCAAACAGCCAAGCTTCTGCGCCAAAAACGACATTTGCTGCATTAGAAATAATTGTATCACCGTTTAAAAAACCCATAGGAATATATTCTCGTCTCTCCGATGAAGTACTTGGAATTATTATAGAATCAGAATCTTGGTGTACAGAATAGTAATATTTATGAGGCAGACCTGCCATGTCTCGTGTGCTTTTTTCAGTGCTATTTAATCTGAATACAGTTACAGCATCTAATCTTTTCGCTATATCTGGAATTGATTTTGCAAACTCTAAATTTTCTTCATCAATGTACAAACACCATCTCTCAGTACCTTTAATAAACTCGGCTGAACCAGCAAACTTTTTTAATAAGATTGAAGCTTTAGGATGGTTTTTGAGTAATTCTTTTTTTTGTTCAGTGTTAAAAATAAGATTCCCGCCATCCACAATTTTGCTTCCATAATTCATAAGAGGTAACTTAGAAATAGGCTTCATTCTTTTAGAAATGATTGTAGCACTACCACTTGTTAAATATGGACTAATATCTTTGGCGTAGAAATAGATATTATTATCGTATAGTTTTTTGGGGTCATTTGAGATTGATCTTAATCCTATAATTGTAACAAATACTCCAGCATTTCCTTTGGCATTGTTAGTCCATTTAAAGGATTTATATGCAAAAAATATTTCTATTTTCGATTTCAGGATATTTGACCATAAAAGAATAACCTGTTCCCCTTGACAAATTGAATTTGTTGTTACAAAAGCTGCTTTTACATTTTTATTCTGAATAAATTCAGTTGCCTTTATAAACCAACAGGCAATATAGTCTAAGTCTTTATACGATTTAAAACCTCTACAAACAAAAGCTAAATCATCTTTTTGTTCTTTGCTTTGAAGAAATGAACCCAAATACGGCGGATTTCCAATAATATACACTTCATCATCGCTTGTAACGGGGCATACTTCAGTCCAATCCAAACGAGTAGAATTACCTTGAACTATTTTTCCAGCTTCTTTCAAAGGCAATAGTGGTTTTGATTTGCCGTAATCGAAAAGCATTTCTTCGAAAACCCTATTCATTTGGTGTTCGGCTAACCACAATGAAAGTATGGCCATTTCGTGGGCAAAATCGTCAATTTCGATACCGTAAAACTGCGTTAATTGTATTTGCGAGAACTCGATGGTTGGGCTGGGCGACAAGTCGATAATCCGTTGCAGAATCTTTATTTCAAACAAACGAATTTCTTTGTAAGCAATAATCAAAAAATTGCCACTGCCGCAGGCAGGGTCAAAGAATTTGATTTTCGAAATCCGCAAAATAAGCTTTCGAAGCTCTTTTCCATTATTGAAATTTTTTTCAAACTCTTCATATAAAGCATCTAAAAACAAAGGCCTTATAAGTTTATGAATATTCTCAACCGATGTGTAATGCATCCCCAAATTGCTACGGTATTCCGGCAGAACAACTGCCTGAATCATGGAACCGAAAATGTCGGGGTTTATGTCTTTCCAGTTGAGTTCGCCCAATTCAATGAGTGTTTTGCGGGCTTTGAAATTAAAAATTGGCGAATCAATCGAATCGCGGAACAAGCCACCGTTTACATAAGGAAAGCGTGCCAAATAAACAGGGAAAAGGCCGCTTTCTTTAGTGTTTAACCTTCTGAAAAGGTCGTTTAGGAATATGTGCATATCTCTCCCATCTTCAGATGTATGCTGCGCAAGCGTATTGGTAAAAATGCCTTCTTCTTCAAATATTTCTGTGTCTTCGGCAAAATAACAAAAAAGCAATCTCGAAAGAAAAATATTGAGATTGTGGATGCTTTCCTTGGAATTATAAATGTCGTTCGCGTTAATAAGGTTATCGTAAAGCTGGGCCATTTTATAGGCTGCTTCACGGTCGGCTGTATTGTCGTTCGATGTGTTGTAAACCTCGCTTCCAGCAAGAGGCAGAAAGAAATCGAAGTATTTAGGAAGGTCTTTTAATGCAATATCAAGGTTTTTGCCAATCTTTAAATCCTTGGCAACAAGCGTTTCAAAGTCTGTAACAATTGCAAAACGTAGATTGTGTTTAAAAATCCTCTCTTCTTTCGAATGGTTTTCGATGCTGCTAAGGAGTTGATTTGTAGGTTCCTCTTTAAAAAAGACTTTCTTGTTGTATAGTATTTCCCCATCAACTTTTGAAAGGTTAAAATCTCCTTTCTTTAACCGGGTAACAGAGGTTTTCGAAGTGCCGTAAGCGACCAGCAAATCAAATATAAATTCTTCCTTCGAAAAATCCTCAAAAATTCGCTTCACGTTGCTTTCTATTTCTTTGCTGTTCATTTTAGATATCAAAAATCATTAAGATTATTATCTTTAATCTACTATTCAAATAATCCACAAAATAAGAAAAAAGCTCGGGTGTGTAGGTAAAAAAACAGCTCTTTTACAAACTTTGGTTTGTGCGTTGGCCTGAGGGGTTTACAAATGTGCTGTTTTGTGTGATGGGGCTACTTGCCTAATATCTCCAAAGTCATCAAATGTTTTCTCGTATATTAGCTCATAATCTTACTTATATACTTTTTCACTTCCGAATTTACCCATTCGTTAAGAAATCACCTAAAAATCAGGAGAAAAAATAAGCGGGTAAAAATCGGTATTCAAGGGCGAAAAACAAATTACCACAAATTTAGACACTACTCTCAAAGAACCTCGCTTGAATCTTTTAGAACCAAATTATACTCTCAAAGAATCTCGCTTGACTCTTTTTGTATCAAAATCGGTTCTAAAAGACTATTGTTTGAGTCTTTTAGAATCAAAATCCACTCTCCGGGAGTCCCGTTTGACTTTATTTGAACCCAATTTTATTCTTTAATACTCTCGCTTGACTCTTTTATACTGAAAATCAAAGATCAACAAGGTTTTTTTCTATTCACAGCAGAAAATTAAGCCGATCTTTTTCCTGTCTCAGCAAAAAGCCCCTGCACCAGACGATGCAAGGGCCAAAAACCAAAAAAAAGACCAACTATCCGTTGCTTTCCGGTACACCTGCGCCTTTTACTTTTACAAACCGTTTGCTAAGGTCTTCATAAATGGGTTTCGAACCGGGTACGCTCATTTTAGCAGCCTGTTTTACCGAATTGTAATAGGAAAGCGAAGCGATATAACTTTCAGCTCCGGCCTCCATGGTGGTGTCGGAAAGATTATCTTCCAACTGAAGAACCATCCGGTACAGGGGAGTTAACTGTTTGTAAACCTTCATATCGGTAACCAACCCACTCCTGTCGAGATAAACAGGCGTGAACTGAGGATCTGATACACAGTAATCGAGGCATTTTTCAACAAAAGGCAATGTTTTATCGCTCATTTTAGGTAATCCATGACGCTCATCCGGGGTCAGGGCAATTAAATAGGGAGCTAACAGGGTTATTACTTCCTGCATCTTGGCAGTTGCCTGAATGATAATTTCATCAGGAATCTCAAAACTAATTTTGTTTTCCATAGGTTAGAAATTTTTGGGTTAAATTAAAATTTAAAGTATTGTACACTAAACAATAATCTGTTTGTTTATTCCTCTGTTAACAAGGAAGTAACCCTTTAAAAATGTATTTTTTATGAAACCCCCTGTTTTTCTGACGAAATGACGTCGGGCACGGGTGAACGATAGGTTTTTACGCGATTTCGTGAATCTAATTAACAATAAAGAGCCCACCCCCTCAAAGCTACTCTTTATATACAACTCACGGCATGTATATTTTTCCGGCCTGAAAGGCCAATATAATTCAGCCAGGGCATATCCCGAGGTATATCGCATAGCCGTCAAGCTAAAAATATAATTTCCTATTTATCAGCGACAAATGAAATACGACCACCCTGTCCCGGAGAAACCGGGACACCCCTCCTAAAAAAAAAGGAGGGGAAACCGAAGCAAGTTGCAACAGCGAAGAACCACCATGCCTCCCAAATTGTCACTGCCCAAAATTTCTCCTCCTGGACAGGAGGAGTACCCGAGGTACGAGGGGGAGGTGGTTGATTGTTTAAAGTAAAATATAGAACCAGTAAAAATTATTATCACTAAAAAATAATTATTTACATAGATTTATCTCTTAGCTTGACGGCTATGCCCTTTAGGAGGTTGGGGGTAAAAAATACGACAATAAATAGTTCCCATTACTTAAATAGTGTCTTTGTAAGATATGTCTTAAACATATACGACAGGCAAGCAGGAAAAAACAAAAATGGACGCGGATTTTTAAGGGATGGGGTAGTTTGGTTGAAATTCAACAAAGCTTTTCCTTACCTTTTTTTCATTCCACCTACTATTCGGGAAACAATTCCCTGTTGGTCGGCAAATTCTGCCAGTAATACGCCACACAAATGAATAACAATAAATGGGATCAGGTAGTAAAGGGAAAGCACATGTATTTCTTCCATTGGTCTTTTCAGGTCCTTTGATCCCAGTTCCATGAAAAGGCCGGTAACCAGTGATATCGCTATACAGATATAAAAAACAATGTACGCCCAATACTGAAACTTCTCTTTAAATTCTATTTTCCGGTCAAAAGGATTTTGAAACTTCATTTCACCAAAAAACGGAAGAATAAACCGTATACTGAATAACCCGGCCAAAACGTAACCGATATAAATATGCCAGATCCACATCGGTTGCCTGATTTGTTTGGCCAGTGTAATAAGCTGGTCGTCTGATAAAGATTGATCTGTAGTAGCCAGATAGTCGCGTATTATTTCGGCTACATTATTTCTATTCATCCAGGTTAATCGCAAGAATATTGTTACCAGTAACAACAGCATCGAAATAGCTATTGCCCAGTGAATAATCCGGTAGACAGCAGAGTAATTTTTATTTTCCATATCCGTCGTGTTTTAGTTATGAGTACCGTTTAAAATTCTACGAAACCTTCATTATTACTACGCTTTATCAGCGTTTTCCTCATTCATTCCTGATCATTCAATCAGTTACTGAAATACTTCTTCAAATCGATCTCTTCCCATTCTGAATACTCACGTACCTTCAGCCATATTTTCAGATCGGCAGGTTGCGCCACAACTGAATAGATGGTTTTTATCAGGCCTCCTTCCGGGAATGTTGCTCCTCCATCGGGGATCGTCTGATCAAAAATCTGCATCATCTTCTGCGGGCTGATCTGCCCTTTGTACTGTTCGCCCAGTTTCATCAGGTTCGTTCGCCGGGTGCAGGTATACCCTATCCCCTCATTGCTTGTATCGAAAAAAACAATCGGGTAATTGTGCCACGACGGATCGATAAAATCATTGGTAGCAGCAACCAGTCCCGGCGCATTTCGCAGCGCTACCCTGAAAGTAGCCCATTCGTAAATCGTGGCATGTTTGGGAAAAGAACCGTTCATGATCAGTCCAACTTCAGGCAGAGTGGTATTAAACCATTCGTCGACTTCGGCGCCCGAAGTGTTTCTGAAAAGACTCTCAAGCAGGATATTATTTGAATTTTCGCGGCCCACGGGATTAAGCGTATCGCAATTTTGTCCATTCTGCAACTCAAGAAAGACACCTTCGCTATTGATAGCCGTCTGGTAAAACAGACCGCCGATAAAGTCGATATTGGCTACCGATGCCGGATAATCGACCGGATTCCAAACAACCACATGAAAATACTTACTGAACTTTCTCAGGCTTTCAAAGGGCAGATCGAGGTTACGCCCGGTCACCGTATTGTGATCGGGAGTATAGTCGCCCCATGCCGAAAGGCTGCTGCATCCGCTGAATGCAATATTAAGCAGGGCGGCCGACATGATATAGGTCTTGTCTGCACCCAGTCCGTTCGTTTCAGATATTCCGTCAAGGTAATCCTTAAAAATCTGCGAAAAATCGTTGTAGTACGTTCTTCCGGCGGCTACCAGTTCGTCATATTTAATTCCCTGTTTACCAATCAAAAAATCGGTAACCGATTCCTGATAAAATTCGCCCAACTGCTGTTTCAGCATCAGTCCATATTGCCGGCCCATCTGATGAAAGGTGCCATGCAATTCGGCAATAAAGAAGACTCCCGATGGACTTTCATGCAGTTTTCCACCCTCATACAAATCTTCAGAGTCGTCATTATTTTCGGAACAGGCCAGCATAAGAATGCCCAGAAAGAGCATACATCCATAGAGTTTTAGGTTTTTTTTCATTTTTTTCAGAAGTAAAATCAAATGTATGGAATAAATACTCCTGACGCAAAATAAATTTTGTCGCTTTGTCGCAAGGGTTTTCACCTTCCATTTTAAGCTAATTACTGCTTCGTGACAAATGGATAAAAAAGCAAAAAGCCGGTTTCCCCGGCCTTTTGTTTTATAAAGTCTTTATCATGCACACAGCCGATACGGGGCAGAGTTCCGAAAACTGGCCGGTTTCTTTAATGCGATCGGGAAATTCCTCCCTTTTTACAATTCGATATCCCCGGCGCTCAAAAAAATGCGTTGCGGTGGTTGTCAGCAAATAAAGCGTTTTGACGCCTGATTCAGCCGCAATTTGCTCCAACTCGCCGCAAATTGTTTTCCCCAGTCCGGTTCCCCTGAATTCTTCAGCCACAGCAACCGAGCGGATCAGCGCATCGTCGCCGTATATTTCCAGTCCACCTGTACCATTCAAACGATCTTTTTCTTTCAGTAAATAGAGATGAACAGCCGGTTCGCCAACATCGATGAATGGCAGTTCCCAAAACTTCAGCAACTCAATAACTGCCGACAGATCGTCTTTCTGTGCAGGTTTCAGCAACATTACTTTTCCGTTTTGGGTTTCACTGCTTCAATTATTGCTGACGAAATGTAATCAGTTATATTCGTAACCGATGTCCACTCCTTGATAAACTTTTTACTTTCCTCTTTCAGGGTGATCCGTATTTCTGAAAAACCTGCATTTTTCAGCATGTTTTCTACTTCGTCAACGGGCGAAGCGCCGGAAATACAACCACCATAAAGTTCGAGGTCATTTTTAATCGCTTCGGGAAACTGTTGCAAAGCAACCACATCGGATATTGCAAGGCGTCCGCCGGGTTTCAGTACCCGGAACGATTCGTTGAAAACCTTCTGTTTCTCGGGCGAAAGGTTAATTACACAGTTGGAAATGATTACGTCCACCGTATTATCGGCAACCGGCAGATATTCAATCTCGCCCAGCCGGAAATCTGTATTTTCAAATCCCCCTTTTTCCGCATTAGAGCGGGCCAGCGAAACCATTTTCGGGGTCATGTCAACACCGATCGCTTTCCCGGTTTTACCAACCTGACTAGCTGCCAAAAATATGTCGAAACCACCTCCGCAGCCCAGATCGAGTACGGTCTCCCCTTCTTTCAACGAAGCGATGGCCTGCGGGTTTCCGCAACCAAGCCCCATATTGGCACCTTCAGGCACCGAATTGATTTCCTTTTTTGAATAGCCAACCTTCAGCGATATCTCATCAAAGGAAAATTCTTTGCCGCCGCAACAGGAAGCTCCGCCTTCATTTGGCTGACAACAGGAAAGCAGGGATGATTTCCCCTCTGCAAAACCACTGTAACGTTCGCGTATTGCATTTCTGATCTGATCTGAATTTTTCATTGTTTTAATGTTTTTGATTACATCCTGTTAACGTGGATATTCAAAAAATGATGCAAGATTATCGAAAATTTGTTTTCGTCTTTGACATTCACAAAGATAAAATCACACAGTATAATGCAGGCTTATCACAAATCAAGTTTTTTACTGCCAATAAGTAATGAGAACCATTTATTGTCGTATTTTACCCCCACCCCCCTATAGGGGGCTCATGCTCCGAACATCTTAAACACTCATTAGGTGGCGAAAGTCCCCTTTAGGGGATTTAGGGGTAAAAACCAAAAATCAAAATGCGACATTATTTCATACGTATTACTTAGATCATTTATTCCCTGTAAAAAATTGATTTCCCTTCTTAATTACTGCAATTATTGCACGATTCTGCCCGTCGGTTGTATTCAATTATATTTCCATAGGCATCCACATTAAAAACACAGCAGTCGGTGAGGTTTTTCTTCAGAATTTTTCGTCCGCGCTGCACCCTGCTCCGCGCATTGACGTATGAAATATTCAGCCGTTCGGCAATTTCCTTCTGCGACAAGCCTTCCAGTTCGTAAAGAACAAGCGCTTCGCGGTACGGGGCAGGTAATGTGTGTACATAAAAGCCAATCCAGCCGGTTGCTTCCTGCATAGCCTGCGGCAGATCGTCCGGTTCGGGTTCAACCGTTACTTCTTCCAGGTTACCGGCCTGTTTTTTATTTCTGAAATAGTCGTAAATGGCATTTCGTGTCAACTGGTATATCCAGCCTTTCAATTTCGACTGGTCTTTCAGTGTATCGATATTCGAAAGGATTTTCACAAACACATCCTGCAAAATATCTTCCGCCAGATCGGCATCTTTAACCTGCCTTTTAATAAACGAAAGGAGTTGATCGTGATGTTCTTTCCATATAATTTCCATTGTATCCATTGTTCCGAAAAATTAAATCGTTATTCAATAAAGACGGAAATCTTTGCAATTGATGCAAACTTAGAAAATTTAGCAGGAAAATCAGTTTCTGGCTTCGGATGAATAGCACAATTTTAATCATCGCTTTTGCACCATTTCACAATTTCATTTACATGAATTTGTGTGGTATTCAACGAAGGAATTCCGTTGTAAACCGAATCTTCGAGGATCAGCGGCAATTCAGTGCACCCCATGATGATGCAGTCAATCTGTTGTTCTGCTTTCATTTCCCCGATAATTTCAATGAGCCCGTCGCGGGTTTCGTCTTTAAATATGCCCAGTTCAATCTCCGAAAAAAGTTTTTCGTTGATATACTTCTTTTGTATCGAGGACGGCATGATCACTTCCATCCCGAAACGGCTGAACACCTCGCTAAAAAAACCGGAATTCATGGTAAAAGCGGTTCCCATCAGTCCCGGACACTTCAGTCCAAGCCGTTGGGCTTCGCGGGCTGTGGCTTCCACAATACTCAGCATGGGAACATTTACCTCCTTTTGCAGTTCGCTGAAAAACAGGTGCGGCGTATTGGCCGTGAGAGCCAGAAAATCGGCTCCGGCCCGTTCCAGCGCTTTCAGCTTATCGGCAAGGTAGGCCACCGCGCCCTGATAGTCGCCAACTTCCAACTTTCCGATGAAAGCATACATGTTCACACTGGATATAATAATCTCAGGATAATTGAGTTTCCCTGCATTTCCTTGTTTAAAGGCGTCGATAATGGCTTTATAATAATCCACAGTGGCTTCGGGCCCTAACCCTCCGATTAATCCGATTCTTTTCATAACATATATTTTTCTGATGGTTGAACAAAACGATTCTTTTTAGAAACTGTTTAAAATTTGAAATGATGCCTAAAATCAAAAAATATACCCCGACCCTAAAGGGTGATTTTTTGATTTTTCGGGCACCCTTCAGGGTTGGGGTAACCCGAAAAATCAAAATGAGCTAAATTTAAACAGTTTCTTAAATGCCAGTAAAACTATTTTAATTTATTGAATGGTTTTCCATTCAACAATCGGGAAAGTGCATTGTTCTTAGTAAAAAGCATTTTGCCAAGAACCGGTCTCGGCCATCAATAACAAATCGCAGATATGGACCGCAAAAAATTTGTACATACGCTGGCAGTGCTGCCAATAATACCAACTGCTATGAAACTGGACGCATTAAATAAGATGATCAAACCTTTAAAAAGCACGGACAAGATGCCTGTTCTCTTTCTGGGGCACGGAAGTCCGATGAATGCCATAGAAGAAAACGAATTTGTCAGGGGTTTCCGGAAGGTTGCCGGAGAAATTACGCAGCCAAATGCCATCCTTTGCATCTCGGCACACTGGGAAACAAACGGAACATTTGTCACTGCGATGGAAAAACCCAGAACAATCCACGATTTCGGCGGATTTCCGCAGGCTTTGTTCGATGTGCAATATCCCGCTCCCGGGAGTCCGGAACTGGCGGAAGAAACAAAAGCAACCATCCAAAAGGCGACAGTTGGGTTGGATCACAATTGGGGACTGGACCACGGTGCATGGTCGGTAATTAAACATCTGTATCCCGAAGCGGATGTTCCGGTCATCCAAATGAGCCTCGATTACAACCAGCCCCCGCAATACCATTACGAACTGGCAAAGGAACTGGCATCGCTCCGTGAAAAAGGGGTATTGATTATCGGCAGCGGGAACATGGTACACAATCTGCGAAAAGTAGCATGGGATAAGCTGAATAGCAGTGGATACGGCTACGACTGGGCTATCGAGGCCAGTGAAAAAATGAAAGACTTCATCCGCAACGATAATCACCAGCCACTGATTAACTACAAATCACAGGGTACAGCTTTTCAGTTTTCCATTCCTACACCGGAACATTTTCTTCCCCTGCTTTATGTTCTGGCGCTCAAAGAGAAAAATGAAAATACAGAACTTTTTAACGATAAAGCTGTGGCCGGTTCTCTGACCATGACATCCGTGAAAATAGAACGAATTTAACCGGGGAGAATTGTATCCCCGGGGGAGGAAAAAAAATAATCTTTTACACCCGCTTTTTATACACCCTCATCGCAAATACATAAGCCACGAGCATAATCCCGACGCACCACGCAAGCGCGACCCAAATATCACTTCCTACCGGCTGATCATTGAGCAACGCGCGGATTGCGTTAACTATTGATGTTACCGGTTGATTTTCAGCAAAAACCCGTACCGCTTTGGGCATTGTGTTGGTCGGTACAAACGCCGAACTGATAAATGGCAGAAGATGAATCACAAAGGCAAATGCACCTGCGCTATCTGCCGATTTTGCGGAAAGCCCCGCAATTACCGCAATCCATGTCAGGGCAAGTGTAAACAGTCCAAGTATACCAACTACGGCAAGCCAGGGCAATACTCCTGCGGGTGAACGGAATCCCATCAGGAATGCAATAAGAATGATTACGGTAACCGAAATCGCATTGGATACCAACGAGACCAGCACATGCCCCCACAGTGCAGCCGAACGCGCAATCGGCATGGAGTGAAAACGCTCGAAAATACCCCTTTGTTTATCCAGGAGCAAGCGATAAGATACGTATCCTATACCATTTGCAATGGTCATCAGCATGATACCGGGCAACAGGTAATTCACATAATTATCCGTAGCAATTTGGATTGCGCCACCCAATACAAAAACGAACAACAGCATAATCGCAACCGGCGAGATGGTAACAGTCATGATGGTATCCACGCTACGAAAAATATGGCGCATAGAACGTCCAAACATAACACCCATATCCATGAAATAATAGTTTTTAATCGTTTCCATTATCCTTTTCCTCCTTTTTCCCAACAATGGCAAGAAATATTTCTTCCAGAGTCGGTTGTTTTTCAATATATTCCACTTTTGCTGGCGGGAACAGTTTTTTCAGTTCCGCAAGCGTGTCATTCACGATAATCCTGCCCTTATGAAGAATGGCAATCCGATCGGCAAGCTGTTCAGCCTCGTCTAAATACTGCGTAGTCAGGAATACTGTTGTGCCACTGCCAGCAAGTTCTTTGACCATCTTCCAAACCTCGATTCTTCCCTCGGGGTCAAGTCCGGTGGTTGGCTCATCGAGGAAAATGAGCTGCGACTCACCAACAAGACTCATGGCGATGTCTAATCTGCGGCGCATTCCGCCCGAATAGGTGGAGACCCGGCGGTCAGCGGCATCAGTCAACCCAAAGCGTTTAAGCAAATCGTCCGCTACCTGACGCGGATTGTCAAGATGCCGGAGTCTGGCAATCATGATGAGGTTTTCCCGCCCGGTCAATATCTCATCCACGGCTGCAAACTGCCCGGTAAGACTTATGGATTGCCGCACGCTGTCAGGCTTTGCCGCAACATCGAATCCGTTTACAACGGCAGTTCCGCTATCGTGTTTGAGCAGAGTGGTGAGGATTTTTACAATCGTTGTTTTACCCGTACCGTTGGAGCCAAGCAGGGCGAAAATACTGCCTGTTTTTACTTCAAAACCTACTCCTTCCAACACAGTAACGTTTTTGTAGGATTTTTTCAATCCTTGTACCGAAATGGCAATTTCATTTGGTAACATTATTCGTTTCCTCCTTTTGGTGTTAACAAAGTGATACCTGTTAAATCGGCATTCCCTTGGTTCAGGAATTCGTAGGTTATCCTGTCGGCCCGACAGTCGATAAACCGGATTCGTTTCAGTTTTTTGTTGTTTTTGAAGAAAGTATTAATAAGGTTTGCATTTTGGAATGTCACCCTGGTAAACGCGCAGTTTTCAAAATAACAGTCGTCCAATGTACCGGTGAAAACGATATCGGCAATCTGTGTATCAATAAAAGAGGCGCGGTTCCACACGGCATTTGCAATTGTATTTTTCCCGAAGTCGCCAGATTTAACAACCACTCCGGTAATGCCTCCTGATTTAATTACCACTCCGGTAAAATCGACGCCGGTAAGATCGCAGCCGTAGATAAAACTTTCTGAAAATTTGGTTCCGGTAAAATTGGCTCCGGTGAAATCGCAAGCGTTGATATGGCTTCTTGAAAATTCAGCTTCTTTCAGTGAACAGTCCTTAAATGTATTTTTGTTTAAGTGAGAAAGCTGAATGTGGCTGTTGCTGATGTCAGAACCTGAAAAGTCACAGCTATCAACATTGTTGGTTTTTAGAAGAAGACCCGACAAATCGGAACCAATAAACTTGCAGCGCTGCATGTTGGATGAACTGAATTTTTCGTGCAGGTTTTTCAAGCCTGAAAAGTCTGCGTCCACCCAGTTTCCGCGCGACATATCCCAGCTTGGCTTTTGCATTTGCTTTCCGCCTGCCTGTCCGGTAGGCAGGGATGGCAATTCAACCGGTTGCTTTTCATACAACTCAGCGGGGGTTATTTCAGTTACCCCGGATTGAAAATTTTCTGAAAAATAGTTAAGGTCAACACCCAGAATTTCCGCCAGACGGTTCAACGTAATAATGTCGGGCATTGATTCTCCGCGCTCCCACTTTCCGACTGCCTGTGGACTAATGAACAGACGCTCAGCAAGCTGTGCCTGAGAGATATTTATTTTCTTTCGTGCTTCAGTAATTTTATTGCCAATCATTTTTGTTTCCATTGTATCATTTTTTTGTTTTGTTTTTTCGACTCAGCAAAGATATATTGATTCATTTCCGGAATCAGTAAAAATTCGGACACTCTTAGTTGTAATTACGCCACATATCGTTGTTATTTAACAACCAGCAGTAGTATGTGTCGAAATTTAAGGTTAATACTCAAATTCGCGATTTGCGAATCATATAAAAATAACATTCATGAGAATGTACTGATGTGGTGAGTTATTCTTCAAATGTCTTTTGCATATTCTACCCGTCGTCCTTTCCTGCCCATCCATCGATAAAATCTTCCTTTACTTCTATTCTGTTTTTATGCGTGTGAAGCCTGAAATACTTTTGAAGGCAAATTCACAAGAGTCATGAAAACAATTCGAACAAAAATCATTTCAACCAGCCTGCTGATGCTGGCAATGCTGCTGAACGTTGCCGCACAGAATAAGCCCTGGACGCTGGACGATTGCATCAACCATGCGTTGAACAACAATATCCAGGTACGGCAGGCGGCTTTGTCGGGCGAACA
Organism: Prolixibacteraceae bacterium; assembly: GCA_003506435.1. GTDB lineage: Bacteria > Bacteroidota > Bacteroidia > Bacteroidales > Prolixibacteraceae > GWE2-42-39. The sequence goes on from DOAQ01000046.1 coordinate 245,540, forward strand.
AAACCAACTGTACACCGATCAGGCAAAGGCAGCCAAACTGCCCTCTCTCAGCGCTTCCGTCAGGCAAAACTTCAACTGGAATAAAAGCATTGAATCCGAAACCGGGAATTTTGGCAACCTCGAAGGATCGAACAACAGCAGTTTCTCTCTGGGATCGAGCATGACGTTGTACAATGGTCTGAAGCTAAACAACCAGATCAAACAGTCGGAACTGAACCTGCAAAGCAGCCTGCTGTATTCAGAAACCGTAAAGGAGTCGATTGAACTAAGCATACTCGATGCTTTTTTGCAGGTGTTGTATGCACAGGAAAGCGTTGCCAATGCCGAAAAACAAATTGAAGCGACCACCGAACAACTTGCACTTGCGGGTGAACGCCTGAACCTGGGTATCATTTCGCAATCGGATTACCTGCAAATCAAGTCGGAACTGGCTTCCGAAAAACAGACGCTGGCCAATGCAAAAAGCCAGTTGGCTATTGCCCGTGTCGGACTGATGCAACTGATGGAACTTCCGGTTGACAATACCTTTGAAATTGCATCGGTGGATATGAACTCGCTTCTGAATAAAAATATGATGCCCGATGCAAACGAAGTTTTTGCGCTGGCACTGACCATAAAGCCGCAGATAAAAAAAGCAGAACTCGACAAGCAAAGCGCACAACTGGATGAGAAAATAGCAAAAGCCAGTCTGCTGCCCAGTTTGTCGCTCGATGCCGGGTTGGGTACCAGCTATTCGAGTATCTCCGGCGGGTACAACTATTCTGAACAGTTGAAAAACCAGATCAGCCCGTCCCTGGGACTATCGCTGTCGGTTCCCGTTTTTCAGAAAAAACAGGCAAAAACCAGCATCAGCCTGGCAAAGATCGGCGTGATGAATGCTGAACTGGAAGAAATCAATACGAAAAACCAGTTGCGGAAAGAAATTGAACAGGCTGTGGTTGATGTGGAATCGGCCCAACTGGAATACGAAGCCAGCACGGAACAATATCAGGCGGTACAGGAATCGAATGAAGTAGCCAACGAAAAATTTCACCTTGGCCTGATGAATTCAGTAGATTACCTGTTTGAGAAAACAAACCTGATCACTTCGGAAAGCAAATTATTACAATCAAAATACAACCTGATTTTCAGTTACAAAATACTCGATTTCTACAAAGGAGTTTCAATCACCTTATAAAAACAAAAAACCATGAAGAAAAAAATTATATACATCATTATTGCGGTAGCAATTGTAGCGGGGGGATTTATTCTATTCAGATCGTTTGGGACAGCCAAACAAACAGTTGAACTGGAAACAGCCAAAGTAGTCCGTGGTGAGATCAATGATGTCATCACGGCTACCGGCACGCTGGAAGCGCTGGAAACCGTTGAAGTAGGTACACAGGTTTCGGGGGTAATCCAGAAAATTTATGTCGATTACAATTCGCAGGTTAAAAAAGGACAGTTGCTTGCCCACCTCGACGAAACGCCGCTGGTTGCCCAGTTGGAACAAAGCAAGGCAACAGTTGACCAGGCCGAAGCAGAAGTACAGTATCAGAAAGCGACCTACGACCGTTACAAAGTGCTGATTGAAAAAAAGCTGATTGCCCAGTCTGACTATGATTTGGTAGTGTATAACTACAACAAGGCGGTTGCCAGCTTAAAAAACGCACGGTCAGTTTACGACAAAAATAAGATCAACCTGTCGTATGCAACCATTTATTCGCCGATCGACGGCATCATCCTCGACCGTGCGGTAGATGAAGGACAAACCGTGGCTGCGAGCTTCAACACCCCTACCCTTTTCACCATTGCAAACGACCTGACCCAAATGCAGGTAGAAGCCAATGTTGACGAAGCTGACATTGGCAAATTGATCGTCGGTCAGCGAGTTGATTTTACGGTGGATGCTTATCAGGGAATGAGGTTCGACGGCAAGGTGACCCAAATTCGTTTGCAACCAATTGAAAGTTCGAATGTAATTACATACACTGTGGTTGTTGACGCTCCGAACCCGGACAAAAGACTGATGCCGGGGATGACCGCTAATGTTTCGTTCTATGTCACCGAAAAGAAGAACATTGTTCTGTTGCCTGCTAAAGCGCTGAATTTTAGCCCGACCCCCGAACAATTGAATCAATATACCGAAAGTCACCCGGAAATTGAAATACAAAATCCGGTTCCTGAAACTTCAGGAAAGACAGTCTTGGTAAAATCAGAAAATCAGCTTCAGAACCGAAAGATTGAACTTGGAGAAACCAATGAAACGTATTACGAAGTTATTTCAGGAGTAAACGAAGGGGACGACGTAGTAATTGCAATTCATGCAAATGCCACCACAACCGCCGGAAAATCAGCAGCAAAAAGCCCGTTCATGCCGCAACGTCCAGGGAGTAACCGCAAAACCACCAAGTAGTCATGAAAAATCAAAAAACAATTATAGAGGTCAGTAAACTGAGGAAGGATTTTTACGTTGGCGAAATAACGGTCCACGCGCTAAAGGGAGTTGACCTGCAAATAAAGGAAGGCGAGTTTGTGGCCATTATGGGAACCAGCGGATCGGGAAAATCGACCATGCTGAACATTCTGGGTTGTCTCGACAAACCCACCGATGGCTCTTACATACTCGACGGGGTAAGCATGGGCGAACTCAGCAAAAACGAACTGGCAGGCCTGCGCAACAACAAGCTGGGCTTTGTTTTCCAGTCGTACAATCTACTGCCCCGCACCACTGCCCTGGAAAATGTCGAACTACCGCTTTACTACAATCCGAATGTAAAAGCCAAGGAACGCCGCGAACGGGGCATTGCAGCGCTGGAAGCCGTGGGCCTCGCCGACCGCATGCACCACATGCCCAACCAGCTTTCGGGCGGGCAGCAGCAACGGGTTGCCATTGCGCGTTCGCTGGTGAACGACCCGGTGGTTATTCTTGCCGACGAAGCCACCGGTAACCTCGACACCCACACTTCCTACGAAATTATGGCGCTTCTTCAGGATTTGAATGAGAAAGGGAAAACCATTGTTTTTGTCACGCACGAAGCCGATATCGCACGTTTTATGACCCGCAACGTGATGTTCCGCGACGGGCATATTATCCGTGAAGAAATGGTAAAAGACCGGCTCAACGCAGCAGAAATGCTAAAAAACCTGCCAGTTGAGGAAAACGGAGAAGAATGAGATATGAGATGTTAGATACTAGATTTTAGATAAATAGGAAATTTTTGAATACGAGAATAGTGGATTGAGGATCGGCATCGCGGATATGAATCAAATAATTTAAAACGATGAACTACACAAATACTTTAAAAATAGCGACGAACGCCCTGCGACGGAATAAATTCAGGGCATTCCTTACTATGCTGGGCATTATTATCGGCGTAGCTTCGGTAATCGCCATGCTGGCTATCGGACAAGGTTCGAAGAAAAGCATTCAGGATGAAATGTCAGGCATGGGAACCAACATGATTTTTGCCATGCCTGGTTCCGAGCAACGGGGCGGCGTACAAATGGGAAACAGCGATGCCCAAAGCATGAAATTGAGCGATGTGGCAGCAGTGGAAAAAGAATGTACCGCAATCAGCGCCGTTTCGTCTCAGGTAAGCTCGCGCGGACAGGTGGTTTACGGAAACAAAAACTGGCCCAGCAGCATTTACGGAGTGAACGAAAAATACCTCGATATACGAAAATACGCATTGTCATCGGGAAGGATATTCTCGGATCAGGAAGTACAAACTTATGCAAAAGTGTGTTTAATCGGGCAAACCATTATTGACAACCTTTTCGAAAAAGGAGAAGATCCGATTGGCAAATCCATTCGGTTCAACGATATTCCGATTAAAGTAATCGGGATTTTGGAGGAAAAAGGAGAAAACGGCATGGGACAGGACCAGGACGACATTATTCTGTCGCCCTATACAACCGTGCAAAAGCGAATTCTGTCGATCACCCACATCCAGGGAATATTTGCTTCAGCCGTATCGGAAGATGAAAATGACCTGGCCATTGAACAGCTCACCGAAACCTTGCGCCGGACCCATAAAATAAAGGACGGCGAAACCGACGATTTCCGAATCCGGTCGCAATCGGAGCTGGTGCAAACATTTACTTCCATCAGCGACATGATGACGACCTTACTGGGTGCAATTGCAGGCATCTCTCTGTTGGTGGGCGGTATTGGCATTATGAATATCATGTACGTTTCGGTAACCGAACGAACCAAGGAAATAGGACTTCGCCTGTCGGTTGGCGGCCGCGGAACCGACATCATGATGCAGTTCCTCGTTGAATCGATCATGCTGAGTATTTCCGGCGGCGTTATCGGCATTCTGCTCGGAATACTGGCATCGTATATTGTGTCATCGGTAATGAACTGGCCGGTGGTAATAATGACTTCGGCAGTTGTGTTCTCGTTTATCGTTTGCTCGGCCATCGGTATCTTTTTTGGATGGTACCCGGCGCGCAAAGCAGCAAGCCTGAACCCGATTGATGCGCTGCGGTATGAATAAAAAAATCAAAATAATTAACTATTAATACAGAAAATATGAACTGGATAAAGAAAAACTGGGGATGGGTCACAGTAACTATCATTGGATTACTGCCTTTCATCGAAATTATGAGCATTTTCAGTTTCGACTTTTCAGGAACCGGATCATGGATTTCAATAGAAACATTTACCGTTCCGGGAAGACAGCCCGGCGAGTTGCCCCGCGAAGTTTCGGGTGCACATAGGGCCGTAAAGGAAACAGGAGAATGGGCAATCCGCTGGCTTGTTGTGGTGCTGAGCCTTACGCCATTCTCAATATTAACCCGTATAAAACCAAGTTTATATGTAAGGCAGGCAACCGGAATAGCAGCATTTACCTATGCGTTTCTGCACTTTCTTTTTTTCTGTATCGACCGGAGCCTGATTGAAACATTCGAAGAACTTGGATACATCCTGGGACTGACAGCAACCCTGATCATGCTGGTACTTGCCATTACATCCAATAGAAAATCGATGAAATTTCTGCGGAATTTATGGAAGAAGATTCACCAGCTTGCATACCTGGCCAGCATTCTGGCTGTCGTGCATGTATCGCTGCTCAAACACGGTGACTGGCTTCCGTATGCGATTGTTCTCACCATTGGATTTTTGTTGCGCCTTCCTTTTATCAAAAACACGATCGGCAAATTGAAAAAACGCAAAACTGTCGCTGTCTTACAGTCTTTTTAGGCGTGGAAAGTACCACTTCACGAGCCATTGACCTCTGAAATAATTATCTTTGATAAAAATGAAATCGTATGTTCAAACCAAGATCAATACCTGATAAAAAGATCGCCATAGGGCTCCATATAATTGCCTGGATCATCCTTACTATAATTCCGCTTTACCTGAGTAACTCATTTGGTGGGGGCGGCAGTCAACACAGGCTCTACCAGTTTTATGTACATAGCCTATCGGCTGCAATCATTTTTTATATTGGTTATTTATGGCTGGTTCCGAAATTTTTTCTTCAGGAGCGGAAAATGGCTTATTTCATCCTATTAATAGGGTTGATCCTGGCAACCTATTTTCTGACTTCTTTTATCATCGATTATTTTCTGCATGACCCGGCAGAGGAAGAAAAGTTTCGCGAGGCATTTAAGAATCTGGCTGACAAGGAAAAAGGATTACGTCCGCCGAAGGAACTTTTTCGGTTTTACAACCATCTTCTCGTTTCTACTCTGATTTCAGGTTTTGCAATTGGCCTTGGTGTAATGGAAAAGTTGAAACAAAACGAGAAAAAGCAAAAAGAACTGGAAAAGGAAAAACTAAATTCGGAACTTGCCTTTTTGAAAAACCAGATCAGCCCGCATTTCTTTTTTAACACACTGAACAACATCTATTCGCTGATCGGTATCAACACTTCAGAAGCACAGGAAGCAGTTCTGAAACTGTCGAAACTAATGCGTTACCTGTTATATGAATCAGAAAACGGCGAATCGAAACTGAGCGATGAGATCAGCTTTATGAACCACTACATTGATCTGATGAAGCTGCGTTTGAACGATAAAGTAGAACTGTCTGTTTCGTTCCCTGAAAATGCCGAAAACTTCAGTATCCCGCCGCTTCTGTTTATACCTTTTGTTGAAAATGCTTTCAAACACGGGGTCAGTTATCGCGAACATTCATTTATCGATATTAAAATGACGGTTGAAGACAAGCATATTTCATTTCTGACAAGAAACAGTATCGGCACAAGCAGTCATGCAGGCGACGGACAACATTCGGGGATCGGGCTAGACAATGTAAAAAAACGGCTGAACCTGCTTTTCCCCGGGTATCATCATCTTAAAATTGACAAAACAACCGACGAATTTATCGTCAATCTTCAACTGGAAATAAAACCTGCAACATGACAAAAATACGCACCATAGCCATCGACGATGAACCGCTTGCACTCAAACTGGTAAGCGATTACATCCGGAAAACGCCGTTTCTGGAACTGGCAGGCCAGTTCGACAACCCGCTGGATGCCGTTGAGTTTCTGGAAAAAGAAATGATCGACCTGATTATGCTGGACATTCAGATGCCCGACCTCACCGGACTTGAATTCACAAAAATACTCCAGGATGCGCCCAAAATAATTTTCACCACAGCTTACGAAAAATATGCGCTGGAAGGTTTTAAAGTGAATGCCGTTGATTATTTGCTGAAACCGTTCAGCTATCCGGAATTTCTGGTTGCCGTGCAAAAAGCAAAAAAACTGATTGAAATGGAACAGGAACACTCCGCACTTCCTTCGCTGGAAGCCAACAGCCAGTTTTTGTTCCTGAAGTCGGAATACAAAATCCGCCGTATCAATTTCAACGATATTTTGTATATCGAAGGGTTGAAAGACTATGTAAAAGTTTACCTGCAATCGGAAAGCAAACCAATACTTTCACTCAACTCGGTGAAATCGCTCGAACAAAAACTACCTTCGGAGCAATTCATGCGGGTACACCGTTCGTTCATCGTCAACCTCAACCGTATTGAAGTAATTGAGCGCAGCCGTATTGTTTTCGGGAAAACCTACATTCCGGTCAGTGACCAGTACAAAGAAAAATTTCAGGAATTTCTGAATAAAAATTTTCTGTGAACAGTTAGGGTGTTTTCATGTTTTGATTGCATAAAACAACATATCTTTTTTCATATAAATGATTGATATGAAAAATAAATACTGCATAATTGTGTAATCAAAAATTCAGATGAGATACGTATCAAAATAAAGCTATCAAAACGAATAACTTGAAACAGAAAACCTGCTCCCAATCGATTCTTGCAGGAATAATCCTTCTTTGTATTATTCCGTGGAATGTTCTTTCCCAACCTATTGAGGAAATTAAAATCAGCGGCAATTTCAGGAATGTTCCGATGGTTTCGTTTTTAAAAACACTCGAAAACCAATACGGTGTAAAATCATTTTACAAAGATTCGTGGATTGAGCCCTATACCGTTAACACTAATTTTAGTGATACCCCTTTAATCAAAGCGCTGAACAGCGTCTTTACCGGGCACGAGCTTAATTATGAGATTTTTCAGGATCATGCTTTGATCATTTTTCCGCGAAATATCGACACACGGTCAAAATCTGAGGGCATCGATCAAATCCTTGTCATTGGCGACCCAATTAACATGGGACGCTACAAAACCGGAAAAATTGCCGGAAAAGTTTTAGATGGTAAAACCGGTAACTCTCTGCCCGGAGCTGTAGTTTACAACACCCGACTGGGAAAAGGCGCTACGACCGACAAAGAAGGTAATTTTCAACTGGAAATACCCACCGGCGATCATGTGCTAAAAATTTCGTTCATGGGTTTTCAGGAAAATGAACGTAAAATAAAACTGATTGAATCGGGTTCAGCAGAATTTGAATTGTTCGAAGAAACTCATAACCTGGGTGAAATAACTGTTGTTGCTGATGAATCGAATTCATCCCGTACCCAAATGAGCATGGTACAAATGAATGCAAAAGCCATTAAAAACCTTCCGTTGCTGATGGGCGAAAGGGATGTGATTAAAAGTATTGCCATGATGCCCGGCATCCAGGTGGTTGGTGAACTGGCCTCGGGATTCAATGTAAGGGGCGGCAACTCCGATCAAAACCTGGTTTTGCTGAATGGTTCTCCGGTTTTCAATACTTCTCACCTGTTTGGCTTTTTATCGATGATTAATCCTGATGTGGTTGATAATCTACGTGTTTTCAAGGGTGGCCTGCCTGCCCGCTTTGGCGAAAGGGTATCTTCAATCATGGAAATCGACATAAAAGAAGGCAACGACAAAGCCATTAAAATGTATGGAGGACTGGGGATAATCAATTCCCGACTGACCCTTGAAGGCCCGGTCACCAAAGACAAAAAGCTCCGGTTTCTGGCAGCCGGACGTATGTCGTACACCGACTGGGTGCTTGGGAAAGTTCCCGATCCCGATGTTTCGAACAGCGTGACTAATTTTTACGATTTCTGTGGGAAGGTATCATACCGCTTTAACCGGAACAACTGGATGAATGTGATGGGCTACACCAGCAGTGATGAATTCAGCACCAGCGCCCAATCGGTAAATAACTACGGGAACGACTTGTTCAATTTTGAAACGCACAACAAATACGGAGACGGGCTCAGCGGGGAACTGAATCTTTCGTACAGTAATTATAAATTCAAATTAACGGATTATGCTGATGGAAAAGATTACGAAGCCTACTACCTGGATAACCGGATTCAATATAATTCGTTGAAATATGATGTTTTCTGGCAACCGCATCCCCGCCATAGTATCCATACCGGAATCAATGCCATTTACTATTTAAACGACCCGGGAAAAATATCGCCGTATGCCGATACGACCGTAGTTATTACCAATCAGCTAAAACGTGAAAATGCGTTTGAAGGAGCATATTACCTGAGCGACGAGTTTGACGTCCTGCCCGGGCTAACGGTCAACCTTGGCTTGCGATACAGCCATTTTGCACTTATTGGGCCCAAAACAGAACTGCTTTACGATGAAAATAAGGCAAAAACTCCCGGTTCTGTGGTCGATTCGCTTGTTTTTGGGAAAGGCGAGATTGTAAAATCGTATGGAGGCATTGAACCCCGGCTCGCCCTGAATTATGAAACACAAAACGGGTATTCGCTAAAAATGAGTTACCAGCGCACGCGGCAGTATATCAACCAAATCAGTAACAATGCGGTTATTTCACCTGCCGAAATATGGAAAACCAGCGATTACCACCTGAAACCACTCATCAACGACCAGTTTGCAATCGGAGCTTCCAACAACAACCTGGTAAAAGGCTACAATTTATCGGCTGAAGTTTACTATAAGAACCTGCAAAACCTGATTGAATACAAGAACGGGGCACAAATAATCATGAACAAACATCTGGAAACCGATCTGGTTCCCTCCAATGGCTATTCGTATGGCATTGAATTTTCGCTGAATAAAAATCAGGGACGGTTGACCGGATGGCTCAATTACGTATATGCACGCACCATGCGAAAAACAACCGGCGATTTTGATGATGAAATGATCAACGATGGAAAATATTTCTCTTCAATCTACGACAAACCACACGATTTATCCGCTGTTGCAACCTACAACATTAGCCGCCGCTGGCGCATTTCAGGTAATTTCGTTCTTATCTCGGGGAGGCCGGTTACCCTTCCTGAATTAACGTACCAGTACGGAGGTGAAACGCTCGTGTATTACTCCGATCGCAACAAATACCGGATGCCTCCCTATCACCGTTTCGACTTTTCCATTACATTCGATGAAAACCTTCGCAGGAAACGCATGTGGAAAGGAAGCTGGACCTTCTCGGTTTACAACCTGTACGGACGGAAAAACCCGTATTCGGTATATTACCGGAAAACTGTGGGCAACGCTGAGACCAACTACGACAGCTACTCGCTGTTCAGCCTTTCAGTAATTGGCGTTCCTGTACCTTCATTAACCTACAATTTTACTTTTTGATATGGCCAAACAATTTATATATCTATTGCTGATTATAGCCGCTTTTATTTCCTGCGAAAAAATATACATTCCCGATCTCGACAATGTTGACGATCTGCTGGTAGTGGAGGCGATCCTCGTTTCAGGAAAAGAACAGAACGACATTTATCTGTACAAAACATTGAATTTCAACAGCAAATACAAGACCTATCCTGCAGTTACAGGAGCAAAAATCAAGCTGGTTGACGACCTTGGAAAAACAATTGATCTAACGGAAAAAAGCGCTGGCACATATCGCCTAAACGGACTTCTTGACAACAAACGAAGTTATTACCTCAGCATTGAACTGGATGACGATACCTATATTTCTGAAATCCAAACAGTACCGGCAATTCCTTCTATTGATTCAATATACGGGGCATTTGATACCCGAACAATTACTTCAGGCGCAGCAGACTCAGATGAAGATATATTTACAAAAACGGGACTGCAAATATTTACAGACATATATTACGACGGAAAACTCAACCATTACAGGTTTAGCGGACAAAAAATACTCCAGTTTAAGGATTATTATAGTGTTCCTTTTATGGGTACAACCATTAAGAAGCCCATTTACTGCTGGAGAACGTATTCCCTTTCAGGAACTTTTAATATTGCCGGGCCCCCTGAATACAGCTCTGAAAAGGATATTAAAAAGCACCGTCTCGAATTTTTCAACCAAAACTACTATGAACTTATTGCCGACACACAGGATTTTGCCGGATGGATTTATATAATCGACCAATACGGAATTACAGAAGCTGCACACGAATACTATTCTGATTTAAAGAATCAACTGGAAGCCGAAGGAAAAATATTCGACCCGATATATGTACAGGTTGAAGGAAATATCACCTGCTCGAATAACCCGGAGAAAGTGGTACTTGGAAATTTTGAAATTGCGTCACACAAACAATACCGTTACCTGTTAAAATACTACAATAAAAAAACTACATTTTCAATACGAACCATTTCTGAGTTTCACGATATCCCTTCGGCTGGCAATATAAAAAACACTCCTCCCGATTTCTGGGAATATTAATTTTTAAAATCACCGGATGATGTATCTAAAAAAATACAAAAACTCACTTCGTCTGCTATTGTTGGCACTTGCATTTGCACAGCTTACACAAGCACAGGACAAGGTGTATATATTCCCCGATCAAAATTCGTACGTATCGGGCGACACGGTATGGTTCAGTACGGTCATAGTTCATGAACAGGAGAATGCAGGAAACAATGTTGTACATCTTCAACTGGATGATACCGGTAACCGGCATATTACCAGTGTCGCTGTTTTATGCAAAAACGAACAGGGAGAGGGGTATCTGCCAATTCCGGATTCGTTGTCGACAGGGATTTATCTGCTGAAAGCATTTACCAATGGACCCCGGCAAACAATTTACCAGCGCCTGCTAACTGTTTACAACCGGTTTGACGAAGAGTTCATTCAAATAAAGACTCCTGAAACCAGCGGAATTCAACAGTTTTCGAAATTCGAAAATGTTCATATATCAACAGATAAGGACACAATTGGCGCCCGTGAAAATGTGAATGTAAAAATTGAAATTCCGGCCAGCGAATGTTCCAATTTGTCACGATTGATCATCACGGTCGGCCTGTCTGACCCTTCGTCTGAAGATTGGAACCCGGCATTTATCCCTGCAATGGAGAAAAAGGGTAGCAATACTTCCGTATCGATGCCGGAAAAAGACGGGGTACTGGTGAATGGAAAAGTTTTTTCGAAAACCAATCAGGCAAATGTTGCCAGAGCAATTGTATTATTAAGTATTCCCGATACAATCCCCTATTTCGATTATTGTGTTTCCGACTCAGCCGGAATGTTTTCCTTCTTTCTGCAAAATGCAACAGGTACCGGAAACCTGGTACTTCAGGCACGTTCTGAAAACTGTGGTGAATGCGAAATAAAGCTATTTGAAAACTATATTGAAACCGAGGAACTTCCAGTAACGGACCCCAAACCATTCACTTATGAGCAGAAAAATTTTGCCGAAGCCGTTATTAATGCATCCTACTTTGAAAAGCTTTTTTTTGGTTACAAATTACCGCCAACAGCACCTTTCTCTATTCCTGTTGAATTTAAATACCCGTTTTACGGAGAGCCAACTACAACCGTATATCCTGAACTTTTTACCGACCTCCCAAATTTCACTGAAGTCTCCCGGGAACTGCTTCACGGAGTTCAGTACAGGGAAAAAAAGGATGAAACTTCCATCTGGATGTACAATTACGGGAGCAATTACATGTTTAACGAAGAACCGTTAAAACTACTGGACGGTATCCCTGTTTTTGATCCGCATGTTTTCTCGAAAATGGGGAGCAGTGACATCAAAAAAATAGATGAAGTTTTTTATGAACGCTATTTTGGAGACATCGCGTTCCAGGGAGTGCTGGCAGTATATTCAAAGAACCATTCGCTAAGCTGGATCGAAAATACTCCGGGTATGCAACTATTCAGCTACCCATGCCTGCAAACTCCTGTCAGCCGGAGATTCGACGAAACGCCAAAGGGAAAATCAAATTTGCCCGATTTTAGAAAAACATATTACAGAAACAGCACTGACCAGATAAAAACTTTAAACGAATTCTCCTTTCAGACATCCGATATCAAAGGAAATATTGTGATACGTGTAATTGCAATTACCCGTCAAAACCAAATTTTATACACCCGAAAAATACTTGAAACCAGATGAAAAAAGTATACTTAGTTCTGTTTGTTTGCCTGACGGGTCTGTTCTGTGAAAGCGCCCAAGCTCAGGAACTTCATAATAAACGGATACCTCTTTCTACGGAATCAAATTCGCTGAATTATAAACTTCAGGGTAAAAAGTATTACCAAGAACCTGCGTTTAACGATTCAAAGTTTTTAACCAATGAATGGTGTACCGGAGATGTGGTACTTGAGAACGGTGATCGTTACGATAATCTGAAACTGAGATTAAACAGTCATCTTGACGAACTCGTTGAATACAACAGACGGGTTGGTTCAACAATCATGCTCGATAAACATGCAATTTCCGAATTCAATCTAAATTTCGAAGACGGACACACCGAACATTTTCGCAAGATCTCTTTCAATAAATATTCAAAAGACGATCGTTATTTCAGCATCCTGCACGAAGGAAAATTGTCGGTTTTACTTTGGTACAAAACCATTGAGCAAAAAATAACTCCATACTATGATAAAAATAATATTTTGCGCGATTTGAAATTTGTGCTTACAAAGAATTATTATCTCGTACTTCCCGATAAAAGAATTGTAAAATTTACACTAAAAAACCAGTCTTTTATTAAAATGTTTCCTGAACAAAAACAAGAAATAAGACGATTGTTCCGAAAAAATAAGGTTTTGATCAAAAGCAATGAAGAGATTGTCAGAGGAGTAAAACTTATTGAAAAAGAAATCATGCAGAATTGAGCAACCGGTTGTAGTTTCTACACAACCACTTTTATTCTGAAAAAAAATAAAAAACGCAGGCCTGTAAGCCGGGTTCTGTATTCTGCCTCGTTGCCGAAACAAAACCTCTATCATTTATCTGGCCATGCCATTGCTGACATGATCGTAAGCAGCCTACCCCTTACGACATTCATTGCTGAAAACAAGGCGGGCAGCCCTGCTTGCCGGTTACCCGACAAATCGTAATATATTTGGCTTTGCAACCCATGAGAGGTACGGCTCCCGGTGTCTCCACCGGAACCGGTGAGCTTTTACCTCACCTTTTCACCCGTTCCCCGATTACTCGGGGTGGTTATTTTCTGTTACCTTACTGCAAACTTTCGCCTGCCTTCCCGTTAGGAAACATGGTGCCCTTCGTTGCCCGGACTTTCCTCCTCCCCCGGTTGCCCGGGAAAAGCGATAGAGCGGCCTGCGGCTGCAAAAGTAGTAAACTTTTCGGATGATGAACCCGGGTTGAGAAGTTGAGAATGGATGAATTGTTATATTGCTGAATTGTTATGTTGTTGAATTGTTGAATTGCTAAAGGTTGCTAACAGCCTTTCTGCAAGCCAAGACTGAGACTGAGACTGAGACTGATCACTGCTATTTCCTCAGAATAACCATGGTCGCCCCGAAGCCGTATTCCTGGAAACTGGCGTCCTGAAAAGCATATTTTTTGAATTTCAGGGAAAGCTCTTTGCGAATTTCCTGTTTCAACGTACCGTTGCCCAAACCATGAATAAAAACAATCCGTTTGATTCCGTTTTTTATTGCTTCATCTAACTTTTCGCGAAATGTTTTCATCTGTATTTCAAGCATCTCGTGGTTCGAAAGGCCACGGTTGTCGTCCAGCAATTCGTGTATATGAAGGTCAACTTCCACCAAATCGGGATTCAGGTTCAACTGCTTTTTAACCTTCGGCTCCTGCTTTTCGCGAATCACCTTGTGTATTTCCTGGCTGGTCAAATCCTGCAATTCGTCTTCAAAATCGGAATTACTGATCGGGATTAAAAGGGCGCCGGTCGAAAAATACACGCTTCGCTGAAAACTTTTTTCCTTGTAAAATTTCACCGGACTGATTTTTATCCGTTTGAAAACCGGCAGTTCGCAGTTTTTTGATTTTTCGCGGAAAAACAGCAACTGGAAATAGAAATCAGGCAGATCGTTCAATTCATTCTGCGAAAAACTTTCCAGCAATAGTTTTGTACCGGCTTCCAGTTTGCCCGATTTCACACTCGAATATTCGCCTTCATTCAAATGACTGTAGTTGTACAAAACCGTAAAATTGCTGCCATTTACCAAATACGCTTTCATTTCCCCGGCAATGGGATTGGCTGCGTTTTCAGGAACAAAAGCAAAATAAAACTCCGGGGCATCGCTGGTTTCAACAATAATTCGTTCAGCAGAATTATCTTCTGGTTTATTCTGAACCTGACTCTGCGATTCACGTTTCGTTTGACCGGCATCCGGCTTTTCGTCCCGCCGGTCGTCAACCAATACCAGTTGCGAAATGAGTACCGGTACTTCAAAACCATCGTTGTCTTCCACATTTACCATATTTTTTCCTGAGAAGCCAGTCACGGTTCCACCACCAACTGCATTCAGAAATTTCACTTTGTCACCAATCTGTATCATGTATTTCCAATTTTTGTCAAAAGTACGAAGTATTTTGTGCTACCCGGCAGAATCTTTACATTTGCGGCCAGAATTATGGGAAATTTCAACAATATAAACCCGGGCAGTATTTCAATCAGCGATTTTAATTATCCTCTTCCGGATGAAAAAATTGCGAAATACCCGCTGCCACAGCGCGACCAATCGAAATTACTGGTATGGAAAAACCATTCGATTGAAGACCGCATTTTCAGTGAACTTCCCGATTTATTGCCCACAAACAGCCTGCTGATTTTCAATAATACCAAAGTCATTCGGGCAAGGCTTTTGTTCGAAAAAGAAACCGGCGCCCGCATCGAAATATTCTGTCTCGACCCGCACGAACCATCCGATTACCAGATTGCTTTTCAGCAAACCAAAACGTGTACCTGGAAATGCATGATTGGCAATCTGAAAAAATGGAAAGAAGGAACACTAAAAAAATCGATTATTATTGAAGGAGAAAACGTTGAGCTTTGTGCCGAAAAAATCAGTTCCGACCGGCAAGACAACATTATTCGGTTCATCTGGAACAATGTCCATTTCGAATTTTCAAAAATTATCGAACACGCGGGAATCCTTCCCATTCCTCCCTATTTGAACAGAGAAACCGAGGAATCGGACTTGCAACGTTATCAAACCGTCTATTCAAAAATAAAAGGTTCGGTGGCTGCACCCACGGCCGGGCTTCATTTTACCGAAGAAGTTTTTCAGCGAATCCGTGAAAAAGGTTATCAAACCGAAGAATTGACGCTGCATGTCGGCGCCGGGACTTTTCAGCCCGTAAAATCAGAAACCATCGAAGCACACCGGATGCACGCCGAACAAATATACATTCCGCAACAACTGATCGAACGGTTATTGAAACACCGGGGCCCCCGCATCGCCGTGGGAACTACCACTATCCGCACCCTCGAAAGCATCTACTGGCTCGGAACCCAGATTACCACAGGTTCAGTTTCTGATATTTCGAACCTGAAGATTTCGCAGTGGGAACCCTATCAGGGTACAAAAAAAATAGAAGTAAACGAGTCGCTGCAGGCCATTCTTTCGTTCATGAAAAGCAGGCAAACCGACCATTTTTCGGCTTCCACCGAAATCATTATTGTGCCGGGCTACGAATTCACGATAATCGACGGGATGCTGACCAATTTTCACCAGCCACAAAGTACGCTGTTGCTATTGGTTTCCGCATTTCTGGGCGAAAACTGGAAAACCGTTTACAACCATGCACTACAAAACAATTATCGGTTCCTAAGTTACGGCGACAGCAATTTATACCTGAAATAAACGTCGGGCAAACTTCCTTTACATTTCTATTAACAATTACCCGCCAGTTATTAACGAAAGCCTTTTTGAAAGGACATATCTGTTATTTTTATATCCTCTTAATTTTGCAATTAAAACTATTGGTATGAGCGGATTTTTTGGAAGTGTTTCGAAAAACGATTGTGTTGCCGATGTATTCTACGGCACTGATTATCATTCACATTTAGGCACCAAACGTGCCGGAATGGCTTTTCTTTCAGAAGAAAAAGGTTTTCAGAGAGCCATCCACAGCCTTGAAGACGGCTACTTCAGAAATAAATTCGATAATGATATGGCCGGATTCAAGGGAACCAGCGGCATTGGTGTCATCAGCGATAACGAAGCACAACCAATACTGGTGACCTCCCATTTGGGACGATATGCAGTAGCAACTGTAAGCAAAATTGTCAACCTTGATGAACTGGAAGAACGTTACATGCGGTTGCGGCGCACATTTTCGGAAACCAGTCAGGGGTCGGTAAACCCGACAGAGCTGGTTGCCATGCTTATTGCAGAAGGCGAAGATTTTGCTTCAGGAATTGAAAATGTCTATAACCTTGTGAAAGGTTCCTGTTCCATATTAATTCTTACTGAAAACGGGATTATCGCTGCACGCGACAAACTGGGACGCACACCAATTATCATCGGAAAAAAAGAAGGCGCTTTTGCCCTTGCATTTGAAACCTGCGCTTTTCCGAACCTCGGTTTCGAAATTGAAAAATACCTTGGCCCGGGCGAAGTTGTTCACGTAACGGCCGATGGCCATACTCAGTTGCGCAAACCGAATGAAAAAATGCAGGTTTGTTCATTCCTCTGGGTATATTATGGTTATCCTCCATCGTTTTACGAAGGCATTAATGTTGATGGATGCCGCTACCGTTGCGGTGCAGCGCTTGCCCACAACGACACAACCGAAGCCGACTTTGTTGCCGGGATACCCGATTCAGGAGTGGGGCATGCTATGGGTTACAGCAATGAAAAGAAAATTCCGCTAAAACGTCCGTATTCGAAATACACGCCAACCTGGCCCCGAAGTTTTATGCCTCAGAACCAAAATATGCGCGACCTTGTTGCCAAAATGAAACTCATACCCAACGTTTCGGTAATCAGGGGAAACCGGGGCATTTTCCTTGACGATTCGATTGTTCGCGGTACTCAGTTAAAAGACAATGTCCACGATTTGCATGCCGCAGGGATCAAAGAAGTGCACATGCGTATTGCCTGCCCTCCCCTCACCTATCCCTGCGAATTTCTGAATTTCAGCCGTTCGCGATCGAACCTTGATCTGGCAACCCACAAAGCCGTTAACCAACTTGAAGGAAAAACGGACATTGACATGGCCGAATATTCCGACAGCAATAGCCCAAAATATGCCGCAATGGTTGAACAAATACGCAAAAATCTGGATCTGACCACACTCAAGTTTCAAAAACTCGACGATCTGGTAGAAGCAATTGGTCTTCCAAAAGAAAAGCTTTGTACCCACTGCTGGGACGGATCAAGTTATTTTTAAAATAGTCGGGTTTGGGCATTTCTGGTTATTCTGCTTGCCTGTTCATGTTTTTCGAGCAGGATTTCAAATAATTTAACGGTTGCCAGAGCGTCGCCTGCTGCCCGGTGCCGACCGTCAATAGTAATATCCAGGTCGCTGCATAATTTCCCCAGCGAATACGACGCATGTCCGGGAAGGTATTTCCGTCCGAGTTTAACAGTGCACATGGTTTTGCGTTTAAAATCATACCCCAAACGGCTGAATTCTTCCTGAATAAATCTATAATCGAAGCTAGCATTGTGTGCAACAAAAATATTTCCGGCCGTCAGTTCAATCACTTTCTTTGCAATTTCATAAAAGCGAGGGGCATCCTTCACCATTTCATCATCAATACCTGTCAGTTTCGTAATAAAATAAGGAATATGACATTCAGGGTTTATCAATGTTAAAAAAGAATTAACTATTTCCTGCCCATTGTGTACAAATATTGCTATTTCAGTAATTTTACCGGACTTCGTAGTTATTCCTGTTGTTTCAATGTCAATTATGGTATACAATGCTCTTTTATTTTATACAAAAATGGAAAAAAATATCTATTATACGATACCAGTTTCAGTAAAGTAAAAAGCATGGATCATGAAAAAAAAAAATAGAACAGGGATCATTTTCAGAATATGTTATTAATAACATTAAAAAAAATTGTAAATTGTCGTAAATATAAACCTCATAATTATGAAACGAACAGCTTTATATCTTGTTTTTTTTCTTTCCACCTTTGGTTTATTTGCACAAAATGCAGATAATAAGTGGGCTTTGGGAATTGAATTTGGCACGTTGCAGTACAAAGGTGATCTGGGAGACCAGTTCAACAAGTTTAACGACTGGAAGAACGGTGTTGGCTTAAGTTTAATTCGATATCTAAATCCATCTTTTGATGGAGTTTTGCATCTTGACTATAATCTGGTTGACGAAGCCGGTCCTCTACTCACCGAGGCAAACCGATTTCAGGCACGTTTTTTTAACGTCGGATTAGATTTACGTTACAAACTGAACAACGGATACATTTTTAAAGAAGACGCATTGATTCAACCCTTCGGTGCGCTGGGTTTCGGTTATCTTGGAGGAAATGTCTATGGTCTTAGTCTTGCAAATGGCACTACTCCATACGACAAAAATATGGGAGCCCTGGATTTTTACGTTGGAGTTGGAACCAAGGTCCGGATTTCAGAAAAAGTAAGCTGGACTCTTGAATATGGACAAATTAATACGACGGAAGACAATTTTGACGAAGCTACCGCATTACTGGACGGAAACGACAAATTCCGCAGAGTAAAAACAGGACTGGTAATCACACTGGGTAAAGCCAAAGACTCGGACGGTGACGGAGTTACCGATCGTAAAGACGAATGTCCGGAAACTCCCACCGGAGTTCAGGTTGATGAAAAAGGCTGTCCAATTGATACCGACGGCGACGGAATTGCCGATTATCAGGACGATTGTCCTACTGTTGCCGGAGTTCCTGCACTCAAAGGCTGCCCTGATAAAGATGGCGACGGAATTGCAGACAAAGACGATGAATGCCCGGATGTTGCCGGAATAAAACAGTTTAAAGGTTGTCCGGATTCAGACGGAGACGGGGTTACTGACAAAGACGATAAATGTCCGGATACACCAAAAGGATGGAAAGTTGACGCAAAAGGTTGTCCACTTGACAGTGACGGAGACGGAATTGTAGATGCAGAAGATGCATGTCCTACCGTTGCAGGAGTTGCCGAAGAAAAAGGCTGTCCAAAGAAAGACAAAGCAAAAGAAGCAGAACGTATCCCAGCCAAAATAGATCAGAAAATTGAACCGGTTTATTTCGTAATCGACCAGAGCTATATTACTGATTATTCGAAGAAGAAACTTGACAACATTGTAAGCATATTAAAAAGCAATTCGAATTATTTATTGGATGTTTACGGACATACCGATGACACGGCTGATGAAGACTACAATATGAAACTTTCTCAAAGAAGGATCGATTCGGTTATAGCATATCTCACCAGCAAGGGAATCAGCGCCTCCATTATCCATCAAACAAAAGCATTCGGGGAAAGCAAACCTGCCGATACCAATGCAACTGACCAAGGAAGGCAAAAGAACCGCCGGGTTGAATTTATGATCATGATTTTAAAATAGAAATACATTTTTTCTGTAGAAAAACCCTGTCCTTACGGATGGGGTTTTTCATTTATCCGGGCTTCACTTCATTCCCCGGAAAATCTTATCTTTGCCACGCAATTTTAAAATTCAGGATAAAATGACTATTGACCTCATTATTCGCGATAAAGTACTTGAAGCTGTTGAGAAATTATACGAACAAAAAATGCCCGTAGAAAGTGTTCAGGTGCAGATTACCCGCAAAGAGTTTGAAGGTGACCTGACTGTCATAGTGTTTCCCTTTTTACGTTTCTCAAAAAAATCGCCGGAACAAACTGCTGAAGACTTGGGTAATTACCTGCTTCAGAATATAAATGAGATCGATAAATTTAATGTAGTGAAAGGGTTCCTGAACCTTGGCATCTCTTCATCCTATTGGCTTTCAGTATTAAATAATGCATACGCTAATCCTGATTTCGGCTTCAAAAAAGCCAGTGACGAATCGCCTCTGGTAATGGTCGAATATTCGTCGCCCAACACCAACAAGCCATTGCACCTGGGACATATCCGTAACAATTTGCTGGGTTATTCACTTTGCGAAATTTTAAAGGCAAACGGGAACCGGGTTGTAAAAACCAATATTGTGAACGACCGGGGCATCCATATTTGCAAATCGATGCTGGCCTGGCAACAATGGGGCAACGGCGAAACACCCGAATCATCGGGAATGAAAGGCGACCATTTGGTAGGCAAATACTACGTTTTATTCGATAAAGAATACAAAAAAGAAATTGCCGGTTTAGTCGCAAGCGGAATGGGTAATGATGATGCTGAGCAAAATGCCCCGTCCATTGTTGCTGCCCGCGAATTACTGCGGAAATGGGAAAACAAAGACCCGGAAACCATCGGGCTTTGGAAAACCATGAACGGTTGGGTTTATAAAGGATTCGATGTAACCTATAAAAAAATGGGCGTCGACTTCGATAAAATATATTACGAATCAGAAACTTACATCATTGGTCGTGATGAAGTTATGAGAGGATTGAATGAAGGCATTTTCTACCAAAAGGAAGATGGCTCGGTATGGGCCGACCTGACTGCCGATGGCCTCGACCATAAAATACTTTTGCGCAGCGACGGCACATCGGTCTATATGACCCAGGATATTGGCACTGCCAAGGAACGGTTCAACGACTATACGATCGACAAAATGATTTATGTGGTTGGCAACGAGCAAAATTATCATTTCCAGGTACTTTCCATCCTGCTCGATAAACTCGGGTTTGAATGGGGAAAAGGCCTGCACCACTTTTCGTACGGAATGGTTGAACTCCCGAACGGCAAAATGAAATCGCGCGAAGGAACTGTTGTCGATGCAGATGACCTTATTGAAGAAATGGTGCATGTAGCCCGGAAAACTTCCGAAGAACTTGGCAAACTCGAAGGATTGCCGGAACACGAAGCAGAAGAAACCTTCCGGCTGATCGCGTTGGGGGCGCTAAAATATTTTATTTTGAAAGTTGACCCAAAAAAGAACATGCTTTTCAATCCCGAAGAATCCATCGATTTCAATGGAAATACGGGCCCGTTCATTCAATATACCTATGCGCGTATTCAGTCTGTGTTGCGAAAAGCAGCAGAACAGGGCATTGTACTTCAGCCGCTGGACATGAACCTCGACGTAGCTGCAAAAGAACAGGAACTGATCAAAAAGGTCGTTCTGTTTGAGAGCGTTGTCGAAGAAGCAGGAAATCTGTATAGCCCCGCATTAATTGCCAATTACGTATACGATCTGGTAAAAGAATTTAACCAGTTCTACCACGATTTTTCCATTCTGAAAGAAGAAAACGATCAGGTTCGGAACCTACGTTTGGCATTGGCCGAAACCATTGCAAAAATTATCCGTTCGGGAATGAAATTACTGGGTATCGGAGTGGTTGAAAGAATGTAATAAAATGAAGAAAGGAGACCCTTTGGCCTCCTTTCAATGGATTTCTACATTATTGCGATTCGTGAAAAAGGGATCCGTTTTTCTCTGCCAATCAGGCATTTTTTGTGTTTTCTAATGATTGTTTCCCGGTCCAGGGTGCTCAATCCGTCAAAATATTTCATCCGCTCAAGCAAAGGCAACTGACGCACCTGAACCAATGCACAATCCGATATTTCTTTATTCATCGGACATTGAATTAATAGGCCCCAATAATCTGTGTTGTTCTTGCTCATTCTAATTCTATTACACTATACATGGGTTCATTCCGTTTTTCATGAAAAGGTTACCCTCAAATTCCCTTTTTTTTCATTATAAAGTAGAAATAGTTTATCCTTTCTCACAAAGACTATCAAATAAGCAGTGTATACGATTTTCAATTGTCAGTATCCAACAGTTTCACTTTGGTATATTTTTGTATTTTTGCAGCAACGTTAAAAGAATCGAAAAAATTTAAGTCCTGATATGTTTGAGAATCTGAATGAAAAGCTTGAAAGGTCGTTTAAACTGTTGAAAGGACAGGGAAAAATAACCGAGATTAATATTGCAGAAACCTTGAAAGAAGTGCGCCGGGCGCTGCTCGATGCCGACGTCAATTTCAAAATTGCAAAAACATTTACTGAAAACGTAAAAACCATTGCCCTTGGACAAGATGTACTGAATGCGGTAAAACCCGGACAGATGATGGTGAAGATTGTTCACGACGAGCTGGCCAAACTGATGGGGGGCACATTTGTCGACATCAATTTAAAAGGAAGTCCGACCGTTATTTTGATCGCCGGATTGCAAGGCTCCGGTAAAACAACATTTTCAGGCAAGCTGGCCAAAATGCTGAAAAGCAAAAAAGGCCGCCACCCAATGCTGGTAGCAGGCGACGTTTACCGCCCTGCGGCCATTGAACAGTTAAAAATTCTGGGTGAGCAGGTGGGCGTTCCGGTGTACACCGAAGAAGGCAACATGAACCCGGTAAAAATTGCACAATCGGCTATACGCGAGGCCAAAATGAAAGGCTACGATGTGGTGATCGTCGATACCGCAGGCCGTTTGGCCATCGACCAGCAGATGATGAACGAGATCAGCGCTGTGAAAGATGCGATCAATCCGCACGAAATTTTGTTTGTCGTTGATGCGATGACTGGCCAGGATGCAGTAAATACAGCCAAAGAATTCAACGACCGGTTGAATTTCGATGGTGTCGTTTTAACCAAGCTCGATGGCGATACCCGTGGTGGTGCTGCCCTTTCCATCCGTTCTGTCGTTGAAAAGCCAATTAAATTTGTAGGAACAGGAGAAAAGCTGGAAGCGCTTGATAATTTCCATCCCGAACGTATGGCCGACCGTATTTTGGGAATGGGCGACATCGTTTCGCTGGTTGAAAAAGCGCAGGAACAGTTCGATTCTGAAGAAGCCCGGCGTCTTCAGAAAAAGCTGGCAAAAAACCAATTCAATTTTGACGATTTCCTGAAACAGATTCAGCAAATTAAAAAGATGGGAAACCTGAAAGATTTGGCATCGATGATTCCGGGAATGGGAAAAGTTATGAAAAATATAGATATTGACGACGACGCATTCAAGCATATTGAAGCGATTATCAAATCGATGACTCCTCTCGAACGGGAAAATCCTTCTGTATTGAACGGTTCGCGCAGAAAACGTGTTGCCGATGGTTCGGGAACTAATATTCAGGAAGTCAACCGCCTGATCAAACAGTTCGACGAAACCAGCAAAATGATGCGCATGGTTTCGCAGGGTAAAAACCTGAACCGGATGATGGGTAATATGAGAACGAGATAATAATCAATACAAACAGATCATGATAATTATTGACGGGAAACAAACAGCTTTTGACATAAAAAAGGAAATAAAAGAAGAAGTTGACAAAATTGTTTCCAAAGGAAATCGTGCCCCGCATCTGGCGGCCATTTTGGTAGGACACGATGGCGGTAGTGAAACCTATGTTGCCCACAAAATAAAAGATTGTGCAGAAGTTGGTTTTAAATCGACCATGATACGGTACGAAGACGATGTTACCGAGGAAGAATTACTCGCCAAAGTTGCAGAATTAAACGCTGACGACGAACTGGACGGATTCATTGTACAGTTGCCTCTGCCAAAACATATTTCCGAACAAAAAGTAATCGAGGCAATCGATCCGAAGAAAGATGTTGACGGATTTCACCCGGTAAATGTTGGCCGGATGGTGATCGGGCTCCCGGCCTTTGTTTCAGCCACACCGGATGGCATCGTCGAATTAATCCGACGTTATAAAATCGAAACTTCAGGAAAAAATTGTGTGATTGTTGGTCGCAGTAATATTGTTGGCCGCCCGCTGAGCATACTAATGTCGCAGAAATCGATCAATGCTACGGTTACCGTTGCTCACAGCCGCACCAAAGACCTTGAAAAAGTATGCGCCGAAGCAGACATTCTGATTGCAGCGCTTGGCTCTCCTGAATTTATTAAAGGAAATATGGTAAAAGAAGGCGCCGTTGTTATTGATGTGGGAACCACCCGTGTTGAATCAACCGAAACAAAATCAGGCTTCAAACTAAAAGGAGATGTAAAATACGATGAAGTGGCTCCGAAATGCTCGTTCATTACTCCTGTTCCCGGAGGGGTTGGCCCGATGACCCGCGTTTCATTGCTGAAAAACACCTTGTTGGCTGCAAAAAAGACAATCTTTAAATAAGAAATTCTTCAGATAAAACAGTAAAGAAATTCCCGCTACAACGGGATTTTTTTTATAGCAACAAATTCTCCCGACTATTTCAGAACTAAAATTATTGTTCCATTCATCATAAATTTGCTATCCGTCCGTTCTGTATTTCTGGTTCATTTTTCCTAATTTTATCAAATATCAAAATCAAACGAGATGAAGACGAGAATGATTTCAAAAGTTACCCTGCTTGTTGTTTTGCTATGGATTTTCCAATCATGCGGAACTGTTCCGATGACAGGACGGTCACAGATGGCATTTTTGCCGGAGTCGAGCATGGTGGAAATGAGCCTTACCAGCTACTCCCAGTTTCTGAACGAAAATAAAGTTTCGGCCAACCGGACCCAGACTGATGTTGTAAAACGAGTTGGAACGCGGATAGCTGCTGCAGTAGAAGAATATCTCAAGCTAAATGGGTTTCAGGACCGAATTGGCGATTTCAAATGGGAATTTAACCTGGTTGAAAGCGAAGAAGTCAATGCATGGTGCATGCCCGGCGGAAAGGTGGTTTTTTATACTGGTATTTTACCTCTCACGCAAAACGATGCAGGTGTTGCAGTAGTTATGGGACACGAGATTGCCCACGCCGTAGCACGGCACGGCAACGAACGTATGAGCCAGCAACTATTGATTCAAATGGGCGGGGTCGCTTTATCGGAAGCAGTAAAACAAAAGCCACAGGAAACACAGACATTGTTTTTGGCTGCTTACGGCGCAGGTTCACAATTGGGTGTAATTCTCCCTTACTCGCGAAAACACGAATACGAAGCTGACCGGATGGGGATGATGTTTATGGCAATGGCCGGATATAATCCGCAGGAAGCGCCTACATTCTGGGCCCGAATGTCACAACTGGGAAGTTCCAATACTCCTGAATTTCTAAGCACACACCCGGTTTCAGAAAAACGGATCGAAGCGTTGAACGGCTTGATTCCCGAAGCCATGACCTATTACAAAAAGTAAAATAGCTTTGGTGCCAGACAAACCATAAGAATTATTTTCGAATAATAGTCTGTTAATAAATAGGTTTAGACTTTATTCAAAAAAAATCTTTACTTTTGATTGAGAAAAACAAGAAATTTAATTTATCCAAGAACAATGGAAGGCTTTGAAAAAAATGATGAACGGGAATTAGAGAGCAAATTTCGAGAAGAAATTTATTCAAAAGCTATTAGGGCCGGAAAAAGAACTTATTTCTTCGACGTTAAATCAACCCGGAATGATGAGTACTACCTGACCATCACGGAAAGCAAGAAACGATTCGAGCAGGATGGCCAATTTCACTTCGAAAAGCATAAAATATTTCTTTACAAGGAGGACTTTGAAAAGTTTATGGATGGCTTACAGGAAGTAATTGATTTTATTAGTGAAAATCAATTATACGATGACGATGCCAATTCTGATTTTGTTTTGGAAGTTGGCATGGACGAAGAAGAAACAGATATTGAAACTGTTTCGAAAAAAGATTATACGAATATTGATTTTGATGACCTATCCCATTGAGGATAAAAAAATCCCGCTTAAAGCGGGATTTTTTATGCAATATTGCGTTCTTTCCTGATCGATTCGTAGGCTTCATTCACCTTCTGGAATTTTTCCTTGGCAGCATTCTGAAAATCATCACCCAAATAACTTACCTTATCCGGATGGTATTTCATAGCCATTTTGCGATACGCTTTTTTTACTTCCTCATCGGTAACCGATTTTTCAATTTCCAGTATTTTGTAAGCAGTATCTGTATTGGGGATAAACATCGAATGAATTGATTCGAAATCTTTGCTGCTTATTCCCATGTATTGAGAAATATGAGCGATCAAATCGAGTTCTGTTTGGTGAACCTGCCCGTCGGATTGTGAAATTCCATATAAAAAATGGAGCAATTGCAACCGCGACGAGTAGTCCATGTTCTTTGCAATTTGTCTGCACACATCGGCAACCGGTATATTTTGGTTCAGCAGGTCTTTCAACAGCCGGGTAGCTTCCGTTGCAGAAGCAGCTCCAAAAGTCCGCACAAAAAATTGTTTTACATACTCCAATTCCGACTTCATAATTCTTCCGTCGGCTTTCATAACAGCAGCGACCAACACCAAAAGGCTCATTACATAACCCCCGGTTGTTGTTGGCTGTTGCTGCCCTGAGTAAGAAGAACCGGGTTGAAATTTATTTTCACTATCGAATACCGATCCTACTACAAAACCTAATATCCCGCCAAGCGGACCAAAAAATGCCCAACCCAATCCGCCTGCAATCCATTTTCCAAATTTAGCCATCTGTTTTAATCGTTTTTATAATTTCCAGTACTTGCGGAATAATCAATTCCCGCCCGTTATTTTGAATAATAAAATTAGCCAGTTTCACCTTTTGCTCATCCGTCCATTGATTCGCCATTCGTTGCCGTATCTGCTCCTCTGTATCCGAATCGCGTTGTACCACCCGACCGAGCCTGGTATCTTCGTCGGCCACCACCAAAATAGTGTAATCCATATCGCGGTAATGACCACTCTCAAACAAAATAGCCGCTTCGTACAAAACAAACGGCGCCTTCTGCTTTTCGCTCCATTTATAAAACGATCGGTGAACCTCAGGATGAACAATCTCATTTACCTGTTTCAGCAAATATTGGTCATTGAATATAATGGAAGCAAATTTTTTTCGGTCAATGGTTTGATTTGGCAGGTAAATGTCGGGACCAAAAATCGAAATCAATCTTGAGCGGACAGAACTATTGGTGCCAAGCAACATTTTTGCTTCGTTATCGGCGCTAAAAACCGGGATATGCAGCAGACCGAACATTTTGCCAATAATGGTTTTCCCACTTCCGATCCCCCCGGTTAATCCAACTCGTATCATGATTTACTTTTCAATTAGATACTCCACTTCATCAGGAATAATTTTCACTGATTTTACAAATGGGGGCACTGCTCTGGTTTCTACTTTCAACATGCTCCTGCTCTGGTCCATTTCATTCCACGAAACTACCAGTTTAAAATCAGCCGGAAGGATTTCAGAATACCTGCTCAGTCCAACTAAAAAAGAAACTTTAACCCTGTTCGGAAAAAGCTTGAGATTGATACTATCCGGTTTATTTTCAATAGAAATCGGTATCAACATCTGCGATTCGGTAAACTCCTCAATCGGAATATTCACTGTAACCTGCCGTCCCTTAATTTCAACATCATTAATATCGACAAGCGAAACATTATCCTGAATATTTTCAGAAACCGATTTAAAATTCCGATATCGGGTAGACACCTGCTTCAAAGTATCCAATACAGTTCGGGGTCCAAAAACCAACACAGAATCAGGTTTGGTCCGGATTGGCCCGGAAAGCTGATACTGCCTTTTCGGTTCGACCTGAACATTTGGATAAACTTTTACCTTCTTCTGAATCATTTGGTCGAAATTAAAATGAAGGGTATCCGGATTGATACTCAAAACTTCCACATCGCTGCTAAACTGGTCCGTAATTTCATTCAGATACTGATTGGTAAGAATAATGTAGTTAGGCCGTTTGCCGGCTTCCATCATATTCCGGGTAAAATCGTTGACATTGAAAATTAACGGAGAAAACGTCAGACTTAGCTTGTGCCTTAGAAGAGTGAAGCCAAACGCATTAACATGAAGTGTAAATTTTTTTGGCAGATCGGTAGTCAAAACTTTATTTGCGGGCAGATTTGTATACCGTACGGGAATATCAAGATCCGCTGTATATTCTTTACCCAGCATGTTCAACATCCAAAAAACAGTAGCAATCCCAACACATACAAGATAGATGATTATACGCTTGTCCGGACGTCTTACGCCCAGTCTCAGAAACCTAAATATCCTATTAATCTTTAATTGATCCACGAAATCAAAGATATTTATATTGTTTGAAAATCGCTACGAAGTAATTTGATAAACTGATTTTTTTTATACGAAGAATTCAAATCATCTCAAAATTGACAGGATACCAACATTTACAGGACGTTCCAACAAAACATACCTCTGTAAATGATACTATTTCTCTAAAACAGCGCTATTAAATTCTGACGTTTCCAAGTTCAGAAAACGCAACAACTGTGGCGAGTTAATCGAAAACCTGAAGATTACCTGTATCGTTCGACACGGAATTTTGTTTCGATGGAGGATATGATAACCGTATTATGGATGACGAACGGAGACCAAACGAACTGCAATAGGCCGTAAATGACAACATTTTGTTTTAGCAATTGCGAACAAATCAATGTGTTAAAATTAAAATAAATTTACTAAACAGATGGGGAAGTTTTGGGGAAAGTACTAAGTTTATGGTACTATTTTTAAGTTCAACTCGGTTGTATTCAATATTTCCCCTTAGTTCCAATTTAAATTCCTACTTATCAATTAGGTTATATCTTCGAATTACCCTAATTTTAGGGAAACATTAAATACAACGCTAAGACGTTATGCACAAAATTAATAGAAAATGAGGTGTATAGGTAGAACCAAGAAATTGAAAAGATGTCAAATACAAACAAGTTTCTTGTTTTGTCATGTTCACAGATTTCAACCCTGGGTAATTGTTGTTTTATTAACAACCATAGGAGGATTCTATTCTGATGTATTTAAACCAGTTAAAGAGTTTTTTTTTCCTCCTAGTATAATTGTTGAAAAAATTGAGCTATCTGAATATAAAGCTGTGCCTCTAATATTATTGCCAGTAAAAAAGGGATTGCTTGCAAAAAAGGGTAATGATAGACAGAAAATTGAAAGTTGGATTGATTCTTCCCTAATTGATAAGTATTCTATTTCGATTGATGGTAATAAAATATTATATTCACTACGAGATACATATAAGGTTCAAAGAATAGAAAGAAGATTGAATGTAAAATCGCATGAATTTAAACTACATTATCAACACGGGATTTTAGATTTTTTGATTTCAAATAGCAATGATAAGACTCTTATTATAGAAGAATTACGTATGTATTGGGAATATTATCCATGCAACAACATTAAGGTGACTATTATCCCACCAGAACAGCATTATCCACTATCCTGTATGAGTTCAATAAAATATTTCTGTGACTTTACAAAAACCAGTTCCTCAAAAAAATTAAATGACACAGAATTAAAGTATATTAAAGGTGACGTTGATAGAATTGAAATAGATCTGAATTTTCCCAATGATTTTGGCGAACATGATTTTTGGTTAGAGATTAAGTATAGATATATCGGCGATCAGTCAATTAGAATTTATTGTTCTGAAATCTTTAAAAGAGAATATTGCAGTGAAATACTTGAAAGGTAAATTCTGTGCATAATCGAGTAGATGGCCGGTGAGCGGTTAAGCCCACCGGAGCACCTCTCACACCACCGTGCGTACGGGTCGCGTACACGGCGGTTCATTAAGACGTAGAGCAACTTTCTCGTAATACGACAGCAACGATTCATAACCTCTTTTCCGCAAGCGTTCCAAGGTTATGGTAGTAACCAAAATCGGGCTTTGGGCTATGCGCCAGCCTCCCATTCGTGAACGGCTCCACTGGTAAGCATGATCGGGGTCAACGCCCAAACGGATCAGGTTTTTCCGTTTCCGTTCGGATTTCTTCCAGTGGTGCCAAATGCAATAGCGTAGCCTATTCCTGAGCCATCCGTCCATTTCCTTTAACTTGCCTTGCAGGCTTGCTATCCGGAAATAGTTCAACCAGCCCCGTGTTATTTCTTTGAGTTTTTCAATGCGCTCATCGAAACTCATCGGAGTGGTTTTGCGGGTGGCCTGTTTCAGCTTCTCTTTGAGCGATTTCCAGCTCTTTTCGCTGGCTACCAACTGGTATTTGCCTTTCTCTCCTTTTATATACGTTGGTACAAAACGGTAGCCAAGTATGGTAAAATTGACAGGTCGGCGTATCCCGCTTTTCTCCCGGTTGATCGGCAGT
Organism: Prolixibacteraceae bacterium; assembly: GCA_003506435.1. Classification (GTDB taxonomy): domain Bacteria; phylum Bacteroidota; class Bacteroidia; order Bacteroidales; family Prolixibacteraceae; genus GWE2-42-39. The sequence continues at coordinate 276,165 of DOAQ01000046.1, forward strand.
TTCAACTTGTTCTTTAAGAACAAAAACAGGTTATTCCCAATCTTTCGGGCTGCCGATTCGCTCTTGCAATAAACACTAAAGTCATCGGCATAGCGGACATAGCGCAATCCCTGCCTTTCCATCTCTTTGTCCAACTCATTCAGCATGATGTTGGACAGTAACGGGCTGAGGGGGCTTCCCTGTGGCACGCCTTTTCTGCGTTTGACCAGTTTACCGTTAACTTGCATCGGCGCCCTCAGCCATTTGCGGATCAGACGAAGTGTGAGCCGGCATTTGATTTTGCGGTATAGCAGTTGTAACAAGATACAGTGGTCAACCTCGTCGAAAAAGCTTTTCAGATCAATATCGACAATGTGCTGATACCCTGCATTGATGTGTTCCAACGCTTTGATTACTGCTTGCTGCGCGTTCCGGTTTGGCCGGAATCCGTAGCTGTAATCTTCAAAATCCATCTCAAATTTGATGGCTAAAACCTGGCCAACGGCTTGTTGAAGCAACCGGTCGGTTACCGTGGGTACGCCCAGTAGCCTGGTTTTCCCGTTGCTTTTGGGTATCTCTACCCCAAGAATCGGTTGCGGCTGATACTTCCCCGAACGAATAACAGATTCTATCTGCTCCCTGTTTTTGGTCAGGTGAACATACAATTCCTTTACGGACATACCATCAACGCCTGCCGAACCTTTGTTCGACACCACCTGACGATAAGCCCGCATCATATTCCTTCGGTTTAGTACCTGTTCAATCATTTCTGTTTGTTCGTTTACTTTATTTGCCCTGTTCCGCTTATAGCAAGGCTAACATGGCATCCCTGCTTAATTTGGAACATCTTAATGTTCAGCCCTTCACTACCCCTGTGAGACCTCCACTGTTTCTATTCGTGGCTCGTTACCGGTGGCTACTATGGCCTCTGCTGACTCCTTGACTTAACCAAACCCGTGGTTATCAAGGTATCCCCTGGTAAAAGCTTTTCCCTTCCTCCAATGCCTGCGGCATCTACTATGAAATGATGTTTGTATTCTTCGGACGTTACAATGATGTGCTTGCTTATCCTCATTTCGTAGCCTCATATGCCGTTTCTGTTCGTCAGTACCGGATTTTGCAGTCTGGCTTCCTTCAGTGCATTCCTCACGGAAAACCACCTTGCCACTTGCTAATACTTCGGACACGACTCCGCGTATAAGGGATTTTCACCCTCCGGGAAAATGACACTTGTTGTTTTTATGCTTAGTAAAGTTTATTTGTATATTTGAACTTTTTCAACAGCTTACAACAAGTGTGCGCTGCTGCTTATGCAGGGCACACACAGCAAAATACCCGCAAGCCGGGGGTTTCAGCTTCGTTGACAGGAAATTAGTAAATTTAGAAGCAAATCTTCGTAGGAAGTTCATCGGGAAACTCCCGCCCTGCGTGTATTTGCGGAACGTTATGGGCAAACCTAAGCGTGACCGAGACATAGAGAATTTAACCAATGAATTAATAATGGAAAAGAATAAAAACAATTTTCTAATTGCATCAATTTCTGATATTCAAGGTAATATTAGAGCCTTAGACAACAAGGTAATTGCGATTATAATAATATTAGCAATTCCAGTATCTCAACTTAAGTTTTTGATTTCTGTTTATATGAATCTTTTCTCTATAAATGCAATAATTGGATTTGCTCTTTGTAGTTTACTTGTAATTAGCTGGATAAGTTGTCTGATTTTTACGTTTTATAGCATCTTATCAATTGACAATCCAAGCCATAGAATAAAGAGTGATGAAAACGTAAAAGGTTATTTTTATGGGACAAATTTATTTAGTGTAAGTTGTTGGGATTCTCTGTTTTTGAAAAAGGCTACAATAAATAAAGATTTGGAGACTTATAGGAAGGACTTTTCAGCAATTGATTTAGAAAAGGAGTTGATTTATGAACAAATGAAATTGGTATTTATAAGAGAGGTTAAGTCAAAAAGACAAAAAATAGCATTAACCTCAGCTTTTCTTACCATTGTTTTTATTTTTATAAGTCAATTTATTGTTTTAATTAATAGCAACTTACAATGAATTACGAGTTAAAGGAAAAAATAAAAAAGAGGTTAACTCTGCTCTTGACAATGCCGAGAATATTTGGAAGAAAGTCGAAAAGGAGTTTCTAGTTGAAAAAGCGATGAGAACTTTCGCGGCAGAAGCTGTTACTGTACCTACAAAAATTCCTGGTTATCCATTCATATCCTCTGGGAAACCAGAAGTCGCAAATTTCATTGCATTTATTCTTGATATTAGAAAATCTACAGATCATTTATTGACTGCAATCTCCTCAGCAAAAGCGTCTCAATTAGAAAGAGTTTTGTACGAGACAACAGCAATTAATACAGCTGGGGCATTAGTTATAGGCAATTATAATGGAGGTTTGACAGAATACTTAGGTGATGGATTTTTAGCATTATTCAAAGTGGAAGATGAAAAATCACCAAGTGAAGTTTATGATGCACATAATGCCGCGCAAGATTGTATTAATAGCGCACTTGATGTTGTAAACGAGATAATTAGTGAACGATATTCTTTGCCTAAATTGGCCATTGGTATTGGACTTGCGTACAGCAAAGCTATTGTGACTATTGTAGGAATTGAAAATAATCTACACCCTAAAGCAATAGGCGAATGTGTTTATAGAGCCTCTAAATTGTCAGGTGGATATAACGAAATAAATGTAGATTTAAAACTAAAAAACTTATGGCCAACGTCAAAAGATGGAAAGATTAGATTTAATCTTTATAGAAAATTCTACGATGTTGACGGATATTTATTAGAGAAAAAGGATTAATAAAAAGGTCAGCCCATAATCGAGTAGCCCGCCCCGCCAGCAAACGCTGACAGGGAGAGGCTCTCACACCACCGTGCATACGGGTCTCGTACACGGGGCGGTTCGTTAAGTCGTCGGGAATTGTAGCGAATAATTGCCATCCATTTGGGACGGCCTGATTTGATTGTAGATTTCCAACAATGGAACGTAACCCCGCTTTTTTAATCGCTCAACTGTAATGATAGTTCTGAGAATTGGGGACTGTGCAGTTGCCCAACCGCCCATTCGGGTTCTGCTCCATTGCCAGGCGGATACATTCTTAAAAATAATTATTCTCAGGCATAAATTGGGAGACAGCATCCTTTCGCCAACACTAGTTGTTATCGAACCAACTACGTTGTTTTTCAAGCTTCAGGTCTTTCAGCATCGATGATTTGGCGCTCAATGTAAAACTGTAACTTTTACGATCGCCAAACGGGACAAAATTAAACGACATCGCCCAACAGTGCAGTTCACGGCTGACATTAAAAGTAGTAAATGAAAATTTCATGGCCTGAATATCGAAGTTGGTATTCATCGAAAGGCGCCAGTTTTCGGTCAAGCTCAACTGACCGCTAAAATTCAAGCTCTGCATAATGCTGGGCTTTATGTTGGGCCTGTATGGATTTGAATACGTAAGGCTGTAATCGAAGCGGAAGTCCCAGGGAATGTTAAAATCGTAATACTGATCATACCCTCCCGGTAAAATATGCTCTTCTTCATCAGCCTCTTTGGTTTCGGAGGCCTTATCCTGCCCTTTTTTCGACTGGAACGACATACCAAACGACATATTGGCGCTGGTCAGACGTCCCAATTTTTTTAGTCCTTGCCCCACATTCCACATATATTCGTGATACGGTTTCCCGTTCCGGTCTACATTATACGGATCAAGGTTTCCACCAAAGTTAACGCTGATTCCCTTGATCGTTGTCCTGCCCCGGATGCTAATAATACTCATGTTCATCGAGTCAGCAACCAGGTTATACGAAGTCGACATGCTGAGATTATCGAGAATCTTCACTTTCTTGTATTTTATTTCCTTATCAGTTATTTCCTTGTCGTCACTTTTTATCGAATCGGCCTGATCAAGCATTTTTGCTTCCAGATTATTTGACAGGCTGAAGTTGATGGAGCCGCTTTCTCCCCTTCCTGCCGAACCAAATACAGCGCCATCGAAACGGTTATAGTATTGTTCAACTCCATTATAATCAATGTAATGATCGTAGAACCCAAATTTTGCCTGACCAAAATCGGGTGTATAGCTGAAACTTAAAGAAGAAGTTATTTTATGCCGGATGGCTTTTATTTTTGAATTCGGGTTCTTCATCGTATACATTCCATAAAGGTTGGTGGTAGCGCTTACTGCATACGAATAGTTGTAATTCCGTTTAAATGCATACAACGTATCAAGTTGAAGATATGAACTATTCGCATCAGCTCCGGTCACATATTTTCCGTCGAGATAGTTGGTATACCAACGTTCCGAATAACTAAAACTGGGGCTAAAATTAATGTATTTGAACAAGTTAAAATTGGGCAATGAGATCGGGATACTGTGCTGCCATCCGTTCTTCCAGTCTTTGATCAGCGATTTGTCTAAAATCTCATATTCCTTTGCAGTTATCGAGTTTTTAATATTTCCGGTATAGCTGAAACCAATTTTGTCGTACCATCGTGCTTTCCCTATCCTGTTTTTATTCCGGAACGGATACATTTTTGCCACGTTGAAAGTCATCTCCGGAAGGCTGAGAGAAAGCGTAGTATCGCGTGAGTTTTGAGAATGTCTCATATTCATCGAAAAATTAAACGGCGAATTTTCGATTTTCTGGGTATAGGAAATACTTGATGACTTTGTAGTTTGCAAATAGTTTTGTGCCGAAAGAGAGTTTTCCTTATCGTATGAACTGGTCGATAGGTTTACGCTTGCTGAAAAGGTACGGTTGGGATTTGCTTTTGAATCCTGAGAATGAGACCACTGCAAACTAAAACCGTTCGAAGGGGCAGTATCTTCGTATTTGTTCGAGTTGTATTTAAAATTAAACCTTCCGTTGTATTTATAGCGCTTTTTATAATTCGTCCCCACATCGGCGCCCCACGAGCCTTTCGAATACACGCTTCCCTTCAGTGTTAAATCGAAAAATTGCCCGGCAGCCCAGTAATACCCGCCATCACGAAGGAAAAAACCTCGGTTCTGCTCTTCCCCGTATGTTGGAATCAGAATTCCTGAAGAATATGTGGTTGAATTGGGGAAAAAACCAAACGGTATCAACGGGAAATAAATCGGAAAATCTTCGAGTACCATGTAGGCCGGGCCAGTAATAATCTTTTTATTGGTGATGACTTTTGCCCGGGTCATGCGAAGATAAAAATGCGGATGATCGGCATCACAGGTCGAATATTTTCCTTTTTTCAGGATAAACGCATCGTCGCTTATTTTTTTCGTTCGTTCGCTATGTACAATCCCATCTCCCTGAGTAGTTTTTACATCCGTGATAATCCCTTTCTTGGTTTCAAAATTATACCGGAGGGTTTTCGATTCAAATTCCTCTTCCCCGTCTTTGAACACCGGGGTACCTGTCATGGTCCCGGTAGAATCGGGAAGACCTTCAGCATAAATTTCTTTACTGGCAAGGTCCAGCGCAATATAGTTGGCCTTTAATTCAATCTCTTGATAAGTAACCACACCGTCTTTGTATAAATAGACTTTCTGGTTTTCCATGTCCGTAATGATCGAATCGGTCGCGTTGTATTTGATTTCAGCTTCCAGAACCGGTTTTTTTGTTTTTACCGTATCAGGCGGTTGCGTTGAGATAGTATCTGATAAATTCAGGCTGTCGGGAATTAAAGTCCCGTCAGGTAGTCTGCCGGAGAATTCATTCAGCAACGTATCTGGTTTGGATTGAACAGTCGGCAGTGCCTGTAAATCTGTCGGGACAAGTTCTTGTCCGGCAACATTCGTTCCGGCCAAAACGAGAATATATAATGTGTATCTTTTGATCAAAATAACGCAATATAAATGCAATCCGTTTTCTGTTTGGTATGCAAAAATATAAATTCGGCCTATACTAAAGAGTGAACGAATGCAAAATAATGCTAATATTTCTATTTTTGTTTGGAAATGACAAAGACCATGAATTATTCAGGAAAGAAAAAAAATCTCATTTTGATCTTGCTACTTTTGCCCACTTTGCTTTTTGCCGCAAAGAAGGAAATGATCGTGATTATTGATCCGGGACACGGAGGCAAAGACGTTGGCGCTTTACACGGCAGCATTTACGAAAAAGATGTTGTGCTAAATATCGGGTTAAAACTGGGCAAATATATTAACGAACAACTTCCCGATGTAAAAGTAGTGTACACCCGAAACACCGATGTATTTGTACCTTTGCATCAACGGGCCGCCATTGCCAACAAACACAAAGCCGATCTTTTTATATCACTGCATGCCAACTACTGCGGAACGCCTTCAATCACCGGTACCGAAACATTTATTCTTGGTTTGCACCGCTCTCAGGAAAACCTGGACGTAGCCAAAAAGGAAAACTCCGTGATTTTATTTGAGGAAGACCATTCGGAGCGATACGAAGGCTTCGATCCAAATTCATCGGAATCGTATATCATGTTTGAATTTATTCAGGACGAGTTTCTAAGGCAAAGCGCCCAATTTGCCGACCAGGTACAGGATCAGTTCAGAACCCGGATCGGACGAAACGACAGGGGCGTAAAACAAGCCGGATTTTTGGTCCTGCGACAAACCGGGATGCCTAGTGTTCTCATTGAATCCGGATTTCTAAGCAATTCAACTGAAGCGAAATATCTGGATTCAAGAAACGGACAGGATTACATTGCATCTGCCATCTTCAGGGCGTTCAGCGATTATAAAAAAGGATTTGATTCGAAAAGCGGATTTAATATCGATGAAAAAGCAGAAACTGAAGTAAAAGCAGAAGAGAGAACAGAAATAGAAGAAAAAACATCACCTGAAGTGAAAACAGAAGTTGTTCCTCCGCCAGCAATCTCACAAACGGCTCAAACGCCCAAAGAACAGGATACCTATTTCTCTCTTCAACTGGCTGCAACACTGAAAGACATAAAAACCATACCGGCAAATTTCAAAGGACTTAGCGGCATAAGTAGCCGGAAGGTCGGGAATGTTTTCAAATATTATATCGGAAAAGAAACCAAGTATGAAAAAATTGAAGCGTTGAAAAAAGAGGTTTGCAAAAAATATCCTGATGCTTTTATTGTTGCCTTCCGGAACGGACAGCAAATCACAGTTAAAGATGCACTGAAATTCCTCGAAAACAAATAAGCTTCCGCGAATACTTTGTTTTCTGCTGATTGCTTCTTAATATTGTAAAGAAATCAAAAACCATACAGAAATTCTGTGTTTCGACCGGAAACATTCGAAATCTCAGTTGATCTGTATCGCCAAAACAATTTTACAGAAAGTATGAAAATCTCGAAATACACCAAACTGGGAATTCTGGTAATTTTTACCCTTGCCGTTCTTATCTGGGGGCTCAATTATTTGAAAGGAGTCGACTTTTTTAAGAAAAACAACGAATACCATGTAGTTTACAACCGCATCGATGGCCTTTTGGAATCAAGCGCTGTGACCGTGAACGGATACAAAGTAGGACAAGTTACCGAAATCGATTTTACAGAAGACAATTCGGGAAACCTGCTGGTTGTATTTTCGCTGGAAGGCGACTTTATGATCCCACGAGGATCGGTGGCCCGCATTGTTTCGAGCGACCTGATGGGAACCAAATCCATTCATCTGGAAATTAATCCCAACAGCGAGTATTATGCTTCCGGAGATACAATTCCGGGCTCCATTGAAAGCGATTTAAAAGAGCAAGTAAGTATGCAGGTACTTCCCCTGAAAAAAAAGGCGGAAGAACTACTGGCGTCACTCGACTCGGCAATAACAGTTGTAACCTACGTTTTCAACGAACGAACCAGGGAAAACCTTGCGGAGAGTTTTGAGCATATCAACCAAACCGTTGCCAACATTGAGCAAACGTCAGGCGAATTGAAGCAACTAATTCAAAAAAACAGTGGCAGTATCACTTCCATTATTGGCAATATCGATACGCTTTCAACTGGCTTCAAAAATAATTCTGAAAACCTGAACCAGATTGTCCGCAACATTAAATCGATGAGCGATACCTTGTCCAGTTTCAGTCTCAGTCCAATGATGGCAGAAATTAACAAAGTCTTGGGAGGTCTGAATTCAGTAATTGAAAATTTGCAGACTACCGATAATTCGGCAGGCCTGCTTCTAAACGATCCTGAACTATACGAAAACCTCAATCAGCTTTCATCAAGCCTCGAACTGTTGCTAAAAGATTTCCGGAACAACCCGAAACGGTATGTCCATTTTTCGGCCTTCGATCTTGGCAAGAACGTGTATATAACATCGAAACCTGAAGAATCGGATAAAAATAGCCCGGTACTATTCAAGGTGCACCTGATTTCAAGTCCTTCACAAATACCAACAAATAACAAATTATTTGAAGACTTAGGTGAAATTGAGGAAATCTATATCAGCGGCGTATATAATTACATGACGGGGAATTCATTCGACTTTGAAGAAATCTCAAAATTGCAGAATAAAGCAAGGGTAAATTTTCCGGATGCAAGTATTGTAGCATTCAAAAACGGACGGAAAATGAAGCTGGGAAGAGCTATAAAAAATCAAAAATAGCCCTCTCTTCGCACTTAATGTTATTGTTAATAAGCATATCCCCTTATGACACAAGCATTTTCAGATATTGAATTTATAACTAATTGATATTCAGAGATAAAAATAATTTTAAAGAAAATAAAAAAAATATTTCTTTTTAACTTGCTGAAGGCTAAACCCCTTATACTTATTTTCAAAAAGTCAATAGAAAATAAATTTTTTTAATAGGTTTTTTTTCACAAAATTTGTTGAAGGGAAATTTCGAAGGAAGATTGTCTAATCATTTAATTCCTTTACAAAGAAAATGAGTAAAGATCATAGTGCGGTTTGGGAAAATTGTCTCTCAATCATTAAGGATAATGTCCCAAGCATTAGTTTTAAAACATGGTTTGAACCTGTGGTACCGGTGAATCTGGAAGACCAGGTATTAACTATTCAGGTACCCAGTCCGTTTTTTTATGAATATCTGGAAGAGCAGTACATTGACTTGCTTCGTAAAACACTTCGTAAAGAACTTGGCTCGGGAGCCAAACTGGAATACGTGGTAGTAATGGGAAATAACCATAGCAACAACCAGCCGTACACTGTGAAATATCCAACTACCAATAACAGCAAGATTGAAAACAAGCCGTTGAACATTCCTTTTAAAACCGAAGGAAAACCATCAATAAAAAATCCGTTCATCATTCCAGGTATTCAAAAATTGCAGATCGATCCGCAATTGAAACTGGACAATACCTTTGATAATTTTGTGGAAGGCGAATGCAACCGTTTGGCACGAAGCGCCGGATTTGCAGTATCGCAGAACCCCGGAGGGACCGCTTTTAACCCGCTGATGATTTACGGCAACTCAGGGCTTGGAAAAACCCATTTGGCCCATGCCATTGGAATTGAAGTAAAAGAACGTTTTCCCGATAAGGTGGTATTATACGTAAATGCCAACAAATTTCAAACCCAGTTCACAGAAGCAACCCGCAATAATAACCGGAACGACTTCCTGAATTTCTATCAAATGGTGGATGTACTCATTCTGGACGATGTTCATGAATTTGCAGGCAAAGAAAAGACACAGGAAACTTTCTTCCATATTTTCAATCACTTGCACCAGAGTGCAAAGCAATTAATACTTACCTCCGACAAGCCTCCGATTGAACTGAAAGGAATGGAACAACGTCTGTTGTCGCGCTTTAAATGGGGATTGACCGCCGATTTACAGATACCCGATTTCGAAACCCGAAAGGAAATACTGAAACGAAAAACCTATAAAGACGGAATTGTTATCAGTGATGAAGTACTGGAATACATTGCTTCGCATATTACTAACAACGTACGTGAACTGGAAGGCGCATTGGTCTCCCTGTTGGCACAATCAACGCTGAACCGGAAAGAAATAACCATCGAACTGGCCAGCGACATGATCAACAAGCTGGTAAAAAATTCGAAGCGCGAACTTTCGATTGACTATATTTCAAAAGTGGTTTGCGACTATTTCAACATGACCGTTGATTCACTTCAGACCAAAACCCGTAAACGCGAAGTTGTACAGGCACGTCAGTTGGCCATGTATTTCTCGAAAAATCTGACCAAATCGTCGCTGGCATCCATCGGTTCGCAAATAGGAAATAAAGATCATGCAACCGTGCTGCATGCCTGTAAAACGGTAAACAACCTGAAAGAAACCGATAAAAACTTCCGGTTGTTTGTCGATGAGATAGAAAAGAAACTGAAAATGTAAATACAAAAGCAGGTCATTTCGATCTGCTTTTTTTATACCGTGACGGAACGATGATCTATCTGATATTAAGCATCCTCTCTTCTACCCTCATCTTCCTGACTTTCAAAGTCTCAGAACGGTTTAAATTCAGTCTGATCAAGTTAATTGTTATAAACTACATTACTGCGGTTACACTGGGCTTTACTTTATATCCTGAACCATTCAGTATCAGCGCTACTATTTCTGAACCGTGGTTTCCGTTTGCAATAATGATTGGCGTACTTTTCATTATTTTCTTTTTCCTGATTGGGAAATCGACACAGATTGCCGGTATTGCCGTCACTACCATTGCAGGTAAAATGTCGGTCGTGTTTCCAATCTTGTTTTCCATCATTTATTTTTCCGAAGAAATAAGGTTCATTAAAATTACCGGACTGATCGCAGCTTTTCTAGCACTTTTTCTTTGTACCTATAAGCCGGGTGAAAACTCGCTAAAAAGTGCCCGACTCTTTTTGCCAGTACTGATTTTTACAGGCACCGGTATTGTCGATTCCATGATAAAATACAATCAACACTTGCATGTAAAAAGCGACGCAGCCCTTTTGTTTTCATCAACTGTATTTGCTATTGCCCTTATTCTGGGGCTCATGTATAGTTTCGTTTTCGAACGAAAATATGCTGAATACGCCAACTTTCCAATGCTGACCGGCGGCATTGTTTTGGGTGCGTCCAATTTTTGTTCTCTTTATTTTCTGATGCAGGCGCTGGAAAAAAGCCATCTCGACAGTTCCATCGTTTTTGGTATCAACAATCTGTGTATTGTTGGCCTGTCGGTAATTCTTGGTTATTTTATTTTCTCAGAAAAAATGAACCGGGTAAATTTGCTTGGGGTGATTTTGGCCATTCTTTCAATCGCACTTCTAACCCGTTTTTAAATGGAAGATGTTTACAAAACCATAGAAATAGCGTCGGAAGGACTGTTTAAAGATAAAGGCAGCCGGTTTATTGGATATGCTTTTCCTGTTTTTACAGAAGATGAAATAAAAGACCATATTTTAAGGCTGAAAAAAGAACACTACTCAGCGCGCCACCATTGCTATGCGTGGCGTTTGGGAGCCGACAAGGAGCGTTTTCGCGCCAATGACGACGGCGAACCTTCGTCATCGGCAGGGAAACCAATTCTGGGACAAATACATAGTTTCGACCTGACAAACATATTGATTGTGGTAGTTCGCTATTTCGGGGGAACATTGTTGGGAGTCAGCGGTCTGATAAATGCTTACCGGGCTGCTGCGAAAGATGCGATTGAAAATGCCCGCATCATCGAAAAAACCGTTGAAGACATTATAATGGTCGAGTTTGGCTACGAAAGTATGAACGATGTAATGAAAATTTTCAAGGATGAACAGTTGCCGCAACTGGAAACATCTTTCGACCTGAATTGCAGGATTAAAACATCAGTGCGGCTGAGCGAATCGCAGCGAATATGTGGGCTTCTGAAAAAAACAGAAGGGGTGGTTGTACGCATTCTGTAATAACTCAAAAAAGTACACTACTCTCAAGCTGTTGATAAGTTGATGAAAAGTTGTGGCTAAAATCATATTTTAAATGGCATTCAGCCTGTAATTTTGAATTTTGATGAAACAAGCAAGCAGTCAATATTTCCCTACCAGCGGTGAACCTGTTCACAAGACATTCTTTTCCCTCAAGCTTTTTATTACCGGCAAGCGATTTCACAAACATTATACAATACATCAAATAAATTTGGCATTTAGTGCCAACCCAAAAAACCAACAGAGAATTGTTTCCTGTTGGTTTTTTTTTGATCCGAACAAACCATCAAACATTCATATAATATGAACAAGAAAAGCTTAATTTCAATTACGGATTTCAGCAAAGCGGAATATCTCCGGATTATGGAGCTGGCAGCCGATTTTGAAAAGAATCCAAACCAAAAGTTACTGGAAGGAAAAGTGGTTGCATCGTTGTTTTTCGAACCTTCGACCCGCACCCGGCTGAGCTTCGAAACGGCGATTAACCGCATGGGAGGACGCATCATCGGCTTTTCAGATGCCGGTTCGTCAAGTGTCAGCAAAGGCGAAACACTGCACGATACCATCCGCATGGTAAGTAATTATGCCGATCTTATTGTTATGCGTCACCCGCTGGAAGGAAGTGCCCGGTACGCTTCCGAAGTATCGGGAGTGCCGGTGATCAATGCAGGCGACGGAGCTAACCAACACCCCACACAGACCCTGCTTGACATGTATTCCATTCTGAAAACACAGGGAACATTGGATAACCGTAACATTTTTATGGTGGGCGACCTCAAATACGGACGTACCGTTCATTCGCTGCTGATGGCCATGTCGGAATTTGAGAATCCGATCTTCAATTTCATTGCCCCTGAAGAACTGCAAATGCCACATGAATACAAAATGTTCCTGAAAGAAAAGGGGATACGTTATTTTGAACACAAAGAATTTACCAGTATCATTTCGGAAGCGGATATCGTTTACATGACCCGGGTACAAAAAGAACGTTTTGCCGATCCCATTGAATATGAAAAGGTGAAGAATGTTTATATCCTGCGTAACTGCATGCTGAACAACACCAAGGACAATATGCGCATCCTGCACCCACTACCCCGTGTCAACGAAATACATACCGATGTTGACAGCAACCGCAAAGCCTATTATTTCGAACAGGCCCTGAACGGAGTTTTCACCCGCGAAGCAATCATTGCACATACCCTGAACCTAAAATAACGACTGCCATGAGTGACGAATTAAAGAAAAAACTGAAACTGAAAGTAAGCGCCATCCAGAATGGCACGGTAATCGATCATATTCCCTCCGAGAACCTTTTCAAGGTAATTACCATTTTAGGGCTCGACAAGGTAAACAACCAAATCACTTTTGGGGCAAACTTTGAAAGTCAAAAACTTGGTAATAAAGCGATTATAAAAATATCCGATAAATTTTTTGAAGACGACGAAATCAACAAAATTGCCCTGATAGCGCCTCATGCCAAGCTCAACATCATTCGCGATTACGAAGTGGCTGAGAAACGCATTGTGGAAGTACCCGAAGAGGTGAATGGTATCATGAGATGTTTCAACCCGAAATGTATCAGTAATTTCGAACCCATGGTAACCCGCTTTAAAGTAGTATCGAAGGCCCCCATCGGGCTGAAATGCCGCTATTGTGAGAAAATCACCCACGAAGACCAGATTGTAATTATATAATTGAAGCATACAAAATAGATTTCCCGGTTTGTTCAACACACCGGGATTTTTATTTGGAATCAGATTTTTATTCATGAATCGTTTGATTTTACTTATTAGTAAGTACATTTACGGCAAATAATAATCTGAAAACATGTCAATAACACGTGAAAAGATCATTGAAATAGGAGAAGAACTAGTTCTAACCAAAGGTTATAATGGCTTCAGCTACCAGGATATTTCAACTGTATTGGGCATAAAAAACGCTGCTGTCCATTATTATTTTCCGAGCAAGGAGAACCTGGGAACGAGCATTATTAAAACCAACGCGCAACGGTTTGAAGAGATGGTAGATAATATGGAAAGCCTTAACTTCGACGAATGGAACCAGTTGGAATCGTTTATGAAGTTGTACCTGAAAAGTAACCGTGAAAGCAAAATTTGCCTGCTCGGATCACTGGGAACTGATGTAAACACATTAAGCGACCCCATTCATCAGGAATTAACAAAAATGGTTGATCGCATCATAAGTTGGATGGAAACGCTCTTGCAAAACGGCATGAAAAAAGGCCTGTTTCAATTTACACTTCCTGCCCGCGATCAGGCATTGCGAATACTGGCGTTACTCATTGCAGGTTTGCAACTTGCACGTATCCTGAATAAATCAGATTTTAAAACAATTTATCAATCGATACTGGAAGAAATAACGCCAAAACCCCAATCATAAATTAATAACAACAAATAAAATAAATATGAAACGAGTAGTAATAACCGGACTTGGAGCCATCACCCCCGTGGGAAATTCGGTTCCCGAATATTGGAATTCGCTGATTCATGGAAAAAGTGGTTCTGCACAAATCTCACGGTTTGATGCGTCGGCACTAAAAACACGGTTTGCATGTGAAGTAAAAAACTTCGATCCATTGCTGTATATGGAAAAACAGGAAGCCCGGAAAAACGACTTGTTTTCGCAATATGCATTGGCGGCAACACAGGAATGTGTCATAAATTCGGAAATAAATTTCGAACAGGTTGACCGGCGAAGATGCGGAGTGATATGGGCCACCGGAATTGGAGGAATTGGTTCTTTTGAAAAAGAAATTTATGAATATTTCATGGCAGGAGAAAAAAACCGGATCAGTCCGTTTTTTATTACCAAGATGATACCGAACATGGCCTCTGGATTGATCTCAATTAAATACGGTTTGCATGGCGCCAGTTATGCTACCGTTTCAGCGTGTTCATCATCCAACCATGCAATTACCGATTCGTACAACCTGATAACATTGGGAAAAGCCGATGTTATGCTCGCCGGAGGATCGGAAGCGCCAATTACCCGGTCAACAGTGAGCGGGTTCAGTGTCATGAGAGCTCTTTCGGAACGCAACGATACGCCGGAAAGCGCTTCACGTCCATTTGATGAAACGCGCGATGGATTTGTTTTAGGAGAAGGCGCGGGGGTGCTGATGCTTGAGGAACTGGAGCATGCCAAACGCCGGGGTGCAACAATTTACGCCGAAATGACCGGTTATGGACTGGCATCTGACGCCTATCATATCACCGGTTCACACCCCGAAGGGCTTGGAGCACAGCTTGCTATGACAGAAGCTATGCGCGATGGAGGATTAAAACCGGAAGACATTGATTACATCAATACACATGCAACTTCGACACCTGTTGGCGATATTAGCGAAGCACGGGCAATTGCTGCTATTTTTAACGACTGTCTGGCTCATGTAGCTGTTGGGGCCACCAAATCGATGACCGGGCATTTACTTGGCGCAGCAGGGGCTATTGAAGCAAGTTGCTGTGTGCTTGCAGTAAAAAATGATATGATTCCGCCAACCATCAACCTGCAAACCATCGACCCGTCCATTGATCCCCGTTTGAATATATTCAGGCCTGAAGCCCAAAAGCAGACTGTACGAGCTGCACTGAATAACTCGTTTGGCTTTGGCGGACATATTGTGAGTACACTATTTCAAAAGTTTGTTGAGTAAACGATATACAGATAATGAAAAAAATCCCGGCTCATCACAGTCCGGGATTTTTTATTTTTGAAAAGTCATCACTTCAATCCTTTCTTAAAATTGAAAGTAGTTGACGGATGAATTTGTTCACTGTCCTTAAAACGGGTCATCACTTTTTTTATCAGGTTGCTGGTGGGCGTATCGAAACTGAGGTCGATTAAAAATTTTCGGAACCCGGCATCCATCAATTGTTTTTTGTATTGTGTGAGCGAAACAGGTACATCGGGAATTACAATGGTCATTCCGTCTTTTATAATCCTCCGAAAAGTTTTCCCTGAATCATCTTTGAACTTACTTTCTGTTTGATTTATTTTCACCGGCATACGCGAATAAAACAATTCAGGATAAAAATACAAGGGAACCAAGCCATTTCGGTTTTGCATGTTCAGCAGGTTTTCCATGTCATTTTCCTGCGGATAACAAAAATCCTGCAAACCTTCATTTATCATCAACCGGGCAGAAGCATCGTTGTATACGTATATATTTTCATTGCCTGAAAAAACAGCTCCTTTGGGTAGTAATAATTTTTGCGATAAATGACTGATAAAAAAACGATTAAATCCACTATTTTCAAGTTTTACTGCCAGCATCTGATAAAAATACAATTGTTCCTCGGAAATGAATCTGGGCAGCTCAATGTATATTTTCGCTTTGTTTTCCTGAAGAAAAGCCGATTGCCAATCGGCCTTTTCCCAGTCGCTCTTCCTAAATTTCAGGATCAGCGCATCAATATCGGTAAAACGAATCTTTCGAAGCCAGTCGGGGTTGTCAACACGGACAAACAATTGCGGTTGACCGGCGTATTTTTTCACATTCAGCTCATCGTACACTTTTTGTTTCTGGCTGCGCGACCACTGGAAAGCAGGTTCCTGAGGCAAGTTCCTGAATTTAGTCGGGAATTTTTCATCACCCAAACCAACCAAAAACACAAGGTCTCCGGCACTAATTCCACTTTTATCGACATTTCGCAACTCGCACAGTCCATTTTTCAATGTCAGATCACTAACTTTCAGGTTTACAGCAGAATTGACACTTGTACACTGAATACGAAGCCGGTTCCCTTCTTTTAGATCAAAAGAACTGCGCACCCATATACTCTTTCCATCAGTGTGTTCAACCATTCCAATTTCAATTCCCGTATTCGGACTGGAGGTAATCCCGTTTTTTACATCTCCGCCAAGGAAATAGGATATTTTTTCGCGCCCCATATCGAAGCGCAGCATTTCAACCGCCTGCTCAACCCGGGCTGGCTGATCTATCGCAAGACGGTATGCCCGTGCAACCTGAAACACGTAGTCAGCCGATTTCATCCGGCCTTCTACCTTCAGCGAACTTACTTTATATTCTATCAACTTTGAAAGATTTTCCAGTTGCTGGTTATCCTTCAGGCTAAAAATAAACCGTTTTTCGCCGGTATCGTTATAAATCATTCGGCACGGCTGGGCGCACATCCCGCGGTTGGCTCCCTGCCCTCCCTGATAACTGCTGAAAAGACACATGCCTGAAAACGAATAACACAAGGCACCGTGTATAAAAAGCTCAATTTCAGAATTTATTTTTCCTGAAATATGTTCCAATTCCTGCATGGTAAGTTCACGCGCCAGTATGGTTCGCGAAATACCTTTCAACGCATTGAAATTGACACCCAACGAATTATGGTTCCCCATTTGAGTACTGGCATGAATCTTCAGGTTTGGAAAAAAACGCCGGGCGATCAGATAAACGCCCCAATCCTGTATAATGACGGCATCAACCCGGGCTTTTGAAAGAAAAGAGAGTGCATCGATCAAATCTTTCAGTTCTGCATTTTTTATAACCGTGTTGAGCGTCACATAGATTTTTACGTTTTTCTGCTTTGCTTCCTGAACTGCGGCCAGCAACTGGGTATTCGAGAAATTCATGGCACGCCCTCGCGCATTGAAATTGCGAAGGCCCAGAAAAATTGCATCGGCCCCTCCCCTGATCGCTGCATAAAACGACTCAACGTTTCCGGCCGGAAGTAATAATTCAGTTTTTTTATTTGCCATAACTCATGAAATTCAATGCAAACATAGAAAAAAGGCGGAGGTGAAAAAATTCAACCCGGGAGTATTTTCCCGGTACCCCAATGTCAGTATCAGAAAAATAAGTTTCAAACTATATTATAAAACACAAATTACAATCATCGCTTATTTTTATCAATTATAAATTACAGTTTAAACTCAATTTTGCTATCCCGGGATTACAATTTAGATTTTTTAAAATCTATTTTTGTACTCTGAATTGAATATGGAACACCTTATTGACATACATAACACGCTTCAAAGCAGTACCCGGAATACCATAAAAAGGGAATTGTCGAACGAAATCAACTGGAACGACCGGATGATTTGTATCAAAGGGTTCCGGGGTGTTGGAAAAACTACCTTCCTGCTTGATATTGTAAGAGATCAGTATCTGAACGACCGGACTTGCCTGTATGTCAACCTGAACAGTTTTTATTTTTCGCGCCGGAAGATTTTCAATTTTGCGGATGAGTTTTACAAGAAAGGTGGCAAAACGCTGATTCTCGACCAGATCAACAAATATCCCGACTGGGCAAAGGAACTGCGTTCCTGTTACGACGAATTTCCCGATTTGAAAATTATTTTTTCTGCATCGCCGGTTATACGGGTGATTGATGGCAATGAATATTTAAACGGTATTGCCAAAGTGTATCATCTCGAAGGCCTGTCGTTCCGCGAATACATCAATTTCACAACGGGTCTGGCATTCCGCAGATATACATTGAATGAAATAATTGACAATCACCTGTCGATTGCCGGAAGCATAACTGAAAAAATAAAGCCGCTCGCTTTTTTTAACGAATACCTGAAAGAAGGTTATTACCCGTATTTCCTGCACAACAAGCCATTTTATAACGAAACATTACTGAAGCATATCAATCTGGCATTGGAAATTGATGTTACCTATTTAAATCAGATTGAATTAAAATATCTGCCCAGACTCCGAAAGCTGTTGCAGATCATTTCGAGCCACGTGCCTTTTTCGCCAAATGTGAGTAAATTGAGCGCCGATGTGAAAACTTCGCGGGCTACGATTATGAATTATCTGGCTTATCTGAAGAATGCACGACTGATCAACCAACTGTTTTCGAACGGGAACGATGATCAGATGAAGAAACCCGATCAGGTGTATTTACAGAATACAAATCTGATTTATGCCATTGATCCGGGAAATGTGAATAATAATAACCTGAGACTGACCTTTTTTTATAACCAGGTCGGTTATCAGTATGAAATAAAAAACTCGGCTATTGCCGATTTTAAAGTAAACGGTGAATATCACTTTTCAGTAGGTGGAAAATATACTGAACCAAAAGGCGAAAATTGTTATGCCGCAGCCGATTTAATTGAAATTGGTGATGGAAATATCATTCCGCTTTGGTTGTTTGGATTTTTGTATTGAGGAATTGGAAGCAAACATTCGGATTTAAGTATTAAGAATCAAATAAAAATTAAATATCAAAAACTAAAAGTGAATAAAATGGCAAAAGAAAAAAAATTTATAACATGCGACGGAAACTATGCGGCAGCGCATATGAGTTACATGTTTAGCGAGGTAGCCTGTATCTACCCAATCACTCCTTCTTCAACCATGGCAGAATATGTTGACGAATGGGCAGCAAATGGCAAACTGAATATTTTTGGCCGTCCGGTACGTTTGGCCGAAATGCAAAGTGAAGGTGGCGCTGCCGGTGCAGTTCACGGAGCTTTGCAATCGGGGGCGCTTACATCGACATACACAGCTTCACAGGGGCTTTTATTAATGATCCCAAACATGTATAAAATTGCCGGAGAATTGTTGCCTACCGTTTTTCATGTGAGTGCCCGCGCCCTTGCAGCACATGCACTGTCGATATTTGGCGACCATTCCGACGTGTATGCCGCACGTCAGACTGGTTTTGCAATGCTGGCTGCCGGTTCTGTTCAGGAAGAAATGGATTTGGCTGGCGTAGCACATCTTGCAACCCTCAAATCAAGAGTTCCTTTCCTTTCTTTCTTCGATGGATTCCGTACTTCGCACGAAGTTCAGAAGATTGAAGTAATCGATCAGGAGTCGATGAGACCGCTGCTTGATATGAAACTGGTGCAGGCCTTCCGTGATAAAGCATTGAACCCGGAACATGCCGTTACTCGTGGTACTGCTCAAAACCCGGATATTTTCTTCCAGGCAAAAGAATCATCCAACAAATTCTACGATGCGGTTCCTGACATTGTTGAATCGTACATGAAAGAAATCACTAAAATTACCGGCCGCGAATACCATCCGTTTACCTATTACGGAGCGCAGGATGCTGAAAACATCATCATCGCAATGGGTTCGGTTACTGAAACGACCAAAGAAACTATCGATTATCTGGCAACTCAGGGCAAGAAAGTTGGTTTGCTTTCAGTTCATCTGTATCGTCCGTTCTCTGCAAAATATTTCATGAATGTACTTCCTGCTTCGGTAAAACGGATTACTGTTCTCGACCGCAGCAAAGAACCCGGAGCAAATGGCGAACCACTGTACCTCGATATAAAAGATATTTTCTACGGAAAAGAAAATGCCCCTCTGATCGTTGGCGGACGTTACGGATTGGGGTCGAAAGACACAACTCCTTCACAAATTCTTTCGGTATACGAAAACATGGAGATGAAAGAGCCGAAAAACGGCTTTACCATTGGTATTGTCGATGATGTGACTTTCAAATCACTTCCGTTAAAACCCGAAATTAAAGTTTCTCCGGAAGGAACCTACGAAGCTAAATTTTACGGTTTAGGTTCCGACGGTACAGTGGGCGCCAACAAAAACTCGATCAAAATTATTGGCGACACAACCGACAAATATTGCCAGGGATACTTCCAGTACGACTCAAAAAAGTCAGGTGGTTTTACCTGTTCGCATCTTCGTTTCGGTGACAATGAAATTCGCTCAACATATCTGATTACAACTCCCGACTTTGTAGCTTGCCATGTGCCTGCATATATTTACCAGTACGATGTATTGAAAGGTTTGAAAAAAGGCGGCAGCTTCCTGCTGAACTCGATTTGGGACACAGAAGAAACCAAAGACCGTCTTCCGAACAGTATGAAAAAATACCTTGCTGAAAACGAAATCAATTTCTACATCATCAATGGTACCAAGCTGGGCGAAGATTTAGGATTGGGAACACGCACCAATACGATCATGCAGTCGGCTTTCTTCAAAATTACCCAGGTAATTCCTTTCGAAGACGCTGTATACCAAATGAAGAAAGCAATTAATAAATCGTATGGTAACAAAGGCGAAAAAATAGTGAACATGAACTATGCTGCTGTAGAAGCAGGTGGTACCAACGTAGTAAAAGTTACAGTTCCTGCTGAATGGAAAACAATAAAGGTTGAAAAAGAAACGGTTGATGCCGACCGGCCTGAATATATTGCAAACATTGTTGATGTCATCAACGCACAAAAAGGCGACGATCTTCCGGTTTCCAGCTTTATTGGAGCAGAAGACGGAACTTTCTGTTCCGGAACTGCGGCTTATGAGAAACGCGGTATTGCCGTCAATGTTCCTGAATGGAATGCAGATAATTGTATTCAGTGCAACCAGTGTGCGTATGTCTGTCCTCACGCTGCGATCCGCCCGTTCCTGTTAAATGAAGAAGAACTAGCTGCTGCACCCGAAGGAACTGTAACAAAAGCTGCTATCCCAAACAAGCAATTCCCCGGCCTTCAATTCCGTATCCAGGTGAGCACACTCGACTGTACCGGTTGCGGCAACTGTGCCGATGTCTGTCCGGCCAAAGAAAAAGCGCTTGAAATGAAACCTCTGGGTTCTCAGGAAGATCAGATTGCACGTTGGAAATACATGGACAGCAAGGTTACCTACAAAGAAAAAATAGTTGATAAATTTCAATCAGTTAAAAATTCACAGTTCGCACAACCCTTGTTCGAATTCTCTGGCGCTTGTGCCGGTTGCGGCGAAACTCCGTATATTAAACTGATCACCCAGTTGTATGGCGAACGCATGATGGTTGCCAATGCCACCGGCTGTTCATCCATTTACGGCGGTTCTGCCCCATCAACTCCGTATTGCAAACACAAGGAAAGCGGCGACGGTGTAGCGTGGGCAAACTCGTTGTTCGAAGACAATGCTGAATACGGTTTCGGTATGGCTGAAGGTGTTGCCGCACAGCGCGACCGCATCGAAAGCATCATGAAAGCCGAAATGCAGAATGGTATCTCTTCCGAAGAGAAAGAAGCATTTACCGCCTGGATTGAAGGGAAAAACAACGCATCTGCTTCGAAAGCTGCTTCTGCAAAAGTCATTGAAATACTGACCGGAAAAGACGCTGCTTATGCAAAAGACATCCTGAGCCTGAAACAATACCTGGTGAAAAAATCAATCTGGATATTTGGCGGTGACGGTTGGGCATACGATATCGGTTACGGAGGTTTGGACCATGTGCTGGCATCCGGTCAGGATGTGAATGTTCTAGTAGTAGATACCGAAGTATATTCAAACACCGGCGGACAGGCATCGAAATCAACGCCGGTTGGCGCCGTTGCCAAATTTGCTGCTTCGGGTAAGAAAATCCGCAAAAAAGACCTTGGCGTAATGGCTATGTCATACGGATATGTATATGTAGCACAAGTTGCTATGGGTGCAAATCAGTCTCAATATTTGAAAGCCATCCGCGAAGCCGAAGCCTACCCGGGCCCGTCGTTGATTATTGCTTACGCACCTTGTATCAACCACGGACTACGCGCTGGAATGGGCAAATCGCAGGAAGAAGAAAAACGCGCTGTTGAAGCCGGTTACTGGAGCCTGTACCGCTACAATCCGATGATTGAAGATGAAGGCAAGAACCCATTCTCCCTGGATTCGAAAGAACCTGATTTCTCTAAATTCCAGGAATTCCTTAACGGTGAAGTACGTTATACTTCGTTGAAAAAAGCCTTCCCGGAACAAGCTTCTGAATTGTTTGCTGCTGCCGAAACCAATGCCAAATGGCGTTACAATTCGTACAAACGAATGGCCGCAATGGACTTCTCAATCGCTGAATAAAAAACCTCGATTATAAATTTGAAAAGCCGTCGCCTGATTTATTGGGTGGCGGTTTTTTTTCAGACCTGACAGATATTAAAAAGCCTGCCAGGTCTGATTTATTATGAAAGAAATTTTTTCCGCAATTCTTCTACCTGAGACAGGTTAATAGGTATCAACTTACCCAAAGAAGCCCCAAGTGTCAGCGATTTCGCACTGAATTCAGCCACTTCGAGACGGTCGAATGTACCCAACAGTTTATCGCCGGTTACCAGTACCGAATCGTTATTGATGATCACCACCGGGGTATTGTCCGACAGAATATTCAGGATGGTTTCTGATCCGGCAAAATGAGAACCGAACGGAACATTGGGAACATCCTGCAAAAAAATCCAGCTTTCGGGAATGGTACGCACGTCGAATTTCCGGCCAGTAACGCTATAAGCCATTAGATACGGGGCTTGTGTAAGAATAATGGAATTCACTTTCGGAAAACGTTTATAAATTTCCTGGTGCAGCCAGGTGGAACGGCTGGGTATTTTCCCCGGCTCGCGCCTGCCATCTTTAATCTGCACAATATCTTCGTTTTGAATGTCCCAACGGGCAACGTTGGTTGGTGTGATCAGAAAATCGTTGCCTCTCCAGCGAACAGAAACTGTTCCATACGAACTAATCATCAGACCCTGGTCGCAGGCCCGGTGTACAATCTTCTTTATTTCTTCCCGGATGGCCCGTTCGTCCGAAGGGTGTTCAACCGACTTCATCTCAGGCAACAACCGAGGTATCTGGCTTTCAAATTCTTCGATCTGTTCATCCGTCAAATAGTTTGGTTTTCCGATGGTATTCCCGTAGATAATAGTCCGGGCACAGAATTCGAGGGTTTCAAAGCGCTGAAAGGCATCTCTCAGGTCGGTTCCGCCAACCACCGTTCCGTGATTTTCCATGATCACCGCACTGAAACCTTTCCGGAATTCACGGGCAATGGATTCACCCAGCAAATCGCTGCCCGGCAATTCGTAAGGAGCGTAACCAATATCACCACATACATATTTAGCTTGCGAAATCACATTGGTGTCGGGTATCTGCCGAACAATGCTGAACGAAACCAGCGCCGGAGGGTGCGCATGAACTACTGCTTTTATATCGGGACGACATTCGTAAATAGCCCGGTGGAACGGGTATTCTGATGAAGGTTTGTGACGACCAACGATCGTTCCGTCTTTCTTTATACATATTATATCGGAAGGGCGCAGCGAGCCTTTATCAATGGCCGACGGGGTTACCCAGATGTCGCCGTTTTCGTCGATAATGGATACATTTCCACCGGAAGTGGTGGTCAACCCACTGTGGTAAATTTTATCAATGATCATCGTAATCTGGTCACGGGGATGCATCAGTTGGGTATCTAATCGTTTCATACGAATACAGAATTAGTTTTTACAAAAACAAAATTATCCAAATGAAATACTATTCAGGAAAAACAAACAGTTATTCGTACTAAAATAACAAAAAAGAAGGTTGTTATTATTGTCCTGATTTTTTCAGGCAAATTAAATCGCAGAAAAGGAAGGAACCAACCAGCCCGTAACGGCTCCGCATCCATTCGGAAATGAACGAACCGGCCTTTTGTCCGAGAAAGAACGCCGCTACCATAAAAACATAGGTATGCCAGGCAAAACCCAGATCGGTATACATGCGAAGAGCGATAATAACCAGTACCGGAATGTGGATTGCCAGTATCCATTGCATGGAAAATTTTCGCACGTTGGCGCGCCAGTAGCCAAACGGAATATTTAGCAGGAATACGGTTAATGTAACCAGTGCAAGTTTCATCATTCTTATAAAACGTATTTCAGAAACTCGTCGCGTTTCTGCTGATTTTTAAAGATACCGCTGTATTCGACGGTTACGGTCGAACTACTTTCGTCCTGAATGCCACGCGACGACACACACAGGTGTTTGGCGTCAATCAAGACTGCCACATCTTCGGTTTTCAGTACTCTTTTCAGTTCGTTGGCAATCTGCACAGTCAACCGTTCCTGAACCTGCGGACGGCGCGCAAAATAATCGACGATGCGATTAATTTTTGACAGACCGATCACTTCGCCATTCGAGACATAGGCAACATGCGCTTTTCCGACAATCGGCAGGAAATGGTGTTCGCAGGTTGAATTCAGGTTGATATTTTTCTCAACCAGCATTTCGCCGTATTTAAACTTGTTGTCGAAGACCGATATTTTGGGCTTGTTTTCCGGGTTGAGGCCGTAAAATATTTCTTTGACGAACATTTTAGCTACCCGTTGAGGCGTACCGTTCAGGCTGTCGTCGCTTAAATCGAGGCCCATTGTTTCCATAATATCGCGGAATTTTTCTTCAATAATTGCCATTTTCTGTTCGTCGCTCAACACGAAAGCATCTTCGCGCATCGGCGTTTCAATCGATGTTGCAATATGGTTGTCGCCAATAATATCGTGTCCGTTAAAATCAGTCTTTACTGAAATATGGGAATTACCATTTACCCTCGGGGTATTGGTAATTGGTTGTACAAATCCGTTAACCTTCATAATCATTTCTCCTATTCATTGATTTTTTTCAAAATAACAAACAATACTTGTTTGTCTTTTGTTTAAAGTCAAAATCAATGATTCGGAAAAAAATTAAAGCCGGTCTTCCAGTATCATCCGAATTTCTTTGGGTCCGATATTGGCTTTCTCCCCTATTTTGTATCCGCGTTTTTCGAAGCGGGCGCAAATGCGGTCGATGGTTTCAGCCGGAACACCGTATTCGGGCAAACGGGTGGGCACACCAACCGATTCAAAGAAATATACTACTGCCGAAATTGTATTTTCAATTTTTTGTTCATCGGTTCTCCCTTGTACCTTGAACACCCGCTCTCCAAGTTGAATAATCTTTTCTTTCTTTTGATCTGCAAATACTTTCATTATCCCGGGTAAAACAATGCACAAGGTCCGCCCGTGATCAATTCCGTGGAAAGCAGTCAGTTCGTGACCAATCATGTGGGTTGCCCAGTCCTGTGGAACGCCCACGCCAATCAGGCCATTCAGCGCCATGGTTGCGCTCCACATGAAATTGGCAGCAGAATCGTAATCGGTGCGGTTTGCCAGAACTTTTGGTCCTTCTTCGATCAGGGTTTGCATGATACTTTCTGCAAAGCGGTCCTGAATTGGTGAATTGACAGGATATGTCAGGTATTGCTCAGTAACATGAACAAATGCATCGACAATACCATTGGCGACCTGCCTGTCGGGTAACGAAAATATTACTTCCGGATCGAGAACTGAAAATTTAGGCATCACCAAATCCGACCCAAAAACGAGTTTCTCCTGGATTTCAACACGGGTAATAACCGCACCTCCATTCATTTCAGAACCGGTAGCCGGTAAAGTAAGGACTGCTCCAATAGGCAAGGCTTTTTCAACAGGAGCCCTATTTGCTAAAATATCCCAGGGATCATTTCCCTGATGATATACAGCCGCTGCTATGAATTTAGTACCATCGAGTACCGAACCACCGCCAACTGAAAGCAAAAAGTCTATTTTTTCATTCTTCGCAATTTCAACTGCTTTCATCAGCGTTTCGTAATGGGGATTGGGTTCAATACCACCAAATTCGAGTACTTCGAAATCTTTGACCGATTCTTTGACCTGATCGTAAACACCGTTTTTGAAAATACTTCCGCCTCCGTAGGTCAGCAGTATTTTAGCTCCCTGGGGTATTTCTGTTCCGGTTTTCGAAATGGTGCCTTTTCCAAACAATATCTTCACCAGGTTATAAAATGTAAAATTGTTCATCGTCTTTATTTTTGTTCTTTTTCGTGCATCAAATTTAAAAAATTAATTTTGCCTGAAAACTTAATAATTGTGAATATGCCGGAAGAAATAAAAGCAGGGGTTGATTATGAGGAGAGATACAAAGAACTGGGAGATGCAGAAATCAGGGAAATCCTTTTGAAGCGAAAAAGTTATCAGCCCCAGGCAGCCCAGGCGGCCATCCAGGAAGCAATCAGCCGGGGTATCCTGCAATCGGAACAGGATTTGTTTTCCGGAGAATACAATCCTCCGCCAAGCCGGTCCGGCTTTTTATTTCCCGATATTCAGAACCCGGAACAAAAATCGAAGATATTAGCGAGCCTCCGCCGCATCATCTATATTCTGGGAATTATCCCGTTCGCTTTTGCCGTAATGAATTATTTCCATGGAAACTTCTCCTCCGTTATTGCATTTGCTGTTGCAGGAGCAGCCTGGCTATTTTTCAACTTCATGCTTTCGAAAACAAAAAGCAGCCTGATTCTAAATACGATGCTTGTCGTACTTATCATCGCATTTGGTTACGCAATATTCACTGTTTCCACCATGAAAGCACCAGAAATAATGGATTTCATAGCTATTATTGCAACCTTCATGGTTTCGCTTTATTGCTTGTTGTTTGCCCGGTCAATCATGAAAAGCTGAACCTCATTTCAGGAAAAACCTTCATTTACCTAAAAAAAACCTCATTTCATCGATAACTTTCTGTATTGATTAGGTACAATTCCTAGTTTTGATGCCGGAAGTAAAAATAAAATCCAACGTAATGAATCATCTGACATTTTTTGCTTTGATATTCACCACCCTGGTTGCCTGCAATGCCAATTCAAGCACAAAAGTTCCCGATAAGTGGGATGATGTGGATACCCGAAGCTACGAAATTTCTGATTTCAGGTACATTCATCTGGAGGGAGGATTTAAAGTGGTTTTACAGCAATCGGATAAGCCGGGATTGAGTATAAAAGCCGATGAAGATGATTTCGAGTACCTGGATGTAGAAGTTCACGACGAAGTACTCGATATTGAGATAAAAGACAAACATTTCACCCTCGACCAGATCATTCTCTACATTCATTTTAAAGAACTTGAAACATTGCATATTGAAGGTGGTGTAAAATTGGAAACCCAAGGATATATCGAACTCAAGGATTTTTACGTTCATGTTGAAGGAGGCGCAAAAATTGAAATGGATATAAAAGCGGACAATTTTAAAGTAGTTGGACAAGGCGGTGTTTGTTTTAATCTGGAAGGAATCAGCAAAAGCATGAATGCCCTTGCATCGGGCGCTGCATATATTAATGCAGAAAATCTGAAATGCGAGCGTGTCGAAATTAAAATAGAAGGTGTCGGTGCAGGTTTTGTTTATGCGACCAATTATCTGGATGCCAGCATCGAGGGAGTTGGAAAGATTACGTATAAAGGCGATCCCGAAATACATAAGAATATCGGGGGGCTTGGATTTATTGCAAAGAATTAGTTTTAAGTCATAATTGGTTTAGTTAGGTTTTTTAGTTAGAATTAAAAAGGCTGCTTATCATCCGATAAGTGGCTTTTTTTGCTTTAAGAAAAGGTTACGGAAACATGCAGCCAGTAGCTGGCAAGGATCAATTCAACCATTTAGCAATCCAACAATTACCCTATTTCACAATCTTAAATTCCGTTCTGCGATTTGCTGCACGTCCATCCTCTGTATCGTTGGTCCGAACTGGATGAGAAAAACCATAACCATGATAGGAAAGCCGGTTTTCTTCGATGCCGGATTGTATCAAAAACTGACAAACCGATTCAGCCCGTTTTGACGATAACTCAAGATTGAACTGTTCACTACCTACATTATCAGTATGTCCGCCAATTTCAATATTTACCGAAGGATTTTGCTTCAGAAAATCAACCAGTTTATTTAGCTCAGTCACTGATTCGGTTAGCAATTGAAAAGATCCGGTGTCGAAGAAAATATTTCGAAGAACAGCCACAGATCCGGGTTCAATGGAATTTAAGCGGATTTCGAGCAAAAACGGTTCGACAGCCGATTTTACATCGTTCAGTCCGAAATGCTCTGAGAAAAACAAGTATCCCGGCGCCGAAACATTCATCATATAATTTTGTCCCAGCGGGATTCCAATCAAAAATTCGCCTTTTTCATCAGTCTGCACCCGTATAATTTTTCCAGCACTTTCAAGATCAATCATTTCTATTTCGGCCACAACCGGTTTCCCACTTTTTGCATCGGCTACCTGTCCCTGTGCGTATGTTACCGGAACAGGCCGTATCTTTTGGGGCATCTCAAACGAAAAAATATCCATCCCCTTCCCTGCCTTATCCGACGAATAGTATGCCGTTTTGCCACTTGCATCAACAACCATCCCCCGTTCATCGTGCCGGGTATTAATCGGCGATCCCAGATTGACAGGCTGCGACCAGGAAGAATCGGCTTTCATTTTCGAGAAAAACAGATCGTTGCCACCCATCCCCTGCCAGTAGTCGCTGGCAAAATACAATGTTTGTCCATCGGGATGAATAAACGGCGACATTTCGTTACCGGGCGTATTGATTGAATCGCCTAAATTTTCGGCTTCCCCCCAACGAAGAATGTTTTTACCAAAATCAATCAAACGACTTCGCCATATATCCATCCCTCCTTTTCCTCCTTTCCGGTTGCTCACAAAATATACGTATTCGTTGTTTCCTGAAACCGACGGTTGCGAGTCCCACCCTGTTGAATTAAGCGGCTTTCCTGCATTTTGAGGGACCGACCATCCGCCGCCTGTCTTCTTTGAAAAATAGATATCGCATCCGCCCCATGTATCGCGGCGCGAACAGGCAGTAAAAAAAAGCAAACCTGCATCGGGAGAAATTGCCTGAGCGCCTTCATTATCCAGTGTATTTATCGATGAAACCGGCTTTGCTTCTCCCCATTTTCCATCTTTCAATTCAGAAATAAAAAAGTCTTCATGGGAAAACTTTCTGCTTGCTAAACTATCAGTAAAAGGAACTAAACGGGTAAATACCAGTGTTTTTCCATCAATCGACAGGCTCGGCCAATATTCATCAAAAACAGTGTTTACCGAGTCACCCAAATCGACAGGTTTAAAATTGAAAGCCCGGCTCAGTTGTATCAATGCAAAATCGCAATTCTCAATTTCTTTTCGTGCTTTGCTGACCAACGTTTGCTGATTTCCTGCATATTCAACATATCGCAGATATACTTGCCTTGCTTTTGCATATTCTCCGTTCATCTTCAAAGCATTACCAAGCAGATAGTAAACTTTGGGGTATTTCAGCGAATCAATTTCCAGAACCTGTTGCAGGCAATCTGCTTCCGGCCCGGATTGACCCATCTCATGCAAGATATCGGCTTTCAGTAAATATGCTTCCGGGAAAAAAAGGTTTTTCTCAATCAGTTCATTAATCCCATTCAAAGCAGCAGCATAATTTTTATTGATATACATCTGCCGTGCCTCTTCAAACGGTTTTACCAGTTTTTTGGGATACTCCGACAAATCCTGTGAAAAGCCGGCCAGAGAAAAGGTCATCCAAACAATAGTAATAAAATATTTTAACACCTGCATTTTTTCAAAAGAAATCTATAACAAAGCCGGTAAATTATCCGTTATAATGCTAGTTTCGGAATT
The DNA here is from genome assembly GCA_003506435.1 of Prolixibacteraceae bacterium. Classification (GTDB taxonomy): domain Bacteria; phylum Bacteroidota; class Bacteroidia; order Bacteroidales; family Prolixibacteraceae; genus GWE2-42-39. Next base: position 306,163 of record DOAQ01000046.1, read on the forward strand.
TGATTAAAAACAAAAAAAGCAAATAATCACAAACAAAAAACTACAAAAAAGCAAACGAAAAAAAGTGTTTTTCAGCTATTGTAATTTATACTTTTTTTTTTCTATAATTACTGAATCAATAAACGAATTATTAAATCTTATTTAAATTGTTATTTTTCAAATAAATAGCTCTTAGAATGAAAACCAACAAGAATTCAGGTAAGCATTTAAAAAGCTCCAAAGGTCAAAGAGTTGATGATGATTTTCCGGCAAACAAGGGTGTGAAGAAAGATCGAAGTGATAAAAGAAGGTTATCAATCTATGATGATTTTGATGATGAGGCCCAAGGTTTTGATGACCTGGATTTTAATTCGGCCGACAATCCTTACGACGATTAAACTGCAATACATACAAAGTGAAGTATATTTCAGCCACGCTGAAAGAAGCAGTTATTGACTTTGCTAAAAAAGAGCCGTCTAAAAGTAAATTTAGACGGCTCTTTTTTTAATATCGTATTTGCAGACTGTCGAGCTCGTGCTTCGTAATTGATGGCAGTCCTTTCTTTTTCATTTTCCCCAGCACCAGTTCCCCTACCCTTCGCGCTTCTATTTCGGAATCAAACGGCAGGTTGCCTTCAATAACCGGAATATAGGGTTGCTTAATTTTGGTCTTTCCTTTTATCTTAATCTCGTAACCCCATCCGTCACCACTCACAAAAGTCTCAACCCACTGAACCGATTTCCCTTCGGCTGAATTTTGCTGCTTTTTATCTGAATGGCATGATGATGCAAAAATCCCAAAAACAATAATCGCAAAAATGATAGTTTCTTTACAACAATATTTAATTGTAGTACTCATCATCTTCTGCACTCGGGTCGAATTTTGCCAGATCATCAAATGTATAGGTGCTCGAACTTTTACCAGTAGCAATGTAACCAAAGTTTCCAATCCCAAAGCCAACTGCTTCTGATCTGGAAGCTCCCTGGAAGCTTGTTTTCTCAACCCAAAGATCCGTATCGGGGTTGTATTCCCAAACATTACTGATAGAAGACGTATTGCTTCCGGTTACCAGGTACCCTTTTCCACTCGCGGCAAAAGCAACTGCCCCTGACCTCACAATCGATGTATAATCATCATCATAATCCAAATCCGAATCAGTATCGGCAATATCTCTCAGTTGTGTCCATTTTTTGGTAGTCCCGTCAAAAACGTAAAATTTACTTTCAGAAAGCTGGCTGTTTGCGCCTGATACAAAATATGCCTTGGTGCCAATTACAAATGCACAGGCATCACGGCGTTTTGAACCGGTAAAAGGAATTTGTTCCCAGCTATCGGATGACGGTGAATATTCATAGAAATCTTTGGTTTCACCATTGGTATCAACTCCTGTTCCAACATACCCTTTATCGTTAATTGCAAAAGCAACACCACTGTATCTTGCAGTACCAGGAAACTCAGCATCAACTTTTGACCATGTATTGGTAGCCGGATTGTATGACCAGAAATCTTTTAGTTTATCACCGTTATCGTCAACTCCAGTGCCAACAAAACCTTTGTTGCTGGCAGCAAAAGCAACTGCACCACTGCGGGCCTTGGCTTCAGCAGGCATATCTGCTTTCTGTATCCAGTAATCTTCTTCAGTATTATAAACCCAAAGGTCACGTAATCTGTCTTTATCTATATCGACACCGGTTGCCAAATATGCGTTATTCCCAATTACAAAACATACTGCTTCAGAACGTGGAACTCCATCAAAATCAGAAGCTTTCTCCCAATCACCGAGAAGTTCCTCATCATCGTCATCATTGTTACACGACACAAAAAGCAATGTCGATCCCATCAAGAGAATCGATAATAAATAATAAATTTTTTTCAGACTCATACAGTAACGTATTTTTAATGATTATTTGTATTTTTCGCGCTGTTTATTGTACAAACCTATCAGACTGAAAGGTAGAAAAAAAGGAATTTAGACGAAAAATTAAAAAATACATATAAAAAGGCTATATTTATCGACATGACATGAAACACAAAGATGAAATGGTGATTTTTTTCGTTAAAAAGTTTTAAAAACTAAAGAATCGCACTTTACATCTATACTATTGAAGTTTTAGTATATATTTCTTTTTACTCATCTTTTTCTTATATTCTTTTGGAGAATGGAATTTTAATAAAAGATTATAATTAATGTATAAAATACTCTCGGTAATTCTGCTCTTGCTGTTTATTGTTTCCTGTAAAGACAGCAATGATTTTGATTCATATACCATAGGCGACGATTTCATACAATCGGAAACAACCGTGGCTATTGTTGATACTTTTACCGTCAATCTGTCAACATTTATGGTTGATTCGATGGTCACATCAAATACTTCGATCGGTCTTATCGGTAACTATACTGATGAAGAACTTGGTATCGTGCGTACCAAAAGCTTTTACCAGCTAGGCATAAGTGACGAATCGTATACTGTTGATACCCGGGATAAGTTCGATTCGTTAACCATAACGATGAGATATTCAGGCGTTGTTTACGGCGACACGACTAAGGTTCAAAAAATTAATGTATACAGGCTGAAACAGGAGTTGAAAACGCGGGATAACGGCCATCTGTACAACCTTTCATCATTTACTCATGAATCAGAACCCATTGGGTCAATTACAATAGAACCGGAACCATTAAAAGACGGGAACCTTGAAATTCGACTGAGCGATGTCTGGGGGCAGGAATTGTTTAATATGATCAAGGATAAATCGGAGGATATTCAAACAGAGGACAAGTTTATCCAGTATCTGCCAGGTATAGCAATCGGGGCAGAAACAGATGACGGAGCTATTCTTTCGTTAAGTGTGGCTGATTCATTATTTTTCATGACCGTACATGCCAGCCGGTTTGATTACGATTTTATTGAAACTGATTTTACTTTTCCTTTGACTAATTCGAACGTACAATTCAATCAAATAAAAAGCGACCGCTCAGGTACCAATTCAGCGCTGATTACCAATAACAGCAGGAACGACATTTCTTCTGTGCAGACAGGAAACCATAGTTTTTCACAAGGTGGCACAGGAATGTTTACCCGGATTGAATTCCCCGGAGTTGGGCAAGTACTCCAAATGGATCAAAAAAGGTTATTGCTGAAGGCAGAGTTAATTATAAAACCAGCCTACCGGAGTTATGAAAAATTTCCATTGCCTGAGAGTTTATATATTTATGAATCCAATCGGGTAAACGGAGTTCTTGACCCGCTAACAGACTCTGAAGATGAACCAATAATAGCAGATTTTGTGCTGGATGATCTTTATTTTGAAGATACCTATTACAAGTTTGACATTACGACCTTCATTTCAACTGAACTGAGTGATGGCAATTTCGACGTGGAGCATGCATTACTGGTCAATATCCCAAGCAGTAATATGGGAAGTACACTGGACCGGATCGTTTTTTCTGACGGATCAAAAGCAAAATACAAACCGATTTTGAAACTCTATTATGTTTTTTATAACTAACAAGCAAATGCGTCAAAGAATACTATTCCTCACCATATTTTCAGTTTTTATATCCATCTCAGGGGTAAGCCAGAATACCCGTTCTCCGTATTCTATTTTTGGCCCCGGAGAAATACAATCCAGGGGCTTTGGAAGAAACATGGCAATGGGCGGGGCAGGTATCGGTGTGAGCTCTGGTAGCTTCATAAACACGATGAACCCTGCTTCTTATTCCGGGTTCGACAGTCTAAAATTTGTTTACGAAATAGGTTTTGAAGGAAAATATTCACGCTTTAAATCGCAAGGTGACCGGTTGAACGATTACACGTTTAACTTCAAATACATTGCTTTTGGATTCCGAGTGAACGATTGGTGGGCTTCCACCATGGGGATTGCCCCTTTCAGTAATGTCGGGTACACAATTACCACGTCAAAATATGTAGAAGGCACCTTCGATAAATTTTATTCGAGCTACGAAGGAAGTGGCGGAATCAATTACGTTTACTGGGGAAATGCATTTAAATTAGGCAAGTTATCTCTGGGGGTAAATTCCTCCTATCTCTTTGGTTCGATTACCCAGGATGAGTTAATCACCCAACCCAGCGATATTTTCTCTTCTTTCATAATGCAACGGACCGATTACCTGAAGAGTTTTTACTTTGATTACGGAGCACAATATTCTTTTAAAATCAAAGGCTGGGACTATACTTTGGGAGCCATATACAGCAACGAGCAAAAACTCACTTCGCGCCATCAGGTTGATGTAAAAACGACTTCATACACAACCATTTCAAGCGAAGAATACAAATCGAAACAATTGCGTGTTCCCGAAACATACGGTATTGGGTTCAGCATGAAAAAAGGTCCGATTGTGCATGTTGCAGGCGACTATGAATTTCAAAAATGGTCGGGGTTGAAATATCCGATTCAGAAAGATGTATTTCTCGACAGCCATCGGTTTGCTGTTGGCGCCGAATCGAAGCCCTGGGGCGAAATTGTGACCCTCGACTGGTATAAAAAAATAACCTACCGGATTGGTGCAAATTACAAAACATCGTTCCTGAAAATTAACGGGACACAGATCAATGAAAAGGGAATCACCTTTGGTTTGGGAATCCCGGTAAAAAACATTGGAAGCCTCATGAATTTCACGGTTGAAGTCGGACAAAAAGGAACGGTCAGCAATCGCCTGATCCGGGAAGATTACGTGCTTTTTCACATGAACTTTTCAATCAACGAAATCTGGTTCAAGAAGAGGATATTCTATTAACAGCGTTTGAATATCCCAGTCGGGGTGTATTTCACCTGAAGATTTTCGGCAAATACAAGTTATCTGAATGTGGAAGAACAGTATATATTTGAAGCTCCTTTACAATTTTCCGGTTTCAATTACGTTTTTCCGGAAAAGTAAATTTTATTTGTAATTGTCGAAAACCAGATATAATACTCTTTGAAAACCAGATTCACACTCATTTTATTGTTTGCTGGGCAGTTACTGCACGCACAGGAGGTTTGGTATTCGATTTACGGAACTGTAACCGACCAGCGTACCGGCGAAAGCCTGACAGGTGCAACAATACTTATCGACAACACAAAACATACAGGGACTGTTACCAATTCGTATGGCTACTATTCGATTTTGGTACCTGAAGGGCAATACAAACTTCGTGTCCAGTTTATGGGTTACGACAGCAAGGAATTTTATGTAACTGCCCACGAAAACAAGCTGGTTAATATTAATCTGTCTGAAAAGCCTGTCCAGCTTGATAATATCACCATACGGGGAGAAAAACCCGATCGCAACATTTCGTCTATAGAAATGGGCAGCGCCCGGCTCAATCCGAAACAAATCGAGAGTATTCCGGTTTTGTTCGGCGAACCTGATATTCTGAAAACCATTCAACTAATGCCCGGCGTAAAATCAGCCGGCGAAGGAAACTCGGGCTTTTACGTGCGCGGTGGCGGAATCGATCAAAACCTCATCTTACTGGATGAAGCGCCCGTGTACAATGCGTCCCATCTGCTTGGTTTTTTTTCAGTTTTTAATTCCGAAGCCATCCGCGATGCAACTTTACTGAAAGGATCAATTCCGGCTGAATACGGTGGCCGGGCTTCGTCGGTTTTAGATATTAAAATGAAAGAAGGCAACCTGAAAGATTACAGCCTCACGGGAAGCATTGGGCTGATTTCGTCGAACCTCACGCTGGAAGGGCCAATAAAAAGTGAAAAAAGTTCGTTCATGCTCAGCGCTCGCCGCACGTATGCTGACATGTTTCTGAAACTTGCCGGTGATGAAGAACTAAAAAATACTTCTCTCTACTTTTACGATCTGAACATGAAAACCAATTTCAAACTGAATGAACGCAACCGCCTGTACCTTTCGGGCTATTTCGGGCGTGATAATTTTGGTTTTGCCGATCGTTTTGGCTTCGACTGGGGAAGTAAAACAGGAACTTTGCGATGGAATCATATTTTCAACGAACGTCTATTTTTCAATTCATCGCTCATTTACAGCGATTACTCATACGATATAAACCTCCGGGGGACTTCTGATGTTACTATGCGCTCCGAAGTCAGGGATATAAACTTAAAAGAAGATTTCACCTTTTACAAGAACTCACGAAGTACCCTGAAATTCGGAGTCAATATAATTTACCACAATTTTGTTCCCGGAGAAATCATCCCGGGAGAGAACAGCGTTTACAATGCACTAAAAATTACCGACCGAAAAGCGGTTGAATCAGCCGTATACTTTTCAAATAACCGTGTTGTAAGCCCGAAATTCCAGCTTTATTACGGTTTGCGGCTGGCTCTTTTCACCAATATCGGCCCCGGCGATTTTTACGTACTTGACGCTAACGGAGAAGTGCGTGACACAACCACCTACGAAAAATTTAAACTGGTGAAAACACAGGGCGGCATCGAACCCCGTCTGGGCTTTAACTATATGATCAACCGTTCGAGTTCAATCAAAGGATCAGCTACCCGTATTTACCAGTTTGTTCACCTGCTGTCGAACTCAACCACGTCAACGCCAACCGATGTGTGGTTACCCAGCAGCGACAACGTGAAACCGCAAATGGCCGATCAGGTTTCGCTGGGACTGTTTAAAAATTTTAATAAAAATCGCTACGAAAGTTCGCTGGAAGTTTATTACAAACATTTGTATAACCAGATTGATTATAAAAACGGAGCCGATCTGATTTTCAATTCGACCGTTGAATCAGAACTGGTATTCGGCAAGGGATGGTCGTATGGAGCAGAATGTCTTCTGAAAAAGAATTATGGAAGATTGAATGGATGGATTGGATACACCTGGTCAAAAACCATGCGGCAGTTCGATGATATAAATGAAGGCCTCCCCTTCCCTGCCCGGCACGACCGCACTCACGACCTGTCGGTGGTTGGCATGTACAAACTGTCAAACAAAGTAACCGTTTCGGCAACCTGGGTTTACAGCACCGGCGATGCAGTTACTTTCCCCAGCGGGCGCTACGAAATCGACGGACAAATTGTTGGGTATTATACCGAACGAAACGGTTACCGTATGCCCTCAACTCATCGTCTCGACCTGGGACTGACATGGACGCGTAAAAAAACCAAAAAATTTGAATCGAGCTGGAATTTCTCAGTTTACAATGCCTATGCACACGAAAATCCCTATTACATTTATTTCCAGGAAGTAGAAGACCAACCGGGAACACAGGAAGCCGTTCAGGTATCATTGTTTAAGATCATCCCTTCTGTGAGTTATAAATTTAAATTTTAACTTCGGAAAATGAAACGAAATCCCGTCAGCATACTAATTATCGCCCTTTCGTTTGCTTCATGCGAAAGAGTTATCGATATAAACCTGAACGAGGCCAATCCGAAAATCGTTATCGAAGCCAATATTCACAATAATAATAGCGATTGCCTGGTTAAAATTACCCGGACCGGAAATTATTTTTTACCGTATACTCCCGAAAAGGTAAGTAAAGCCGTAATCTCACTTACAAACCAACTTACAGAATATTCGTTTTCAGAAATTGAAGAAGGAGTTTATCGTATCAATAAAATCGGCAAACTCATCCCAACTTCCTATTCATTATCTGTAAATGTTGACGGCGAATTGTACGAAGCTGTTTCAAAAATGCCTACTCCGGTAAGACTTAATTATCTGAATTTTGAATACGTGGAAGAAACGTATTTACAGGATGCCGGATACCGCGTTAATTTTAGTCTGACAGACCCGAAAGATGAGGAAAACCATTACCGGGTAAGATATTCTGTGAACGGAGAATTACAAAACGACGGAAACGACTATTACCTGATAACCGATGAGCTGTTCAACGGCAATTCAGTACAAATGCAACTGTACGGGAAACGATTTGATAAAGGTGACAAGGTTACTGTTGAATTGATGTCGATTGACAAAAACGCCTACGATTATTTCAATACGCTTCTTGATGTGATTGCCCAAAGCACAATTGAATCGACAGCTCCGGCCAATCCGAAAAGCAATTTTTCAAACGGTGCACTTGGTTATTTTTCAGCATATTCGTCCGACATTAAATTCATTATTGTCGGCGAATCAAATCTTGGAAATTAGAGCATCAGCCGCTTGTTTTCCATTTCACTGATAAAAAAATCTTTGTAGCTTTCGCCAATCGGAATGTAGTTTTTACCAATTACTACCTGCGTTTTATTAATCACCTTGATGTGGTTCAGCGAAATAATAAATGATTTATGAACCCGGGCAAAACGGTCTGTCGGGAGGTTTTCCTGCATCCGTTTCAGCGAATTCAGCGTAATAATTGGTTTATCGGACCCAACCGTAAAAATTTTGATGTAGTCTTTCAGTCCCTCTACATACAAAATGTCGTTCAGGTTAATTTTAATTGTTTTATAATCAGCTTTTACCAATATAAATTCCGAAGCAGTGTTTGCTTCTTTCGGTTTTCCTGAAGCTTTCAGTTTCAGGCTTTTCAGCGAAAAATATTCGTATGCCTTGTTCGTCGCCTTCAGGAAGCGGTCAAAAGAAATTGGTTTTAACAGGTAATCCATCGCGTTCAGATTAAAAGCTTCGAGGGCATATTCTTTAAAAACCGTGGTGAAAATAATCATCGGTTTGTCGTCGAGACTTTTGATGAAATCGATACCCGAAATTCCCGGCAATTGGGTATCCAGAAAAATGATGTCGATTTTATGATTGTGAAGCACATCATAAGCATCAAATGCCGTCGAACATTTATCAATCAGCGTAAGATAAGGCACATGCTCGATGTAATCGGCAATTGTGCTTTGGCCCATCGGATCGTCATCGAGAATAATACAATTCATAGTTAAACCTGAATTTTTGTTAAAATTTGGCATTTTCATGTTTAACATCTGACGTCTTCGCGGAGAAATAAAAGGCCGCGAATAACGATTCTGCCACACCTGAAATTCCCCTTTTGAAGTATTTATATTGTCAGACTGCCGGTAATCAGAAAACCTTCCGGCAGTGCAAAGTAACCCATTTTTTTCCAAAACGATAATTTTTTAGTTTTTAAAAATAAGCCAGCGAAAGATAAGTCCTTCTTTTCTGATGGCTTTCAAACAAATCTTATAAAAACATAAGATTTGTTAAGAACAAAAAGGCTGCGTCAGAGTCGTGTAAAATTAATCGTCGTTCTGAATTACGGCTGGTTTTTGCAGGAGACGATTCCTGTAATTTTTAGGCGACATACCCATTCGCTTAATGAAATCTTTCGAAAAATAATACGGGTCGGAATATCCCAGCCTGAACCCTATTTCCTTAATTTTCAATCGGCTAAAATCGAGATATTCGCAAGCCCTGGTTATTTTCAGGTGTGAAAAATAGCTCGCCGGGCTGTAGCCGGTTTTCTTTTGAAACATGGTTGTAAGATAAGAGGGCGAATATCCGGCTTCGTCAGCAATTTCCTTTAACCGAAGCTTCTTTTCCATGTTCTGTTCCATAAACTGAATGGCCTGCATAATACCCGGGTTTTGTTCTTCCATCAAATCATCGCTGGTCCGGCTGGCATAGATAAACGTTGCAAGCAGATGGCCAAATGCCAGGTTGATGTATTTAAAGTTGGCATTGTAAAAACCTTTGTTAAGGTTGTTAAACAACTCATCAAACAGCATGATCCGGTTGGCAACCAGATTGTTTGTCGATGGGATTAAATCGCGTACCACCGTAAAATCGGTCTCCATAATTTTGCTCTTTTCGCCGTTGAATTTGCAGGTATAAAAAACAGAAGGATCAGTGTTTCCTGTCTGTATTTTAAATGCAAAACCTTCCGGAATAATGCAATACTGATTCTGGCTAAAAGGTACAAGGTCGTTCGCAATTTGTATAATGCCTTCGCCTTTGGTACAATAAATCAGCAAATGATTATCCAGCTTCATATCTTCGGACCAAAACGTTTCCCTTCGGACAAGAATCTCGGCCAACTCACACAGGTACAAATCTTTGGTAAGCGGATTTTGCTGTTGCTCGGCAACAATGTAGGAAGGGATTTTAAAGTATCGTCGCTTGATAATCATGATAATTGGTATTGGAAGATCAAAAAAAGTAATATTTTCCATCTTTATCAAAGAAAATACTATTTTTTACGTGTTCATTAGCCAATACTTTTGAGTACTTAATTTAATAAACTGATCTACCATGAGCGAACTACTATCAAAACTTGCCGAATGCATTGAGTTTGGAAAAATTAATATGGCTTCTCCGTATCCTCCGCAGATGAAAGGACAGGAAGGCGCTGACGAAATTACCCGCAAAGCGCTGGATGAAGGAGTAAATCCACAGGATATATTATCAAAAGGCCTTATGCCCGGAATGGAACGCATTGGGATTAAATTTCGCGAAAATAAAGTATTTGTACCGCAGGTTTTGATGTCGGCAAAAGCAATGAGCACGGCCATGTTGCATTTAAAACCGCACTTTCTGTCAGGCGCAGCCAAGCAAAAAGGAACTTTCATTATCGGAACCGTTTTGGGCGACCTGCACGACATCGGCAAAAACCTGGTTGGAATGATGGTTGAAGGCAACGGATACAAAGTAATTGACCTCGGGACCGATGTAAGTTCAGATAAATTCATTGCCGCACTGAAGGAGAATCCAAATGCAGTTATAGGACTTTCGGCTTTGTTGACAACCACCATGGTAAACATGGAAAAAATCACCAGGGAAATTAAGGAAGCATTGCCGGGAACTTTAGTAACTATTGGTGGCGCGCCGGTTAACAACGATTTCTGTATGAAGATCGGGGCCGACAATTACTCGCCCGACCCGCAAGGTGTTGTTGAGTTTTTAAATACGAAAATTGCCTGAAAAAATTTCAGGCTTTTCCCTTCCCTGAATATGGGAACCGATAATTGATTTTCGCTTTTACTGATCATATAGGTCGCGGACTTTATTGTTTTAAAGGTCTGCCGGGTGTTTATTGCCTTTTAAACGAATAACAAAAACCAAACATGAACGGATTATCATTAATAAAAAAAGCATTTAAACTTGAACTGGTTGAACGGGTTCCCTGGGTCCCGTTTGTCGGGGTTCACGGTGGTTCGCTCATCGGCGTGGATGCGGAACAATATCTCAAATCGACAGAAAACATGGTTTCCGGTCTCACCAAAGCAATCGAACTTTACAAGCCCGACGGAATACCAGTGTGTTTCGATCTGCAACTGGAAGCCGAAATTCTGGGTTGCCGCCTCAACTGGGCAAAAGAAAATCCACCGGCAGTTGTTTCGCACCCTTTGGCTGAAGGAATCGCACTTCGTTCGTTAAAAATCCCGACAACCAGCGACGGCCGCATCCCGCTTGTTCTGGAAACCACGAAAAGACTTCGTTCCGAACATCCGGATATTGCATTGTATGGCCTGATTACCGGCCCGTTTACGCTGGCTTTGCATCTGATGGGCACCGAAATATTTATGAAACTGTTTGAAGACCCGGAGCATGTAGCAGAAGTGATGGACTTTTGTACCCGGGTGGGTATCCGTTTCTCTGAAATGTTGCTTGATGCAGGCTGCGATGTAATTGCAGTGGTCGACCCGATGACCAGCCAGATTGATCCGGGTTCATTTGAAATATATGTAACTCCGTATGTGAGCCGGATTTTTGATTTCATCCGGAAAAAAGAAAAACTGAGTTCATTCTTTGTATGCGGCCATGCACAGCAAAATATCGAAGCAATGTGCAACTGCCGCCCCGATAATATTTCCATTGACGAAAATATTCCGCTCGATTACGTGAAAGAAATCGCACTTTCCAGGAAAATCAGTTTTGGCGGCAACCTGAAGCTTACTGTCGTTCTGCTGATGGGCGATCCCGACGATGCCAAACAGGATGCCCTCAACTGCCTTGATTTAGGCGGAAATACCGGGTTTATTCTGGCTCCGGGCTGCGATTTGCCCATGCAAACCCCGACCGATAATATAAAAGCTGTTTCTGAACTGGTGTACAATCAATATCTTCAGGATGTCGCACGCAAGCTGGAAAAGAAAGAAAGCAAACTGGACCTGCTGAATATGAAAGATTACGGCCAGTCGGATAAGGTAATTGTGGACATTATCACGCTCGACTCCGAATCGTGCGCTCCTTGCCAGTATATGGTTGAAGCGGTGAAACGGGTGGTACCGCAATTCGAGGGTGTTGTTGAATGGCGCGAACATCCGATCAAAAAAATGGAATCGGTTTCGTTCATGTCGTCAATGATGGTGAAAAACATTCCAACGATATGTATTGACGGGAAGATCGTATTTGTTTCGCAAATTCCGCCGCAAAATTTATTGGTTGAAGCCATCCAAAACCGCATTAATGAAAAGCTGAAACTGAAAATCAGGGCGAAGAAAAGCGAAGTGCTGATTCTCGGGGAAACAGAGCCGGAATGTAAGGAAATGAGCCGGAGAGTGAAGCGGGCAGTCGCAGAACTGGGGAAATCAACGCCGGTTTCGGTGATTACCGACAAGGCACAGATGGCTTCCTTCGGAATAAAAAAAGGTCCGGCTGTTGTTGTTGTAAATTACAAACTAAAAGCAGAAGGTTCGGTTCCTTCGCTGGAAGTCATCAAGGAATGGATCAAAGAAATTTGATTCTGAAAACTTGTTCTCATGCAAAAGAATGATAAATTGCCAAATAAAAACACAACGAAAAAACCATGAGCAAACTAATAGATGCCATACAAAACCGGGTGCTGGTTTCCGACGGCGCCTGGGGTACTTTTCTTCAGCAAAAGGGCCTGCAACCGGGCGAATGTCCGGAATCATGGAATATTACACGACCGGACGACGTGTTCGACATTGCCAAAAGCTATATCGACGCAGGCGCCGACATGATCGAGACCAACAGTTTTGGCGGAAACCGTTTTAAGCTGGCCAACTACGGACTGGCTGATTCGGTGTATGAAATCAACAAGGCTGCGGCTGAAATCAGCAGAAAAGCTGCCGGAGATAAGTTTGTGCTTGGATCAGTTGGCCCGACCGGGAAATTGCTGCTCATGGAAGAAGTCACCGAAGACGGGTTGTACGAAGCCTTTAAAGAACAGTCGATAGCGCTGGAAGCCGGTGGTGCCGATGCTATTGTGGTTGAAACAATGACCGATCTGGAAGAAGCGCGTATCGCGGTAAAAGCGGCCAGCGAAAATACTTCCTGCGAAGTGATCTGTACCATGACTTTCGACAAAACGGTGGATGGCGAATTTCGTACCATGATGGGTATTTCACCGACAGAAATGGTTGAACCGCTCATTGCAGCAGGTGCATCAGTAATCGGCGCCAATTGCGGAAATGGAATTGCCGACATGATCGGCATCGTAAAGGAAATCAGGCAAGCGAACGCCAGTATCCCGGTACTGATCCATGCCAATGCAGGAATACCCCACTACCACGACGGCAAAACGGTATTCCCGGAAACGCCCGCCGATATGGGCGCTCTCGTAAACGATATTATTGCGGCCGGAGCTAATATCATCGGCGGATGCTGCGGTACAACGCCTGACCATATTTGTGAAGTTTGCAAAGTTGTAAAATCATAAATCACAAACTATAAATGGCTGCGATTCCTTTACAGTTAGTCACCGGATTTCTGGGAAGCGGAAAAACTACTTTTCTGAAAAATTACCTGAGAAACTTCGCCGCTGAAAAACGTATCGGGATCATCCAGAACGAATTTGCCCCGGTGAACGTCGATGCAAACGAATTGCGGGGAGAACAAGGGCAATACGAAATTCTGGAAGTCAATAACGGATCGGTGTTTTGTGTTTGTCTGCTGGGATCGTTCATTGATTCGCTGGCCCGCTTTATCGGTGAAGTACAACCCGAGGAATTGCTGCTCGAAGCATCGGGCATGTCTGACCCGGTGAGCATCGGGCAAATTCTCCAGGCTGAAAAATTGCGCGGCAAGGTGTATCTCGATTACATCTGGTGCCTGGCCGACGCGGTTAATTTTGAGCGCATTTCAAAACTTCAGACCCGCGTCAACCATCAGGTGAGAATGGCCGACACGATTATTCTGAATAAAATTGATCTGGCCGCTGAAAATCCGGAAGCAATAAAAGCAGAACTGCGAAAACTAAACCCTTTTGCAACCATCGAAGCCGTTCGTTTTGCACAGGTTTCGTTTCAGAAGAAGAAACAGCCGTTCAGGGTTTTTCCTGAAGTGCAGGACAGTTTGCCCCGGCCCGATCTCGAATCGCTGGTCATAAAAACCAACCTTTTTATTTCAGAAGAAAACCTGCATGCGTTTCTTGCTGAAATCCGGGAGCAATTCGTCCGTTGTAAAGGCCATGTCAGCCTGAAAGGAAAGCAAAAAGCCTTTGTGCAGGGAGTTTACAGTCAATACGAAGTGAAAAAGACAGCCTTTTTCGAGGCGCCTACCGAACTGGTGGCGATCGGTAATTTTACCGATGCCGCATCTTTTCAGAAATTATTTGAAAACTATTGTACCCATGATTCATAATTATCAATTCAATTTTCAGGAATTGGATATTTCGAAGAATGAAATATCCGAATTGCTTGGTTTTAACGGGGAAGAAATGCCCGAACCATTTGGCTCCTACCTCGAAGAAGCCTGTCAGGATGCAGCCCGGTTGTGTGACATTCGCGGGGCAGTTTATATTTCTGAAAATATCGAATTCATATCGAACAATTCAGCATTCACTATTGACGGGCAATTTTTCGATGCCGGAAAACTGATCAGCCGCCAACTGAAAAAAGCGACCTCGCTGGCGCTTTTTATATGTACCGCAGGCGAAGGAATCAGCAAAAAATCACAGGCTTTGCTACATGGCGACGATCCGGCCAAAGGCTATGTATATGATGTGCTGGGCTCGATAACCGTTGAAACAGCGATGGACAAAATACAAAGGCAACTCAGGGAAGAACTTTCTGCCACCGGCGAAAAACTCACCAACCGTTACAGTCCCGGCTATTGCGACTGGAGTGTGGCACACCAGCACAAACTGTTTTCTTTCTTCCCTGAAAATCACTGCGGCATCTCGGTCAATTCCTCGGCGCTGATGCATCCCATCAAATCGGTGAGCGGCGTGATTGGCATCGGCAAAGAAGTGAAATTCAACAAATACCACTGCGAAATGTGTACCAGCGAAACCTGCATTTACCGGAATTTGCGAAGCCGTGCCGAAAAGATTTTTTGATGTTTCTTCCGCGGATTATGCAGATATCAGCCATCATGTATGAAAAGCGTCATGCCGAACTTGTTTCGACATCTCAATGCAGATGAGGCCCTGAAACAAGTTCAGGGAGACTCGTTATAGACAATTTGCCGTTTCACGTATAATTTGCGGAAAATAATATTTTTCTCCTGAAAGATTGTAAATTCACAAGCTCAGAAAATACTATTATGGAAATTGTTGTTTTGGATGGTTTTACCCTGAATCCCGGCGATCTTTCGTGGGATGCGCTCCGGAAACAGGGTAATTGCAAAATATACGACCGCACTGCTGCCGACGAAACATTGTCGCGAATTCGCAACGCCGAAATTGTATTAACCAACAAAGTGATCATCGACCGCAATAGTATGGAAGCAGCGCCCAACATGAAATACATCGGGGTGCTTGCCACCGGCTACAACGTGGTGGATATTGCAGCAGCAAAGGAAAGAGGAATTACCGTGACGAACATTCCGGCCTACAGCACCGATTCGGTTGCCCAGATGGTCTTTTCGCACATTCTGGCTTTTTGCAACCGGGTTGAATTGCATACCGCTTCGGTGCAAAACGGCGACTGGCAAAACGGCACCGATTTTTCGTACACCTGTTCGCTGCAAACCGAAATAAGCGGCAAAACCGTTGGTATCGTCGGCTTTGGACAAATCGGGCAGAGAGTTGCACAAATTGCCCGGGCATTGGGTATGAAAGTTCTTTTTTACAACCGTTCCGTAAAGAACATTCAGGATGAAAATATCCGACAAACTTCGCTGGAAACGGTATTTTCGAAAAGCGATTTTGTGAGCCTCAATTGTCCGCTTACCGGCGACAATCAGCAGTTTGTAAATGCTGCGCTGCTGGCAAAAATGAAACCTTCGTCCATGCTCATCAATACCGGGCGCGGCGGGTTGGTGAACGAAAAAGATTTAGCCGAAGCGCTCAACACCGGGCAGATTGCTGCTGCCGGACTTGATGTTTTATCCACCGAACCGCCGAAAGCCGATAATCCGCTGCTGACAGCAAAAAACTGTTTTATCACCCCGCACATTGCTTGGGCAACCATTGAAGCCCGCACCCGGCTGATGAATATTGCCGTCGAAAATATAAATGCCTTTCTGAACGGTAAAGCGCAAAATGTGGTAAGCTAGAAAAAGCCCCCTTCTCATTCCCCCAAGAGCATAGCCGTCAAGTTAAAGGATAAATCTTTGTAAATAACTATTTCTCAGTAAAAATAATTTTTACTGATTCTATATTCTGCTTTAAACAATCAACCTCCTCCCCCTTCGTTCCTCAGGTACTCCTCCTGTCCAGGAGGAGAAATTTGGGACAGTGACAATTTGGGGAGCCTGGTGGTTCTTCGCTGCCGCAACTTGCTTCTGTTTCCCCTCCTTATTTAGGAGGGGTGTCTCCCTGCAATCGGGAGACGGGGTGGTTGTAATTCATTTATCGATGATAAATAGAAAATTTTATCTTTAACTTGACGGCTATGCCCCCAAGTGGAAAAGATGTGGTTGCATTGGAAATACTCCATGTCAATTAATTTATCAAAAAAGGCTGTTCTAAAACTCTGCGAAACTCTGTGTTTATTACTCTGTGTAATCTGTGGTAAAATATAAGTCAATAAACCATAGAAGGAAAACAGAGTTGTTCACAGAATTATACAGAGTTGGATAGTAAAGTAAATTCTATTTCTGAACAGCCTCTTATGGATGGGCGCTGGTTTTTTCATTTTTGGCATACTTTCTGAATAACCTTGATCGTTGTTTTCGTATAAAACTTCGTTAAATGATAAAAAACAATTGCCATGAAACAGATATGTATTCTACTGATCCTGATGATTGCCGTTTCCCCGGCAGTGATGGCCCAAAAAAGTAAAAGGGCTGAAAAAGAAAAGGAAACCAAAAACCTGATTGAAAGCAGGCAGTACCGTTTTGTTGCACGAACTGCTCTTCCGATGAGCGGTCGCAGCATCAATCTTACTTCAGAATACGATTTGACAGTCGACAGCCTGCAAATAAAGTCGTACCTCCCCTTCTTTGGCGTTGCTTACTATGCTGAATACGGACAAACGGATGGCGGCATTAAATTCGACAGCAAAGCCGATGAATATTCAGCAGTATTCAGCGAGAAGAAAAAAAGCTACCGTATTTCCATGAAAGTAAAAGGCAAACGAGATGTTTACCAGATCAGTCTTGATGCCGGTTTATCAGGTTATGCAACCCTGAATATCATCTCAAACGACCGGCAAAGCATATCGTTTTACGGAACCATTGAAAAATTGGAATAAGGGGAAGGTTTAAAACAAAATAAAAAAAGCAGGATCACCGTCCTGCTTTTTAGTATAATTTGAATTCTCTTTTAATATTCATCTTCATTGAAAAAGAAATCATCTTTGCTCGGATAATCCGGCCAAATGTCTTCGATGCTTTCGTAAATCTCTCCGATATCTTCTATTTCCTGCAAATTCTCGATCACTTCCAGAGGGGCACCGCTACGTATAGCAAAGTCAATTAATTCGTCTTTTGTGGCTGGCCACGGAGCATCTTCCAGCTTCGATGCAAGTTCAAGAGTCCAATACATAGCACTTATTTTAAGGGGTTCAACTTAATATTATTTTTTTTTGCGAATATAAGAAAAAAATCAATTAACCAAACGTTTCCATGAATATTTACGAATCCCCCTGAATCCATAGTGTTTCCGGCACTTTCAGGCTTTGCGACACACTTCGTGAAAGAACAAAAAGGTAATCGGAAAGCCGGTTGACATAAATAACAAGTTTTGGGTTTATTTCTGTTTTTTCCGACAGCTCAACAATACGCCGTTCAGCCCTCCGGCAAACAGTCCGTGCAATATGGCAATACGATGCAGGCAGGCACCCGCCGGGAAGGATAAAATGCGACAGTTTGGGCAGTACCGCAACCATTTGGTCCATCTCCTTTTCGAGCAGGGCAATATCTTCTTCGTTACAGGGCAGTTGTTCTTTAATGGCTGAAGCATTCTCTCCAGAGGCCAGGATTGCCCCGATAACAAACAATTTTTTCTGAATTTGTTCCAGAATACTTTTGGAATGCGTATCAATTTCGGTGGAACGGATCACCCCAAGCCAGGAGTTCAATTCATCGACCGTACCATACGCTTCCAACCGGATATCGTATTTTTTCACACGCGAACCGCCGATCAGACCGGTCGTCCCGTCATCGCCGGTCTTTGTATATATTTTAGGCTCTTTTGCCATTAATAAATCGGATTTGGATTGATAACATCATACTCTATTTCCCCGTCCTTCAGTCGGACCATCCGGTGTGCATGGCGGGCAATATCTTCTTCGTGGGTCACCAGGATAATGGTATTTCCCTTCCGGTGAATGTCGGCAAATAACTGCATTATTTCTTCTGAAATCTTTGAATCTAGGTTACCAGTTGGTTCATCGGCCAGCAAAATTGAAGGGTTGTTCACCAAAGCGCGGGCAACAGCCACACGTTGCCGCTGGCCTCCGGAAAGCTCGTTTGGCTTGTGTTCCACACGGTCGGCCAAACCAACATCCATCAGAATACCTTCAGCCTTTTTCAGCCGTTCGGCTTTTTTCATACCGGCATAAACAAGTGGCAACATTACATTTTCAAGGGCGGTATTTCGCGGAAGTAAATTGAATGTCTGAAATACAAAACCAATTTCCTGGTTCCTGATCTCGGCCAGTTCATCGTCCGACAACGAACTGACTTTTTTGTTGTTCAGAATATAGTCTCCTGAAGTCGGGGTATCGAGGCACCCGATAATATTCATCAGCGTAGATTTTCCGGAGCCGGAAGCCCCCATGATGGCTACATACTCGCCTTTGTTGATGCTCAGCGAAACAGAACGAAGGGCCCTCACGATCTGAGTACCGACTTTGTAGTTCTTTACAATGTTTTTTAGGTTGATTAATTCATTCATTGTGGAAATTTTATACCTGTTTCTAATTTCGATTAAATATATTGATTTAGTTTTATTATGACGATATAAATTACAAATCCTAACAACTTTTAATCATTCTTAATATCATTTTCCAGCTTAACTCCAATTTCTTCCTGTCGGGAAACAGATAATTTTTATATTTGTTTCATGTCAGACATCACCGACCGGGATATAATGTATTTGCCGGGGGTTGGCCCCAAACGGGCCGAACTTCTGAAAAAAGAACTGCAGATTTTTACTTACAAAGACCTGCTGTATTACTTTCCGTATAAATACATCGACCGGACCCGCTTTTACCGAATAGCCGAGTTAACAAACAGCATGCCATACGTTCAGGTAAAAGGTACGATAACCCGTTTCGAAACAATAGGAGAACGGAATAAGCAGCGGCTTGTTGCCCGTTTTGCCGACGAATCGGGGGCGATGGAGCTGATTTGGTTCCAAGGCATCAAATGGGTACGCGAAAACCTGAAGATAAACACGCCTTACGTGGTTTTCGGAAAACCCACTTCGTTTGGAGGACAAATGAATATTGTTCATCCTGAACTGGAACCGGCGGAAGGGCAAAGTACTGTGACCGGCATTTTTCAGGCTTTTTACAATACCACCGAAGCATGCAAGAAAAAGTTTATGACTTCGAAAGTCATCAACAAACTGCAATGGACGCTTGCACAATTTCTGCAAGACCAGGTCAGCGAACCCCTGCCTGATTATTTTATCAAAAGACTGAAAATAATGCCTTTGGATTTGGCCCTCCGTCAAGTTCATTTTCCTGAAAACCCGACCTTGCTGAAAGCAGCCCGTTTCAGGCTGAAATTTGAAGAATTGTTTTTTATCCAGCTTAAGATATTAAGCCTGAAACACAAACGGGAAGAATATTTCAAAGGATTTGTATTTTCGAAGGTAGGATACAACCTGAATACCTTTTACAAAAATCACCTGCCGTTTGAACTCACCGAGGCGCAAAAAAAAGTGATCCGCGAGATACGCAGGGACACCGGTTCGGGCCGGCAAATGAACCGTCTGCTCCAGGGCGACGTGGGCAGCGGGAAAACGCTGGTGGCGCTAATGACCGCCCTGATTGCCTTCGACAACGGCTATCAGGCCTGCCTGATGGCGCCTACCGAAATTCTGGCCAGCCAGCATTTCAACACCATTCAGAAAATGACTGCCGGACTGGGAATTGAAACAGCCCTGCTCACCGGGTCAACCAAGGCAAAAGAGCGGACTATTATTCATGAAAAGCTGGAATCCGGAAAGTTGCAATTACTGATGGGCACACACGCGCTGATTGAAAGTACGGTGCAGTTTCACAAACTCGGACTGGTGATCATCGACGAACAGCACCGGTTTGGTGTAGCGCAGCGGGCCAAGCTGTGGAAGAAAAATACGCTCATTCCACCACATATCCTGGTGATGACTGCAACGCCCATTCCCCGCACCCTGGCAATGACCGTTTACGGCGACCTTGACGTATCGGTGATCGATGAATTGCCGCCGGGACGAAAACCAATACAGACCATCCATTTTTACGAGAACCGGAAAAAGCAATTGTACGAGTTCATCCGCGAACAGGTGAACCGCGGGCGACAGGTGTACATTGTTTATCCGCTGATCAGCGAATCGGAAAAACTCGATCTAAAAAACCTTGAAGATGGCTATGAGCTGATGAAAGAGGTATTTCCCCGGTATGCAATCAGCATGGTACACGGACGGATGAAAGCGGCCGACAAAGAAGCAGAGATGCGGCTTTTCAAAGAAGGCAAAACCCAGATCATGATGGCCACAACGGTAATCGAAGTGGGCGTTGATGTGCCCAATGCTTCGGTGATGGTAATTGAAAGCGCCGAACGTTTTGGCCTGTCGCAGTTGCACCAGTTGCGCGGGCGCGTGGGCCGGGGTGCCGAACAGTCGTACTGCGTGCTGATGTCGTCGTTTAAACTCAGCCAGGAAAGCCGTAAACGCATTGAAACGATGGTGCGCACCAACGATGGCTTCGAAATTGCCGAAGTGGATATGAAGCTGCGCGGCCCCGGCGATATTGAAGGAACCCAGCAAAGCGGTATCGGCTTTAACCTGAAACTGGCCAACCTTGCCAAAGACGGCGAGATACTGCAACATGCCCGCAACATTGCCCGCGATGTGCTTGACCACGATCCGCTGTTCGAAAAACCGGAGAATGCCCTGCTGAAACAACAGCTTCTGGGCATGAAAAACACAGAATACGACTGGAGCAATATCAGTTAAAAATAGTTTAACAGGCAGAAGGCAGAAGAATCCGCATAAGTTTGACCGGAGTAATCAGTTAAAAACCTTCTTGCTTTTATCGACGGGAAAGATAGCGTTCAAAAAATGGCAAACCATTGTAATCATGAGATTCCGGCATTCGCCGGAATGACAAAAAATGGGTCAGACTCCAGATTCGTCCGTAGGCAAAACACTTTTGCGGACAGCGTCCGAATGCGTGGGGTTTATTTTTCCTTTTTTGTTTTATTTTCCAATACTTTCAAACTTTCTAAATAATTTTTTTCTGCTTCGCTCAATGTTTTTTGTTGATACTTCTTATATTCTGTGGTAGCCTTTTCAATAGCAATTTCGTGGCTGATTGAACCTGCACCTAGCAACAGTTTTTCTCCGCTCATTGTCAAAATTTTATCCAAATGTTCAGCCCAATCTTTCATTGTCATTGCTTGTTCTCGTTCGGCTTGACGCTCAGCAAAATCCAAATACCCCGATATTATTTGGCCTAGCGAACGAAGCTCTTTTTCGTCCAAATAATTTTTTGCAACCACAACGTCTTTCAAGTACGGACGACTGCCCGGGAAAGTCATCAAACCCATAAATTCTTTTTCGGCATCGGCACGGGTAAAAATAACTTCAGCGGCAGTTTTTCCGTGTACGGCATAATGAATTTTGTTTTGTACTTTCTTAAAAAATGCGATGGAAACCTCTGCTTTGGGGTCGTAATCAATACTGGTTGAGTAAATATCAAGTACCTGACGATAAAATATCTTTTCAGATGCCCGAATGTCACGTATGCGTTGCAACAATTCTTTCCAATAGCCACCACCACCCAAATTTTTCAGGCGTTCATCGTCCATGGTAAAACCTTTGCGTATGTATTCATTTAGGCGTTTGGTTGCCCAAATACGAAATAGAGTACCACGTTGCGATTTTACCCTATATCCTACAGAAATAATAACATTCAGGTTGTAAAACTTTACCGGCTTATCGGAATTTGCAATGTGCAAAAATTGCACATTGCTTTTTTCGTCCAATTCGCCTTCTGAAAATATTTTGGCAATATGCTTAACAATTACAGTCCTGTCCCTTTCAAACAATATAGCCATTTGCTCTTGCGTCAGCCATACTGTTTCATCTTCAAAACGAACATCTACCGATATTTTCTCGTCTTCGGTTTTGAATAAAATAAAATCTGAATAGTTTTCTTTCATCTGTTTATAATTTGAAGCCCCCTCCAAACCTCCTCCCGGTAAAACCGGGAAGACTTAAAAAAAGCAAGTTCAGAATTGCACCGATATAATCATTCGCCGGTGGTGTCAAAATTTTGCTCATGCTCGTTTCATACTGTTTTCATTGTTTGCTTACAACTTAAGTTGGCTATTTGTTATTTGAAAAATCGTCTGCTATCAGTTTTGCTTGTTCTAAAATTGTCTTTACTGCTTGATCTTGTTTCTCGTATTTCTTTAAAATCCGTTTTATCATTACCCGCATTTTGGCTTGTACGCTTTCTTTCTTTTCCCAATCTATAGTTACAGAATTTTTAACGCTTACAACTAATTTTCTTGCAATGGTTTTTAAAATGTCGTCACCCAAAATCTGAACGGCACTGTCGCTTACTTCCAATGCGTCATAAAATGCCAACTCTCTAAAGTCAAGGTTTAGGTTTTCGCCCCGCTTGTCAGCTTCTTTTATTTCTTTGGCAAGTCTTATCAGTTCTGCCCTACTCTACTCCATTTTCTCACGAATCAACTTTACGGTTTTCTCCATATCTTTTTTGCGATGGCAGTCAAATGCGGATCAGAAAGGTGTACCGTGTAACGTTCGATTCCGGCATTTTGCTGGATATTCTGATTAATGAGTCGTTGCAATGTACGAAGCGCCGTTTTTCCGTGCGTAAACCGGAATAAATTTTGATCGACCAACTGTTTAATTGCACCATTCAGATGCGTATGTTTCGCGTTGTTCGAACCGCCGAATTCCTTTTTGCGCAGCATTTCAATCGATTTTTCACGCGTATCGTACAAACATTGTTTTACCAATTTGACTGCTTCACCCGTCAAAAGTACCGGATGGCATGCCTGTACATGTTCTGCATTGAGAAAATGACTCTCGATATCGGTCCCTTTGGTCACAAAAAAATGCACATCAATCCGACGAAACTGATTGGCTATATCGTCAATTTCATCCGGTGTCAGATAGTCGCGGTCGCGATGAACAACAATTTTCACATGCGGCATTTTCTCCTTCACGAAAATGGAAAAGAGGTTTGCCGAACTAAGTTTTGAACAGCCTTCGTACGAAATAATATTGGTTTCGCTCATCTTAAATCCCGAAGCCTCAAGCACAAACGCCAGCAAGCCGCTGGTATCGCTGTCTTCGGTAAGCACAATACATTTTTCGCTGCCATTCAACTGCTTCAACTGCATTTCCAGCTCATATTTTCCCAACACAGACAAATATTCCGGACTATTTACAAAATCCTGTAACGTTTGGAGCTCTTTGTTTGCAATAAACCGGACCAACGGTTTTATATTTCCCTGATCGGCAAACTGGAGTGTTTCGTAATAAAGGGTTCGTTCGTCCGGCAACACCAATACCGGAAGATAATCATGACGCAACAGAATAGCGTTCAACAGGAGCCTTCCTACCCTGCCGTTACCATCTTCGAACAAATTGGCCACACTAAATTTATGATGAAATATTGCCGCCAGTTCAAGCGGATGTTCCTGCTGTGTGCCTTGCCGCTCCCGAAACCACTGCAAAAGCTCATCGATCACCCGGATGCTGTGATTTTTCGTTTCTGAATTTTCTTCGTACGAATGAAACAGCATTTCATAGAGCAGAACCACATGTATTCCGTCAAGCTTTTCATTCGTCAAATCGAAAAAAAGCTGTGTAATGGCGTGTTCCAATCCGACCTCCTGATAGTACTCCTTTTCACCGGAAGAAATGGTTTCCGAAGGTCGGACAATTCCTTCTTCATCCGACTGGGTCAACGAAGTTAAATGCCGGGCAACCTCCATTTTAAACCGCTCTTTAATGATGGACGTTAAAGGATCATATTCATCCAATTTATGAACCTGCTCCCGGATGAGATCAATTTCATTGAATACAGACAAAAGTTTAAACATCTGCATGACTGTTATTCCTGATTAAAAAACGGAGAACGAAAACTGTTTGCAAACCAATAGAAAACATCACAAAACCAACGCAATTATCGTCTCTTGAAATTCAATCTGTTTGGTCTATAAAAATAATTTAAACTTTCAAGATCGGGCTATCTTATTTCCACAAACATCGAAACTTTTATAAAAACGATTCACCCGGAACCTTGAAGACCGGAGAAAATAAAATGACAAGTTTTTTTTGACGTTTTTACTGATTACAGAATCCACGTTTATACTACTTTACCCGATATTTTCTCTCCGTTTTGAGAAAGTTGGATGGGTGTTTATGAACAGATTTATCAACATGCTTTGCTTCAATTCGGGCTAAACCATTAAATTTGTCCTATCAACATTCAATTTTTTTATGAAGTTACACTTTCATTTGATCATTTTATTTTTCCTCATAACAGGCCAACTGCTAGGACAAACAGGTGAGCCTGACACAATAATAATAGACAATACAGCCGCTTCCGATTCACTTGAATCAAATTTAGATTCCATTGCTGAAAACATATTTCATCCATGCGACAGCCTTTATCAGTCTACCTGGAGCCGGGTCAACATCACCTATTCTTCTGTAAAATTACCTGCCCGAAAAGATACTCTGCAAATTGTACTTCGACCTTTTCCGGGAATCGGTTTTGTATCACCTATAAAAGGAAAAGTTATTTCAGGCTTCGGTACTGCGCGCCGTCCCGGACACACCGGAGCCGATATTAAGTTGAATGCAGGCGATACCATACGATGTGCTTTCGACGGACAAGTGAGGCTGGCAAAACGTTTCAGCGGATACGGAAATTTGGTGCTGGTTCGCCACAACAATGGCATGGAAACTATTTATGCACATTTGCTGCAAATGAACGTAAAAGAAAA
This sequence comes from Prolixibacteraceae bacterium, assembly GCA_003506435.1. Taxonomy (GTDB): domain Bacteria; phylum Bacteroidota; class Bacteroidia; order Bacteroidales; family Prolixibacteraceae; genus GWE2-42-39. The sequence goes on from DOAQ01000046.1 coordinate 331,526, forward strand.
CCAGTGGTTGAAAGCAGGCGATTTGATCGGGCTGGGCGGCCGCACAGGTCGGGCAACAACCAATCATCTTCACTTTGAAACCCGTCTGCTGGGACAGCCTTTTAATCCCGAAAAACTAATCAACTTCGAAACGGGGCAGCTTTTATGCGACAGCTTCTATTTCCACGGTTCGCGGGTAGCAACTCAATTAGCCGACCTCCGAAAGAATAAAAAACCCGAATATGCAATAGTTGATGGGGAAACGGTCTCCTACTCTATCCGAAGGGGAGATACGCTCACTTCGATTGCCCGGAAGTTCGGAACGACCGTTAAAAACATTTGTCTGCTGAATAATATCAGTTCGCAAAAAATCCTTAAAATTGGAGCAAAGCTGATCGTTCAGCAGTAAAGAATGTCGCCGGATCAGGCTTTCCTGTTTTTTATATCGAATGCCATCAATGCTTTTCCGTGCCGGATATAAAGCACGCCTTTGTGAATCACCGGATGGGCAAAATGCTCCCGGGTTCCTTTCGTAATTTTAAACGACGAAACCAAATTCATTTTACCTCCGGAAAGACCAACAAGATGTATCTGTCCCTTGAAATTGTAATAATATAACATGTCGTCAGCTACGATCACGGATCCGCTTCCGAGCTTCAGACTGTCGGTTATTTCACCACTTTCGGAATCAACACAAACCAGGCGTGGTTTTTCAATCCCGCAACCATATAAGTTATTTCCAAGCTTAATAATGCCCCCCATGAAACTGTCAAAATCCTTGTTGTTCCACATCTGGGTGATTTCCGAACCATCTTCCAAAAGTTGCAGTTTTACCCCTCTGTTACCATCGCCCTCGGCATAATAAACTGCGCCATTATCAAATACAACCGTATTTGCGTGGGTATCGCCTATCCCCGATTTTCGGTCTTCAGAAACCGTATTGGTTTGTTCGTGCGACCAAAGTAATTTGCCGGTTTTGGTGTCAAATCCCATCAAATGATAAGCAGAAAAAGTTGCCAGAATTTTTCTCTGCGGGAGAGAAATTACCAGAGGATTATTATATCCTGAACGTTCTTTAAAACCTTCGTTCGACCAGAGTAGTTCTCCTGTAAAACGATTCAAAGCAACAACGTTGTAAAAAGGCCCTCCGGTAGTCCAAAACACCTTATCTTCATCTATAGCAGGCGCCTCCGAATGGCCATGAAATGGGTATTCTCCCTGAAAGTCATTAAACTTTTTCGACCACAAGGTTTTTCCGGTTTCAGCGCTGATACAAAACAGGTTTCCCATTCCCGAACCAACATAAACCAGATCATCTACTACCGTAGGATTCGACCTTGCTCCTGGATATGATTTTACCCATTCCTTATCATATGCAACTTTCCAAATCAGTTTCCCTTCCAAATTAAATTTGAAAAGATTGGCCATACTGTCAATTTCACCTGTAATATACAAGGCATCGTCGGTAACCGTTGGCGAAACATATCCATTTCCGATTTCCTCCGTTTCCCAAATCAGCAGAGGGCCGCCTTCAGGCCATGTTTTTAAAAGGTTTTTATCAGCATAAATCCCGTCACGGTTCTCGCCCCGCCATTGGTATACTTTTGTCCGGGTACACGATGAAATGAATAAAACAACAGTCAGGGATAAAAGCAGTAACTTCATAAGTTGCATTTTTTCGATTTTTCAATACGAGTATCATTCGCAGCAGGTTTATTACAATTTTGATGCTCTCAATTGAAAAAATAAATCGTGCACTGCCCTATGTTTTTATAGTTTTTTCTGAAAAATGCGGTACCGTTTGTAAACTTTTCCTCCCAGTTTTTCCATCTCGGCGCGTACCTTATGATTGGACTCCAGTTCGAGGTGCGAATCAATGGTCTGTTTTCCCATTTGCCGGGCCGACTGAAGCATTTTTATTCCCATCATCACATCCAGTCCACGCCCCCGGTAATCGGGTGCAATTGCACCAAGCAGCAGATTGAGCTGCTTCGATCTCCGCGCTGCAAAAAACACCTGAAATATTCCCAGAGGAATTAGTTTTCCCCTGCATTTCTGAATTCCTTTGCTGATATCAGCCATCCCGATTACAAAAGCAACAGGTTCCATTCTTGCATTTACCACAACTTTTATGAAACGGGGATTGATCAGATATAAATAGCGGTTGGCCATATCGTCCATTTCATCCTCTGTATAAGGAATGAAGCCGTAAATCTCATGAAAAGTTTTATTTATCAGATGAAAAACCGGCCGGATAAATGGCCTGACTTTTCTCCGGGAAGTAAACTCCATCAATTTCAATTCACCATTCTTTTGCGAAAAACGTTCATTTATCTTCTGATAAAACTCCGGAATTTGTTCGGGAACAGGTATCTGATAAACAACCAAATCAATTTCTTTACTGAAATTTTCATTTTCAAGTAATTGCGATTGATATGGAAAATTACAGTTCGATGCAATGACGACCGGTTTATCGAAACCTTCGACTAACATTCCCTGCGGGTCCTTATCGGAAAAAGCCAGTGGTCCTACCAACTTTTGCATACCTTTTTCTCTGGACCATTTTTCAACCTCTGAGAGCAGTGCATGTGCTACTTCCTGATCGTCGTATGTTTCCATGTATGCAAAACGGCCGTTCATCTCCCGGTTGATTTCATTGTATTTATGGCTGATCAGACCCATTATCCGCCCGACAGCCTTTCCGTTTTTCCAGGCCAGCAATAAAATGTGGTCACAATCCCTGAACGATTTATTTTTCTTCGGATCAAAATAGACCCACTCGTCCATGTAGATTGGAGGTACCCAATTGACGTGGTTTTTATGAATTTCAGAGGGGAGATGAATAAATATTTTCAGTTCCTGTCGTGAAGAAACTTCCCTGATCCCGATCGCCATAAATAGGTTTTGGTTATTTGAAGCAATTTATTCATTTTTAAGAAAGAAGAGGCAGGATATGTTTTAAAAAATGAAAATGCACCTGAATCATTACATCAAGTAGAATAAAAAGAGATTGAAAGCCGATCAAATTAGTAAAAACATAATTGTATTTTCGGTGTTTAAAGAAGAAAATATTTCAAACGAAAGACCGACGATGAAAAGAAAAAGTTTCACAACCCGTTCGCTGAATGTACCCTACGCTAAAAATGATCCTCACCGCGCACTATCAATGCCCATATACAATTCCGTGGCCTTCGAATTTGAAACCGCAGAAGATATTGCGGCGAATTTCAGGGGAGAACTTCCGGCTCATGCTTATTCGCGAAGCGGCAATCCGACGGTCGAATATTTCGAGCACAAGCTGAAAGCCCTGACCGGCGCGCATCAGGCTTTGGCAGTAGCATCGGGTATGGCGGCCATTTCTGCTACTATAATGGCGGTCAGCAAAGCAGGCGACAATATTGTTTCAGGAAAAAACCTATTCGGACACACAACCGCCCTGTTTGCCCAAAGCCTGAATAGTTTCGGGCTGGAAACCCGGTTTGCCGATTTAAATTTTCCGGAAAAAATTGAAAAACTAATCGACGAAAATACCCGCGCCATCTATTTCGAAACGGTAACCAATCCCCAACTTGAGATTGCCGATATTGAGAAACTTTCGGCGGTGGCAAAAAAACACGGACTTTTACTGATTGCCGACAGTACAGTCACTCCGCCCGTTTCGTTTCATGCAGCCAGCTTTGGCGTGGATGTGGAACTGATGTCGACCACTAAATTTATTTCAGGCGGGGCAACCTCGGTTGGCGGCGCTGTTATCGATTACGGCACGTATGACTGGACTTTAAATCCCAATACCCGTGAATTTTCCGAACGTTTCGGGAAAGATGCATTTATCGCCCGTTTGCGCAAAAATTATTTCCGCAATTTCGGGGCCTGCATGTCGCCACAAATTGCCCAACTTCAAATCGCAGGGCTCGATATTCTGGAACTCCGTTTCGAACGATGTTACCAAAACACCATGGTGCTGGGCGAATTTTTACTGAAGCACAAAAAAGTGGCACGGGTTGATTACCCGGGATTACCATCGTCGCCGTATTACAGACTGGCCCTGAAACAATTTGAAGGAAAGCCGGGCGCCATCCTGACCTTCGATCTGGAAAGCCAGGAAGAATGTTTCCGTTTTATGAACCGGCTGAAGATCATCCGCCGGGCAACCAACCTGAACGACAACAAATCGCTGATCATCCATCCGTATTCTACAATTTATAATGAGTTTACTGAATTGCAACGGGCTGAAATGGGTATTCGCAACACCATGATGCGACTTTCAGTAGGTATTGAAGGCGCTGACGATTTGATGGAAGATATCGAACAGGCGTTATCCTGAACCGAACATCGTAACCATTTCAAAAATAATTTAAACCTGCACCGCAAGTTTTTCCTGTTGCTGGTGTCATATTGCTGAAAACTTCATAAATTAAGATTGAATTTCAGCAGAATGGACGACCGGCAATTCATTGAACAAATAAAACAAGGAAACGAAGCTGCCTTCAGGCAACTGGTTGAACAACATCAAAAGATCGTTGTCAATACCTGTTTTAGCCTTGTACACAATACCGATGATGCCAATGATCTGGCGCAGGAAGTTTTCATCGAGGCTTTCAATTCAGCACAAAACTTCAAAGGCGAATCCAAAGTATCAACCTGGTTATACCGGATTGCCGTCAATAAGTCGCTCAATTTCATCCGCGACAACAAAAAGCGCAAATTCTTTAAAAATATAGAAGATGTTTTTTCTGGACGAAATTATACCAATTCCGAAGCTGGCCTGTCGTCAGAAGAACCGGACCAAAACCTTCAGGAAAAACAAAAGGCGGCAATTTTGCACAAAGCTATCGATTCGTTACCCAAAAGTCAGCGCATAGCTTTTACATTGAATAAATACGAAGACCTCTCTTACAAGGAAATATCCGAAGTGATGAACGTTTCCCTTGCATCGGTCGAATCACTGATTCACCGTGCAAAAAAGAATTTGCAGGAAAAATTATACGACTGCTACAAAAAAGATTGTTAACAGCGCAAGTTTTTAAAATGAAAAGTGTCATACCATCAAAATCACAAAAAATGAAACACAGGGACATCCACAACGATTTGATTTTTTACCTCGAAGGTGAGTTGCCGGAAGAAAGGCAGCAGGAAATCAGAGAGCATTTGGCCGGATGCGGGGAATGTCGTGAGTTCCTTGAAGTCCTTCGGGTTTCGTTCTCAATTATTGAAAAAGAAAAGAACCAGGAAGTAAACCCCTACTTCTACCAGGCAATAAAGGCAAAAATTGAAAACCGGTCGGTGCCGGAGAAAAAATTCAGTTTGCAACGAATCCTGCAACCGTCATTATTTACGGTATTGCTGATTGCCGGGATTGGGTTCGGAGTGTTGATAGGCTCGAAAGTAACAGAGAATAAGCCGGTAGAAACTACGGCTAATGAAATGTTCTACTTCAACGAAATAGGCAGCGAACCCATTGAAAGTTACTTTTTAAACTAAAAATCATGGAAAAGCGCACAAAAATATACATCTGGCTGATCATCGTTTTACTGGTGACCAACCTGGCAACCATCGCTTCGGTGCTGTATCATATTTATGCCGAAAAAGCTGTAACACCGGTACAAAAATCCGAAATGCCCAGCGAACAGCGTACCCGCTTTTTGGTCGATCAGTTAAATCTGGACATGCAACAGGCCGACCAGTTCAGGGAAATGAACCGGACTTTTAACCGGACTGCCAATCCGATAACCCGTAACCTTGAAAATTTAAGGCTGCAAATACTGGAAGAGATGGCACAGGCAAACCCGGATACGGCAAAACTGAAAACAATTGCCCGCGAAATCGGCGATTTACATACAGAACTAAAAAATGCAACCGTTGAATTCTATATCCGGATGAAAACGATATGCAGCGAAGAACAACAAACGAAATTGTATCAAATCTTTCACTCGATGCTGAATCAGGAAGAAGACGTCAAATTACCACGTGGCAGGCATCAGGGCGGAAGAGGAAGAAACATAAATAACCATTAAATTTTTAAAAGATGAAACGATTAGTAATAATTATGGCAGGGGTATTCGTGATCGGAACCGCTGCAATGGCACAGAACCGGACAGGACAATGTGCAACGAAACTAAATGGTTTGACGTCACAGCAAACCGAACAGGTCAATCAGTTGGTCAGTCAGCACCAGCAAGTGATGGATGGCTTACGGACCGAGCGCAGATCGACTGCTGATTTTGCAGCGAAAGACAACGTTCGCAGCAAAATGCTTTCACAGAAGGAAACCTACCGCAAACAGATGAAAGAAATCCTTACTCCTGACCAGTGGGCTCAATATGAAAAACTGTACCAATCTGGTTATGGAAGCGGACAAGGCCGCTATGCTGCGAACAACCGCGGAGGCGGACAAGGTAAAGGAAACGGACAAGGCTGTAACAGAGGCCGTGGCAACGGAAACCGTTCAGCAGGCAGGTGCATGCGTACCAGCCTGTAATACTTCAAATGTTGATGTTTCCACACGTCGACAACAAAATTACAATTCAAAAAAACTTTAATTAAGGAGAACTGAATTATGAAACGTTCAATCTTTTTTGCTGCTGCATTTGCAGTGGCCCTGGTATCGTGCAACCAGTTTGAAAACGCACTGCCGGCAACGGAAAACGTACAATTCGCTGATATGTCGGCTAATTTAGACATGAATATTTTGGCAGACAATTTCACAACCACCGTGGATGATCTTTCGGATGCGGAGATCGAAGGTTTGCTAAAAATGAGAGAAGAAGAAAAAATGGCCCGCGAAGTATATCTTAAATTTTATGAGTTGTGGGGAAGCAATGTCTTTCAGAATATTGCAAAAAGCGAAGCTTCGCATACCAGCGCAGTATTGACCTTGCTGAATTACTTCGGATTGAAAGATCCTGCAAGCGCTGAAACAGGGGTATTTACTGATCCATCAACACAGGATTTGTACAACAAATTGGTGGCTGCCGGTTCCGAATCGATGCTGAAAGCTTTTGAAACAGGCGCTTTTATTGAAGAATACGACATTGCTGACTTACAGAATCTGCTGGATAATACAACCAATGCCGATATTCAACTGGTTTATGGCAATTTACTGAAAGGATCGGAAAATCATCTGCGTGCATTCGTAAAACAGATTGGTGTGAATGGCACTACCTATTCCCCATCATTGCTTTCTGAAGATTATTACGTGGAAATCATGGAGGCACAAGCGGCGAATGGCCGGGGAAACTCTGGTTTAGGTAATAATAATTCAAACACGTGCACTTCTTCGGGAGTACCAAATAACACCGGCTCTGGTAATGGGGGTTCTGGTAATGGAAACAGAGGAAACGGCAACGGGCGGAAATAACAGAACGAAATAACAAGAAGGCAGACTTTTGTTTGCTATAAAAATGAGGGTTTCACATCGGATGAAACCCTCATTTTTATTTTCAGTCTCAATGTACCAGCATATCATTTGCAAGCTGATCGGCTTTTTCTTTTGATTCCAGCCGTTCAACAATGGTCAACGCAAATTGCAAAGCAGCGCCAATTCCCCTGCCAGTGATAATATTACCCGAAATAGCCACAGGATCATATTTGACGTTTGCTCCGGTCAGGTAGCTTTCGAATCCCGGGTAGCATACAGCATCTTTGTTTTTCAGCAGGCCCATATTCCCGAAAACCAAAGGGGCAGCGCAAATCGCAGCCAACGGCTTTCCCTGCTGATGAAATGTTGCTATTTGTTTCTTTAAACCTTCATGACTATTCAGGTTTTTGGCTCCGGGCATTCCTCCGGGCAAAACAATCATATCGAATGCAGTGTAGTCTGTTTCGTCAAAAAGCTGATCGGCCAATACGGTTATCCTGTGCGCACCGGTAACATTTTGCTTACCCGAGACAGAAATGGTTGTAACATCAAATTCCGCTCTCCGCAGGACATCAATAATGGTAATGGCTTCAATTTCTTCAAAACCTTCTGCTAAATGAATGGCAATACGTTTCATAATCGTGTGTTTTTTGTATAAAAATACAGATTATTACACAAAAAAAAATGACCTGTCAAACGACAAGTCATTTTTATACCCGATATAGTCAACTATTCTACCAATAAACTAGTTTGCAAATTCCTTTAATGCTTTTTCAAGTTTCTTCCGTGTAAAGAAAATCCTGCTTTTAACAGTACCGAGCGGAAGTTCAAGATGTTCAGCTATTTCCTTGTATTTATAACCATCAAGGAACATCGTGAAAGGAACACGATATTCATCTTCCAACTCATTAATGCTTTTCGAAATTTCTTTTGAACTGTAAAACGATTCCGGAGACGGATAAATTTTGTCTTTCGAAAATTTCAAATGAAATTCATTGTTTGCACCGTCAAATGTGTTTTTAGCTTTCACGTTCCTGCGATAATTGTTTATAAAAGTGTTTTTCATGATCGTGTAAATCCACGCTTTAAAATTGGTGTTTTGTGCGAATTTATCACGATACGTGAGTGCTTTGAGGAATGTCTCCTGAAGGAGGTCTTGTGCTTTTTCCTGATCCGAAGTCAGGCTGAGGGCGTAAAATAACAACTTGTCCTGTAGCCCTAATAATGCGTTGTTGAACTGAAGTTGTGTCATGGCGTCATGTTTTATATTAGTTATTGTGTCCCCAAATGTAGCTATTCATAAGAGTAAAAAAAAGATTTTAACATCTTTTATTATTCGATTTTTTTTATTGCTGATAAAGATTATTTATATGAATATTCTTACCCAAACGAATAATAACTTTACGAGCATTTGAATAAGTTTGTTTTCTATTAATAACATGTTATTAAACAATCATTTAAGTTCATACAAAACCAAAAATGATTACTATTTTTTTGTATATTATAAAGACAAAGTTACCTCTTTGTCAGAACCGGGGACTTACACAACTCTGTCAAAAAGTTATATAATTCACACATTTCCGGTCAATTTTGTTTGACCACAATCCAATAGAAGAATTTTTTCGACCTTGCCCAAATCTGAATAATTACTACTTTAGCCGCCTCAAATTTCTTACTAATTATTTATAGTGAAAAAAGTTATCACATCCATTAGCCGGGCTGAATTATTTACATTCAAACGTTGGGGACGAAAAGCTTATTCATTGTTTAGTGCTATGAAAAGGCCGGTACGCATTGGCGTACTTCTGGCTGTTTATACAACCGTAGCCGAACCTGAACTAGTTTTTGCCCAAACCGACAGTTCGAAGGTAAGTATGGAATTTGACCTTGATGAAATTGAGGTCAGCACCCAAAGAGCGCCTGTTACGTTCTCGCAGGTGGCACGGATTATTTCCGTAATCGAGAGAGACGAAATTGAGGCTGCCCCCGTGCAGAGTATCCAGGAACTTCTGGAGTATGCCCTTAGTGTTGATGTCAGGCAAAGAGGCGTACACGGAGTTCAGGCCGATATTTCGGTCCGCGGCGGTTCGTTCGACCAGACTTTAATTCTTCTCAATGGCATCAATCTTTCCGATCCCCAAACAGGTCACCACAATTTCAATCTTCCGGTAAGTCTAAAAAACATTTCCCGCATCGAGATTCTCGAAGGGCCGGCTGCACGTGTGTACGGACCAAATGCCTTTTCCGGGGCCGTTAATATTATTACCGGCGAAGACGAAGGAAAATCACTAAAAGCTGGCGCACTCGCAGGACAGCACAATCTGCTGGACTGGAATGTAGCCGGAAATTTGCAAACAGGTAAACTGAACCAGTTTGTGGCAGTAAACTCTATTTCTTCGGACGGTTACACTGATAATACCGATTTCGAAAGCCGGAATGTGTTTTATCAGGGACAATTAAAAACCGAACCGGGAAAACTGGATGTACAGCTTGGCTATACTGAAAAAGGTTTCGGGGCAAACAGTTTTTACACGCCGAAATATCCCAACCAGTACGAGGCAACAAAAACTACTTTTGCATCGGTAAAAATGGAAACCGGCAAGCAGTTACATTTTACGCCAGCGCTATATTGGCGCCGCCATCAGGACCGTTTCGAATTGTTTCGCGACAACCCGGCCAGTTGGTATACTACACACAATTACCACTTAACCGATGTATTCGGAAGTAACCTGAATGCCTGGTTTAGTTCAAAATTTGGGAAAACAGCTTTGGGTGCAGAGTTTCGTTCTGAAAATATTTGGAGTAATGTACTCGGTGAAGCCATTTCTGATCCCATTGAAGTTCCCGGCGAAGAAGGACATTTCTTTACTAAATCGCATTCACGCACACACCTCTCCTACTTTGTTGAGCATTCGGTGTACTTGCAGAAATTCAGTATTTCGGCGGGTGCCATGGCCAACTGGATTTCCGATCTGGATTTCGACTGGAACATCTATCCCGGAATTGATATGGCTTACCAAATAAACGACCGGTTCAAAATATATTCATCATACAATACCTCGATGCGGATGCCGACTTTTACCGACCTGTATTACAGCGGCCCCACAAATATTGGGAACCCCAACCTGAAGCCCGAAAAATCATCAGAAATCGAAGGCGGAATAAAATTCAATTCGCCTGCTGTACATGGACATATTGATGCCTTTTACCGAAATGGAAAAGATATTATCGATTGGGTACGCACCAGCGAAGAATTACTTTGGGAAACACAAAACCTGACCGAGATCCATTCAACAGGTATTGAAACCCAGGTGCAGGTTCTTCCCGAAAAATTGTTTCTGCATCCTTTATTTCTGAAAAAACTTAGTGTAAATTATTCCTACATCAAACTCGACAAAGGAGAAAATAATTTCTATTCAAATTATATACTCGATAACCTGAAACACAAATTTGATGTAACGCTCTATAATTCAATATGGAAGCAATTTTCAGCCAGTTGGCAGGTAAGTTGGCAGGATCGAAACGGAACGTATACAAAATTCGAGAACGGCAACTATACTGAAGAAGTCGGATACAATCCATTTTGGCTGGTAAACCTGAAATTGCTCTGGAAAAATGAGAACATGGAAATTTATTCAACGGTTGCCAATCTTTTCGATACAAAGTACAACGATATTGGTAATATCAGACAACCCGGGCGTTGGATCAGTTTTGGGGTGAATTATCAGTTACATTTTAAATAAGCCGAAAGCCTTTGGGAAACCAGAGGCTTTTTTAATATTTTTTTTATTTCAGGAAAGTAATATCTTCGCAGTCGGTTAAAAAAACGACAAAATGTTAAAAGGAATAGTAGCAATTAGCGGACAACCCGGCTTATTTAAAGTTATTTCAGAAGCAAAAAACAGTGTTATTGTTGAATCACTGTTGACCGGAAAAAGAATGCCGGCTTATTCAACCTCAAAAATCAGCTCACTGGGAGATATAGCGGTTTTTACACAGACCGAAGAAATCAGTTTGAAAAAAGTATTTAAAAATATTGCCCAACTGGTTGAAGATGGGAAATCATTTGATCCGAAAGCTTCCGGCGACGAGTTGAAAGCATATTTTGAAGATATTCTGCCTGAGTACGATCGCGACAGAGTTTACACTTCGGATATGAAAAAAATGATTTCGTGGTTTATCCTTCTGAAAGAAAAAGATTTGCTCGATTTATCGGAAGAAGAAGAAGAAGAAGAAGAAGAAGAATCGGCTACTGAAAAGGACGAAGAAAAATAGTGAAAAACAGGTCATATCTCAGGGTTTGATTTTTTTCTCAATTTTTACTGTAAAAACGGGGATCATTCCAAAGCTTTTGGTGTCGCGAGTTGCAACCTGGTGATTTAACAAGTAAAATCTACGTTTTAGTATATTTTCGATATTCATCACATTTTGAATATCGGCCATGAAAGTCCAGGCAAGTTTTTGTTTGTTCAGGCGGTAACTTATTCCGAAATCAATCCTCCGGAATGCTGGTAGCTTGTTTTCGTAGGTTTTGCTGATGTCATAAACCAGTTTATTTTTCTTTACACTTTCTTCCATACTGACTGGTGTGTACCGGAATCCGCCACGAAACAGCCCTCTTATTTTCAGTCCAAATGTATTTTGTCTGTGCCTGCCCATAGCAAATTCCTTGCCGCCGACAACATTCAGCACGTAATTGGTATTGTAAAATGTATTGTACCATACATCGCTGCCCGTTTTGTATTTCGAATCAAAAAGCGAAGCAGTTACCAGAAAAAAATAATTGTCTGAAAAAAGTTTTTCAAGAGTTAGCTCAACTCCTTTATTCATTCCGTATCCCTTGTTTTCCAAAGTAACATCGGGCAAACCATACGACAGGTTCAAAACCGAATACAGGCTGTTGTCGTTTTTGTTGACCGGCACATCAAACAGATATTGGAAATAGATTTCGGAGCCAAACCGGAAATGGTTCCCAAGGTTTTTATTGTAGCCCAAGGTCACGTGAAAAGCTTTGGTTGTTTTAATGCCTTTATTCAAAGCAGCCCGCTCGGTATTCGAGATTTTCACCCTGTAATTATACACCGAAAAAGGTTCGATGCGCGAATGAATTCCGCTACCAAAACTAAGCGATTGATCCTTCGGAAGATGCAGCAAGAGGTTTATTCGTGGTTCAACTAAAAATTCGTGGTTGATGCCCGACGCCAAAAAGTGAAGACCGGGCGAAACCTCCAATTGCCTGCCTGTTTGGTATTTCCACTGAATGAAACCGGAAGCATGCCAGCCGCTATCCCTAGTATCCATTAGCGTATCGTATACAGCAAGATTATTCAGCCGGTGGGCAAAAAGATCGCCCCACAGGTAATTGAATGTTCCTCCGAAACGAAACGAATGACGGGCATTAAACTTGTGGTTAAACAGCGAGGCAAACCGGAACGCCATGTACTCGTAGTAATCGTAATAGGTGGTCGTACGATGAAATGAAGTATCGATAATGCTGTTCTGGTTCGAATTAAAATCATAGGTAAAAGCTGCCGTATTTCGCATATACGTTTTGTTATCAGGCAGAACCATGCTTTGTTTTACACCAACAACCGACATGGAATGGCGCTCAGAAAATTCATCCATATCATAGCCCTGACTCAGTTCTTCAGGTCCGGCCGATGCAATATCTCCTGCTGTACTTCCGCCTCCGATACAAAAAAAGTCGAACGTACCGGCCTTCGCGGTTTTAAACGAGCTTTTGCCTGCCCAATCAGTCGTTTTCGGGGGAATACCCAGGTTCTCATCGTCGATAATATTGTATTTGGTGAGCACACTAAAATCAGCATGTCGATAATCGAACATGAACGAATTTCCTTTTTCTTTGTCAAGAGGACCTTCTGCCGAAAATTCAACACCCAGAACGCTTATTCCTCCTGCTATTTCATAATTTTCAGTATTTCCTTTCCGCAGAAAAAGGTCGAGTACGCCGGAATAAGCATTTCCATATTCAGCCGGAAATGAACCTGTAAAAAAATCGAATCCCGAAAGCACATTGGTACTGACCGATGAATAACCGCCACCCGTAGCGCCCTGTCCGCTCGAAAAATGATTTGGATTTGGAATTTCAATTCCTTCGATCCGCCAGAGAACACCGCGTGGTGAATTTCCCCGGATAACCAGCTCGTTGCTGTCGTCGCTGTTACCTGAAGCAACTCCGGGAAAATTAGCCGCCATTCGCGAAGGATCAAAATATCCGCCTGCATAACGGCTTGCATCCTGGCTTTTCAGGCTTCGTACGCTTACCGTTGCAACCGGATTAATAGCCCGTGTGTTTTCAGCTCTTACTGAAATTTCGTTGGCCTGATAAACCCGTTCTTCGAGCGGAACATCGAGAATCACAACTTTTCCTGTACCAACCTCTACATTGCTGATTGTACCGGAGTTATAGCCAACGTGGGTAAATGAAAAAACATGCCGGCCTACACTTACTTTCATCTCAAAACGACCCAGTGAATCGCTGGCACAACCTACCGCCGGTTTGCAGGTTTCGCAACTTATATTTACCCCGGTAAGCGGTTTTTGGCTCTCGCGATCGAAAATCATCCCACGGATGGTTTGCTTGTAATTCTGCGCAGTTGCTGATAACGGAATAAATCCGGCGAAAATGTACAACAAACAAATGCATAAAAAATATTCTCTAAATTCGATCGTATTCCGGGTTAGTTGCTTCATGTCTGAAAATTAACAAACATTTGAGATATTTTTTCAGAAAGAACGAAACGAACAGGAAAATGTTTTTAGAAAAGAACGCTTTTGCTGATTGTAAAACTTATTCAGATTGTAAATATCGTTTATACGTTTCAATTGCCCGGTTGCGGGCGAAAGTATGGTCGACGATTGGTTCCGAGTATTGGTTCGTTCCAAATTCAGGCACCCATTTCCGGATGTATTTATTTTCAGGATCGAATTTCTGATTTTGCAAGGCCGGATTGAATACCCGAAAATACGGAGCTGCATCGCAACCACAACCTGCCGCCCACTGCCAAGCTCCATTGTTGGCAGCCAAATCGTAATCCACCAGTTTTTCAGCAAAATATGCTTCGCCCCAGCGCCAATCGACAAGAAGGTGTTTTGTCAGGAAACTCGCTGTCACCATTCGCACACGGTTGTGCATGTAGCCGGTTTCGTTCAGTTCCCGCATCCCTGCATCAACCAGCGGATAGCCGGTTTCGCCGCAGCACCATTTATTAAATTCGGCTTCGTTGTTTCGCCATACAATCCGGTCGTATTCCGGTTTAAAACTTTGCTTTTCTACTTTTGGAAAATGCCAGAGAATATCCATATAAAAATTACGCCAGATCAGTTCGTTCAGAAATATTTCCGAATACTGAAGGGCAATCCGGGTCACTTTTCGAATACTCACAGTACCGAACCGCAAATGCACACTCAACCGGCTTGTTCCGTTTTCAGCCGGAAAATCACGCAGACGGGCATACGTACTCAATTTTTCTTCGGAAATATCGAACTCAGGAACTGCATACGTTGTAACTTCAAAACCCATTTTTTCAAGACTGATAATTTCGAAGGGTTTTGTTTTTAATAAATTATGAAGCAGGTTTTGTGAAGAGAATCCATTCAGTGCAGCATCTGACAAAGCTGCCTTCCATTTGCGCGAATAGGGAGTAAAAACGGTATAAGGCTTCCCATCTTCTTTTACAATTTCATCGTGGTCGAATATCACCTGATCTTTAAAATCGAAAAAGTGAATTTCTTTCTTTTCCAGAAATTCCTTTACTGCTTGGTCCCGTTCACAAGCAGTTGGTTCATAATCGCGGTTGGTGTATACCGCACTGACCGAATATTCAGAAATAATTTGCTGAAAGAACTCAAGAGGCTTTCCATGAAAAACCTTCAGCGAACTTCCGTTTTCCTCAAAAGCTTTTCTCAGTTTTGCAAGCCGGTCGTAAATAAACGAAACACGGGCATCGTCCGGATTCAGTTGATTCAGAATATCAGTATCAAAAATAAAAACAGGCAACACGGGCAAACCTGCATTCAGTGCATGGAAAAGCCCGGCATTGTCTTCCGTCCGCAAGTCGCGGCGAAACCAAAAAATATTGATTTTCCCTGTTTGCATAATTGTCAATTGACCCCGTTTTCTGTTTTTCTTTTTTGTATCCCTTTCAGAACGACGAAAACAAGTTAAATTTATCCTTTCATTTACAAAAATCAATATAAAACGTACGATAAAAATGAAACGAGGGTTTGCCAGCGATAATAATTCGGGTGTTCATCCGCAGATTTTAAAAGCATTGGAGAAAATAAACGAAGGGCATGTGACTGGATATGGCGGCGATCAGTTTACCGAACAAGCCATAAAACTATTCAAAAATGAATTTGGCGACGACACTGAAGTATTTTTCGTTTTTAACGGCACCGGCGCCAATGTGCTGGGGCTGTCGAGCCTGACCCGTTCGTTTAATTCAATAATTTGCGCCGAAACCGCTCATATTCAGGAAGACGAATGCGGAGCTCCCGAAAAATTCACCGGCTGCAAACTTTTGCCCGTTGAAACACACAACGGGAAAATCACCCCGGAACAAATACTGCTGCATTTGAAAGGCTTCGATTTTGAGCACCATTCGCAGCCGGGCGTGATTTCCATCTCTCAGGTTACTGAAATGGGTACGTTGTATTCGCCCGAAGAAATCAAAGCTCTCGCTGATTTGGCACATCAACACGATATGTACCTGCATGTTGACGGAGCGCGTATTGCCAATGCAGCCGTAGCGCTGGGGCTTCCGTTTCGCGCATTTACCCGCGATGCAGGCGTCGATGTGCTTTCGTTTGGAGGCACCAAAAACGGGATGATGCTGGGCGAAGCGGTATTATTTTTTAATCCTGAATTAGCGAAAAACACCAAATACATCCGCAAGCAAAGCATGCAGTTGTACTCGAAAATGCGCTTTGTGGCCGGGCAGTTCATTGCTTATTTCGAGAATGAACTTTGGAAGCAAAATGCAGCACATGCCAACCAAATGGCTAAATTACTGGAAACAGAAGTATCTAAGATTCCGCAGGTCAGAATTACCCAACGAGTAGATGCCAACGGAATATTTGCCATTGTTCCCCGGAAAATAATCCCGCTGCTTCAGGAAAAATATTTCTTTTATATCTGGAACGAATCCCTTTCTGAAGTCCGCTGGATGTGCTCATTCGATACACAGGAAAATGATATTTATGAATTTGCTTCTCTTATAAAATCACTGGTATCATGAGGCTTTTCAATTACTTTCCATACCGGCCCGATCGTGTCGATGAAGAGGTGGAGAAAAAAATATTCAGGTACAGCCTGCTCTTCCCTACCCTCTTTGTCATTGTGTTCTGGCTGGTTGAACTGATTGAAACTATTTTTGATCTGGATTTTACTACTCTCGGCGTATTTCCCCTACAAATAAAAGGGCTTCCGGGAATTGTACTCTCGCCTTTTATACACAGCGATTTCAAACATCTGGGAGCAAATACAGTGTCATTTTTCATCCTGTCGTCGGCGCTTTTTTATTTTTACAGAAAACTGGCATACCGGATTTTCGTTCTTCTTTTTTTCCTTTCCGGATTATGTGTTTGGCTGGGCGGAAGAGAAGCCTGGCACATCGGGGCGAGCGGACTGGTTTACGGACTTGCTTCTTTTTTATTTTTCAGCGGAATATTTAGAAACGACGTACGCCTGCTCACGATCGGGCTGATTGTCGCTTTTTTGTACGGTAGTATGTTCTGGGGAATTTTCCCTATTCTCCCCGAAATATCGTGGGAAAGCCATCTCTGGGGGGCAGTCAGCGGATTGGTACTTTCTGCGTTTTACAGAAATCAGGGACCGCAACGGCAAAAGATGGAATGGGAAGATGAGCCTGACGACGACGATGAACCAAAAGATGCTGATTGGTTAGGTAAAGAAAATGTTGCGAATGAACCGGAAATCGAAAATATTCAGGATTCAAATAAACCGGATTGATAAAAAAGTTTAACTTTGCCTGTCTTATTTATAACAGGTTCTAATACAATGATTAGCAGACGAATAATTCGGATTAAAGTACTTCAGATTTTATACGCGTTCTATACTTCGCCCGATAAATCAATCAATAACACCGAAAAAGAACTTTTTTTCAGCCTCCAAAAGACTTTCGATTTATACCATTATTTACTGGCCCTGCCTGTTGAAATTGTGAAATACGCTGAATCGCGGATCGAACTTCGAAAAAACAAGCATTTCCCAACAGCAGAAGATTTAAACCCGAACAGGCGCTTTACCGATAACCAAATGATTGCACAATTGCAAGCCAACGAAGCGCTGAATAAATATCTTGGAAAAACAAAAATTAGCTGGGTAAACGAACCGGAATTGATTCAGAAGTTACATAACGAACTGGTTGAGCAGGATTTTTTCAAAGCTTATATGAATGCTTCGGAAGATTCATACAATGCCGACCGGAAGCTGGTGGAGGATTTCCTTACCTATATTGTACTTCCTTCTGAAGATATGGACAGCCACCTTGAAGAACAGAGCATTTACTGGAATGACGATCTTGATTTTGTTATCAGTATGGTGCTGAAGACGATTAAACGTTTCAAAGAAACGAGTTCGCCGGAACTGGCTTTGATGCCCATGTTTAAAGACGACGAAGACGAGAAGTTTGCAAAAGACTTGTACAGGAAAGCGGTTCTGAACCACGCAGATAATTACAAAATTGTACAGGAACACACGGTCAACTGGGAAGTGGAACGTATTGCGTTTATGGACATTCTGATCCTTGAAATGGCAATTACCGAGTTCTTGTATTTCCCATCAATCCCCACCAAAGTTTCACTGAACGAATACATCGAACTTTCGAAATATTACAGCACCGAGAAGAGCCGTAATTTTATCAACGGAATTCTCGACAAAACGCTGAAAGACCTGAAAAAGGAAGAAAAAATACTGAAAGCCGGGCGTGGCCTGATCGGAGAATAAACAGGTGCGATGGGAAAGCTCTTCCTTATATTGGCTTTTGCTTTTTTGCTGGCTTGCAACAACCATGAAAAACGGCAAAATATTTCAGTACCGGAGAAAACGGGGGCTTGGGCGATGTTTGAGATTCGAAAAGAATTCCATAATTTTGGGACTTTGCATGACGGGGAGATTGTTTCGTATCCTTTTTGGTTTAAAAATCCGGGCGAAGCGCCACTGAAAATTACCGGTACTGATACAGATTGCGGGTGCATTCAGCTTTCGGTTCCTGAATATGGAATTGCACCGGGAGACAGCGCTTATATAGAAGTGACATACAACTCGGCCGGCGATGTCGGGAAGGTTATAAAAACAATCACTGTGTTCGCAAATATTAAAGAAAAGAAAATACAGTTTCATATCGCTGCCGATGTGAAAAACAAATGGATAGAATTGAATAACTAAAAATTTATAATCATGTTGAATTACATTTTAATGGCTCAGCCTGCAGAAGGTACAGAAGCGAACCCGTTGATGAGTTTTCTTCCTTTGGTCCTGATTATTGTAGTATTCTACTTTTTTATGATCAGACCTCAAATGAAACGTCAGAAAGAACTGCGGAAATTCCGCGAAAGTATCCAGAAGGGCGATAACGTTGTAACTACCGGCGGAATTTATGGAAAAGTTGCAGAAATAAAAGATACAACTATTCTGCTCCAGGTTGATGAAGGCGTGAAACTGAAAGTTGACAAAAGCGCGGTGGTAAAAGATATGAACGACGTTGCTGTTCAGAAATAATTACCAGCAAAACATTAAAAAAGCTGTCTGAAAAGTCAAAACAGAAGTCGACTTTTCAGACAGCTTTTTTAATTAATGTTCAAACACCTGTTTTCCCAGTTCTGATTTCAGTATATTATTCCTCGGATAACTAAAACCAAGGTGCTGGCGAAATCCTTCTGCATAATCACGTTTTATTTCCTTGCCTTCCTTTTTTGAAAATTCCAGCATAGATATTAGATAATCATCAACACCGGAGATTTTTAATAACCAGTCGCGCTGGCTTTTATGACAAACTAACATACTTTCCTTTGTTTCGATTTTTGAGCTGATATCAACATGGATTTTTGATTTGATTTCATTCCCGTAAATATCTAAACCAAAGGTTGGTTCGCAGTAATATAGATATGGTATAAATGGATATGGGCTGGTCCCATCGATTTTAATATTTGGAATTCCAGATGCCAGACAGGCAGTCATTGCTATTTTACTGGCTATTTCATGGTCGACCATATAATCTGAAGGGCTGGCAGTAAAAACAATAGTTGGCCTGACTTTGCGGATAAGTTCAATAGCCTTTAACAAGGTTGGTTTGTCGTAAGTAATAAAAACATCTTCACTTTCCAAACAGTAGTAGCTACCATTTAATAAGGCCGCTGAATTAGCTGCTTCAACACGGCGTATAGCACTTATTTCTTCAGGGCCTAATACCGCAGAACCTGCCTGTCCGGGTGTCATTGTGGCAATTACAATTTTCCATCCTTTATCTGCCAATAATGCAAGGGTCCCGGCACATTGAAACTCTGCATCATCAGGGTGGGCAACCAAGCATAAGACAGTCTTATTCTCATTTATTTGAGCAAGAGCCCCTACATTAATTACAAGGCTCAGCAAACCTGTAATAAGAAACAATTTGCAATAGTTCATTTGATTTAGATATTAGTTTCGATAAATTATTTGTCAAATCTTTTGAAAAAAAGCAGCAACTCCCGGTTCATGAATGCATTTCCACAACTTAATCCATGATTGTTGCTGTCTATCCCCCGCAACTCACAATAACCACCGGCATTTTGTATATACTTCTGAAATCTTTCTGATGCTCCATACTTCACGGCTGGATCATGTATGCCATGCCATATTTTTACAGGAACAGGATAAATTTTAAAAGTATCTTTCCCATTGCTGAAGTTATTAATAAATAAAGGGTTCCATCCGATAACTTTATTCGGCTCCCATGTTTTCCCGGTTTTATCTTTAAAATTATAGGCGCTTGCAATAGCTTGTCTTGTTGTTTTATACCATGGATTTTTCCATGCCTGTCCAAATAAATCGAGTACCGGGCTATACATGGCATGTGCCAGCACTATACTGCTGTGTTTACAGACAAAATTGGTGGAGGAGCATCCCCCCATCGAGAATCCTCCAACAAAGATATTATCATACACATTGTAATTCTGCCGGATATATTCGTAGGCTTTAAATGCAGATTGTACCACCCAACTTCCTCCCATATTTTCAACAGAAGGCCCTCCATTTACATCAAAGACAGCGTAACCATTAGCTAATAAAGAATCGTCCAGTGAATAATTGTTTAGGAACCAGGAATCTGCTGTTACTCCTCCTCCGGCACCGTGCGCCATATAAACCAATCGAACAGGGGTTCCTGTTTCAGAATAATTATCAGGAAGTTTTAAAACAGCCTGATCTGCATAAAGGCTGTCGTTATCAGTCGTTTCCAATTGGCTGGAATTGTTATCCGGGAATTTCAGATTGATCATGACAGTAAAGTGAATATCTTTTTTCGAGACAGATTTTTTTTGATCAATTCCTTGTGCCTTACAAACCCCACTCATAAAAATAGCAAAGCTGATCACTATTGTTCTGAGCAAATAAATCCGTGTATTCATCCGAACAAATTTTAAAGTTTCTGATTTTCTGTTGGTTCAAGTTGAGCTATCTTAACAAGATATTCCGCCAGATGGAACTCACATGCGGTTTGTTCATCTGTATTTGTGCTTTTATGCAAGCATGTTCGTTTCATATTACTTAATTTTTTTAATTTCTGATACAGATACATTCAGGAACGATTTGGCTAAAATGTTCAATTTATTTTCACTTCCCTCGAAATGGTAGATTCGTTGAACATGACAAAGTTCTTCTTCCGGCTTTAAAAATGCAGCAGGGGAAGATGATTCCAGCTCATAAAACGATCCCATACCGAAAACACCATTTGTTGGGCCATCATTGTATACATTGATTACATCGCCCGAAAATGGTTCCTTCTGAATCTCAAGAGCTGAATTGACATAATCAGCAACATTTTCGGGAAATGAAAATTCTAAAATTGTAAGGCTATTATTTTTAGCATCATAACTGCCAATACGTGGTATTGTCCTTTGCGGAGAGATGCCGATCTTACTTCGGAACTTTCCATCAGCAAGAAAATTGACTGTGTTTTGATTTATCTCCAACCTGTTTGTTGGTACCTTACTAAAATAATCGTCTTTGACAATTCTACCCAAATTGCCCTTTTTATAAGGTAAAACCACCGTAACTTCGGGAGAGGCATTTAGCATGCTCAGCATCCAGATTGATAATGCCCCGCTTTCTTTATTCCAACAATTATTCCCGACATTTTTCAATCTGTTTTCTGACTGGTATGCAATGACACGGATAGATTTATCAAAATCAATTCCCATAAGATCCCTTATTTTGCTGTTGCTTAAAAGTGTTACTTTCCGCGTAACTTTGGCGCTAAAGGTCGTTCCTGAATAATTCTTCACTTCAAATCCCTTTGTCATGGTTACACTTTCCGAATCCTTGCTTTCCAAATTAAATGTTTCGGTATCAAACACTTTCGGTACAAACCAATTTTTAATATCAAAAGAGGTACCCCCCTTGAAGAAAATTGAAAACTGACCTCCTTCAGGTCCAAGCCATAAGCGTTCTTCTCCCCCGTAGGGATTAAAATGTTCCTGAATTTTAGATTTGGCAATCAGATCATGATTGATCCATCCATACGAAAAACCTTTCAAGCCTGATGAAGTACTGGTCATTACCCTTCCCTGGTATTGCGGTACCACAATTAACCTTGAATCACCATTAACTAATTCAATAATTTTATGCCTTTCCCCAAGAAATACAAGATCAAAACCATATTCTCCTTTGGTATAATAAACCTTGTTTGGAGACCCCTGACATGATATTAAAGTTGCGATTGTTATGATTAGAAATCCGGATACTGGGTTCATCGTTAAAAATTGAAATAAAGTAATAAGGATAATTTTCTTTTAAGTCCTATTTCATAAAAATGCTGTTCTCATCTAGTAAATAGTCATCTCATTTGGTGAATTTTAAAACAACAGGATCCATTAATGAGAGTGCAGTATTTATTTTAACTGTTCGATCAAGAGTTTCAACACTAACGGGGTTCCATTTACCATCATGATTTAATAGCTCAAATTTCGAATTGGCCCATTCCGGCGCAACATCCAATGAAAAAGAATTAAATGTATCGGAACTTAAACCTGTAAGTACAACAATTCCATAATCGTTTGTTTTTGACCGATTGAATATGCAAAATGTATTGGGTATATTTCTTACAAAAACAGGAAGTAGTTCATCTCCCAGCCATTCGATTACCTGACGTAGCATTTCTTTTTTAGAATAATTGAATAATGAGATTGACTGGGTATTGACATAGTTATCTGAAAGATTATACGCCATAACGGCAATCCGGCCGCCAAATTTATTTTTGAAACGGGTTAGTGCCGGGTAAAAAGGTTCATTCCTGGAATTTAAGAACTCAGTTAATACTTCGGTCCCTGCCAGTGCTTTGATTTGATAGAACGCGTCTCTATTGCCTTTATTAAATGCCCATAAATAGTTATACATTAACCGGTTATTTACATTTGGAAAATTTTCGGGTTTGCAAATACCTTCATAAAAAGGAGGAAGTATCGTATCTTCCCGGCTCGAAACCTCGACGCCGGTTAATTCACTAAAACCTCTTTTCCCGAGCAAAAAGGCAGCCTGTCCGTCGAAAAAAACACGTCCCTTTAAAAGTTCGGTGATTTCATTATCATCCAATTGGTCAATGATGTCCCCGGAAACGAGTTTTACCTTTCCTCCTTTTGAGGTATGTGGAATTCCATGCCGACCGGTAATATTCACCCAGTTTATGGAGGTCCCAGGTTTTCGTAATATCTCACACCCATCAACAGAACATTCTTTTACGGCTGATTTAAGTGCATTAAACCGGTTAACTTCGTTCCGGTACATTTCTCTGTAACCTTCTTCTTCTACCGGATTTTCGAGGTATTGATTGATGTATAACAAAGAATCGTCCAGCCCATATGCAAATGCTGCAGTCATCAAACTTTTCAGTTTATTTCCTGACATAAAAAAACGGGTGTGAGGAAATGAGTCGGATTCGTGGATCAACTCAAAATTATCAGGCAAATGTTGTCGTTGATATAAAGGATTAAAAATTGTTTTAGGGATATTTAACGGGTCATCAGAAAAATAACTTGACCCAAAAACACGGACTATTGGACGAGTTTTGCCCGCAAAAGCTTTTGTTACTGCTTCTGTAAAATTACCGTCACGTTCACTTGCCCCCGACTGACAAAGGCACAAACGTGTTTCGGGCGCTATTTTATCAACGCTTTCGCGGACTGAAGCCGCAAGCCCGGCAAGCGAGTCGCGTCCCAATTCTCCCCAAACTTGGCGCAACTGATAGCTTTCGGGTGTTTTTAACTGAAAAACAGATTGTAGTTCTTCTCTGGAATAGTATCTGTTTACCCTCTTTGCAAATTCATTAAGGTGTAGCGGGCAAAAGCATCCTCCACTGAGGTGGAAATCATCTTCAAAATTAACCAAAAACGGCCTCGTAATTTGCACTACTGTTGCTATGTTGTTGCTAAATGTTTTTCTGTAGTTCAAGTCTAAAGGGCAACATGCTTCTTCTGCAATACTTCCGTCAGCCCGGATTATACTTTGAAACGACCCTTTTCCGATCCGAATTGTTGTTGTACACCACCACCCAATTTCAATATCACTTCCAATGAGTTGTTTTTTTACGTTTAAGATTTGATCTCCCAAGTCACGAAAAACCTGTTTATCCGGAAAGCCTGTATAACGATATTCTTTTGACGGGCCTACAATTAAGAACCTCTTGAATCCATATCGCTTGTTTAATGCTACAATATCTGATATAATTTCATTCTCGAAGTTTGGAAATATTTCAATGGGTATAATGGGATTTATTAAATCATCGGTACTCATTTCAGTTCGAGCAGAATCAAAGGCTGAGAATAATCCTCCGGTAGCCAGAATAGATGACCCCAGAGCAGTGGTAGTAATAAAATTTCTTCTTTTCATTGTATTATCATGTTATTCTTTGTTTACCTCCGAAAGTTGAAGTATCTGTTTCAGATTTAGAAGATTTGTTTTCAATGCGCTGTACGGTACCTCCTGAACTGAAAAATTCTGATCAATAGACAAGCAAGCTGCTACCGCCGCTGACTGCCCCAACACCATAAACACCGGTTCCATCCGGATGGAGCCAAAAGCAATATGTGAAGCCGACAAACAAACAGGAACCAACAAATTAGTGCATTCAGCTTTTTTCGGTACAATTGATTTATAACTAATCGGATAAGGTTTGGATAAACCAATTTGTACATCACCTTCATTTTTTACAAACCCCTTCTCATCGATATAACGTTGTGTGTGATGCGAGTCCATATTGTATGCCCCCATCCCAACACTTTCATCGGCCACAAAAATTCCCTGACAATGGTTTTGGGTCATTACTACATCCGAAACCATCCGCCGGGCTTCACGAATATACAACTGATCCTGCCATCCGTTCCCTTCGATGAATTCATCTTTTGTGAATCCCCAGCGGGAAATCTCATTACGAATCTTCTCCGGGATTCGCGGGTGATTTGCCAATGTCCACATCACTCCCTTTTGATAATTACGATGAGCCAAAATTATTTTTGCCCGTTCCGTGTAACTTGCTTCCGGATAGTTATAATTGGCGCCGATAAAATCGGTGGAAAAAGCGCTTTGATTATTGGTATCTGTCTTTCGATTGGGCATAGGGGAATTGATCCAAGGCAAACGTGCAAATCCTGCTTCATAATTCCGAAACAACAATTCGTAATTCAGTTCGTCATATCCTTCTGGTTTTGTAAACGGAACACGGTTTTCAGGAACGTCTGTTAAACACATTCTGAAACAATAAGCCTGAATCCGATGGTCTGAAGCGCCTTCGGTCCCGGGGCCTTTTCTGTCAATCATTGGTAAAATTCCGGAATTGGAATCTTGTGGCATAACGTAAGGATTAACAGCCGGTTCGAATTGATGATGATGCCAGGCAGGAACATCGCTATCCGGAATTGAAAGGGTTGTCCGCACCCCGTTCAACGATTCATTATAGATGTCATTTCCTTCGCGTCCAACAGTGAATGAAACCCCCGCTCCGGCCATCAAATCCCCTTCGTACGTGGCATCAATAAAACTTCGGCCTTTGTAATGATTACCCGATTCCATTACAATCTCAATTATGCGGGAACCTTCTTTCACAACCCCATCCGATACACTACCGGCAGAAGCAACCAGCCAGCCATTCAAATCAACGGTATGTCCTTCTCCCCTGCGAACAATACGCTCACCATAAACCACCGGGATTTTATACTTGTCAATCCATTTTTGAAATACTTTTTTAGCGGCAGAAGGTTCAAATGTCCACATCGCATCTTCTCCTGTTTTATTTCGTCCTTCGATATAATCTTCGCGATTTTGCCACTTCCAGTTTTTTTGATCCTCATAATACTTTTTTATGTTTTGGTAGAATTCACGTGAGATTCCACCAATAACCATTTTATTCCCAATATCTGTAGCGCCAAGTCCTCCTGTGGTCAGCCCGCCAAGTTGTTGTTCGGTTCCCGGTTCAATAATGATTACGCTCTTGCCCATTTTGACTGCCTGAACTGCAGCAACAATCCCGGCAGATGTTCCGCCGTAAACAACTACATCATATTCAGTCGATCTCTCACTACATGACAACAATGTTCCTGACAGAACAAAAATTAGGATTTTGAAAAATTGGTTTTTCATAGTTGGTTGGTTTATAACGAAGCAATTAATGAAATATACAAAAATGATGAAGCATTGACAATCTTCTGAAAACCATCAGGGAAATTATCAATGCTTCAGAAAGAATCTTAATTGTAATTAGGGTTCTGCTCTAATTTTGAATTTTTATCCATAGCTGATTGTGGTATAGGAATATAATAATTTCTATTGGCATAAAATACTCTTGTCCCTCCTGGCGCCGGAATTACTGTATAAACCAGTCTTCCATCAATTTCTTCTATTTTCATTGCATGAAGAGTTCCATTTAATTTTTCTTCAGCAATTTTTAACCGAATCAAGTCGTACCAGCGCCGTTCTTCAAAAGCGAGTTCTACCCTACGTTCCCTGCGGATAGCTATTCGCATTTCGTTCTGGGTCAATCCTTCTTTCAATGCAGGTAATTCAGACCGGGTCCTCACTGCGTTTACTGCATTATAGACAGACGCATCAGGCCCAACTGCCTCATTTTGTGCTTCTGCATAGCTGAGCAGAACTTCTGCATAGCGGAAGAGAATGGAATTTGCACTACTCAGCTTATTTTCTCCACTTATAGCATATTTTTCTTTAAGTCCCTTACGATAATAATAACCGGTATTCGTCGCTGTAGTTGAGATACCCAAATCCAGTTCATTAAAACTTCCTTTACCAAGTCTTGAATGCATAATTATTCCGTTCCAAACAGAACCATCATATACAATTGACTGGTAAAATCTTTTTTCTCTGTTTAAATATGGATTTTGAGGATCATAGCCGGAATTAGGGTCAGTTATAGGAAGCCCATTTGCCATTGCATATTCATCGACTATTTCCTGGGTAGGATTTAACATTCCATAAGAAGTTTGTGTTCCACCGGTATACGTTGCAGAAGCAAATCCTTCGGTGCTTCGTCCAAGAGTTGTCCCTCCTATTTGTGGCCTTGCCAGAATTGTTTCATTGTTAAAATTATTTTCTTCGTAAAACAAAGATTCATAATTGGGAAATAAACTATATACATTTAGATTCATTACTGATTTATAGGTAGCTGCGGCCAAAGTCCATTTCGCTTTTTCGTTACTTGAATTGTGCAGGGGACTTGCATTAAACAATTCGCACCAGCCTTTTAGAGTAAGTGCGGCACCTCTCGTAATGCGTCCTTTTTGTGAAGCAGTTAATGGTAAATCATTAGCTATTGCAGCACATTCATCAGTAATGAATTTTAATGTTTCTTCAGAACTATTTCTGGCCCGGAAAATCTCATCTCCCTGTTCTGTATAACTTAGAACGTCAGTTATAACAGGAACTCCTCCATGCCAGTTCCAAAGCAGAGAATAGAAATACGCCCTTAAAAACCTTGCTTCTGCTAACCTGAGTTTTTTCCATTCATCAGCCAAGCCACTATTTGTTACATTCTCAATAAATAGGTTGCATTTCCGAATATTGCTATACTGCCCCCACTGGGTTTCAGCATTAGAAGGAGTATAAGCTGCAATTGCATATACATTTCGGGAAGTGGTCCCTTCAGCACCATCCATCGCATCATCGGACCAATTCTCCCATGGATCAAAACGATTAATTACACTAGGTAGAGAGGCATAAATATTATTTAAAAATAAATCTGCCTGATCTGCATCAGTCCAAACATAACTATCCGAAATCTGGTCTTTGGGAGAAATCTCAAGAAAATCATCACAGGATATCAGTCCCATAAGCAAAATGAAGAAGGCCATTCTGCTATTGTTAAAATATATTTTTATTCTTTTCATAATAGCACTATTGATTTTATTGTCTTTCAAAATGTTACATTGACGCCTATTGAATATACCGTTTGCTGGGGATAATCCCATGACTGTATATTATTCATTTCAGGGTCAAAATTTAATACACTGGTCCATGTGTATAAATTTTGTCCTGAGATATAGACATTTGCGTTTTTAATCCCAATCCTGTTACAAACAGTTGTCGGAATAGTATAATTCAGCGTGGCACTTTTTAATCGCAAGTAACTGGTATTTTCAACCCACCATGTTGATGCCTGTTGGTTATTGGTTGTTTGCCCTGCCACTAAGCGGGGATATCTTGCATCGGTATTTTCGGTAGTCCAATTATCTAAATGAGAAACATACGCAGCTCTGCTTCCCCAAAAAGGCCAGGCTCCGGCACCATGTATTTTGAAATTTGCATTGCCAGCGCCTTGGAAAAGTAAATTCAGACTAAAATTTTTATAACGGATGTCGGGTGAAATTCCATATATAATTTCCGGGATTACTGATTTACCTATCTGTACGTAATCGTCTTCATTTATTTTTCCGTCTTTACTTACATCTTCATACCGAAGATCGCCAGGTAGAACTTTTCCCCAGGGCTGAGTAGCTATCCCCGTTTTCAAGCTACCATCGCTTTCAAAATCTTCAGCTTTAAAGTAACCAAGGGCATTGTATCCGAATATAACACCCAGTGGCCTTCCGGTTAACCGCCTGTTTAGATTATTGTATGTAGCCGCTGTTTCATATACTTGTAACAATTTGTTTCTTGCATAGGTGAAGGTCCCGTTTATTGAAAATTGAATATCTTTTGAAAGCCGATATGTTGAACCAATATTTAAATCGATACCGCGGTTCTCCATAATCCCCTTATTTACCTGGCTTAAACCAATTCCATATTCACTTGGCACTACGACATCCGGGGTAACAAGCATATTCGATCTTTTTTCATAGAAGTAATCTGCTTCTAAATTTAAAAGTCCTCTCAGTGCGCTTATTTCCAATCCAATGTCCGTCTTTTTAGCCCTTTCCCAGGTTATGTTCTTGTTTGCTTCAGATCTTTCACGAACAGCGTTCACCGCTTTGCCATCAAAAGCGAAAGCCGGCCCAAATGCAGTGTATGTGCTTAAATATTGAAATGCACTTCCGGCAAGGGCCCCAACTTCACCATAAGAAGCCCTCAGTTTTAGATTATCTATCCAACTAGCATTATCTTTGATAAAGCTTTCTTCAGACATTCTCCATCCAAGTGCAACAGAAGGAAAGAATCCCCATTTTTTCCCCGGGGCAAAATAATAATGACCATCATACCTACCGCTTGTTTCCAATAAATATTTTTGATCATAATCATAACTCAAACGATAAACCAATCCTAGTTGCCGGGTTAAAGTACTTGTACCCGAATTGGAAATATCGGCTGCTGAAGAGCTACCCATATTCAATTCGTCAATAAATGTGCTATAATTTATTCTACCGGCTTTCATGAAATTGTATCTGTTTTCTTTCCCTTCCAAAAGGGCAAGGGCAGTAACATTGTTTTTACCAAAAGAATGTGTATAATTAAAACTTCCCTGCCATGTGTATTGATCGTATTTTCTATATGTTTCGTTAAGGGTTGGCGTACTGTTTCCCCAAATGCCATCTTTGTATGTGTATGGGTCAGTCGTGGTAACAAGGGTATGAATGTGCATAGGAATTTGCCATGCTTTTATATAATTGAAAGTCGGGTCGTATGCAAATGTTCCTTTAAAACTAAGGCCTGGAATAAATGGCAGGTCTTGTTCAATTGAAATTTTGGTATATATGGATGTGACATCCGTTGTTTTTTTACCACTTGCATAGATAGCAGGTGTAACATAAGTCCCATATAACCCATTACTAAAGAACAATGGTAAATTTGGTTGCGCATACGAAAGTAATTGCATAATCCACTCCGGCCCCTGGCTTACCATTTCACCGACAGCAGGTTCCATGTGTTTTTGTACCCGTCCGTTGATATTGAATGAAACCCGGGTTGTTTTAGTTACTTTGGCATCCAGATTAATAACCATGGAATACCTGTTTTCATAATCTGTTTCCCACATCCCGTTTTGGCGTTGGAAACCCAAACTTGTGTAGTATTTTACGCTTTCATTTCCACCATATACTTCTACGTTATGATTGGTGATTGGTGCATTTTTTTCAATAATGGTTCCCAAAACATCCCAATTAGGGTAGCGATCAGGATCTGTACCACTTAAATGTTTTTGTAAAAGTTCTTCTGTCCATGGTATTGGCTGTCCTGCATTGATGGCTATTTGATTTCTTAATTGAGCCATTTGCTCTAAATTGACAAAATCGGGAAGAAATGTCGGGTTTTGAACGCCATAATATCCATTGTATTTAATCGTAGGGGTTCCTGTATCTCCTCTTTTTGTGGTAACCAAAATAACGCCATTAGCTCCGGCTACTCCATAAGGTGCTACAGCGGCAGCATCTTTTAAAATAGTAATATTTTCAATGCTGTTGGGATCTAACTCATCGAAGCTTCTGGGGATGCCATCTACCACAACCAGTGGCGAACTTGATCCCGTTGTTGAAATTCCCCGAATGTAAATATTAGATCCATCAGCACCAGGTTGTCCCGAAGCCTGCCTGACAATTACCCCCGACAATCTACCTCCGATGCTATTAGTCAGATTACTAACCGGGGTAGTGGCAATCTTTTCTCCTTTCATGGATGAAATTGATGCTGTCATCGAAGTCTTCTTTTGTGTTCCGTAACCAATAGCCACCACTTCGTCAATTCCAACAGTTTCTTCAGCCATAGTAACATTGATCGTCGTTTTTCCTTCAGCCGATACTTCCTGACTTTTCATCCCTACAAAAGAAAACACCAGCGTTGCATCGTCCGGAACTTTTGCCAGCGAATAGTTCCCATCAGTATCGGTAATTGTTCCGTTGGTTGTCCCTTTCACTACGACCGTAACCCCCGGAAGCGGCTGCCCTGAAGAGTCGGTGACTTTGCCGGAAACAGTTTTTTGCTGCTGTATTGTATTGTTGTCCGATAATACAATTTGCCGGTTAACAATAGTATATGCAACATTCGACCCGTTGAATAGCAAGTCGAGTACTTCGGTAATTTTTTTGTTCTCGGCCCGAATATCTACTTTCCTTTCAACATCGATAATCTTCTTGTTGTAGAGAAAGTAGAAGTCGGTTGTCTCCTCAATTTGGTTGAGAACATCTTCTACTGTGGCGCCTTTTAGGTTCAGGCTTAACAGGGTTGTTTGAGAATAACTTTGGGAGGCGATAAGCTGTCCGAAAGTTGCCAAAATTAATAGCATCATTAGTCTCATAGTCAGTAAAATCTTGCGGAGAAAGCATTTTTCAGACTTTCGCCAGTTAAAACACAGTTTTTTTTCCATAGTTTTGTTACGGATTTAGTTTTACATACGTTAATTAAATCTATCGTTTCCTGCTTCTTAAGCAGGGGATTTTAACTAAAGGGAGGTGGGCAAACACCTTCCTTTGTTTTTTCAGTGCATTTACATTCTTTTTTTTCTGATAATTATTTTTTCTTTTGAATAATTTCCATCGGGCAATGTTTCTCGCGGTATTCTGGTATATTCTATTGGCGCAGATATTTTCAATAAATCAAGTATTTGCGGTAAGGTTTCGTCTTTGAAAGTGGCCCTGTACACATAATCCCTCAATTCTTCACTTTCCAATACGAACTCAACATTGAACCAGCGGCTTAATTTCCGGGTTACCTCGTCCATCGGATCGTCGGCAAACATGAGTACTCCATCTTTCCATGCGGTGTACTTTTCCACGGAAACATTGTTTACAAACAACTCTTTTGTGGAAGGTTTAAACAGGGCCTGCTGATTTGGCGAAAGAAAACCAACTTCTTTTTTATTTCCATATTCCCCTGTAAATAATTTCACTTTTCCCGATAGAAGAACCACTTCTGTCTGGTTTTCATTCGCATAGTTAGCTACATTGAAAGAGGTTCCCAAAACTTCGACATTTATTGTTCCGGTAGTAACCACAAAGGGATGTTTTTCATCTTTTTTTACATCGAAACAGGCTTCTCCGGTGAGATTTACTTCTCTTATTTTTCCAAAGTTCAACGGATACCGGAGTGTGGTTTCCGAATTTAACCAAACCTGTGTACCATCGGGTAATGTGAGTTCCGAAACCATTCCGGTACCTGTTTTTACTTCCTGCCATGTTGTTTCACCGGAAGCAAGTTTCGATTCCTTAAATTGAGAGATGGTCAGAAAACCTGAATAAACAAGTAACGGGATTAACAAAACTGCGGCAATCTTTTGTAGTTTTTGCCAGACAGAAGACGGCTTGTTGTACAATGCCAGCCGTTTATCGACTTTTAATAAGGCATCTTTCGGATTAAATTGCTCCATTTGTCCGAGTATTGCACCCGACTTCCATACCGTTGACATTTCACGGAAAAGCTTTTCATTTCCGGCTGACAAGTTTCTCCAGTTGTCAACTTTCAGCCGGTTTTCTTTGCTTATCTCACCCGAAAAATAATCAGGTAATAAATGTTCGATCTGAATTTGTTCTTTTTCCATACGCATGGTTGTTTGTCTGTAACGGTTATTTGAACCGTTCTACTACAGTGACGACCAAGGAGGGAAAAACACATATACGGAAATGGAACTTTTTAATATCGCATCAATATATAAACAATGATGAGTAGTGCTAGCTGGAGCAGGAAATAACTCCACTTGGGTTGTGCTAAAACTAATCAAAGCTTATAAGTACCTAAAAAACAGTAATAATTGAATTTAGATACAGCCAGATTAAATGCTGCAAATCATTTTTATTGTATATTTAGGAATAATTTATATCCCATGCCACAAAGTCCCGAAAACACCAAGAATCACCAAGATAATTACATTCCGGTCGATACATCAGTGGAAAAAATCGCCAGATTAGTTGTTGATGCAGCCTATACGGTTCATGTTAACTTAGGCCCGGGATTATTAGAGAAAGTTTATGAGATATGTTTTTGCCATGAACTGGAAAAACGTGGTCTTAACTATAAACGACAAGTTGATATCCCTATTGTTTATGACAACCTGACATTTAATGAAGGATTAAGACTTGATGTACTTGTTGAGGATTGTATTATCTGTGAACTAAAAGCCCTCGAAACAATCAATCCTGTTTGGGAAGCACAAGTATTAAGTCATTTAAAATTAACAGGTAAACGATTAGGTTTTCTGATAAACTTTAATGGAATCAGGATAAAAGATGGAATCAGAAGATTTTTAGTCTAACACTTTGTGTTTTATCTTAGTGATTTAGAGTTTTAGTGGCAATTTTTTCATGTTGTATTATCGAAGAAGCCAAATCAGTAGCCATGCGGGTAGAAAATCTTTCAATTCGAGCCGCAATGTTTTCAGGGCAAGGCTGATCTGAAGTTCAACTGTGCGCTTCGAAATATTTAATTGTTCTGCAATCTCCTGATTTTTCATTCCTTTAAAGCGGCTCATTTCAAAAATCTCGCGGCAACGGGGCTGTAGTTTTTCCAATCCGGCAGAAATAGCCTCGCGAAGTTCCGTTTCAACATACAAATCAAAGTTATTTTCTTCGGAATCATCAACCGATTGGAGAATATCCTTGCTAAACCGCTCCTCTACTTTATGATGTTTAAGGTAATCAAAGCAACGGTTTTTCACCGAAGTGAAAAGATATGATTTTATGGAACCGGTAATAATTATCTGACTGTTTTTCAACCAGAGGGAAACAAAAAAATCCTGAACGATATCTTCCACCGTTTCTTTTTCCGAAATATATCTCAGCGAATAGACACACAATCCGGAATAATAGTAATTGAAGATGAAATCGAATACCGTCTTGTCTTTATTCCGCAACCCCGCTATCAGATATTTTTCTTCCAATGATTAGTTTCAGTTTAGTTTTATATCTGCTGAATTTGTCAAAAGTAATATGAATACCCCGAAATCTAACGTTTCCTCATGAAGAAATTATCGGTTCAAATTAGAATACAAATTATCATGTAAAGTCTTCAGCGACCATACAGTGTAATTATTCTTTTTTAAATAGTCCATGTATTCCTTGAAAAGTTCAGGCGGAGTATTTACCCACGGATGAACATTGTCGGGAACCCCGTGTATGGTGAGAATAACAACATTCCCCTGACTTGCCGTCCGGATGGCCCTGTATACTTTGGAGGTGTCAGTTCCGGCAATATCGTAACTGGGCAATAGGAAAGGGTCATCTTTCTCAATATTGTAGGGCCGTCCGCCACCGGCCCTTGCATACCAGTATTTTTTCTGACGCAGAACGTTGATCGAGAGGCTGTCGTTACTGTATCCCGGATAGGCAAAGGTAGATGGCACTTCAATATTATATTTTCGACATTTCGAATCGATGTACTCCAATTCTGAAATCAAACTGTCATCCGATATTTTCGTAATATTTACGTGGGTTCTGGTGTGGTTGCCAATTTCAAAACCCATATCTGAAAGTTCTTTGATCTGCTCCCAGGTCATATAGTTTTCTTTATCAGTATCAAAGTTTGGGGGGAATTCGCAAACAAAAAATGTTGCACCGAATCCGTATTCATTTAAAATTTTTGCTGTATTGGTCGATTGACTGGCAATAGCGTCATCGAATGTAAGTATTATTACCTTTTCAGGAAGTTTTGCCAGACCGTTAAATGCGATTAAAAATAGCAGAAAGGTCTGTTGTATTTTTGTTTTCATTGATGTTCCTCTTTGTACCAGCTTGCGTACATTCCATACGCATTGGCAATGCGTTTGATTTCACCTTCGAGCAGTTCCGGGCCTACATCTTTGATTTTTTTTGCAGGGATACCTGCATACACCGAACCGGCTTCAACAACAGTGCCTTTGCTTACTACCGAGCCGGCCGCCACAATGCTGTTACTCTCAATCACCGCATCGTCCAGAACAACGGCGTTCATGCCAATCATCACATTGTCTTTTATGGTACAGCCGTGTACAATTGCCCCGTGTGCAATAATCACATTATTCCCGATATTAGTAGGCGATTTTTTATACGTTGCATGGATGACCGCACAATCCTGAATGTTCGTATTATTACCGATTCGTATAGAATGCACATCGCCGCGAATAACCGTACTGTACCAGACACTGCAATCATCGCCTATTTCCACATCACCAATAATGACAGCGGTTTCGGCAAGAAAACAATTGTTCCCGATAACGGGCGTCTTATTCAAAAGGGTTTTTATGATGGCCATTTTTTGGATTCATTTTAAATAGAATGCAAATATAGAAATTATCCGGCAAGTCATATTTAAGGTGTTAATTAATGGTTATTTTTGGCTTGTTTAATAAATTTGAGTTTATCCCGGAAAATGATTCCAACTTGTAATTTATTACATTTGGCTTCATTTTTTTTAAGATCCGTAAGGTAAAGAGAAGGCGAATTAATTATTTATAAAATGAAAGACACAAAGGTCATTGAACTTGAAGAGGTAACGATACGTTTTTCCGGGGACTCGGGAGACGGCATGCAGTTGACCGGAACTTTATTTTCCGATGCGACTGCATTGTATGGAAATGATATTTCAACTTTCCCCGATTACCCTTCTGAAATCAGGGCGCCACAAGGAACGGTCGGCGGTGTTTCCGGTTTTCAGGTACAGTTGGGAGATAAACGGATTACCACACCAGGAGATTATGCCCATGTATTAATTGCAATGAATCCGGCAGCGGTAAAAGCCAATGCAAGTTTTATGGACCCGGGAGGCACCATCATTTTTGATGTGGATTCATTCAATGAAAAGAACTTCGAAAAAGCAAATTTTAAAACAAATGACCCATTTAAGGAATGTAACCTTGAAGATTATACAAAAATTGCGGTACCAATTACCAGTCTGACCAAAGAAAGTCTGGCAGAATTCGCGCTCGATAACAAAAGTGTTTTACGCAGCAAGAACATGTTTGCATTGGGATTGGTTTGCTGGATGTTCGGACGCCCTCTCGATTACATCGAAAATTTTATCAAAACAAAATTTGCCAAAAACTCCACTGTTGTACAGGCAAACCTGAAAGTACTGCATGCCGGATACAATTACGGGATGAACATGCAGCACGAAACGCCGCAATATCTTGTACATCCGGCAACAATTGAAAAAGGAACCTACCGAAATATCAGCGGGAACAAAGCTACGGCCTGGGGTTTTATAGCCGCTGCCGAGAAATCAGGACGGGAACTGTTTTGCGGCTCCTACCCGATCACCCCTGCAACCGATATTTTACAGGCTCTTGCCGAACGAAAAGATTTAGGTGTGAAAACCTTTCAGGCTGAAGATGAAATTGCAGGTATTTGTACAGCCATTGGCGCTGCCTTTGCCGGTGATCTGGCAATTACAACCACTTCGGGGCCCGGCTTCGCATTGAAATCGGAAGCGCTGGGTCTGGCTGTGATGGCTGAACTTCCGCTGGTGGTTGTCAATGTTCAGCGTGGCGGCCCGTCAACCGGATTGCCAACAAAAACTGAACAATCCGATTTATTGCAGACTTTATACGGAAGAAACGGCGAAAGTCCGGTAGTCGTAGTTGCTGCCAGCACTCCCTCCGACTGTTTTTACTATGCCTATATTTCAGCAAAAATAGCTCTCGAACGAATGGTTCCGGTCGTGTTGCTGACCGATGGTTTTCTTGGGAACGGAAGCGAGCCGTGGCGGGTTCCGTCAATGGACGAACTTCCTCCAATTGTTCCCCGTATAGCCAAAAATGCAGCAACTTTTAAAGCGTATAAACGCGATGAAAATATTCTGGCCCGCGAATGGGCATTCCCCGGAATGGATGGTTTTCAGCATCGCATTGGCGGATTGGAAAAAAATCAGGAAGGAGGTGTCAGCCACGACCCGCAGACCCACCAGAAAAACTGCGAAACCCGTGCAGCAAAAGTGGAACGGGTAGTTGACTTGGTTCCGGATATTGAAATTTTCGGCGATCCCGATGGCGGCGATCTGCTCGTTGTTGGCTGGGGCGGTACCTACGGGCATACCATTAGTGCGGTGCGCGAAGCCCGCGAACAAGGAAAAAGCGTGAGCCTTGCCCATTTCAATTTCATTAAACCTCTACCCAAAAACACGGCTGAAGTATTCAGCAAATTCAAAAAAATTGTGGTGTGTGAATTGAACCTGGGACAATTTGTAAGTTACCTGCGCGATAAAATGCCCGAATTTACGTACCATCAGGAGAATAAAGTACAAGGCTTGCCATTTACAGTACTTGAATTGACAGAGAAGTTTGACGAATTACTGGAAAAATAATCATGACAGAATATATATATACAGCAAAAGATTTTAAAAGCAGCAGCGAAGTACGCTGGTGCCCGGGGTGTGGCGACTACGCTATTATGAATGCCGTTCAGCGGACCATGGCAGAAATGGGCGTTCCACACGAAGAATTTGCGGTAATCTCCGGAATCGGATGTTCATCGCGTTTTCCGTATTACATGAGTACGTTCGGGTTTCATTCAATCCACGGACGTGCAACGGCAATTGCAACGGGCGTCAAA
The DNA here is from genome assembly GCA_003506435.1 of Prolixibacteraceae bacterium. Taxonomy (GTDB): domain Bacteria; phylum Bacteroidota; class Bacteroidia; order Bacteroidales; family Prolixibacteraceae; genus GWE2-42-39. The sequence goes on from DOAQ01000046.1 coordinate 369,045, forward strand.
TCGGCCAACCCGAAACTGAATGTTTGGGTAATCACCGGCGACGGCGATGCCATGGCAATTGGCGGAAACCATTTCATTCACATGGTTCGCCGAAACATTGATCTGAACGTGATCATTTTCAACAATAAAATTTACGGGCTTACCAAAGGACAGTATTCACCCACTACCGACCGTGGGTTTATTACCAAAACTTCGCCGTTCGGAACTATTGAAGACCCGTTTTTGCCGGGTCAACTGGCGCTGGGAGCCAGAGGAACATTCTTTGCCCGCGCGGTCGACAGCAATGTGAAACACACGCAGGAAGTATTGAAAGATGCCGCAGCCCACAAGGGAACTTCGGTAGTTGAAGTGCTTCAGAATTGCGTGATTTTCAACGACGGCATCCACGATGCGATTGCCGACCCGAAATTCAGGGCCGAACGGCAGTTGTTCCTGAAACATGGCGAACCAATGATCTTTGGCGAAGAAAACGACAAAGGCATCATCTGGACGAAGGAAGGATTGAAAGTAGCAAAAATCGGAGAAAACGGAATTACCAAAGATGATATTCTGGTTCACAATGCAAAAACACCCGATCTCAGTATCCACATGGCCCTGATCAATATGGCATTTCCCGATTTTCCGGTCGCCATGGGTGTAATCCGCTCTGTTGACACACTGGTCTACGATCAGGAAATGGAACGGCAAATCAAGGATGTTCAGGCCAAACGCAAAGTAACTTGCATGGATGAGCTTTTAAATTCCGGAAATATCTGGAAAGTTGAAGGAGAACGGGCAACCGAATCGGTTTCTTTTTTCAAGAAGAATACGTGATCACGCAAAAATGCAATATATAATAGCAGAAGCTTCCTGAAAAGGGAGCTTTTGTTGTTTTATGAATTCCTTTTCGCTCTGGGAGACTGTAAAAACCACCATTCATCATACATCCGAAGAACAATAAGCCGTAACTTGCACAGCATCCGGGAAAATATACAGGTTTCCCGAATTTTTAATAATTTGACAGCCAAAAGTAACAGCATGGATAAATTGGACTCGATCAGCTTATCGTCGATATACAAACGAAAAAAAAGCGACCGCGATATATTTCAGGAACTGATGCCAACCAAAGTGAAAGAAGTACTGCTGGTTGCAACGCTTTACGACAGCTATTCCATTGTCAGAGAGGGGCAGTTTACCGATAAAATCTTTGGCGAATATCTTCAGTTGAATTTGTACGCGTATCCGCGTTTCACCAGCGTAAACTCGCAGGAAGACGCTTTACGAATGATGAAAGAGCGCGATTTCGACCTGGTAATTATCATGGTTGGCGTTGACAAGAGCCAACCCATAAAAACTTCGGAAGTAATCCGGGAGGCCAGCCACGCGATACCCATTCTGTTGCTGGTGAACAACAACGGCGACCTTCATTATTTTCAGGAAATGGCCGACAAACACCATTCTATCGACCGGGTTTTTGTATGGAACGGGAATTCCAACGTTTTCCTTGCCATGATAAAATACATCGAAGACCTGAAAAATCTGGATGCCGATACTAAACTGGGAAGTGTCCGGGTAATTTTGCTGATCGAAGATTCCATCCAGTATTACTCGCGTTACCTGCCATTGCTTTACACAACGGTTATGACCCAAACCCAGAACCTTATTGAAGACAATGCCAACGATGAACTGAACATGATCCTGAAAATGCGGGCAAGGCCGAAAGTGATTTTGGTAAGTACATACGAAGATGCCGTTGTCATTTTCAATAAATACAAAAAATATTTACTCTCGGTGATTTCCGACGTCTCATTTCCTAGATATGGCGTAGTAGATGAAGAAGCAGGGGTCGATTTGCTGAAATATGTGATATCTTCGATGCGCTACCCTATTCCGGTTTTGTTGCAAAGCCACGACGTAAACAATGCGCAGAAAGCCAAAGAAATCGGGGCCGGATTCATCAATAAGAACTCCGAAAGCCTTTCGCTCGACATTCACAATTTTATCTATAAAAATCTGGGCTTCGGAAACTTTGTCTTCAAAGATTTATCGGGCAACCCAATTATGAGCGCCCGCACCCTGAGCGAGTTTCAGGAAATGTTCAGGATTATTCCGAGCGATGCGCTGGCTTATCACGCAAAGCGAAATTCCTTTTCCACCTGGCTGATGGCCCGCGGGGAAATCAATATTGCAGAACAACTGAAACCAGTTCGTTTTGAAGATTTTAAAAACCCGGAAGATTTGCGGCAATTTTGCCTGGATGTTTTCGAAAAAACGAAAATCGCAAAACTGAAGGGCCAGATCATCAATTTCGATCCCGAGCTGCTTAGCAACCAACGGTTCATCCTGAGAATGGGAAAAGGGTCGCTGGGAGGAAAAGGACGCGGACTCGCTTTTATCTGCAATTTCATTGAAAATATCGACTTCGGAAAAGTCATCCCACAAATGAAAATCCGGATTCCTGCCACAGCTATTATCGGGGCAATGGAATTCGACAAGTTTCTGGAAATAAACGAACTGTACCACGATGTATACAGCAACAACAGCTACGAACATATTAAAAACCTTTTTCTGAGTTCGAGTTTGAGCGAAACACTCAGGGAACGGCTGTTCCTGTATGTCGAGAATGCAACCAAACCACTGGCAGTACGATCTTCCGGCTTATTTGAAGATTCGCTTCTGCAACCATTTTCAGGGGTTTATGCGACCTATCTGCTGCCCAATAACCATCCCGATGTCAGGGTGCGGTACCATCAACTGGAAACCGCCGTCAAACTGGTGTACGCAAGTATTTTCACCGAAGATGCACTTGCGTATTTCGATGCAGTGAACTACAAAATTGAAGAAGAAAAAATGGCGGTTATCATTCAGGAAGTAGTTGGACATCAATACAATCATAAATATTATCCGTCAATTAGCGGAGTGGCACAGTCGTATAATTTTTACCCGGTTTCGTACATGGAGCCGGAGGATGGATTTGCAGTTGCCGCTATCGGGCTGGGCCTGTATGTGGTTGGCGGTGAAAATGCGTTCCGCTTCTGTCCGAAATACCCGGATATCAACCACAGCACCATTCACGATCTGATGACCAGTTCCCAAAAAATGTTCTACGCGATTGATATGAGCCGCGATACCATTGATCTTGAAAATGAAGGACAGGAAGCCGCTATTCGCAAATATACCATCAACGATGCCGAAGAAGACGGTATATTGCAACATTGCGCTTCGGTGTACAGTCGCGAAAACGACGATCTGGTTCCCGGCATCAGTATGAATGGTCCCCGTGTGGTCGATTTTGCCAATATCCTGAAATACCGCTACATTCCGTTTGCCGACACCATTAAATTATTGCTTCGCTTATTTAACGAAGCAATGGGCTCGCCGGTCGAAATTGAATATGCAGTCGATCTGGAAAGAAGCATCGACGGAAAGCCAACTTTCTACTTATTGCAAATCAAACCATTAATACGTAATGAAGAAGAATTGCAGGTTGACCTCGGAAGTTTTCATCCGGACGAAATCATATTGCATGCCAGCCGCGGGATGGGGAACGGCATTGTAAAAGGAATCCGAGACGTCGTTTTTGTAAAACCGGAAGCTTTCGACAAAACAAAAACCAGGAAAATAGCTGAAGAAATTATTCAGATCAACAAAAAAATGGACCTTTCCGGAAAAGAATATATTCTGATTGGACCCGGCCGCTGGGGAACCCGTGACCCGCTTACCGGCATTCCGGTTTTGTGGGCCAACATATCAAAAGCCCGCATTATTGTTGAAATGGGACTATCCGAATTCCCGCTGGACAGTTCTCTGGGCTCTCATTTTTTCCACAATGTTACATCGATGAATGTAGGTTATTTTTCAGTTCCCCACTGTTCGCGTGAAGCAAAGGTAAATATAGAGTTACTGAACCGGGAGGCTGTGATTGAAGAAACTTCCTTTATAAAGCATGTTGAATTTAAGGATGATCTGAAAATACTGATGGACGGAAGAAAGCGGCAGGCATTAATTTCGGTAAAGTAAAAATTCTGATTCATAAAAAAGCCCCACTGTAAGGTGAGGCTATAACCTGAATTCAACAGGTTTAGGTTTACATTTGTACTATTAAATATTATTGTTTCTTCCGGTAATTAACGCCGAGCATATCGAGACGCTGGTATTCAGTATCCATCCGTTTTTCGAAATCAGCAAAATCTTTTTTGTCTTTGGGCGACCAGACTACTTCCGATAAGGCACACACCCTTGGGAAAAGCATGTATTCAACCTGCATGGTTGAAGGAATATATTCGGTCCAAACATTGGCCTGTGCACCCAGAACAAAATGTTTTTCATCTTCAGCCAGTTCTTCCGGAACAGGTTCGTATGAATAAACTTTATCCAACGGAAGGAAACCACCGATTGCCAAAGGTTCTGCATCTTTGTTTTCCGACTGGTAATGATCAAAATACATGTGTGTTCCCGGCGACATTATCGCATTGTGTTTTTGCTTTGCAGCAGCAATGCCGCCTTTTATTCCACGCCACGACATCACCGTTGCACCGGGAGCAAGGCCTCCTTCCAGTATTTCATCCCATCCGATGATCTGTCGTCCTTTTGAATTCAAATATTTTTCAATACGCTGAATGAAATAGCTCTGCAGTTCATGCGCATCTTTCAACCCTTCATCTTTAATTCTTTTCTGACAGGCAGCACATTTCTCCCACTCCACTTTCGGGCATTCGTCACCGCCAATGTGGATGTATTTTGAAGGAAACAATTCGCAAACTTCGTCAAGTACATTTTCGAGAAATTTGAATGTTTCTTCCTTGCCTGCACAAAATACTTCTTCGTGAACGCCCCATGTCGTTTGAACTTTATACGGACCACCCGAGCATCCCAGTTCGGGAAAAGCTGCCAGAACAGCGCTGGTATGTCCCGGCATTTCAATTTCAGGAACTACTGTAATGTACCGTTCGGCTGCATATTCTACAATGTCGCGTACCTGTTTCTGAGTATAAAAACCTCCGTAACCGCGGCCATCGTATTCCTTTGAACCGCGTGCGTGACCCACAACAGTTTCATCTCTCCAGTGTGATATTTCGGTCAGTTCGGGATATTTTTCAATTTCGAGCCGCCAGCCCTGATCTTCTGTCAAATGCCAGTGAAACGTATTCAACTTGTACATAGCCATGTAATCGATGTACTTTTTGATAAAGCTCACCGGAAAATAATGCCGGCCCACATCGAGATGAAGCCCGCGCCATTTGAAACGTGGCTGGTCTTTTATATCGCAGTAATTAACAGAAAGGCTGGCACCTGTCTGAGGAACAGGAATTAGTTGTTTGAAGGTTTGTACCCCGTAAAAAATCCCGGCAGGCGAAGAAGCAGTAATTAACACTCCTTTTTTGTCCACCTTCAGCATGTATCCTTCATCTTCAAGCGGAAGCGATTTAATCAATTTTAAACTTACTGCTTCTTTTGTTTTCGCATCTGACTGAAGCTGAAATCCGTAATTTTTCTGAAGATATTCGTTAAAAATACCAGCAATATTTTTCAATTCAGAATTCGACGAATCAAAAACAATACCCGTTTCACCAGTTAGTACAAACGTACCATCCCCCATTGTAATTTGTGATGGTTGGGGAATAATGGCTGGCTTCTGGGCAAAAATACCGGAAGCAAAAACAGTCATGGTCAGAAAAAAAAGATGTCGTTTCATAGTTCAAATAAGCTTAGGATTCTTACATTTATTTGACAAATATATTTATAAAAAAATAATAAACAACTCGACACTTTGTTAAAAAAATTAAGAAAGATATTTTTTTATCTGAAGCATTTCAATCATGATACAACTAAAGACTGAAAAACGTTGGAAAGAAATATGTCCCGGATTATCGCTGGCCTGCATTGAAGCAGACGTACAGGTAAAAAACGGACAGGAAGAATTATGGGTTGAAATTGAAGCAGCCTTGTCTGAATTAGGAAATAATCTGAACATAGAAGACATCAGCAAAATTCCTGCAATCGCTTCTTCGCGCAAAGCCTATAAAACCTGCGGAAAAGATCCAGCGCGGTACCGCTTATCATCGGAAGCCTTATTGAGGCGGGTAGTCAGCGGCAAAGGATTGTACCGTATCAATAATGTGGTCGACCAGTTGAATCTGGTTTCGGTTACGACTGGTTTTTCCATCGGCGGATATGATGCGGGTAAAATTCAGGGCGATGTTTCTTTTGGCGTAGCGGGCGATGAACCTTATACCGGCATTGGCCGCGGGGCACTGAATATCGAAGGCTTGCCTGTTTTCCGGGATAATCTGGGTGCTTTTGGTACTCCAACAAGCGATTCGGAACGAACATCTGTAAACGAAAATACCCAACGGTTTTTAATGATTATTATTAATTTTGGCAACGATCCCGGATTGGCCGAAGCACAACAAAAAGCAGTCGGGTTGCTGGAAAAATATTGTGTGGCAAAAAACATTGAACAAACCGTAATAACATGTTGAAATTCATCTGTAAACTCATAATGAAATTATGGGGATGGAAGCCGGTAAACGGAATAATGCCTCACAAAAAGGCAATCATTATTGGAGTTCCGCATACCAGTGCGCTCGATTTTGTAATTTCTTATTTGTATTATACAGCAGCAGGAGGAGTTGCCCATATTGTCATTAAAAAAGAAGCTTTTGTCTGGCCTATCGGTTTTTTCCTGAAAAGAATGGGAGCCATTCCGGTTGATCGTTCCAAAAGTACCCCGATCGTAAAACAAATTATCGACGAGATGAATCAGCACGATGTATTTCACCTGGCCATAACCCCCGAAGGGACCCGCAAGCTGACAAAAAACTGGAAAGCGGGTTTTCATACCATTGCGAAAGCTACCGGGGCAACCGTTTATCTGGGCTTTTTCGACTTCGGAAGAAAAGAAATTGGCTGGATTGAAACAATGGAATTAACTGATGACCCAAAAGAAGACATCCGCCGGATGAAAGCTTATTACCGGGAACGTGGAGTTGTGGGGCGCCACAAAGAGATGTTTTCGGCAGAAGATTGATTCAAAAAAACAAATGCAGAGCACAATGTATACTGACAATGTATATCATTTTATAATTCACCCCCTAATCCCCCAATCGGGGGACTTCGGGTTTGCAAAAATTCAGATGTTTCACACTTTTCGAACAAACACCGCTGCATCTACATGCCAAGCTCCCTTCCCTTTGAGGGGAAGGGCTGGGGATGGGGTTGGTAAATCTGAAGAACAATGTTCTTTATATTCCAAATTCTTTTTGTATAACACACATAAACTCACCTTCAATGAACAACCTCACAGCAACCATCATCCAATACAATATTGCATGGGAAGACAAGCGAGCCAATTTCCGGAAAATTGAAGAACTGGCGAACCGGATTGATACCACTGATTTGATTGTTCTTCCGGAAATGTTCTCAACCGGATTTTCAATGAATGTTTCGGGCATGGCCGAAAAAATGGATGGTCTGTCAGTAAACTGGATGAAACAATTCTCGGTTGAAAAAAATGCAGCCATCTGTGGAAGTTTGATCATCGAAGAAAACGGTAAATATTACAACCGCCTGCTTTTCGTACAACCCGACGGACAAGTATTTTGGTACGACAAGCGCCACCTGTTCACCATGGGCGACGAACAAACCTATTATACTCCGGGGAACCAGCGACTGATTGTTGAATTCCGGGGTTTTCGCATTCTGCCACTAATTTGTTACGATCTTCGGTTCCCTGTTTGGAGCCGCAACCGGAACGATTTCGACCTGATGATTTATGTTGCCAACTGGCCGGCCCCTCGTCGCAAAGCATGGAAAACCTTATTAAAAGCACGGGCTATTGAAAACCAGTCATATTTGGTAGCTGCCAACCGAACCGGCACCGACGCCAATGGAATAAAGTATTCCGGCGATTCATACACAATCGATGCAAAGGGAAAAATAAACCGGAAACTTGAAAAAAGTAAAGAAGGCGCCATTTCAGAAAAATTCTCATTGGAAAGCCTGCATAAATTCCGGCAAAAATTCTCTGTTCTCAATGATGCGGACCAGTTCTCTCTAATCTAGCGAGAGTTCCATCTACCCAAATACTCAGATGGGTAGTTGTGTACGATTTAAAATCATTTTAGTACTCTCACAGTGCTTTATCTGTGCCTTTGATGAGGCTTTGATATGCAGATGGAATACTGATGCGGGATGATTGATTACGATTGTTAAATTGTTGAATTGTTAATTCTTCTGTTCGGGAAAGTTATAGTTTCAGGTTTCAAGTTTAACAGCCATTGCCCCTCTGTCCTGACGGACATCTCCCCAGACGGGGAGAAATTTGGCAAGGTGGAAATTTGATTGTTAGATGCCAGATACGAAAAATCAGATACGAGATATTAGATATTAGATATTAGATATTAGATATTAGATATTAGATATTAGATATTAGATGCCGGGGACAGCCTGTTGCGGGGGAGAGAGAACCATTTTAATCAAGATTGAAGACGCACGATCGTGCGTCTCTATGAAGCATAATATTTTCGGATTGGGGAATTTTTGGGGTGGCAGAATGTGCATTTCCGGCACAATATGACCGGTATGTACCATCGCGGAACCAGAAATTTGGCCGGTATAACATGCTGATTTACCTTCGGTTTGAACTTTTAATTTATCTTATTATGGCAAAACAAAAAGGTGTTATCAAACTTGAAGGAAGTATCGGCGATATTTCTTTTTACAAGGGACGTGACGGCAACTTTATGGCGCGCACCAAAGGTGGGATCAGCGGGGACCGCATTAAAAATGATCCCGCCTTTGAACGGACCCGTGAAAACGGGCAGGAATTCGGTAAGGCCGGAAAAGCCGGAAAACTGGTCCGGGCAGCTTTCCGGGAAGTGATCAAAACCAACAAAGACAGCCGGATGTCGAACCGGCTTACCCAGGAGATGATGAAGGTCATCCAGGCGGATACAACAAACCTCCGGGGAGAACGGGTTGTCTTGCCTGACCATATCCGGTTGATCAAGGGTTTTGACTTTAATGAAACGGCTAAACTAAGTACCGTTATGAGCCTGCCCTTTACCCTTACCGTTAACCGGGCAGAAGGAAGTATCTCTCTTGTATTACCGGCTTTTGTTCCGGCCAATTCAATTGTAACGCCCGGCGGGGCTACCCATGCCCGGCTGGTACTGGGAGCATCGGAGATGGATTTTGACGCTGAATCGTATGTAACAACCAGCGCTCAAAGCTCAATGGTACCTATCTCCGGGGAAGAACAGGCACAGGTCACCCTTGAATGTGGAATCACCGAAGCAGGCACTTTGCCTTTACTGGTTGTGCTGGGCGTTGAGTTTTACCAGGAGGTAAACGGGCAGCAGTATCCATTGAAGAACGGAACGTACAATGCCTTGTCTATTGTTGAAACCAATTTACCGGCCCGCTAGTTGGTGAATTCCGATGAAGAAAAGCAAAACAGGATTATTGCGGGGAAAATTCCTTCGGTTTCTGAGGGTTTACGGACCTGCAATAATCTTTGCCAGCGGGGTGGTTATAGTTGGGAAGGCCCCTCTGTCTTTCAGACATCTCCCCAGGCGGGGAGAGATGGGAAAAGCCCCTCTAAATCTCCCCCAAGGGGAGACTTGGGAAAAAGGCAAGGTGGTTGAATGGATAAAAAACCCCTTTATCCTGCGGACATCTCCCCTAAACCAGGTAGAAATTCGGGAGCAGAGAAGTGGTTGAATGGGTTGAATTGCTTGATTGTTTAATTGTTAACCCCTCTGTCCTGGCGGACATCTCCCCAGACGGGGAGAAAATTGGGGAAGGTGGAAATTGGAGAGTAAGAAGAAGTACTTGTAGAATTTTTAAAAATGACATAAATGAAGAATGTGTTTTTTGCCCCGGAGGTTGGGGCAGGTACAGTGGGTGGAAGCATTACCGGATTCCTGATGGTGTTTTCTTCTGCGGAACTGTTACAAACAGTAGTTGGTTCTGTTATTGCAACACTGGTTAGTTTCGGGGTTTCGATTGGGCTGAAATGGGTGATAAAAAGGACAGGCCCCTCTAAATCTCCCCAAAGGGGAGACTTGAAAAAACGGGAAGATGGTTGAATTGTTTGATTGTTGAATTGCTGGATTGTTGTCAGGATTAGACCCCTCTGTCCTTCGGACATCTCCCCTAGAAAAAAGGGGAGAAAATTGGGAGCAGAGGAATTGGTCTATTGTTGAATTGTTAAATTGTTCGATGGTTAATTGGTGATTTTTGGTTTTACGCGCTGAAGGCGCAGGATAATATAGCCCCGGGCAACGTCCGGGGTTTTTGATGTGATCATGTTATTGCGGCGCAACCACAGGTCTGGTTTGAAATGCGGAATTTGTTTGCGCCGGGAAAGGTACAATCCCTCTATCCCGAAACAAATTCGGGATTCCCAAACAGGGAGACATGAAAAGCCGGAGAATTGGTGAATAGATAAAAAAACTCCTCTGTCGCAGAAAAAGGGACGGAAGAAAATGTCCAATTCCCAATAAGAATATCGAATATCCAAATAAAAAGACAACAGCCGATTAAACACAGAAGACACGAAGAAAATCCCAAGTAAACAGTCGCAGGAAAAGAGCAGGAAAAGAGCAGGAGAATCCAATATCGAATAAAAAATGATAAATATCCAAAGGAACAGCCTAATACAGAGAAACGCAAAGAGCGGAGAGCAATGAAAAAAGTCGCAGTCACAGTAGAACCCGATTGAACGCTAAAACACGAGGAAGAGAAGTAGCGGCACGATATTCTACATTAGTCCTGAAAGTATTCGGTGATGTCTTCGATTTTGAGGCCCGTGTATTCGCAGAACTCAGTGATTGATATTAGCTGGTGGGGTTGTTTATTGTAATGGGCCTTGATTTGGCTGAGTAATTTGCGGCCGTAGCGTTCGCTTTTACCGGTAATGCGCTGGATGTCTTTGGGATATATGCAGAGCCTGGAAAGTTTCATATACGAGAGGAAAGATGTTAGACAATAGATGTTAGACATTAGATTATGGATTCAAAGAAAGGGGATTGAGAGATGGAAAACCAGTTACAGGGGTAAAGGAACCCAGGGTAAATGACAGGTAAACAGTATTTTGATAGAGAATTTTAAATGTCCAATATCGAATACAGAATGATGAATATTCAAAGGAACAGCCAACAGCCAGTTAAACACGAAGACCGCGAGGACACGAAGGGAATCACAAATTTCAAATCCCATATAGTGGGCAGTCGTAGTTGGCACTCACAGTTTTCAGTGAGTATCCGGAGTTCCCGAATGATGGATGTTGAATTTTGAATGATGAATGGGACAGCCAACGGAAGTCGCAGTTAGCAGTATTGTTACGAGTTGCGGGGGACGGGTTTAAAAACCGGAAGAAATATCCAATAAAGAATATCGAATGTCCAATGGAATGGCCAACAACCGGTTAAACACGAAGACGCAAAGGAAAATCCAAGAGACAAATTTCAAATCCCAGATAGGGAACAGTCGCAGTCGAAGAGCCGAATACTGAATGAGAAATGGAGAATGTTGAAGAATCAAGCCCCGAGCTATCAATCTTTCGCCCTTACTGGGCTTTTGGAATGCTACAAAGAATTAGATCAAATTTTCTTCTGAAATGCTTGTAAAATATGACGAGACAAGATAGTAAGAGAGTGAGTTTTGCTATCTTTGTAATCAGAAGAAGATATATAAAATATACGTAGCGAAAGCTATTTTCTTAGTGTCCATGAAACCGCCAAGATTTAAATGCCTACACGAAGAAAATAAGCTGATCGTCCATGAATTGCGTGGAATCAGTTTATTGTGTGTAGGTGGGGGCTTGGCGGTTCCTATGGACTGCAATAACTGGTATCCACGCTCCTTTTCGGGGGAGTGTAAATAAGAATTAAACAGAATGATTATGAATAAACAAGCACAAACCCACCCTATTGCCACATTGGAAACGACTGTAGAATTCAGAGAAGCCTGCCGGAAGCATGGCTTTGAAACTTTTGAAGAGTTGCTGGAAATACAATCTGAAGACCTGACAGGGAAGTATTGTTTCTCGATGCATAACCTGATGGAGTTTGTCGAAATTGCAAGAAAACTCGGATTGGAGGACGAAATTAAAGAAGGAGACTGGTGGTAAAGTTCCAGGTTTCAGGTTCCAAGATTACGCGATTACGAGTTGGGAGGAAGTGTTTAGTCGAAGTCGCAGTTTTCAGTCGCAGGGGAACGGCAAAAATGTCCAATATCCAACAAGAATATCGAATAACCAAATATAAAGACAACAGCAGCCGGTTAAACACGAAGGCACGAGGACACGAAGGAAATTCCAAAAGATAAATCCCGGATAGTGATCAGTCGCAGAATTCAGTCGCAGGGAACAGCCGGAAAATAAAAAATTATCCAATATTCAATTCCCAATATCGAATATTCAATGGAACAGCCAAGGCACCCGGTTAGAGGCGGTTGATTTGGTTGAGGAGCTGGATAATGGTACTGCGGATTTCGAGGCGGGCGGATTCTTCGATGTTGTAAAAACGCATCCGGAAACTGTCAGGCGAAATGTTTTCCTGCTTTTTCGACTGGGTGTAAATAGCGTAAAAAGTAATGAGCTCTTTCCGGTTCTTGTTTTTTATTACCCCGGATTCGACCAACAGGCGGATAAAGCAGGCGACTTGTGCAACCGATAATTCCGTTACAATTTTAAAATTGTGGTCAATTAGTTGATGACCGGTATCCGGGTGGGCCAGCAAAACCATCCGTTTTTCCAGGAAACAAATTTCTTCAAGTATCCAATGGCTGATAAATTCTTTCACATTTGTCTGTTTGGGATTAAAACATGCCGTTGTATCAATCAGCCGTTGGTTGGCCGTTTTAAGATGGAAATACAACTTTTCGATTTTGTCCTTCAGTGAATCTAGACTTTGGATGTTGTCTTCTATTTGTCTGGTGTAATAATTGAGATAGCCAACGGAATTATAATTCAATGTAAACAAACTGTCCATTAACGGCCTTCCGATTTCTGCCTGACTGGATGATGCAGAAACATACCAATGCAGGATTTTCAGGAGCCGGACGAGGTAGTCTTTCCGACCAAAAGACAAAGACCTTTTTTTATTCCTGATCAGATGAATAAAAGGATTTAAAGCAATGCATAACAACTCATTGCGTGTGCCCTTATTTTCAATCGGGCATTTTGATAATTTTGCCCGGAAACATTTTACTGTTTTTTGCCGGTTGAATAGAGAAACCGGCTGGTCTGTATTCCAATGTGCAGGATATTTCCGTAACAGGTATTGCTGCAAATTTTCAAGGACAGCCAAAACCCGGAAGCAAACTGCCAACTGGCCTGTTTTCCAAGGGTTTCCATTTTTCCGTACCAACAGAATGTCCCGGCACAGGCTGTCGGACAGGAAAACGAGTTGGCGCAGGTGGTTTTTTACCAGTTGTTTACCTGTCTTCTCATTCTCCAGGGATGAAAGACTTTTACTGAGTTCAAATTTGAACTTTCCTGCTTCTGCCTTGATTTCCAAAAACAAAGCATCCGGTTTTTCCGGGGATGGAAGTTCGGAGGGGGACGGGTTCATGCAGGACAGAACCAGATCGTCGATTTCTCTTAATAAATACTCCATAAATCGAGGTGATAATTAAACTTTATTTTTTTGCTTTCGGGCTACCCGGCTGGGAAGTGATGAATGATGAATTATAAATTTTGAATGATAAATGATGATTGATGAATGTTGTTTTAAAAACACTATTACAATATCTACTCAATTGTTCAAACACGTTTTCCCAACCGGATACTTCCCTGCCCAAAAACATTGCTGTTATAATTTACAGAGCTTCTCTCCTGTTTAGTTATCCCTTTTTTCAACTTCAAAATATTGGATCAATGGTATGGTTTCATAAATAAAAAGTTTAATGTTATGAATAAGGTTTATCAGAATGCTATTCATGAGCTTCAGGGGTAAAGTCCCCTATGTTTGTAATAGTTTTATCCATTTAAAGAGTGGAATCATCCATTCATTTGTTGGTAATTTTAATACGAACCCATGATTTCCGTGTGGATAAAGATGCATTTCTGCCGGAATTTTATTTCGGATTAATTCCTTATAAAAACGGATGCTGTTTTCAACAGGCACAACAATATCATCTCCGGTATGGGTTATCCATGTAAGAGGTGTATCTGTATTTATGTGATCTTCATTTGAGAAAAAATTTATCCGTTCTCTTTCCGGATTTTCACCCAGTAAATTTATTCTCGATCCCTGATGGGTCATTTCATCGTTCATGCTAATTACCGGATATATTAAGATCATAAAATCAGGACGAAGGTTCACTTTTTCGTTATTCAAAATGTAGGACTTATCGAAATGCGTACCTGCTGTTGAAGCTATATGTCCCCCAGCAGAGAAACCCATAACCCCAATTTTATGAGGATTCAAATTCCATTCCTCTGCATGAAGTCTCACTGTTTTAATTGCCTGTTGTGCATCCTGCAATGGCCCAATCGATTTATCTTTCATTATTGAGTCGCTTGGCAGCCGGTATTTTACGATAAAAGCAGTAATCCCTTCATTTACAAAGGCTTTTGCGATCTCAATCCCTTCGAGGTGGTAGCTAAGCATCGAATATCCGCCTCCGGGGAAAATGATTACTGCAATACCAATTGCTATTCCTTTATCGGGTAAATAAACTTCCAGTGTCGGCTCAGAAACATTCCGATATCCAAAAAAATTACCTTCTCTTTCTATCCTTATTTCTTTCATTCGATGGGGAAGACTATTGGGGATACTATCAGAATAAAGAGGAATAATGTCTTGTGCAAAAATCTGATACGTTACGAACGTCAGTAAAATTATTAAAATTGTTTTCATCGAAAGAGTTTCTGTTTTTTTATAAACTTTTACAGTTGCGCCTATTATTGTAATAAATCCTTCACTTCTCAATATGCTTTGTATAAAAACTACATCGGGTTTATTCGTGACATTCATTCAATCATAAACCCGTAAACAATCAACAACAATCTGTCCGTTCTTGCCTTTTACCCGGAGTGAATTTTCCCTTTTAGGAAGAGACTTCATAGAACAAATTACCTTACTTTTTCTAGAAATTTCTGAATGTAGGTCCACATTTGCAATTGTTTCTCCATTTAAAATAATTTGAATTTTTCCGAGTCCAGGCATTTTAGGGCTGTATAATTCGAAACCACTTCCTTTAAAACTCCATTTTGCACATGCCGTATCAATTTTCGATACAGCTCCGATTCCATACATGAACACAGTATCATTCAATTCTTTCCAATCTACCATACCTGAACCGGAATTGAGCAAACCTTCTGTATATAACCATGTATTAAACCCCGGTTGCTTTTCCCCATCGACGATACACGACTCAACCTCAATACCCGAATGTTCCTTTGTCATTATACCAAAACGTCCAAAAGCATTATCCTTGAATTCTCCTTGCCAGACATTCTTTTCATCAATAAGAATATTTGTTGCTTTTCCATGATGTTCTACTCTTAACGATGTCCAGTCCTTTTTATCAAAAATGCCACGGGCAATAGTATCGGTTATTCCATTAGCAGAGGCATGTAGTAATAACCATTGGTTCTCATTTAGTTGAACCCGGTTATGCGATGTAAACATCAACTGGTTCAATGTTGCTTTTGAATAAGGTTTATTGGGACCTAGCGGAGCCTGGTAATTCATTAAAAAAGCAATTGTTCCATAATAGGAAAATGATGTATTTATTTCCGGCCATTGATAAAACTCCGGGATAAAAGTACAAGAAGGGCTTTCGTGACCGGTAAGTACAAATCCTGCATCTGTATAGAATTTGTCCCAGGGGACAGATGCAACATTAATTGTTCCCTGATTTTCCTTGTCTTTACTGGTAAACATGACTTTAAAACGTCCTTCTTTGTCAACGAACCCGGTTATTGTTTGTCCCCAAATACCTGCATATTCATTTTCAGTATTTAAGCTGTGCCAGATAGAACCTTCCTTCCATAACTCCCAGCTTTCGGAATTCATTACCTGATCAGCCGAAATCCTGAAGATACATTGAAAGTTCCTGTTTGCTGCAACAGATGTTGCCGGTGCATAAATTGTGTCCTGATACTGGAAAGCAGGATAAAATTCCATCAGAGATGGATAATAAAATTCATTTTCGCATGACCTGATTATCAGAGGGGTTGACCACGGACCTTCCAGCGTTGGTGCAGAAACTGCTCCAAGTGCCCAACTGTAATAATTTTCCGAGTCCATCATGAAGAGGATTACCCATTTATCTTTTGTTTTGAGAAGCATTCCTGCATAACAACGGTTATATTTCCCAAACAGAGGGTTATTATTAAAATAACTACTTGGAAGTACATACCGTTTTAGTTTATATGGTCCTTGTGGAGAATCTGAAACAGCCAATGCGATTCCGCTATGGTCGCGCCAATTTTTATGGGAAGTGGTGCGGGCGCCGACTATCATGTAATATTTACCTTCATGATAAACAACAGAAGCATCTAATGCACTCTTTACCTGTTCTTGCTCCCCATCAAACATTACTTTCTCGTTTTTAAAAACGGGGCCAAGTTCATTCCACGTTTTTCCTTTGTCGTAAGAACAAAAGACAATAATAGTTTTATCAATTTCTGTAGATATTGTTGTATCCGGGTTATGTTGATATCCTTTTCTATATTGGGAAACATAAATATATTCGTTTCCCGTTACCGGATCTTCAAAATAGAATCCATTCACCGGCCATTCATAAGGTGAAGAACCACGATGAAGCGGATTCTTTCCGAACCTTTTGAAATTATCAAAAGATGGGTCTCCAAATACAGGGTGCCTCATCCACGCCTCTTTCATGGAAGATAAAGCATAGTCTGTTCCTTTGGGCTTTTTATTAATGAATGCTGATATACATATTGCGATAATAAATATGATAATAGTTCTTTTCATTTCAGCCGACTTTTATTCGTTTTTCTGTGATTCAATTGTATAGCTTCCGGGCTTTAATTCTATATCAAAATCGTGTTGTATCTCTTTGAGGAAAGGAAATACCTGTTTCCTCTTTTCTGAAAAAAGTACAACTGTTTGGGTTTCTCCTTTTACTGGTAATTTGAACAATGCTTTACTTCCAGCCGGGACAGTAATTTCAAATATCTGCTTGTTGTCGGATTTTTTCCAACTTGAAATAATTTTCCCTGTAGGAGATTCATATTCACAATATAAAGAATCAAGACCTTGAGGTAGAGTTGGAGCAATGGTAAACTTTTCAAATCCAGGATAGTCGGGATCAGGCCTGATTCCCCCTAGCCAGCGGTAAAACCATTCGGACACGGAACCAAACATCGGATGGCAATTGGAATAAATGTTATCACTCTCCTTCCAGGTTTCCCATATCGTAGTTGCACCACGATCTATCATGAATCCCCATCCCGGATAGAGTTTGCTATTTATAATATCAAAAACGGTATCGGCATAACCTTCTTTAGAAAGCGCTTCCAGAATGTATTTCGTTCCAAATATACCCGTCGTGAAATGACTTGAAGGTTCTTTTGCTATCGTATTAAACAACGAATCCACAGCAGCTCTGCGTTCATTTTCAGGAATGACATCAAAATAAAGCAAGGTCGAAAACAGGGTTTGTTTATTGATTGTCCCTTTAAAAGGTTCATTCCAGAATTTTGTCAGAATTTGTTTCTGAAGATAATGTGCAAGGTTTGAAAACTTTTCCTCATTTTTTCTATCATGCATCAGCGAAGCAAATTTTTGCATAATCCGGGCACATTGAAGATAATGTGTTGTCCCCGTGAGTTCAACCGGAACTTTTTCCAGTGACTCATGGTCGCCAAGTCCCTTGTCTACTATTCCATTTGGATGAATACGGGAAACCTTTTCCATCCACTTTAAATCCAGAGGATACATTTCTTTGACTATGTCCAGATCGTTGTAATACAGGAGCAGGTTGTATTGTGTAATGAGGAATGCTGATTCCCAGCTTAAACCACAATACCTGATTCCCACATAAGGAGCAGTATCCACAAACACCGAATCATTCATAGCATCAACCCAGTCATAAATGGTTTTGCGGTAAAAAGCCTGCATATTGAAATTGTAAATAAACGCTTCACCTGTGGCATTAAGGTCTCCCCCATAACCAAATCTTTCCCTTCCCGGACAATCAGATTGAACTCCTATCAGGTTAGCAAGAAAAGTTCGTACAGTCGCCTCCTGAATTAAATTGATCAGTGGGGAAGAACAAGAAAAACTATTTTTATCTACATTAGTATTTAGTACAAGCCCAACCACATCTGAGCATTCCGGTTTTCTCTTCAATCCTGTAATTTCAATATAACGGTATACATGAAAGGTAAATTCAGGGCTATACCAAATGACACCTTGTTTCCCGAAAATATATTGATCTGTTTGCCATGCAATTGCCGGAGATCCAGGGCCTCCTTTTCCTTTCTTTTTTATTTGCCCGCAGACCGATGTCATCACGTTTAAACTTCCATCGTCATAAAGTCGCTCACCGAAACGGAAAGAAACAGTATCACCGTATTCTCCGGTAAGTTTGACCTTATAGATACCCGTGAAGTTCACGCCCATATCGATGATGTAAGTCCCATCTTTTACTTCTGTAATTGATATTGGTTTAATACTATCTGAAATTTGTATTGGCGGGAAAAAGATTTTTTGTAATTGTCCTCCGGTGCCTTCAAATTCAACAGATTTCAACCATGATTTATCGTCAAACTTCACATTATCCCATCCCGTGATTTCTTTTCGGGCATCGTATACTTCTCCCAGATACACGTTGTTTCTTATAATTGGCCCGTGAGAATGTTTCCAGGAACTGTCTGTGAAAATTTCATCAACAGTCTCATCCGTATAACTAATTTTTAGTTTTGAGATAAATACCGGTTTCCCTATTGGCAACACGTCCCTCAAATTACGATGGCCCTGTATTTTCAGCGGTAAGGGATTATAAAATCCATTGCCAAGGGTTATGCCAATACAATTCATTCCAATCTGAATATCGGAAGTAACATCATATTCAGAATAATATATTCTTTTGCTGTAATTGGTCCATACGGGATCCAGAAAGTTTTTACCTATTCGTTGCCCATTCATTGATGCCCGGTAATAACCAGCAGCAGTAACGCATAAAGTTGCGCTTTTAACCTTTTTCCCAACAAAAAATTCTTTTCGAAACAATGGCGTTGGATGAGGCTCATAAAAAAGGGAATCAACTATTGGTAAACTATTCGTCTCCCCGATCCATACTGCCTGCCCGAAATCACAATTTCCGGGATAAGCAGCACTATTGTTGCTATCACTTTTTACAGGGAATAGCATGAAACCAAAAATCATTAAAAGGCTTTGGAAAAATTTAAGAATCATTGTTGTATGTAATTTCTTATTATTTCTCCCATACAAAAATTTCCACGTCACCGGGCCCAATTTTTATTGATTTCTCCTTCTGACTTCGGATGTCAGTCAATGAGCCATCCTTATTAACCCGTTTAATCTTTTCACTGGCTTTTATATGTAATTCCGTTGATTCAATGTAATCACGGTTTACCACCACAAGAAATTTGTTTTCTCCTTTTTCCAGTAAGGATACAACAGCACCCTCACCAATTGTTTCCAGAACCTGAATGGGTACAGGAAGTTCGCTCAACCGTTTTGTCCCTTTGGGGATGATTTCCCCGGTATGTGCGACAGAAACAACGTTTGTTCCCAAAAATACTCCCGATAGGTTTTTTATTTCGTTGTTCAGGATTGTCAAATCATCGTAAACGCTTGTCCTTTTGCCATTATAAATAGGCCCATCATGGAAATCGTATTTGGGAGTTGACGGAGTCCAATAGGTAAAATATTGGATACCCTGTGCCCCATAAGCCAAATTGCTGTATACCTGGAGTCTCAGCCTGCCCAGATTAGGAACTGCCAGGCCAGTTCTTGGGGTTGTCAGGGCAAAAGCCCAGAAGGGCTTCCCCGCCTTTCTTGCTTCATCTGAAAATATTTCCAAATTCTCATACCATCCGTCTCGTAATGATACCTTCAAGCCGGTTTGTGTTAGTGGATAATTGTCGAATGAATAAAAAGATAATGGCACTTCATGGATAAACTTATTTACATATTCCCGATAAGTATCTACCCCAAGCTGTTCTATTGTGGCATAATTTGGAAGAAGATTTATATAACAGAAATTTTTATCATCGACAGATTGTACTCTTTTTACCCAAGTGCTTAGCGAGCTAAAATCTTTGGCCGATGGTTCATCCCGAAAAAAATAACCAGCAAGGGCCGGATGCTCCATAAAACGATGAGTTGTATTTTCCGGTTCAGTACCCAGTTCAGGACACCGGATCACTATTTTCATTCCGGCTTTTTGTGCCATGTCCAACGCGGATGCTACTTTGTCAGCATCAGAAAAAGAGTGTGTGAAATTTAAAGTGAATCCAGCCTCTTTCATTTCTGTAAAACGTTCAACAGTTGCTTCGTTTTCAGGTATCCCATACCAACCAAGAATAGGCAGTTGTTCTGAAAATATTAGTTTTTCTTTCTCACCTGAAAAATCATCACTGCACGAATATTCAATACCACAAAAAGTTATTAGAATTAGTAGGAAAAATTTTGATCTCATATATAAACGCATCTGTATTATTAAATTAAAATATAAATTCTCTTAAATACACCAGTGGAACGATACAAAAACAATTCCTGTTTTTATCAGATATTGTTCCCATATCTTTACCCACTGGTATAATTGTACAGTTGTATTACTGATTTTTAACCCCGATACGCGTTAAGAAAAGCGTAACAGAAATTAACACTGTAACAAAATATTCTTAGTCGGTTACAAACGTAATCTGTTTGTATTCGGAGTCCTTAATTTTGCTATCTATGCTGATAGCTTTAATACGGGCTGAGTACCGTGAATCACTCCACAAATTTTCAATTTCGAATTTATCGTCATCGTATATTGAAAATGACTGAAGGTCTTGTTTAAACTGAAGACTGTCCCGACTAATTTCTAAAGAATAATAGGATGTTCCCTTTATCGGCACCCACGAAAAATTGACAGCATTGCCTATCTCATCGTCAACTTCTGCCTGAAAATTTATTGGTCTGAATAATTGATCTGCTATTCCATAATCAGAAGTATCGTCATCGCATGAAACGACCGATAACAGGAAGCATAGTACCAATGCAAATGATAGTAAAGAAAAATATTTTTGCGTTTTCATATTTAGTCACTTTTAAAATTTATTCTATCGTCATTATTGATTAAGGAATTTGGTCGTTAGTTAACGTTCCATTGCTTGCTGTAATAATTTCGGCAGCAATAGGGTACAAATGGTTGTTTTTTGTTTCATTATAACCATTTGCGACATATCCCATTGATTTTTGATAAGTTGCCAAAGTACTGGTGCTTGTTTTCGGATACCAGGAAGTACGGGTATACCCGGTAATTGAAGTAGAAGAAATACGATAGTCGGGATTTAAAATATCTATTGTCTCATTGTCCTCTTTCGTTTTCCAGAATATGTAATCAGGAACAAATGAAAACTTGGAATTATTTGTTAATATCTGAGTTACTTCTTCCTTCATTTTATTGATTTTTGAACCTAAAAGATTCCATCTCACCAAGTCATATTTGCGAAGCATTTCTCCTCCAAATTCCCATGCCCGTTCGTCAACAATAGCATTAAAAAAACCATCCTTACTCGTAGCAACTGAATCAACATAGTTCGTTACTTTCGATGCCCACAATTCTTGGGGAAATGCTCTTTGTCTGATAAGTGAAAGTGCTTCTTTTGCAGCCGGTGTAGGCCCGTTTATTTCATTTTCCGATTCAGCATACATCAATACAATATCAGAATAACGCATTAATGGCCAGTTAACTCCAGTAAAATTAGCGCTTGCAAGGTCTCCTCCCATCGTTGGGTTTATCCATGATTTGCGCCATTTGCAAGGGGTTATGGTAATCGCATTCGTAACAAGTACCTGCTTCCCTACGTTAGAGGCACTATTATAATTGTATAACTCGACGGAGACATTTCTTCTTTTATCGAGGCGGTTGAAAGAATAGAAGTAATTCACGGGAACTTTAATTTCGGCGTTAGCCCTACCGTATTTGGGATCATCAGGACTTGCCCGAAGATGGGTCATACCAATAAAAGTACCTACACGCCCACTGACTAATCGGCCAAATGCTATCTCAAAGATGATCTCTTTGTATGTCATATCCATCTTGTATGCATGGAGTGTTTTAAAAATGTTGCCAAAGTCAGGGTTCAATTGGTGTTTCCCGCTCTCAATAATTTCCTTGCATTCCTGATTGGCAATTTTATAATACTCTTCCCAATATCTTCCACGTCTTGTTTCGAACGTCGTATTGCGAAGAGAATACCCGGCATAAGCCAAAGCCATTCTGGCCCTTAGTCCTTTCACAAATGTTTTAGTGACCCGTTCCGATGTCTGTGTCATCCACGGCACATAATCTTCCACTTCCTTTAATTCCTGGATCAGATATTCATAAATCGAGTCCCGGTCTGTTTTGGGAAGATAAAGTTCACTATCTCCGGATGTAGCGTTAAGAGGAAAAGGAACATCGCCCCAGAGGCTAACCAATTCGTAATAAAACAATGCACGTAATGTTACCGCCTCACCATATAATTGCCGGGCTTCATCCGCATATTCCCCTTCCCATATAGGACTTTTAGGCAAATTGTCAATACAAATACAAGCACGGTCAATGCCGGAATAAAGAAGGTTCCAGGTACTTTTTAAATATGTTGTACCAGGGTCAGCGGCATAATGGGCCATTGATGTCATCGCATTATTGTTTGCGGCAAACGTAACTTCAATATCATTGTCGCATTTACAATATAAGCCCAAACAATAATCATAGCTGTTACTTGCTGCTAAATACTGATAAACTCCAGATACTGCTTTTGTTGCAAAATCCAGGTTTGAAAACACAACATCTTCTGTAAAGGTCGAATTTGATTCAGTTTCCAGGTAATCATCGCACGAGCAGATTACGGATATGAATAATCCCAAGGTTATTAATTTTATAATGTTTTTCATGATAATGTTTTTAAAATTCGACATTTAAACCAATATTAAATGAGCGGCTTCTCGGATAGGCACACCAATCAACACCTGGGGTCAACGGTGTTGAACGTTTTGAATCAACTTCAGGATCATATCCCGAATAATTTGTCCATGTCCAGAGATTATATGCTGTTGCATAGATTCGTAATGATTCAATTTTAAACTTGTTTACTTTCAGAAAATTTTTAGGCAAAGAATACCCGAGGGTAATATTATTCAAACGTAAAAACGAACCATCTTCAATTACCCAGGAGTGTAAAGGACTATTATTTGTCATTGGACTCCATATCGTCGCATTTTTATTTATTTCAGCCAACTCTACCGGATCATAAGTTCTCAGTCCTGTTTCTTTGTTGAAGTATGTAAACCTGTTTTCAGAATCCATAAATCCCAACAGGTTTTTGTATGGTCTTATCAAGCTGGAAGACTGCAACTTGTTCGCATTATAAATATCATTCCCGTATACCCAGTTGAAAAATGCAGAAATATCAAATCCTTTTAATTGGGCTGTCATGCTAAAACCTCCTGAATGTTTTGGATTTGCATTTCCTATTACCACTTTATCGTTTGCATCAATAATCAAATTATCATCCTGGTTTTTTAGTTTTAATACTCCAGGCATAAATTTAAATTGGGGATATAATAAATTGTTGTCATTTGCAACTCCTTCGTTGAGTGTATATGTGTTATTCCCGTTATATGTAAAATCATCAAACGAATACATCCCGTCGGTCTCGTATCCGTACATTAGCCCTACTTCTCCGCCTTCTTCTATCAGGTAATCACCTGAAGGCCCGCCTTGCATAAAACCAACTGTTTCTTCCCATTTTTTTGTTTCTCCCAGTTTATCAATCTGGTTTTTATTGAATCCGATATTAAACGAAGCAGATAAACGAAAACCGCGTCCTTCACAAATAACCCCGTTCAACGATATTTCCAGCC
Organism: Prolixibacteraceae bacterium; assembly: GCA_003506435.1. Classification (GTDB taxonomy): domain Bacteria; phylum Bacteroidota; class Bacteroidia; order Bacteroidales; family Prolixibacteraceae; genus GWE2-42-39. The sequence goes on from DOAQ01000046.1 coordinate 393,095, forward strand.
CCCGGTTTGATGTCTGTCCGATATTTTGCCATTGAGTTGAATATCCTGTGCTGGATGGAATGGTCGCACTGACCAACAAGTCTTTTGTCGTATTTTTATATAATTCGACAGTCCCGGTTAACCGTTGCTTAAAAAAGCCAAAATCAAGGCCAACATTCCGGGTTATGGTAGTTTCCCACTTAAGTGACGAATTCGACAAAACACTTGCGGGAATGAAATAGTTAGTAGGAGAAGCTCCTTCGCCAAAATATAGCCCACTTGTTGCAATTTTAAAGGTACTCCTCCACGCGTTATCGGAAATTCGGTTATTACCGGCCTCTCCATAACTGATCCTCAGTTTCAGGTCAGACAACCATCGCTCCGAGGCTTTCATGAACGATTCGTTTGTCATACGCCATGCCAGCGCAGCAGAAGGAAAATATCCCCATTGGTTGCCCGGTGCAAATTTGCTCGAACCATCAGCCCTGAAAGTTGCTGACACCAGGTATTTCCCTTTATAGTCATAATTTGCACGACCAAAAAAGGAAGTAATTCTATTTGCAGGATAATCAACTGTAACGGTGGGGTCTGGAGTTCCCATTGTCATAATACTCAAGGCGCTTACCGGATCAATATATTGTGGAAAATATTTTGCTGAGGTTGTGACTGATTCAGACTTCGACGAGTTTAATTCTTCTCCGATGACAACATTGATGTTATTTCCTGGCAAAAAATCCCTTTTATTATATGTTAGTGTATTTACTAACCGGTAACTCTTACTCTTTGTATTTGCAATCGAAGCGATCGGCTGTCTTCCATAATCTGCTGTATTTGATGTATGTATCCCGTAGAAATGTTTATCGGCTGCTTCGCCATATTGAGCTCCGTATTCAATACGATATACCAGGCTTTCTGAAAATTGAATGTTTGCCGCACCATTAAAATTAAATCCAGTACTTCTTAATCTCCTGTAATCATCTTCAGTTTGCGTAAGCGGATTGAAAAAATAGGCGCTGGCAGCTTCATAATCTTCGCCATTAACTAACTCCGAATCAACAATCTTCATCATTCCATCCACTGGCCTGAAATTTAATGCATGTGACAAACGTGAATTTGTTGATGTTCCGGCTCCTTTGAGATATGAATCAGATAAACGTGCGTTCAGATCAAAAGAAAGCCAATCATTTATTTTATTGAATGTTCTGATATTGAGATTTGTTCTTGCCAGACCTGAACCAATCATGATTTCTTTGTCATCGTTACGAGTAAGACTGATATTATATTTTGATATTTTTGTCCCTCCCGAAACAGCCAGATTGTGATACATGCTGGTACCTGTCCTGCCAAAAATTTGATCCTGCCAATCGTTTCCGTTTATTTGTTTGTACAGGTCAATATCCTGAAAATCACCAAAAAAGTTTTCAGTTGTACTATTTACCCCTTGAACCTCAAATTGTAAAAAAACAAATTCATACGGGTTAAGGACATCCATTGTTTTTGTAATTTCCTTTACCCCAAAATAGGTATTATAACTTACTTTTCCCTTCCCCTCAAACCCGCTTTTGGTTGTAATAAGAATAACCCCGTTAGCTCCTCTGGCTCCATAAATTGCCGTTGAAGAAGCATCTTTTAAAACATCTATGGATTCAATATCTGTAGGTGCAATATCGTTGATATTATCAACAGGAAAGCCATCGACAATATATAAGGGCGAATTGTCCTGTGTAAGTGAGCCACCTCCGCGTACCCGGATTTTTATTTCAGCATCGGGTGAACCCTCTGTTTTTGTTACCTGAACTCCGGGTATACGGCCAATAATGGCTTGGGCTGCCGAGGTTACCGGAATATCTTTTAATGCTGAACCACTTACCGATGCCACGGAGCCAGTCAGGTCTTTTCGGCGGACTGTTCCATATCCAATTGCAACTACTTCCTCTATTCCAATGGCCTCTTCTTCAAGAACTACATTTATGTTTGATTTTCCGGAAACCTTAATTTCCTGCGTTTTCATCCCCACAAACGAAAACATAAGTGTTGCATCGCTGGGCACATTGGCAAGGGTGTACTTCCCGTCGAAATCGGTAATGATTCCCTGAGTAGTTCCTTTAACAATTACGGTAACCCCGGGTAAAGGAGCACCGGAAGAATCGGTGACTTTGCCAGAAACATTTCTTTCCTCTTGCGCACCGTTTAATCCCGAACTATCAGCCGAAAGGGAAATCTGACGTCCCATAACTTTATACCGGATGTTGGTTTCTTCAAAAATTTCATTTAACAATTCTGTTACCAGCTTATCTTCACAACTGACTGAGATTTTTCTGTCCACATCAATTTTCCCGTTGTAAAAAAAACGGAATTCACTTTGATTTTCGATGTTGAGAAGGATATTTTCAATGGAAGAGTTCTCCATTTTAATAGTCAACCGGGTCGATTGGGAATATGTGTCAATTGCCCAACCACTAAATACTGTAATCAAAAGAAGAAAGACTGTTAGTTTCATTTTCAATAAAATAATACATGAACAAGGGTGCAGCCCCTGTGTACTTCGTTTTTTTTTCATAATTTTGAATGTTTTGATTTGATACTACTCGTTTTGAATCAGAATGTGCAAGAGGTGGAAAGGACCAGTTTCCATCTCTTTTTTTAATAGATTTTTAGCGTTTGTTATTCCATATTTATTTGACTGTTATTGTTAATACTCTCGTTTTTGCATCAAATGAATAAATGATCGGGGTGGTATTTTTAACAAGCTCCAATACTTCGCTAAACGATTCCATCTCAATGGTGCCGGTGTACCAAAGGTTTTTAATGGTTTCCCCTTCCAGTTTAATACTGACATTAAACCAGCGTTCGAGCCGTTTGGCGACCAAACAGAAGGGTTCGCGCCTGAAAACCATCTTCCCGTCCTTCCACGAGGTGTACATTTCGGGCTGAACTTTTTCTACCGAATATTTCCCGTTTTCTGCCACATATTGAAATCCGGGTTTAAGAATAATTTCATTCGGATTGGTATTGTTTTTTATCGCCACCGATCCCTCGACCAATGTTGTATTAAAAGGTTCACCGGGAAAAGCGCTGACATTGAATTTCGTTCCCAAAACTTTTACATTGCCGTATTTCGTTTTTACAATAAACGGTTTGTTGCCTTTTTTTACTTCGAGATAAACTTCACCTTTTAAGTTAATCTCGCGGGTTTTCCCAAAACGGTGAGGATACGACAGCTCAGAACCTGAATTCAACCAGGCAACAGAACCATCGGGAAGTTCAAATGAAGTACGGGCGCCATAAGGTGTTTTAACGATTTCAGACGTTGCCGATACCCCACCCCTCTCATTTGTGAAATAATATACGGACGAAAAGATTAAAAGCGGGATGATTAAGATGGCTGCAATGCGCTGCCAATAGTAGAAGAATCCGCGGGCTGCCCTCAGCTTTTCGAGGATTTTTACTTCGGTCATTAATTTTGCCCGTTCAAGATCGTAACTTTTCAGTAATCCGGTTGATTCCCATGTCTTTTTGTATTCCTGAAAACCCGTCCGGCTTTGTTCCGATTCGTTTTGCCAGTTGGCAAACTCCAAAAGTTCCTGTTCCGAAGCATTTCCGGTCAGTACCTTTGAAAACAGATCATCTGTATTTTTATTCCTCGCATCCATACCATAATCTTACAAATTCAATGATATGACGACAAGGCAGAAATTTTCCGTGACAGGAAAAATTAAAAAAATGGAAAAAACAAGAAAAGGAAGGTAATCAGGTAATCTTTCAGATCGTTTTTCAACTTATTCAACGCCCTTCGTATTTGGGTATCTACCGAATTTTCAGAGATTTGCAACAATTCGGCAATTTCCCTGTACTTCAGGTTCTCAAAACGACTGAGCTTGAAAATTCTTTTACACTGATCGGGAAGTTGCTCAATACACGATTCCATTTTCTCAAGCAATTCTGTAAAAATCAGGCTATCAGTAAACGAAGAAGGTATTTGAAAAGAAATATCTCTTTGGTGCCGGTCTTTTACTTTCAGGTGTTTCAAATGATCGAGGCAGGAATTATAAACCGAACGAAACAGGTAAGCGCTAAAAGACGATTTTATATTCAATTGTTTCCGGTCGACCCAGATTTCAGCAAAAATATCCTGTACAATATCTTCAGCAGCATCGGAATCGTGGATTATTGATACCGCATAACTGCACAGCTTGTTGTAATACGAATCGAACAAGAGACCGAACGTCGTTTTATCCCCGCTTTTTATTCCCGATAATATTTCAAAATCGTTGTTTTCCACGCCCGGAAATAATGTATTAAGAAATTCAAAGCTAAAGAATATTTCTTAAACCCGCGCCTCAATCCGTGTTCTCCGGTATAGCAGCAACATGAAAAACAAGCTGATCACAAAAAATACGGTTATTGCAAGCACCGAAAAACGCATGCTGCCTGTGAGCGCTTCGATCATGCCAAAACTAAAGGTACCGGCTACCGTGGCAAGCTTTTCCATGACATCGTAAAAACTAAAAAACGAAGTGTGGTCGGTTGTGTCGGCAGGAAGCATTTTTGAGTATGTGCTACGTGCCAATGATTGAGAACCACCCATTACGATACCAATAAAAAATGCTACAATTAAAAACTCAACCGCATTGGAAATAAAATAGGCTCCTATACAAATAATTGTCCATGCTCCTATTGTAATCATCAGGGCACGCAGGTTCCCTAATTTTTCAGAAATCCGGGCAAACATTGATGCTCCCAGCATTCCAACCAACTGTATGGCCAGAATAGTAGGAATAAGCACATCTTCTTTCAACCCGACTTGCTTTTCGCCATACGTAGCTGCCATGAACATGGTGGTTAGCAGGCCCATCATCAGGAAGAAAAAACCGGTCAGATACAGACTAAGCCGATACGATTTCCGAATATGATTGAATACCATTCGTAATTCCTTGTATCCATTGGTCCACACCGACTCTCTCTTTATTCTTTTGCGGAAAGTATATTTGGGCAATCGGCTGAAAGTTATCTGCGAAAATGCAATCCACCATATAAAAACAGTCACAAACGAAATACGGGCAGGTAACGAACTGTCGGCAGTAATGCCAAATAAATCAGGCTTCATAATCATCAGCAGGTTAAAGAGAAGCAATACAACGCCTCCCAGGTATCCCATCGAATATCCGCGCGCACTGATGCGGTCCTGGTCTTCGGGTTCGGCAATAACCGGAAGGAACGAGTTGTAGAATACAATACTACCGCCATAGCCAATAGTCCCCAGCGTAAATGCAATTACTCCCAACTCAATATGGTTCCTGTCAAAGAAAAATAACGCTCCGCATGCAACGGCCCCAATCAATGTAAACGCCCGCATAAAACCTTTTCGCCGTCCGGTATAGTCGGCCATCGATGAAAACAATGGCGACATGATGGCCACCAGCAGGTAGGCTGCAGCAATCGCCCATGAATAAAGCACTGTATTGATTACCGGGGCACCAAAAAAGGAGATGGTAAAATCGTCGCCTGTACGGGTTATTGTGTTATAATAGATGGGAAAAATAGCTGATGCAATGGTAAGTTGGTACACCGAATTGGCCCAGTCGTACATCACCCAGCCACGAACTGTGCGTTTATCACCTTTCACAATAGTTTGAACGTCATTCCTCTTGATCATAGTTGCCTTTTTTGGTTGCTGTTCTGTTTTGTTCAAAAGTCTGGTGTTAGGTCAGCACTATATTGTCTGAAGCGTGTCACCCTGAACTTGTTTCAGGGTCTCATTTTTAAGAAGATGCCGAAACAAGTTCGGCATGACGCTCTGACAAAAATGCGTTGACATGACACTAGTAGCGTAAACGTAGTTATTTTTTCACCTCATTTTATACCGGGAAAGTGAAAATGATACATTTTTTTACCATGTTGTTTAGATAAGGTATTCTTCGTGAATATTTTGCGCTTTTTGCCCCGAAATTCCGGGGTTCTAGCAGAAAAAAAATTAGCCACAAAATCTCTAATTCACAAAGGTTCACAAAAAACATCAAGATGTATAAAGCCCAAAAAGTTCATTTTTTATTCTTCAGATTTTCCAAATACCGAACTGTCTGCTTCAATAAAAAGTGATATTTCGTATAAGAAATGCGGCATTATATACAAAAGATGCGGTATCTTTTATAAGAAATACAACATTTTATACAAAAGATACGGCATCTTCTATAAGAAGTACGGCAAAACTTTTAAAGAATATGGCATTCCGTATAAGGAATGTAACAACACCTGTAATGAATACAACTATCCTTATAAGTAAAACACCGATCGGTAGTTAAAACTTATTTTGCCCCGTCGATAGTACTTTTCTTTTCCTGCTGCTGAAGCGGAGCCCAATATTCGACATTTTCAATTTTCATAACTACCGGATTGAGCCATTGGTTATTGGTGTACAGGCGATGGCCGTTTACTGCGCTTACCAGTAATCCCATTGAGGTAGTTTCAGAATAAATCTTTGCATCGAAATTCTGTTTGTACTCAACCAATTCGCTGGCATATCCCAAAATGCTTACACGGGTTTGATCATTCCCTTTGAGAGTTTTAAACAGAAATTCTTTCCGTTCGCCGTATTTCCACTCTTTGCCTGAGGGAATGAATGCATAAACTGTATTTGCATTTTTAGCCCTTGTAAACCAAACATTGCCTTCTTTTATAATTTCCCATGCTCGGATACCGTGAATACCTTCCCGGTTAACCATGTTCCACAAGGCAACTTCGCGCAAAAGGGCTTCCTGTTCAATCTGTATTTCACCATCGGGTTTTGGTCCCACATTGAGCAAGAGATTTCCGCCTTTTGCCCTGATTTCAATCAGCATGTTAATGATTTCGGTCCCGCTTTTATGCGGGTCGTTGGTTGGTTTGTACTGCCAGTCGGTACCCATGGTGAAACAAGCTTCCCATGGACCCGGAATCGGTTTATCGGGCAGGTTTTGCTCCGGCGTTTGCATTTGGCCGCGGGTTACAACCACATCAGGCTGCAACTGCCAGGCATATTCTTTCAATCCTTCAGCCGGTCCATCGAAAAAGATTACATCAATTTTTCCGTAGTTGGTAAGCAATTCTTTTATCTGCGCCTTGTCGAGTTTCATCAGGCCGGAGTTGTTTTCCGGGTAATGCATAGGATGCTGTAACCGACCAACGGGTATCTTATTTTCATACAGATAATGAAAATCTTCCGGCGAAAAATAAATACCGATTGCAATACCCTGTTTGCGAAAAGCATCAAATATCTCTTTCGTTGCATCGCGCCTGAAAGGTGTATTCATCACATTGAAGCCGGTAGTTTTGGTATCCCACATACAAAATCCGGAATGATGTTTGGTGGTAAAAACCACGTATTCCATCCCGGCAAGTTTTGCCAATATGGCCCATTCTTCCGGATCAAATTTTTTTGGGTTGAATGTTTTGGGTAATTCATTTACAAAACGCTGCAAATAATCGTCGGATGCGCCCGCCATCGAATGGCTGATTACCGCACCCAGTTGCGAATCGAAACTCCAGTGGATAAACATACCAAAACCGGCATCCATAAACCATTGCTCCCGTTCGGCTTTATTTGCTGTTTCCTGACTGTGTGCCGGTTGGCAGAAAAACAATACAACAATCAATATTGAAACTTTTGTTAGCGAATGAATTTTCATAATCAGCCTTATTAAAAAGATTGGATACCTTACTGCTGCTTACCGGGATACAGATTAATAAACTGCACTTTGCACTTTAAAAACCCAGGCATGTTTGCATGGATTATTAGCCGGTGTAATTACCGGAGGTGTGATGGTCAGCTTTTTTCCTGACACTGAATATTTTACCTTTCCGTTGTACCCAAGCATATTAACCAAGCCTGCATTTGAAACACCTTCAACAACAATCGGTTTATCCTGCCATTTCGTAACAAGCACGTATAAATCGCTGCCTTTTTTAGTAAAATATACGGTTGTTTCAGGTTTTACTGCCGGAGCTTTCTCCCACAAACGGGTGTCGTAAATAGCTTCACCATTCACCTGAAGCCATTCGCCCATATCGAAAAGCCGTTGCTGCATGATTACCGGGATGCGTCCGTCGGCTGTCGGGCCAATATTCAGGAGCAGGTTTCCCCCACGGGCAACTTTGTCAATCAGGATATGTACCAATTCTTCAGAACTTGAATAATCTTTCAGGTTTTCGTTCCGGTTGTATCCAAACGAACCTCCGATACCACGGCATTCTTCCCACGGGCGTTCAAATAGTTTACCAGTCGATTTATCGGAGTGGATCAAATCGTATTCGGTTGTATAAAAGCCACCATGCTTTCCTCGGGTTTCTTTGCCCCAACGGTCGTTTACAACCACCGTGTTTTTTACCGGCGATTCGTTATAAAGCCATGAAAGAAAACTGGTGCTCTTCCATATTTCACTCGGATGTTCCCACTCACCGTCAGTCCATACAACATCCGGTTCGTAACGTGTTACCAAATCTTTCATTTGCGGGATCATGTGGTCGTCAACATATTTCTGCACATCAGATTTATACAGGGGATTGTACCATTCGTAAAGAGAATAGTAAAAACCCATGTGAAGGCCTTTTGCTTTTACCGACGTTGTGAGCTCGCCACATAAGTCACGGTGAGGGCCTACATCCATGCTGTTCCAGTTCCAGCTATGAACACTGGGCCAGAGAGGAAAACCTTCGTGGTGTTTTGATGTAAGGACAATGTATTTTGCACCCGCCTGTTTAAAAATGTCGGCCCATTGATCCGGGTTAAACATTTCTGTTTTAAAATCTTTCACGAAATCCTGATATTTAAATTTCTCGCCAAATGTGGCATTGTGGAAGTCGGTAAACGATTTTGCCGGTTTTCCCTGAGGGTTTTGCCGGGACCAATACCACTCCGCATATTTTTCATACACATTGCCTTCGGTTGGCCCCCATGCCGGGACGGAATACAGTCCCCAATGGATAAAAATCCCAAACTTGGCATCTTCGAACCATTCAGGAACAGGACGGCTGTCAATCGATTCCCAGTTTGCCTGGTACAAATTTTGGGCATTTAATTGAATAACCCCTGTCAATAAGGCGATCAGCGTAATAAAAAAAATAGTCTTTCTCATAGCAATAGTTCGTTCAAAATAGATTAAAAATTAAGCGGCCATAGTGCCGAAATACAATAGTTCATTGACATGTTGACGATTTTTGATTGAATTCGGGTTAATGGCGAACAGGCGGAAAAATCTCGATAGCAATAATGTATTGTGAAACAGTATCTTGTATGTTGCCATAGAAAATGAGTTTTCCCTTGTTTCTGGATTGCCCAGTTGCATTACCTTGGCAACATTTACAGTTGTCAATGCGGTATTGAAATGAAAGTTGAGCTTATTTCCGCTTCTGGCCTGCGAATTTTCAAGCCCCGTGAATTGCTTGGCATCCCTGAATCCAAATTCTATTTGGAACCGGGTGTGATAAATATCGATCACATCAATGGGGGCTTGGATGGTATCGGTTGAAAACAAAAGACGGTAAGTTGTTTTTCCTTTTATCAGTAATTCTTCGACAACCAGTAAAATGTTTCGACCAAGAGCTTTTGAATATACAATCCCTGAGTATGCTATTATTCCTTTATCGTTCTCAACTTGGTTGAACTGTTCGGGGTTTAAGTTCCTGACATCAACTTTTCCCCCATATTTTGCTGGCCTGCCTTTACTCCCTGTCTTAGGTTGCACTGAAAGATAGGTCAGATCCGCATCGTTCCGAAGTTTACTTATCAGGTGAAGGGAACATTGCAGAATTTTTTCAACAAAGTTTTTCTTGGAGAAATACGCATCTGCAACAACATATTTGGTAATGGATAATATCTGTTTGATGTATTTCTTGATAACCCCAGCATACCAATCGATTAACGACAGGTCGTTATCTTGAAGACAGTTTGTCGGAGGCGTTTGTACAGCGTCCAAATGAAAACTCAACCTGGTGTCGGCATCGATTACAGAAAGCCCAAGAATTTCAATCCCCCGGAGAGCCCTGCCTGCACAGCCCGACCAAAAGTACCCGATTCCAGGAGTTTGCTTACCTGACTTGGGAATGAAGCTCGGGTCAAAAGCAATAGCGGTGCGACTGCCAATCCAAGGCATTGACAAAGCTTTATTAAAGCCAAAGAAGTCAAACCTTTCCTCGAACTGGCGACGGAAGCGTTGTTCGCCAAAAAGGCTGTATCGGCCTAACTGGAGAAAGTTAATCCGTGAAGGAATACTCATATATAGCATGAAAATCTCAATCATAAAATCTCGTCTGCATTTATTGAGCTTTATTGTAGAAACAGATAAAGCATCAAGAACAATTTTTGAATATAAAACATAGATCGCAGGGGTGGCCATAATTAAAGTAATTAACTGGTAATTAATACTTTAAAGATACAAATCCCTGCGGTTTTAACCTAATAAATAATCAGTTATTTTGCTGTAAATCAGATAAATAACTAAGTTTTAAACGAAGTATTGTCATAGGAACAAGTTAATTATGATTGTTTAGCAGATTAATTTTCAGAATTATTGACAAATTAGTTTCCGGCAACAAATATAGCTAAATCCGAAAATAACTATCCTGCACTATGCTGAAATTATTCAGAAGATGTGAGTTTGTACCTGAATTGTTTCCGGCTATTTCTCAAAAAACATCTCTTCCTTTATTTTATTAATGCGGGTGAGTGCATAATCAGCATTTTGCGCCCCCTCTCCTGCTTCCAGCAAATAGGTTCTGTAATAATTGAGAGCCATTGTAGAATTGAAATTGAATTCTTCGTAGGTGGTAGCTATTTCAAATAAAACTTCCACTTTCCGGTCGTCCAGTTCATAGGCTTTTCCCAGGGCCTCAATTGATTTTGCGAACTCGCGCATATTTCCATACACCTGTCCCAGATGATGATACATTTCAGGTAAAAAATCAGGATGAGAAATATAAATTGCAAAGTCTAGGTATTTAACAGCCAAATCGTAATTTGCCAGTTTTTTGTGGCTTACACCCAGGTAAAAATTGATATATGGGTCGTTGGGGTTCACCGAATAACATTCCTCCAGTACATTTATTGCTTCCTGTTCATTCTTTGTCTGGTACAGACAAATACCATAATTCATTAAAATCGGCATGGTTGTGTCGTACTTAGCCATGTATTCTTTATAAAACCTGCAGGCCTCATCATATTTCCTTGAAGCAAAAAAGGAGTTTGCCAGTTTCAAATCAACGATTCTGTTGTTGGGAAATTTTTCTTTGGCAAGAAATAAAGCCTTGAATCCGCCGGTTTCATTCTTCAATTCTCCGTAAGCATTTGCCAGGTTCAGATAGGCGCTCAGATCGCCCGGATTTTGGATCAGATAGTTTTCGTACAATTCAACAGCCTTTTTGTGTTTGAGCGCTTTGTATGCAGCCAAAGCATAATATTTATTGTACATCATATTAAGGGAATCAACCGCATATATTTGCTCAAACGTTTTTAGCGCTTTCATATACTCGCTCATGCGAATATACGTTTGTCCGAGGTTGAATTTCAGTAGCAGGTCGCCGGGCTGAAGGGCAATGGCTTCGAGGTAACTGTTTACAGCCGAATCATAATCGCCCAGCGATTCGCAAAGACTGGCCCGTTCATCCAGATAATCCGCATTCAGCGAATCAAGTTTGAGCGCTTCATCAAGTTGCTGCAATGCTTCGGGATAGAGCATCTGTTTCTTTAAAACTGTACTTTTTTTGAAGAAAAGAGATGCATCGGACTGTTGCGCAAGCTGGCTGTCAATAAGTTTTAAGGCTCCGGAATAATTTTTATTCAGGATTAAAAGATCGATTTTGCCCTGAGAAAAAGAAACGAAAGGGACAATTAACAAAAAACAGAGGATGGTTTTCTGAATCATGGCTTTTATTTTAAAAAAGAAAAATAAAGGGATTGTCCCAAAAAGTCTGGATCAAGTCGTGGCTGTCCAAAAAGTCCTGAACAGAGTCATCCCGAACTTGTTTCTGGATCTCATCTTTCTAATAATCAGACCCTGAAACAAGTTCAGGGTGACGCGAGTCGTAGACTTTATGGCTTTGGGGGACAATCCCTATCATATTTACTGTAATACAAAATTCACCGGAATTGTATATTGAACAGCAACAGCCTCACCTTTTTGCTTACCCGGTTTCCACTTAGGTAATGAATTGGTTACCCTCAATGCTTCGATATCAAGGGAAGGATCGACTCCTCGGGCAATTTTGACCCGGCCAACTGAACCATCTTTTTCTACCACGAAAGTCACAAAAACTTTCCCCTGAATACCATTCTGTATTGCAATTGCCGGGTATTTTACCGACTTTGCAAGAAAAATACGTAAAGCATTTTCTCCCCCCGGAAATTCAGGCATTTCTTCAACAACATTAAAAACCGGGTCTGTCGCCACTTTTCTATCCTGCCCATACCCAATCACGGCAACCTCATCGATATTATTCTTTTTGGCATCGGTTGAACCCGATTTTAAAGTGATATCAATTACGCCATTCTGAGCTTTTTCTCCATATTTTATTACATAGGCAGGAACTGGTTTCTTTAATACGCTTATCGATTCGACATTATTGAAATCCAACTTATTCAAGGCATCCCGATCAGAAATTTCTTCATTTATAATAACAAGATAATTTTGATCCGCATTAGGAATGTACACACCTTTGTTATACAATAGTTCAGGATTTGCATTACCGACAGGAGTATCCTTGTTTTCACAGGCAAAAACCAGCAGCAATGCAATAGCCATAATTCCACCGCTGATATAGCGAAGGCCAGCCAGTTTCGAAGATTTTATTTTAGTCATCATTTTTAATCGTAATTTAATGAGAGATGAATTGAAATTATTGGCAATCGAAAACTGATTGCCCACCCATTGACTGACCAAAATCTGCTTGTACAAGTCAATAGGTACACCCTTATTCAATACTGCCCGGTCGGCCATGTATTCATGGTTTTCCTTAATTACCCTTCGCATCATCCAGAAGAAAGGGTTGAACCACTGAAACAGGCTGATCAGTTCAAGTATCAATATATCCACCGTGTGTCCCTGGCGGATATGCTCCGACTCGTGTGCAAGCATTTTTTCCCAACCCGGTTTGCTTTCCAGATTTCGGCTTACAAACAAGTAACTGAGGAATGAATACGGGCTTGAATCTTCATCAATGTAAACGAATTTTATTCCCGTTTTCGGTACCACTTCGCTGGTACGGATCACTTTCACAATTTGCACGATCCGAAAAACAAGCAATGCTGCACACACGAAAACAACAGTCAGGTAACCGAATACAATCACCTGCCGGGAAGTTACAAAATCGACCAACGAACCGGCCAGTCCGGAGCTGTATATGGTTACACTTTCGAGCATGTTGGAAGAACCGCTTCCTTCGCCGACCGGCAATATTAAATTACCGGATTGTAAAACCTTCAGGTGCAAAAGCGGAATCACGCTGGAAAAGATGACCGCAAAAAGTAAAAACAAACGATTTGTCCTGAAAAAAGTTTCGTTCCGGAGAAAAACAAAGTAAACCAGGGAAAATAACCCGAGGCTGATCCCCGACTCGATAATATAATTTACAAAGTTGTTCATGATTCCGGTTTTTGATTGTCGTCCAAATCTTTACCTACTTCTTTCATCAAATCTTCCAGTTCGGTAATGCTCATATTATCTTCCTTTGCAAAAAAAGAAACCATCTCTTTAAACGAATTACTGAAATAATTTTTCATGAAACTCTTCATGTACAAGCGGGTATATTCTTTTTTGCTCATCATCGGAAAATAGCGATGGGTTTTGCCAAAAGCTTCGTAACCAACAAACCCCTTTTTCTCCAAAATACGGACAATAGTAGAAACGGTATTGTAGGCAGGCTTGGGATCGGGCATCTGTTCAACAATGTCCTTTACAAATGCTTTACCAAGTTCCCATAAAATCTGCATTACCTGTTCTTCTGCCCTGGTGAGTTCGCGTGCCATAACTGTTTGGTTTTTAAATTCGTTCATAAAACACAAAGATCAAACCAAAATTAACTAAAACAGTAGTTATTAAACTAACTGAGTAGTTTATTTTTGATATTGGACATTCAAAATTTAAAATTCAGAACTGTCCATGTCCCCATTTTTTTCATGATTTTGCTCCTTTGATTAATTCATAAAACAACATTTTGGTTAAAAACTTTAATCTTCGGAATTCCAAAAACAATATTACAACTAAAATTTTAGTTTTCAAACTAAATTATTAGTTACAAAATATATGCCACAAAAAAGAGCGATCAGTTATGACCGCCCTCTTCACATTTTACTAGGTTTTGTTGGTTATTCAGAGATAAACGTTTTATGGACAACGTTTTTAAATCTTTATTTTTTTGTACATATTGCAGCCCAGCCTCCACCTTTTGCCATCTGTATTTTCAATTTGCTTCCTGAGCTTTTCTCAACAGATAGTTTTTTGTAATCGTGCGCCGATTTGTTTGCATTGACACCATCCTGCATAATTTCCAGTTGATAAGTTCCTTCTCCGAGGAATGAAAGATCGATTTCCAGTTCACGTTCATCCCAGTTGGTCATTGCCCCGATATACCATTTATTATCCTTTTTGCGGGCAACAGCAATGTATTCGCCTACTTTTCCGTCCAGACCAATGGTCTCGTCCCAAACGGTGGGTATTTTACTGATGAATTTTACTGTTTCGTCTTCTTTGCGCAGGTTCGACGGGTTGTCGCTCAGCATCTGCAACGGGGCTTCGTATACTACGTACATGGCAACCTGATGACAACGGGTTCCCTGGCTCATCGGATTGGACCATGAAATCGAATAATCTTTTTCCTGTGCATTCAGCATTGCTCCCGGGGTGAAATCCATCGGACCGGCAAGCATGCGGGTAAACGGAAGGGTAACATCGTGTGCCGGAGTGATCAGCTTCGACCATTTATTATTTTCCATTCCTTTCAAACCTTCGTGGTTTACAATGTTGGGATAAGCCCGTAACATACCGGAAGGTTTGAATGCCCCGTGATAATCGATCAACAGTTCGCGTTTGGCGCACTCGCGGGCCGCCCTTTCGTAAAAATTCACCATATACTGATCGCAGCGCTGCATGAAATCAACCTTGATTCCTTTCACGCCCCATGCTTTAAACTGATCAAGAATGGTTTCCATTTCACGATCGAGAGGCCCCCAGAGTAACCATAGAACTACTCCTACGTTTTTCGATTTGGCATAACTTACAAGTTCTTCCAAATTAAGCTCGTTGTTGGGTTTAAGCAAATTCGTAGTCGTAACCGACCAGCCTTCGTCCAGAATAATATATTCCAGTCCGTAGTCAGCGGCAAAATCAATGTAATATTTATAAGTATCTGTGTTCAATCCTGATTTAAAATCAACGCCGTGGATGTTGTTGTCGTTCCACCAATCCCAGGCAACCTGTCCCGGTTTTATCCAGGCTGTATTTCCAATGCTTCCCGGACGCGACAAAAGATAAACCATTTGGTTCTCAATTAGCTTCGCATCGTTCTTCGACAACATAAAGACCCGCCACGGAAAATTCCTTGTTCCTTCAGTAAGCGCAATATAATCGGCTTCTTTTACAATATTCTGATCCCTGTCAGCGCCATTCTTTGAAGGCACAGCTTCCAAAACAGCTTTCGGGAATTTGCTTACAAATGAATTTTTTCCTGTTCCTTCCAGAAACAAACAGGGATAATCATACAAATCGGCCTCGGTTATACCAATTTTTATATTATTTGAAGCTTTAACAAGCGCTGGCAAAGAACAAAAACGACCACTGCCAATTCCGGCAACAGGCTCATCGAGATAGCTTCTTTCATTATGCGAGATAAATGATTCTTCTTCAGGAAACAGAGCGGAGAAACTACCTGCGAAATTCAGGTCCGCTTTTTCGTCAACTACCGTAATCTGATTTTTCATACGGGTTTCGAAACGGTATGCAATTCCTTCATTGAATACCCTGAAAACGACCGAGTAATCGCCTTTAAATTTCAGGTTGAGCTCGTTGTATTCATTTTTAATTTGTTTTGACTTGATGCCAACAACCGTCGTCTCAACTGTGGCATTTGAACTTTCCTTGGCCGAAACAACTTTAGGCACAGCGCCTAAAACCTTATCGGACAAAACAACACTGATCTCATTGTTGGTAAAAATTGACGTACCGGCATATATACTGCTCCATTTAATTCCATCAGTAACCGAAACTGTAACTTTTGTGTTTCCATTGGGAGATTGTACCGTATAGTCTTTTGCAAAAAGGTTCAGGCTAAAAAAAAGAAATAAGATAATAGGGAATGTCTTCATTGTGTTGCTTAGTTAGAAATTTCGGGAAACAAAAATGGAAAATTTGGAACAATCGGGTATGGACAAATAATCAGATCGCATGGATTATTGTTCATACAACTGAAATACACCGGAAAAACAGTTTTTGAAATGCTTAATAACGCGAATGGTTGATTACGTGTTCAGTATATTGTATGTTTGTATTGCCAATTGCCGAAAAAGGCAGATAATGGTCGATTGATGATATTTCGTACTAAAATTTAAAACTATGAAATTCATTGATATTCATACACACGAAAAAAAAGGAACGGCAGACGTCGAAATTCTCAATGTTTTTGCACAGAATCTTCAAGCTGAGGTTGAGCTGCCACCGTGTACCGCAGGGTTTCATCCATGGCATTTGGATGATTACGACGAAAAGACGATGATCAACCTGCTGCACGATCTGTCAGACCGCCATGAAATACTGGGCATCGGCGAATGCGGCATTGATCTGGCGATTGCCATTGACCGCGAAAAACAGGAACGTGTGTTTTTAAAACAAGCCGGTATTGCCGAGAACAAAAAGAAACCACTGATTATTCATTGTGTAAAAGCGCACAATGAAATGATCCGTTTGCGGAAATTAATCGATGCCGACATGCCCTGGATATTTCACGGGTATTCGGCAAAACCGCAAATTACCAGATCGTTGCTGAACCACAATTTCTACTTTTCGTTTGGAGAAGACTTGCTGAAGAAAAAGAAAAAAGCAATTGATTCATTAAAAATCATACCTCCGTATAAATTGTTTTTTGAAACCGACGAAAGCGATGTTTCTATTGAGGAAATTTATTCCTTTGCAGCCAAAATCATGAAAATGGATGTAGATGTTTTGAGAAAACAGGTTTATAAAAATTACAGGCTGGTTTTTGAAAATGGATAAATGGAAGAAACGAACTTCCCTCTTGCTTGGGAAAGATGGTATTAAAAGACTTGAAAACGCAACTATTTTGGTAATCGGCTTGGGCGGTGTTGGCGCCTATGCAGCCGAACAGTTGTGCCGGGCCGGCATCGGAAAAATGACTATTGTGGACGGCGATGTAGTGGAAGAAACTAACCGCAACCGCCAGCTTCCGGCGCTGATCAGCAATGAAGGAAAGCCAAAAGCAGAAGTATTGGCGCAGCGGTTTCTCGACATCAATCCAAAACTGAAACTGACTGTGATCAACGAATACCTGAAAGACGAACGAATACTGGAAGTGATTTATTCCGACGATTTCGACTATGCAGTAGATGCTATCGATACTCTTTCGCCCAAGACATTCCTGATTTATCACTGCGTACAAAAAGGCCTGCCAGTTGTCAGTTCAATGGGTGCGGGAGGCAAATTCGATCCGTCGAAAGTTTCGGTCGCCGACATCTCAAAGTCTTTCAATTGCGGTCTGGCAAAGATGTTGCGAAAACGGCTTCACCGGATGGGAATCAAAAAAGGTGTACAAGTGGTGTTTTCCTCCGAATTGATGGATAAAAGCAAAATCATTATTGAAGACGGACAGAATAAAAAATCAACGGTCGGCACCATTTCGTATATGCCTCCCGTTTTCGGTTGCTTCATTGCTTCGGCGGTAATTACCGGGTTGCTGCAAAAAGACGGACAGTAAATACAAATAAAAGTACCTGAGTTCCCAGGGTTATGAGTTTATGAGTTTCAATCATCTCAACAAGCTCATCGTAATTTTTCTCTTAGGAACTTAGGTACTCAGGCACTTTGGAACTCAGGTACTTTTTCACCGCTTTTAATCAACAAATTAACACTTCAGAAAAACGTTCTGGCACATTATTTGGTAAATTTCGCCGAAAACAATTTTAAACTACCATGCAAACGAGAAATTTACTTTTTGCCCTTTTTGCTATTTCACCCTTTCTTTTTCAATCGTGTTCCGCCCCCAAAAGCCTTATAAAAGTTGAACCAACACAGGAATCAACCAAATGGCTTTACGGACAGGAATTTGCAAAAGACTCGGTTTCCGGAATTATTTACGAAGTGGGGTTCGACCGGATCGTTGAACCAAATTACCTGTTCGATTTCGACATTACCAACCGGTCGAACCTTGAAATTCTGATTGATCCGAAAGATTTTTACTACCAACCGCTGAACGACAGCCTTCAGCCTATGGTCGATGAATATTTCCATGCCAGCGACCCCGAAGAAGAAATTTTGAATATCGAGAAAAAACTTTCGATCACCGAAGCCCGGAGAAAAAGTCATATTGCACTGAGCCTGGTTGGTCTGGGTGTTGATATTGCTGCGGCAGCCATTACCGTAAGTGACAACAACCCGCACAACGACTACCTGCGAACCGATTTGTTCAACGCAGTTCAGATTGGCAATATGGCCAACGAATTCGAAGCTGTTGACCTGAATGAATTACACGAATCATGGTCGCAGTCAACCATCCGGAAAACCACTTTGGAACCGGGTTATTCAATGAAAGGCAAAGTGTTTTTCCCGTTCTTCCCCAATGCAAAATATCTGCAACTGGTAATCCCGATCGACGACCAAAACATTGAAATTTTGTTCCAGCAGAAATATATTCCGGTAAAAAGATAGAAAAAACGTTGTGTTATCATTCACATAATATCTCACGCAGATTACACGGAAAATCATACTGAATAATGTAAAAACGGCTTATAATCTGTGCGAAATAATTCTTTTCACAACAAGTTCAACTTTTCAGGGTGCTATCCGTTTAGTTCTTTGTTATTTTTGCGGTCAAATTTTTAAAAAAGAATGAAAAGAGGAAAAGTAAATATAGTAACCCTGGGCTGTTCGAAAAACCTGGTCGATTCGGAAATGCTGCTGAACCAATTGGACCTGAACGGATTTAAAGTGGTTCACGACAGCGAGAAAGACGATGCCAACATTGTGATTTTAAACACTTGTGGTTTCATTGCCGATGCCAAGGAAGAATCCGTCAATACCATCCTGAATTTTGTGGATGCCCGTAAAAAAGGCAAACTCGACAAATTGCTGGTGATGGGTTGCCTGTCGGCCCGTTACAAAGAAGACCTCACCAAAGAAATTCCGGAAGTTGACAAATTTTACGGCAAATTTGATTTCAAGGAAATTATAAAGGATTTAAATGCCACTTTTTACGAGCAGAAAATGTATCATCGGGTACAGACAACCCCGGCTCATTTCGCTTATTTAAAGATCAGCGAGGGTTGCAACCGGCATTGTTCATTTTGTGCCATCCCTCAGTTTACCGGCAATCACAAATCGCGCAGCATCGAAAGTCTGCTGGAGGAAGCACGCAGTCTGGCCGAGCGGGGGGTAAAAGAATTGCTGGTCATTGCGCAGGACCTCTCCTATTACGGCATCGACATGTACGGAGAAAGCAAGCTGGCCGAGCTGATCGATAAGCTGGCTGACATTGACGATCTGAAACGGATTCGCCTGCATTATGCCTATCCGTCGAAATTTCCGATGGATGTGCTCAAAGTAATGCGCGAACGTGAAAATGTATGCAATTACCTCGACATTCCGTTGCAGCATATCAGCGACCGAATGCTGGGTATGATGCGCCGGAAAATTACAAAAAATGAAACCATTGAGCTGATAAAAAAAATACGGGAAGAAGTACCGGGAATTGCTCTGCGTACCACATTTCTGGTTGGTCATCCCGGCGAAACAGAGGAAGACTTTGAAGAACTGAAAGCATTTATCAGTGAATACCCGTTCGACCGGATGGGCGTGTTTGCCTATTCAAGCGAAGACGATACGTATGCGTACAAAATGTACAAAGACGATATTCCGCAGGAAATAAAAGACCAGCGTGCCGACGAATTAATGGCAATCCAGCAGGAAATTTCAGCTTCATTAAATCAGAAATACATTGGTAAAACCTTGCAGGCGCTGATCGACCGCAAAGAAGGCGACTATTTTGTGGGCCGTACCGAATACGATTCGCCTGAAGTGGATGGCGAAGTGCTGATTAATAAAGCTTCGAAATTGAAAGTTGGTGAATTTTACCCGGTAAAAATTACCGGCGCCGATGAATTCGATTTATTTGGGGAGACTATTTACCTGAGTTCGACATAAACAATGGGGTAGTGCTTTGAGAAACAGCACAATAAGGTTGATATCATTGCTATATAAGTTTCTACTGAGGTTTAAATGTGCAGGATAAGGTTTTAAAACCTTATTTTTTGAGGTTAACCTTAGTGGAAATTTTTCCACAACTACACCAACCTTATTAACTTGCAGATTTTCAGTTGTTGCATAATCAATTTTATATCGAACTCAGGTTATTTAATATTTACCTTTTAGCCAGCCTCAATAAATCGCTATACCAGTCTGATTCCTTCGTCTTCAATAATAATCAGCCGGTTTTTATACAGGGTACCAATGCCCTTTTTAAAATTCTTTTTGCTGATTTTAAACTGATCGTAAATTACTTCGGGACTACTTTTGTCGCCAACCGGCAAAAAGCCGTTTTCTGCTTTCAGTTTTTCCAGGATTTCCTGCGCCAGTCCTTCCATTTTTTCGTAACCCGGCTTTTGCAGAACGAGGTCAACCTTCTCGTCTTCACGCACTTTACCGATAAAACCTTTCAGCTTTTGCCCGATTGTCAAAGTCTGGAAAATCTCATTTTTATACAACATTCCGAAGTGCGAATTATCGATAATAGCCTTGTAACCCAAATCTGTTTTTTCAGCAACAATCAGGTCAACTTCTTCACCAACTTCATAGTCAACCGGCAGGTTATCAACAAATTTATCGATTTTCGAGGAAGCCACGATCCGGTTGGTTTCGGGGTCGAGGTATATAAATACGAGATGTTTCTCGCCCACGTTCATCCGTTTTTTTTGTTCCCGGAAAGGCACCAGCAAATCTTTCACCAGCCCCCAGTTGAGGAATGCGCCAACCGCAGTGGTAGCAATTACTTCGAGCGTGGCAAACTCATCCACTTCAGCAAAAGGCTTTTCGGTAGTAGCAACCAGTCGATCTTCCGAGTCAAGGTAAACAAAAACCTCCAGTTCATCGCCAACGGCGAAGCTTTCAGGAAGATACCGTTTGGGCATTAAAATATCGCCCAGCTTTTCATCGTGAAAATAAATCCCGAAATCAACCTCACGGACAATCGCCAGCTTGTTGTGTTTACCAATTTTTACCATTACCTGCTTTTTTATAATTGCACAAATGTACTTCGTTCCGGCGTGATACTAAAATTTTCCTGAAAATCAGTTTGTCATTTCTATTGAGAAAACAGGCTATTCCTGAAAAAGGATTATTTTTGACCAGTCCATAAATACGTAAAATGAACACAAATCAAACAATACACGTTGGTTTTCTGGGGGCAGGAGGTATTGCCCGCGCACATGCCTATGCTTTGCAGTCGCTGAAATTTTATTATGCACAGGTTCCCGTCATTTCTTTTGAATCGGTTTGCTCGGTTACCGCGGCAAAACGCGAAAACTTCGCCTCCAGCTTTGGTTTCAACAATGCGCAAACCGAAGAGGATTTTTTTCAGAACGAAAAGATAAATGCTGTTTTTATTTTAGGGCCAAACAATGTTCATTTCCGGCACCTTCAACAGGCTTTGGCGATGCCCAATGTGCGTTTTATTTATCTTGAAAAACCGGTTTGCGGATCGCACGACGAAGAGCAACTAATGTGGAAAATGCTTGAAAATATTCATTCTGAAGTGATAATACAGGTAGGTTTTCAATACCTGCAAACGGCATCGGTACGCGAAGCCCTGAATTTCTGGAAATCGGGGCAACTGGGAAAGCCCATTCATTTTGATCTGAAATATTATCATGGCGATTATTTGCAGAAATCGTACCGCGATAAGCGGCAAACCCGTTTAACCCCGGCACCTGACGGAGGCGCAATGGCCGATCTGGGTTCGCATGGCATTAGCTTGCTGGTAGCTTTTCTGGGCGAAAAACTTCAGCTTTTACATGCTTTGCAGGCAGGTCATTTTGCCGATGTTCCAGCAGATTCTGACCTCTTCAGCCTCATTTCGTTGTACGAACCCGAAAGCAAAGCAGCCGGCACACTGAGCGCCAGCCGCATCAGTTCGGGTACCGGCGATCTGGTAGCCCTCGAACTTTACGCGGAGAAAGGTTGTTTAAAATACTCGTCGCACCATGCGGAATATTTTGAATATTTTCTGGAAGAAACCGGGCAGTGGGTGCGCCAGGTTGTCGGCAGCAACTATAAACCAGTGAGCAGCTTCCCTTCAGGACATGTGCCACCGGGCTGGTTGCGATCGATGGTTCATGCGCATTATTTATTTCTGACAGGCGACGACAAACAAACTTTTGTACCCGACTTGAAACACGGACTGGCCGTTCAACGTTTAGTTAGGGAAACAGCCTGTCATTTGACAAATTTCAGAACAATTGAATCCGAAAAATAATGAACAGAAGCAGCGGGATATTGTTACACATCAGTTCGTTGCCGGGCAATTACGGCATCGGGAGCATGGGACGGGATGCCCGCCGGTTTGTTGATTTTTTGGTTGCAACCAACCAGAAACTTTGGCAAATTCTGCCACTTGGCCCTACCGGCTACGGAAATTCACCCTATCAGTGTTATTCTGCCTTTGCCGGAAGCTCCATTTTTATCGATCTGGATGAACTGGTCGGCGAACAGTTGCTGACTGTCGAAGATTTGGAAAATTCTCCCTCATTCCCGGAGAACCGGGTCGATTACGACCGTGTATGGGAATACAAACGCGGCAGGATGCGCCTGGCTTTTCAAAATTTTCAAGAAAAATTTGAGTTTTTTAAAGATGATTATTACAACTTCTTGGGCGAACATAGTTGGTGGCTCGACGATTATGCGTTGTTCCGCGCCATCAAAGGGCTGGACGAGCAAAAGGTTTGGAACGAATGGAAGCCTGAACTGAAAAAGCGCGATGAACGTGAATTACAGTTACACCGGCATCAACTTGACAAGGAAATTAATTTTCACCGTTTCCTTCAGTTTCTGTTTTTTCGCCAGTGGTTTGCACTGAAACAATATGCCAACGAAAAAAACGTCAGCATCATTGGCGATATTCCGTTGTATGTGTCGCTCGACAGTTCGGATGTGTGGGCCAACCAGGATATTTTTTTACTTGACAAGGAAGGTCAGCCAACATTGGTGGGCGGCGTTCCGCCCGATTATTTCAGCGAAACGGGCCAGCTTTGGGGTAATCCGGTATTCAACTGGTCGCACCTAAAAAAACGTAATTACGACTGGTGGGTTGCCCGGGTGCATTTCAACCTGCGCATGTTCGATTGCGTACGTATTGATCATTTCCGCGGACTGGAATCGTTTTGGGCTGTTTCAGCCACTGAAAAAACGGCTATCATCGGCGAATGGCTGCCTGCCAATGGCCATGAACTGCTGTCGATCCTGAAAAACCAGTTGGGCGAACTGCCTGTTATTGCTGAAGATTTGGGCGTGATCACCCCGGAAGTGGAAAAGCTGAGAGACGATTTTAAACTGCCCGGAATGAAAATCCTGCAATTTGCTTTTTCGTCGGACGAAAAAAACAAAGACCTGCCCCACAATATTGAACCCAATTTCGTGGTGTATACCGGCACCCACGACAACGATACTTCGCGGGGCTGGTTCAGGCATGCAACTGCACCGGAAAAACGTTTACTGAAACAGTACCTGAAATTTCCGTTTTTCCGTTTTTCGCGCCGTTTTGTTGAAATGGCATGGAGTACAGCGGCCCGGCAAACCATCATCCCGATGCAGGACTTGCTGCAACTGGGAACCCGCGCACGAATGAATGTCCCTGGTATTGCTTCCGGCAACTGGGAGTGGCGATTCCGCTGGAAAATGCTAAAACGAACACAACAGGGTTTTCTCCGGGAGATTACCAAAAGGTACAACAGGTAAAGACGTTACGAATAAGGATTTTTCCCGTTCGGATTAACTCAGGAAGAGTATACCTGTGCAGGACTTTTCCCTCCTGCTCCTCTTGTCTCACGAAGCGTTCGTTTTTCCTCTTTTTGGTTACCATTTAGGTCCTTGGAGCAAACTACATCATATTAAAATTGGCATGACGCTAAGTTGTTTATACGAACTCCCGTTTTTGTCATAAACTCCTTGAGATATACAATATCCACAAATCTTCTTGCGAATGATTTCAGCATCATTTGGGCTGTTTTTTTTACCAAGTCCCTACTTGGTTATTTCCATATATTGATGATTGTTTGAAAATTAATTGGTTATTGAATATACTTCCTTGCCTGCCAGTATTGTTTTCTGAACCACGATCCTGTCATCTTCAATAGTAAACAAGATTAAATCAGCGCGCTTGCCCTGTTTTATTTCACCAATGTTATTCAAACCAACAGATCTGGCCGGATTGGCAGTGGCCATCTGAATTGCATTTTCAAGGCTACAGCCCGTAAATTTCATCATGTTCGAAACACAGGCGACAAGGGGGCTTGCGGCTCCGGCAAGTACATTTTCTGCGGGGAATTTGACCACATCAGGCGTTAACACAACTACCCTTTCCAAGCGGGTATATTCGCCGGGAGGAAGCCCCGCCAAATCCAGCGCATCTGATACAAGGACAGTGCGTTCAAGCCCTTTCATTTTATAAAAACACTGTACTTCTTCTTTATTCAGGTGAAATCCATCGGCAATAATGGTAATGGTAAGGCGGTCGTCGGCCAATTGTGCCCATAATGGGTTTAAGTGACGGTCAATCATGTTGGCGCACCCATTTCCAAGGTGTGTGGACATAGAAGCACCTGCATTGGTAGCCTGTTTTATTATTTCTGCTGGCCCGTTGTGATGACCCAGTGAAACCACTACACCTGCTTCGGTACATTTTTGGGTAAACGAAATGGCCCCGTTTACCTCTGGGGCAATAGTTATCAGTTTGATCCGGCCGCGGGCAGCTTTCTGCAATTCCGAAAACTCGTCCCAATCGGGTTGACGGATATATTTTTCGAGGTGTGCGCCGCGATATCCCTGAACCGGCGAGATATAAGGCCCTTCCAAATGGAACCCAGAAATAGACATTCCTATCTCTTCATCGTCCAGTGCACCGGAAAGTATCGAAAAGCTCTTTTTCAGGTTTGTTTGGGCATTGGTAATTACGGTGGGCAGAAATGTTGTAACACCAACTTTCCACAAAGCCTTTGTTGCCTTTCGAAGGTCGTCTATGGTTAAATCCTGATCCGAAAAATCAACGCCTAAAAAGCCATTGATCTGTATGTCAATTAACCCGGAAGAAATATATTTCCCCTTTGCATCAAGCTCAGTTGCTCCCGGCGCATCCAGGTTCCCTTCGGCAATTGTCTCAATGATACCAGACCTAATGATAACCGTTGCATTTTTGATAATACCTTCCGGGGTTACTACCTGTCCGTTATATATCTTTAATAATTTATCTTGTGAATCCATAGTTTGCTTAATATTTTCGATGTGAATACTTATACTGTTTTTTTAAACGACCAGTTTTTAACACGGTAGCCGTAATACGCATAATAAACCAGGTAGATGTAACATGGCAACAATACCCAGTAAGCGGTGTGGGTATTGAATAAATCAGCAAAGTATCCATAAATGAGAGGTACAATAGCGCTTCCACACAGCCCCATGATCATGATAGATCCTCCCATTTTGGTAAATCGCCCCAATCCATTCAGTGCAAGCGGCCATATTGTTGACCACATCAATGAATTGGAAAGTCCCAATATTACCAGGAACCAGATTGACAGATTAGCAGTATGACCAAGAAAGGTTACCTGACCGCGCACGATGAAAAATAACAGGGTCAGAACAATGGCCGATGTGGTACAAATCCTCAACACTTTAAGATGATTAATGAATTTCGGAATCAGGGCAATACCCAATAAAAAGCCGAACATAGTTACACCTAAAATATAGGACGGAAATACTTTTGCTTCCGATAACGGAAGGTTCAGCGATTGAGCATATCCAATCACCGTATTTATGCCGGTAACCTGTGACCCCACGTGCAGAAATATTGCTACCGCACCAAGAATAAGATACGGAAATTGCATAATACTGGTCTTGCCTGAATTTGCATTGGCTACTTCAGCATTTTCCTTGTTGGTATCTATTTCAGGCAATATTGAATACCTGATCATCAATCCAAGTCCGAAAAGAACAACGGCCATGCTGGAGTAAGGAACAATCACCCTTCGTATCAATTCATCCAATGCAGCATTTCTTGTTGCTTCGTCCATTAACGGAATCTGTTTGAACAATTCGGTGTCGGTAGGCCGGAGTATTGCGGCAGCCAGCAATAAGGGGGCAATGATCCCGGCCGTTTTATTGCAAACGCCCATAATACTCATTCTCTGGGCGGCCCTCTCGTGTGAACCAATCATTGTTATATACGTATTTGCAGCAGGTTGCAGTATAGCCAGACCTGTTCCTATTGAAAAGAGTCCGATAAGGAATATTCCGTATGTTCTGGTTAACGCTGCCGGCACAAAAATAAGCGCACCCAACGCCATAATCCAGAAACCTATCATGATCCCTTTCTTAAAGCCAACCTTCTCTAATAAGTGTGCTGCCGGGATTGCCATTACCAAATAGGCGATATAAAAAGCAAAAGCGACTAATAGAGACTGAACATTATTTAATTCGCATGAAATTTTAAAATACGGAATTAAAATTGCATTTATCCAGGTCGTGAACCCGAAAATAAAGAACATCAGGCCAATAATAGCTATCGAAATTATTGTTGCCCAACTGTTTTGTGGCTTTTGAGCCGTTTGATTTGTTTTATTTTCCATCGTTTATAATATAGGTCTCTCAGACAATTTTTTTATTTACTTCGTCCCATTCAACCCTTCGTTTTTCGACATACGAGAGATGGGCCATAATGCCAGCTATTCCTTCCTGATAAGCCATGTCAATATTTACGCTGGGTGTTCCCCCGTTGCGGATGCAGTTTAACCATTCCCGCAGATGCAAATGCGTAACATCCACCGGGCGCCCATTGAGCGTGGTAGTGGTAAGCCCCCGCGATGCGTAATACTTTTCGGAAGCCGATGTAACGGCATCGATCTGTCCTGCCCCCGGATTGTAAGTCAGCATCGGTGAACTGGTATCAATCAGGCCTGAAGCAATCCCTTGCTTGTATTTTGTCGAATTCCGGTCGGCATTGATGATGATGTTGTTTCCCAGTTCCATCGAAGCATCGTGGCCCATAAACACTCTTCCGCGGCTGCGGCCCGATGCCAGGTTGCCACTGTACAAAAGGGTCAGCTCCCGTTCAGGGTATTCAAATACACAATGAAGAGAATCGGGCATTTCCCGGTTGTCTTTCCAGTAGTAAATTCCACCGGAAGAAACAACTGATTTCGGGATACCTATCCGCAGCAACTGGTTCACAGCATCAAATTCGTGGGTGAACAACTGCCCGATCATTCCATGATCGTAAGCAAACCATTTGGTCCAGCTATAAAACCGGTCGGCGCTGAATGGTACATAAGGAGTATTGCCCAACCACTGTTTCCAGTCGATCGTCGTTTCATCGCCCGGTTTGGGGTTGCCATTTGCATCCAGGTGCCTGATCCAGGCGCCTTCAGCAGTATTTCTGTTTGAAGTGGTTTCAACAAGTGTAATTTTTCCCAGGATATCCCTCTTTACGATTTCCTTTGCCTGCTGAAAAACGACACTCTGCGTAATCTGGTGGCCTAACTGGTAAACTATGCCACTGCTTTTGACCGTATTGTACAGTTCATTTAATTCATCCTCGTGCAGAGCAACGCTCTTTTCGCAATAAACATGTTTCCCCGCCTTTGCAGCATCAATCGAAATGCGGGCATGATGGTGGTCGGGAGTAGCAATAATTACCGCATCAATATCTTTGTCAGCCAGCATTTCCTGATATGTCAGGTAACGCTTTACCGGCAGTTTTGAGGCATCTTTTCCACCGGGACGAATATCGTTTCCAACAGTTGCCAATCCCTTTTCTGCATGAAGGTCAAACACATCACAAATACCCGTAACGGCAACATTCAGGTATTCCTGTTGCATCCAGTCGTTAAATGCATTACTCCCCTGTTTCTTTTTCACATCAAGAGGGTGCATAAAACCAAGCGCGTTGGAAAGCTGTGTCGCACGGGTTCCAAAACCGATAAAACCAACACGGATCATATCTCCTGAAGAAGTTGTTTTACCATAATCGGAAACCGGATATTGAATGGAATCAAGCCCCAGTTCTTTGACTACTGCCCGTTGTTTGTCAAGGTCATAACCTCTTTTTTTCCAGACTTCAAACCCCAAAAGGCCAACCACGGGTACGCCGGCCAATGCTTTCAACATGGTCCTGCGGGGCATTCCCTGCTTCTGGTTATTATCTTCCTGTTCCGGCATATTTTGATCGTTCATTTTTTCGTTCCTCCCTTCTTTCTGCGCTTACCAATAAAAGCATCCAATCCGAAAATCTTACTGGTTGAAAACAGGGCCAGTACCACCAGCGCTATTGCTTCGATCAGTGTTTTGTTAACAACCAGATTGCTCCCGTCGGCAGGCAGCGAATATTCCAGACCAAGCAACGGCGGACAGTTCAGATAATAGACTACCAGCAACAAGAATCCGGAGATGGCTGCAACCCTGAAAAAAAGGCCCATAATCAATCCCAACCCGATAGCAATCAGCCCCCAGGTGTTGAGAAAATCAACGACACTAAGAATGTCGGGGTTGGAGGTTACCCATTTGGCAAAACCTGATAATATCCACTGCGATTCTTTTAAAAAGCCGGATGACGACCAACCGGGGTTTAGCAATTTGGCAATTCCTTCATACAGGATATGCCAGCCTATCAGAAAGCGCAACAAAACCAAAAATATCAATTGAAGGCTGGTATACCTATTTTGCTTTATACTCATTTTTAAATAGCTTTTAGTTTTGGATTTTACAAGGTCATTTCCCATCCTTTTTCATATTCGCGGGACCACAATTTCCTGGCCTCCTTATCTTTCAGGATATGACCATTTTGCGGATCAATTTCTAAAGACCGCCCTACCCGCTGTGAAATGTTGCCAAGCTGAACAAGCAGTGTACTTTTATGTCCCGAATCGATATTGGAACGAAGACTTGTACCTTTAGTAATCCCATCAAAGAAGTTCTGAATATGCAGGGCATCCAACTGTTGCGCCGGACTGGCGGCATTACGCGGATCAATTTTTTCTTTATCCTCAATAGATTCTATTTCCTTCCCGGCAACATCGAAAACAGTATAACCATTGCCCCCGGCGATCAGCAAAGATCCTTTGTCTCCGTAAAACATAGCGCCCACAGAAGATCCTTCAATGCTGCGGGCATTGCAACTGCGACCTTCCCATGTCATAGTAAAGCCTTCTTTAAAATCCATACTGATTACCTGCGTATCCGGAGTTTCCCAATCATCTGTATAATGAAATCTTCCTCCGTTCGAACTGACACGAATTGGATAATCAACACCCATACCCCAGCGTAAAAGATCGACCATGTGTGTTCCGTTGTTTAATGCTTCGCCGGTACCCCAGTGCCAGAACCAATGCCAGTTGTAGTGTACGTAATTATCTTTGAACGGCATTCGTGGAGCAGGCCCTTGCCAAAGATCCCAATTCAGCCAATCCGGAACTGCTGCGAGTTTACCAACTCCAATTGATGGTCTTTTATTGGTATACCAGCCTTTTCCAAAATAGGGTTTTCCAATCACTCCTGATTTAAGCGCTTCTATGCCTTTGGCTACATTTGGCCATGAACGGCGCTGGTTCCCCATCTGTAAAACTTTATTGTATTTGCTTGCAGCCTGCACCAGTATTTCACCTTCTTCGGGACTGTGGCTGCAAGGTTTTTCCAGATAAACATGCTTGCCAGCTTTCATAGCCAGCAGTGCAGCGGGAGCATGCCAATGGTCAGGCGTTGCTATAACCATTGCATCCAGATCCTTATCTTCCATCGCTTTGCGAAAATCAGGGGCAGCTTTCGGGCGGGTGCCTGTTATTTTTGAAACACTGTCGATACATTTTTCAGCAGCCCTGATATCCACATCACTAACATACATTATATTGCAATTTTTCTGCATCGAAAAGGTGTTAGACAAAGCCAATCCGCGGGAATTAACGCCCACCGTTCCAACATTGATACGCTCGTTTGCCCCTGAAATGTTTCGGTAACTATGCGCACTGAACCCCGGCAATATTCCTCCAAATGATAAAGCGGCAGTACCAAGGACTGTCTTCTTTATAAATTCTCTTCTATCGTTTTCCATGGTAGTAAATTCTAATGGTTAAAATTTTAATTTCTTTTTACTTTCTTTTTCAGCCTTTTCCATAACTTCTTTAACAGAAACCGGTACTCCACCCTTCTTTTTACTCAGGTCGGCAGCTTCCATGAAAGCCAGTATTTCAAGTGTTTCCTCCTCCTGAACAGGAACAACTCCTGTTTGGAAGAATTTGACGATTTCGCTAAGTAATGGATTGTATCCGTTGTATGATCCAAGTGTTGTTATTTCTTTTTCACCATATATAGTACCACCATAACTTGTTTTCCCAGCCCGTAAGCCACGAAATGAACCAATCCGTCCGTCATTCCAGGTACCAACAGCAACATCAGTGCCTTCTGTAGTTAAGCGTACCACCGTCTGGCAACCAGTTCCCATTGCAGTGAACAAAGTTTCAACACCATGAATGCCATACCAAAAGAAGTCAGGATGAGAGGGATCTAATTTACACGGACTAAACGCTTCAGCGCCCAAAACTTTTCCTCCGGCCCCTTTTTTAATTTCATCCATTCCTTTGATGTAACGAAGAGAAGAAGCTGAAAATATAGGAACCTGATAATGCCGGGCCGCTTCAAATATAGCCATGGCATCAGCCAGAGATGCAGCCATCGGTTTGTCGATAAACATTCGTTTTCCCGCCTTCAACACAGGCAATGCCTGTTCGAGATGACGACGGCCATCATTGGTTTCCAGGAGAACAACATCTACTTTTGGCAACAATTCCTCGATGGAACCAACAATTTCCACTCCATAGGTTTGAATTTCTTTTGTATACCCCTCAATCCGCTCAACAGATGACTGAATATCCAAACTTCCCTTTGGATACGCGGCCACTATCTTATATCCTCCAAATTGTTCTCCTGCCGCAGGATCGTTCAATGCTTTGGCAAAAGCTATACTATGAGAAGTATCCAGCCCTATAATTCCTACTCTTTTTCCTTCGGATTTACTTTGTGCCATAACTGAAGCTCCAAAAACAACCATTGCTCCGGCAAGTACACATGTTTTGATAAAATTTCGTTTGCTAATCATATTCTGTTTTTTTAAGTTCTTTTTTAATTCCCTCGTAAGTTATTGATCCATTTAAAGCTAATACTTTTATTTTGGATTTAAAACGTAGCTAAAAAATTGGTAAATCTGTTCATTCGATTCTTCATTTGGAGCATGCTCTGTCCTGTTGGTCATTGCAACCCGGTTTTTGTAGCCGAGCAAGCGATTGACCCTGATGGTGTGGTTCAGTGCGATCCATCGTGAAGAAGGATCGGATGAACCTCCGGAAACCAGAAAAGGACGGGGAGCCATCAGTGCATGTAGTTCATGCAGATCATAGCCTTCTTTTATTAACTGAGGATAAAGTCCTTTCGCTCCATCAAACAAACCTGTTTTTCTCCAGGTATTTTCCCATGGTGGCGGGTAATAACCCAAATACCAGGGTTCCCAGTAATTAACTCCGGAACCTTTGGTTTCGTCAAAAACAATTCCCGGATCGGACCAGACAGCACAGGCAAATTTTTCGTACAGACAGGATGCAAACATGGCCCATTTCCCACCAAACGAATGTCCCATGATCCCGATTCGTGTTGAATCAACACCATCTACTTTAGACAAAACATTCCAGGCATTGGCTGCTGCACAGGCAAGCATTGATAATGGTTGAACCTGTGCATTATCAATATTGGGGTAGTACAGTGAAAAGTTTTTAGCAGCAGAAGCTTCGCGGGTACCTATCGAGAGCGTGACAAAACCCCGTTTGACCAATTGATATGCAAAATCACGATATGGTTTCCCTGCCAGTCCTGCCGCTGTTTCCGGGTCATAAAAAACAGTAATAACGGCTGGTTTCAAACCATCTTCGTCCGGAATCAAAAGATATCCGTCTGTTTTTTCAGTAGGAGTCCAGTAAAAACTCACATGATGCTGAGTGAAGTTTTCCCGTTGGACAGTTTCAAGGTATTCTAACTTCTGATTAGTAACCAGAGGAGGCCATTTGCCCATCATTTCGTGCCAGCGGTTAAGTATTTCTTCCCGTCTTCCGACCCAATCTGCTGCTGATTTTACCGAATCTCCGTTATAAAATTTAAGGGGCGACCGGAATTCTCCGTATTTGCCTGCATATTCAGCAGGAGGAGTAAAAAAGGGAGAAAGATCTGTTCGCTGCTGATTTGAATTATTCTGCGTATTCATGGAGTTAGACATCCACTCCTTCGATTGGAGGAAAGATAAATATCGGGTAAACTTTCCGGCTGAAATTTCCGTCTGCAAAGTAATTATTATACCAACGATTAAAAGTACCTTTAGAATTGAATGCTTCACAAAAGAAAGTTTTAACGGTTTATTAGTTTTGCTGCATTTCATCAGCAAAGATAAAAAAGAAAATAATTTACGCAATCGTTTGTGTAAATTATTTATAACCGACAGACAATTCGATCTGAATCCTTTTCGGGCAAGAATAAATCAACAAATAAAGTAACCTCCGTCTATCTCACATCAAGCCACAGAACAGATAGCAGGTTCCATTTTATAGGTATTTTATTAAAAACCGGACCAGTGGAAAAGCTACGGAAAAATTGTTGAATTTTTACCTTCATTTCAGTGTAGAATCTCTGATGATCAGATCATTTTGGATAATGATCGTTTCTGAATCGACATTTTCCTGCGACTCCTCAATCTGACGGATTACCATTCGGGCTGCGGCTTGTCCCATTTCAAAGGCATGATCGTCAATCGTCGTCAATGCTGGTTCGATGATTAATGAAGTTGGCGTATTTCCAAAACCAACTACTGCAATATTATTCGGCACACTCAAACCAGCTTTTTTAATTTTCTGAATAACGCCAATAGCGCATGGATCATTCGAACAAAAGATTCCATCCGGAGGAACCTGCATTTCTATAAATTTTTGGGTTGCAGCATCCCCTTCTTCACTGGAAAGATCTTCAGTAAAACAAATCAGTTCTTCTTCCAATGGAATATTATTCTTTTTTAATGTTTCCTGATATCCCCGAAGCCTGTCTCTGAAAATGGCCATTTTCTGGTTCCCGGCAATATGAGCTATACGCCTGCAACCGATTGATATCAGGTGTTCGGTAGCTTTTACCGCAGCGCCAAAGTCATCAATAATTACTTTATGCGTTTCAATTTCGTAACATACCCGGTCGAAAAAAACCAGAGGTATATTATTTTCCTTGAATACAGCCAGATGATCGTAATTATTCGTTTCCAGTGCGAGACAGGCTATAATTCCATCAGCCTGGCTGGCCAGCAACATGCGTGCATTTTCTTTTTCCCTTTCATACGAATTATTCGACTGAAAAATAATAACGTAATAACCAGCTTTGCTGGCAACCTCTTCAATCCCGCTGATAGCTGACGACTGATAATACCGGTCTATCCGGGGAATGATCACTCCTATCACATTAGTTTTATTCCTCCGCAGATTTGACGCAACTGAATTTGGATAGTACCCCAGCTTTTTTGCCAGCTTATGTACCTCTGCGGTCATCTTCTTACCAATACTTGGATGATTTTGTAAGGCCCTTGAAATAGTGGATGGCGAAACATTTAAACGCTCTGCCATCTCTTTGATCGTTATTTTGACTTTCTTCATAACTAGAAACGTGATCGGAAATTTTTTCCTTTATTTTTCGTAAAAAAATAATTTGCAAAATAACAAGAAAAAGTTAACATTCCGGATAATCAAATTGCTTTTGAAATTTTTTTAAGATTTTTACAATCCCGGGAGACCACAGCCGGTTGGTCTACAATGCAGGTCGGGAAAAAGTATTTCAACAGGATATCACAGTAAAATCTCTACAACATCGCCCGTTTTCCACATCTTTGCAACCCTGCAATACTCACCCGGAACGGCTTTATATTTTACTCCTCCAACTATTACGGAAGCCTGCTGCACATTGAACGGAATGCGTATAAACAGTTCGACAAAACGTTTGTCCCCGGATTCGAAACGAATATTTACATGACCACCATTCGGATAATTGGTTTCCTGCGTAATACGGACGGGGCCCCCGGTTGTATGCTCGTAATGTGCCGACGATTCAACAAAAAGATTGATATATATCTGATCATTCATCTTTGTAAATACGAACTGTCTCAACAGCTCTTTTCCTATCAGAAGCCCAGCGCCCGGGGCATGCAGCAACTTTTCAATTTCATCGGCAAATACTGCTTCTCCGGTAACGTTAAGTAGTTTCAGATTCAGAGAAAACCACTTTGTCGCCAGTTCTTTATCTAAAGACGAGAATCCGCCAGACCTGAATTCTTCAACAAAAACTTTCATTTCTGCCCACCCGGCAGTGATTCGTTCCAAATCGGGTTTCGTTTTTATCGAATCTGCCAATAACCGATCAAGACGTATTAAAAACCTGTTTTCATCACTATTATTTACTGATAAAGAATCACTTAAATCAACTGCGTTTTCAACAATTCCAAACCAATCACCGACCCAAACATCATTTTCAGGAAAAGAATCAGAAACAATCCGAATGCTGTCAGAAGAAGAGCAGGAAACAAAAAACAGAAACAGTACAAAATAAAAGACGGGTCTCATTTCAAAAAATTTTTCTTTAAAACAGATGGGAGCTATTTTCGGTTCATGATTTCACCTCTTTTACGACAAAACCTCTTCTGCTTTCCAATGAATATATTTCCCGGATAAAAATAAAATATCAACGCAACCAAATCCGCACATCAAAAATCTTGAATAATAAGTTGACATTTTTTTCATTAAATCATACATTTGCAAAATATTATACATTCAGACCATGAATACAGCCATTACATCAATGATGACGGTCTGGTATCCCGTCGTTTTCTAGGGTTGCTGTTTTAGAAACCGCCCCTTCCAATTACCATTTCAATTAACCATTTTATTTAATTTTTTAATTTTTTGTCACATGTTTGATAAAAAGTATTTCGTGTCGGACAGACTTTATATTTCTCGTTTCAAATCGCTATGGGCCGATATAAAAGAGTCCATTGCAGGCAGCGAACGCGATTTTACCACAACCAGGCTGGGGAAGGCAATTTTTCTGCTTTCCATCCCAATGGTGCTCGAAATGATCATGGAATCGATATTTGCCGTGGTCGATATTTTCTTTGTGTCGAAACTGGGTGCCGATGCCGTTGCAACTGTGGGGATCACCGAATCGGTAATGACCATTGTATATGCCATTGGAATTGGATTGAGTACAGCTACCACGGCCCTTGTGGCCCGCCGCATTGGTGAGAAAAAACCGGAGAAAGCCAGCATTGCAGCTTTTCAGGCAATACTGGCAGGTCTAATTATTTCGGTTTTACTGGCTATTCCGGGGGTTATTTTCGCATCCGATTTTCTGAAACTAATGGGCGCTTCAGATGAAATGGCCGCAAAGGGGGCAAGTTTCCCGGCTATCATGTTTGGAGGCAATGCAGTAATTATGCTCCTTTTCATTATCAATGCAATATTTCGCAGTTCGGGCGATGCAGCTATTTCGATGCGTGTTTTGTGGATTGCCAATCTTATCAATCTGGTGCTTGATCCGGTACTGATTTTCGGGTTGGGCCCATTTCCTGAGCTGGGAATTAAAGGCGCAGCCATTGCTACCACCACCGGCCGTAGTATAGCCGTCATCTACCAGTTCTACCTGCTTTTCAAGGGACACGGGCGAATCCGGCTCTACTGGAACAGCATTCGTTTTAAAGCACAGATAATGTTCAAGTTATTACGGTTGTCACTGGGAGGAATCATGCAATACTTAATTGCAACCTCAAGCTGGATTGCACTGATTCGCATTATTTCCGGTTTTGGCCCAGAGGTTTTGGCGGGTTACACCATTGCCATCCGCATCATCATTTTTGCAATGTTGCCTTCGTGGGGGCTGAGCAATGCAGCTTCAACATTGGTTGGGCAGAATTTAGGGGCGAACCATCCGAAACGGGCCGAAAAAGCGGTGTGGATAACCGGAGTTATTAATATGATCCTTTTGGGGATTGTCAGTATTGTACTGATTTCAATACCTGAAAAATTTGTGCTTTTGTTTATCGACACACCTGAAGTTGTCGCCAGTGGAGTTCAGGCATTGCAGACAATCAGTTACGGCTTTGTTTTCTACGGAATGGGAATGGTCGTAGTTCAGGGTTTTAACGGAAGCGGCGATACCATGACACCAACCAAAATCAACTTTTTTTGTTTTTGGTTGTTCGAAATTCCTCTAGCCTGGTTACTGGCAATTGTCATGAATATGAAATTAACCGGGGTTTGCCTGGCTATAATAATCGCTGAATCAGTTTTAACTATAACCGGAATCCTCATTTTCAGAAAAGGAAAGTGGAAAACACAAAAAGTATAAAACAGAAAACGGCCGAAATGGCCGTTTTTTTTGTAATAAATTATAGATGACCACTACGTATAGAAGAAAATAAAACTCTATGAAAACCAATCTATTCGTTCTGATACTGGCAATCTTATTTTGTTCTTGTCATAACAAAAATGTAGCTACAATTCAGGAATATGCAGGTAGTCCGTTACCGGGAGATTCAGCCATTTTGTTTGCACCGGGTTTGGTGAATACTGGTTTTTATACCCGTGATTTATGCATGATGCCCGACGGTTCAGAAATCTATTTTTCAGTAAATATTGGAAATTTTGCCCTCTCACATATTGCTTTTACCAGGCTTGAAAAGGGCCAATGGACCAAACCTGAGATTGCAGCTTTTGCAAACAATCCCCTGTTCAAATATTTCGAGCCATTTATTTCACCCGACGGAAAGCATTTTTTCTATGCAACCGATGAGGCATCCATCTCAAAAACCGGTGATTTCAGATCGGATATTTGGATGATGGAGCGAACGGAAAACGGATGGGGAAAACCGGGCAAATTACCCGAAACTATTAATTCCGAATATTCCGAATATTTTCCAACAGTAGCAGCAAATGGGAATATGTACTTCACACGGGAAGATCTGGATGGAAATTTTATTTATCAATCGGAATATGAAAACGGAGAATATTTACCGGCCCAACGAATGCAAAAAGCAATCAATGCCGGAAGGTCGCGTTTTAATGCAACCATTTCAGAAAACGACTCAATGATGATCGTTCCGGCCTTTGGAATGCCCGATTCGTATGGTTCCACAGATTATTACATTTCCTTCAAAAATGAAAAGGGGGAATGGAGCGAATTAATAAACATGGGTCCAAAAATTAATTCAAAATCGCGCGATGAATATTCTGCCAATTGGTCTCCTGACGGGAAATACTTGTTTTTCATGAGTTCGAAAGCTAAAAAAGTGGATTCACCGATTATTCGTTTTGAAGACTTGCAAGGAATCTATCTTCGTCCTGAAAATGGAAATCCAAATATTTACTGGATCAAATCGGATTTTATTTCAGCATTGAAAGAGAAAGCAGTTTATCCTCAAACCGAATAAAAATGAATACACTTGGCAATTTAATCTGGCTGATTTTTGGCGGCTTCCTTGTCTTTATCGAATACATGGTTGGCGGCCTCCTCCTCTGTCTTACTATCATTGGAATTCCTTTTGGGCTCCAGGTTTTCAAACTGGCATTTATGGCTCTGTGGCCGTTCGACAAAACCATCGAATATCACGATTATGCGCCGGGTTGCCTGTCTACCATCATGAATCTCATTTGGCTTTTGGTGGGCGGTATATGGATTGCACTCACTCATCTTTTAATGGGTATATTGCTGGGAATTACCATTATTGGCATTCCGTGGGCTAAACAACATTTTAAACTGACTTCGCTGGCGCTGGCTCCATTCGGAAAGAATGTAGTCGAAAAAAGATAAACCGAAAAAGGATGGCTTTTGACCATCCTTCTGAAAATTGGTTGATTTTTGTTGAAATGCTATTGATGAGTGTGCAAACCGCACTCTTTCTTCGAATTGTTTTCCCACCACCAGCGGCCGGCCCGGAAATCTTCTCCCGGCTGTATAGCCCGTGTACACGGGGCACATCCAATACTCACAAACCCCCGGTCGTGCAAAACATTATACGGAACATTGTTTTCCTTCACATACTGTTGACATTCGTCCAGTTCCCAATCCAGCAGCGGATTGTATTTGATCAAATTAAACCCGCCGTCCCACACAAACGACAAAAGATTGCTCCGGTTATCGGATTGGGAAGCCCGCAACCCGGTTATCCAGATTTCCATTCCATTTAACGCCCGCCCAAGCGGCTCAACTTTCCTGATGTTGCAACATTCCTTGCGGTTTTCGGGCGATAAATAAAAACTGAACGGTCCTTTTTCCTGAAGCATCTTTTCTACTGCCTCGTGTTTCGGGAAATACGGAACAATTGGCTTTTTATATTTTTCGAGGGTCCGGTTATAAACTTTATACGTTTCTTCAAACAAGCGCCCCGTATCGAGAGTAACTACCTTAACCGGAATATCGTTTTTGAAAATATAATCCGTAATAACCTGATCTTCGATACCAAAACTGGTTGTAAAAACTACCTTTCCTTCGAATCTCTCTGCCAGAAAACGAAGAACTTCTTCAATCGGCTTTCCCTTCAATTCCTCGTTCAGCGAATTCACAATACGATCGTCAACCATACCCAAAGCTTTGTCTGTTAATGCCATTCAAAGTAAGTTTCAATGCCTTTCCCCTCCATACGCTTTTGTACTAATTTTCAGAAGAAGCAGATATCGCCTTCTTTTGAACCTGGATTTCCGGCTTTGAACTTCGGAAAATATAACGTTATTTTGAACCCGGATGAACAAACAAAATACATACCCGTTGCCTGAAGAATTTGTCAGCAGGATACACAACCAATTCGGGAATCAGGCGGACCTTTTTCTGAATTCGCTGGAGCAGGAACCCGCTACCAGCGTGCGGGTTAATCCACTGAAATTTGAGATGCCGGGAACTAGTCTGAAAACTGTTCAGTGGTGCTCAACTGGTTTTTTCCTGAATGAACGACCGGTTTTCACACTCGACCCGTTGATTCATGCAGGCGCCTATTATGTACAGGAGTCCAGTTCCATGTTTCTGGAACAGGTATTCCGGGCAATTGAATCTCATGAACCGCGGCTGATTCTCGATTTATGCGGTGCACCCGGTGGAAAATCAACCCATCTGCTCAGCTTAATGAACGACGATGATTTATTGGTGACAAACGAAGTCATCCAGTCACGGGCAAAAATACTTCAGGAAAACATCCGGAAATGGGGAGCGCACAATTTAGTAATCTGCAATAACGACCCAAAAGATTTCCAGCGCATAAAAGGCTTTTTCGATATGATGGTTGTTGATGCCCCCTGCTCGGGCGAAGGCCTTTTTAAGCGGGACGCCGCTGCCCGGAATGAATGGTCGCCCGATAATGCGCAGCTTTGTTCAGTCCGTCAACGCCGAATTTTAGCAGATGTCTGGCCAGCTTTGAAAACCGGAGGATACCTTATTTACAGCACCTGCACTTTTAATTCCGAAGAAAACGAGGAAAACCTG
The DNA here is from genome assembly GCA_003506435.1 of Prolixibacteraceae bacterium. Lineage (GTDB taxonomy): Bacteria > Bacteroidota > Bacteroidia > Bacteroidales > Prolixibacteraceae > GWE2-42-39. The sequence continues at coordinate 433,108 of DOAQ01000046.1, forward strand.
AAATGGCTGCGAACACAAACCGGTTTTGAAAGTATCCGGATCAGGTTGCGCGAAGAATGGAATATCGACGAAATAGAAAACAACGGGATTTTCGCTTACCGCTTTTTACCTCACCGGGTAAACGGCGAGGGATTTTTCATCACGCTGTTACGCAAAACAGAAAATGAAACTGCTTTCCGTTTTCCCGGGAAATTAAAAAATGCAGATAAAATTCCGGCAAGCCTGTCACATGTAAAAAACTGGATAACGCCCGGTAGTTTTGATTTTCAATTTTTTCTAGATATGGCAATTCTGTTTCCGGAACGATGGAAAAATGAATTAAATGTTATTCAGGAATTCTTGAAAGTTGTTGATTTTGGACTTCCGCTGGCCGAATCGAAAGGGAAAAATATTGTACCAAGCCATTACGTTGCACTTTCGCCACTCCTTAAAAAGAATGCATTTGAGCTAATCGATCTGAATTTAAGTGAAGCATTAAAATTTCTCCGGAAGGAAGAAGTAAAACCGGCATCGGCAAATCAGGGGTGGCAACTGGTTTGTTTCAAAGATATTCCGCTTGGTTTTATAAAGAATCTCGGGAACAGGACCAACAATTACTTTCCAAAAGAATGGCGTATCCGGATGCAAACTGGTCAGGCAGGAAAACTATGGTATAACGAATAAAACCGCAGCCCGTTTTTAATCAACCAGCGATTTGTTTTCCATCAAATCCTGAAGGCTAACACCCTGGAAATAACTAAGGATCATATTATTTAGTTTTCCCCAGAAACCCCGCGTGTGGCAGGTATCTTTCATCTGGCAATGCACTGTCCGGGCCAAACAGTCGATAACACAAATACCCGGTTCAAATGCTTTATGAATGTCCAGCATCGTAATTTCCGATGCTTTCCGGGTCAGGATGTAACCGCTTTTTCTCCCGCGAACATTTACAATTAAACCGGCAGTTTTGAGTTCATGAATAATCTGGTCGAGATATTTCACGGAAATCTGTTGCCTTTCAGCAATATCTTTCTGAAGAACACCACTTTGCGTTTCGTCTGATGCAATTTCAAGCATCGTGCGCATTCCGTATCGGGTTTTGGTACTAAATTTCAATTTTTGGTTTTTTAATCAATTGTCGAAAACAGAACCTTAAAACTAACAAATACTTCGTTTTTCACTTTCACAAGTCCAAAAAATTTCCGTGGCGGTTCAATGCCAAAATCAGTTAAAAGCACATCCAGCTTCCCTTTCAAACAAAGTTTATCAGGCTCACAAAGCAGGACATCAGAAGAACAATTGTAAACATTAGTTTTTCCGTTCATGGTCAGGCAAATCCGGTGTTTAACAAAACCACCGTTTTGCAATCTGTCAGTCGGTTGTGGATTCATTAAAATCCGTATTTCCGGATGTTTGTCGGCATTAATCATATCCAAAAAATCGTCGAGCATTAGCTGCGACTCGGCCTCAATATTCCGGGCAGGAATGCAAATCTGCAAACCATTGTCTTTAAAATTGTGCGATCCGTTGAATCGGGTATACGTATTTTCACGGTACGACAAATGAAACTGATTGACATTTGTCGCGCCTGTAATTACCACTTCATCAAAAAGATAAGCAGCAACATTACAAAGTCCTTTCGAGGGATTTGAGCTTGCCTTTACAGACCCGGAAAGAATCAAAAGGGCAATCAAAAAATATATAACCTGCTTAACCATACTGATCGAATTGATAAAAAGTAGCTATCCGGCGTTTGCCGGATAGCTTCACTACACCCCAATCAACTAAAACGAAATAGCTGCTTCGACCATCATCCCCTTAAAACCAGCTTCCGCTCCGTAATTTGTAAAATCATGGTATTTCTGGTTTACGTACTCCACTTTCGCCATTACATTTTTTGTCAGGAACCATCCACCTCCAATTTGTGTCCTATCAACAGATATATCAGCTTGGTTTTTTACCGTATTATATCGTGCTCCTACATAAAACTGATCAGTCTTTCCAAAACGGGCAATCCCTTCAACTGCAAACTGATTGAATTCGAATTCCGGACCATCTGCCACATTGGTACCTTTCGCATTTTCGTACGTAGTAAAAAGTTCCAACCCTTTGTATTTTGCAAACAAATTGAACATCAGGGAATGCAATTCATAGGTGGCTCCCGGCCCCCAACGTCCGTTGGTGCTGTTTGCTTTAATATCAGTTCCGGCGCTTCCAAGTGAAGCCGGCACCATAATTGAATAATAACGTTCACCTGCACGGTCACCTGAATACAAAGTTCCCCGGTGATTGTCGGCCTGACTGTAGAATGAACCTGTCAAACGAACCCGGAAATCATCATTCAGTTGCTTGTCGTATCCGAGTTTTCCGTAAAAAGCCATCTCTTTTAACATGTCATACTCCACAAATTGATTATTTGCATAACCAACCAGGGCAGGATTAATCGTACCTGAAGTTGTACCAAGTAATCCGATCCAGCCATTGTGCCGGAATAAAAATTCCATCATTGGCGCAGTCGTATATGAATCCATGATATAATTGCCTACAAACGCATTCTGGGTAACACTACCATTATCTGACCTGCGGAAATGACCATCACCGTAATTGGGTTCAAAAACACCAACTTTCACAGTCATATATTTCATCACCTTATCAACGGCGCTGCTATTCAGAAAAGGCATCTGGTCAATCAGCAAATATCCTCCTTTTACCCATGCTTCGTTATGATGACGCGATGACAAATAAGTAACCAGCGACACGCGCATACCGGGAGCCAAATCTCCGTTAATCGTAAAATTTGCAGTCGGAAGGTTTACTCCGGCGCCCAATGGCATTAGTTCCAGATTATCGGCCTCACACTCAATCGATTGATATTGAATTGCAAAATCGGCTCCTACGCTGGCTTTTACCTTGGTAAATTCTTCTGCATTAAGCTTGGGCAACTCAAATTGCTGACCAAAGGATACCATTGCTAACAATACAATGGCTAAAAATGATGTGAACTTTTTCATGATTGTACAATTTAAATTTTACTATTACTTTATTATTTACTTGCTTCACCTAATAACTGTACTTCCCTGTTGTATACCAAATTAAATTCGATTTTAACCGCATCTCCCGTTTTTATCGACCCCATTAAAGCCACAGGCGGCTCAATTCCGTACTCGCTCATTTTCATATCCAGCGAACCTTTAATTTCCACCTTCCCGTTTCCAAGATCCTTCAAGTAAATATCTTCGTTAACAAGCTTTGTTTTACCGGCAATTGAAAGCTCCACCTGAACTTTTCCTGCATTCTGACTTTGCTCTGCCTTAATTACCTTTGCTTTAATCTGCGGAAATTTCTCCTGCTTCAATGCTTCATAGGTTTTTTTATTCATCAGGCTATGTTCACTTTTAATCGATTCTACATTAATAAGAAAGTCTCCACCTATTAACTTATCCTGAAAAATGTTCGCCGACTGAAGTGAAAACGCACTTTTCATATCTTCTACTTTCATCTCCCAATCGTGGATACTTGAAGTACCTTTTATCACCATTGAGCTATTTTTTACGTCCAATTTGTATTGAACCTGAGCATAAATCACTTGTGAAATGATCACAAAAAGCACCACTAAGGCACTCACTTTCATTGTTTTAATCATCTTTTTCATATTATCCTACCTTTCCTACTGTTTTGATAGGATAAACATAGAACAATTTTTTAATCTACCAAATGATAAATAATACATAAATGCTAATTTGGAATTAGACTAAACAGACATATACTACTTAAACAGTAGGATAAATGCGGATTCCAGAAGAATTTTGATGAAGAAAAAAAATTAAAAAATATTTTCAAGAACATCTTTTAGATGCAACCAAAACTTGTTTACGGTCTCAATATTTACCCTTTCATCAGGTGAATGGGCATTACGAATAGTGGGGCCAAACGATACCATATCGAGGTCGGGATATTTTTCAAGGAAAAGACCGCATTCCAATCCGGCATGAATGGAGCGGACAAGCGGTTTATGTCCAAAAAGTTTTTCGTATGATTTGGTGACCATCTGAAGTACTTTGCTTTCCGGATTTGGAGTCCAGCCCGGATAGCCGTCTGAGTTCTTCACCTGTGCACCAGCCAGCTCAAAAACCGAACGCACCATTTCGGCTGCATATTGTTTGCGACTTTCCAGTTCGCTGCGCTGACTGGTCGTAACCAATACCTTATCATTCGTAATAAATTTCACGGAAGCCAGATTGGTTGAGGTTTCCACCATACCTTCCATGCGCGTACTCATTTCCAGCACTCCGTGCGGACATGCGTACAACATGTTAATCAGTTTTTCCTGACTTGAAATATCGAGTACCATATCAGGCATAACAGTCGAACTGTGGTCAACCACCAAATTGGGTTCAGTGCGTTCGTACTCAAACTCAACATCGGCTGAAAAAATATTTAATTCGGCTACCAACTGCTCTTTTTGCACACTTGGTACAATAATAATAGCATACGCTTCGCGGGCAATGGCATTCCGCAGGTTGCCACCATTGAAATCGGCAATACGAACCCCAAAATCACGGATGGCCTGCCACAAAAAACGAGTCAATATTTTATTTGCATTCCCCCTACCCTTGTGGATATCGTCGCCTGAATGACCACCCATCAACCCTTTTACCATTATTTTCATAGCAAATGAGTTCCCGGGAACCGGCTCTTTTTCCACTTTCAACTCGGCCAGCGTATCGATGCCCCCGGCACAACCAATAAACATCTCACCTTCATCTTCCGAATCGAGATTCAAAAGGATTTTCCCACTCAAAAAACCTTTCTTCAGAGCAAAAGCGCCCGATAATCCGGTTTCTTCATCTACCGTAAAAAGGCATTCAATAGGACCGTGTTGAATATCGGTTGACGTGAGCACAGCCATTTGCGCAGCGATGCCAATTCCATCGTCAGCACCAAGCGTTGTACCGTCAGCTTTTACCCAACCTCCGTCAAGTACAGGAAGAATAGCATCGGTATTGAAATTAAACTTGCGGTCACTGTTCTTCTCACAAACCATATCCACATGCGATTGCAGAATAACAGTCGGCGCCCCTTCCCTGCCTGCACTTGCCGGTTTCGATATCAACACATTACCGATTTCATCGCGCTTTGCCTCCAATTTGTTCTGTTCAGCAAAATCAAGTAAAAACCGAATGATCTTTTCCTCTTTTTTCGATGGCCTCGGAATCTGGCAAATATTTTCGAAATAATCCCAAAGTGGTTGTGGCTGAAGTTTTTCAAGTTTTCTCATCTTCCTGAATTTTAAACACATGAAATAACAATAATTTTTTCTGAATCGCAATAAACGACAATGAATTACTGAATGCTGAATGATATTGAATACTGAATTCCAGACTCCCGGCATGCGATATTAACACACAACCTGAACCACCCGGAATATTTTACTCAAGACTCAATTCTCATTACTCACTACTCTCTATTTGAATAGAAACGTTCGAGAATGGAACCGTCGTTGGCTTCTTTCGACAGCGATTCGATGGTACTTTTGGGAATATCAAAAAGGTCGACAATGATTAAACCGTCGAGACAGTTGTTAAATTTCGGATCAACATTGAAGCCGATAATATTACCATTCAGCTTGATGTATTTTTTTAGGAGTACCGGCAATCCTGAATTCAGCTCATCGACATCGCCAATGGCCTTGTCCAGCTTATTGATGTCTTCTCCCATGCTTTCCATCAGGATATTGATGTTGGTATCGTTACTTTTAAACTTGTATGAATTACGCGGAGCAATATCCTTGGCCCGCTGCCAGTCGAAATGATGAGCCATGATGAATTTAATAATCATATCCTTGGAAATCTCACCATAATCATTACTAATACTCACCGGACCAAGTAAATAACGGTAATCAGGGTTTTTCAAAATAAAATATAAAATACCTTTCCAAAGCAAAAACAACGACATGGGTTTCCGCTGATATTCTTTCACCACAAACGAACGCCCCAGTTCCATTGCCTGCATCAGGGTGGGCTCCATGGTGTTTTTCATACGGAACAGTGTGTAGGTATAAAAGCCCCGGATACCGTACCGGTGAAGGATATCAGCGCCTTTCCCTATGCGGTATGCGCCCACGATTTTATTGGCTTCCTGATCCCAGATAAACATTTGGTGATAGTACAAATCAAACTCATCGAGGTCGATACTCCGGTTTGTCCCTTCGCCAACTTCGCGGAAAGTAATTTCGCGCAAACGCCCTATTTCCGTAAGAATATTAGGTATTTCTTTCGACGGGGCGCAGTATATCGCGTAATTTTTCAATTTGAAAAGCAAATAATCTTTTTCCAAGCTTTTCACCTCCTGAAGAATCAGTTGCAGGTCAACAGGATTGGCAATTTCCTCCACTTTTTGCTGACGTTTAAGCGAATAATTGAAGAATTTTTTCACCTCAATTTTCGAACTCAAACTATACGTTTTTGCCCTCATATAACGGCCAAACTGGTAAATATCTGAAAACGAATCCTGCTCTGCCACTGTAATTGGCGAACCAAAGCGGACTTTCACCAGCTTGTTGCGTTTGTTCAGCATTTCCGAAGGAAGTTTAATCACTTTCAAATCCGGATGAATGCGTCCCATCAGGTAAAACAGGCGGCTATTGTGCCCTTTAAAATAAACCGGTACAACCGGTACCCGTGCCGTTTTTATAAATTTTATGGCCGAATACTGCCATAAACGATCGGAAATGGTACGGTAGGCATCGTATCCGGATACTTCGCCGGCAGGGAAAATACACAATCCACCTCCTTGAACCAGGTGTGTTTTTGCCGACTTAATCCCGCGAAAACCTGAACCATTTGCACGTCCCCGGTCAAACGGGTTATCATCGAGAAAGAAATTATTGATCTGGTCAACCTTTTGAAGCAGGAAATTTGCCAAAACCTTTACATCGGGGCGAATCTCGCTAATAATTTTAATGAGCAAAATGCCGTCGAGCCCTCCGAATGGATGGTTGGCAACCACGATAAACGGGCCCTCTTTCGGGATGCGGCGTTGCAACTCGTCCTTATCGTACTCAAACTTGAATTCAAGCACACGGATCAACTCATCAATGAATTCAAGGCCCCGCTTGTTGCCTATCTGTTTGTAAACTTTATTGATCTTGTTGAATTTCAGCGCATACATGAGGAATTTAGCAAAAAATTCTCCACCAAAATAATTCAGGTAAGGATTGTCCCTTAGCACATCTTCAGGTTTCATTATCTCCATTTCAAAAGGAAATTATTTGCCTAAAATTATAAATCCGTTTTGAAATCCATTCTATCATTATCAGAATTTTTAACCGATCAATTCAATGGTTTGTCGGATATTTATTTAAAACACTGAATTGTTGACATTTATAATTTGAATTGTTTTTTTCTGTTTTGAGGCTTATTCCGCCGAACTGCTTATTTTTGCATCGTTTGTATTGACCGGAATGAACAATACAACCAATAGTTTGTAGATGATGATACATATTCATTAAAAGAACTGACATTGGACTTTCTCTATCAAAAATATAAAACAGAGCAATGGTTGCCCACTTCGTTGAAAGAAGTGCAGGAAAGGGGCTGGGAGCAGCTTGATGTAATCCTTTTTACAGGCGACGCTTACATCGATCATCCGTCGTTTGGGGCAGCCGTGATTGGCCGCATACTGGAAGCTGAAGGACTGAAAGTGGGTATCGTGCCGCAACCTAACTGGCAGGACGACCTGCGCGACTTCAAAAAAATGGGTATTCCTCGCCTGTTTTTTGCAGTTACCGGCGGAAATATGGATTCGATGGTGAACCACTACACTGCCAACAAACGCAAACGCTCGACCGACGCATATACTCCGGGCGGCGAATCCGGTAAGAGGCCCGACTATGCCACTGTTGTTTACTGTACTATTCTGAAAAAACTGTATCCGGATATTCCGCTGGTCATTGGCGGGATCGAAGCATCGCTGCGCCGCGTTACCCATTACGATTACTGGGAGGACCGCCTGCACCCGTCTATTCTGAAAGATTCCGGTGCCGACCTTCTTTTCTACGGAATGGGTGAAAAATCAATCATCGAGTATGCACGGTTGGTACAGCGCGGTGTCAATGCTCTCAAACTAACCAATATTCCGCAAACGGCTTTTCTGGTCGATCAAAATGAAAAATATGCAACTCAGAAAAAATGGAACGAATTAACCCTCGCTTCGCACGAAGAATGCCTTCAGGATAAAAAGAAATATGCCAAAAATTTCATGCACATCGAAGAAGAATCGAACAAGGTGGAGGCCAGCAAATTGATTCAGCATATTGGAAATCAGCAGGTAGTTGTCAATCCTCCATGGCCGCCGCTCGAAGAACAGGAAATTGACCGTTTTTACGATTTGCCGTTTACCCGTCTTCCCCATCCGCGCTATAAAAATAAAAGTGCCATCCCTGCCTACGAAATGATCCGCCATTCGGTGAATATTCACCGGGGATGTTTTGGCGGCTGTACTTTCTGCACTATCTCTGCACACCAGGGAAAATTTATTGCCAGCCGTTCCGAGAAATCGATTTTAAAGGAAGTGGAACAACTGACGATGATGCCCGATTTTAAAGGATATATTTCCGATCTGGGAGGCCCGTCAGCCAATATGTACAAGATGAAAGGCATTCACGAAGAAATTTGTCGCAAATGCAAACGCCCTTCCTGTGTTTTTCCCGATGTGTGCAAAAACCTGAATACCGATCACCAGCCCATGCTCGACCTGTACCGGAAAGTGCGTCAACACCCAAAAGTGAAGAAAGCTTTCATCGGCAGCGGCATCCGATATGACATGATTTTAAAGGAAACCGGCAATCAACGGGTAGATGCCAGCAACCGCGAATACCTGCGTGAGATTGTGAAACATCATGTCTCCGGAAGATTAAAAATAGCGCCGGAACATACTTCTGACCAGGTACTGAAGATGATGCGCAAGCCTTCGTTTTCTTTGTTTTACAAGTTTAAAGAAGCATTTGAGCAGATCAATAAATCGGAGAACCTGAACCAGCAACTGATACCCTATTTCATATCGAGTCACCCGGGATGCCACAATACAGACATGGCCAACCTGGCAGTGGAAACAAAAAAACTGGATTTCAAACTGGAACAGGTGCAGGATTTTACCCCAACTCCGATGACTGTTGCAACCGTGATTTATTATTCCGGCTACCATCCGTACACCATGGAAAAAGTATATACAGCCAAAAGCCAAAAGGAAAAACTGGCCCAGCGCAAGTTCTTTTTCTGGTACAAACGCGAATATCACAACGAAATTAAAAATGAACTGCTGAAACAAAACCGGAAAGATTTGCTGGATCAGTTGTTTACAAAATAAAAGGTGAGTAAACTACCACCCTCAAAGAGAGTGGCTTTAATTACAGTATCCTCCAAGGGAGGGAATTTTTAACGCTTTTCTTGCTTTTTTTCTTCAGGCTCTTGATATTTTATATACCTATTTCTTTTGATAAACCCTGATCCAGTCAAATTCAAAAGTATATGGCAATCCGCTTGTAATTTCATCAACTACAATGGTGGCTGCATTCAGGTGCATTTCAATTGCAGGAACCTGACTGTCAATCGTCAGGATTTCTTTATTATTGATTTTCCACCGCATTTTTCCTTCCGACCATTCCAGCCTGAAAATATAATACTGCCCGGTTTTCAAACCGGAAATATCAGCCGTTTGCCCGCTGCCCGCCCCGTCTTTACTACTCACCAGGCCCAACCGGTTCTTCGCGCCGGTTTCCAAAAGAGTTACCTGCTGCGTATTATCTTCTCCGGCAAGAAACAGGACACTAACCAACCCTTTTAATGGGGTGTATTTCACTTTCGCCTCCCAAATTCCGCGGGTTCCCCAAAACGAACCACTGCTGTTGACACAACCCGAACTATAATTGAATTCCTTTTCTATAAACCCGAATGGCAGTTGCCAAACCAATCCTTTTGTCTTTTCTTTCCGAGTTTCAATTTTCAGGGTTTTGCCGTCGGTTTTAATATTTTCACCAGAAGTGAAAGCCTGTAAGTCGCCCGGTTGCGAATAATTTTTACTCAATGATTGCCCGCCACGGTACGAAATTGTTTGCCATTTCGATGAATCCAGTTTTCCAGCGCTAAAATCATCAGAAAAGACAAGTTGCCAGTTTTTGAAGAAATCCAGCTCCTGATTGTTTTTGTATTTAAAATATCGCTGAATATTTGGCAACTGTTTCAATTCGTTGTATCGCTTAAATTTCCCGTATTCATCGGTCTTTTCCCATTTTTTTGTATCCTCCAGATATGCTTTACGGGTAAGAAATTCTTTAGAAGAAGTCAGTGTTTTTAATTCTTCAAAGCGGATTTTTTCCTTCGAATTTTCCATCTGCCGGTAATTCTTCAGCTCCGAAGATTTTTCGAATTTCTGATAAAACAGAATATCGTCGGAAGTTTTCAGCTTCTTATATTCTTCCGACTTTCCAAATGCTTCCGTTTTTTCAAATTTTCTACGGTCTTCCAAATATGCTTTTCTTTTCTGAAAATCAGCAGATTCAACCTTTCTCTTTAATTCCTGAAAGTGTTGAGGTATGAAACTATCGTCTGTTTCTTTGAAAATTTTATAATCTGACGAACCGGAAAACCGGAAATAGTATTTAATGGCAGCCGATTTCTTCAGTTGTTCGAATTGTTTTTTCTCGTTTTTGTCGGCCAAACCCTTTCCTGCTTTCGCTTTCAGTTCGGTAAAAATTTTCAGTTCGTCTGACAATTCAAAATCCTGAAAACGTTTCAATTCAGGCGAACCATTTATCTTGAAAAAGACCTGTATAGCTTTGCTTTTTTGCAAGTTTTTGAATTCGTTCAAAATCTTTTCCTCGGGCGATCCTTTGAAAACTTCGGCATCCGATTTTTTCTTTTCAGCCGCAAAACTACCGTCTTCCATGTACTTTTTCAGCGTCATATACCGGGACAGGGTTTCCGACCCGGCAATTTTCATGTAACGTTGTAATTCCGATGATTGCCCGGTTTTGTAAAATTTTTGCAGGTTCTTGTTTTTCGAAAGTACCGCAAATTCCTTCAGCAAGGCTTCTTCTTGACTTCCTTTAAAAACAAGGCTTTCAATTTCCTTCTTTTTCCGGGAAAAAGCTTCCGATTGAACAAAGGCTTCCATTTCGGTCAGTTCCTTCAGTTCGTCCGATTGTTCAACTTTGCAATATTCGTTGTATGCAGTCAACAGGAGTTCGTGTTCCTGTTCAATTTTAACTGTAGATTTAATGAGCCCGAAAGCGCTCATGAAAAACATTCTCATCGACATGCTTCAAGTATTATAGGATATGTTTCCGAAGTCATAAAAATAGCAATAATTACAAATATCGCTACTTTTTTCAGGCTTCGATGTAAAAACAGTAATTTCGGCATATAAAAATGCTTTCAACCATGAGAAAATTGCATCTCCTGAAGATATTCTTTTTGATTTTTCTTTTTACACAGCAAGCTTTTGCACAGCAATTTTTTAACGATGAATTTGATCGTGATAAATCGTACATTTTATTGGCCCATCCAACCGTTCAGAATCTGAAAACCATTTTATTTTTGACGGAAAACCAAATTTTTGATGCCGGTGATGCTGAATTTGTTGGTGTGTATTCGCGCGATGAAAGTTACGATTTCGGGCAGTCGCTCCGATTTGCGGAAAAAGAAAACCTGCAAAATATCCATTTTCAGGAAATAACCGGCCCGCTGAACCTGCCTGATATTTATAAAGCCAATGACTGCACTGAACTGTTTCGGCTGATTTTTGAAAATTCGTCCGGTCTTATCTTGTTTGGTGGCCCCGATATTATGCCCGAAGCCTATTCGGAGGATAATCTGTATTCGGAAGTTACCGACCCCAACCGCCATCTGTTTGAACTATCACTGATTTTTCATCTCCTGGGCGGTAGCCAATCTCCGGATTTTGTGCCTTTACTGAATGAAAACCCGGATTTTGTGGTTACCGGCTTTTGCCTTGGGATGCAAACCATGAATGTGGCAACCGGCGGCAGTCTGGTTCAGGATATTCCGGCGCAGATTTACAATGCCCGCTCCGATCAGGAAATTGTTGCGCTTCCGAAAAACCAGTTGCACCGCAACTACTGGCAAAACCTTTCGTCCGACAGTTTACTTATGGGCATCAATTTTCATCCGATACTGTTTGGCAACGATGATTTTTTCAAAAATGAAGTTGGATATAAAAAATCTTCATTTCCTGTGGTTTTGAGCAGTCACCACCAGTCGGCAAACAGGATGGGGAAAAACTGGGTGGCCACTGCCCGCTCGGAAGACGGAAAGATTATTGAAGGCATACGTCATGAAAAATACAAGAATGTATTTGCAGTCCAGTTTCATCCCGAGGTACCTGCATTGTATGAGAACCGCGAAAAACTAAAATTTTCGCCTGACGACAAGCCTAAAACGTATCATGAAATTATTAAAAAAAGAGGGCTCGAATTTCACCTGAAATACTGGAGATACATTTCCAAAGCCTTTCGGAATGCCACGAAATGATGTAAAATTTGATTTTATTTTTTTTGTTGCGGCTTGTAAAAAAAATAAAATTGTAACACTCAAATCCTTAGCTTTTATTTTGTAATTCCTTCAAAAATTCAATAGCAAATACAATTTAAACTTTCTATTTTTAGGTTCGAAAAAAAACGGTTGAAAATAAAACCAAGCGGTTCTTTTTATTGTCAATCTAAAAAATCAACTAACAGAACCCGTCATTTATAAAAAAGGAATAATGAAAAGCTATACAAGGATTTTGTTTGCAGTAATGCTTTGTTTTTTTATTTACCAAAACAACGCTCAGGGACAGGCACTTAAAAAAGCCATGAGCAAAGTAAAAGGAGCTGTATCTGATGTGAAAGGTACTGTAAATAATACGACCAATGTCAATGATCAAGCAGTATCGAATGCAGAAGCGCCATCTACCGGCCCGGCAAAACCCCTTGCCCCCAATGTAAAAAACTCCATCTCCGAGATCAGAGCGTTAACTGGTTTAACTAAAGATGCATTTCTAGCCAAAATGAAGAGTATGGGTTTTGCAGAAGGAACAGATGATATGGGACAGGGTGGAATAGTCTATAAATCAAAATCGGCAGGATACACTCTATCTGTAAAGTGGGGTACACGTGGTAAAGACGAATTTGTTCGTGAAATATCAAAAATGATATATACGAAAGCCCCAAATTTTGCCACGATAAAGACCAACCTCCTGAGCTATGGAAAACAATGTACCGACCTGAAAGCCGAATTTACCAATGCCAATATAAAGGGAAACAGTAAAACGGGCAGCAAAGCCAATGTAAACAGTGCGGCAGAACGGACTTCAAAATTTTTACCTGCATTCGATAAATTTTTCAGCGCAAAAGAAGAAGGCTATGTGATCGATCAATATGCCGAGCGCGATTATATGTACCATATATCCTTTATGCACCAGGCTGGAATTGCCATGACAACAATTATGGTGATAGACAATACAGTCGAAAGTCAGGAAGGATAATTTGTTCCTCTATATTCTCGGTTCAACCTCAATCTAAAATTATTAGGTTGAGGTTGATTTTTTTAATGAGTTTACGTTGAGCTTAATTTATCGGTCGAAATTTAATTTTCCATTTTAAACTGCTACTTTTGCGCCGTCATTAAAAACTGGTGAATGGATTTTCAAACAGAATTAGAACGGCGGCGTACGTTTGCCATTGTGAGCCATCCCGATGCGGGGAAAACTACATTAACTGAAAAACTGCTGCTTTTCGGAGGTGCGATTCGTGTGGCCGGTGCGGTAAAAAGCAATAAAATAAAAAAAGGCGCAACTTCCGACTTTATGGAAATCGAGCGCCAGCGTGGTATTTCTGTGGCTACTTCAGTAATGGGATTCGAATACGACGGCTACAAAGTGAATATTCTCGACACACCCGGTCACCAGGATTTTCAGGAAGACACTTTCCGTACGCTGACTGCGGTTGATAGTGTAATTATTGTCGTTGATGCTGCCAAAGGAGTTGAACCGCAAACCGAAAAACTAATGAATGTATGCCGGATGCGCAAAACGCCGGTCATCGTCTTCATCAACAAACTCGACCGCCCCACACAAGGTTCGTTCGAACTGCTCGACGAAATTGAAAATCAACTAAAAATCAAAGTGCGCCCACTGAGCTGGCCCATCAACAGCGGCCCTGATTTCAAAGGCGTTTACAATATTTATAACCGTAGTCTCAACCTGTTCAATCCAAATGTTCAGGAAATTGAACCTATAATTGCTTTCGACGATATTAACAACCCGGAACTGGAAAATTACATTCGCAATGACGCTAAAATATTGCGTGAAGAACTGGAACTGGTCGAAGGTGTTTACCCCGAACTGGACGTAAATGAATATCTGGCAGGAAATCTTGCCCCGGTATTTTTTGGCAGCGCACTGTATAATTTTGGCGTTCAGGAATTACTTGATACTTTCCTGAAGATTGCGCCATTTCCGCGTCCCAGCTATACTGAAGAAAGAGAAGTAAAGCCTGACGAAGAAAAGTTCAGCGGGTTTGTCTTTAAAATCCATGCCAACATCGACCCGAACCACCGCAGCCGGATTGCGTTTGTGAAAGTTTGTTCCGGTCAGTTTGTACGGAATAACATGTACAAAAATGTACGGTTGGGGAAAACGTTCCGCATTTCAAGTCCGACTGCATTTATGGCTTCGCAAAAGGAAATTGTGGATGAAGCTTTCCCGGGCGATATTATTGGCGTGCCGGATACCGGCAATTTTATTATTGGCGACACGCTGACCGAAGGAGAAGATATCCATTTCAAAGGATTGCCAAGTTTCTCTCCTGAATTGTTCCGCTATATGGAAAATGCAGACCCAATGAAAACCAAACAGTTGAACAAAGGCATCGACCAGTTGATGGACGAAGGGGTGGCCCAGTTGTTTACCAGCCAGTTTAACGGACGGAAAATCATCGGAACGGTTGGACAGCTTCAGTTTGAAGTGATTCAATATCGTTTGGAACACGAATACACGGCTAAATGCCGTTTCGAAGTTTTATCGATGTACAAAGCCTGTTGGATTGAATGCGATGACCCGAAAAAACTCGACGAATTCAAAAAACGAAAACACCAGAAAATGGCCAAAGACAAACGGGGCCGCGATGTGTTTATGGCCGATTCGTCATTCATCCTCCAAATGGCACAGGACGAATTCAAAGATATCCGGTTCCATTTTACAAGCGAATTTTAAAAATACGATTAATCGTTTCTGGGAAAGAGGTTATCCGGACAACCAATCTTTTTTCTGAATATGTAACGAAGTTATTCTCCCTATTTCCTAATTTAGCAGAAATCAGAATATCGAATGGAAGCTTTATATAACAGCGATTTATTTTCATACGTTTTATTGCCCCTGATGATTTTCTTTGCGCGTATTACCGATGTAACTATCGGGACAATCCGCATTGTGATGGTTTCAAAAGGACAGAAGCTGGTTGCCCCGATCCTCGGCTTTTTTGAGGTCATCATTTGGCTAATAGCGATGAGTAAAATTGTTCAAAACATTGACAACTGGGTAGCTTATGTCGCATACGGGGCCGGTTTTGCCACCGGTAATTATATCGGGCTGATCATTGAAGAACGACTGGCAATGGGAATCGTTCAATTGCAAATCATCACCCGCAAAAGCGCCGATGTGCTGATCGGTAAACTAAAGGAAGCTGGCTATGGCATTACTTATCTCGAAGCACAGGGAGCCGTTGAACAGGTGGGCATCATTTATTCCATCATCAAACGGGCCGACATCCCGACGGTAATTGAAATAATCCGCACCTATAACCCACAGGCTTTTTACTCGATCGGCGATGTAAAATTTGTTAACAAAGATATTGCTTCGCCTACCCCACAATTGGGAGGAGTAATGCGAAGATGGAGAAAAGGGAAGTAGAATTTCGTCGCAAGAGAACTAATTGAGGAGTTTGGCCTGTGAATTTGACAACGTCATCTCAAAGAACATTTCTTTTTAAAAGGTCATTGTTTATCCCGACAATATTCATGAAACGGTATTACTTCAATTTTCATTTCTTCCTGCGAAAAACTATCTGATTGAGAAAGGGTCACGATGGTTCCTTTGTCCAGTTGGAACTTTTTCATTGCTTCGAACAAACCGGATGTTTCCCTTTGCAGGTTTTCGGTATCAAGTTCCAAACATACTTGTATGGCCTCGGCAATAACTCCTTTTTCCATGACCAGAAAATCGCACTCTCCCGAGCCTGAATAATAGAAAATATCTTTCGTTTTCTCCCTGATAAACAAAAAAATCAAATTTTCCAATTTATGCCCATCGTCACTTTTGAACCGGGGTGTTGTATTTTCGACCAGCCCGCTATCGATGGCATAAACCTTTTTAGGATAAACATTTTGCTTTTTCAAAGAGTAATCGAACATCGGGACAAACGACAATAAGTAACACTGTTCCAAATACGAAAAATATTCCAGGATAGTGGTAGTTGACGATATGCCAAAGTTGTTTTTTAATTTATTGCCGGTAATCCGGTTGCCAACGTTAGCCAGCAAAAAAAGGGTTAAGCGTTGCAAGGTGCGTACATCCCTTATATTGTAACGCACTGCAATGTCGCGTACCAATATGTCGTTGAGCAATGAAGTCAGTATCTCACTGTTTTTCCGTTTAAGATACTCGGGGAAACCGCCCTCTTTCATGTATGATAACGTAGCCTCTATACCGGGAGTTATTTGACGGAAACGGCAATATTCACTATATGAAAACGGGAAAAGCTCTTTGGTAATTTGCCTACCCGTGAGGCTCGACCCCAGTTCACTGCTCAATAGCGAAGCATTTGAACCGGTAACAAAAACACGGTAATTCTCGTCTAATTTCTGGCGCACATATCTTTCCCAGCCATTTACAAGCTGTATCTCGTCGAACATGAGTACAGAACTGCTACTTTCACCAATCAGCTTGTCCAGTTTATTAAAGTCGTCGGCGCCAAAATCATAAAGCCTCGGGTCATCAAAATTCAGATAAATGGCATCGGGAAATTTTTCTCTTAGCAATTGGAACAGCAATGTACTCTTTCCGCAACGGCGAATACCTGAAACAATCAATGCATGAGACTTCGAATCGGGCAACGATTGTATTTGCTCCCTCGCCATTCCTGTATCTTTCGACAGGATGTTTTCATGCTGATGTAGCAATATTTCCTTGAGAAATTCGATCTGTATCATGTCGTTACTCGTTGATTATAAAGACAAAAATAATAGTTTCCATTATTAATGGATAATAGTTTCCATTATTAATGGAAATTTTTGTTTGATTCTTTTGCCCTTCATTGTTATGTGAATTATAAATTCACTATTTAAAAGAGGCTGTCCTTCTAAAAAATTCTAAAATCCGCAATTCGCGTCACCCTGCCCCGAAATTTCAGGGTATTTAAGGGTCTGATTATTAGAAAGATGATATCCCGATGCTCGGGATCGGGATGACTCGATCCCAGGCTTTTGGACAGCCTCAGCCACGAGGAGTAATGCGAAGATGGAGAAAAGGAAAATAGGATTTAGTCGAAAGACTCAGAAATATTTGATTTTTTAATATTATTGTAACGACATTTTTTATTACTATATGCCCCGCCGAGACGTACCTCTCACCTTACAGGCGGGGCTTTTTTATTGTTTGATTTTCCCGATTCAATCCGATTTTCCGTATTTTTGGGCCATGACAAATCCGAATTCATATTTTCCGGCCGAATGGCTCGCACAAAGCGGCGTGCAGCTTACCTGGCCCGATGCACAAACCGACTGGGAACCAATACTCGATGAAGTTTTGCCGGTTTACTGGCAAATGGCCCGCGAAATTATGGCCCGCGAAAAATTACTTCTTGTATGTCGTAATAAAAATCTGTTGCCTTCATTTTTACAGACCGAAGATGAGAACCTGATTATTCGTGAAATGCCTTTGAACGATACCTGGGCGCGCGACCATGGGGCAATTACAATTATTGAAAACGGGAACCCGGTTTTACTGAATTTCCGGTTCAATGGCTGGGCAATGAAATTTGCCGCCTACCACGACAATCAGATAACACCCAATCTTTTCAAACAAAAAGCATTTCAGGAAGGAATTGAATTGCGTGATTTTTCATTTTTTACTCTCGAAGGCGGTGCCATTGAAAGCAATAATGCAGGTTGCCTGCTCACTACCAGCGAGTGCCTGCTTTCGAAAAACAGAAATGAGCATCTCAGTAAAAATGAAATAGAATTCATCCTGAAAAATACGTTTCATTCAGAAAAAATACTCTGGCTCGATCATGGTTTTCTTGCAGGCGACGACACCGATAGCCACATTGATACGCTGGTACGGTTTTGTTCGGAAGACACTATTGCATACGTAAAATGCAATGATCAGAGCGATATTCATTACCAAGCGCTGAAAAAAATGGAAGCCGAATTGCAGCAACTGACTGACCAGAACGGGCAACCGTTCAACCTGGTTCCGCTTCCGTTTCCTGATGCTGTTTACGAAGAAGATGGTCACCGGCTGCCTGCGACCTATGCAAATTTTCTGATTATAAATGAAGCCGTCCTGTTCCCTGTTTACGGCGTGAAACAAGATACTGAAGCAACTAAAATCATTGAGAAACTTTTTCCCGGCAGGAAGATCATTCCAATCAACAGTGTACCTTTGATTAAACAACATGGTTCGGTGCACTGCATCAGCATGCAGTTTCCCGAAGGGGTGATTTAAATTTTAAACAACGCAATATGAGCAGCAAAATAATAACTGTTGGCCTGATACAACAAACCAATACGTCAAATACTGACGTGAACAAACAGAAACTGGCAGCTAATATTGCCGATTGCGCCCGGCAGGGAGCTGAACTGGTGGTTTTGCAGGAGCTGCATAACAGCCTGTACTTTTGCCAGACCGAAAATGTAGACCTGTTTGAGTTGGCAGAGACCATACCCGGCCCATCGACCGAGTTCTATGGAGAGTTGGCAAAAAAATACAAAATTGTTTTGGTGACTTCGCTCTTCGAAAAACGAACTGCGGGCCTGTATCACAATACTGCTGTCGTTTTTGAGAAAGACGGCAGCATTGCCGGTAAATACCGAAAAATGCATATTCCCGATGATCCGGGTTTTTATGAAAAATTCTATTTCACACCCGGAGATCTGGGGTTCTCCCCCATTCAGACATCGGTTGGCAAACTCGGTGTGTTGGTTTGCTGGGACCAGTGGTACCCCGAAGCTGCCCGTTTAATGACCCTTGCAGGCGCCGAAATACTCATTTATCCTACCGCCATTGGTTGGGACCCACGAGATGCAGAGGATGAAAAAACGCGACAAAAAGATGCATGGATTACCATTCAGCGTTCACATGCAGTTGCCAATGGGCTTTCCGTTGTCAGTGTCAACCGGGTCGGATATGAAGCCGATTCTTCCGGAAGTTCAAAAGGTATCCAATTCTGGGGCAGCAGCTTTATTTGCGGTCCGCAGGGCGAATTTTTGGCACAGGCTGACAATAGCAATGAACAGAATCTGATTGTAAAAGTCGACATTTCGCGTTCGGAAGATGTGCGCCGCATCTGGCCTTTTCTTCGCGACCGGCGTATTGAAAATTACGACGGACTAACAAAGAGGTTTCTGAACGACTAATCAACTTTAAACCGTTCACTATTTTTCCTGTTGCGGAACCTTTACCAGTTTACTCACGTCATAACCGCGTTGCCGGGCATTTTCAACCAGACTTTGATAAGTCGCTTCATCCATTTGCGGGCTTCGGCTTAAAATCCACAAATACTTGTCGCTGGAACTGCCAATCAGTACATGCTGGTAATTTTCATCAAGTTCCAGCACATTGTATTCGGCATAGAAAATCCAGAAAAAAGCAACTTTTAAATTCGCCGGTTTCGATAGATCAGGAATTTTTGCTTTGCCTTCAGCAACTGATATTTCGCCGTCAAGACTTTCTTTCCGGCCCTGGTTCAACACTTTAATTTTACCATCGGGGCGCTTCGAATAGGTTGCAGTTACCCCGACCAGCCCTTTCTCGAACGAATGCGGAAAACGGGCAATTTCGTACCACGTTCCCAAATAACGGTCAAGATCAAGTTCTTTTACTGTAGTTTTATCAATCATCTGGCTTTTAGTATCGGTACAACTAAAAAAAGATGTAAAAATCAGAAGAAATGTAAAAAAAATCGGACGCATAACTTTGTTTTTTTTCGATTTAATCAAAGTTAATTATTTAATATGGTTCTCCTGATGCGAAAATCATAAATAACGGAGCATATTTTCTATGTGACTCTGGGTTTCCTTATGGTAAAGAGAAACACAGTTTTCAAACTATGTTGTATATTTGATTTCAGAAAACAACCATTTTATTCCTTCATCTCATGAACAACAAAACTGTTATTGAAATTAGCCAGCTACGTAAAAGATATGGGAAGAAAGAAGTGCTGCAAGGAATTGATCTGACGATTAGTCCAGGAAAAATTATTGGTTATATTGGTCCCAATGGAGCCGGAAAATCGACCACTGTAAAAATTCTGTGTGGTTTAATTACTGACTTTCAGGGCGAAATTACGATGCTGGGTAAAAACCTCCGGACCGATAGTCTTGAGATAAAAAAACAGATCGGTTACATTCCCGAAAATGCTTCGCTATACGAATCGCTTACCCCAATCGAATTTATGGGGTTTTTAGGCGAAATGCGCGGAATGGAAGCAGAACGAACCCGAGAAAAAGCGGAAGCGCTACTTGACATCTTCGAAATGAAGCCTAATGCAAATCAGCGGATTGCAACATTTTCGAAAGGAATGCGACAAAAAGTACTGATATGTTCGGGACTCATCCACAACCCGGATATTGTTTTCATGGACGAGCCGCTTTCGGGGCTCGATGCCAATTCCGTAATTATGGTGAAAGAAATGCTCACCCAGATTGCCCGTGACGGAAAGACCATTTTTTACAGCTCGCACCTGATGGATGTGGTAGAGAAAATATCACACCGTATTATTTTAATCGACAATGGGAAAGTCATTGCTGACGGATCGTTTGATGAATTGAAGCAGCTATCGAATGATGAAAACCTCGAAAAAATGTTTACACGGTTAACCGGAAATACGGGACATGGGGAAAAAGCCGGGGCATTTATCAACGCTTTCGAAAAATAGGCTATGATCAATTTTATTCTTTCCTTGTTCAGCCCTTTCCGTCGTTTTATCGAAACGATGGGAGCCGATTACAATCAGTTTATTTCAATACTGAAACTAAAACTGACACAAGACGACCGTCGTGTGACAGGTTTAACGAAAACAAAAGATCAGAACCATGTGAAGATGTTAGTCAAACAATCTTTTTCACAGATATTCATGGGACTGATTTTTATTATAATTCTGGGTACCATCAAGTCGCCTTTCACATATTTTTATTTTGCCCATCTGCTCGTGATGATATTAATGGCCATGATGATTGTTTCCGAATTCACAACGATCTTGTTCGACACAAGCGAGAATACAATTATTCAACCTCTTCCAATCAAAGGAAATACCATTGGGTTGGCTCGCAGCGCCCATGTTTTCATTTATCTGACCATGATGGCCTTTAATCTTTCTGTGCCATCGTTTATTGTGGCAATCTTTAAATTCGGAATTGGTTCAGCTTTGGCATTTGTCTTTACCATTTTTCCGAATGTATTATTCACCTTGTTCTTGTCGAATATCTTGTATTTGGTTATCATGCGCATAGCCAGTGGCGAACGGCTGAAAAGCATACTGATGTATTTCCAGATCATCGTTGCCATTCTGTTTATGGCCGGCTACCAATTGGGTGTAAATATGATTGACCGATCAGTTATTACAAACATGGTTTTACCTGTTCACTGGTACACATTTTTTATTCCTCCTGCATTCTTTTCCGGATTCATTGAAGCAATATCTACACAGAATTTCGATCTCCAACATTTTATTTTTATTACTGAAGCATTAATTGTACCTGCCATTGCCATTTATTTAACCGGGAAATATCTGACTCCGGTATTTAACCAAAAATTAATGGATCTGGAACAAGGAGACCGGACTTCAAAAGTAAAAGCAGAGAATACGAGGGAAAATCTTTGGTTCCGAACGATGGAGTCGCTGTTTGTTTATTCAGCAGAAGAAAAAGCCGCATTTAAACTGATGTGGAAAATGACCGGGCGCGAACGCATTCTAAAACAAACACTACTCCCGTCTATTGGATACATCCTGTTCATGATTGTAGTACCAATTTTCAGCAAAGGGTTTAGTTTCTCTACGCTGGTTGAAAGCGACAAATTTTTGTTGGTTTTATATGTCTTTATTATTGTTGCCGTCACACTACCCGGCGCTCTGCTTACAGGCAACAATCAACATGAAACATGGATATTTAAGTCGATACCGCTGTCTACTCCTGCCATTTTCTTTAAAGGAAGCATAAAAGCAGCTTTTGTGCGGTTTTTTATTCCGCTTTATTTGATGGTAGGCACAGTTGTTTGTTCAATCTGGGGTATTCGTGTTTTGCCCGATGTCTTGATTGCATTACAGGTTATCTATTTGTTTACTATACTGCATTACTATTTGCAGCATTTGGGATTCCCTTTCAGTATGGAGAAAGTCACTTTGCAGGGAAGTACTTCCTTATTAAAATTTCTCATCATAACGATACCTACAGTGGCACTTGGTTTTTTCCATTGGTTTTTACTGCACCACTGGTTCAGTTTTGCAAACCTGATGCTGATTCCACTCTATGCCGGAGCAATTCTATATGTAAACAGGATATTTGTTTATAAAAAAATCACATGGCAAAAAGTCGACCAGATGAATAGTTATTCCTGAGTTGTTATCCACAAGGTGACTTGAGCCGCCCTGTAAATAACAGTGATTCCTTCGCTAAAAATATTTGTTAACTTTGGAACTCGAAAAAATACAATCATGGAATTAAATTTACTGACCGCTATTTCGCCAATCGACGGGCGTTACCGTTCAAAAGTTGAAAACCTTCAGAATTATTTCTCCGAATATGCCCTGATAAAATACCGGGTAATCACTGAAATTGAATATTTCATCGCCTTGTGCGAGTTGCCATTGCCACAACTCAGTAGTTTCGACAAATCGAAATTCGCCGCGCTCCGGAAAATTTATGCTGATTTTTCAGTGGCAGATGCCCGGCGTGTAAAAGACGTTGAAAAAGTGACCAATCACGATGTAAAAGCCGTTGAATATTTCATCAAGGAAGAATTCGACAAACTGGGAATTTCGGCAGACAAAGAGTTTATTCATTTCGGACTGACTTCGCAAGACATTAACAATACAGCCGTTCCAAAATCCATTCAGGATGCGCTGGAAATAGAATATTACCCGGCAATGGCTGAACTGACTGCAAAACTGGAAGAGTTGGCCGACGAATGGACCGACATTCCCATGCTGGCAAAAACCCACGGACAACCGGCTTCCCCCACCCGGCTGGGAAAGGAAATCCGCGTATTTGTTGAACGAATAAAAGAGCAAATCAGCCAACTAAAAAGTATTTCTATCGATGCCAAATTTGGCGGGGCAACCGGGAATTACAACGCGCATCATCTTGCTTACCCCGAAATTAACTGGGACGAATTCGGAACTAAATTTTTGAAAAACTATTTGGGGTTGAAACGTTCAAGATACACCACCCAGATCACCAATTACGACAATCACGCAGCCATTTTCGATGCGATGAAACGTATCAACAATATTATCCTCGATTTAGACCGCGACATGTGGACATACATTTCGATGGAATATTTCAAGCAAAAAATTAAAAAGGGTGAGATTGGTTCGTCGGCCATGCCACACAAGGTAAACCCGATTGACTTCGAAAATTCGGAAGGAAACATTGGCCTTGCCAATGCGCTGTTCGAGCATCTGGCCGCCAAATTGCCGGTATCGCGTTTGCAGCGCGACCTCACCGACTCGACGGTTCTCCGCAACATCGGCGTCCCGCTGGCACACACGCTGATTTCAATTAACTCGACCATGCGCGGACTGAACAAGCTATTGCTGAACAAAGACGCAATTGATGCCGATCTGGATAAAAACTGGCCTGTAGTTGCCGAAGCCATTCAGACGATCCTGCGCCGTGAAGGTTACCCAAACCCGTACGAGGCTTTGCTGAACCTGACCCGTGTAAATACCAAAATTGACCAGCAGGCCATTCATACATTTATTGACACGCTTGAAATCAGCGATGAATTGAAAGTACGGCTGAAACTGATTAGTCCTCACAATTATACGGGGATTTATTAGTAACCAGACACTACAACAATGATATGAAATTTGGAAAAACGATAAAACTATTCTTGATTGATGGAGACACAAACGGGAGACTGACTTGTGAATTGTCAAATTGGACAGGTAAAGCCTATAAACTTCCTCGTAACTCGATTAAAATTTGCACCGATAGACCAGAGATACAGACAACTGGAGTTTACATGCTATTGAATAAAAGTGCGGATTTGTCTGAAAAAGGACAATTGTACATTGGAGAGGCTGAAAATATTTTTAATCGAATTACACAGCATATAAAAGAAAAGGATTTTTGGAATGAGACGATTGTGTTTATAAGCAAGGACGATAATTTAAATAAAGCACACATAAAATATTTGGAAAATAGACTTCATGAGATTGCATCTTCAGCAAACCGATACGAACTGATTAATAACCAAAAACCAACACAATCGAGTATTTCCGAGTCTGATAAAGCAGAAATGGAAGAATTTTTATCAAATATTTTGACTTTGGTTAGCACTCTTGGATACAATGCCTTTGAGCAGATTAGACAAGTTGATACTAAAGTGCAGTCCGATAATGACGAAGATTTATTTTACATTACTGCCGTACGAGGAGCAAATGGAATAGGCAAAACAACAAACGAAGGTTTTGTAGTTTTTGAAAATTCACAAGTTGCTGACCCAGTAACAAATTCTTATCCTAAAACAATGCAAAAACTTCGGGATACATTGATTTCTGAGGGAGTTATTATTATGGATAAAGACAAAATGATTTTAAAGCGAGATTATTTATTTAGCAGTTCGTCTTCGGCTGCAATGATAATAATGGGTAGGAGTGCAAATGGATTGACTGAATGGAAAATGAAATCGGGAAAAACATTACAAAACTTTGAAACAGGAGAAAATAATTAACGACCGCCAAACGTTATGGTACATAATATCCGGTTCATGAAAGACTCTGCAATTTCACTAAGATATTTGGAATTCAGAAAAGACCTGTTATCTTTGGAGATAACTTTTCGCACATGACGAGACAAATAATATTTCATGGAGACTACTTCACCGACTTTTATAAAGAGCTGGATATAAAGGTCAAACAGAAAGTTCAGTATGTACTTGACTTGATAAGGCAGGTTGACAGAGTTCCGGAAAAGTTTTTATCTCCTATGACAGGATACGATGGACTTTATGAAATACGAATTGAATACCAATCAAATATTTACCGGGTATTCTGTTGTTTTGACGAAGGAAAGCTGATTATTCTATTTAATGGTTTTCAAAAAAAGACACAAAAAACACCAATGAATGAGATTGAAAAGGCAATGAGGATAAAAAAGGAGTATTTTGAATCTAAAAAATAAAAACATGACTGATTATAAAGGAATAAAAACATTTGATGAACTCATAGAAAAAGAACACGGCAAAATTGGGACTGAAAGCCGAAATGAATATGAAGAAGGCGCTCAAATGTTCATCGTAAGCGAGATGCTTAAGGAAGCAAGAAAAACTGCGAATATGACCCAAGAACAACTTGCGATAAAAGCAGGAACCAAGAAAAGCTATATTTCAAAAATTGAAAACGCTAAAGGCAATATTCAATTATCGACACTGATTCGGATTTTCGAGAAAGGTCTAAATAAAAAAGTAGGCCTGACATTTTTGTAACCAATTACACACCATAATAACATCAGCTACCCGCAAATTCGGCAGCAATGGTTTTCGGTGTGTGTCTTTCCGCTCAGTCCCATAGTAATCGGGATTGACCGGAAATCTTCTGCAAATGCCCACTGCGTATAGTTCCGAACTCTTTAGGGCATTTAAAAAGACGCTACATAAATCCAAATGAGTGATAACACGACGGCATAACAAAAAACCAGCACATGAAAGATTTTATGAACATACTGCGGCGATTCATTCCTCCTTACAAAAGCCGCTTAATATTGAATTTCCTTTATAATATTCTGTCTGCATTATTTACCGTTTTTTCGGTGATGATGATGATTCCGATACTGGATATCATTTTCGAAACATCGAAAGAAGTAAAAACGCTGGTCGACTGGTCGCTAAATCTTGACGCGATAAAAAACAATGCCTATTATTACGTCACCTACGTTAAAAACGTATACGGACCAGGAGCAACTTTACTTATTGTTGGCGTGTTTGTAATTTTTGCAACCATGCTTAAAGTTGCATTCGCTTACATGGCGGCCTACGAAGCAGTGTACATCCGAAATGGCGTGGTAAAAGACATCCGTCAACAGATATATTATAAAATCCTGCGACTGGCCATGCGCTTCTTTTCCGACGAACGAAAAGGCGATATCATGGCCCGGATTACCGGTGATGTTACCGAGGTCGAAAATTCAATCATGTCGTCGCTCGACATGTTCCTGAAAAATCCGATCATGATCCTTGTCTTGCTTATTTCGTTGCTGGTTATGAGCCCGACAATGACCCTTTTCATTTTCCTGTTATTGCCCATTGCGGGTTTTATCATTGGTCGTGTGGGACGATCGCTGAAAAAAGTATCGCGCGAAGGACAGGATCAGATGGGCGTTTTACTGACCATTATCGAAGAGTCACTGAGTGGTTTGCGGATTATCAAAGCATTTAATGCTGAAAAGAAAATGGATGCCCGTTTCAATGACGAACTGTATCAGTACCGTTCGATAATGAACCGGTTGATGCGCCGCCGCGAGCTGGCCCACCCGATGAGCGAATTTCTGGGAACCATCGTCATGGTGGTGGTCGTTTGGTTTGGCGGAACCCTTATCCTGGGAAAAAACAGTGAACTTTCGGGCCCTGAATTTATCGCCTACCTGGGAATTTTCTACCAGATTATCAATCCTGCAAAAGCATTTACAACTGCGCTTTACAGCATACAAAAAGGGCTGGCAGCCATGGACCGCATCGACATGATACTGAAAGCAGAAATTACCATCTCTGAACTGCCCAATGCCCGCCAAATAGAAACCTTGCAATCGGAAATCGAATACCGGAATATAACTTTTGCATACGAAGAAAAACTGGTATTGAAAAATGTATCGCTCAGTATTCCGAAGGGGAAAACAGTTGCACTGGTAGGCCAGTCGGGAAGCGGTAAAACCACTTTCGTCGACTTGTTGCCCCGTTTTTATGATGTAACCGAAGGTGGTATTTTTATCGACGGAACCGATATTCGCCAATTGAAATTGCACGACCTGCGCGACCTGATGGGTAATGTGAACCAGGAAGCCATCCTGTTTAACGACAGCATTTACAACAACATTGCTTTTGGCGTTGAAAACACGACAAAAAAGGAAGTTATTGCTGCCGCGAAAGTTGCCAATGCACACGATTTTATCATAGAAACAGAAAATGGATACGACACCATGATCGGTGACCGGGGCAGTAAACTGTCGGGCGGACAGCGCCAACGACTGAGTATTGCCCGTGCCATTTTGAAAAATCCGCCGATACTGATCCTGGACGAAGCCACTTCGGCGCTCGACACCGAATCGGAACGTCTGGTGCAGGATGCGCTCGAAAACCTGATGAAAAACCGTACCTCGCTGGTTATCGCACATCGCCTGTCAACCGTGCGCAATGCCGACCTGATTTGCGTTTTCCACGAAGGCAAGATTGTTGAACAGGGAACCCACGACGAACTGATTGAACGAAACGGCCGCTACAAACGCCTGCACGAAATGCAGATGTTCTAACCCGGTGAAACTCTGTATACAAACTCCGTGTGGTAAAAATATTATTAACCACAGAGGGGAAAAGAGTTAATCACAGAGCCACAGAGAAAGCTATTTTAGTTTCGCGCCAAAAATCTCTTTGAATTTCTTCAGCTTTGGAACAATCACAATCTGGCAATACGCTTTGGTTGAGTTGTTTTCAAAATAATCCTGGTGGTAATTTTCAGCCTTGTAAAACTTTTTTAAAGGCGATATTTCGGTCACTACGGGTTTGTTGAAAACATTCGAGTCGTTCAGTTCCTTTTTGTAACGTTCGGCGATTTTCTTCTGTTCTTCGGAATGGTAAAATAGTACCGAGCGATATTGCGTGCCAACATCGGCTCCCTGACGATTCAAAGTGGTTGGATCATGAGTCGACCAAAATACTTCGAGCAACTCGCGAAAACTGATCACCGCCGGATTAAATTCAATCTGAATTACTTCAGCATGGCCGGTTTCACCCGAACAAACATCGTCGTACAGCGGGTTATCCATGGTTCCGCCGGAATAACCCGAAGAAACTTCTTCTACCCCTTTTAAACTTTTAAAAATAGCTTCGGTACACCAAAAGCAGCCTCCGCCAAATGTTGCAGTTTCCATATTTCCGGCTTTATTGTCGTTTTCTGAAATATTTATTGCGATCAAGGTTATCAAAATACTGGTCATCATTATTCCTGAATAGAATTTGTTTTCCTGCTAAAAGCGAATCGCTGTACCATCTTTTTCTCAAGCTCCCAAAAAAAACGGAACTGCCCCAATGCTGCCCCGAATAAAATAAGGAGTACCTGATAAATCGGGGTAATAAGTAAGATACTGAGAAGCAGACGAAGTGAAAATGGCAAAGAATCATCAAAACCAACCAGCCCGAAAAGTTGTTTTTTTACCCAAAGTGCACTACTCCCGGTAATACTAAACACAAAAAAAATAATCAGCAACTGAAAATTTGATTCTATATTCCATCTGTTTTTTAAACGTCGAAGCATAATAGCCTGTCTTTTTATTTAAAGCAATAACAGATAAAGGTGTAAATAGTTTGATTTCGCATCGATGCCGGATACCCGGATTTTAGATACTGGTTATTGCTTGCTGTGTTGCTGAGCCCGTTGAAGCATGGAATTTAGATATTGGTCATTTCATTTTTTAATGTACGAAACAGGAACTTCAGGCAGGTTTTCCAACCCGTAAAATACATTGATGATTCCAACTTTTTGAAAACTGAAAATTTCTCCGGCGCTGATTTCTCTTTCAAACACCAGTCCTTCTTCCAAAAGCTGCATCCTGCGGGTCCCGTTGAGCAACGGAACAGAAGGGGTCCACCATTTTTGACCATCGTAAAAAATGAGATTACCAATTGAGCAATCGGCAACAAGTCCGTTTTTTACGATGATAATCTCATCACAACCTTCCCTTTTTTCAAAAAGCTGATTGATCGGTTCTCGGCTGACAAATTTGTAACTGTACTCTATTTGGTCATCAACTACCACTTTCAGACTTTGTATGCTGCGAAGCCGGTGAGGAATAAATTCAATTTTTTCTATTTCTTCGGAATAAATGATCCGGCACCGGTACAATCCCTGCCTGAATTCTTCCGGGATGCAAATGATGTTTTCCAGGCTCAATTCTTCCGAAATTCCGAAAATTGCATGCCGTGCATTGTTGAAACGCAGGTTGTGATATTTCAGGTTGAAAAGTATCCCGTTTTCAAGTTTTATAGTTTCAAGTAGCTGGAACATAGATTTTTTGAATCAGTTCGTTGTATTCGCTTTCGCAATCGCTTAAAAAAGTAATGCCACCACCGCTTTTAAAAATCAAGCCTTCGTTGGTTTGTTCAATGTAGCGGATAAGCACACAGCTATCGAGATTTTTTTCATCGAAAATGCCGAAAATGCCGGTATAGTAGCCTCTTTCGTATGATTCGACCGCTTTGATAATTTCGACGGTTTTCTTTTTCGGCGCCCCGCAAATTGATCCGGCCGGAAGCATTTTGGCAATGATCGTGCCGATATTTTCAGCATAATCGGCTGGTAATTTCCCGGTGATTTTCGAGCTCATCTGGAGCAGTTCGCCCCGGTTGTTTTTAATACGGTCGATATACCGGAATTTTTCCACCGAAACATTCTCAGCAACAAGGCTCATGTCGTTGCGTATCAGGTCGACAATTGTGTTGTGTTCAGCCAGTTCCTTCGGGTCTTTCAACAGGATTTCCTTCGCATCGGGAAACGACGCGTCAATGGTGCCTTTCATCGGGTACGAGGAAATTATTCCGTCGTTGATGCGGATAAAAATCTCAGGAGAAAAACACACAAAACGGTCTTTCAGAAATAGTTTATACAAAGCATGGCTGCGGTAAAAAATATCCTCAAACCCCAGGTTGGTAACGACCCTACTCGGAAAAGTAAGGTTTAACAAATAGGTATTTCCGTTGTGAATTTCCTTCTGCACTTTGTAAAAAGCATCATTGTAACGCTCTGCCGTAATGCTTTCTGTTTCCCAAAGAAAAGGTTTGTTTTCAATTTCTTTTTCCTGAAAGTTGCGATGAAAGGGTGTTTGCCAGAGAATTTCATCAGAAGAACCTTCCATCCTGAATAACCGTGGTTTCTGAAAATCGAAGTCGATCAGAAAAGCAAATGCTTCACCCGCTTTCCCGCGGCGATTCATTTCTTCAATAAAATATCTTTTAATCTCCGACATGCAGGCAAAGATAAAATCAATATATAAGATACCAAATCAGATACTCAGACAATCAAACCTATAAACATCAGGCAATCTAAAATATCAGGCATCGGAATTCTATCTCTGTAATTGGCTGAAATGTGTTAATTTCGCTGATGAAAGTCAACGTTAATCCCGCTTGCTCCCGTTTAATTTGTACTAAAAATTTTCAGTTATGACATTCCTTCAAAATGACAAACTATTTAGCCTGAAATGGTTTAAAAGTTACAGCCTGATTGTTTTAGGTTCCTTTATCCTGGCGGTTGGTTTTGTGTTTTTTATTTCGCCGCACAGAATAGTGCCCGGAGGTGTTTACGGTATCGCCATTGTCGTTCACTACCTTTCGCAAGGCTGGTTTTCATTTTGGCCCGACGGTATTCCGATCGGGTTATTTGGATTGGTAATGAATATTCCGTTGACTTTTGCAGGAATAAAAATACTAGGACCGCGCTTTGGTGTGAAAACGGTCGTCGGCTTTGTGCTTTCATCCGTTTTCATGGACGTAATCACCTATTTTCGCGAAGTAGGCGATGCCCCGCTGGTCACCGATGTTTTGCTTTCATGTGTGTTTGGCGGCGTGCTGATCGGCTTCGGGCTGGGACTTATTTTTAAATCGCGGGCCACTTCCGGAGGTTCTGATATTATTGCCATGATCATTGCAAAATACACCGGCTTGCAACTTGGACAACTGATGATTTATGTTGATTCGGTCATTGTCTTGCTCGGATTGGCAGCTTTCCATGATTGGCAAATACCGCTGTACTCGTGGGTGGTAATTTATATTACCGGAAAAGCAATCGACATGACCCTCGAAGGGGGAAATTACCACAAAGCTTTGCTTATTATTTCAGAAAAACACCAGGAAATAAGAGATAAAATTTTGTTTGATCTCGAACGCGGAGGTACCTACCTGAAAGGAGAAGGACTGTATACAGGAAAAGAAAAGCAAATCATTTACACAATTGTCAGCCGACGCGAAGTCGCCATTCTGGAAGAATACATCAGCAAAATTGATCCCGATGCATTCATCACGATAATGGAAACCAACGAAATATTGGGAGAAGGCTTTCAGTCGCTAAAACATAAAATGGAAAGTTGATCTTTCGAATCAATTCGTTTTTTGTAAATTTAAAGCTCATTGGAGTTGATATAAAATTTGTCATGAAACGAATATCTTTTTTATTGCTATTGTTCTTGCTTTTAGCAGGTCCGGCGGGACTGAAGGCTCAAAAAGTAGGGTTGGTTTTAAGCGGTGGCGGCGCCAAAGGTCTCGCCCATATTGGGGTGATTAAAGCGCTGGAAGAAAATAATATTCCGATTGATTATGTAGCCGGAACCTCGATGGGAGCCATTGTGGCCGGACTGTATGCTGCAGGTTTCAGTGTCGAAGAAATGGAGAAACTCTTCAAATCGGAACAATTTAAGTTCTGGACAACCGGCGAAATTCAGGAAGAATACCGGTATTTCTTTCGAAAACTGGAAGAAACCCCTGCGTGGCTCTCCATGGAGATGAAAAAAGAAGATGACAAACTGAGAGTTTTACCGCCTACCAATATCATTCCCGAAGAGCAAATGGACTTTGCTTTTATGGAACTGTTTTCATCGACTAACGCGGTATGCAATTACGATTTCAACAATCTTTTTGTGCCTTTTCTATGTATTGCAACCGATGTGCACAACAACCGGGAGATCGTTCTGCGCAGCGGCGATATGGGCGAAGCAATACGGGCCTCCATGACATTTCCTTTTTACTTTAAGCCGATCGAAATTGACGGTAACCTGGTTTTTGATGGTGGAATAGTAAATAATTTTCCGGCTGAAAATATGAAAGAGGTTTTCAATCCCGATTTTATGATCGGCCATAATGTGTCGAACAATGCCGACAAACCGGAAGAGGATGACCTGATGGCCCAGCTTCAAAACCTGATCATGCAGAAAACGGATTATCAGATTAAAGCTCAGGACGGTGTTTTTCTGGAATCTACATTTTCGGATGTTGGGTTGCTCGATTTTAAAAAGATTGACCAGATTGAAGCCAATGGGTACAAAACCGCCCTTTCGATGATCGACTCCATCAAATCGCGTGTTCCGCGGAGGGTTTCCATGGATGATGTAACCAAACGCCGCGCCCATTTCAATTATCGCAAACCACAACTTATATTCAAAAATATTCAGGTTGAAGGCGTTTCTGATGCCATGCAACGTAAGTTCATTATCCAGAGCCTGAAACACCGCTCAGTAGTTGTGGAACTGGACGATCTCAAAAAAGAATATTTCAAGCTGGTTGCCGACCCGCAAATCAAGTCAATCCGGCCCATATCGAGGTACAATGCCGAAAGTGGCTACTTCGACCTTCATTTAAAAGTCACTCCTGAAAAACCCATGGAAATTAAATTCGGAGGCAATGTCTCGACCAAACCGGTAAACCAGGGATTTGTCAGTCTCGACTACATGATTTTTAAGGACCGGGCGTATACCCTGAGTTCAAACATGTACTTCGGCCGCTTTTACAGTTCGTTCCTGGTGGGCGGACGAATTGATTACCCGACCTCCCTGCCGTTTTACGTTTCCGCTTATATGAGCCTTAACCGCTGGGATTTTTATTCGAGCAGTACCGAGTTTGTTTTTGAAGATGTGCGTCCGCCGTACATTATTCAGGAAGAGACCAATTTCCGTTCAGAAATAGGTTTTCCGTATAAAAACAAAGGGAAATTCACCGTAGGGGCTGCCTTTTCCAATTCATCGGATGAATATTATCTGAAAGAGTCGATAAAACGATCGGACACTCCCGATAATACACTGTTCAATTCGTTCATTACCAAAATGTGCTTTGAACAGAATTCACTCGATTACAAACAGTTTGCCACCGAAGGAGTGCTTTCAGGTTTTTCGTTAAACTATATCACCGGAAATGAAAGAAACAGACCGGGAACTACTTCTAACAGTTTAACGGAATCAAAAGACAAGCAAAATTTTTATTTACTGAAAGGGCATTACAGTAAATATTTTAACAGCAAGCAACGGCTGACGTATGGAATTACGGCGGAAGGAGTTTACAGTAACCGGAAAGTATCGAATAATTTTGTATCGACATTGCTTTTTGCCCCTGCATTCGAACCTCTGCCGCATAGCAAAACTGTTTTCCTGAATCATTACCGGGCAAATAAGTATCTGGCAGTCGGTGCAAAAGGTATCTTCAAACTCGGCGACCAGTTGCATTTTCGCCTCGAAGCGTATGGATTTGTGCCCATCCGGTCGATACTGGAAGTAGAAGACTACAAGGCACAATACAATCCGTCGAGATATTCAAATATTAATTTTATCGGAGCGGCAGCAGCAGTTTACCACACCAAACTGGGACCAATCAGTCTTTCGCTGAATTATTACGACAAGGAAGACACCAAGCTGTACGCCTTGCTGAATTTCGGATACATCCTGTTTAACAAGAAGGGATATTGATGAGGAAAGCGCTAAATTGTTGAATTGTCAAACGGTTGTTCAAATGAGTCTTATACTGGATTGAATGATTCATCACACAGTATACTTCGTAAATCGTAAATTTTTAATACTGGCTGCCAGTAACTGCTCACCAAATTTGCAGCATATTTTTTTTCACCTGAGCTTTCTCATATTTATTCCGCTCAAAAACTTTTCTTTTTACAGGCTTGTTACAAATCAGGCAGATTGATACAAATAAGTATATTTGTTACTTCTGAAAAATAATAAATTAACGACAGGATGATAAGAAGAAGAATAACCGTATTTTCAGTTTTGGTACTGATGATGACCTGGAGTGTTCAGGTTTCGAATGGATGTACCAATTTTTTAATTACCAAAGGCGCATCGGTTGATGGCTCGACCATGATTACCTATGCCGCCGATTCGCACGTGTTGTACGGCGAATTATATTACCAACCTGCGGCCGACCATGCACCGGGTGCCATGCGCGATGTTTACGAATGGGACACCGGTAAATTCATGGGACGTATCCCCGAAGTTGCACATACGTACAGTGTTGTTGGCAACATGAACGAATTTCAGTTGGCTATCGGTGAAACCACCTATGGAGGCCGCGAAGAACTTGCCAAACAGGAAGGCGCCATCATAGACTACGGAAGCCTCATATACATTGCTCTTCAGCGGGCCAAAACTGCCCGTGAAGCCATCAAGGTAATGACCGACCTGGTTGAAACATTTGGCTATGCAAGTTCGGGCGAATCATTCTCGATCAGCGACCCCGAAGAAGTGTGGATTCTGGAAATGATTGGAAAAGGCAACGGCGAAAAAGGCGCTGTTTGGGTAGCACAACGTGTTCCCGACGGTTATATTTGCGGTCATGCCAACCAGGCGCGCATTACGACTTTCCCAATGAATGATCCCAAAAACTGTATTTTTGCAAAAGATGTCATTTCGTTTGCCCATGAAAAAGGCTGGTTCGAAGGAAAAAACAAAGATTTTAGCTTCTCAGATATATATGCCCCGGTCGACTTTGGCGGTGCCCGTTTTTGCGATGCCCGCGTGTTTGCCGGCTTCAATAAAGTTGCTTCAGGAATGGATAAATACGCCAATTACGCGAAAGGTATTGTAGAACATGGCGGCGAGAATAATTTTCCAACCAATCGTATGCCTTTATGGGTGAAACCCGATAAAAAAGTTTCGGTGAAAGACGTGATGGAAATGATGCGCGACCACTACGAAGGAACCGAACTGGACATGACGAAGGATGTGGGTGCAGGCCCTTATTCTCTTCCCTACCGCTGGCGTAACATGACATGGAAAGTTGATTCGGTGGGCTATTGCCACGAACGGGCCATCTCGACCCAGCAAACCGGTTTTTCGTTTGTTGCCCAAAGCCGCAACTGGCTTCCTGCACCAATCGGAGGTATTCTTTGGTTTGGAGTAGACGATACGTACAGCACCTGTTATGCTCCCATGTATTGCGGCATCACCAATACGCCTGAATGTTTCAAGGTTGGAAACGGCGATATGCTCACCTTTTCCGAAACCTCAGCATTCTGGACGTTCAACCAGACAACCAACTGGGCGTACACACGCTACAGCGACATGATCCCGTACATCCGGGCCAAACAGGCCGATCTGGAAGGCAAATTCATCGCCTACACTTCCGCAGTTGACCAGGCTGCCAAAAGCATTTACGACACACAGGGAGAAGTTGCCGCCCGCCGGTTTCTGACTGATTATTCGACAAATCAGGCCAACGGTATGACTTCGGAATGGAAAAAACTGTATCAGTACCTTTTGGTAAAATACATGGACGGGAATGTAAAAAAGGAGAAAGACGGCAAATTCGAACGAAATGAATGGGGCGTGCCCGTCGGTCCCGATCATCCCGGCTACCCGGAATGGTGGTACCGAATTATTGTTAACGCCACCGGCGACCACTTCAAAACAATAGGCGGCGGCCATTAAAAAGTAAATTCCAATAAAATCGGATAGAAAAAGCTTGTGAGACTCACAGGCTTTTTTTGTGACCAACTCACAGGTCTGATAATCCGTTTAATTCTCTATTTTCGCCACTCAATTGTAAAAACAGATGGTTCATCGATTTTGAGAACAGTTCTCCGTCCGTAAAAATTACTTTTGCCCGCCTAAACATTTTATGAGGTTTGTTCCTTATTGGGAAAGAAAAGATGAAACGAAAAGGCCGGATCATATTTACCATTTTATTGATATTTATTATTGGAGGAATTGCAGTTATGAAGATAAGCCCCGGATTTGGAGGAAGAATAAAAGGAGAACGTTTGGAACGAATAAAAAAGTCGCCGAATTTCAGGGACGGAGTTTTTCAAAACCCGGTACCAACCGATGTTCAGGGCGAAAATTTTTCATTCTGGAAAGTGATGCGTGAATTTACCCGGAAAGCAGAAGGACGAACACCCGAAAAAGCGATACCGGCAATTCCCATTGACAAAAACACATTCAGCAAAGAGAACAAAGGTATCCGTGTTAACTGGCTGGGACATTCAACTACTTTAATTGAAATTGACGGGGTGATTATTCTAACCGACCCGGTTTTCAGCGAACGTACGTCTCCTTTCTCTTTCGTTGGCACCAAGCGTTTCGATTCTACTTTTCATTACGATATAGAAAACCTGCCCCAACCTGATCTGGTTATCATTTCGCATGACCATTACGACCACCTCGACCGCAAAACCGTGCTCAAACTGAAAGGCAAAAATGTGCATTTTGTAATGCCTTTGGGCGTAGGAGCGCATTTCGACCGCTGGGGATTTTTGCCTGATCAATATACCGAGCTCGACTGGAACGGTGAATTTTTGTGGCAAGGTAAACTGAAGATTACAACTACTCCGGCCCGTCATTTCACCGGTCGCGGACTGACCGATCGTTTTAAAACACTCTGGGCTTCGTGGGTTCTCAAAACGGAAACAAGTTCCGTATTTTTCAGCGGCGATTCGGGTTATTTTCCCGGGTTCAAAGATATTGGCAACCAACATGGTCCGTTCGACCTTTGCATCGTGGAATGCGGTCAATACAACGACGGCTGGCCATATATTCACATGGCGCCAGAAGAAACAGCACAGGCCCATCTCGATTTACAAGGCAAACTTCTGCTGCCCATCCACTGGGGCAAGTTTAAATTGAGCCTGCATCACTGGACCGACCCGGTTGAAAGGGTTTTAAAAGCCGCATCGTCAAACGGATCACAGGTTACGACCCCGAAGATCGGAGAACAAATAATCGTTGGCGAATACACCCCGCAAGCCAACTGGTGGAAGGAGATAAATTGATCGGTACCAGTGGCATAAAAAAACTTCAGGAATCTTTCAGCTTAAACTTTCGGGTGCTATTTTTGTTAGAAATGAAAAAATCAGTCGAATCATGATACTTGTTATTTCACCTGCAAAATCATTGGATTTTGAAACTCCGGCAACAACTGTATTATTTAGTTTGCCGCAATTTTTAGAAGAAGCAGAAATTGTCAATCAGAAGTTACGCAGCCTGTCGGCTAAAAAACTTGCAAAATTGATGGATATTTCTCCAAAGCTGGCCGAATTGAATTTTGAGCGCAACCAGTTATGGTCGCATCAGAATCCGGAAAATCCTTTAAAACCGGCAGTGTTGGCTTTCACC
Organism: Prolixibacteraceae bacterium; assembly: GCA_003506435.1. Taxonomy (GTDB): domain Bacteria; phylum Bacteroidota; class Bacteroidia; order Bacteroidales; family Prolixibacteraceae; genus GWE2-42-39. The sequence goes on from DOAQ01000046.1 coordinate 470,949, forward strand.
GGCGATGTCTACCAGGGCATGCAGGCCGATCGGTTTTCAGAAAAACAACTGGAAATTGCACAGAAAAAAATCCGCATTCTGTCGGGTCTGTACGGGCTGCTGCGCCCGCTCGACCTGATCCAGGCCTACCGACTCGAAATGGGCGCCACAATAGCCATTCAGCGAAAAAAAGATTTGTATGCTTATTGGACGGCAAAAGTTACGGAACAACTTCAGAAAGAATTAAATGCCGGTGATAAAGTGCTGGTCAACCTGGCATCCAATGAATATTTCAAGGTGGTGAATACCAAAAAGCTGGACGCCCGAATCATTACTCCTGTATTCAAAGATTTGAAAAACGGCGAATATAAAATAATCTCATTCTTTGCAAAAAAAGCTCGCGGACTGATGTGCCGTTTCGTGGTCGAAAACAACATCTCGAAGCCGGAAGAAATGAAAGCTTTTGATCTGGAAGGATACTATTTCAACTCCGGGTTGAGCAACGGAGATGAATGGGTATTTACACGGGATCACTAAGATAGTATTCAGTCGGAGGATGCAGGAAACAGCCGGGAACCGCAAGGGCGCTAAGGACTACGGAATTTCAGGATCCTGAGCAAACGGGGAACAGGCGTCGGACACCGGCAATTCATTCATTCGGACACATCATCCATCGAATAGCAAACAAATTCCTCAACATCCGTTAGGGCCGGTTTAAAAAACCTCGTATTTCTTTCGTCGATTTGGCTTGCTTTTGTAGTTTTGCAAATCAACACTGGCTTATGGAAATTTCAGAAAGAATAAAACAGGTAAAATCGGGCCTGCCTGCAAGCGTAAAACTGGTAGCGGTCTCGAAAACCAAGCCCAACGAGGATATCATGGAGGCATACAGGGCCGGGCAAAAATCATTTGGGGAAAACAAGGTTCAGGATTTAGCCCTGAAATACGAAGAACTTCCAAAAGACATTGAATGGCATCTTATTGGCCACCTTCAAACCAACAAGGTAAAATTCATTGCTCCTTTCGTGAGCATGATCCACGCCATTGATTCGCTAAAACTGCTGATGGTCATCGACAAAGAGGCAAAGAAAGCAGGGCGGGTTATTCCGTGCCTGCTGCAATTTCATATTGCTGAAGAAGAAACTAAATTTGGACTTAACCAGAAAGAAGCAGTTGAACTTTTAAGTTCCGATGAATTTAAAAACGCAACCAACGTAAGAATTGCCGGTGTGATGGGGATGGCCACATTTACGGATGATACAGTTCAGGTTCGGAGGGAATTTGCCGGGCTGAAATCAACATTTGAAATATTGAAGGCTAAATTTTTTGCTAACGACGACAGTTTTTGCGAAATATCGATGGGCATGTCCGATGATTACCGGATCGCCGTTCAAGAAGGCAGCACCATGGTACGGATTGGCAGTGTCATCTTCGGAGCCAGAAATTATCAAGTTTAATTTCCGATAGCATCCGGCAATTATTCCTTTTATAAGAACACGAAACAAATAACTTTGCAAACAAACTCAAATACCGAACATACAATATGAAGACAGACATTATACTGGCTGGAGTTGGCGGACAAGGGATTTTATCGATAGCAGCAACTTTGGGCACAGCGGCATTATCCGACAATTTGAATATAAAACAAGCCGAAACCCACGGAATGAGCCAACGAGGCGGGGCCGTTGTTTCACACATGCGTATTTCCGACCAGACAATCGCTTCCGATTTAATACCTCTTGGCAAAGCCGATCTCATTCTTGCGGTCGAACCCATGGAATCGTTGCGTTACCTGCCGTTTCTTTCTGAAACCGGTTACCTGGTGACCAACACAACGCCATTTATCAATATTCCCAATTATCCTGAAGTGGAAAAAGTGATGGAAGAAATCAGGAAATTACCCCGCTTTATTGCCATTGATGCCGACCGTATTGCAAAGGAAATCGGGAATGCACGCGCATCAAATATGGTAATGCTGGGTGCTGCTTCGCCTTTTATCGACATTGAATTCGATAAAATAAAAGAAGGCGTTAGATCGATTTTCGACCGGAAAGGAGATGAAATTATCGACTTAAATATTCGTGCACTCGAAGCAGGACGCGACTTCTCACTTCAGAACAAATAGAATCAGGATTCTATTTGTTCTGAAATATTCGTCTCATTCCTAACTAAACCAACTATGAAGCAGCCAGCTACCAGCCATCAAAAATCGTTATCACGAATTGCAATCCTTATTGTTTTATTGTCTTTTTGTTCTCCCACAACAGCTTCAATCAACGAAAAATGCAAGCCAACCGGAATGTCTGTCAATCTACTGACCCACGCAGATCAGGTTTTTCTGAATGGCTACCCGGTAAATACTCCGCTGAATGAAGCCGTTTCTCACAGGGAAAATTTTCAGTTTACAGAAATTGCCCAACAACAACCTTTCTTCGGATGGGTTGTCAATTCGGACCGAAACAATACTATTCAGACGGCATATCGGATTATCGTTGCATCAACGCCTGAAAATATTCAGAATGAAACAGGAGATTTCTGGGACTCCGGGAAAGTTGAAAGCAGCCAGTCAATAAATATCAACTATACAGGCAAACCGCTTGAACCCGGAAAAGTATATTTCTGGAAAGTAAAAACATGGGACAACCACGGAAATGAATCGCCATGGTCTTCTGTTTCGCAGTTCAAAACTGCCGCAAAACTGGTTGATTATGCGACCGCACGATATCCGTTACAGAAACAAGATCAGTTTCCGGTTTCAATAAAAGCAATTTCCAACGCAATACGTTTTACCGATTTTGAGAAAAACGCATTTGGCCGTTTGCGACTTACTTTATTCAGCAAAACCGGCACTGACACCATTGCCATTCATTTTGGCGAAGTAAAAAAAGAAGGAACAATAGACCGAAAACCCGGAGGTTCCAGGCGTTATTACAACTACATACTGGCGCTGAAAGGCGGCTGGAACACATATATAATCGCCATTCGCCCTGACAAACGAAACACAGGCCCGGCAGCTATTCCAATGCCCGAATATGTTGGCGATGTAATCCCTTTCCGCTATTGCGAAATTGAAGGATACAATCAGCCAATTGAAAAACACCAGATCGTCCGTGAAACGGTATTTTATCCTTTCGATGAAACTGAATCGTATTTTTCCAGTTCCGACACCATTCTTAATCAAGTATGGGATTTGTGCAAATATTCAATGAAAGCGACTTCTTTCACCGGAACCTATGTAGACGGCGATCGCGAACGCATCCCGTACGAAGCAGATGCCCTCATCAATCAACTGGGACATTACGGAGTTGCCCGCGAATTTAGCATTGCCCGTTACTCGCACGAATATTTGCTTCATCATGCAACCTGGCCCACCGAATGGATTTTACAGTCGGTTTTAATGGCATGGAACGACTACCTGCACACCGGCAACAGCGAATCGCTTGAAAACTTTTATACCGATCTGAAAGCAAAAACGCTGCTGACTTTGGCAGATGAATCAGGTTTTATAAGTACCACAACCGGAAAAGTTACGCCTGAAGTTTACAAATCCATTCATTTGAAAGACAAGTTGCGCGACATTGTCGACTGGCCGCATACCGGAATTCTGGGACTTGGTAAAAACGAAGCAGGAGAAACCGACGGTTTTGTTTTTCAGGATATAAACACAGTAGTAAATGCCTATCATTACTTCGCGCTGAACGTGATGGGCACAATCGCCGCACAACTTGGAAAAGAGGATGAAAGCGAATTTTACAGTAATCAGGCAGCAAAACTGAAACAGGGTTTCAATGCCCAACTGATCGACAAAAAGCGTAAAATTTATATTGACGGAATTGGAACCGACCATTCTTCGTTGCATGCAAACATGTTCCCGCTGGCATTTGGACTTGCGCCTGAAAAAAATATTGCAACGATCAATGAGTTTATCCAGTCAAGAGGAATGGCATGCAGTGTGTATGGTTCACAATTTCTGATGGAAGCCATTTATGACGGGAATAATGCCGAATACGGCCTTCAGCTTTTAAGTTCGACTGACGAACGAAGCTGGTACAACATGATCCGCGCCGGTTCAACCATTTCGATGGAAGCCTGGGACAACAAATACAAACCCAACCAGGACTGGAACCATGCCTGGGGTGCTGCACCGGCCAACATCATCCCGCGCAAACTGATGGGTATTGAACCGCTGGAACCGGGATTCGGGAAAATCCGTATCAAGCCGCAACCGGCCAGTCTCGAATCTGCTGAAATAAAATGTCCGACCATTCGCGGCGACGTGCTGGTATTGTTCAAAAACCAATCGCAAAAATCGTTTGTTCTGAATATTACGATTCCGGCTAACACAAGCGCCACTGTTTATCTGCCATTCTGGAATAAATTGCAAAAAGTGACGATGAACGGAGAACCTGTTTCTTTCACACGGGAAGGGGAATTCGCAATCATCAAAGACATCGGGTCAGGAAATACTATTTTCGAAATCAGCAACAGATAAATCTTGTGGAAAATAGAATAACGAAAGGTTTTTAGTGGCAATTTTGCTAATATTGCAAGCTCAATATATGTAAACCTTAAATTCATGAAACCAACATTATTGATCCTTGCTGCAGGGATGGGAAGCCGTTTCGGAGGGCTGAAGCAACTGGCCCCGATTGGTCCAAACGGAGAAACAATCATTGAATATTCAATTTTCGACGCCATTCGGGCCGGGTTCGGAAAAGTCGTTTTTGTTATCCGGAACCATTTTGCCGAAGAATTCAAAAACCTGATTGAACCCAAGATTTCAGGAAAAATTGAGATTGAATATGTTTTCCAGGAACTGGATAAATTACCTGCTGGTTATCAACTGCCTGAAGGACGCGAAAAACCCTGGGGTACCGGTCATGCCATACTGATGGCCAAAGAAACAATCGATGGGCCGTTTGCTGTCATTAATGCCGACGATTTTTACGGATTCGATGCCTACAAAACCATGGCTGCATTTCTTGAAACATCGGCCAACGACAATGAATACAGCATGATTGGCTACCTGTTGAAAAATACCCTTTCTGAATTTGGCACCGTTTCAAGAGGTATCTGTAAAGCCGATAAAGAGGGCAACCTTGTTCAAATAACCGAAACGCATGGAATTGCCGCTGTCGACGGAAAAATTGTTTGCCGAACCGAAGATGGAGGAACCGGTGAACTGAATGAAAACATTCTGGTATCCATGAACTTCTGGGGATTCAAGCACAACCTGTTCAGCCGCCTCGAAAATCTTTTCATCTCCTTTCTGAAAGAAAAAATCGATGTGCCAAAATCAGAATTTTATATCCCGTTTGCTGTGTTCGACCTCATTCAGGCAGGAACCATTCAGGCTAAAGTGTTGCAGGCCGACAGTCCGTGGTTCGGCGTAACTTACAAAGAAGATCAGCCGCATGTAGTAGCCAAAATCACCGGATTGATACGCTCGGGAGTGTATCCTGAAAACCTCTGGAAATAAATAAACAAAACCGTAAACTAAAACCATAATAGAATGACATCAACCGATCAAAACTTATTAAAAAGTATTGCCGGAGAATTTAAAACCGAAGGCGAAATTATCTCTGTGCGCCCATTCGGGAACGGCCATATTAACGATACATTTCTGATTGAAACGGCAGGGGAAAAACCCAATTATATCCTTCAGCGCAAAAACCATCTTATATTTAAAGATGTTCCGGCCATGATGGAAAATATCGACCGGGTTTGCAAGCACATTGAAAGCAAATTACGTAAAGCCAACGATCCATTACTGGGAAAGAAAACGATCAGGCAAATCAGCACTCACGATGCCAAACTTTATTTCAAAGATGAGAAAGGAAACTTCTGGACAGTTATGAATTTTGTAGCCAACAGTAAAAGCGTCGAAATGATCGAGAAGCCTGAAATGGCTGAGGTGGCAGGTATTGCTTTCGGACGGTTTCAGAAACAGTTGGCCGACCTGCCCGGCGGTCCGCTGAGCGAAACCATCAAGGATTTCCACAATATCTATTTCCGGATCAACAATTTTGAAAAAGCGAAAGCAAGCAACCCTGTCGGGCGTCTGGCAACTGTAAAGGCTGAAGTCGAAGAAATTGAAAGCCGGATGGAAAAGATGAAAACGCTTCAGAAACTGGCCGATTCAGGGAAACTGCCCATCCGAGTTACGCATAACGACACGAAGATCAACAATGTGCTTTTCGATAAAGATACGGACGAAATACTGGCTGTTATTGACCTCGACACCGTGATGCCCGGACTCGTGCATTTCGATTTCGGCGATGCCATGCGTACTGCGGCAAACACCGTGGAAGAGGATGAGACAGACATCAGCAAGGTAAAATTCAACCTCGAAGTGTTCCGTTATTTCACTAAAGGTTTTTTAAGCGAAACCCGCGACACGCTGACACCACAAGAGATTGAACTTCTTCCCCACTCCTGCCAGTTTATGACTTATATTATGGCACTCCGGTTCCTCACCGATTACATCGACGGCGACACGTATTACAAGATAAAACATCCGGAACACAATATCGAACGCGCCCGTAACCAGATAAAACTGGTTCAGGAGATGGAAAAATCGGAACAAAAGATGAAGGAGGTTGTGAACGCTGCAATAAAAAATTGATAACTGCCAATCTGTATATAAAAATCCCGGAACTTTATGTCTGAAAGTTCCGGGATTTTCATTTCCATTATTGTACCAATGGCGGCGCATCGTTTTCCGAACTTCTCCGGTCTCGGTTGGCTTTTGGTTCCATTTGCAGCACCAGCTTTCCTCCGGAAATTAGATCTGCATGTGTAAACAAAAGTTTGTTCCAAGGTTCCAAATGTAAACATATAATTCTATCCGGGATCAAAACACTGCATAGAGAAAAATGTCGGTTTTTTCGTTAAAAAATGCAAAAAACAATTAGCTGCTGACAATCAAAGTTTTCACTAATTCACTAAAAATTAACATGTAAAATAAGTCCCTGTCCGGCGAATATTTTAATAACATATTTCGCCTGTTATAGCTCCTCTTGTTTGTTAATAAATTATTACTATTTTTGGTGGCTTCCGAAAAAGAATGCACTTTTCGGGAGAAAATTGCGGAACAAATACCAAAAAAACTAAATAATGAGAATCTATAAAACCGATCAAATCCGGAACATTACTTTAATTGGTAATTCCGGCAGTGGAAAAACCACCCTCGCTGAAGCCATGCTATTCGAGGGTGGAGTAATAAACCGCAGAGGCGACATCGTTCACAAGAACACCGTTTCCGACTATCAAATTATAGAACAAGAGTACCAGAATTCCGTTTATTCCACCCTCCTCTACACCGAATACAACGACAAAAAAATCAACATTCTCGACACACCCGGGATGGACGATTTTTGCGGTGGCGTAGTTTCTTCACTCGAAGTAACCGGGCTGGGAATCATGCTACTGAGCGCTTCAAACGGTATTGAAGCAGGTACAGAATCGGCTGCACGTCATGCCGAAAAGAAAAAAACGCCACTGGTTTTTGTAGTCAACCAGCTCGATCACGAAAATGCCAACTTTGAACAGGCTGTTGAACAGGCCAAAGCTTACTTCGGAAACAAAGTAACCGTCGTACAATACCCGGTTGATGCCGGACCAGGCTTCAGTTCCATCGTCGATGTACTGAAAATGAAACTATACAAATACGGCCCGGAAGGCGGAAAGCCCGAAGTGCTGGATATTCCCGCTTCTGAAAAAGACAAAGCAGAAGAACTGCACAACCAACTGATTGAAATGGCTGCCGAAAATGAAGAATCGTTGATGGAGCTTTATTTCGACCAAGGTTCGCTTTCGGAAGATGATATGCGCAAAGGGATGAAAATAGGGATGATGCAACGCGACTTTTTCCCCGTGTTTTGTACCTGCGCCAAGAAAAATATTGGAGTAAACCGTTTACTGGAATTCATCTGCAACATTGCCCCGGCCCCCAGCGAAATAGCAATGCGCCCCATTGTTAATGGCAAACAGGTTGTGATGGACGAAAAACAACCGGTTTCATTGTTTGTTTTCAAAACTTCAGTGGAATCGCATGTTGGCGAGATCACCTATTTCAAAGTGATGTCGGGAAAATTAACCGAAGGCAAGGACCTGATCAATTCACATAACGGGAATAAGGAACGCATCTCCCAGATCTTTGCAGTTGCCGGAAAAAACAGAGCCAGTGTTACAGAATTATACGCCGGAGACCTTGGCTGTTCGGTCAAACTGAAAGAAACCAAATTCAACCAAACCCTGGGAGAAAAAGAACTCGACATAAAATTTGCACCGATTGTTTTTCCTGATCCGAAATATCGTGTTGCAGTGAAAGCGCTCAACGAATCAGACGACGAAAAAGTAGGTGAAATCATCCACCGTATTCGTTTCGAGGACCCGACCTACCTGGTTGAATACTCCAAAGAACTGAAACAACTGATTGTTGAAGGAATGGGTGAATATCACCTGAACACCTTGAAATGGTTCTTCGACCATATTCATAAAATCGACATTGAATACCTTGCTCCGAAAATACCGTACCGCGAAACCATTACCAAATTTGCACAGGCAATGTATCGTCACAAAAAACAATCGGGTGGTGCCGGTCAGTTTGGCGAGGTACACATGATTATTGAACCCTATGTAGAAGGCGCGGCTCCTAAAAACGTTTTCTTCTTCGACGGGAAAGAACAAAAAATTTCGGTCCGCGACGTTCAGGAAAACAAAATGCCCTGGGGCGGTAAACTGATTTTCTGCAATTGTATTGTTGGTGGATCAATTGACGCCCGCTTCCTCCCGGCCATTCTGAAAGGGATCATGGAAAAAATGGAAGAAGGGCCGCTTACCGGTTCGTACGCCCGCGACATCATCGTGTATGTATACGACGGTAAAATGCACCCGGTCGACTCGAATGAAATTTCATTCAAACTCGCTGGCCGTAACGCATTCAGTCAGGCATTCAAAATCGCCGGACCGAAAATTCTCGAACCAATTTACACCATGGAAGTGTTTACACCCAGCGAACGTATGGGTGACGTGATGAGCGATCTGCAGGGACGCCGTGCCCTGATCATGGGAATGGGAAGTGAAAGAGGATATGAAAAAATCACTACCCGTGTGCCCCTGAAAGAAATGAATAAATACTCCACTTCGTTAAGCTCCCTGACCGGCGGACGCGGACGTTTCACTATGAAATTTGCCGAATACGAAAAAGTTCCGCAGGATGTACAGGACGAACTGCTTGCCGCTTATGCTGCCGAGCAGGACGATGAATAAGACCAATATTCTAGTATCATAAAAAATCTAGACTAACAATGAGAAGCCCTGGGAGTGCCATCCCGGGGCTTTCTTTTACCAAATTGTCATTTCCTCATTTTATTTCGGTGCCAGATTGTCCATATTAAGCGGATGGCAGTATTTTTGTGAACTGTCAGAACCGAAATTTTTAATTCAGAAACTATGTCAGAAGAAAAAGTTACGCAAGAAGCCATGAATGAAGAAGAAGCAAAAAACAGTTCTACCGAAAAGGAAGAAATGAAAGAGGAGAAAAAAGAAAAGACCTCAAAAAAGAATAAAAATGAAGAAGAATTGAGAAAGGCACAGAACGAACTGAGCGAATTAAAAGACAAGCACATCCGATTGCAAGCCGAGTTCGACAATTTCAGAAAACGGACATTAAAGGAAAAAATGGAGCTGATGAAATCAGCAGGAGAAGGTATCCTGGTCAATATTCTTCCGGTGATCGATGACTTCGACCGCGCAATGCAAATGATGGGAGCCACGGAAGAAGGCGATCCGGTAGCTGATGGAGTAAAACTGATTTACAACAAGTTTCAGGAATTCCTGAAGCAAAACGGGGTGAAAGAAATTGACGCCAAAGAAAAATATTTTGATACCGATTTGCACGAAGCCATTACCAAAATACCGGCGCCTTCCGAAGAGTTGAAAGGAAAAAATGTAGATGTTGTACAAAAAGGCTACTTATTGAACGACAAGGTAATCCGGTTTGCAAAAGTGGTTATCGGCGAGTAATATATAAATCAGACCTATGACAAAAAGAGACTTTTACGAAATACTGGAGGTAAGCAAAACCGCAACTGCCGAGGAAATAAAAAAAGCCTATCGCAAAAAAGCGCTTCAATACCATCCTGATAAAAATCCGAACAACAAGGAAGCAGAAGAAAAATTTAAGGAAGCGGCTGAAGCTTATGAAATACTAAGCAGCCCCGAAAAACGCAAACGGTACGACCAGTTTGGTCATGCAGGCATGGGCAACGGGTCAAATGGGTTCAGTGGCAGCGGGCATGACATGTCGATGGATGATATCTTCTCGATGTTCGGCGATATTTTTGGAGGGGGCGGTTTTGGCGGATTCAGTGGTTTTGGCAGCTCGCGCAGCCGGGGCCGCAGGGTTCATCGTGGCTCCGATCTCCGCGTAAAAGTTACATTATCACTGAAAGAAATTGCTGAAGGCGTTGAGAAAAAGCTGAAAGTAAAAAAATACGTTGCCTGCGACCATTGTAACGGCACCGGCGCACAAAACGGCTCCGACTACGAAACCTGTTCCACCTGCCGTGGAAGCGGTCATGTAACCCGGGTTACACAAACCCTGCTGGGACAAATGCAGCAAACCACTGTATGCCCTACCTGTAACGGCGAAGGACAAATGATACGTAACAAATGTGTTCATTGCCAGGGAGAAGGCGTTGTACGCGAAGAAGAAGTTATTTCGGTCAGAATACCCGCCGGAGTTGGCGAAGGAATGCAGTTGAATGTTTCGGGCAAAGGAAATGCCGGACGCCACAGCGGGGTCAACGGCGATCTGTTGGTTGTTATCGAAGAAGAAGAACACATGGAACTTGTGCGCGACGGGAACAACCTGATCTACAATTTATTTCTCACTTTCCCGGAAATTGTATTGGGCACTACTTCCGAAATACAAACCATCGACAGCAAAGTGAAGGTAAAAATTGAACCTGGCACTCAACCTGAAAAAGTATTGCGGCTGCGGGGCAAAGGCCTTCCTGATGTAAACGGCTACGGGCGCGGCGACCTGCTGGTGCGGGTACATATCTGGATTCCGAAGAAATTAAATTCCGAAGAAAAACGATTGCTTGAAAAACTCCAGCTATCGGAAAACTTCATGGACGCTCCAAAACCAGGAGAGAAAAACTTCTTTGAGCGAATGAAAGACATGTTCGATTAATTGCAGGTAGCCCGCAACAAAAAAATAACATCATTCATTGGTAGGGACTCCTTGTAATGCCTGTTTTTCTTCAGGGTTACACCGTATTTCCCGATTCCGGCTACAAAAGGTGCAAAGGTCCGGATTATCGGAATAAAACGGGGAATAATAAAACCGCCGAAATGCTGTCATTGAAGGAGAAAAAGCAAACAAACGGGTACTTCCTGTACACGAAAATCTTCGCACTATAAAAAAGGTTCATTCTACTTTTAGTAACTCGAAGGAAAGGTCCGTTTTATTAATCCCTTCCACTTTAAAAAGCGCTTTGAAATATTCCTGCCCGAGCGGTTTTAACTGATTATTGCGAAACTGTTCCATAAAGGCCGGGTTAGTCATCTGTCCAACTGTCGAAATATTCCCTATATCCTGGGTGCAAAGAAAAAATAAGTAGCGGTTATTGTTATACCCTTCCATGTACACAACCAGAGAGTAATCAGTCTGTTTCAAATCACTGTTTTCCGGTGCATAAACTTCGGCACAGGGATCCGAAGTAAATATATACTGACCGGAACCGGAAGAAATTCCAAAACTGAAATGCAATTCACGGACAATGTTCTCGAAAAGCCCCATGTTCTTGTAATTCCCGATGAAAATGATATTGTATTCCTTCAGGTCTGTTGGTTGAATGTCGGACGAAAGTTTTATAGTTACTTCCGTTCCTGTTTTTGCAAAAACTTTCTGAATATCGTTCTGGCAGAAAGCCGACATCTTTGAAAGATAGGTAAGCGGCGAGCGGGTCAGCGACTGTACCAGTTCGGGGTTCTTGTCGAGCAGGTGCTCGTACTCCACTTCCGAATTAATGCTGAAATCGCGGTAAATACCAACATTACCGGTGGGCAGCTTCCCGCTGAAAACAAAATAATCGCCCAGTACCAACAAGGTTTTTTTATCATCATCGGCAAAATCCTGCCAAACGGGTAAATCCTTCCACAGGTTAGCTTCTTTTTTTTCTGAAGTCATGTAAAAATAAACAGTTCCTGCCAATAGTAAAAGGCTGATTAGAAACGGGTAAAAGTAACCTGTTTGCTTTTTCAGTCTTATATCTTTCCGCGAAATAAAACGAACATTGTATTTCCCTTTTTCGATCTCGAAGACCAATGGATCTTTGCTTCCTTCCTCCTCGTAATAGTCGTTTAATTTTTTCCGGAGATTATGAATGTATACCCGGATATTGGCGTCAGGCTTTGTTTCTTCACCGTATTTCTTTCCGAAAAGTTCGATGCCAATGGTGAATTCTTTGGGACTTTTTTCTTCAAGTGAGGTACTGACCAAATACTCCAGCAAGTCGCAGCTTATTTTCGATTTATTGAAGTGACGGCTTTCAATAATTTTCTTTAATTGCCTGTTTATTAATTCCCTGTCGAAATTCATTTTTCTGTTACACCCCGGTTTATAACGGTTATAAAACCCATTTACGATTAGCAAATATACCTGAAAAAGTTTAAATTAGTACATTCGTGAGCGTTCACGAGAACACGTTACGAAAATAGGTACTAACTAAATTCAATAAATCATGAAAATCCTTTCGTTCAATTTTTTCTTTTTGCTGATATGCAGCATTTCGATGGCTGCCCCAAAGTCAGGCGACTGGGAAAGCCTGTTTAACGGCAAAGACCTTACCGGCTGGAAGCAGCTCAACGGCAAGGCCAAATATGAAGTAGTGAACGGCGAGATTGTCGGGACAACAGTTGCCAATACGCCAAATTCATTTTTGACTACCGAAAAAAATTACAGCGATTTTGTTCTGGAAGTGGAATTACTGGTCGATAATCCAATGAATTCGGGTATTCAGTTCCGCAGCGAAAGCAAGCCGGAATACAACAACGGGCGGGTTCACGGTTATCAATGCGAAGTTGATCCCTCTTCACGCGCATGGAGCGGTGGTATTTACGACGAAGCGCGCCGTGGTTGGCTGTACCCCTGCACCTACAATCCGGAAGGCGGAAAAGCCTTCAAATTCAGAGAATGGAACAAATACCGGATTGAATGTATTGGCCCCAACATCCGCACTTGGGTAAACGGCGTTCCGGTTGCCCACGTGATTGATGACATGACTCCCGAAGGATTTATTTGTCTGCAGGTACATTCAATTGGGAATGCAGAAGCAGCCGGACGTCAGATTCGCTGGCGGAATATCCGTATTCAGACGAAAAACCTAAAACCTGCCCCGATTGAAGATATTTTCGTGGTTAACCTGCTGCCCAATAATATTTCGGAAACAGAAAAAACACAGGGATGGAAATTACTGTTTGACGGGAAAACCACCAACGGATGGAAAAGCGCTTCATCAGACCAGTTTCCTGAACAAGGTTGGGAAGTAAAAGACGGTGTACTGTCGGTACTCGCAAGTGGCGACGATAAATCGAAAAAAGGCGGCGACATCGTTACCACTGAAAAATTCAAAGCGTTTGCACTGCAATTCGGGTTTCAACTGACAGAAGGCGCTAATAGCGGCATTAAATACGGACTTGGAAACAACGGCCCTTCCATTGGTCTCGAATACCAGCTTCTCGCCGAAACGCATCCGGATGCAAAAATGGGAGATGCAGGGAACCGCACCATTGCTTCGTTATACGATTTAATTCCTTCTGAAAAAAATCCCCGTTTCCTGAAAAAAATTGGCGAATGGAACCTTGGGCAGATCGTTGTTTATCCTGACAATCGCGTTGAACATTGGCTGAACGGGATGAAAGTAGTGGAATATGTCCGAGGAAATAACATTTTCAAGGCATTGGTAGCGCGAAGTAAATTTGCTGATTTTGAAAATTTCGGGATGGCAGAGGAAACTCCCATCCTTTTGCAGGAACACAACGACAATGTGAATTTCAGAAGTATAAAAATTAAAAAATTAAACTAAGATGAAAAGCGCTTTTCAAAAGATATTGCTTTTTGCAATGGTACTTATCATGGTAATAACAACGTCGTGCAACTGCGAAAAAAAGACGGAACAACATCAAAAACGTGAAATTAAATTCCAGTTAGGCGTTGCCTCCTATTCTCTGCGGAAATTTTCGCTTGATACAACTCTGGCCTTTACGAAACAACTGGGTGTCGATAAAATTGCATTCAAAAGTTTTCACCTGAAACTGGACGCAACGGATGCCGAAATTGCTGAAACTGTTCAGAAATGCAAAGAAGCAGGGATCGACCTGTATGCAGGCGGCGTTATTTACATGAAAACCGAAGCCGAAGTTGACCAGGCTTTTGAATATGCCCGCAAAGCCGGTATGAAGATGATCGTGGGTGTTCCGGGACACGAACTGTTGTCGTATGTGGAAAAGAAAGTGAAAGAATATGATATAAAACTGGCAATTCACAACCACGGTCCCGGCGACAAATTGTATCCGAGCGCCGAAAGCGCGTATGTCCTGATCAAAAATATGGACCCGCGGATGGGCCTGTGTATCGACATTGGCCACACCATGCGTATTCAACGCAGCCCGTCACAAGACGTAAAAGATTTTTTCGACCGTGTACTCGACATTCATATCAAAGATGTTACCAAAGCTGATTCCGACGGTTCGACCTGCGAGATTGGCCGCGGAGTGATCGACTTTAAGGCTTTTCTGAACGACCTGATCGACATGGGTTATTCGGGCGTTCTGGCCCTCGAATTTGAAAAAGACGGAGATAACCCGTTCCCAGGAATGGGAGAATCGATGGGTTATGTAAGAGGAATGTTAACAGCTATCCAATAAATTAAACCTGATAAAAATGAGTTCAAACAGAAGAGATTTCTTGAAGAAGGCAGCCGTTGGAGCGGCGGGTGTTACTTTGGGCGGAGTTGCGCAAGGTATGTCGGCAAAAAGTTATTCCAAAATTATGGGGGCCAACGACCGTCTGCAAGTTGCAATCGCCGGTCTGGGCCGCAGGTACAGCGCATATATTGAGCCCATTGCATTGAAGGAAAGCAATGTAGAGCTGGTTTATTTATGCGACGTGATGGAAAAACAACGCACGAGTGCAGCCGAAACATTTGCAAAACACATTGATTACCAACCGAAACTGGAAAACGATATCCGCAAAGTACTGGCCGATCCGAAACTGGATGCAATTTTCAATGCAACTCCCGACCACTGGCATGCTCCGGGTACATTTATGGCGGTTGAAGCCGGAAAACATGTGTACCTCGAAAAACCGTGCAGTCATAATCCGCGCGAAGGCGAGTTGCTGATCGCCTATCAAAAACACTACGGGAAAGTAATTCAGATGGGGAACCAGCAGCGCTCGTCGGACCATACCAACGAAATAATTAAAGCAATTCATGGAGGAATTATTGGAGAGGCTTACAAAGCGATTGCCATTTATACCAACAAACGCGGACGGGTTGTAAATCCTGTAAAAGCGCCGGTTCCGGCCGGTCTCGACTGGGATTTATTCCAGGGACCATCGCCGCGAAAAGAATACATGCATGATACCTGGGATTATAACTGGCACTGGTACGGCTGGGATTTTGGCACTGCCGAAATGGGAAACAACGCAACCCACGAACTTGACGTTGCACGCTGGGCATTGCAGGTCGATTACCCGGAATATGTTTTCGTAGAAGCCGACAAACGTCATTTTATGGACGATGGCTGGGAAATGTACGACACCATGGACGCCCTTTTCCGCTTCCCAAAAAATAAAATTATTAAATGGGACGGACGCAGCCGCACAGGATATGACACCTATGGGTCAGATCGCGGAACAATCATTTACGGCTCGGAAGGTTCTGTTTTTGTAAACCGTAACCTGTACCGTCTGTACGATCTGGGCGGAAAACTGATAAAAGACAGCAAGTCGGCTTCGCAGGAAGCAGGAAATACGCTGGGAGGCGGTGGCGACATGACCACCCGCCACGTACAAAACTTCTTCAATACCATCCGAGGAACAGAAAAACTTACTTCGCCTATTGATGTGGGCGTGGTGAGCCAGCATCTGACCCACTATGCGAATATTTCCTATCGTGTAAACAAAGGATTTGATGTGGATACAACTACCGGCCGTATATTCGACCGCGATGCCATGAAATTGTGGAGCCGCAAATATGAACCGGGGTGGGAACCAAAATTAAAAATCTAAGTTTTCTGAAATTGATTGAAAAACTCTCTGCATTTTGCCGGGAGTTTTTTTATTTTGTAAGGGTAATATTATCCAATCTAAATTTTAACCTAATTACGTTCATATCATGACTAAACTATTCAAATCATTGATGGCGCTGGCAACCTTGTTTCTGGCAATAAATATTTTGCATGCACAGCCTGTCCGTCAGGTGGTAAACATAGTAGTATCGCCCGACCACGCCGACTGGCATTATAAAACCGGCGAACCGGTTGAATTTAAGGTGACCGTTCTTCAAAACGATTTTCCACTTGACAACATTACTTTAAACTATGAGGTGGGGCCTGAAAAGATGGAAGCATTGAAGAAAGGAGAAGTCACCCTGAAAAACGGGACTGCAACAATCAAAGCCGGAACGCTCAATAAACCTGGGTTTTTGCGCTGTTTTGCCCGAGTGACAGTAGACGGGAAAGAATACGAACGATATGCAACCGCAGGATTTGATGTCGACAAGATTCAACCGACCACTACCCTTCCATCCGATTTTACTGAATTCTGGGAAAACTGGAAAAAGGAACTGGCAAAAATTCCGGTAAAACCGATTTTAACACTGATGCCCGAACGTTGCACCGACGTGGTTGATGTTTACCATGTCAGTATGCAAAATATTGACGGAAAAATGTACGGCATTCTGTGCAAACCAAAAAAAGAAGGAAAATATCCGGCGATCCTGCATGTTCCGGGAGCCGGTGTGCGGCCGTATTTCGGCGATGTAAGCAATGCCGCAGCAGGAATCATCACCTTGCAAATCGGTATTCACGGTATTCCCGTCAACATGCCGCAGGGTGTGTACGACGACCTGGCCGCCGGCGCACTGAAAAACTACAACCGGGTCATGATGGATGACAAGAATAATTACTATTACAAACGGGTTTATCTGGGTTGTGTGCGCGCCGTTGATTTTATTTATAGTTTGCCTGAATTCGACGGCGAAAATGTTGCCGTAACCGGAGGCAGTCAGGGTGGCGCTTTGTCTATTATAACTGCGGGGCTCGATTCACGTATCAAATGGCTGGCAGCGCTTTATCCGGCTTTGTCCGACCTGACCGGCTACCTCGAAGGGCGTGCCGGTGGCTGGCCCCACATGTTTATGAGCAATGAAGCCAAACTTGCCAGCCGGATTGAAACTTCGAAATACTATGATGTTGTAAACTTTGCCCGTTTTGTAAAGGTGGAAGGCTGGTATTCATGGGGGTACAACGATAATGTATGTCCGCCCACGTCGATATTTGCAGCCTATAATGTTATACCCGGGAAAAAGGAATCCCATTTGTTTTTAGACACACAGCACTGGACCTATCCAGAACAACGCGATATGCTTACAAAGTGGCTTCAAAAAAGACTTTTAAAATAGAACGCGCTGATATATCAATCCTTCTTTGTTGTTCTGAGCAAAGCGAAGAATCTTTCGGCAATCACTCCGAACCTGAGATTCTTCGCTTTGCCCATGATGACAAAACGTGTTGTTCGCGTTTGATATGACATCATAATTTTTCAGGAACCAAAACGATTGCTTAACCAATCGTTTTTCGCTAACTTCGCTCAACCTAACTAAATTCAATGAAAATGCAAAAAACGTTTCTGTTCCTTGCACTGCTGTTTTCCTCCTCATTTCTTTCGGCCCAGATTAGTATGGTAATCGGCGATGGGGGTTTTCTTTTTAAAGAAGGCAGCGACAGTATTTGTTTTTATCAGCGTTTACCCAAAAGTCTGGATGGTAAATATTCCCGGAACAATTATATTCATCCGCTGTACGGGCTCGACGGTACGGTGCTCACCGAAGATTTTCCGGACGATCATTTGCATCACCGCGGAATATTCTGGAGCTGGCACCAGATTCTTATCGACGGACAGCGGGTGGGCGATCCGTGGATGCTCGAAAACTTCAAACAGAATGTAAAAAATGTGCAGTTCGAGCAATTGCGCGAGGGCGATGCAACTTTTCAAACGGAGGTGTACTGGATGTCGCCGCTTTACAAAAACGGGAAAGAAGCCTATCTGAAAGAAAATACAACCATTCATTTTTTCCTGAAGGAAAAGAATCTGAGACGCATTGATTTTGAAATCACATTATCGGCATTGGCTGATAAACTGCAAATCGGAGGTTCTGAGGATGAAAAAGGCTACGGCGGTTTTTCAATCCGTCTGAAACTCCCCGAAGATGTTGCATTTCGTTGCGAAGCAGATCTTGTTACTCCGGATGTAACTGCGGTAAACGTAGGCGCATGTGTCGATATTTCCGGTTCAATGGGCAAAAATAACTCGTATTCGGGAGTTGCGGTACTTTGCGATGAAACAAACCCCGGATTTCCACAACCCTGGATTCTGCGGAAAGAGAAAAGTATGCAAAATGTAGTTTATCCCGGGAAAACTCCGGTTAACCTGCTGGTTGGCGAACCGCTGGTACTGAAATATTCAATCCTGATTCACGATAAGGAAATCTCGAAACGGGCGATCCTGAAGGAAGGAAAAAAGCAGTAATCTTTGCGGTAAAATAAGTTTTCACATGTTCCGCCGTGTACGAGACCCGTAAGTACAGTGGTGTCTGCCTACTGGCAGGTAGGTGAGAGGTTCTCCACCGTTAGCTTATTACTGGCGGGGCAGTCTACTGATTGGTGGCAGTTTATTTCTTTATTTCATTAATTTGTCTCTCAATTTTGTCCAATCTTTCATTCATTTTTTCTCGATTATCTATATAATTTAATATCGAGATTGTTAAAGTAATAATCCCAACCAAAGCAGCAACTATCACTCCAAATATTTTTATGTTATCATTTCTTTTTTCAATTCTGTTTTCATTTCTTTTTTTCACATATCCACCACTGTTAAGGAAGACTATCCCTTTTGTTAATATCTTAATTGGCACAAAACCCGCACCACCTCCAGAATATACTAATTGATCATTAATTAATATGGATTGAAGTTCACGTAAATATTTTTTATCACTATTTTCAATAATAGCATCAACTCTTTGGACTGGACTATTTTCAATTTTTTCTAATAATGAGTCTAGTATTTGATCTAAATCTTTTGCTTTTTGTAGTTTCATGAGATTACACTTTGTTAGTATTTATATTCTGGTGGTTTTTAAAATATTTGCAACAACAACCTGAAGACTCTGAATTGCTACCAACTTGTAATAAACCCCAACTCCATCGTACTTTTGTCCTTCCCCGGCGCCAAAAATTTCTGATGTTAAATGTAACGAAAAGGCAGCAAACCAAAAAGTCTGTAATTCCCGTCACCCTGAATTCATTTCAGGGTCTGATGATTAAAGCAATGAGATCCCGAAACAAGTTTGGGATGACTTGATCCCAGACTTTTTGGTTTGCTGCCTTTTCGTGTGGCAGAGAACTGAAAATTTTACTTTCCCAACAATTCGGTGAGTTTTGCTTCCAGTTCTGCGCCACGCAGATTCTTGGCAATAATTTTTCCTTCCTTATCCAAAAGTATTGTATGCGGAATCGACTGTACGCCGTACAATACAGCCACTTCGTTTTGCCAGTATTTCAGGTCCGAAACATGCGTCCAGCTCAACTGGTCGTCGGCAATTGCTTTCAGCCACGCTTCTTTATCGCGGTCGAGCGAAACGCCCAGAATATTGAACCCTTTGTCTTTAAACTTGCCATAAATACGAACAACATTGGGGTTTTCCTGGCGGCAGGGTGCGCACCACGAAGCCCAAAAGTCAATCAGTAAATAATTCCCTTTGAAAGATGACAGACTGACCGGATTTCCGTTTTGATCGTTCATGGTAAAATCAGGGGCCAACGAGCCAACAGCCGTTTTCTTTTTCAGTCCGGCAATTCTATTGATCTCTTTCACATAAACCGATTCGGCAAATTCGGCCGGGAATATTCCGGGAATGGTGTCCAGTTCTTCCGAAGAAGCTTCGTTAACAAACTGGCTCAGATAAATGAATGGGGCAACAATTGAATTGCGGTTCTCAGAAACAAAGTTTTTGGCAAAAACATTCATGTTGTCCATCATGGCTTCAACATCAATTTTTGCTTTGTTGGCTGCTTCGGCGTCGCCTTTCATCATGGCATCGTTATATTGTTTTCCCAACTCAGTATATTCCTTATTCAAGCGCTCAATTTCAGTAATATAAACATTGAACAAATCATTTGTTTTTGAACCACTGACTTTGGTATTACGCAGACTGTCCTTATTGGCAACGATGGCTATTTGCCCGTTTTCGAGGAAAAACTGAGCAAAAAAATCGCGGTCGTTCAAACGCAGGTAGTGCATTTCCGGGAGGCCTGCACTTCCTTTTAACTCGAAACTGCCCTTGACCACATCGGCAGTATCAATTACGACAGGCTGCCCTGCTTCTGCTTTTACCAGGAAAATTTTTCCTGAATCAACCCCGGTGAGGGTTCCTTTGATAGTGTACTTCTTTGAGCCGGAGTTACATGCGCTGAAAGCGAACACGATCAAGGTGAAATAAACGATTCTTCTCATTTGTGCATTTTTTTATGGATCAATAATGATTATTTTTTCAGTTGCCTGTACCTGTCAATCAGCTCGCGGGCAGCAACAAACGACGACAATTCGTCGTTCAGCACCTTCGATTCGAACCCGGGCAGTTTGCTTTTTATCTCCGGATTTTCATAGAAACCCATCTTCAACTGCTCGTTAATCGACTCGTACATCCAGTATTTCGACTGCTCATTTCTGCGGTGATGAAAATAGTTATTTTCTTTTGCAAGAGCAAGATACTCTGTGATTGTCTCCCAAACCTGATCTATTCCCTTTTTGTGAAAAGCGGAACATGTCAACACTTTGGGCTTCCAGCCCGACGGCGTGGGCGGAAACAGGTGCAGCGCATTCTCGTACTGAATACGCGCCAGTCCGGCTTTGTCCATGTTGTTGCCATCGGCTTTGTTAATGGCAATGGCGTCGGCCATTTCCATGATGCCGCGTTTGATACCCTGCAATTCGTCGCCGGCACCGGCCAGCATCAGCAAAAGAAAAAAGTCGACCATCGAATGAACGGCAGTCTCGCTTTGTCCCACTCCCACGGTTTCAATAAAAATAGTATCGAAACCTGCGGCTTCGCACAGGATGATAGTTTCGCGCGTTTTACGTGCCACACCGCCCAGCGAACCTGCTGATGGCGAAGGACGGATGTAAGCGTGCGGGTTTCCCGACAGTTCTTCCATACGGGTTTTGTCGCCCAAAATACTTCCCTTGGTGCGTTCGCTGCTCGGATCAATGGCCAGAACGGCCAGCTTACTGCCTTTCGCGGTAATGTATGTTCCCATCGCTTCAATAAACGTACTTTTACCAACCCCCGGAACGCCGGTTATTCCGACACGAACAGAGTTACCGGTATGAGGGAGGCATTTCAAAATAATTTCCTGAGCAATTTCCTGATGATCGGGTTTCGAGCTTTCTACCAAAGTCACAGCCTGGCTCAGGATGGTTACGTCACCCTGTAAAATTCCATCGACATACTGCTGTGCCGAAAGTTTGCGCTTTTTCTTCTTTTGCAGAAAACGGGATACCGAATCTGCATTAACCGGAGGTGGCATCTCAATTCCGTCGTTCACTTTCAGTCCCCCGTAATGCGGGTCGTTCTCAATATGTTCGTGGTGTTTGTCGATAATCATCGCGATAAAACAAAATTTTTCCGAAGGTAGGAAATTTACCAACGACAGAACAGAGCTGAAGTGAAAAAGATGGAGTTGCTAATATTGGCTTTGAACGGAAGGACTTTATTCTTCCTGAAAAATTCGGATTAATTTTATCTTTGCAAGAGGTGTAATTTTTCTGTTTTTAACATTTTTCAAACTATGAATAAGTATACGGTGCTGATTGTTTTGTTTTTTGCCGGTTTGATCTGGTCGGGTATTGAGCCAAGAAATTATGGCCATTGGATTGGCGAGGTTTCGCCAACGCTGATCGGATTTGCAATTCTGGCAGCTACATTCAAAAAGTTTCGGTTTACTTATTTTACTTATTTGGTCATTATTTTGTCCTGTTATTTTATGTTTGTGGGAGGCCATTATACTTTTTCGAGGGTACCTCTTTTCAACTGGCTTCGCGATTTCCTGGGACAGGAGAGGAACAATTTCGATAAACTGGGCCATTTCATTCAGGGGGTTGTACCCGTGCTGGTTTCGCGGGAATTATTTATCCGGGAAAAAATTGTTGCCGAAAAATGGGTTTCTTTTCTTTCATTTTGCATTTGTTTGTCGACAACAACAGTATATGAAATTGTCGAGTACCTGTTCTGCCTGACGGCGGGAAAGAATCCGGTTACTTTTTTGGGAACACAGGGGTATGTGTGGGATTGCCAGTCGGACATGCTGTTTGCCGCTTTAGGCGGACTTTTCGTCTTGTTCACGCTGAAAGGTTTTCACAACCAGATGATGCAAAAAGAATTTCAGGAGAGCTGAAAATGGAATTCGTTAAAACCGTTTCCTGCCTCCGGGATGATCAAATAGTTTACTGGCAATAATGTCGCTCGGGTAAATAAAAATCCCTCCGTTGGCATCAATGTCAAAGCCTGTCGATAAATAAAATGCTTCCCATACCAGACTTGCACAATGCCAGTTGGAAGCGCTTTGCCGCAGCTTTTCCAGTTCATCGGAATTTCCGGAGTCCGGTTCTATCTTGGTCGAAAAAAGATCGTATCCTCCATGAAGCTGGCTGGTTAAAAAAGTCTTGATTTCTTCAATTTGCTCGTCGTTTAGTTCCGTGCGTAATAGATACCGGATGCCTTTAAACTTTTCGCCAAACGACACGGTTGCTTTTGTTTTCCTGATTTGATCTTCTTTTCGAAATTGAAATTGCCGGGTCGCCTGATCAAAAAAAAGGGCTTCTATAACAACCGATTTTTCCAGTGCTTCATCAATCGTATTTCCTTTTGCACCTTCAATAACGATGGCTACATGACCGTATTTCCGTCCATCCGGAACAGTGCAACTGCCGGGCAGCCAGCCCCAGTTCGGGCGCACCAGAATGTCTCCCGCCCGAAACTCCAAAACTGAATCATTTCCAAAATCAGAAACAGAAAAGCTGCTTCCTTTTACTTTATTGTTGCAGGTATTTGTTCCGAACAGAAAAAGGAAAATTACAATTACAAAAAGAATGGCAACAAGAAAAAACTGTCTCATTAAATTTTCTGATATGAAATTCTCAGGTTTGCTTGTACTTGGCTGCTTTTCTGCTTCTGTAAAGCAAAATCCTGAATGTAATAATATAAAATACTAGGAAGGCTCCCATATTTACAATCAGCATATAAACAAACGCAAAACCGAAGGTGAATAAAATAGCGATTACCAGGAATGTAATCTGAAGATAAACTGCAATTGAAAAAGCTTTTAACCGGAGCAGGGAAACCCGTACTGATTCATTTTTTTCTTTCGAAAATGCGATGAAAAACAAACCAAGCACAAACAACAGGGCCACTACTTCCTCACACATATTATTCCGGATAATCTCAAGGTATTTTGATTCGAGATACGACGAATAGAATGCAAATATTTTAAGGTTCAGCGCATCCGGTTTAATCCCATAATAAAACCGGGCTGTTCCGAGAATGAAGCCGGAAAAAACAAAAATAAAGCCAAGAGGCCGAAAGCCTCCCGGCAAAAGAAATTTTGAACCGCCTGTTTTCAATTGGAGTTCTAATATTGTTGCGGACTCAGATCAATCTGCGACGTTGACCCGTCTTCCATGTAAGCACGCACGGCGACAATACCGAATTTATGATTGGTAAAGTAAGCAATCTTTTCAACCCCGGGAATGTTTGAGCTTTGCTCAACATCAACGGTTTTGATGATCATTCCTCCCCAATAAAAATCATCATCAGTTGATTTCCGGACCACTTCGCGCACAATTGTTTTCCCGTCGCTTTTCTCCAGAGTATATTTATCGCCAACTTTTGCATCGTATTTTACCAATACAAAAGGTTCGTGGTCGATGTTGTTGTAATCAAGAATACCCTTGTCAGTGATCTTGAACTTGCATTCGCAATTGAGGTTTCCTGACGCATCCTTGTATTTCGGCTTAATTTGCTGAAGAAAGGTCAGACTTGATGGTATCGGAAACTGAAATTTCACGGTCGCCACTCCATCCGTAACAGCAGTAATGGCAATCGTACCGCTTATGTTTTGGTACGAACCATTAATTTTAATGGAAGATGAGAACGTGTTGCCAACAGTGTTCATCGGAATATCAGTCGTCCCGCTGATCGAGTCGGACGAATCTTTGTCAAAGACCAGCCAGTCGCACGAGGTGGCAAAAAAAATGACAGCCAGAAGTAAAATTGAATTTTTCATGGATTTTGGTTTTTATTATTTCAAAAGTACTTCAATTTGAAGTAATAACAATCCGGTGAATGCACAAAATTTAAAAGTTTTTCTTAATTATTTTGAAACTCTCTGCTTTGTTGGCATGGGTTACAATGATATAATAAATGCCATCGGAAAGATTTTCCATGCTGATTTTAATACGGGATTCCCCTGATTTTTCGATGTGTTCCATTTTTTGCCCGGACACAGAATAAATTTCAATGGAAATTTCTTTGGAGATGAGATCGTCGTTGAACTCAATATTCAGCCAGTCGCGAACCGGATTGGGATAAACTTTTGTTTCGCATGAAGCAACTGTTGGCTTGATGCCGGTAAATACATCGCTAGTTGCAAATGCAAATGGGGCCGCAGCTCCGACTATCGGAAGGGTAGCCCGTTTCCCTGATTGGTCAGCTGCATAAATGTAATATTGTACCACCTGATTTTTATTGAAAGCCGGAAGTTGTACTAAATATATATCGCCATCAGTATGCTGCATTTTGGCTGACTTCCATAAACCAAAATCTGTTTTGTAAAAGACCAGTACCGAATCACTTTTTAGTGGCTTCCCGCTGTACGCTTTTATAGTAGCTTCAAATGTAAAATCTGTTTTATCGCCCTGCGCACCCCGGATCGGAATGTGCTTGATTCGAACCATCTGCTTGTCGGCCACCTCGTGAACCCGGCAGTGCAGCGCATCAGTTGAACCCCAACTGTCCAAAAAACCTGACACTTCGTAACCGGGCATTGCGTTTTTGTACGATTGTAATGCTTCGTCATCCCACTCTCCGTTCATAACAGGAACAAAAACCCGTTTATTCATAATAAAAGAATTCGTATATGGTTCATCGTTGGGTGTATAAACCCTAAAAACCTGGTAGTTATTTCCCCACGATGATTTTTGATTTTTAAAATAATCGGCAACAGCTTCTATCTTATTGTATTGCGGATGAGTAACCGGCACTGAACGGATCAGGATTTTATCCACATCGAGGAATTTCCCCCAACAGTCAATATGATCTATGTATGTATTGTTCGGATCTTTTACTACATGATACGTGTGAATACCCAAATATGCTTTCATTTTTTGATCAACCTGCTCTTTGGTTAAACCATTGGTTAGGCTTTCTGAATACACAATATCCGAAGAAGCAGCAACTCCAAAACCATCACTCATGTAGTTTCCTCCGGTGTGTACAACATCCATAGCATAGTAAGGAAACTTTAATTTTTTGGCTATATAACATGGTATGGAGTCATCTAAAATTCTCCCCCAACTAATCCTGTTGTAGATAAAATCAACAATACCTATCGAATCTTTACCGGCAATAAACATCGGGCCATAATCCCGTGTCCAATGCGAATTAGATTTTCCAGTGAGCATCTTAATACGAGTCTTGTCAAATTCGTAGAGTTGTATTGCATTCCAAAACATTTTCTCGCTTGATCCGGAATCTTCGGGTAGTAAAACAATTAGAGTATCCTTACGGGTTATTTCAGCTAAAAGATTAAAACGAAGTTCGCTTGGATATCGTATCAACACACCGCTCATCGGTTCAAACTCAGCCAGACTTTCAACAGGTGATGCAGGAGGTGCTGTAGCCTGAAAATATTTACCAATCTCGTTCCGGCGGTTCATTTCATCAGCCGAAAGCATGTGCATATATTTCCACGCATCTGCCTCTTTCATGTCTTGGGTCACTCCCCTCTGAAAAGTCAGGACAAATATGCTTATTGTCAGCAAACTGATAATCGAATTATTCATAGGTAGTATCGTTCTATTCAGTTATTTAATCGAAAAACACTTCCGTCCGTTCTCTCCGGTGATATTCAAACATCATTTGTATTTGCGATTCGAGGTTGCGGGGAGCCGAAAGTTCCGGCAGCCGGTCTTCCTGAAACCATGCAACATCATCGGTTTCACTCCCGGTTGAAAGCCGGTCGTTTTGCTTCTCGCAAAGGATGAAAATTTTGTAAACGTACTCAAACTGGGGAGGCATGTTCTGGGCTGTTTTGTCGAGAATAGCCAGGATGCGTTTCGCTTTCACCGTTATTCCTGCTTCTTCGAAACATTCTTTTTCTGCCACCTGCCGGGCAGTATAGCCAATATCGGCCCAGCCTCCCGGCAGAGCCCAGCAACCATCTGCTTTTTCTTTGATCATCAGAATTTCATCTTTCTCATTGAAAACAACCGCGCGCACATCTACCTTGGGTGTTTTATAACCGTTGTTATCGATGATCACCGGGCGTATCTTTTCAATCGGCACATCAGTGATTTTTTCAATAAGTTCAAGGCAAATAGTTTGTAATTCTTCGTAGCGTTCGCGGTCGAAAATATTTTCCGCATAATGAAGACCGGTTTCGGCAAGCGCCTGTATCCTCTTAATTTTTTCAAAAATATATCGTTCCATGAATTTTTGTTTATTGATAGTTTCTGTACAAACAGACGACCGGAAGGCATCATTTTGCTTTGCCTGCCAAAAATAAAATTTTAAACCAATGTAATGAAATTTTTGCATCCCCGTCTTACCTTTGAGAAACAGACCGGATATTTAACCAGATGACTGCCAAAGATTTCAAAATACATATTTTGCCTGTCAGCAACAAGTTGCTCCGGTTTGCCATTCAGTTTCTGAAGGACGACGAACAGGCAAAAGATGTGGTACAGGACGTTTTCCTAAAACTCTGGCAGAAAAGGGAGGAGCTGGCGAAAGTTGAAAACGTGGAAGCATTTGCCATGCGCATGGTGCGAAACCGCTGCCTCGACATGATCCGGCTGAACCGATCTGTTCCGGTTGAAGATGATAAAATCAGGCGTTTAAACGACGGAAAATCGGACCCCGACCGGGAAATGGACCTTTCGGAAACAGCGCTGCTGGTACGCAATGCAATTGAAAAGCTGCCCGAGGTGCAGAGACAGGTGATGTGGCTTCGCGATATTGAACAGATGGAGTATGAGGAGATCGCCGGTATTACGGAAATGGAAATTAACGCCTTGCGGGTGAACCTGTCGAGAGCGCGAAAAAAAGTACGGGATGAACTGTTAAAACATCAGAATTATGGAATTGAGAGAGGTGAAAATACTGCTGCAAAAGTTTTTTGACGGGCAAACAACAGTTGAAGAAGAAAATATTCTGACTGATTTTTTCAGAAATCAGGATGTTCCTGCTGAACTGGAAATATACAGGGAGTTTTTCGACGCTACCGAAAAGCTTTCAGAAGTTCGGTTTGAAGGTTTTGAGGACGATGTGATGAATCATATTCTGGAAAGCGAAAACAGGGAAAAGAAAAGATACCGCTGGTTGTGGCAAACGGTTACCTCGGCTGCCGCTGTACTGCTGCTTGCCGTGTTGCTGGTGAATTACAACCAGAATAAAAATCAGTTTAAAGATACGTATGACGATCCGGAAATAGCATACGCTGAAGCCACCAAAGCTCTGAGATACATGGCCGGCAAGTATCAAAAAGGGATGGCACAACTTCAGCCGATTGCGGAAATCGATAAGGCTTCGGCTCCCTTGAAAACAAGCTTAAGATTGGTAAACAAAGGGTTCGGAGAAATGGAAGAGTTAGCTAAAATGGAAGAAAAATTAAAAAAACAATAACTATGAAACGATTATTAATACTTGCAATTTTGTTGTTACCGATGTTGGGTTTTGCACAAAACAACCCGGTTGACAAGCTTTTTGAGAAATATGCCAATAAACAAGGTTTTACCACCGTACGAATCAGTGGGGCGTTGTTGGGTTTTGCCAGTAAATTTGAAGATGCAGACAAACCGGAGTCAAAACTACTGTCGGGCCTCGATGGTATCCGCATCCTTTCGGTTGAAGATGAAAAACTAAACGCAGAACTTGATTTTTACAAGGAACTGGAAAAAGACGGCTTCTTTAAAAATCACGATTACGAGGTGCTAATGGAAGTCACAGAAGATAATGAAGTGGTACGCTTTTACGGTAAAAGCGCCGGGGGCGGCAAGCTGTCGGAACTGCTGCTGGTGGTTGGCGGCGACGACAATGCGCTGATCAGCATTCAGGGAATTATTGACCCGGAGAACATCGGTAAAATTACCGGAGCGCTGGATATTGACGTACTTCCGACAAAAGAAGAAAAATAAAAAAAATATACCCTCAAGGTTTTCAAAAACCTTGAGGGTATAAAATCAAAATCATATTATTTCAACCCGCGTTTTTCCAGCAGGGCATCAATACTTGCATCTTTGCCCCTGAATTTGCGATAAATATTCATTCCCTCATCGGAACCCGATTTGGCCAAAAGTTCGCGGAAGCGGGCAGCCAGTTCCGGATTGTAAATATCACCTGTTTCCTTGAAAGCCTTGAACGCATCAGTATCCAGTTGGGCAGCCCAGATGTACACGTAATAACCGGCTGCATATCCGGGAGTGAAAATATGCGAGAAATACGTACTCCGGTAACGGGGCAGCATTTCATCAATCAGCCCGTAGCTATCCATTGATGCCTTTTCAAAAGCATTCACATCACTGCCGTCGTACTTGGTATGCCAGTCGAGGTCAAGCAACGAAGCGGCCAGATATTCTCCGGTAAGAAATCCCTGGTTGAAATGGCCCGAAGCTTCGATTTTATTAATTAGCTCATCGGGGATTGCTTCACCTGTTTTGTAATGTTTGGCATATACTTTCATCACTTCGGGATCGGCAGCCCAGTTTTCCATTACCTGCGAAGGCAATTCAACAAAGTCGCGTGGTACGCTGCGTGAAGTACGTTTGTACAAACCATCGGTAAACAGGCTGTGCAATGCATGACCAAACTCATGCCACATGGTCGTTACTTCGTCGAACGAAAGTAAAGCCGGGCTATCTCCCGAAGGACGGGTAAAGTTCATCACCATGGAAGTGACGGGCGCTATTTTTTCGCCGTTTTTATACATCTGAGGACGGAACGAAGTACACCACGCTCCCACCCTTTTGCCATCGCGCGGATGAAAGTCGAGATACAGCACGCCCAGGTGAGAACCATCGGCTTCTTTTACTTCGTAAGCCATCGCTTCTTCCTGATACACTGGAAGATCGGGGCGATGTGTAAAGATGATTCCATATAGTTTTTGAGCTACATAAAACATTCCCTCACGGGTGTTTTCAAGACTAAAATACGGCTTGATCTCGTTTTCATCAAGATTGTATCTGGCTTTGCGTAATTTCTCGGCATAATACCACCAGTCCCACGAAGCGAGTTTAAAGTTGCCACCTTCCTTATCGATAATTGCCTGCATTTCTTTCACATCCTGTTTGGCAATTTTTATGGTCGGCTCCCATAATTTCAGCAAAAAGTCGTACACATTTGAAGGCGTTTTCGCCATGTTAATATCGATGATGTAATCGGCAAATGTATTAAAGCCCAGCAACTGAGATTTCTGATTACGTAGTTCAATGGTTTTTTTGATGATTTCCTTATTGTCGAATTTGTCGTTGTTGTCGCCCCGCATGAAGTAGCCGCGGTATAATTTTTCGCGCAGGTCGCGGTTTTCGGCATACTGAAGGAAAGGCGTCATGCTGGGACGGGTGAGCATAAACACCCACTTGCCCTCCATACTGTCGCGTTTGGCCTGATCGGCAGCCTGTGCAATGGCGTCGGCAGGAAGCCCGGCAAGGTCTTTCTCGTTGTCGACAACCATGCGGAAGTTTTTGTTGGTCTCGAACAATACATTTTCGCTGAACTGCAAACTTAATTTCGAAAGTTCTTCGTTGATGCCGCGCAAAATTTCCTGTTTGTCCTTCGGAAGGTTGGCTCCGTCGCGCACAAAATCCTGGTGAAATTTCTCAACCAGGCGGATTTGCTGATCGTCCAAACCCATCTCATTCCGCTTGTCATAAATGGCTTTTATTTTATTGAATAGTTTGGCATTCAGCGAGACATTGTCTTCGTGTTTGGTGATCAACGGTGAAATTTGTTTGGCAAGAGCCTGCATTTCGTCGTTGGTGTTGGCCGAATTCAGCGGAAAGAATACATCCTGAACCTTGTTGTAAAGTTCGCCCGACTGGTCGAAAGCCAGAATGGTATTCTGAAAAGTCGGTTCTTCAGTGTTATTCACAATAGCGTCAATTTCAGCATCGTGCTGTTTGATGCCTTCTTCCAGCGCCGGAAGATAATGTTCCACCTTTATCTGGTCGAATGGTGGAACCTGGAACGGAGTTTCGTCCTCGGTAAGAAATGGATTTACCATATCAGCTTTTTTTGTTTGACATGCAACCGCCAGTAAAAATACGGCTGCAAAAAATACATGGTGTTTCTTCATTGTAAAGTTGTGTTTTCGTTTCAGCTTGAAAAATAAAAAAAATAAAGAGAAGGAAGAAGATCAAAACCACATGTTACGAAGAAAAACGCAGATATGATCATTATTAACCTTATTCATCTTAATAAGGTTAAGAATATTAATCGTGTGTTGTTGCTACCATGTGGAAAAATTAGATACATTTTTTTTATCCGCCTCTGAAATTCCTTCTCCGGAATGTCGGCAGCAAATTCTTTACAAAGAATTGCTTGCCCGGAATGTTTGTAGCAGCCTGGCTGGCTTTTAATCACGGCACCCA
Organism: Prolixibacteraceae bacterium; assembly: GCA_003506435.1. Taxonomy (GTDB): domain Bacteria; phylum Bacteroidota; class Bacteroidia; order Bacteroidales; family Prolixibacteraceae; genus GWE2-42-39. Next base: position 502,144 of record DOAQ01000046.1, read on the forward strand.
TAAAAAGGAGAACGCTTTCTTTGCCCCGGCATAAAAAATGTGTACTTTTGAAGCCTTTAAAAAACAGCAGAAAAGCAATCACAATGGAGATTTCATACAACTGGTTAAAAGACTATCTGGATTTTGATTACAGTGCTCACGAACTGGAAAATATACTGACACAAATTGGCCTCGAAGTAGGCAGTGTCGAAGAAGTTGAAACCATAAAAGGCGGTTTGCACGGCTTGGTTATCGGCGAAGTTATTACCTGCGAAAAACACCCGAATTCGGACCACCTCAGCAAAACAACGGTGAATATCGGCAAAGAAACTTTACCCATCGTTTGCGGCGCGCCCAACGTCGCTGCCGGGCAAAAAGTGGTGGTGGCAACCATCGGCACCAAACTATACAACGGCGATCAGGAATTTGAAATTAAAAAATCGAAAATACGTGGCGAAGTTTCCGAAGGGATGATCTGTGCCGAAGATGAAATTGGCATTGGCGCCAGCCACGACGGAATCATGGTTCTCCCGGCTGAAGCGGTAGTGGGAACGCCTGCCTGCAAATATTTCAAGGTCGAATCAGACTACATGATTGAAGTGGACCTGACCCCCAACCGCATTGATGCTTCGTCGCATATTGGCGTTGCCCGCGACCTGGCAGCTTTCATGAGCAAAAAAAGCCCGGTTCGTTATAAAAAACCTTCTGTCGAAAATTTTAAAATCGACAATACCAATGTTTCTGTACCGGTTGAGGTCTTGAACCAAGAGGCCTGTCCTCGTTTTGCCGGGCTGACCATCACCGGACTGACCATTGGCGAATCGCCCGACTGGCTGAAAAACCGGTTGAAAGTGATTGGCCTGAAACCAATCAGCAATGTGGTGGATATTACCAACTACGTGCTGATGGAAACCGGGCAACCGCTGCACGCCTACGACCTGGCCGATGTGAAAGGCAACAAAATAGTGGTGCGTACCATGAAACCGGGAACGAAATTTACAACCCTCGACGGGGTGGAACGCGAATTGCACGAAGACGACCTGATGATCTGCAATGCAGAAGAAGGCATGTGTATCGGCGGTGTTTTTGGCGGTTTACATTCCGGAGTAAAGGAAACGACCAAAAGCATTTTCCTTGAAGCGGCCTGTTTCGACACGGTATATATTCGTAAAACGGCCCGCCGTCACGGACTGAGCACCGATGCTTCGTTCCGTTTCGAACGCGGCGTCGACCCGAACAATACATTGTATGCGCTGAAACGCGCCGCCATGCTGATCAAGGAAGTGGCCGGTGGGGAAATTTCTTCGGAAATTGTGGATATTTATCCCAAGCCAGTGGCCGATTTCAAGGTTGATGTTTCGTATTCTAACATTCACCGGCTGATTGGCAAGAAAATTTCGAAAGAAGAAATTAAATCGATACTGCAATCGCTCGAAATAAAAATTGAAGCTGAAAACGAAAACGGGCTTTCGCTGCTGGTTCCGCCATACCGCGTGGACGTGAAGCGCGAAGCCGATGTGATTGAAGACATTCTCCGGATTTACGGCTACAACAATGTGGAAATCCCGACCCGGGTGAATGCGTCGCTGCAATATTCAGTGAAACCCAATCCGCATGCCATCCGCAACCTGATTTCAGAAATGCTGACAGCACAGGGCTTCAACGAGATATGGTCGAATTCGCTGACCAAACTTTTGTACTACGAAAACAACGAAAGTTTTGCACAAGAAAGCACGGTAAAGATTTTCAACCCGCTGAGCAACGATTTGGGCGGTATGCGCCAAACCCTTTTGTACGGCGGGCTCGAAGCCATTGCATACAATGCGAACCGCCGCAATGCTGATCTCCGTCTGTACGAGTTCGGAAATTGCTATTTCCACAACGACAGCGAGTTAAAAGAAAACCCGATCAATAATTACCGGGAGGAAGAACATCTGGCTCTGTTTGTCAGTGGTTTCAAACAAGCTGAAAGCTGGGCTGCCCAGCAGACAAAAACCAGCTTCTTCGAACTAAAAACATACGTCGAAAATATACTAAAACGACTGGGTTTTGAAATTGCAAAACTGAAAATAGAAGAGACATCCGCAAAATTCCTTTCCGAAGGGCTGGTTTATTTTTTGAACAACAAAAAACTCGTTGAATTCGGTATTGTTGCCCCGAAAGTTCAAAAGCAGTTCGAGGTTGAAAATCCGGTGTATTATGCCGATTTCATGTTCGACAGCTTGTTACTTGAATCGAAAAACAAAAAAGTGGTTTTTGCCGGAATCCCAAAATATCCGGAAGTACGCCGCGACCTGGCTTTGCTGGTCGACAAACAGGTGAAATTCAGCAGCCTGAAAGATCTTGCTTTCAAAACAGAAAAAGGACTTTTACGCTCGGTCGATTTGTTCGATGTGTACGAAGGAAAAGGCGTTCCGGAAGGCAAGAAATCGTATGCCATGAGTTTCATTCTGCGCGATGATGAAAAAACCCTCAACGACAAGCAGATCGACAAAATCATGCAACGACTAATCCTAATCTTCGAGCGCGAGTTGGATGCCAAACTTCGTTAAAAACAGATAAAAACTTCGAAAGCCAACCGCAACAAAGGTTGGCTTTTTTTGTTCTTTGGTTGTCGCTGTGCAATCCGGGATTATTCGGAAAGTTCAGGATACATTTTGTCTTCAATAAATAACATTTATTTCCCATGGGAAATCTTCGGAAGGGAATCATTTTTGCATCGATAACGGCTCTGTGCTGGGGATTTTTAGCCATCGGGCTGAAAGTTGCAACCAACCGGATTGATCCGGCAACGATCGTCTGGTTCCGTTTTTCGGTTGCATTTCTGTCTATGCTTGTTTTCCACTTATGGAAATCGCCATCCGAAATAAAAATTCTGGCCCGCCCTCCCTGGACATTGGTTGTAGCTACTGTCTGCCTGGCTTGGAATTACATGGGTTTCATGCTTGGAGTTCATTATATGGGACCCGGAAATACACAGGTTGTAATCCAGTCGGGTGCTATAACCCTGGCGCTGATTGGGATCGTTTTTTTCAATGAAAGGGTGACAGTCCGGCAAATTGTTGGTTTTAGTCTGGCTATTATCGGAATGTTTGTTTTTTATCACAATCAGTTGGGTCAAACTCATGGCGATGAAGACCAGTATAACCTCGGTTTTTTTCTGACCCTTTCCGGTGGACTTACGTGGGCGCTTTATGCAGCCATGCAAAAAAAGCTGGTAACCCGCTATTCAACTGCATCGCTAAACTTGTTCCTTTTCGGACTACCCGTTTTGCTCTATCTGCCGTTTATCAACTTATCACCACTGCTTGAGCTGAGTTGGGGTTGGTGGATATTACTGATTTCGCTGGGTTTAAATACACTGATTTCGTACGGAACATTGTCGCTGGCTTTAAAATTCATGGAGGCCAGCAAGGTCAGTATCATCATTATTCTGAATCCAATCATCACCTTCCTTTCCATGGCAATCCTTGCATACATCGAAGTATCGTGGATTGCTGCCGAGAAGTTTTCGGTACTTTCAATAGCAGGCGCCATTATTGTTTTAGTAGGCGCCATACTGGTTGTAAAAAAAAGAAAACAACAAACCGAAATTCAACAGGAAAATCCCGTTTGATAATATTATTTGTGTCTCTTTTTTAGTTCTCGTGCCAAATCTTCAATACGGTAACCTTTGTGTGTTAGTAAAACAATAAGGTGGTACAGCAGGTCTGCTCCTTCATACAGAAAATTCTCATCATCGTTGGCCATTGCGCCGATAATGGTTTCAACGGCTTCCTCTCCCACTTTTTGGGTAATTGTACGTGTGCCTTTCTGAAATAATGAAGTTGTATACGAGCCTTCAGGCATTTCCTGCTTGCGCTGGTCGATAAAATCCTGAAGATATTCGAGAAACATCAGATCGCTTTCCTGATTTTCTTCACCCCAGCAGGTGTCGGCGCCGGTGTGACAGGTTGGCCCCACCGGGTTTACTTTGATCAGCAACGTATCGTTATCGCAGTCGGGTGCAATGGAAACAACATTCAGAAAATTGCCCGATTCTTCGCCTTTGGTCCACAACCGGTTTTTGGTGCGACTGAAAAAAGTGACTTTCCCGGTTTCTTCGGTTTTGGCAAGAGCCTCTTCGTTCATAAATCCCAACATTAAAACAACGTTGGTGGTATTATCCTGAATAATGGCTGGAATCAGGCCGTTTAGTTTGGTGAAATCAAGTGGTGTGTTTTCTTTTGTCATGTTTGTGAGTTATATAATTTAGCTTCAGGCTGCAAGCCGCAAGCTATAAGTTTAAATCTGTAACTTTTGAGAAAAGGCACTTATCATTTGCTGTTCCAGTTTTACTTCTGATAAAAGCCCATTAATACTTTCTGAAGTGATAAATCCCAATTCGATCAATATTAATAATTGAGTTTCCAATTCAAAACAACTGCCTAAAGCAATTTCAAGAAAGCGAAAATAATCTCGTTCGCTTCGGCGACTGCTTCCTTCTGCAATGTTTGATGGTATTGATATGGCTGCTCTATTTATTTGGCTGACTAAATTGAATCTTTCAGTCGAAGGTAATTTCTCTGTAAACTTGTAACTAAGTTTAACGATCTCAATTCCCTTTTGCCAAATTTGTAACTTCTTAAAATCTTTCATATCCGATTTTTATGCCTGAAGCTTGCAGCCAGAAGCCTGTGGCTTTATCTAATTGTAATTCCCTTCATGCGAAGATAATTCTTCAAATCGGGTATCGCAATTTCCTTGTAATGAAAAATGCTGGCAGCCAATCCGGCGTCGGCTTTTCCTTCGGTAAAAACATCAACAAAATGATCCATGTTTCCCGCGCCACCCGAAGCAATGATCGGGATTTTCAGCATATCGGCCATGTGTGCCAGTTCTTTGTTGGCAAATCCGTTTTTCGTGCCGTCGTGATCCATCGAGGTAAACAAAATTTCGCCGGCACCGCGGTTTTCGGCCTCTTTGGCCCACGAAAACAATTCTTTTTCGGTTGGTATCCGTCCCCCGTTGACAGTTACCGTCCAGCGGCCATCGTAGTTTTTTGCATCGATGGCCACCACCACGAACTGCGTTCCGAAGTTCAGTGCCAGATCGTCAATCAATTTTGGGTTGCGCACAGCCGACGAGTTGATGCTGATTTTATCAGCCCCGGCGCTCAGCAAAGCATCGGCATCTTTCAGTTCGCTGATGCCGCCACCCACGGTAAACGGGATATTCAGCTCGCGGGCAATGCGCTTCACCAGTTGAACAAAGGTTTTGCGGCCTTCGTGCGTAGCAGTAATATCGAGGAAAACCAGTTCATCGGCTCCCTGTTCGGCATACATCGCGCCCAGTTCAACCGGGTCGCCCACACTTTTAATATTCAAAAAATTGATGCCTTTCACGGTCTGACCGTCTTTAATATCAAGGCATGGTATGATTCGTTTTGCTAGCATAAAAAAGGCCCCTTCCCAACCTTCCCCAAAGGGGAAGGAGTTTCGTTCTTTGAAAAACACTACTAATACTATCAATGCCCTTGTTTCTTCGTTTCTCCCCCAATTGGGGGAGATCAAGAGGGGGCTTCTATTTATAAAATTCCTCTATTTCATCCAAACTAATCCTATTCTCATAGATCGCCTTTCCGGTAATCACCCCCGGAATGCCCATTTCATCCAACTCGTAGATGTCTTTCATCGAGGCAATACCGCCGCTGGCAATGAGTTCTAGTTTTGGGAACTGCGCCATGATTTCTTTGTACAAACCGATGCTGGGACCGGTTAACATGCCGTCGCGGGCAATGTCGGTTGAAATGACTTTCTGAATACCCCGGCTGGTATAGCTTTCAATAAAATCGAGGATGGAAAGTTCCGATACTTCCTGCCAGCCGCTGACGGCAATTTTTTTATCTTTGGCATCGGCCCCGAGAATGATTTTTTGCGGACCATACGTTTCAATCCAGTGTAGGAACGTTTCGCGGTCTTTCACGGCAATGCTGCCGCCGGTAACCATCGTTGAACCGCTTTCAAATGCAATGCGCAGGTCATCATCCGATTTCAGCCCACCGCCAAAGTCGATTATCAAACTGGTTTTCGAAGAAATGGTTTCCAAGACCTTGTAATTGACAATGTGCCTGGCTTTGGCGCCATCCAAATCAACCAGGTGCAACCGGGTGATTCCGGCATCTTCAAACATTTTTGCTACTTCGAGCGGGTTCTCATTGTACACCGTTTTCCGGTCGTAATCGCCCTGCGACAGGCGCACACATTTGGCATCAATGAGGTCGATAGCGGGAATGATTGTTATTTTAGTTCCTGAGTTCCTGAGTTCCTGAGTTCCTGGGTATTGTTGCATCTTATTATTGTTTTTCTGAATTAAAGTCCTTGATCGAATCAATGAACGCAGTTAATATTCTTTCAATCTCTCTGGAATCTTGATAAAGATCGTTGAATGTTTTTTCGTCAATATATTCCAGATTTTTTGAAATCTCAAGTTGTGTTTGTACTTCAAAGAGCGATCCCATTGCTATTTGAAGAAAACGTTTGAAATCATTGGATGATTTTCTTCCAAATCCTTCGGCAATATTTGATGGAATAGATACAGCACTCCTTCTAATTTGACTTATTAATCCATACATTTCTTCATTTGGAAATGATTTACTGTATTTATATATCTTGGTTACAAAAGACATTGCTCTCTGCCAAACTATTATTTCTCTGTATGTTTTCAATATAATTTATTTTGAGAGTATTGCGTCTATTCTTAGAAACACAGGAACTTTGTCACTTAGGTACTTTTATAACTTGAGAAAGTTTTCCAAAATCCGTGCGCCAACCGGTCCACTTTTTTCAGGATGAAACTGGGTTGCGTAAAAATTGTCTTTGTGCAGCGCAGCGCTAAACAGATTAATGTAATTACCAATAGCGGCGGTGTGTTCTCCGACAGCGGCGTAATACGAATGCACGAAATACACATATTGGCCTTCGAGCGACGGGTCGAAAATGTCGCTTTTCAGGTTGGTGATGTTGTTCCAACCCATGTGCGGTACTTTGGTCACGAATTCCATTCCCAATTCAGGAATAAACCGTTTCACCTTTTCTTCAAAAATGCCCAAACAAGGTGTATCGTTTTCTTCGGAATGACTGCACATCAGTTGCAGTCCGAGGCAAATGCCCAAAACAGGTTGCTTCAACTCCGGAATCAACAAGTCGAGGCCTTCTTTTTTCAGGTATGCCATGGTTGTGCTGGCCTCGCCAACTCCGGGAAAAATCACCTTGTCAGCCGTTCTTATTTTTTTGTGGTCGCCGGTAATTTCTGCCGATACACCCAACCGTATCAGTGCGTTGTTCACCGACTCAATGTTCCCGGCGTTGTATTTGATAATGACTATTTTCATTTTAGACACTGTTAATTTTTCTGATTCTTTTAATGATAACGAAAGACATTTTACTGTACTTTTGCCGCATTGATTTTCAAAACTGGCGCGTTCTTCTAACGGTTAGGAAGTCGGATTCTCATTCCGAAAATAGCAGTTCGATTCTGCTACGCGCTACATCCTTCAATTACTTCAAAAGTTCGGCAATTACCTTTCTCATTTCCTGAAACTCTTCATTTTTGTATAGTCTGGTCATATAAACAATTTTTCCGGTTTTGTCGATAATGACATTGCGGGTTACGCCAGCTCCTTTTTCAGCAAACTGATAAAAAATACTCCCCTTCGGATCAAGTGCCAGCGGATAAGTAACCGGGATTTCCTTTGCAAATTTCTCAACTTTTGCTTTCGGCTCGTCCAAATCAATTCCATATAAAGCAAAATTTGAATTGTCTTTGTATTTCATCCAGATGTCGGCTTCGATATGCGGCATTTCTTTTCGACAAACACTGCACCAACTGGCTGTGAACTGAAGCATCACTACTTTACCTTTCAGATCGGCCATCCGGATGGTTTTTCCATCGGTTGTTGTCATTGAAAAATCGGGAACCTGTTGTCCGATTTTCACGATATAGCCGTAATCAGCCGGGATTTCTTTCACCGGAATTTGTGCTTTTGTGTAAACTGCTATTAGTAGAAATACAAACACTAAAAATTTCATAATTAACGATTTAAAAATGTCCAATACCGAATTACCAACATACAATATCCATTTTTCACTCCTCCTCCTTAGGAGGAGCCCCGATACTTCGGGGGGTGAGGCCTTTAGCTAAAAACTACTGTGCGATTATTATAAACCAATATTTTCCGTTCGATGTGTTTGTTCACAGCTTTCGAAAGTACGATTTTTTCCAGGTCACGGCCTTTGGCAATAAGGTCGTTCACCGTGTCTTTATGGCTAATTCGGGCGACATCCTGTTTGATGATCGGCCCGGCGTCAAGCTCGGTAGTAACGTAGTGACTGGTGGCGCCAATAATTTTCACTCCACGCTCGTACGCTGCATGATACGGTTTTGCGCCAACGAATGCAGGCAAAAACGAGTGGTGAATGTTAATAATCCGGTTTGGAAAATTAGCAATGAATTCGTCACTGATGATCTGCATATAACGAGCCAAAACGATGAAATCGACCTTGTGTTTTTCCATCAAAGCAATTTCCTGAGCCTCTATTTCCGCCTTGTTATTTTTGTTTATCGAAAAAACATGGTATTCGATATCAAACCGGCGGGCGACATCGGCCATATCGGGATGATTACTGATAATCAGCGGAATTTCAACATTCCATTCTCCGGCGGTGTAGCGAGCCAAAAGATCAAACAAACAATGCGACATCTTTGAAACAAAAATAGCCATGCGGGGTTTTTCTTCCGAAAAATGGATTTCGAAAGTCATCTTATTTTTCTGAGCAATCAGCGTCGAAAAATAGTCGGCAATTTTTTCCTTTGGAATGTTGAAATTGCTCAGGTCCCACTCCACACGCATGTAAAATAACTTTTCTTCCCGGTCGACATGCTGATCGAGATACAGGATGTTGCCATTGTTGGTATTGATAAACTCGGTTACCAGCGCCAAAAGCCCCTGTTTGTCGGGGCAGTGAATAAGAAGAATGGCCGTCGATTTACTTTTATCTATCGTCATAATGAATGTTGTTCAAATTATAAAGCTCCTTTGGTTGTCGGCAATTCAAAGTTAAACACATCTTTTCTGATTGCCATCTTAATAGCACGGGCCAGTGCTTTAAAAATGCCTTCAATTTTATGATGCTCATTTGTTCCTTCAGCCTGGATATTCAGGTTCGAAAGCGAGGTATCCGAAAACGATTTAAAAAAATGAAAGAACATTTCGGTGGGCATGTCGCCAACTTTTTCGCGTAGAAACTCGGCCTTCCAAACAATCCACGGACGACCGCCAAAGTCGATAGCCACCTGCGCCAGACAATCGTCCATGGGCAGGCAGTAGCCGTATCTTTCAACGCCGCGTTTATCGCCCAGCGCCAGTTTGAATGCTTCACCCAGCGCCAGACCAGTATCTTCAATGGTGTGGTGCTCGTCTACATCCAAATCGCCATCCACCTGAACAGTCAGATTAACGCCCGAGTGGCGGGCAATTTGATCGAGCATGTGGTCGAAAAAACCCAGCCCTGTGTGAATGTTTCCTTTGCCTGTTCCATCGAGGTTCAACTCCACCCTGATTTTGGTTTCTTTTGTATTACGTACCACCGTTGCGGTGCGTTCGGGAGCAGCTACTTTGGCATAAATTTCATCCCAATCAGTAGTAATCAGCACACAACTTTCGGCCAGCCCTTTTTCCTGAAGTTGACCGGACAATGAACCATCGTTGAGCAAAATTCCTTTTGCACCGAGGTTTTTGGCCAGTTCAATATCGGTCAGCCGGTCGCCAATCACGAAGCTGTTGGCCAAATCGTAGCTACCGTCCATGTATTTTCCCAGCAAGCCGGTACGCGGTTTGCGGGTTGGGGCATTATCTGCCGGAAAGCTTCGGTCAATCAGGATGTCGTCGAAAACAACGCCTTCGTTTTCAAACGCTTTCAGCATTTTATTGTGTGCAGGCCAAAATGTTTCTTCCGGATAACTGGAGGTTCCCAGCCCGTCCTGATTGCTGACTATGACCAGCTCATACGACAGGTTTTTGGCAATAAAGTGCATGTTGCGGAAAACTTTCGGGATGAATTCGAGTTTCTCCAGCGAGTCAATCTGCTCGTCAGCCGGTTCTGCAATCAGCGTTCCGTCGCGGTCGATAAATAATGCTTTCTTCATGGTATTTCTTTGTGGAACTTTGTGGCTTTCTTTGTGAAACTTCGTGGTTAAGTTTTACCACAAAGAACACGAAGGTTTTTCACGAAGTACTCCAAGTTTTATATTAGCTCTTTCAACGCTTTTCTTAATTTTTCATTCTCTTCCGGCGAACCGATCGTAATCCGCAAACAATCATCGCAAAGTGTAACTTTCGAGCGGTCGCGGACAATGATTTTCTGTTCGGTCAGATATTCGTAAATACCGCGCGCATCGTGCATCTTCAAAAGGACAAAATTCGCATCGGTCGGATAAACTTTTTGTACGAACGGAAATTTAGTCAATTCTACAATAAGCTTTTCCCGTTCGTCCAGAATAGTTTTTACCCATTCTTCTTTTTCCTGAAGATTATTCAGCAGTTCCAATGCTTTTTGCTGCGTCAGGATATTGATATTGTACGGATACTTGATTTTGTTGAAAACGCGGATAATCTCCGACTGTGAAAATGCCATTCCGAGGCGGATTCCGGCCATTCCCCATGCCTTTGAAAAAGTTTGCAAAACAATCAGGTTCGGGTATTTATCCAGCTCGGGCAGCAAACTACTTTCCGGCGAAAAATCAATGTACGCTTCATCAACCACTACAATCCCGTCGAAACCGGTAAGCAATTTATTGATTTCTGTTTTGTCCAACAGATTGGCTGTTGGATTATTCGGAGAACAAATGAAAATTGCTTTTGTATACAGATTAGCCGCATTCAGTAAATCCTGTGCCTTAAAATTATAGTCCCTGTCCAGTTTCACTTTGCGGACTTCCACATTATTGATGTCGGCTGCCACCTGATACATACCGTACGTCGGGTTAATGGAAACTACATTGTCGACTCCCGGTTCGCAGAACGCGCGAAATACAATGTCGATTGGTTCGTCGCTGCCATTCCCGAGAAAAATCTTTTCAGGGGCAACGTTTTTAATTTCTGAAATTTTTGCTTTCAGCGTCCATTGCAGCGGATCGGGATAACGGTTGTACGGCGCATTATAAGGGTTTTCGTTGGCATCGAGGAAAACTTCTGCCTCGCCCGAAAACTCGTCACGAGCCGAAGAATAAGGCTTTAATGCCTTTATATTATTGCGAAGTAATTTTTCTAAGTTCATATATTTCTTTTTGGACCACATAGGCACATAGGTCACATAGTTTTAATATTTCTATTGTATTCTATGTGTCTATTGTGGTTATTTTTTATCATTTAATTCTTTTAATCGCAGCGTCACCGCATTCCGGTGTGCATCCAGTTGCTCGGCGGCAGCCATTGTTTCAATCACCGAACCGAGGTTTTTAATTCCTTCCCGCGATATTTCCTGAAAAGTTATTTTTTTTATGAAACTATCGATATTGACCCCGCTGAACGATCGTGCCCAACCGTTGGTCGGCAAGGTATGATTGGTTCCGGAAGCATAATCGCCCGCACTTTCCGGTGTGTAACTCCCCAAAAACACAGAACCTGCATTGATAATTTTTTCTGCAATTTCAGAATAGTTCTCCATCGAAATAATCAAATGTTCCGGCGCATATTCATTAATCAGACTGATCATTTCATCTTCATTCTGAAACACAATTGCCACACTGTTTCCAAGCGCTTTGGCAGCAATTTCTTTTCTGTTTAATTCCGCAAGCTGACTGGCTAAATGTATTTCCACATCATCGACCAGCGATTCGGAGTTGGTAACCAAAACCACCTGACTGTCGGGGCCATGTTCGGCCTGCGAAAGCAGGTCGGCTGCGATGAATGCTGCATTGGCCGATCCATCGGCCATAATAGCCACTTCTGAAGGTCCGGCCGGCATGTCGATGGCCACATCGTTGATACTGACAAGTTGTTTGGCAGCCATTACAAACTGGTTGCCCGGTCCGAAAATCTTGTCAACTTTGGGAATACAATCAGCACCATAAGCCATAGCCCCAATCGCCTGTACCCCACCAAGTTTAAATATTTTTGTAACACCCACCAGTTGAGCAGCAAATAAAATTGCCGGGTGAATTTTGCCCTCCCTGTCGGGCGGCGAACAAAGTACAATTTCTTTGCATCCTGCAATTTTTGCCGGAATGGCAAGCATCAAAACCGTAGAAAACAGCGGCGCCGATCCTCCAGGAATGTACAAACCTACTTTTTCAATGGCAACTGCTTTTTGCCAGCAAACGACACCGGGCGTTGTTTCAATTTTTTTCAATTCCGGTTTTTGCGCTGCATGAAAGAGACTGATATTTCGGGCTGCTATTTCAATTGCGTCCTTTAAATCAGCATCCAGCAAACGGGAAGCTGTTTCAATTTCCTCTTCAGTAACAGAAAAATTACGGATGAACACACCGTCAAATTTCTCGGTGTATTTACGTATTGCATGGCCACCGCTTGACTTAATGTCATTTAAAATAGACTGAACTTTATCCGTCAGATCAGAAGCATTAAACAACGGCCGTTCCAGTATTTTGGTCCATTCTTTTTGTTCAGGATTCAGATATCGTTTCATGTGCGGCAATTTTCAAGGTTATAATTTGATTCTTTATTTATATGAAATCAAAAGATCATCTTTTCAATCGGAACAACAAGAATTCCCTGCGCCCCTGCATTCTTCAGTTTCCCTATTATTTCCCAAAATTCATTTTCAGAAATAACCGAATGGATCGAACTCCAGCCTTCTTCTGCCAGTGGCGTAACGGTTGGGCTTTTCATGCCGGGCAGAATGGCTGAGATTTCATCAATTTTATTGTTAGGCGCATTAAGCAGGATGTATTTTTTCCCTTCGGCCCGCTGAACCGATTCCATCCGGAAGACCAGCTCATTAAGGATGGCCTTTTGGGTATCGTTCAGATTGGGGTTCGCAATCAACACGGCTTCCGAGGGAGTCACTACTTCCACTTCTTTCAGTCGGTTGCTCACCAGTGTGGAGCCCGAACTGACAATATCAAAGATGGCATCGGCCAGACCAATTCCGGGAGCAATTTCCACAGAACCTGTAATGACATGTATATCTGCTTTTATATCGTGTTTATCTAAAAAATCCTGCAAGATTACGGGATACGATGTAGCAATTTTTTTACCATTGAAATAGGAAAGTCCGGGATATTCGTCTGATTTTGGGATCGCCAGCGACAGGCGGCATTTGCTGAAGCCAAGCCGTTTGGCAACTAATACGTTTTCCTTTTTTTCCAGCACCTCATTTTCACCCACAATACCGATGTCAGCCACTCCGTCGGCAACGGTTTGCGGAATATCGTCGTCGCGCAGAAAAAGCGCATCAAGCGGATAGTTTTTCGCCGTTGCAAGCAGTTCCCTGCCCCCCAGCGAAAAGTTAATTCCCGCTTCCTTAATCAATTCCATCGAATCTTCATACAATCGTCCTTTGTTTTGAATGGCAATTTTCAGTTGAGTCATGATATTTTTGTTTTCAATAAATAAAAAAGGCCCACCTTTCGGTAAGCCTTCTTTGGGTTAATATTTTCTGTAACAAAACAAAAGAATTACGGCCTACCAATGAATAGGTTTTTCCGATGATGGCCGCAATGTCCGAGTTTGTTAATCATTTCATTTTAAAATTGAGATGCAAGTATAATTATAAATTGACTGCAAAACAACACTTAAATTTAAAGTTTGAAAGAAATTCATGTTTTATTAATACTAATTTTTCGTTTCCTGAAAAAATTATTGCAAAAATAAAATGAATTTGTATGTTTGTACAATCGATTGCATTTATAAACCTAATTATTCAAAAATCATGAAATTATCAGTACTTTTTATTGGAATAATTCTCCTGTTTTCACTGCAAAGTATCGCCGGAACCCCGGATTCAAAGTATTTCAGCAAAAAGCAAATTAAAAAAGTGATGACCAAAGCGGCGGAATGGCAGCTTGCAAATCCGAAACACAATCTTTATGACTGGACCAACGGAGCATTTTATGCAGGAATCGAAGCGGCCTATAAAACCACAAACTCGAAAAAATTGCTGCAGGCAATGATTGATATGGGCGAGGCCAACCAGTGGAAGCCGGGGCCACGGCTCCACCATGCCGATGACTATGCTATTTGCCAAACGTATGTTGATGTTTACCGGATTAAAAAAGATCAGAAAATGATTCAGCCGTACATCGAACGAATGAATGAATTTATGGCGACCCCCTACCCGGTTAAAGAACCATCCAATCTTATTACCTGGTGGTGGTGCGATGCCCTTTTCATGGCTCCGCCTGCTTACGTGAAACTGGGAATGACCCTGAATGATAAAAAATACCTTGACCTGAACGACAAACTTTTCAAAGAATGTTACGATTTATTGTACGATAAAGAAGAGCATCTTTTTGCAAGGGACAACCGCTATCAATGGAACCAGCCGAAAGTTCTGAAAGAAGCCAACGGAAGAAAGATTTTCTGGTCGCGCGGCAATGGCTGGGTAATGGGCGGTTTGGTACGGGTAATGCAGGAATTGCCGGAAGATTACAAGGAATTTGCATTTTACAAGCAAATTTTCGTGGAAATGGCCGAACGGGTTGCCGGTCTGCAGCAGGAAGATGGTTTGTGGCGCGCCAGTTTGCTCGACCCGGCTTCGTATCCGGGCGGCGAAGCCAGCGGCTCGGGATTTTACTGCTATGCACTGGCATGGGGAATTAATAATGGACTGCTGGCAAAAGACAAGTATTTACCTGTGGTTAAAAAAGCATGGATCGGATTGAATGGTCTGATGCAACCCGAAGGACGCATTGGTTGGTGCCAACCCATTGGCGGCGACCCGCAAAAAAACTTCTCAGCCGAAAGTTGGGAAGTATATGGGGCAGGCGCATTTCTTCTGGCCGGAAGTGAAGTGATCAAATTAAAATAGAACCGTCATTAATAATAAAAAATGAGAACAGGGAACAACTTTCATGTTTGTTCCCTGTTTTCATTAAAACTGTAGGTCAATAACTCCGAAAAACAAGCCAAGGAAAACGGAATTAGAACGCAGCCAAACAAAATGCAACAGAACCGGTAAAGTCTACTGCAAAAACCCGATTCAATTCAATAATTGACGAAAGTTTAAAAAATTCATTGAATTTTAATTGTTTTGTAGGTCTTCTCTCATTAAAAATGAAGAAATTTACATGCAACTTTTTGTCGTCGTATAATACTTTTATTGAATGAACCATAGCATTGAGAGATGAATATACAGGAAGATAGCGCATTAATAAAGTCTATGAAAGACGGTGATATAAAAGCTTTTGATGAACTGTATTACAAATATCACAAAAAATTATATGCCTTTTCATTACGATTTTTAAAAAGCCGGGCAGATGTTGAAGATCTCATTCAAAAGATTTTTGTGATCATCTGGGAAAAACGCGAAAATATCAATCCTGAAAAATCATTCAACAATTATATTTTCACCATTGTCAGAAATGAAATTTACGATCTGCTGAAAAAGAAAGTGGCAACGGAATATCACAACGACCAGATTTTAGGCGACATTGAACAAACCGACGATGATATTGAAATGAAGAAACTGGTTGAGATAATTTATACTCTGGTTGAAAACATTCCTGAACGCAGGCGCCAGATATTTCTGATGAACAGGGATCATGGAATGAGTTATAAACAAATTGCCGAAGAACTGGGAATTTCCGAAAACACAGTAGACACACAAATCCGCAATTCGCTGAATTATTTACGTAGCGAGCTTCCGAAACACATGAATTCATCAATCCCCATACTCTTTTTACTGCTGATTACCTGTACTTTGTCAAAATATTTGTAATTTTTTTGTTTTCCCTTCACGGAAAATTCCATAAAAGGAGTAATTATTTGCAGGTAATGAATAAAAAAAGAGAAGTCAGTTACCTCAATTCAGGATTGAAGAGCAAATAAGTACCATGCAAGAACAAAAAAGAATCATACAATTAATTGAACAATTACTTTCTAACCAGGCTTCCGGCAGGGAAAAAGAAGAACTCTTCCATTTACTTAATTCAGGAATGCAAGAAGATCAGATCAATAACTGGCTGAAAGAGAACTGGGAAAAGACAGAACATGCAGGCATTGATATTCCGTCAGGGGTACTACTTGAAAAGATCCATCAGCAAATAGGCATTACCAAAACCAATATAAATAAATCTATTGACCGGAAAATACAAATCAGGAAGCTCGTTCGTACTACCTTAAAATACGCCGCTGTATGCATTGTTGCCTGTGGAATCGAATGGTATTTTTTAACACAAAAGGATATTACCGATAACAATACGGTTGTACAAACCATTCAATACAACGAAATTACAGTCCCAACAGGATCAAAATCATACGTGGTATTGGCCGACAGCACCAAAGTATGGTTAAACGCAGGGGCAAAACTCAGGTATCCCAGTAATTTCCGGGAAAATTACAGAGAAGTTTTCCTGGAAGGAGAAGCATTTTTTGATGTATCGAAGAACAAAGACATGCCTTTTTTTGTGAATATGGCCGGAATGAACATCAAGGTTTTGGGAACCCAGTTCAACGTAAAAGCATATACTGACGAAAAAAGCATTGAAACGACCTTGGTAGAAGGTTCCATTGAAGTGGTCGGATTGCGATCAGACAAACAGGATGAAAGCAATCTTCAGTTAAAACCCGGACAAAAATTAATCCTCACCAAGGATAAAAGTTTCCAGTCGTCCGCTATGTCACAGCAAAATCAGGCTGAAGATGCGTCAACTCAGAAAGACCTTCTTATTAAAATTAAAAATGCAGAAATCATTACTCTGCACGATACAAAACCGGAAACGGCATGGACTGAAGACAAGCTAATATTTTACAAGGAACGTTTCGATAATGTAAAAATAAAATTAGAACGATGGTATGGAGTAACCATTGATATTCAGGACCCGGAAATACTGGATTATCGCTTTACAGGAACATTCGACGAAGAAACGTTCGAACAGGCATTGCTTGCATTAAAAAAAGCAGCCCGATTTGATTATCAGATAAAGAAAAAGCACGTGACCATTAAACCAATCTGAAAATACAGTATAAAAATATAATGAACTAATTAAAAATATTTGGCCTATGTAAATAAACTAAACTGTGCAAAAAAAAGCCGAAGGATCTGCAACACCCTTCGACTTTTAATTTGTGTAAATTAATTAAGGTAAATTCATTAACACATTTCAATTCTATGAAAAAAAAACATCAATTACAAGGGAGAAAAACTTTTTTTTCTCTTCAAGAAAAAATTTGGCTGATTATGAAACTAACTTTCTTATTGACTATTATTTGTTTATTCCAGGCAACAGCCGTGAATTCTCAAAGTACAGTAGCAAATATTCATATAAAGAATGCGCCGCTGGAACAGTTTTTCACTGAGATAGAGCAACAAACCTCGGTGAAATTTCTTTACAAGTACGAGAATATCGAAGGAAAACTTGTTAGTATAAACATGGAAAATGCATCTGTCGATCAGCTTCTGGATGCCACCTTGCCTGGAAATGGCCTGTCTTATTCCAAAATGAAAAACAATTTAATTGTTATTTCATCCGCCAAACAGGAAAGAACAGTAACCGGATCGATTGTCGATGAAAAAGGAGTTCCTCTGTTTGGGGTCAATGTCATCATCAAAGGAACGATGAAAGGCACAACTACCGATTCTAACGGAAAATACAGTTTGGTCGTTCCGAATGATCAGACAGTGTTGCAGTTTTCGTTTATCGGTTTTGTAATGCAGGAAATCCCGGTGGGCGAAAGATCACTGATTAACGTTACCCTGCGGGAAGACACCAAAGCAATCGAAGAAGTGGTTGTAACTGCTCTGGGTATTGAGAAAAGCAAAAAGAGTTTGGCTTATTCGACCCAATCGGTTGACATGGATGGACTAACCACCATCAAAGATGTGAGCCTTGGGAATACATTGGCAGGTAAAATTGCCGGGGTTTCTGTTACTGCTTCAACCGGTACCAGCGGCGTTTCGGGTGATCCACGTATTATCATTCGTGGTGACCGTTCAATCAACGGTAATAACCAGCCTTTAATTGTTGTTGATGGTATCCCTTCTGCCAGCACAGGCGGTGGTTTATCAAGTATCAACCCCGATGACGTGCAAAGCATGAACGTACTTAAAGGGCCTGCTGCATCGGCATTATATGGTTCAAGTGCCAACAACGGTGTAATCGTAATTACTACCCGAAAAGGCGTTTCAGGACAGGCAAAAGTGGAGGTAAACTCTGTCACAACATTCGACCTGCCATATCTGTACCCTGAATTGCAAAATGAATATGGACAAGGGATGGATGGTTTGTTTTTACCAAATACTGATGTGTATAGCTGGGGGCCGAAAATGCAAGGACAAACAGTTACCGACTGGACCGGAAAACAAACAACTTTAGATCCTCAACCGAATAACGTGAAAGATTTTTTCCAGATAGGATCTAATTATACAAATAGTGTCGCATATAGCGCTGGAAACGAAAAGTCAACAGCTTATTTTTCATACAGCAATACTACTGCACAAGGCATGTTAGCTGATAACAAAATGCAAAGACATAACTTCAACTTACGTTTAACATCCGAGATTGTCAAAAATCTTAATATGGACTTTAAAATCACATGGTTCCGTCAGTTGGTAAAAGACAAACCTACAACCGGTGATGACCTTTTCAGCCCAATGCATCAGTTGATCAGGATGCCTCGTAGTTTAAGGGATTCCGATATTTCGGAATATTCATACTATACTGCTAATGGCGATTATAAACAACGTACCTGGATACCTGCATCTACCAATGTGATTAACCCTTATTGGTCAAGTTATGGTTACGAAAACCCAAGCACATCTAATGGCGTGAGTTCCATGTTATCTTTAAAATATAATTTTACCAGTTGGTTATATCTTCAGTTGCGTGGTGTAATGTCAGCCTCTAGTAATGACTGGGAGAAAAAAACCTACTGGGATACCCAATATGTCAACTCAGGGAAAGGTAGTTACGAAACTTATTTTGGTAGATCTCAGTTATTGAATGGTGATTTTCTTTTAGTTTTCAATAAAGAAATCAACAAAGATTTTCATGTAAATGTAAACCTTGGTGCTGAAATTAAGGACTCCCAAGCCCGGAGCATGGAATCAAAAACCGGTGAATTAAGTGCCGAAAATAAATTTGCCCTTAGTTATGGCGTTACTTTGACTACAACCGATGCCGAATCAAGGGTTCAAAAACAGGCAGTATATGGAATGGCACAGGTTGCATTTAGGAATTACTTGTATTTAGATGTTACTGCACGTAACGACTGGAGTTCAACCTTACCTGCACCATACGATTATTTCTATCCTTCAATTGGCTTAACCGGCATTATATCGGATATGGTGAAATTACCTGATGAAATTTCATTTGTAAAAGTTCGTGGTTCGTATGCAGAAGTGGGTAACGATGCAGGATTTGCACAAATATTCCAGACATATAGCAGGGCGGCAAACGGACCGGCAGGAATGGTGTACCCAAGTGGTACCAAGGTGCCCGTAAACCTGATCCCTGAAAAAACAAAATCATGGGAAGCCGGGGCTGAACTTCGTTTCTTTGGAAACCGTCTGGGTATTGATTTTACCTATTACAAATCGAATACGTATAACCAATTAATTACAATTACTTCCCCATCTACATCAGGATTCGGTAGTGGAAGAATTAATTGCGGTAATATTGAGAATAAAGGGGTCGAAATAATGATCTCTGGCACACCAATAAAAACTCCCGATTTAACTTGGAATGTTGACCTTAATTTTGCCAGCAATAAGAACGAAGTAATTGAATTATCGAAAACTGTGAGCAGATATCAAATCAGTTCTCCGAACTTATCAATAGGTGAAACCTGGGCTATTGCCGGTCAACCATTCGGTGATATTTATACCAAAGGTTTTGTTCGTAACGATGCCGGTCAGGTAATAGTTGATTCAAAAGGAATGCCTAAAGTTGATTCAAAAGCAAATCTTTACCTCGGTAATTTTAACTACGACTGGAGAAGCGGTATTACCAATAACATCAAATACAAAAACTGGAATCTTTCGTTCCTGATTGATTTGAATTACGGTGGGGTAAGGCAGTCGGCCACTGAAGCCATGATGATGGCCTGTGGTACGAGTAAGGAATCATTGGAAGGTCGTGAAACAGGTATTGTTTTCGACGGTGTTCAGGAAACTGTGGCTGCTGATGGCACAAAAACATATACTAAAAACACGATTAATATTACTGCACAATCCTATGCAATGCTTGTTGGTGGACGTATCAGTTTTGGTGCCGGGGAACCATATAACCGCGAAGCTACTAACTCCCGTTTGCGTGAGCTTGCAATTGGTTATACATTTCCGATGAGAAGCAGTCTGATTAAGTCTTTAAGGGTATCTGCCACAGGACGTAACCTATTCTATATTTATAACGGTTGTGGTTGGTTTGATCCTGATGTAACTTATGATGTGGATAGAAACGGACAAGGTGCAGAAAGTGCATTCCTGCCTGGTGCAAGGACACTCGGTTTTAATATCAAACTGACATTGTAATGGTTTAACCGAAAAATTAAAAAATTATGAAAATGAAAAAATATATTATACACCGTTTGTTCATGAAAGCAGTTTTTACAATTGTTGCTGTTTTTGCATTAAACTCTTGTACTGACGATTTCACTGAATACAATACAAACAAAACCCAGATGATGGCCGTTGGGCCAAAAGAATTGGCCGGATTATTTTCCAGGGCTCTATACGAGGGTTGTACCTGGCTCACTACCGATAATATGAGCCGTATGTCGAGTACTGCAGCGTTGCATTTCTGTGGTTACACCGCTTGTGGTATTACCAATCAGGAAGTGCTGATTATGAATCCAGGATGGCAAAATACCGGGTTTAATAAGATGTTTGCAAGTGTCATTCCTCCTTTGAATAGTATTATGGACGTATCGAAAGATGGAGTGAATACAGCCGCATATAATGTTGCATTAATCTGGAAAGTATGGATATTAAACCGCCTGACTGACATTTGGGGGCCAATCCCATATACTGAAGCAGGAAATGGGAAAGATGTAGTCCCTTATGAGAGCCAAAAGGATATCTATTACAAAATGTTCGAGGACTTAACCAATGCTGTTAATGCTTTAAATGCTGAATTAAAGACTAATCCGTCATTGAAGGTATTCAATGCTGGTGACCTGATTTATGGTGGCGATGTTTCCAAATGGGTAAAATTTGCGAATACCCTCCGCTTACGATTTGCTATCCGTATATCAAATATTGATCCCGCCAAAGCACAAAAAGAAGCAGAAGCAGCCATTGCCGGGTCTTTAATGGAAACAAATGCGGATGATGCACTATTGACCACTAGCGTACTTACAAGCGGTGGTAATGGGATGTGCCGTATGGAATCATTCTACCAGGATATCATGAGTGCCAGCATGGAAAGTGTACTCAAAGGGTATAGCGACCCGCGTATGGAAGAATACTTCTCTCCGGTAGCTTACAATAGTGTAATTGATGCAGCAGGTTATCCGGCAGTACTGAAAGCACAGGTAGGTGGTTATCATGGAATGGCCAATGGGTATGAACCGATACAAATAAATTATTTCAAATCCTATTCCAAGTATGGCCCCCGGTTTAAAGATGGAAAACAATTGGTAACACCAATCAACATTATCAATTCGGCAGAAACATATTTTTTGAAAGCTGAAGGTGCCTGGCGTGGTTGGAACATGGGTGGAACAGCCCAATCATTCTATGAAAAAGGAATTGAAATCTCTATTAAACAATGGAGGGGAACTTCTTTTTCTTCCGCATCAATTACTAGTTATATCAATGGTACCACAACCCCTATTGCACCGGATAATTATCCATATTATGACCCGGCAATGACTAATATCCCGGTGAAATTCTCCAGCGACAAAACTGCTCAGTACGAACAAATCATGACCCAAAAATGGCTTGCTTTATTCCCGGTCAGTTTTGAGGCTTGGGCTGAATACAGGAGAACTCGTTTGCCTAAAATTTATGCTAAAAAATATTCGGCAAATGCGCTTGTCAATCCGGCAATTGGACAAATCGTAACCCGGTTCCCATATACAACTGATGAAAAGAATACTCAACCGGCAGAAATTACAAAAGCCATTGAATTGTTGGGTGGAGTTGACCTTGAAACAACACCATTATGGTGGGATGTAAATAAAAACGGGAATTAGCCAATTCCATATCGTATAAATCAGTCAACTCGTTGACGGATACAACAATAAATTAAACCTGACAGGCTTCAAAACCTGTCAGGTTTATTAAACTAATAATCAACGAACAAATTTTCGTTGATTAAAATATATTTCGGAAAATTAACCTACACCAACCATGAATCGAAAATTATTTGTATTCGGGCTATTAATAGCTATGAGCTTTTTTTCACACGGGCAATCCGTTTCACATTCCGATTTTGTTGTACAACCTTATCTACAGCAAGTAACCGACGATTCATTTCGCGTACTGTGGGAAACTTCCTTACCCGGAAAAGGTGCAGTGCAGTTTGGTGTAGCCGAATTTAATGTACTGAAACCGAAACTCGATCAACTGTTTCAGGACGAAACTTCAGGCACTTTCCACAAAATTATTGTAGACGGACTAAAAGTTGACGGACACTATTTTTATCAGGCTCTAACTATCGGTGAAAACGGCGATACACTGAAAGGTCCGGTTACTCCCATTCATATTCCGGACTACACCCAAATGCCAGTATCGTTTACTGTGGTCAGTGACACACAGGGAAACCCGACAGTATGGGGGAAAATAGCCGAACTGATGCAACGCGAGCGGCCTTCGTTTGTAATTCATGCAGGCGACCTGGTACAATATGGTCCGCATAAAGACGACTGGACCGATGAGTTTTTTAAACCGGCTGCCGAACTTTTTAGGTTCTATCCGCTCTATCCGGCAATCGGCAACCACGAAATGAACCACGACTGGTTTTACCAGTATTTTGATCTCCCCTCTCCCGAATGGTTCTACACCCTGAAAAAAGGAAATGTTTTATTCGTTTTTGTCGATACCAACAAAGACATTCTCCCGGGTTCGGAGCAATACAAAAAGCTGGAAAAAATTTTGGCTTCTTCCAAAGATCTATGGAAAATAATGGTACATCACCATCCGGTTTATACTTCATCTGAAAATTCATACGGAAACACATGGTTTCAGAAACAGGCACACGGCGACCCAAATGAAATGCACCTGAAAAGACTTTACGAAACATACGGGGTCAACCTGGTTTTATTCGGACATGTACATTCATACGAACGAACCTGGCCAATTGCCAACGAAAAAGTAGATCAGGAAAACGGCGTAACTTACCTGAATCTGGGTGGTGGCGGTGGCCGACTAGACAAAGCAGGAGCCAACAAAACATGGTATGCCGCCCGTACCCGCAGTTGCCATCATTTTCTGAACGTAAGTATTGCAGACAACACACTTTATGCCAGTACAATCGACACCGCAGGAGTGACTTTCGACTCGTGTACCATTGACAGGAAAAACGCCGGTCGTCCCAACGCCCCGTACATGGGCAACAGCAAACAATATTTTATCGGATCGACAACTGCTTTTATTCAGAATGAAAGTCAGCATGGCACCATTTATTATTCAATGAATGGAAAAGATTACAAGAAGGGAAAGGGAAACGAACTAAAAATCCCGGTCAACGCAACTTCAGAAATATCGGCATACATTGAAAACACGGGACAAAAAAGCAGGATTGCAACAAAAAATTTCGAAAAGCTGGAGATTTTGCCTTCAGTAAAAAACACAGAAGCAGGAGTAAAAGCCACCTATTACGAAGGAAACTGGATTGCTTTGCCCGACTTTGACAAGATTGAACCTGTGAAAACCTTCAATCTTGATTCGGTGAGCTTGCAAAACATTCAACCTCGTGTGCAGGACCATTTTGCAGTCCGTTTCACTGGAAATTTTTCCGTTCCGGAAACCGATGTTTACCGCTTTTTGCTCGAATCGTTTGATGGGAGCAAACTTTTTATCGATGGACAGGAAGTTATTAGCAATGACGGTATTCATTACGAAATCAGCAAAGAAAATTTTGTAGCTTTGGAGAAAGGCCTGCATTCCTTCGAAATACAATATTTCGATTTTCTAAGGAGAGAAACGTTGAATATATGGACTGGAACAGAGCCTGAAAAAATGAAATGGTTCAATGAATTTATAGTCCGAAAGTAATATGCGAATAAACAAACAGGTATTTTTTCTGATTGCAGTTTTTATATTGACTGCATGGAGCGCCTCCTTGCCAAAACTGTTTTTGATCGGGGATAGTATATCAATCCAATATGGCCCATACCTGGAAAAATACCTCCGGGGTTTTGCTTCGTATGAACGAAAACAGGACGATGGATCAGCCAACAAGAATCTCGACTATCCGACAGGGGCCAACGGCGGCGATTCAAAAATGGTTTTAAACTACCTCCGTCACAAACTTGATGAACCGGGTTTTAAACCTGATTATCTCCTGTTGAACTGCGGTTTGCATGATATAAAACGCAATACGGTAACCCGTGAAATCCAGGTACCGGAAGAAGAATACCGTGAAAATATTGAAACGATAATTCAATTACTGAAGAAACGTCACATTCAAATGATATGGATGCGTACTACAGCCGTTGTTGACAGCATCCACAATGCAAAATCCAGTTCGTTCCATCGTTTTGCCACCGATGTGGAAACATACAACCAAATAGCAGACGAAGTTTGTGCAAAAAACAAGATACCGGTCATTGACCTTCACAGTTTTACCAAACAATTGGGCGAAGAGCAGTTTACCGACCATGTTCATTACAAAGAACCCGCCCGTGCATTGCAGGCAGCATTTATTGCCGGAGCAGTGCGTACAATTTTAAACACAGAAAGCAAATCAAAAGAAAAACATAATACCCGAATGTAGGATGAAAAAAATTATTCAGTCCATATTGTACCACCAACTAATCAAATTGGGTAATATAAAGTCTTTCGTTGAATTTGCTTGTATTGTTTTTATTTTATTCCTTTCAGCATGCGCCGGACGGGACAGTTTGGTTGTATATGACCTGAAATGCGAAAATCTTCAGAACCCTCTCGGGATCGACAAAACTACACCCCGTTTTAGCTGGAAAATTCGAAGCGATAAAAACGGAACGGAACAAAAAGCCTTTCAGGTGATGGTGGCAAGCAATGCCGACTTACTGGATAAAAACCAGGCTGACCTTTGGGATTCAGGAAAAACCGAATCTTCGGCAAGTATTTTAGTTCCTTTTGGTGGAAAGTCATTGAATTCAGGACTGGTTTATTACTGGAAAGTCAGGATGTGGGACGAAACAGGAAATATTTCATCATGGAGCCCGATTGCAGAATTCAGCATCGGCTTATTAAATAAAGATGATTGGCAGGCTTTATACATCGGGTTCCCGACGGAGTCCGGGTACAACGAGTGCCCTCAGCTTAAAAAGTCATTTAATCTGGATGAAACTGGCAAACAGATGCTCCTTCATGTGAATTCGCTGGGTTACCACGAAGTGTATTTGAACGGGAAAAAAGTAGGCGATGGAGTTCTTTCTTCAGCCGTTTCGCAGTTTGATAAGCGTTCGTGGGCGATCACCTACGATGTTTCGTCATTGTTAAAGAAAGGTCAAAATGACCTCGTGCTGTGGCTTGGGAGTGGCTGGTATACCGAAGGTCTTCCCGGCGTTGTCAGCAATGGCCCGCTGGTGAAAGCCCAAATGGAAAGATTGTCTGAAAATAAAAGAGAAACAATTCTTGCAACAGATACTTCATGGGCTGGACGAAAGAGCGGTTACACCCGGCATGGGAACTGGCGGCCTCATAATTTTGGCGGAGAAATAATAGATGGTTCGCTGGCACAAACCGATTTGTCAATGGAAAACACAACAGACAGGAGTTGGAACCCTGTTTCGGTGATTTCTGTTCCTGATCACGAAGTAAGTCCGCAAATGGTGGAACAAAACCGGATTACAGAAACTATAAAACCTACGGAAATCCAACCACTAGGTAAAGACACGTTTCTTATAGATATGGGGAAAAGTCTTACCGGCTGGACAGAAATTCATTTTCCGAAACTGCAAAAAGCACAGGAAATCGTTCTGGAATATTCCGACCATCTGGATGAAAACGGGAAGTTTGTCAATCAAAAGCAAATGGACCGCTACATTGCATCCGGAGAAGAAACAGAAATTTTCAAAAATAAATTTAATTACCACGGCTACCGATACATTCGGATTTCAAACCTCGCAAAAACACCTGACCGCGAATCAATTACTGCCTACCTGGTTCATACCGGTTATGAACTGGCTGCCGGTTTTCAGTGTTCCGATCCGGAGCTGAACCAGATTCACGACATGATTTTGTATACCCTGCGCTGTCTTAGTATTGGCGGCGATCTGGTCGATTGTCCGCAAATTGAGCGACTGGGTTACGGTGGCGATGGAAATGCATCCACCGAAACGGCACAAACGATGTTCAACCTGAACCCGCTGTATGCCAATTGGCTTCAAGCATGGGCCGACTGCATCCGCGACGATGGCGGAATGCCTCACACGGCCCCCAATCCGTATGCTGCCGGTGGTGGTCCATACTGGTGCGGGTTCATCATCACGGCTTCATGGAGAACATACATGAATTACGGAGATGCAGCTATTCTTGAAAAATATTATCCGGTCATGCAGAAATGGCTGGGATATGTCGATAAATATACGGTCGATGGTTTGCTGAAACGCTGGCCGGACAATGATTACCGCGGCTGGTATCTGGGCGACTGGGCAACCCCGAAAGGAATCGATCAGACGGCTGAAGCGTCGGTTGATTTGGTCAACAACTGTTTTGTAGCAGTTTGCTACGACAATATGCAGCGGATTGCACAGGTTCTGGGAAAAACAGACGATATCGAAAGATATGCCCGGAAAAAATCCGAGCTTCAGAAACAGATTCATCAAAACTATTTCGATTCTACAAAAAACAGTTATGCCACCGGAACACAGATTGACCTTGCATACCCGATGCTGGCAGGCGTTGTTCCGGAAAAACTGACCGGCGCAATCACCCAAAGTCTGATCAACGAAACAGAAAATAACCGCAACGGACATTTTGCCTGCGGGCTGGTGGGAATTCCGGTTTTGACAGAGTGGGCGGTCAAAAATCAAGCCGCCGAACTGATGTATTCCATGTTGAAAAAGAAAGATTATCCGGGCTACCTGTACATGATTGAAAACGGCGCTACTACTACCTGGGAACACTGGAATGGGGAGCGGAGCCGGATTCACAATTGTTACAACGGCATCGGTTCGTGGTTTTATCAGGCTCTGGGGGGCATCCGCCTTGCCGAAAATGTTCCTGCGTACCAAAAAGTACTCATTCAGCCCCAGATTCCGCAAAGTATTACCTGGGCCAAAACGTTTAAAGAAACGCCTTATGGAAAGCTTGTTGTCAACTGGGATCTGAAAGGGAAAACGATGGAACTGTATGTCGAAATTCCGGTTGGTGTTGAAGCCGGAATTGCAATTCCTTCCGGAGTAAAAAAATACCGGTTGGACAGCAGGGAAATCGAATTATCAGGAGAAAAAAACGCTGTCGTTGAGTTAAAAAGCGGGAAATACAAAATCGATTATACTCTGTAAATGATGAAAATGAATGTCCTTTCTTTTTTGTCCGGGCTTTTTTTGCTGGTTGTTCCGGCTGTTCTTCAGGCTCAGATTGTTGTGCCGGAGCCGATTATGCAGAAAATTTATCAGGAAGTAAAAACTCCATATAAATATGGACTGGTGCTAGTTCCCGAAAGCAGTGAAAAAATGGTTGACAGTCCAAGTATTTTCCGATACGGAAAAAACTGGTACATGACGTACATTATTTTCGACGGAAAAGGCTACGAGACATGGCTGGCAAAAAGCAAGAACTTACTCAACTGGGAAACACTCGGAAAGATCATGTCTTTTACAGAAAATACCTGGGATGCAAATCAGAAAGCCGGATACATTGCCTTGCAGGATTACCAATGGGGTGGGAAATATGCCGTCGGGAAATACGCCCGAAAATACTGGATGTCGTACCTTGGCGGAGCAACACAAGGTTATGAGGCCGGTGTGCTGGGCATTGGAATGGCTTTCTCAAAAAAACCGGATAAAGCAGAAGAATGGCAAACATTGGGACATCCGGCAATTTCAGCAAAAGATGCAGATGTACGCTGGTACGATAATGTGACCATTTACAAAAGCACCGTTATTCATGATAAAAAGAAAACACTTGGTCACCCGTTCGTGATGTATTACAATGCCAAAGGGAGCGATAAAACCAACGAAAAAGCAGAACGTATCGCGATGGCTGTTTCCGATGACATGATGAACTGGAAACGGTTTGGGAACGAACCTGTCATCGACCACCAAACCGGAATTTCAGGTGATGCTTTTATTACAAAAGTTGACGATGTGTGGGTGATGTTTTATTTTGGTGCTTCCTGGAAACCAGGCGCTTTCGACCGTTTTGCCTGTTCTTACGATCTAATAAACTGGACCGACTGGACAGGGGACGATTTGATCAGCCCTTCCGAAGAATACGACAACCAATATGCCCACAAACCTTTTGTTATTAAGTACAAGGGAATTGTCTACCATTATTATTGTGCAGTTGACAAAAAAGGAAACCGGGGGATTGCTGTCGCAACTTCAGTTGATATAGGAAAAAGCAAACTTCAGTTTCAAAAATAAATATCCGAACTGTGAAAATTTAAATACCAACTTAAACCTAATGCCATGAGAACCCTTCTGATTATAACTCTATTTGTATTTTCGATAACCGACAATGCTTTCTGTCAAACATCAGGCACTATTGTAATGGACGAGGTTGTCCGTGTTCCTGCCCGTCACGAAATAGCGTTGCCCGACATTCCCGGCTACAAAACCCTGAAATGCGATTTTCATATCCACACCGTATTTTCGGATGGGGTTGTATGGCCTACCCTGCGTGTTGACGAAGCATGGGAAGATGGACTGGACGCCATTGCCATTACCGACCATATTGAAGGCCACCCGAAGAAACTTCCGGGGCAAAACCATCAGTCGTACGAAATTGCATTGCCGGTAGCCAAAGCAAAAAATATCATTCTTATTAAAGGTGGTGAAATTTCACGCGGAATGCCTCCCGGTCATTTGAATGCTATTTTTGTTACCGATGTCAATGCGCTCAATGTTCCCAACTACATGGATGCAATCGGGGAAACAGTCAGGCAGGGCGGATTTGTGATGTGGAACCATCCGGGCTGGCGCAAACAGCAACCCGAAATTACCCGTTGGATGGCCGAACATGAAGCCATCTGGCAAAAAGGCTGGATGCACGGCATTGAAGTATTCAACGAAAAAGAATGGTATCCCGAAGCTTTGCAGTGGGCGCAGGATAAAAACCTGGCTATCATCGGGAATTCAGACATCCACGATGCGTACAACAAACGCTACAACCGTGAACAGTTTCCCATTCGTCCAATGACGCTGGTTTTTGCCAAAGAATGCACCGAAGAATCGATAAAAGAAGCCATGTTTGCCCGGCGCACAGCTACCCTGTTTTTTAATAAACTGATCGGTCCAAAAGAATTGGTTGAGCCGCTTGTCAATCAGTCGATACAAGTATCAAAACCATTTCTATATCAGGATGGGTTTATCTATTTTGAAGTAGAAAATACTTCGGACATCGAATTTACGCTTGTAAAAATGGGAAAAGACGATTCGGGCCTTCCGGAAAAAACCATCCTGCCCTGCAAAAGCACAATTATTGCCCGGGTAAAACAGCAGGCCGATCAACCCCGCACCTATTCGTTCAAACTGGAAAATGTACTGACCGGAGTTGAAAAACCAATGGAGTTAACTTTTAATATCAAATAAAAATTTCGACTATGAAAGTCATAAAAACAGAGATATTTTTTATTGTCTTTTTTTTGCTGAAAATTTCGTTTGCACAGGATACGAAAATATCATATTCCCCTCCTATTATTATAGAAAATCCTTCATCTACTGAAGGCTATCAGGCAAAAGACCGGAAATTTACAGGAGTCCCAAGTCTGGCAATTAGCGACAGTTGTATGTGGGTTACTTGGTATGCAGGAATTACACCTGCCGAAGACCAAAACAGCTATGTAGTTGTTGCCACCAGCAAAGACAAAGGTTTTACATGGAAGGAAGTTCTTGCCATTGATCCCGATGGCAGTGGCCCGGAAAGGTCGTATGATCCGCAGGCATGGATTGCCCCGAATGGACAACTTTGGATTTTCTGGGCACAGCAGGGAAAAAATGCCGGGTTATGGGCAATCACCACCAATCAACCCAACAACACTAACCCCGAGTGGTCTGAACCACGGCGCATTACCGAAGGGACAATGATGGGGAAACCACTTATTCTTTCTGGTGGCGAATGGGCTATTATTCCTTCCTCCCGCGATGTTGACAACAGTGCTCGGCTTGTTATTTCTCACGATCAGGGAATTAGTTGGCAGGAACGTGGGGCTGTAAACGTTCCCGAAATAGAGAGAAATTGTGACGAACATTCTGTTATTGAAAGAAAAAATGGTTCACTATGGATGCTCATCAGGGTTAAAAGTGGAATTGGTGAAGGAATCTCTCTCGATGCAGGAAAAACATGGTCACCGTTCACTTTTTCAGAAATTAAACATACAAACTCCAGATTTTTTATCCGAAGGTTACAGTCTGGAAATCTTTTACTGGTAAAACATGGTCCGATTGGTGTGAAAACAGAACGTTCACATTTAATGGCTTTTCTTTCAGCCGACGATGGAAAAACATGGTCAAAAGGGCTGCTTCTTGATGAACGTCTACGTGCCTCATACCCCGATGGACAGCAGGATACCGACGGAACAATCTACTTGGTTTATGACTACATGCGTACGAAAGACCAGCATATTTTCATAACCAGTTTTACCGAAGATAATATTTTAGGAAGTGATTACGATTCGAATATCGTAAAAGTATATCAGCAAAGAAGGGTTGTAAGCAAGGGTGGGAACAACGATTAAATAATTCTACATCACGAAGTTGTCAAAAGTCGATTGTT
>DOAQ01000003.1 GCA_003506435.1 Prolixibacteraceae bacterium
CCTGTTTGCACAGGACAACAAGCCAATGATCGAATTCATCGGGAAACAGGGCGAACGGGCAAAAAGCATATTTTCATTGCTCGAACTGATGTCGGGCGACCAAAATGTGAAGCCTTATTACGAAAAAATGAAGACTATTGCCGATTATTTTGAGCAACATCCGACATTCACCGAAAAGGAACTGAACGAAATCAGCCCGATGATTGAATCGTTCCGAAACGAAATTTTTAAATAAAACATACCAACAGGGATTAATCGCGTTGCGGCTAATCCCTGTTTTCTTTTGACTGAAAAACCCAACCCGGATTCAGGGATTTTGGCGTTGTACCTCCTGTGCCGGTCTTGTTTCTCCCGAACTTGTCTTCAAAAGCCTTCAACTAACCATGAACGAAATTACCTTAAATGCCCTGATCAACCTTTTTGCCATTTTCTCGGTTAAAAGCAAATCGGGCAGAGAGAATGCCCAG
This sequence comes from Prolixibacteraceae bacterium, assembly GCA_003506435.1. Classification (GTDB taxonomy): domain Bacteria; phylum Bacteroidota; class Bacteroidia; order Bacteroidales; family Prolixibacteraceae; genus GWE2-42-39. Next base: position 468 of record DOAQ01000003.1, read on the forward strand.
ACTATTTTTTCTTCCTATCTGAAGTTGCATCTTGGCATTTCTTCATCCGAAGAATATCTCCGCCTATTTGACGAGTTGCTTGATCTGTATGGGATTGACGGAGAACCGATTCTCCCGGTCGATATGAACCAACAGGCTGAAAATATCGCCAATAATATAAAAGGCCGCTTGCAACGGCAGGAACAGGTCATGGTTTTCCTGCGTTTCATGGAACTGGCGCAAACCGGTGAATCTGGAAAAGCCGAAGATTTATTCCGGATTCTTGCCAATGTTTTTTCAATTTCTGAAACCGATCAGAAAAAATACAAAGAATTCATCTTTTCGGACTCTCCCGATTTATTGAGTTCTCCTGATTTTCTGATGATTAATGCGGAAGAAGAATTGGAGAATCCGAAAATAAAACACATCCAGCTAAAAAATCTCGACGGCGAATTGCTGTTTTTATACCTTCAGCAAACCGGAAATTACATTTTTAATTTCCGGGGAAAAGAAACAATTTCGCTGGAAGGAAACCCGATCCTTCCCAACCGGTTTTATGCTTTTAAGGAAGGTGGCATCCTCCGCGGGCCAAGAATTCAACCGGTTTATTATTCCGATATTGCAGCGCGCTTTTTCGATCAAACGCATTCCGTCCCCTTTGTGCTGCGCGGCGACAACATCGAATTCAAATTCAAAAACAGCAACAACGGCTTGCACCTGTTTTCGTTTTCCGAACGTTCGGGGCAGTTGGTTGCAATCATGGGGGGTAGCGGCGTTGGAAAATCCACTTTGCTGAACATCCTGAACGGAACCATTCCGGTTGATACAGGACAGATTTTTATCAATAATCTGGACATTCATAAAAATAAAAAAGAAACCCGGGGACTGATTGGTTTTGTTCCGCAGGACGACCTTTTGTTTGAAGACCTGACGGTTTGGGAAAACCTGTATTACAATGCCTGTCTCTGTTTCGACGGGTATACCAAAGAACAGATCAGCCAGAAGGTGGCACGGGTTCTTCAGGAACTGGAACTCTACGAATTTAAAGATCTGAAAGTAGGCAGCCCGCTAAAAAAATACATCAGCGGCGGACAGCGTAAACGGCTCAATGTGGCTCTTGAACTGATCCGCGAACCTGCTATTTTATATGTCGATGAACCCACTTCCGGCCTGTCGTCGATGGACTCGGAAAAAGTGATGCTTTTGCTGAAGGAACAGGCACGAAAAGGCAAAATCATTATGGTGAATATTCATCAGCCATCTTCTGCAATTTTCAAGTTGTTCGACAAACTTTGGATTATGGACAAAGGCGGACGCCCCATCTACACCGGGAACCCGCTTGATGCGATCATCTATTTTAAAACAGCGATCGACCATGTGAATTCCGAAGAATGCGAATGCCTCCAATGTGGTAATGTGAATCCCGAGCAAGTATTGGAAATTGTTGAAACCAAGAAAATTGATGAGTCCGGAAATTTAATGGCAGAACGCCAGTTGTCGCCCGAAGATTGGTACCAGCGGTACAAAAAGCAGGTCGAACCTGAAAATTTGAAAGAAGCGGATGCGGGAATAGAAAACCCGAAATCAGAATTTAAGAAACCGGGCAGGCTGAAACAATTTGCAATTTTCATGAAGCGCAACCTGCGTATCAAAGTAACCGACAAACAATACCTGCTGATTAACTTGGTAGAAGCTCCGTTATTGGCGCTGATTGTTGCCTATTTCACCCGCTTTGCCGAAGATAACGAGTATATTTTCTTTGAAAATAAAAACCTGATTTCCTACCTGTTCATGGCTATCGTTGTGGTGCTTTTCATGGGCATGAGCGTGAGCGCCGAAGAAATCATCAAAGACCGGAAAATACTGCAACGCGAGTCATTTCTAAACCTCAGCAGGCTCAGTTACCTGAATTCAAAAATTCTTTTCCTGATTTTGCTTTCGGCTTTCCAAACTTTCTGTTTCGTTTTGGTCGGAAACATGGTTCTCGGAATTTACGGGATGAACCTCCCCTACTGGACGGTGCTTTTCTCGGTTGCCGTGTTCTCGAATATGCTTGGACTGAACATTTCTTCAGCTTTCGATTCGGTGGTAACCATCTACATTCTGATTCCCCTGTTGCTTATTCCGCAGATATTGCTTTGCGGGGTGATCGTAAAATTCGATGATTTGCAGGACAAAATGGCCGATAAAGATGTTGTACCTATTGTGGGCGAATTCATGGTTTCGCGCTGGGCTTTCGAAGCACTGGCCGTCGAACAGTTTGCCGGCAACCGCTATATGTCCGGTTTTTTCGAACAGGAAAAACAAATGGCCCGGGCAAAATATTATTCCGATTTGCTGATTACCGAACTTACCGGCCGGATTGATCATGTGTCCGGATTACAAAAACTGCAAAAGCCGGAAGAGGAAATCAGTAAAAAACTGAACCTGATAAAAAATGAAATTGAAAAACTGAATAAAACAAATGTATTCCCTGCTTTTTCGGCCACAAATAATCTGGCATTACCCGGTTTTACCAGTGAAGTTGCCGATTCGGCCAAACAATATCTGGAGAAACTAAAAAATTTCTACAAACAAAAATACGATCAGATAAGAAATGAAAAAGACCGGAAAATACGGGAAATAAACCTGTTAGAAGGAAGTGGTTACTTGTTCGGACAAAAAATGAAATACCATAATAAATCGCTAGAAGACTTGGTGATGAACTCAGGATCAAAAGAATACTACCGTGAAACAGCTAACGGAATCATGCAAAAAGTGGTGCCTGTTTATAAAAACCCTGATTTCAGCAACGGCCGTTCCCATTTTCTTTCTTCTGAAAAGAAGGTAGGAGGTTTTGTAATGAATACACTCATATTCAATCTTTTTATTATATGGCTGATGAATATTTGCCTGTATTTTGCTTTGTATTTTGACTGGATTCGAAAAATTCTTACAAGCATCGGGAAAATCAAATTCCGATTTTGAGATAAAAAAGAAGTCTTAACTTATTAAGCATTAAAAACTAAAAAATATAGCCAGATACAAGGTATAGCGTCGGCTTTTTCTATCTTTGAGATTACAGAGAAATAGTATGAAACGTTAACTTTGAGAATCCCATTCAGAACAAAATAAACCAGAAACCACGAACGAATGAAGAAAATACAATTTTTTAACCGAGGGCTCCTCACTTGCATTTTGGTTCTGACCGCAGCAAGCTGGGCGAGTGCCCAAACCGAAAAACTGGCGTTTTCGCCGCACTGGATTCCCCAATCACAATTTGCCGGATATTACGTGGCGCTCGACCAGGGTTTTTACAAAGAAGCTGGACTGGATGTGCAGATCATCCATCCCTCGGCCAGCGCTTCAGCTTTCGATTTTCTTGCAAGTGGAAAAGCGGATATTATTTCCTCTTTCCTGATGGATGGCATGAAGCAACGGGCATACGGGGTTCCGCTGATCAATATCGGGCAACTTTCGCAGCACTCGGCGCTGATGCTGGTTGCAAAAAAGGAACGTGGAATTACTGAACTGAAGGATCTGGACCGTAAAAAGCTAGGCATCTGGAGCACCGGTTTCGATGATATTCCGATTGCCATGATGCGTGAAAATAATTACCAGATAGAACTGGTACGTGTTCTGAATACCATCAACCTTTTTATGATGGACGGTGTCGATGCGCTGACCGTGATGTATTACAATGAGTATGATCAGGTCATCAACAGCGGAATCAACGAAGATGAACTAACCGCTTTCTTTCTTTCAAAGTACGGTTTTGATATTCCGGAAGACGGATGGTATTGTCTGGAAAAAACATATTCCGAGAAGAAAGAAGCCCTGAAAAAATTTATACGTGCAACACTAAAGGGCTGGGAATATGCAGCTCAAAATAAAGAATACACCATCGATCTGGTTATAAAGGAAATGGACAAAGCTCATTTACCCAACAGCAGGGCGCATCAACAGTGGATGTTGGATAAATTTCTGGAATTGATTGCCCCGGGAAATAAAAATGTAAAAAGCGGCCATCTGATGGAACAGGATTATTTCCGGGCCGTGAATATTTTAAAATCGGGCTTGCTTAACAACTATAACGAATCGGCTTTGCTGCGGGAAAACTTTTACAAGCCCCTGGCCGACTAGCAATTGATGATTGATGATTTATGATTGACGAATGACGATTACTGAAAAACATAAACATGAAAAGAAACAGCCTTTCCTTTAAAATAATAAGCCGTATCCTTCTCTCTTGTCTTATGCTGGGCCTGGTGATTTTTTCGGTATATTATTATTACACCCGGACAACCATTGAACGGACGACCCGCGAGAATGCCATTTTCCTGGCCGAAAATACCATCAAGAAAATTGAAGAAGTCATCAAACCGTCGGAAATGATCCCCAACAATCTGGCATGGATCATTGAAACCGGTTCCATTCATAACGACTCAATCTTTTCGTTCCTGAGCAAACTGGTAAAAAACAACCCTTCCATTTATGCCAGCGCCATAGCGTTCGAGCCACACCTGATACCGGACGGACAAAAGTATTATGCACCATACGCCTATCGCAACGGCGACAAGATAGAAACCATGATCCTGGGCTCGGCCGATTACAATTATTTCATTATGGACTGGTACCAGATTCCGGCTACCTTGAAACAACCCTACTGGTCGGAACCGTATTACGACGAAGGCGGCGGCGGAGCATTGATGTCGACTTACTCGGTACCTTTCTTCATGAATAAGAATGGGCAGCGCATTTTAGGCGGGATCATCACTATCGATATTTCACTGAAATGGTTAACTGAAATTGTCAATTCAGTAAAAATATTTGAGACCGGTTATGCATTTCTGATTTCGCGCAATGGGGTTTATGTTACCCATCCGAATCAGTCGCAAATCATGAACGAAACCATTTTCACGAAGGCAAAGGAATTAAATGAGCCCAAAATGAGGGAAATTGGCCGCGACATGATAAAAGGAAACAGCAAGTTAACTTCACTTTACCTGAAAAACAAAGGCGACGTCTGGATTTATTATACCCAGTTGCCATCCACCAAATGGTCGTTGGCAGTGGTTTATCCCGACAATGAGATGTACGCCTCGCTGCATAAGCTAAACATTATCGTTTTCCTTCTTTCGCTGGCAGGGCTCACTATTTTAGTCTTTTTCACCATCAGCATCATCAACCGGCTGATCAGCCCGCTGACCAAATTTGCGAAATCGGCCCGGGTGATTGCCCAGGGAAATTTTAATACCGAACTTCCCCAGATCGAGACCAACGACGAGATGAAAGAGCTGCACGATTCCTTCGAATTCATGCAAAAAGAACTGGCCAACTACATTGTCAACCTGAAGGAAACAACTTCGGCAAAAGAAAAAATTGAAAGTGAACTGCGTATTGCCAAGGAAATTCAGATGGGAATGATCCCGCATATTTTCCCGCCGTTCCCCAACTTGCCCGAGATCGATCTTTTTGCATCGCTCGAATCAGCCAAAGAGGTTGGTGGCGACCTGTACGATTTTTTCCTGGTTGACGAATACCGTCTTTGTTTCGCTATTGGCGATGTATCGGGAAAAGGAATCCCGGCCTCCCTGTTTATGGCCGTTACCCGTACCTTGCTGCGTTCAGTAGCCGACAAAAACAAAAGCACAGCCGAAATTGTTAGTTCAATAAATAAAACCCTTTCGTTCAACAACGAATCGAACATGTTTGTAACGTTCTTCCTCGGGATTTTGGACATCCGCAACGGTGAGCTGAAATATTGCAACGCGGGTCATAATCCACCGGTACTGATCAAGAACAAACAGGGTGCAGATTATTTTAAAATCACCAAAGCCATTCCGGTTGGCTTATTCGAGGAGTTTGTATACACAGAAGAATCTATTTTTATTGAAACCGACGACCAGATATTTTTATATACCGACGGGCTTACCGAAGCCGAGAATGTGAATAACGAGCTTTTTGGAGACGATCAACTAATAGAGGTACTTCGGAAAAACGCAGTATCTTCGCCTAAACTTCTGATCAAGGAAACAATGAAAGAAGTTTCCCGTCACGTAAACGGGTATATTCAATCTGACGATTTAACCATGATGAGTATAATTTACAATGGAAGGAACTCCGAAAAATAAAACCCTGATTATCCGGAACGACATTGACGAATTAAACCGGCTTGTCATGTTTCTGGAAATACTGGAAGAAGAATGGAACTTGCCTCCGGCTTTGGTTCCTTCATTAAACCTGGCATTGGAAGAGGCCTTGTCCAACATTATTTTTTATGCCTTCGAAAAAGGTTCTGAAAACGAAATCAGTATTGATTTTAGCCTGAAAGGAACGGAAATGACCATTATTTTGACAGACGGAGGGAAACCGTATGATCCTACGAAAAAAGAAGACCCCAACATTAATTTGCCTGCCGAAGACCGGCCAATCGGGGGATTGGGCGTTTTTCTTATCAAGAAGATTATGAATGAAGTAACATACAACCGGGTTGACAATAAAAACCAGATGACGATGGTAAAAAGATGGAATTAACAGTTTCGGGATAAAACTATAAAAATCAACTAAAAATATCTTTCAGATGAACATTACAACACAAAACACAGGCGATGGAATTCTTATTCAGGTAGAAGGACGAATTGACACAACCAACTACAACGAATTTGAAAGTGCGGTAAACGAAGTATTAAAAGACGATGTAAAACAAATTTACCTCGATTGCAACGGGCTGAATTATATCAGCAGTTCGGGACTGCGTATTTTCCTGACCGTTCAGAAAAAAATGATGGCTGTCGGCGGAAAATTAAAGTTATTTGCCATGCAACCTGCAATCAAGGAAATATTTGATATTTCGGGTTTCAGTTCCATTTTTTCGATTTATCCGGATATGGATGCTGCAAAACAAGGCTAGTAAAATCAGCGCGGCGTTGAATGGTCGGGGCTGTTCAAAAAAACTCCGTGAAACTTCTGTGTTTCTTTATTCTGTTAACTCTGTGGTAAAATACAAGCAGACCACAGAGTTAAACAGAATTGTTCGCAGAGTCACACAGAATTGAAAACACGAAGAGTGTCTGTTTTAACATTTTAGGTATTTTCTGATGACAAAGAACACAATTGCAAACCGGTATTTTTTATTCGGTTCAAAGATTTATCTGGTAATCTTCCTTCTTGTTTTTTCCTGTTCAAAAGAGGAAGAACAACCACAGTCAATCGTACAGGTTTCGACCATCGATGCGCTGATGCAAGGCGTTTACGATGGGACAATCCCGCTTTCGGGACTATCAGCCTATGGCGACTTTGGTATTGGCACTTTCCATGCCCTTGATGGGGAGATGATTTTTCTGGATGGTTCGTTTTACCAGGTAAAAGCCGACGGAAAGATTTACAAACCTGAAAAAAACGTTCTGACTCCGTTTGCAACCGTAACATTTTTCGACCCCGAAATTAAATACAATGTTTCGGACATGTCGTATCCGGGGCTGAAATCAGCGATCGACAGCCTGATGATCAGCTCCAACTTGTTTTACGTAATCAAACTGCATGGGACCTTCCGCAGGGTAAAAACCCGGAGTGTGCCTGCGCAACAGAAACCGTACCGGCCGCTGGTAGAAGTAACTGCAACCCAGCCCGAATTCGAAGCACAATCGGTTACCGGAACGTTGAGCGGTTTTTATTGCCCGCCGTTTGTAACCGGAATCAATGTTCCCGGATATCATCTTCATTTTTTGTCGGACGACCATACTTTCGGCGGCCATGTTCTGGAAATTGAGCTTTCAAAAGGGGAATTGTGGCTCGACCAAATCAATAATTTCAGGCTGATGCTCCCCGAAGAAGGCGGCTTTCTCGATACCGACCTGACCAACGATTTATCGGGCGATCTCGAAGAAGTGGAAGGAGGAAAATGATGTACCGGTTGCAGGCATTATGAATGGCTACAGCATTTTTCCAATCTTTATTCATTTGCATATCTGAATAATTATCCTACTTTTAACGCTGTTGTTTCAATTCAATATTGACAATAATGACTGACATCAGGAATCTAAACCACGGCAAGGATAGCAGGGAAGATATTTCTTCGTTTGAAGAACTGTTTCGGTCATATTATCCGCAAATGAAACGGTATACCCTTCATTTTATCCCAAACGAAGAAGAAGCCAACGACTTGGTACAGGACGTATTTTTGCAATTGTGGTCAAAGCGTGATTCCCTCAACGACAAAAAAAATGAAGTGGCTTTTATGTTCACCCTGTTGCGGAACAAATGCCTTAATTCAATCAAGAAAAAAGTTATTGAAGGAAAATACATGCAGCGACAGGTTTATATGGAAACCGAACGCTTGTATCATATCAGCTTCGACCAATCGAATGAATTTGAATCGATAAAAGACCGGCTCAGTCTTGAATTTGATTCACTAATAAATGAGATGCCGGAGAAATGCGGGGTGGCATTCAGGTTAAAATGGCTTGAAGGCATGAAAATAAAAGAGATTGCCGGACAAATGAATATTTCCACTACTATGGTTGACAAGCACTTAGCTAAGGGAATAGACATTGCCCGCCGGAAATTTAAACACGAATTACTCCTTGTATTGTTGCTGTTGGGCTAAGTTCCTATTTTCCTTCCACATTCGAATTAATATCCATTTTTTTTATTTTTTTGAAAAAAAGTAGTTTTTCGGGGTTGGTGTATTTACTCATTGGTTGTATTCCTGGTATAAACAGATTAATTCAATGGAAAACAACCAAGGCATACCAACTCAAATAATTGAGAAATTCCTGTCAGGAAAGCTTTCTGTTTCAGAAGAAAAAGAATTGCTTGACTGGTTCAATACAACCCCCGATAATTATGTCATTTTTCAGAATGAACAGAAACGGTTGAGGCCAATTATTGCGAAACGGAACGAAGAAGAAGTGACTATTCAATGGAAAAAGCTTTTCTATAAAATACAAAGAAAACCCATTACCAGGCAATATCGTTCAAAGTGGTTATTCGGTTCTGCCGCTGCTGCAATTTTATTAATCGCCCTGATACTTGTTTCTGTACTTGAAAATAACAATGCAGGGCAACTCCAAGCCAAAAATGTTACTGAGGTTATTACTCCGTGCGGAGAAAAAACCAGTTTGATACTTCCCGATGGGACCAGTGTCGTTTTAAACTCGGGCAGTAAATTAATATACCCGAAAGAATTTAAAGGCAAAATACGCAACGTAGAACTTTACGGCGAAGCATTTTTTGAAGTAAGCCCCGACAAGAAAAAACCATTTATTGTAAAAACATACGACATAAGCGTACGGGTCTTGGGTACTGCATTCAACCTTGAGGCATTTCCCGATGCCGGTGAAATTAACACGACCCTGGTGCACGGGAAAGTTCTGCTTGAGAAAGTATCCGGCAATAAAATTACGGCACTTGCAGAGATGTCCCCATTTGAACATGCTGTATATCGTACCGAGAAACAGGAAATCAGTGTTCGGAAAGAAAGTAATATCGATCAATATATCGCATGGAAAGACGGGAAAATGGTATTTATGAATGCTTCGATTGAGGAAGTTGCCAAAAGGTTGGAATTGTGGTACAATGTATCGGTACATATAAAAAGCGAGGAATTGAAAAAAGCCCACTTTACGTGTACATTTACAAACGAGACAATTGACCAGGTGTTGAAACTGTTGAAAATATCATTCCCAATTGAATATTCAATTATAAAACTCGACAACAGTGCAGGTTCGAATATGCCAATTTATGATATAACCTTAAGCAGTAGTGAATAAACAACAACAAATCCTATTATAAAAAAACCAGGAAAGTGCCCCACACTCTCCTGGCAAAATTAAATGCTCCTTGATGTCTAAAAAATTACGTATGAACATTTAACTGAACAAATTTATGAAAAAAAAACGATTTCGTATTTGGGGTGGCCATCAACAGCCAACTCTGGAAAAATTATTAAGAACTATGAAGATAACCGTAATCATTCTTCTGTGTACAACACTCAATTTGCTGGCAAAGGGATCTTATTCTCAGTCTGAACGGATTTCGTTGGACCTGAACCAAAGCACCCTTGAAAATGCCCTGAGAAATATTGAGGAATCGAGCAAGTTCTATTTCCTTTTTAACAACGAATTGATCGATGTTGACCGGTTGGTTTCAATCAATGTGAAAGACCAAAAAATATCTGAAATACTCGATCAGTTATTTGTGGGTACCAACATTGTTTACCAAATAATCGACCGGCAAATTGTGCTTACTACCAAGCAGAATGAGATAAAGAAAGAAAACACGGCGCCTGCACCCAACAAGATGATTAAAGGGAAGGTTCTTGATTCGCAGGGAGTTCCGCTTCCCGGGGCAAGTGTGGTTATTGTTGGCACTACCAACGGGGGAATTACCGACGCATCGGGATATTATACCCTAGAAGCAGGCGAAGGCGACATTTTGAGGTTCTCATTTATCGGGTATAAAGAACAGGAAATTATGGTTGGCAACAAAACAGCCATTGATGTCATTCTTCAGGAAGATATTACAACCCTTGACGAAGCGGTTGTTGTGGGGATGGGAAAACAGCGCAAAGCCAGTGTGATTGGTTCAATCTCTACCATTTCGGTGAACGACATAAAAATACCGTCCCGTTCGCTTACCAATGCCCTGTCGGGACGTATGGCCGGGGCAGTGGTTGTACAACGCAGTGGCGAACCGGGCAACGATAATGCCAGTTTCTGGATCCGGGGAATCTCAACCTTTGGCGAGAATCGTACCCCTTTGATCCTGGTTGACGGGGTTGAAAGGAGCATGAACGACCTTTCGGTGGAAGAAATCGAATCGATCTCTATTTTGAAAGATGCTTCTGCAACAGCAGTTTACGGGGTTCGTGCAGCAAACGGTGTAGTCATTGTAAACACCCGTAAAGGGGTTGCACAAAAACCTTCTGTAGAATTAAAAATGGAATATGGGATGTCTGACCTGCCCATGATGCCGAAATATTTGGATGGGCCGAATTATGCAAGACTTTACAATGAAGCACTGGGACGTGAAAACTATTCACCGGAATACATTGAGAATACCCGCCTGGGAACCGATCCATACCTCTATCCGAATGTAAACTGGTTCAACGAAATATTCAAAAAATACGGAAGTAACGCACAAACCACGATCAATGTACGTGGAGGTGGCGAAGTAGCCCGTTATTTCGTTTCATTCGGTTACCTGGACGAAACAGGGAACCTGAAAGACAGCCCGGATAACGACTACAAATCAAACATTGACTTAAAACGATATAATTTCCGGTCGAATGTAGATGTTACCCTGAGTAAATCATTGGTAATGGACATTGAAGTGGGTGGCCACTTGACCGACCTTCACTCTCCGGGAGTTGGGGGAACACAATACAGCTCTGTCTTATCACATGCAGAAGAATTGTTCTATTGGGCCAACCTGTCAACACCTCTTTCGTGTCCGGTTCGTGTTCCTATCGGAAAAGACCTTGACGGAAAATATATTTATGGATGGGGAGCGCCAACGCAAGTTGGAGAAAAGAATCCGGCTGAACGTTTGTTGGGATCAGGATACAATACTGAATTCCAAAATTTGATAATGAGCCAATTATCAATTACCCAGGATTTAAAATCAATACTTGATGGGTTACAATTGAAGGCTTCTTATTCATTTGACGCTTATAGTCAAACCTCTATCCAACGGCGTAAATTTTCTACCACCTACGGCGTTCAGGGACGTGACCCAAATACCGGAGAAATATTGTATAAAGAAGTTGAAAAAGGACAGGAGTTTTTGGGTTATTCCAATAGCGTAGCCACCAACCGGGCAAAAGAATTGAAAGCCCAGTTGATTTACGACCATGTATTTAATGCTTTACACCGGGTAGGCTCCATGTTCATGTATTACCAGCGCGACTATATCAACGGAAGTGCAGGATCATCCATCGCCGCTTTACCTTACCGTAAACAAGGTATTGCTTTCCGGTCTACCTATTCATTCGATGACCGTTACATGGGCGAATTCAACCTGGGGTATAACGGTTCTGAAAACTTCCCTGACGGACAACGGTATGGTTTCTTCCCGGCAGTCGCTGCCGGTTGGCTTATCTCAAATGAACCATTCTGGGAACCGTTGAAAAACACAATCAATATACTAAAAATCAAAGGTTCTGCCGGATTGGTCGGCGCCGAAGCGCTGCCTAACGGAGAACGTTACGGATACCTTTCCGTTTATGGAACTGGCCTCGGTAGTTATATTTTCGGAGAGGCTGGAACTGTTGCTAGTGGAACCGGTGAAAACCGGATCGGGGTTACTGACCTGACGTGGGAAAAAGGTTTCAAAAAGAATGTCGGAATCGAACTGAAAATGTTTGACAATGCCCTTTCGCTGGAAGCCGATTATTTCCACGAACGTCGTACTGACATCCTTGTACAACGCAATTCGTTACCTGATTTTGTAGGAATGGTCACAGCTCCATTTGCCAATATGGGAGAAATGATTAACCGTGGTTTTGACGGCACCATCGAATTCTCGAAACGCTTTCAGGACGGAGGAGTTAAATTGTACGGAAATATGACCTATTCCCGCGACAAGATCATTGAAAAGGACGAACCGCAAAAAGAGGAAGAATACCGGATGGAAACCGGTCAAAAATTTGGACAACAATTTGGATTGGTTGCACTGGGTTATTTTGAAAGCGACGATGACATCAAAAACAGTCCGGTGCAAAAATTCGGAGAATATCGCCCCGGGGATGTAAAATACAAAGACATCAATGGCGACGGTCTGATATCAATCAAAGACCAGGTGCCTATCGGCTACTCCACTATCCCCGAAATTGTTTACGGATTTGGCGTACAGTTCGATTACAAAGGATATGATATTGGTTTGTTCTTCCGTGGACAGGCACACGTTTCGTATGCCTTGGGGACAGAATACATCCCGTTTAGGCAGGGAGTAGGAAAAGGTAATCTTTTCGAAGAAGCTCTCGACCGCTGGACGGTAGATAATCCCCGCCAGGATGCTCAATACCCACGTTTGTATAACGGAACATCATCCAACAACTGGCAGGCTTCAACCAAAAACATCTACGACGGAAGTTTTCTTCGCCTGGCCGATGTTGAAGTCGGGAAAACCTTCAATAAAACTGTTTTGGAAAAAATCCACATAAAAGGATTGCGTCTGTATCTCCATGTCAACAATGCCGCGGTATTCTCGAAATGGAAAATGTGGGATCCTGAAACAGGGGATAACGATGGAGGAAAATATCCTCTGCAACGCAAAATAAATTTTGGTATCAGAGCTAACTTTTAAACCATAAAAACATGAAAAACAGACTAATATATATTGGATTATTCATTTTTTCTTCGTTTGTTTTTACCGGATGTGATTATCTGGAAAAACAGCCAGACGATATGAAAACCGACGAAATGATCTGGGCATCACGGATTGAAACGGAGAAATATTTGAACAACGTGTATTCTCAGATTCCGGCTGCTACATTGCAACAAGACGATCCATGGTTAGGTTGTTCCGATGAAATCGATTTGACCTGGAACGTATATGCAACATACAATATCAATTTGGGGAACTGGAACCCTTCAACCAGTTTCTATTTAAAATGGGCCAGTTTTTACAAGGCTATCCGTGCTTCGTTCGTTTTTGAAAATAACGTTGACAAATGCCCGGAACTGAGCGACGACCTGAAAACTCAATACAAGGCAGAAGCTAAATTCCTCCGCGGATTTTATTATTGGTACATCATCCGTCAGTATGGACCTGCCGTATTGATTACCCATGCCACGGCAGTAGATGAAGATTGGAGTAACTATTCACGCGCTCCGCTTGACGAATGTGTTGATTACATCTGCCAGATGATGGACGAGGCTCAAACAGGGCTCCCTCTGACATGGAACGACAACAAAGTTTGGCTTGGAAAACCGACCAAAGTGGCTTGTAAAGCGATAAAAGCAGAAGCATTACTACTTGCTGCCAGCCCGCAATGGAACGGCAATACAGAATATGCTACATTCAAAAATGCAGATGGAACTGTATTGGCCAGTACAACTTACAACGAAAATAAATGGAAAAAAGCGGCTGCTGCCGCACTCGAAGTAATCAATATAGCCGAATCGGCCGGAGTTAAACTTTATAAAAACGACGAAAACGGGAACGGAACTGTTTTCAACCCATACAAGTCAGTTCGTGATGCAATCCTGAAAAACTGGAACTGCGAAATTATCTTTGGTAGATCTCAGGCTCTGGCTGGACAAAACGGATGGGCAGTACATGCTTCACCTGGGCCCAATAACCTGGGTGGTGTTGGACCAACACAACGTATTGTAGATGCATTTTACATGGAAAACGGACGCACCATCGACGACCCGCAGTCGGGTTATGTTGAAACAGGATTTGCAGCTACCGGAGACGAAAACTGGAATCCCCAGAACCTGAACCTTACAGCAGACCGAATCAAGATGATTGCAGCAATCCGCAGTGGCGATGCATGGGGGCACTGGCCCGGAGAATGGAACATGTACGCCAATCGCGAACCACGTTTTTATGCCAGCATCCTGTATAATAAACGGGTCATTCCTCAGTTGACCGACGATGTGACAAAGCGAAATTACTATTCATCAAACACCACCGCAGCTAAACAACAAGATGGTTACGGGCGTGTTGAATTCTATTATGGTGGCGTTTCCCGTTCATCCGGTTCCTATACTTTCTATCCACGTACCGGTTATCTGGTGCTAAAAAATGTTGATCCACAAGCAAATATGAGAGACCGTGTTTATTCAACACCTCATTGCGAAATCTTCATCCGCTATGCCAAGGTTCTGCTCAACTACATCGAAGCATTGAACGAATACGACCCGAATAATGCTGACATTGCAAAATACTGGAACATGATCCGCGAACGGGCCGGTATACCCGGAATCTTCGATGTTTACCCGGAAATAAAAGGGAATAAGGAAAAACAACGCGAATTTATTCTTCGCGAACGCCAGATCGAACTTTGTTTTGAAACCGACCGTTACTTTACCACACGAAGAAGATGGCTGGCCCACACTCCTGACACAGGCAACGACAGCGACGTATATCGTAAATACGGAGAAGGTGGTCGCTTTTGGGGTATGAATATTAATGGCGGTGCCACATCGACCAACAGCTTTGCATACACCGGGTTCTACACACGTACAGCTTTTGAAACACGCGCGTTTGAAAAGAAAATGTACCTGTTCCCAATTCCCCAGGCTGAAATTGATAAAGGAAAGGCATTGGTACAAAACCCATGGTGGTAATCCGGTAATATGATGTAGAACAATAAAATTTGTAGAATAATGAAGAAATTTCAATATATATATTTGACCGCTCTTTTGTCCGGATTACTTTTTTCGTCATGCGAAAAGGGTATGGAGACAGTAGAACAAGAAAGTGTCGTTTATCTGACACAATCCGGGATCTCAACTCATACCGTCTTACTTGGTAATTCGGTGTATCAGCTTGGAGTATACCATGCCGGGATCAACCAAACAAATGATAAACTCAATGTCACATTGGGAATTGATGATGCAGCAGGCGCTGATTACATTTCAGCAAATGCCGGGTATGAAATTCTCCCGTCAACCTATTACAGTCTTCCAGAATCAATCGTCATGATTGGCTCGGAAGAAGAACGGGGAATGTTTGACATCCAGCTAAAAAACATCGATGAAAGCTATGTCGATAAAAAATACTTTTTGCCAATCAGTATTAAAAGTGTCGATAAAGATGTTACAATCAGTGAGACCAGCGATGTGGCTATTTTGCAGTTTACCCGCTTCCGCAATGTGTACGAAGCCAAATACAAAGCGTACGGACAGGCTGTGCTTTCCGGCACAACCGATACCGATAAGGTAAAGATAGACGAAGTAGTTACCAGTACATCCACTGATGCCGGCACCATCAAGGTAAAAGGCGCTGTCACCGGATTGAACCTGTTGCTGAAAGTTCAGAACGGACAGGTGCAAATTACCGGAGCTACCGGGTCTGAAGCATTTAACGTGGCAAATACGTCCGGGAAAACCAGCACCTACGTGGGCGAATTTAGCGAAGTATACCAATGTAATACAGGAACATATACCTTGTATTATACCTACACAGCATCTGGTAAGCAGATGGATGCTTCTGTTGAATTAAAATTCTGGTTATAATCCGTTGTCCAAATAATTAAAAAATGAGGCTGTCAAAAAAGTTCTAAATCCGCGATTCTCGTCACCCTGAATTTATTTCAGGGTCTGATTATTAGAAAGATGAGATCCCGAAACAAGTTCGGGATGACTAGATTCCAGACTTTTTTGACAGCCTCATTTTTATCCTTAATTTACTGAGCTAGTAAAAACCATCAGTTATGAGAACCCAACTAATAATCTGTCTTTTACTATTTTTCACAGGAAGAACTATTGCACAGGAAGCGATATACGACCAATTATGGAATGACCCAAAAGTAAACGAACGCATCGAAAACGACATTGAAAAATACCGAAAGGGAAATGCGATAATCGAAATCATCGGGAAAGACAAGAAGCCCGTATCGAATGCGGAAGTTACGATACGACAAGAATCACACGAATTTTTATTCGGCTGTAACCTGTTTGCCTTGGGACAATTAAAAACACCCGAACTCAACCAGAAATACGAAACTTCCTTTATTAATTTGTTCAATTCTGCCACAGTACCGTTTTACTGGGGAGACCTTGAACCACAGCAAGGCAAACCAAAATTTAAAGAAGGCTCTTCAACTGTTTGGCGGCGCCCGTCTCCCGACCAACTGGTGAAGTGGTGCCGCGAACACAACATCATGCCGAAAGGACACGCCCTGATGTATGCCAAAAATATGTTCATGCCCGACTGGACCGAGCAAAACAACCCCGAGGCATTTCTTCGGCAGGGACACAAACATATTGCCGGTATTGCCAAACGTTACGGCGGCACATTTCCAATATGGGATGTTGCCAACGAGGAAATTCCACGAATCAGGCATCTCGACCAATGGCACAAAGTGCCGGACGACTATCTGGAATGGTGCTTCCGTGAAGCAGAAAGCCTGTTCCCGAAGAATGTAAAAATGCTTTACAACGATGGTACCGAGGAAGTCCATAAAAATATTAGTGAATATACCGCCTTATTCACCCGACTGATAAACCAAAAAATCAAGGTTGATGGCATGGGAATTCAGTTCCATATTTACAACCGCCCGGCTATGATTGAAGGGAAACTGTATCCGCCAAATGAACTATTCTCAGTTTACGATCAACTTAGTGAAATGAAACTGCCTTTGTATATTACAGAAATAACCATTCCGGGGAAAGACGAAAACGGGGCGGCGCTTCAGGGGAAAATTGTAGAAAACCTGTATCGTCTGTGGTTCAGTACTCCATATATGGCTGGAATTACATGGTGGAACCTGGGCGATGGGACAGCTTTCGAGGAAGAAAACAAAGCAATGGGGGGCCTGATTGATGAAGAAATGAATCCTAAACCAGCATATCAGGCGTTGGATAAACTGATCAATCATGAATGGAAAACTAACGGAGTATTCAATACAAATTCAAACGGTAAAGTCAGTTTTCGCGGGTTTCACGGAAAATACAAGGTCTGTGTTTCGGCAAATGGCATCAGTAAGGAATTTTCTTTCGACCTGAAAAAAGGGGAGAAAATAAACACGGCTACATTTCATCTTAAATAGGACACGAAAACAATAACTTCAAAGTATCGATATGAAACGCCTTACTTATCCGTTGTTTCTCCTAATCCTCTTTATTGTCGGGAACCTGTTTTGCACAGCATGTGAAAAAGACTCCGATGGAACAGATGATTATGCTATAATTCCGCCTGATTCGAAAGCCGGTGAGCAAACAGCTTCTATAATTAAAGGCATGTGCATATTTGCAGGTCAGGCCGAAACGTTTACCGATTCTGACTGGCAGGCTATTGCCAACTCACCGGTGACTGATTTTATTATTATTCCGAAAGAGGCGGCACATTACGGCGCTACCGAAGCAGGTTATAAAACAAATCTGGCCCCGTTCATGATAAAGGTGATCAACCAACTTGTATCGCGCAAAGCTTCATCTAAAATATGGATCGGAACACCGGGCATATCTTCCTTAAATTACACCAGCCTCATTTCAAGTTTCGATCCGATTCACAAGTACCTGAGCTATGTACGCGACCAGGTTGGCGCCTCGGTTTGGAGCAGTAATATTGGAGGGGTGTACATGAACATGGAAGCTATTTACGGATCGGTAAATTACAGTAACATCTATGAAAATTCATGCATTAAATTAATGAACGATATCTCCTACAGCGTACATAATCTCCTGAAAACAAAATTTTTATGGATACCCTATTACGGCTATGGAACTAATCCGGCAGAAATAATCAAAAGAATTGGGTACGTGGCCAATACCAATATTTTCGATTACGTAGTTATCCAACCACATTATTACTTCGACGAAACTGTACCCGAAAACCTGACCGGGGTTCAGCACTGCGTGAGAAAACAAACCATCTCTTACCGCGATGGGCTTGCAGTAACAGACAAAACATCGCGAACAATAATCGGCGTCGAAATGGAGCTTAGCTGGAAGGTTGTCCCTCCAAATAATTATGCCGATTGTGTTGCCCGTTACAACGAATATATCACTGCTTTTTCTGAATTCAAAAACATAAAACCAATTATTTTTTACTGGGACGGGTCGGTGCAAAATGCACTTAGCCATCGTATAAACCCGTTTTTTCAATAACAAAATTGTACTTTTAGGCCAATAGAAGTACAATAAATTTCAAAAACTGTAAACCATGAAAAACCAATTTTCATTTTTATCATCAATTCTATTGATAGCCACTATGTTATTCGGCTGTGCCGAAAAACAAAACGTGTTAACCCAACAGGAAAGCCAGGACGGATGGCAACTCTTGTTCGATGGACAAAGCCTGAATGGATGGAAAAATTACAATGCACCCGGCGTTAGCGGATGGAGCGTGGACGACGGCTGTTTGGTTGCCAGCGGTACCGGCGCCGATATGAACGGCTACATCATTACCGGAAAACAGTACGATAATTTCGAACTGATCTGGGACTGGAAAATAGCTGCCGAAGGAAACAGTGGGGTAATGTACCACGTTATTGAAAGTGAAAAATTTAAAACCCCGTATCTCACTGGTCCCGAATACCAGTTGCTCGATGATGTGGGCTTTCCGCAAAAAGTGGAAAACTGGCAAATTACTGGCGCCGACTATGCCATGCACATTGCCGACTCGACAGTGAAAAAACTAAATCCGGTAGGCGAATGGAATACATCACGGATCATTTTCGACAACGGACATGTTGAACATTGGCTGAACGGTGCGAAAATCGTGGATTTTGAAGCCTGGACACCCGAATGGTTCGCACTGAAAAACAGCGGTAAATGGAACATGGCGCCGGAATACGGCCTGTCGGAAACCGGGCATATTTCGTTGCAGGACCATGGCAGTAAAGCCTGGTTCCGGAATATGAAAATCAAAGAACTTCCGAAGAAAGAAAAACAAGCCGTATCGCTTTTCAACGGCGTTGACCTGAGCGGATGGATCGCCTACGGAACTGAAAAATGGTACGTTGAAGACAGCCTGCTGGTATGCGAAAGCGGCCCTGACAAAGAATATGGTTATTTGGGTACGGAAAAATATTTCAAAGACTTCGATCTTTCCGTCGATTTCAAACAGATTTCAAACGGAAACAGCGGTATCTTTTTCCGCTCTACGGTTGATGGCACAAAAGTTTCAGGATGGCAGGTTGAAGTGGCTCCAAAAGGAAACGACTCAGGCGGCATTTACGAATCGTATGGACGCGGCTGGCTGAACCAGATTCCCGATGAAAAAGAGAACATCCTTCTTCCCGGAGAATGGAATACCATGCGCATTAAAGTGATAGGTTCCGATGTAACCACCTGGCTCAACGGACAGGAGATGACCCACCTGAACGATTCCCTGATTGGCAGTGCAAACGGACGCATCGCCCTTCAGATACACAGTGGAGGCGGCATTAAAGTACAATGGAAAAACCTGATTATTCAACCTTTGTAAAAAGATTATGAAGAAAATAAAAGTACATTACATCGGGTTGATTTTGTTGATGCTTTTTTCTGCAAGCATATCCGCCAAACCGAATAAAGCCGAAAAAGCCGGATGGAAGCTGGGTGTGCAAACCTACACTTTTCATAAATTCAGCTTTCAGGAAGCAATTGACAAGGCAAAGGAGCTGGGACTGAGTTACGCCGAAGTCTATTACGGGCAGCCTCTTGGAAAAGATATTGAAGGAAAAATGGATTTTCGGATGGACAAGGAAACACAGAAAACAGTACTTGCTTACGCGAAATCGAAAGGCGTAAAAATCATTGCCAGCGGCGTTGTTGCGTGCAAAGACGAAGCCGAATGGAAACAACTTTTTGAATTTGCTTCGGCAATGGGCATCGAAATCATCACCTGCGAACCTGATTACAAACACCTGAAATATGTTGACGAACTGGCCAACCAATACAAAATTGATGTGGCTATTCACAACCATCCGAAACCTTCCGCTTATTGGTCGCCGGAGCTTTTTCTGGATGCGGTAAAAGGATTGAGCAACCGAATTGGCGCCTGTGCCGATGTAGGTCATTGGAAACGAATGGGCATTGAACCCGTTACCGCATTAAAGATGTACGAAGGCCGGTTAAAATCGCTTCATTTTAAAGACATCAAAGGAAAAGTTGAAGGAGAAAAAGAACAACATGATGTGATTTGGGGAGCCGGTGTTTGTGATGTGGAATCGATCCTGAAAGAATTGAAACGACAAAATTTCAAAGGGCTTTTCTCTATTGAATATGAATACAACTGGGAAAATTCAGTGCCGGATATCAAACAATGTATAAGCTATTTTACAACGACAACTAATCGGCTTTTTTAATAGCATAGGCCTTGATTCAGAAAATTAATTTTCTGAATCAAGGCCATATTTACCTATCAGAAACCCCGAAAAATTAGTCTGTTACCCCGAATTTATATTTCCGGAAAATGCAAAGAAGAAATTTTTTACGCACAACGACAGTGTCTGCGCTAAGTATGGCTTTTCAAAACCAAATTTTAGCGGCTGTCCGCAATAACAAGAACATAAAGCCCATTGAAGGTTCATGGTTTGAATTTCAGCACCATTCGGCTGTTGAAGGAATGCCATGGAACAAGACACTCGAAAAATTTACCGCCGAACAATGGGATGCCAAAATAAAAGAACTGGCCGATGCCGGAATGCGCTACCTGGCCCTGCTCGACATTGCCATCTATGGAAAAAGTTTCTACCCGTCAGCACTCCTTCCCCAACACCAGTTGGGTTGCGACGATCCGCTGGAAGTGGTACTTTCGGCTGCCGACAAATACGGTATCCGTTTTTTTGTAAGCAACGGCTTCTTTGGCGACTGGACCCAATCAGCATTCCTGATGAAAGACCCGGAAATCCAAAAACTGAGGCTAAAAGCGATGAATGAAGTGGCTGAAAAATATGCCCATCACAAAAGTTTTTACGGATGGTACTACCCTAACGAAATCGGCATCAATGGACATTACACCGATTTTTTCATCAACTATGTCAATACCTCTTCAGCCGAGGCGAATAAACTGACCCCGAAAGCCAAATCACTGATTGGCCCTTACGGAACCCGCCATGTCAAGGCCGACGATGAGTTTGTACGTCAACTTGAACAACTGGATGTTGATTTCATTGCTTATCAGGATGAAATCGGGGTTCAGAAAACCCGGGTTGAAGAAAGTGCAGCTATTTACGAAAAGCTCTATCATTTGCATAAAAAAGCTACCAAAGCTAAACTTTGGGCCGATGTGGAAGTTTTCCGCTTCGAGGGAAAAGTGTACAACAGCGCTCTGCTGCCCGCCCCGCCCGAACGGGTCATCAAACAACTGGAGGCCGTATCTCCTTATGTCGAGAAAATACTGATCTATCAATACGGCGGACTGATCAATAACCCGGGCAGTCCGGTTTTTGCCGGTCCTGCCGAATCAACGCAACTTTATGAAGAACTTGTAAAACACGGGTATTTACAAGACCACAAAAAATAGGAACAATCGAACTTCAATGAATAGAAAAGCATGATTTAATAAGCACAAAAAAAGTGATGTTTATCCGTCAGAACGACGGGTCATGTGAATTTCCTGCTTACCGCAGGCAGATGTTTTATTACTGAAAAATATAAACACACAATATTGATACAGATATTAAAATCAATAACATATAAAAATACAAACATGAAAACCCGATTTTTTTTCTTACTGATTTTTGTACTCGCCACCCTGAACAGCAACATGGCCTGCAACGAAGAAACAGCTATTCCTGATCCGACAATCGAATTAAAATACCAGTCTGACAACCCGATTTCTGATTTAGTACTAATTTACGACGGGGGCTTGCACCGCCAACCCTGGACAATTGAGCGAATGCGGCCTTATGTTTATCGTGAAAATGCCGGAAAAACTGAGTTTCTGTTCGATGGATTTTTGTTTCTTGAAATTTTTGACAGCAAGAAAAATATAGAATACTATCCCGGTTATAAGAAAAATTCAGCACCAAAAGCCGATTGGCTATCACTGCTTGATACGTATTTCGATGATCAAAAAAGTTTAGGCGCACTGGAAACAGTTCTCGATGAATTGGCAAAAAAAGGACAAACGCCGCTTCGCAAACGGAAGGTGGTTATCAGTATCCCGACCCCCATTAATGGTTTTACCGGATGGGGAAGTATCGGCGAAAGAGCCCTCGATTTTAATACACTTGAAGATCAGATTGCCGCTGAGAAATGGTTTATCGATGAAGCATTGCAACGCTGGGAAGCGAAAAACTACAAACACATTGAACTGGTCGGGTTCTATTGGGTAGATGAAGATGCCGGCAACTACGAAAATGCCATGAAGCTCACCAAACAATACGTAAGTATAAAAGGAAAAAAATTTTACTGGATTCCTTACTGGAAGGCTACCGGAGGCGAAAAATGGAAAGAACTGGGCTTCGATTACGCCTACGAACAACCCAACTATTTCTTTAATACAACGACGCCATACAGCCGCCTGACCGATGCCTGCGCTTTTGGCGGCAAATACGGGTTGGGCATGGAAATGGAATTCGACTACCGGGTTTCACAGTCCGACTTTAAAACCCGTTTCGACGATTACGTGAAAGCGTTCACCGAAAATAATATCTGGAAACTCCGCCCGGTGGCTTATTACGAAGGCGGCGGCGCCTGGGGGGGCATGGCCACCAGTACCAATGCCGAACTGAAAAAGATGTACCAGACCTTGGGCGACATCATTGTCGAAAGGCAAAAGCAAACTGATGAACGCTCGAAGAAATAATTCAACTTTGAAATAACCGACATGAAGACAATCTGTAACCTGAACCTCGTTTGGTTGTGTTTACTTCTTTCTTCCGTTTCCATTTTTGCTTCGGACAAGAAAGCCAGATCAACCGAAATCGTCATCGAAAATGCCGAGATGCGGCTGGTTTTGGGCGCAAACGGACGAGCGATCAGTTTAAAACATAAACCAACCGGGCAGGAATGCCTCGAAAAAGGCACCAGTTCATCGGTCTTTGCCATCACCGAATACCGGCCTTATGACAACGAGCTTTTCCTGACTTACCCGGCCAAATCGCGGACTTTTGCTGCCGACAGCATCCGTCGAGAAGGAAACGAATTGAAAGTCGGGTTTGAACAGATTGCCTACACTGCCACTATCGCGCTAAACATTACCGACGATTACATCGGTTTTAGCCTGAAAAACCTCGATTATCAGATTGAAGCATTTGGGGTGAAACGGCGTACCGAAATTGATGAGTTTACCTTGTTGCAACTCCCGGTAAAAAAACGCAAATATTTTGGCGAGTGGTTGAATGTTGTTTGGGACGAGCAAGTGGCAGTGAATGTGCTGGCAACCGATCCGTATGCCAAAATCGATGCTTTTCAGAATAAAAAACACTACCTGCTTTATGCAGGAATGGAGCACAAGGTAAAGTTGATGGGTGTTGGCGCAGCGTTGATCACCACCAGCAAAGATCGGTTACTCGACCGGATCGACCGGCTGGAGAAAGATTACCGGCTCCCCAGTGGTGTTGAAAGCCGCAGAAATGAAGCGTACAAATATTCGTATTACGAACTTCGGAATGTAATCACAGCAACTATCGATGAGCATATTGCCTACGCCAAACAAGGCGGCTTCCGTACCATGGTCATCTACTATCCCGATTTTGCCAAATCGATGGGACATTTCCCGTGGCGACCGGAATACCCTAACGGAATGGCCGATTTGCAAACGATCACCCGAAAAATAAAAGAAGCCGGGATGATCCCGGGGTTTCACATTCATTACAACAAAGCCGCCAAAGATGATCCGTATGTTAGTCCTGTACCCGACGGACGATTAAACCTGATTCGTTTGTTCACACTGGCTGATTCTGTTGATGTGCAGGCAACCACTATCCCGGTGGAAGAAAACCCGGAAGGATGCACCAAAGAAGAAGGCCGCCGTTTTCTGAAGATTGGCAATGAACTGGTTACCTATCGGGACTACACCACTACCCCACCCTACCGGTTCACCGGTTGCCGCCGCGGAGAACTGGGTTCTAAAATAAAAACAGTGGAAAAAGGGTTCAAATTCGGGTTGCTTGATATTGACGACTGGCCCCTGTTCGCCCGCTTCGACCAAAATACCGGCATCCAGCAGGAAGTGGCTGAACGCATCGGGAAAATCTATGCCGAAGCCGGATTTCAGTTTGTTTATTTTGATGGAGCAGAAGATGTACACCCGCCTTTCTGGAATACTGTTTCCACCTCGCAACTGAAAGTCTACAACTGTTTGAAACCGGCTCCCCTGTTCTCTGAAGGGGCGCTGAAATCGCATTTCGGATGGCATATACTGAGCCGGGCCAATGCGTTTGATTTGTTTCGTCCGGAAGTTATCCGGCAGGCCACACAAAAATACCCGATGGCCGAAGCCCGCTACATCGCACAGGATTTTACTTCGATCAATTTCGGGTGGAACGATTACCTAGCGCCCACCGAAAAATCGACCGGAATGCAACCTGATATGTACGAATATATTTGCAGCCGCGGCGCAGCCTGGGACTGTCCGATTGCGTTAATGGGAAAGCTCGATCAATTGAAAGCTCATCCTCGCACGAGCGACAACATGGAAGTAATCCGTAACTGGGAGGAAGCCCGGATTCAAAATTTCTTTTCACAAAAGCAAAAAGAGGAACTGAAAAGTCCGAATCAGGAACACATCCTGATGAAAAGTGAAAACGGGAATTTTGAACTGATCCCCTACCGGCAGGCAAATATCGCCAGTCATTCAGCCGATATCCGGGCATTTATTTTCCGAAAAGAAGGCAAAACATGGGTGGTCTACTGGCATGTTCGCGGTGAAGGAGCGCTTCGTCTGCCTGTCGCTGCCACGAAAATCCGCATGTTTGAAAAACCGGGCAAAGAAGCAAAAATTCAACAAGAAGCAAAAAACCAGTCGATTGTTCCGGTTGATAATCGCCGGTACCTGGTTTTTGACCTTCCGGAGAAACAGGCTGCCGAAATTCTGTCAAAAGCTGAACTATTTCAAAAATGAAACGAAACCTGATTACCACAGCATTCCTTATCCTTTCAATTTTTGCCAACTGCCAGAAAGAGGAAGAAAAAACATTGGCAGAAACTTCAATGAAGGTCAAGAACTATGAAGGCCACATTCATATTGGTTTTTTTGCTGAAGACAAGAACATGGAGATAAGTTTTTATTCCTGCGGGGTGAACCAATTGTTTGGCATTGCAAAGGTTCGCTATTTTTCCAATTTAACTGATCATCATCAAAATAGAACCTCGAATGAATTTAACTCGGCAACCGATTGGATTGGCCCATATTTCGTCTGCGGGGAGGAAAATATCCAATCGGGTTTGCAAAAAAGGTTCACCGGAGGCTGGCATGGCTCCAACGGCGACGGAACCGGCACTCCGACCGCATCAACCAACGATGTCACCATTCTTGTTGACGGGGAAACGATAAACGGGAATATGGAACAAAATGCCCAGCAGGTTGATCTCTTTGTAACGAATTTCATTCAGGGATACGACTTTCCTGTTTCAAATAAAAATCTGCTTAAAGAAACGATTCATTATCAGGTGACAGACAACCGGAAAATTGATGTTTCTGTAACGATAGAAGCCCTTTATGATCTGCGAATTCAACGTTATTACGGA
Source organism: Prolixibacteraceae bacterium (assembly GCA_003506435.1). Classification (GTDB taxonomy): domain Bacteria; phylum Bacteroidota; class Bacteroidia; order Bacteroidales; family Prolixibacteraceae; genus GWE2-42-39. Next base: position 26,726 of record DOAQ01000003.1, read on the forward strand.
TTACAAAGTCAGAATTTTGCGATTTTCGATTTGGTAAAATATGCTGCAAATCAGCAAGTAATAAATACCGAAGCGATTGAAACAAACAGTCGCTGCCTGTCAAATGCCGAAATAAATACAATCGTCCTCAGTGACCGTGAAAATCAGTACCAATTGAAACTGGTATTAAATACGGCAGAGGGACTGGGAACATTTACCTGTTTGGGCGACGGCTTGCCCAAAGCTTTTTCTGCCAGTTACCGAAAATCGTATTTCAATCTTGTTAACGGGAAAGAATTAGTAATGAAAAAAGGGGAACAGGTATTCTGGAAGGGATCTTATACCAAATGAATATATAATAA
>DOAQ01000002.1 GCA_003506435.1 Prolixibacteraceae bacterium
CCCCGCTATTCAATGTTATCATATCCGGCTCCTTTCAATTACTTTTTAACCGCTATTGGATTGCTGTTAATTCATTTTGATGAATATTCTTTCACCAGCTATTGACGCCTCGAATATACAATTTTTCCACAAACGATTGTTTTCTGAATTTGAAGATGTTCCCGGTCAATAGTAAACACAATCAAATCGGCTTTTTTTCCTAAACCGATCTCACCAACATTGTCCAGTCCAACTGCCTTTGCAGGATTAGTACTTGCCATCCGAATGGCATCATTCAGGTTGCATCCGGTGAATTTCATGATATTTCCAACACACAAACGAATCGGCGAAGCAGCGCCTGACAAAACATTTTCTGCCGGATATTTGACAACTTCAGGCGTAAGCAGAAGGGTTACGTCTCCCTTTTTATATTCGCCGGGGGGCAAGCCCGCCAAATCAACCACATCTGACACAAGAATAATACGATCAGGCCCTTTTACTTTATAAAAGGTCTGCACCTCTTCCCAGGTAAGATGATATCCATCGACGATAATGGAAGGCATCAGCCGGTCGTCGGCCAGTTGCGGCCAGATTGGATTGTGGTGCCGGTTGATTTCATTGGCACATCCGTTTCCCAAATGGGTTGACATGGAAGCACCTGCATCAACGGCTTCTTTGACAATTTCAGCCGACGCGTTATGATGCCCCAGAGCAACCACAACTCCTGCTTTCGCACACTGTGCTATAAAAGGGATGGCCCCTTCAATTTCAGGTGCAACAGTAATCAGTTTTATCGCGCCCCGGGCGGCCTGCTGATATTTTTCAAATTCCTGTCGGTCGGGCTTGCGAATGTGTTTTTCAGGATGGTCGCCGCGATACCCCTGAACCGGCGAAATATAGGGCCCTTCGAGATGAAAACCCGGTATCGACCCTGTCATTTCAGGATCATTCAATGTTTCGGCCAAAACACCGAAATTTCTTTTCAGAAGATCATCGGCATTGGTTGTGAGCGTTGGAAAAAATGTCGTAACTCCTTCCTTCCACAATGCTTTTACCACTTTCCGAACGTCTTCAGCAGTTAATGCCGGGTCGCAAAAATCGATGCCCATGTAGCCGTTTACCTGAAGATCAATCAGGCCGGGAGCTATATATACCCGGGGAATATCGGCATCATCAGGAAGATGCCGGATTCCAAAAATCTTTCCATTGATAATTTGAATGGAAACAGGCTGGCCGTCGCTGTACAAAAGACCTTCGATGGTTATCGTGTCATTTTTCTCTGCACTTGCCAACAGCGAATAAAAAAATATCATCGCACAACTAGCTATTTTCAATCTCATCTATTACTGATTAGTTTTAAGAAATTTGATTTCCAGCTATATATATTTATTCTCCACCTCTTAACTCTTTACAGCTATAACTTCTTCAAAGGTTATTTTGCCGCCACTTCCAATTTTTTGATTGGGAAGCCACAGCTCCAGTTCCAGTTCTCCCAAATCTTCGGGATAAGCATAAATTTTTGCTGATTCTACCTGAGCAGAATCAAAAGACTGAACCACTTCCAGTTCACCTGATCGAAAACTCCAGTTGTTATCAGGCAATTTTTCTTTATAATAATGAATTCCTTCCCTCATTCCTGAAATAATATCTTTCATTTTGGGACTTATCCGCTTCCTGGTTTTATCAGTAAACGAAACCTGTATGGAACCTAAATTGCCCATATCCAATTCCAGATGGCTTCGTAAACGCGCTTCAATAGTTTTTCCCCCGGGGTTGATCAAACAACTGACAACACGCATTTTTCCTTCGTCACCAACGAAACCAATCATGCGTTCCAGTATTAATCCGTTCCCCAGCTTTGCCCTCGTTGTAACTGAATTATTTGTTTGTTCGGTAACTTCTGCCGGTTCCGTCCAGCCGAACGGGCTGTAAATTTCGCCCACCTGGTTTTCCAGTCCCCCGGTAAACGGGGACCATGTACTTTTTACTTTGTTATACGCCGTTACACACCTGCCGCTTTTCTTATCAATAATCCGCAATACCCGTCCCGAGAGAGCAGGGACAACATCGACTGACAACAAACCATTATCCAGCGTAACAACCGGCAAACCGGAACTGAACATGAAACTCAGGGCCAATAATTGCTTTGGATCAGAAAAGCCTTCACGGATCGACCTGAAATTATGTTTTTGCATCTGTTCAATGAATTTACCCGCTTCTTTCGGTCCGCCAACTTTCCCTTTGAACAACAAACGCCCCGACTCAATGCGGTAGCCATTACGCGGAAACAGTTGCGCATAATCGAGCGGCATCCGGGCGACCCTGATCCGGTCAAGCAGAACGTTATCATCAGCAATCGCAGCTTCGGCCTGATCAAAAAAACGATTGGCCTGTGAAACGATTTCATCACTCAAATGACCATAACCCGGGTTGACGTACAGGTGCAAATGAATATTATTTGTTTCAACTTCGTCATGCAACAAGCTGATGTATTTCCACAAAGATTCCCAAGCCGCGCCATAATACCCCTTCAGAAAATCTTTTATTATTTCATCGGCATCCTGTTCCGGATTCCACAATAATTTTGCACAGTAATAGCCGCGCAACAAACTGAATTCACCCCCACCCCCTTCGTCTCCAATACCCTGAGCAAAAATTCCTTCAACGCCTATCCGTTTATAAAAACGCATGTCGGCGGCCATCGCCCGAAAGTTCGGAAACGGGTTGTAGTAATGGGCAAAATCGACTATGTAATGCCAGATGTACAGATGTGAACATACTTTTGACCATTCTTCCGCGCAGCGTTTGTATCCTGCATTCCGTTCACATTTTTCAATGGAATGACTGTCGCAACACGGAAGCATGTGACACAACCAAACCGCTACATTCGGGTGCATTTTCATCCTTTTGGGAACTTCTTCAGTATACGTGTACGCCAGTGTCCCGATTAATTTATCCGGAAATTCTTTTGATGTTTGTTCTGCCAGTTTATTGACAAACTCAAATTGGGTAGCGCCATCGCTGCCATATTTTTCGTTTAAAGAACGGCAATTATCGCACTGGCAGCCATTATAATAGTCCATCTGCGAAAAATTGTACTGACGGAAATCCGGATGCTTGCGCATTATTTCCAACATCCGTCCGGCAACTATTTCAAATACTTCCGGATTGGTCAGGCATAACTGAGTTTCCTGCCTGGTCCGTTTTCCTCCAATTTCTGAAAAATACTCCGGGTGTTCATTAAAAAATTCGTCCGGATTCACATAATTAAAATAGCTGTGGGCCATTCCGTAAAATCCATATCCCAACCCATATTGGGACGTTTCATCTCGTTTTCCGGAATTAATCCTCATGGTAGTCAAAAAATTTCGGTCTTTTCCCGGCCATGCGTAATACGGTTCGCGGTACAAAAATGAAGGAGTATAAATACGTTTAACTGAGGGAACCTGAACTTCTGACAAAGAAGGAATTTTTGTTACATCCGGAGCATACCAACGTATGCCAAAATAATTTTCCAAAAAATGATAAGCTCCGTAAAGTGTTCCTGCACCCGAAGTTCCTGCAATCACCATGCTCTCGCCAATCGTTTCCAGCAAAAAACCTTGTTCTCCAAATTGCGAAATATTCGGGTTCAACCCAAAACCTTTGGAAACCTCTCCGCAACCCAGAATAATCATATGTGCGGGATTTTCAGTGGTTGATACATTTTCACTGATGCTCAACTCTACACCCGAGCATTGCCGAATATATTGTACCAACTCTTTCGCGGCGAACTTTTCAGAAGGGCTCGCCCCGGGATTCATCACAATGGTATAATCACTTTTACCATCTTTTATGATTGAAAAAGACCTGACTTTATTTGGACATAATACCACTTTCTGTGCTGCATATCCGGAAAGTATAGTTAATCCCGTTGCTGAAAGAAGTAATTCTGCTATAAACTCGCGTCTTTTTTTTGTTTTGTGTAATACCATTTTCTCTTTTTAAGATAAATCCAAATACCGCTATCCACAAGACTGACCAATCTGTTCCTTCTATTACCGACCAGTACAGTTCGTTTTGATCGATTCTAATTCATCAAGCTGATCATCTCAATAATTCCACTCGCCTCGCTCACCCACATCCGGAATTTGGAATGTTTGTTCGAGCCATCCGTCGCCATCACGTGCACGGATCAAAAGCGTATGTTTGCCTGGAGTGATCAACGAATCCGATTCATAACCTTCCGTTCCAAGAGTATAAGGGGGGCCATCACATTTACTAACAATTTTGCCATCAAGATACATCTCAACGGTACGCTGAGGTATTCCCTCAAGCCAAACGCGGATGCGTTGCTGTTTCCAGTATTTGAACCATCCGACCAGAGGAGCGATATAGATTCCTTTGCTGCAATGTGTACGTTGTGCCTGATCGCGTTGCCACCAGCGTTCAATTGCCTCTGTTCGGCTGAAAACAGGCATCAGGCGAAGAATCTCGGGATCAGAAAGCGTTAAGCTCCGATAGCTGTACATTCCGTCAGCGCCTTGCTCGTACATCTGACGGAGCCGAAAGAGAACAAGGCCGGGATAATTTAAAGAATACCCAATACGTGGAATAACCTTGCAGTTGGTTGCTTGCGCTGCTTTCAAGTACGGGCGCAAGTCGAAATTGTAGAATCGTTCGGCAAGAGCGCTTGGAATCAGGTAATCCACCCAGCATTCCCTGATCCACGTAGCAAAATCGAACAAATGTCCCTGTTTATCTGGCAGAACTGGAAAACGAAGCATGATATTGATTTTACTTCCACGCTCTTGTTCCCACTGGTCAGCCAGTTTACGCAGATCTCGCAAAAAGGCGTTACAGGTCTCGGGGACATCAATTGCATCGGGATAGCGGCACAAATCAACTGATATATGATCAACTCCAATCTCCAGGCATTCCTCAAACGCATCGAAGGCGAACTGTCTCACTTCCGGCACTTCAAAACGCAAGCGGTTACCTCGCATCCATTCCGGATGATCGATGGAAAACTGGCCCTGCAAATTCGTATTTTTATAGCAGTTACTCAGTCCAAAATTGGCAAAAACAGGTATTCCAAATTCCCTGCCATACCGGATAGACGCATCCAGTGTATTCGTGTACTGCTGCATCATGCCTACATTATTTGTTGTAGGCTGTTTGGTAGTTCCGATGGGATCACCATGTGTGTCGAGAAGGAGTTGGTCAACAATACGCGATTCGTAGACGCTCTTCATGCCAAATCGCCCTACCTGAGTGTCGAGCAGATCCACTTCACCAATCTGATAGCCTTTCATCGCCTTCCTGTGGTCCAGGGGTTGCCAACAGCCATAATGAAAAGCCCAACTATATGGTTCCCAATAGAAGGCCAGTAGTTTGTCTTTTTTCCCTTCATAGACGGACTCTAATTCCTTCACTTTCTCATCAGTCAGGGGGATCAACTTGACGTAATCAATCGTACCGGACTGAGAACCGGTATAATCGTAAGCCTGTTCCAATACCAGGTGTTGTCTGTCCATGCGACCCCATTTCCAAAGACGCTCCTGTCCGGGCCTTTTGCTTCCCAGACGGTAACTTTCCTCATCCCCTGTCAATCTGAAATCAATGGGGCCTTTCCCTTGTATGAAAATTGCATAATAGCCTTTCAAATTCAATGGATAAGTCAGTGCAGTCAGGCTAATATCGGGTAGTGACTGGACAAACAGTTGATTCCCAAATGTGCTGCCAGTTGAATCATTGAGATTGGTTTCGAAAGACCACTTCCGTTCTTCGGGTTCGGTTCTTCGGTTTAAAACAATTTCTTTTTTTTGTATGACTTGTGACCAGTCTTCAATATAAACAATATCCCTGTTGTCAGCATGTAAATGAACCCTGTACTCGGCAAACTGTTTGCCTTTCGGATTCTCCAGTAATATCCGAAAATCAGCATCGACCAGTCCATGAGATTGGACTTCAGGATAAGGATTAAAAATGACTGTGCGGGTCAGGCCTGCAGCACGGAATTCATGAATTGTGCCTTCCTCGTACCATTCTTTCCAATTTTCTTTTAATACCATAGCTATTGCTGTCTCTGAAATAAATGGAAAAACTTTCGCCTTATTCCACCTACCCTGGTCAGGAAGAGACCAAAAACAACGAACTATTATTTTATCAGGAGCATTTTTGGGAACCGGATAAGAAATATGGATATATCGAGTCAATTCATCGACTGAAAAATGAATACCGGGAGAATCAGGCAACACTGATTTCGATATTATCGCAGATAGCAAAATCCCGATCAATATCCCCATTCTTATAAAATTTCGTACAAACATTTTTTTGATTTTTTTATTCTGCAATTAACCTGAATACCCTACTGGTCAAGGGTGTATACGACGATGCTTTTATTCCTGATTTCATAAGAAAATCACCTGTGTAGCTTTTCCCGTTTTCCGGACATTTTGATTTTGTCCCCGGAAACATATTGACCTCTTCCACCTTGTAAACTTTATTTGGATCGAGGCCTTCTAACTTTAAATAGTTGTATTCATCATTGTACCGGTTATGCATCGTATATGAAAATACAACTGCATTTTGCTTATTTCTGTCCACATACATCAGTGCCGCCCGGTTCTCTTCGTAAGGCGATACCAGCCGGTATTGATCTCCATACCAGATCACTTTACTTAATTCTTCCTTGTATAACTTCAGTGCATCACGGCAAAAGGTTTTGTCCGAATCACTCAATTTTCCCAGATCAATATCAAAGCCAAGTTTTCCCATCATGGCCACATCCATTTTGAATTTCACCGGCTGGTTGCCCCAGGAGGTAACATGGTTACACACGGCTATCGCAGGGAAAAAGTAGGAATATCCCCATTGAATGTAAATCCGTTCAACCGGGTCGGTATTGTCACTTGGCCAGAATTCAGTAAAATATTTCAGCGCTCCGTAATCGGTCCGGCCGCCGCCACCTGAACACAACATGGCAGGCAAATGCGGATATTTCGCCCTGACCCTGTCCAATACTGCATACAAACCCTTCACGTAATAGATGTAAATGTGTGATTGACGATCTTTCAGGTAAGATGAATAGGTATTGGTCATCATCCGGTTACAATCCCATTTGATATAGGCAATACCCGGGTTTTGGGTCATTACCTCGTCGACAACCCCGTAAACAAAATCCTGAACCTTTGGATTCGTCAGGTCGAGCACAAGCTGATTCCGAAAATAATGCTCGTCCCTGTTGGGCAACCGGAGTACCCAGTCGGGATGTTTTTCATACAGTTCGCTTTTAGGGTTGACCATTTCCGGTTCCAGCCATATCCCAAATTCAATTCCCTGTTTTTTTGCTTCATTTACAAGGTATCCCAGACCATGAGGCAGTTTCTCCTGATTTGCCTGCCAGTCGCCTAATCCGGCCTTATCATCAACGCGGGGAAATTTATTTCCAAACCAGCCATCATCGAGCAAAAAAAGATCGGTCCCCAAATCAGAAGCGTCAGAAATAATATCGGTCAGTTTCTCTTCGTTAAAATTGAACCCTGTTGACTCCCAGTTATTTAACAGGGTCATCCTCGATTCATTTCCGTCAAGAATACCATAATTTCTGGCCCACTGATGAAAGTTACGGCTGGCTGTCCCTTTTCCATTGTTGCTGTAAGTAAAAATTAAAGCCGGGGTGGTAAAAACTTCGTTGGGTTGAAGTTCATATTCCGAAGCAAACGGATTCATTCCCGCTATAATACGCAGTTGATCATGCTTGCCTACTTCAAACAAAAACCGGAAATTCCCTGTCCATGCCAATGTTCCTGCAATCAATTCCCCGCTGGTCTCATCCGAAGGTTTATCCAGCGAAAGAAAGAATACCGGCGTCTGGTACATGTCTGCACGCGTTCCCAGTTTACTGTCCAGTATCTTGATCCCATTGGTCAACCGGTTTTCTTCCGGAAGCATTTCCATGGCAAAATCCCCGTGAAAATGGGTCAACCAGTACTGAGTCGCCCTGAAATGAAGCATCGAGGAGGCAAAATGGCTTAATTCAACAGGCTTTTTTTCATGGTGAACAATCTCTGTCCAGCTCTTGATAATGTCCTGTTCCTTGTAGGCCAGAAAATGGAGGGTCACTTCAACCGGGTACACCGCATCTTTTAAATGAATAGTGGTCGAACTGACATTATCATCCACTTGCTGGACTTCATGGCCTGAGTACAGCAGTTCCAGCGACGGGTTCCCGTCGTTATGGATCATCCGGATGGCGGGTTCGTTCAGGTTGGTCGTCCCGGAAGAAACATAGGCTTCTCCTTTTGAAGGAATTTTCCCGTATTCTGAATAATTATTCACCTTTTGACCCAGGTAAACCTGGACTAATTTGTTCTTTGAATCCACATTATAAACCAGGCACGTATTCCGGGTTTCGATCACTACAGGCAAATTACCCGCAATCAAACAAACAGGAGAAGAAAACAGGACTATTAGTACTATTAATAAACGCTTCATATATAATTACATTTTATGTCTTCCCAGTTGCCGGTTATAGCCGATTGTTCCAATGTTTCAAGCACGGCCACGCATTTCAGGATGCTTTCGTGGCTCCGGGGTTCTTTTCCCGTCCGGAACATCTCCACCATGTCGGTATAATTCTTTGCCGGATTGCTTTCTTCAACCCTTGATTTCAATTCGATTGTTCCGTTTTTGGTTTCAACAAAGCGGCTCCAGCTATACGAAAGATTTTTAAAAACGAGCGTGGCAAGCATGCCATTCCCAAAAATCATGCTGGCTGTTGCATTTTTACCACTGCAGGTAACATGTACTTTCCGGATATCGTCACCGAAAATATACATCAGCGGCTGTACCAGGTGTACCCCGTAAAAGAACACCCCTCCATACGGCGATTCCAGATCAACAGGTCCGCCAAAAATGACATGACTGATCTCTCCCATCGTTTCTACCTGCTTTTTTATATCGAATGTACTTTCAATATGGGCTTCCGAACTATACGAGGTTATCGGGGTTCCAACTGACCGGGCCATCTCCAGAAACTTTTTACCTTCTTCAACCCGGTAACAAAAAGGTTTGTCAATAAATGTCGGGATGCCTGCTTTTACAAATGGCTCTGCTGCTTTGAGATGATATTTCGGGTGCCGGTGATCAACAATCAGGGCATCAATCTTTCCGAGCATTTCAAGCGGATCTTTGACCATATTGGGGATTTGTCCATTTTCCATTGCTTTTCGGGCAAATTCTTCCGTTTCTCCCCAAACATATTTTACCTCCACTCCCGGGAATTTCTTCTCGACATTGAAAAGTTTTCCAAACTTGATTGTATGTGAATTTTCAGCCCCGATAATTCCAATGCAGATGGGCTTTTCCGGGTTTTGAAAAACGGATGCCTTCACGGAAGAGAAGCCCAGGGTTGTTAGAGCAGTTCCTGCTCCAAGTGTTTTTATAAATGATCGTCGTGTTTCCATTTTTTTGTTTTATAATTTCATTTCCCATCCTTTTTCATACATGCGGGACCAATATTTTTCAGCTTCTTTATCGTGCAGTATATGCCCGTTTTCAGGATTGATATCCAACGAACGTTTTACCCGCAGAGCGATATTGCCCAAGTGGCAAAGCAATGTACTTTGGTGTCCCCCCACTATCTCTGAATTCGTTTCAACTCCTTTGCGTATCCCCTCAAAAAAATTCTGAATATGAAGCGCATCAAGTGGTCTGGACGGGTCCATCAGGTCTCTGGCTTTATCCATCTGAATTTCATTTTTAAATTCCTTTACAACTTTGCCATCCAGATCAAACACAGTTACCGAGTCGCACTCGTTGATCAACATGGAGCCGTTTCCTCCGTAAAATATCACCCCATCGCCTGAGCCTTCCTCGAACTTCCCGTTACAACTACGCCCTTCCCACATGATGCTTGCCTTACCGTCAAATTCCATGGTGATTACCTGTGTGTCAGGAGTCTCCCAATCATCGTCAAAGCAATACCTGCCTCCGGAAGATGTTACCCTTATAGGGTAAGTTACTCCCAGTCCCCATCTGGCCAGATCAACCATGTGGGTACCGTTGTTTAGCGCTTCGCCGGTTCCCCAATGCCAGTGCCAATGCCAGTTATAATGAACGAGGTTGTCTTTATACGGACGCCTGGGCGCTGGTCCCTGCCAAAGTTCATAATCCAGCCACGAAGGAACAGCAGTCTCAATACCTCTTCCAATACTTTTCCGGGTATTGGAGTACCAGGCTCTGGCAAAATACGGACGCCCGATAAGCCCGGCACGTAATTCTGTTATCGCGGCAATAATATTTGGGCACGAACGGTTCTGGTTCCCCATCTGTACAACCCGGTCATATTTTCTGGAGGCAGCCACCAAAAGCTCTCCTTCTGCGGGGTTGTGACTACATGGTTTTTCGACATAAACATGTTTGCCTGCCTGCATAGCCAACAGTGCCGCCGGTGCATGCCAATGGTCAGGCGTAGCTATAACTAGCGCATCCAGATTTTTGTCTTCCAGAGCTTTCCTAAAATCGGGCGACGCTTTGGGCCGGTTTGCCTGAATCTCTGCCACCGTTGAAATACATTTTTCTGCCGAAATTGAATCAACATCACAGACATAGATGATCTCAGAGCCCGGCAATTTGCCGAAGTTTTTTGATAAGGCCAACCCACGCGAGTGGACGCCCATCATGGCTACGTTAATCCGTTCGTTAGCTCCGGAAATCCGGTTGTAACTCCGGGCGCTGAAACCGGACAATATTCCGCCTGCATATACAGCAGACAGGCCGATTGCCGACTTTTTGATAAAATCTCTCCTGGATTTTTTGTTCTCCATCGCGGTAAATTTAGTTGGTTAGGGTTTCTATTTATTAGCGACATTTAATAAAAATGAATACAAGTTCCCGTCGTAGGCCCCAATATAAAGGGTGCTGTCAGAAATAAAAGGAGATGACATAACAGGAACACCGATACTGTAGCTTCCTAAATCTTTTCCATCTGCAAGAGAAAACACATGAATTTTACCGTCTCCGGCTCCTGCATATACAGATTGATTGAAAATTACCGGCGAATTATTCACCTCTTTTCCTCCCCTTTCGTAGGGTTGTGTCGAAGAAAGAGTTTCGCCGGTCTGTGCACTCCACAAAAGAGCACCATCCTGTACAGAAAATGCACAAACACGTCCATCGGAAATACCTGTAACCAGTTTTCCGTCGGCAATGGCAGGCGAAGAAATTGCTCCTCCAATTTTTTCTTTCCCTGCCCAAAGCTGTTTTCCGGTTGCCAATGCCATTGCTACCAGAACTCCTTCTCTGTTGGTGTAAATGGTATCGTTGGCTACCAGGCAACCATAAAATACGCCCTCCTGTTTCCAAAAAAGCTGCCCTGTTTGAGCATCCAGTACATACACATTTGTTCTGGTTGTGACAACAAGCTTATTTTGAACAACAACCGGTACTGAATAAGATGTTGGCTTCCAATCGTTCTTATCATTTCTCGTTTCCCAGATCAATTTCCCATCCCGGGCATCAAAAGCTGCAACATACGAATGGCCACCGGCATACACGATTCCGTTGGCGACAGTGGTTGATGCAACTTCCCATCGTTCCGGTCGGTCTGCATCAAGGCTGGCTTTCCACAAGAGCTTCCCGGAAGTTTCATCCAAGGCATAAAGCCAACCCGTAACGCTTGTTGCATAAATACAGCCATTGGCCGCAGCAATGTTATTTTTTACAGCGCTGTCGGTGTGGTAATGCCACATCTTTTTCCCATCTTTCGTGAACGCAGCAATGCCGCAACTACTCAGGTCACCTTTGTCGTCAACTCCAACGGCAATGCAATTTTCTCCGAATTTCGGAGAAGAGAAACCAATAATTCCACCTGTTGATGCAATCCATTTTAAACAAAGTGGCGCTTCTATTCCTGTTTTATCAGCAATGGTAAAGATTGTTTCTTTCTCCCATGTATCGCCATTGGCGCTTTTTACCAACACCTTCATTTTTTGCTCCCCTGAAAGATGACCGGGCAACTTAAACTCACCCCGCCAACTCCATGAACTAACTTGTTTTAATGAGAACAAACGGCCTGATATACTGCATTGGATGGCGTCAATATCACAACGGGTATCATACGCATTTACAACTATCGGAATGCTCCCGTCTATCGTTTTTACAGTACCTTGTGGTGCAACGATCGCGGCATGATGATTAAAACCGCCAAGACGTAAATCACTGTTTTCCAGTTTACCGTGATTCACGTCAATTACCCTGAAACCACGGGGATGCCGGTCAATTCCTCCAAACCGCAGAGGTGGCGTATTTAAATTCGTCATCCCGTCGTTTTCGCAAACCCGGCTTCCATGCCAATGCCCTGTAAATACAGCCAATGCCTTGTATTCTTTCAGCAGACGAAGCTCGTCAATGCCCGGCAAATAATGGAAAGCAAAAATGAGAGAGATTCCTTTGGGTACAACCGCCACATCCTTCTTCAGCCATTCTTTCTGTTGCTGATCGATATTGCTGGAATTCAGCAATACAAAGTGGCATGATCCGGCGTTGAACGAATAATAATCGGGGCCCAGAAAATGTTGATAATTGGGTAAAGAACCTCCATGCAAATCGTGATTGCCCGGCAGATTGAACACAGGAAGTTTAAAATGGGAAGTTCCCCGCAGGTAATTTTCATATTCAAAACGGTTTTCGCCGTTTTTTACCAAATCACCAGTGGCAAGTACAAATGCAGGTTCAGGATAGCTTGAATTTATTTCCTGTATATCTTCAATAAACGTGCTAACGTTATGTTCTTCTTCGCCAATATGGATATCGGTAATCTGAACAAACCGGAAAGATTCTTTGGCAGATTCGTCCCATTTTTCCATAGCAAAGTTGATTTCACCTGCACTTTCAACCAGTGTATAAAACTTTCCTGAAGTGCGGTATCCTTTGGGCAGAGAAACAAAAACAATGCGTCCTTTTTCTGTTTCAAAAGAATATTGTCCCGCTTTTGACGTCTGTACTACTTCTCTTCCGTCAGAAATGCTCACATGGCTTAGCCCCGCTTCATCCGGCTGCTGAACGCCATCTCCATTCCGGTCAAAAAATACCCGGCCTGAAATGGACAAGCCCAAACCTTGCTCCGGTATTGATATTCCCAAAACCAATACAAAAATCAGTTTTGCTATTTTAGAATTTGCACTTGAATAAAATTGCATGACACTCATTAAAAATTTGTTATCAAAAACATAGATTAATCACCCTCCCTTTTGTAATACAAACTACTTGCATGGGATCACACGCAAATGATCCAATGCAATAACATTTAATTCATTATCACCACCGTAGAAACACAGGTGATTCACCCGGCGTTCGAGATTTACCTCAAAAAACAATGTTTCCCATTTATCCCAACCGCCAGTCGGAGAAAACGTAACGGCACGACGATCTGTTTCGTTAATGCGAATCGCTGCTGATATCGGTTCGGCATTCCCCAAAGAATAACGGATGCCGACACGATAACGACCCGACTTGGCCACCGGAAAGAGCCATGTAAAACGAGCATCATACGGTACTGCATGGCCAAGAGCATAACCACTACCTGTAAATCCCTTGTAACTATTCCCGATCGTAAATAACTTCATGATTTGATGACCAGACTCAACCTCAAAAACACTGCCTTCATCAGGAATAGCCGGAAAATTTACCATTGGGTCGAACCGCTCGTATGTGAATAATTTCAACAATACAACTCCATGCCCCGGAACTTCTGTCGAAAAAGATTTTTCAAACTGTCCCATGTCCTTATGTTTCCAGAGATCGCGGATAAAGACTGGCCCAAAAAGTCCTAAATCGCTAAATTTCAACTCAATCCGGACTGGCTTCTTATTATGATTCAAAAGCGCAATTGCACCCGATGTGGGCTGCTGAAGGCGTTTGAACCAAATTTGCAGGCCATCATCCGGTTCTGCTATAATACGCCCCGGATAACCAAGTGGATCCTGATCAATAGCAATCACCTCTCTGTTTGTCAAAATATCACGAACGGCGTCCGTCATGTTACGCAAGTCATTACCTGCTATAAGCGGAGCGCCCAACATCGCCCACATGGAAAAATGCGCGCGATTTTCATCCTCGCTAAGCTGACCATTCCCAACCTGAAGCATATCGGGATCATTCCAAAATCCCGGTTCCTGATAAGATTCCAGACCTGCCTGAGCCTCGATAACATCGCAAATGGAAAAAAACCGGTGAGCAGTATCCGGAGGATAACTCCATACATTCATGATATCGCCCGTAGTACGCCACATATTTGCATGTTTCCGAATCAGGGGATATTCGTACCCTACATTCACACTGAGAACAATAGGCCGTTCAATCTTATCCATCGCAGCCCGCCAACGCGCAAGAACTTCTTCCTTATCTTCGCGGCAACCACACCAGTCAAGTTTAATAAAATCCACACCCCAGTCAGCAAAAGTTTTTAGATCCGTTTCTTCATACCCCTGACTTCCGTTGCAACCCGTACACGTACGTAAACCCGGAGAGGTATATAAACCGAACTTTAGTCCTTTCGAATGCACATAGTCTGCTACTGCTTTAATGCCATTTGGAAATTTTTGTGTATTCGCAAGCAGAACACCGCTGGCATCGCGGCCATTAACAGTCATCTGTCTGTTTTTATCGACTCGTCCCAACTGCCAGTTGTCGTCGATAGTCACATACTGATAGCCCGCATCTTTCATTCCGCTTTCAACCATCGCATCAGCTATCCCAATCACCGTCTGCTCATCAATCCTGGTGGCAAAATAATTCCAACTGTTCCATCCCATTGGAGGTGTTTGGGCCAACTCACCAAATTTTTGAGAATACGTTACTTGAAAGAATATCAGCGATATAAATAAGAATAGTATTGTTTTCATTTTTATAGTCTCCATTTGACATTTACCATGAGTAATCATAACTGTGATAAAATGGCTGAAAAGGACGGATTGACGGATTTGGATTGCCCAATAACTCAACCAATTTTGTTGGCCACTGATTTGCCCTCAGCGGAATGATCCGGAACTCTCCGTTAATTTCGCCAACACTGTTTCCAAATAATTTCACCAGCGCCCTGGAACCTTTGTTCCCCATCCCCATCAGTTTTGCATTGTGGCTCACAACAATCTGTTTGTTGATCACTTCCACTGAAATATTGGAACGATCACCTAAAATGGCGATTCCGTTCCCCTTTGAATCGCACAGGACAGCAACATCCACATTGGCGCGGTTGCCGTTAAAATTGAGGTCGCCTTTTTTCAGGTAATGAATCCCATAATCTGCCAAAAAATGTTTATCCGGGTACGAAGCATACGGTCCGTCGCCCAGCCAGATGAAATCGGTAATCTGTTCGGAAAGGGCAAAGGAAACGCCGGTTTCCAGAAACATTCCGGTTGTGTTTTCCGGTTTCAGTGTGTAACTGACCGATAAAATACCATCACCGGATACAGCATAATTAATATTGCCCGCCAACTTTTGACCGGGATATTTCTCTCCCCTTAAAAAGCTTGCATTAGCCGACAAATGGTATGATCCGCCACTATTTGTCTCTCCCTGTTTTTCAACCTGACTGGCCGGAAGAAGATGTGGCTCCCAGTAAATATCCTCGCTTTCACCTTCCCGAATGAATGAGTCACTGATCTTCGGAACACGTCCGGCGCGTGCATACAATCCACCAACAATCAAACTATTTCCACCGGAATTATCCTGAATTTGTACCGATAAATCCTTATTTCCAATGTCATAGCTAAATCCGTCGTAGCTGACAGATGATTTTCCTGATCCTTTTTCGACGGATAATTGTCTCGTTTCCTTTTCTTCCAGAATTTCTTCACGAATTTTATTAAATCCCTGATTTGTCGTCAATTCAATAGTATGATTGTAAACCTGCATTTTATTTTTATCCTGAAAATCCAATTGCAGGTACCAGATATTTGTTTCCGGTGAAGCAGGTAATACAACGGGTACATTCAGGAAAACCGTATCATGCGGGGCGCAATTCACCGTCAATTTCCCTGTCTGAATTACTTTCCGGTTTTTGTACAACGTCCATTTCCCCTGCAAAACAGAAAGGTTCAGAAAGTCGTATTGATTGTACACCGAAAATTTCAGTGTTTGTTTTCCGGCAACAACAGGTAATTTCGTTTCTATAACCTGGACAGGCGAATAAACTTTCCGTACCTGCCAGTAATCGGTTTGCGGAGTGCGGTCGGAATAAACAATTCCATCCGTACCTCTGGTTTTCCGGGTGTCGTAGTAAGTTACCGAATCCTTCCACACAAAAACAGTCGATTGAAAACGATCTACAGGTTCCCGTGATTTCCGGATAACTCCCTGATCGTGGAAATGCCACACAGCGCCGCCCGCAAAGTGATCATTGCGAAATAATTCAGCCCAAATATTTTCCAGATTTCCAAATGAAAGTCCGAGTGCATGGGCATATTCAGTCAAAATAACCGGTTTGTTTGTTCCCTTCTGAAATTCTTTAATCCAACTGGCTCCCTGGTAGTGAGGAGCGTATAAATCTAAAAAATCGGGAAATAACTTATAATGAGTATAAAAATATGTTCCCGTCTGCGGGTAACATGTTGGCCGGGTCGGATCTGCTTTTTGCACATATTTTCCCACCACCTCAGTAATCGGGGTTAGCATATTCTCGTTGCCCACGCTCCATACGATCACGCACGGATGGTTTTTATCACGCAACAAGGTAGCTTTTGCCCGCATCAGCAAAATATCCTGATACGTTGAATTGGTGAGATGACCGTCGCCCCCGCCAAACGGGACTTCGCACATCACGTAAATCCCCAAACTGTCGCACAGGTCAAGCATCCGGTAATCAGGCGGATAATGGGAAGTACGGATAAAATTTATATTTGCCTGTTGAATTAACTTCAGGTCATCCAGAATTTGCTTCCGGGTCAATGTTCTCCCGGTTTCGGGGACCAGGTCGTGATGATTGATACCCCGCAGTTTGAGCGGACTTCCATTTAATTTCATCACCTTATTTTCAATACCAATTTGCCGGATACCAACCGACTGAACTTTCCGGTCGAGAATATTTTTGCCACGGGTCAACAGAAGTTCCAGTTTATAAAGCGACGGGGTTTCGGCAGTCCATAAAACCGGATTTTCAACTTCAAAAGAAAGCGAATGATTCAGGGAAAAAACAGGCTGTATTACCGTGCCTATTGTTTTTCCCTCAGGCGAGCGAAGTATTCCTTTCAATGACAAGCCTGAAAAGCCTTCATTCTTTGAATCCTGAAAATCGACAGCTACATTGATATTAGCTTCAGAATTAGTTTTTTGCAGGCTAGTCTGAACCGTGTAATCGTCAATATGAAAGTTGGATGTACTGTAAATTAAAACACTGCGGTAAATTCCTGAAAGCCGCCAGCAGTCGTTGGTATCGAACTCGTACCCCTTTACCTGAACAGAAACTTTTACGGCCAGATTATTCTCCCCGAAAAAGTTTACCAATTTGGTGATATTGAAACTTGCCGGATTGTATGAACTGGCAAAAGACGCCACATACTTTCCGTTGACATAGAAATCATAACCATACTGCACACCTTCGAAACGGATAAAAATTTGCTTCCCTTTCATTGTTTCCGGAAGCGTAAATGATGTCCGGTATAAGCCAACCATCGGAGGGGGTGATCCTTCACTTGGATCGGCAAATCCCTGCAAATCCCAATGGCCCGGAACTTTTATTTTGTACCAGTTTTGAGTATCAAAACCATTTTGGCAGAATAAAGAATCTTTCCCTATTTCCGGAGTCGGAAAATATTTAAAACTCCATATACCATTTAAGCTAATTTCTTGCCCAGAGGCAGAAAACACACAGAAAAAAATAAGTACCGATAAAATCTTATATACTTTCATTATTGATCTTTTTGTACAGATTTAGAGCTATTCTTTCTTAATCTTATTTCGTGAACGGAACGGGAAGGAACCCGAAAAGAGGCTTAAATACAACAGAAATTACCTGCCTATTTTTATATCAAAACTTCCTTTCATCTTATTTGATTTTGATCTCAATACGATCCTGTACAGATTATCGCCCCACACTTCCCTGAGGTTTTTATCCGTTTGAGGTATTGTTTCATACGAAAATTCCAGTTGCTCCGGATCGAAACGTAACGCAATTTTCTTTCCTGAAGAATTGGTCATATTTACAATCCCGGTTTTTATCAAAACAGGTTCAAGACGTACCATGAAGGATAAAACAGAGGGTTCTTTCACTTCTTTCAAGTTATATGAATCCTTTATTTTCAGACCCTTTTCCCGGGTAAACTCATACGACCTTACCCATGAATTAACCAAAGCCTCATTCGGATAAGCTCCGGACAGATCAAGTGCAAATGATATTCCGGATGGAGATGCGTTATACGTGAAATTGCCGGCTTTAAACTCTTTTCCTTCCTTTTGCATCACGCCGTTAATGGTTGGCAGGTTGTGATAAGCTGATTGCATGGTCCATATCGTATACCTCTCCTTGGTGAATGTTTGTCGCGTATAGGTTCCCGGGCCAACATCAATGATGAGGGGCGCCCCGTCGTAATACAGAACAAAGGTGCCGACATCGTTGTGGTTGTGACTTTCGTTGTTGTGACCTCCTTTTGCTGCAAAAAAGAACCCTTCCGTGCTTTCCTCTTTATCCCGGCAACCGGCTACCTGTAAATCGGGCAGCCAAAAATTGCCGGGAAGTGGTTCTTTAGCCGGATAGGTTAGTATTTCATTCATGTCAAACATGCTTTCAAATACAAAAAACGGGCTTCCTGCATATTCTCCGTTGGCAAAATTCTGCTTTTGCGCCAGAAAGGCGCCAAAACCCTGCATCGGAGTATCGCCGATAGATTTTCCGTATTGATACACCAGATACGCATTGGGGTTGACTTTTGCCCCGGCATCAGCGAAATTGATAAAATACGGATAATTAATATCTACCTTGTAAATAAAGGTTCCCATGTTTCGGATAAGCGGATCGGAAAAAATGTCGATGCCCCCTTTGGTTACCTTCTTCAGTAAATACAAAGCTTCGAAGTGGCTTGCGGCAGCCATTCCCCAATAGCCAGGCCCTTCGTTACATCCCCCGTCATCGCCATAATAATTGGTAAACTTGTCCAGCGACGTCATTACTTTATAAACACCCTTTACCCGCTTTTGCCAGTCGGTTTCTGCTAACAAAATAGTAGCCAGCACATGGCTGTTGCAATACGGATTCCAGTTCCCAACGATCTGTCCGTGCAGCGCCATCCAGCGGAAATCATCCCGCGTATAAAAAGGTTCCAGAACCCTCCGGTTGATTTCATATTCAATCCGTTGAGAAATAAAAGGGTTCACTCGGTCGAATTCCTGTTTCAGAAAATAATTGATCCATGCCAGAAAATGGGCATTTCGTGCAGAATGAAGATCTATAATCGGTTCCTGAACATTGGGGAGACCTTCACCGGTGGTCTGTGCTTTTATATGGGCAGCCGAACTCCAGGTAGTCATCTCGCACATAGCCCACACACCATTAATAATCTGATCGAGGAAACGGCCTTTACCTTCAAACAACTCTGCATAAAACATGTCACTAAGCGGAGTAATAACACTTGTATGGTATTTTTCATTTGGTCCCCTGCCACCCGACCTGACAAATTCAAGAAAAGTAGTGGCCGGAACTGATTTCCATTCATAGTTGAGATATCCTTCGCCTTTTGCAATGCACTTATCACGAATGTGTTTCGGAACTCGTTCCCATCCGCTTCGGTCGGAATATGCGGGAAACTGAACCCAGCCTGTCCCCTTTTCCAACGTTTGTTCCAGAAATGCTTCACTGTACCTGCCTGACAGTAAATTCCGTTCTTTGTTTTGCTGTGCCGGAGCAACAAAAAACATCAAAACACAAACGATCAGATTTACCGGAAATACAATTTTTCTTTGGAAAGTTTTCATCATTCAAGAGTTTTGATTTTTATATCCCTGAAAGACACTTCTTTTCCTTCATCTTTTAATACAATATGGCCTTTCTCTGCTGTTCCTTTGAAATCCCCATCATTTGCATTGTATTCCAGCACTTTAGCTCCATTCAGCCAGTGTTCTATATGTTTATCGGGCCGGACAACAATCCGCGCATGATTCCATCCGTCAACCGGTTTTATGGATTTGCCCTTTTGAACAGATCCTATCAATCCATATAACGATGCAAGAGACTTAACAGCAGTTGTATCCGATGAATTTTCATCATCCTGAAGCTGATACTCAAAGCCTGTAATATGATTTTTCTGTTTTTCATCAATATTGGCCAGATATTGTATTCCACCGGATGCTCCTTTGGAAAGCATAAAGCGCCATTGCAGTTCAAATGCCCCGTATTGTTCTTCTGAAACGAGGTCGGTTTTTTGTTTATTCCCCAATTCAGATACAGTCAATATTTCATTATTTATTTCCCATCGTTCTGAAGGGAATTGATCAGAACCGATTCCGTTCCATCCGGTTGTTGTTTTTCCGTTCCACAACCATTGCCAGCCATCTTTCATTTCTTCCTCGGACAGGTTTCCGAAAACATTATTCATTACAAACACAGGCTTCGTTACTGGCAAAGGTTTCAGATTTTTTGTTTTTATCCGAATGTTTTTCCATTTGATGTGCCTGCCTTCTTTTCCTTCGTTTACTGAATGAATCTGCAAAGCAATAAAGCCTTCCGGGGTCATATTATCAATCAGGTAAGCTGCAGGAACACCATTGAGCCAGGTTCGTATGGTACTTCCTATACATTCAATCCGGTAATGGTTCCAGTCGTTCAATTTAAACGGTTTTCCGCCTTCCGGGTTCAAAGTCATGGGGTACAACCATCCTCTCCTGGCTTCATCGTAAATTCCGCCGCTCCATGCACGTGCCGATGGGTCGACTTCGCATTGGTAACCATGCACTCGTCCTTCATTATACTCTTCTTTGCTCAGACTGCGAAACTGGATACCTGAATTCATCGGTTCTTCCATAAAAAGATCAAGTTCCAGGATGAAATCGGAATACGTTTTTTCGGTTACAAGAAACGAGTTCGGGGTATTGGCAACTGTCGTACCCACAATTACGCTATCAATGACTTCATATTTTGCGTTGCCATTTCTCCCACTCAATTGTTTCCAGCCCGACAAATCTTTCCCGTTAAAAAGCGAGATCCACCCATCATTTTTCGCTGAATTTGTACACGATGAGAAAACGACACAAAACAGCACAGCAACAAAAAATACATTCTTCATTACTTTATTGGTTATAATTTATAGAATTCCTCCCATCCTTTTCTTGGAGGGGCACCGGACAACAGTTCATTGGCCGTTTTATTATTGGTAATTTGCTTTTTCTTTGAATCAAGAATCAGTTTCATATTCACCCGCTGGGCAATCACGCCAAGCATCATGACCTGGGTCAAAGGAGCTGCCACAGCAAACGACGAGCGGCATTCTTCCTGTCCTTTGCACGCCAGCATAAAGTTGGCAAAGTGGTTCGATGGGCTTTCCGGGACTTCAGGAAGAAGACTTTCCATTTCTTTCGCCTTCTTTTCAGAAATTATTTGCAGTATAGAACCATGTGAACCGCCTTTAAATGTTAAACCTTCTCCATAAATGACCCTGCCTGTATTTTTCTTTTCAATAACACCCGAAGTAGGAGGAGGAACATCGCCAGCTTCAACCGAATCGCCAAAATCATCAGGCAAAGGCGGCAAATTATTCCGGCCATCGTACCATGTCATTTCCACCGGAGGCATATTCCCGCGTTTCGGAAATTTAAACACCAATGTAGAAGCCTGCGGAAAAATGTACGGGCTATGTCCTTCAATATGCACCGGATCAACTTCGTATGGCAAACCCAATTTCAAAAACTCATGGGCTGTGTCGAACAAGTGTGCTCCCCAGTCGCCCAAAGCACCATTCCCAAAATCGTACCACGACCGCCAATTACCATCAACATACCCAACATTGTACTTGTGATATTGAGCCGTAGTATTCCAGATATCCCAGTCCAGTGTTTCAGGAATGGGTTGTTCGTCGAGATAATCGGACACTTTCATTCCGTGCCAGCGCCTTCCGCCATTCATAAATGCCGTAATTTTCGTAACATTTTTAATGATTCCGGCTTCGGTCCAGGCTTTCATCTGAAAATAATTGCCTTGTGAATGCCCCTGGTTTCCCATCTGTCCGCAAACTTTGTACTTTTTCTCTGCCTGCATCATCCGTTCTGCTTCCTGAAAAGTGTGCGCCATGGGTTTTTCAACATAAACATGCTTACCCAGCGACATAGCCAGCATCGTTATAGGAAAATGCGAAAAATCGGGGGTTCCAACCGAAATAGCATCAATTTGATTTCCCATTTTGTCAAACATTTCCCTGAAATCCTGAAAGCGTGGCACATTCGGGAATTTTCCCAAAATATCCAAGGTCTGCGGTCCTCCCATATCCACATCACAAAGGGCAACCACATTGGCCAACCCGGTGGCATACAAACTATTTACAACATCTCTTCCCCTGTGTCCTATCCCGCAGCAAGCCAAATTGACTTTTTCGCTCGGAGGTGCCGGTCGTTTTTTCCCCTTGGCATCAGTTCCGCCGAATATAAAATACGACGGGACAATCGTCAAAGCACCAAAAGCCAGTGTTCTTTTTATAAACTGGCGACGCTGAATTTCGTTTCCCGATTCATTATCTGTTTTGTTCACTTTCTTTTCCATCAT
Organism: Prolixibacteraceae bacterium; assembly: GCA_003506435.1. Taxonomy (GTDB): domain Bacteria; phylum Bacteroidota; class Bacteroidia; order Bacteroidales; family Prolixibacteraceae; genus GWE2-42-39. The sequence continues at coordinate 22,706 of DOAQ01000002.1, forward strand.
TATAGTTTTTAAGTTTTATATTTTTTTGTTATACACCTCTCATATCAAGCAGATTACTCTATGCTTAAAGCCTATTCCCTAATTTTTAAACGACTATTCTTTTTTAATTATTTTTTGAAAAAAGTGTATTATATCTTCCCGCATATCATTCGTTAATCGATTAATTTCCATCGGAGTCTCAAACTGAAGATTTTCTTTCTGTCCATATATGGAATAAACTTCTGCAACCGAAGAAATGGTCTGTTCTACTGCATCCCGATTGGCATGACGGTCAAATTCCGGGGCAATTACCATTAACGGACGAGGCGCAATGCCAGCCAGTATTTCCAGAAAATCAACAGGTGCTGATTCCGGATCGTCAGCCCATAAGCCAAGTTTTGGGATAAACCCATGTAAATGGCATAATATTTTGATTTCTGAAGGATACGTATTTTTCCGCAAAGGAGTAAAACCAGAAACTACAGCGATACCTGCAACCCGCTGGTCAAGCGATGCAGAAAGCAATGCGACTGTTCCTCCGATGGAATTTCCCAAAATGAATATTTTATCCGGATCGATAAAATCAAACGTTCTCATGGCATCAACACAAACCCTGACATCAGCAACCATTTTGCCCATTTTTGACCATTCGGGATACCGTTCATAAAACAAGCTGCCTTCCTCGATACGTGTACCAAATCCTAACATATCAATAGCCAGAACAGCAAAACCACTGTCTACCAGCGATTGAAATAGTTCGGTATTGTATTCACAATTATTGGAACTGTACCCCAAGGTAAATCCATGAGCATGCGCATACTGATGAAGGAAAATGACAACTGGAACTTTTTTATTTGAATCCGCCGGAAGCGGGCAATACAAATAGCCCGGAAGATGATCTCCCATCGAAGTGTACGGGCCTATTTTTATTAATTTACTACGTTCAACCTGAGGCCGGATCAGTATTTGGTCCATCCAATCAACCCGTGTCGGGTGGGTTTCTGCAACCCGACCAGAAGAAACGCCCGGAGGCTCATTCCCAAGCAACCAGATAAGATTGCGTTGTATCTTTTCTTTTCGTTTTTCAATATCCTGAACAGAATTTACTCCGGATAAATATACCGGTCGAACTTCACCCGTTCGGACACTGGCACCCTGATTTGCTTTCCAGCTATCAAAATCCCAGTCATAAAATGTTTTGTTTTCCCAGGGAATTTGTTTTCGACCGAATTTTACATCCAAAAAATCAATACAGCGTTCCACGTCCCTCGCAGCAAGAGCATGATTGCCCATCCGGGGAAATATTCCAATATTGCCTTCGGCATCCAAAAACCGATATACCTTTTTGACTGATTGATAACACTGTTCATTGGCCCAGGGACTGACCTGCCTTTCGACATACGAATAATGGATCAACAGAGGGCGCGGGGCAATGAGGGAAAGCAACAGGTTTTGATCTACCGGCAATTTGTCTTCCCGTCCGAAGAAATAACGCAATCGCGGATGAAACCAATGAGCCGACTTGGATGCCATGTCGTCTAACGTTTGGGTACAAAATGGCGGATCGGAATAACGATATGGAGTGACGCCTCCGGTACCGCAACTACAAGTAACAACAGCAGTTATACGTTCATCATAAGCTGCCGCCCAAAGCGATTGCTTTCCATTACGGGAATGACCGGTTATAGCGATTTTACTTCGGTCAACATCTGAACGGGTATACAAATAATCAACAACCCGAGATGCGCCCCATGCACGCCGCATCAAACAGGTAAAATCATATTCCGGATATAATGCCTGATAATTCCAGGTATCGTCTTTTAGGTCAGATGCAGCATAAACACATGCCAAATATCCCCTTTTTAGTGCGATTTGAGCCCAGTCGCGGTGGGTCCATTGCGTCAGATAAACAGGGAATGGGCCTTTCCCCGGAGGAATAAGAAGTTCACAGGTCATTTTACCTTTTCCTTCCGGGCCAAAATGAAGCTCAATTTTTTGTATCTGTACACTATTTTCGTACCGGTCCTCCAAAATTGTGTACTTCAAATTCGTTGGAGCCGGTGGTCTTTTTCCTGAAATCCAGTACTGATATTCCTTTCTTATCCACTCTTTCTTTTGTTCCCATTGAGATGATGTTGTAACAGGCACTCCATCCAGTACCAACGGATCAGGCAAATCGTAATACGAAGGCAAAGAATCAAAATCAGGAGGCAATTCTCCGGTTCGTTTCTGCCAATCGTTCCAGGTACTATCCTGAAAAGTTGCCCGCAAACTTGTTTCAGCCCGGTGATCACGCGGATCATTGATCAGAAGTTGTTCTTTTAAGTATTGTTCTTTGGCGCTTTTATCAGGTTGAGCTGATAGCAGTATTGAGAACTGAATTAAACCAATCAACCAGAAAATTTTCTTTTTCATCGTATTTCTTTATTTCCAGCTAATTCTTGAAAAATGATTTATCTCTTTTTACCAGACTTTTTGTATGAGTCGAAATTTCTTTCATATCACCGAGCTCTGTAACCAATGTGGAGTTAATCACACAAGGTGGTTTATTATTGTAATATTGAATAACCGGTAAATCTGAATATGATTCAGCATAATACATTTCATGATGAGTACATTTTTGCGATTCATCTCACAACTAATTTTTATTTTATATTCTGCGATAATTAGTATCGTATGAATACAATCATAAAATGCGGAAAAGCAATGACAATCGATACTGAATACGATCAATTACACATTTCTGAAATATGTCCGGGAGGCAAAACTCCCGGACACATTTTTTAAAAATTAATTATCCTGAAAATCCACTTCACTTTGAAGTATTGGCCAGTAAAAATCAGCATATGGAGCATTTATTGAAGAAACATTTCTTGTTCCGGGCCCGATTGGTTTTTTAAACAATTGCAGCCATAATACACGGTCCGATTCAAAAGCCATTTCCTTTACCCATTCGTTATCCACTACATCCCAGCTAACCTGGGCATCTGTTAACAACTGGTAAGCACCACCGATGGAAGCATTCCATGAACGGTTGCGGACAACATTTAAATCAGCAGCCTGCCCGCCAAGGCTTTTCAATGCCTTGATGCCTGCCCGCATTAAATAGAGTTCGGCTGAACGGATGATTGGAATATTCTGGAAAGTATTTTTATAATTGGCAGAATCAGGAACCAGAAAGAATTTATTGGCGATATAAACCGGATCCTTTGCCCCGACAAACCCCTGAAAAGAGTTGGAAGAAAGAGTTGGCCTCCCTTTGACTAATGTTGTGTTCGCCACAAATCCTTCAAACCTTTTGTACAAGGCCTTTCGTTTATCAGCTTTCCATGCATTTGTTTCAGTGCCGTCAGCATTCATAATACCCACTCGTTGCAGGGTTTCTTTGTTGAGGGCCCAAATCCACCATTCCTGATAGGTATTTACAAGAGGGAATGTATAATTCATGAACCAGTTGTAATCATTGGGATGCCGGTATGAAGTGGTCACAGAAAGAGCCGGATCGGCAAAATTTCCGTACCATACAATTTCTGAATCAGTCCAGGGCGAAGAGCTATTATTCAGAAAGCAACTCTTCGGATCGGATAAGAGTGCGCGGGATACTTCCGAATCACCCAAAACTCCGTTTAATTCGGCCAGTGCTTCATCATATTTGCCCATCAACATGTACACTTTGGCCAGAACAGACATGGCTGCATGCTTGGTCGCCCGGCCATACTGGTAGGAAGTGTTCATCCCATCGCCCTTCTTTTTAGGCAGCAATTCTTTTGCCTTTGTAAGGTCAGCAACAATCAAATCATAAATTTGTGATGTTTCAACCGGCTGGTTATTCAAGGCGGTTTCCATCGTTGAAGCAAACTGGTTTCTTAAAGGCAGGATTTTGGAATCATTTTGCCCGCCAGCATCATACGCAGGACAAAAGAATAAAGCAAGTTGCAAATAAGTATGTCCCCGTAAAAAATAGGCTTCCCCGATCAGCCGGTTTTGATTATTTACCTTATCCGATTCGCTAATTCCTTCAAAAGGGTCCTTCTCAAGATAATCGATCATATAATTACAACTTGAAATGATCTGGAACGACGGACTAAACAAATTGTCAACAGCAGTTATCTGGTTCGAGGTGCTGCGCGAGTATACATCGTTGTAGCCATTTTGTCCTATTTCACGAACAATATCGCACATACCGAAATGCATAAAGTTTACCATCCAAAGTGGGGATTTATCACTTCCCTGCACAAATTTCTGGTATGGAGAAAAAATTCCCATCTCCGCTTCACCAATATTCGTAAATTCGAGTGTGGGTGACGATTCTCTCTCAAAGAATTCATCTTTACATGAGTTTAATCCAGCTACAATCAGTACCAGAAGCAGAAAACAAATGAATTTTCCGGAAAACCTTTTATATAAAGTATTTTTCATCTTCGTTATTTTTAAAGTTTAAAAGCTTTAGAAAGTTAAATTAGCCCCAATGCTAAAAGTTTTTACAGAAGGAAGAAACTCTGAGTCATCGTCCGTTTCAGGGTCAAAGCCCGAATAACCGCTTAATGTCCAAAGATTCGTTCCTGAAACATATATTTTTGCAGCCTTGAACCCAACTTTTCCGGCAACCTGTTTATTCAAATTATACCCTAAGCTTACTGATTTCAATCGCAAATAATCAGCTTTTTCCAGGTATTTACTTAAACCTTCGCCCTGCCCTTTTGTACCTCCGTTGGCCCTGTCGTACCTTTCAGTTGCAGTAGGTTTAACGGGGTTATTGATATCCGGGTTAGTCCAGTAGCCTTTAAGCCCGGTATTCGGATCTATTGCGCTGGAGTTCCACTGTGTATAGTATGGACTGGCGCTTTCATACATAATCATAGGGTATTTTGCATTTTGCTTCTGCTCATCTGTCCATCCGGGCCTCCATGATTGGTCCAGCAACGCTTTCTTGTAAATTTTATTTCCTATGCCGAAAATAGTCCATTCTTTTTCGCTGTAGTTAAACATGTAATTTCCGCCGGAAAAGGTAAAGAATGCGTTCAGTTCAAAACCTTTGAATTTAAATGTATTACTCAAACCTCCGTAGAAAGTCGGGATTTCCGATTTATCCTTATGAACCTTTTGGTTATGAGATAACCTCCCGTTCGTGTAGTTATACGGAATTTTTCTGCCTGTGCGTACGTATTCTCCGGTTTCTCCATAAATTGTCTGGTCATATTCCCAGAGCATATGAACTCCCCTTTCGGGATCAACTCCTGCATAGTCAACTTTTTGCCACAAACCAAGACGGCCACCGACAAAAGTTGTACTTCCTTTCGCAGCTTCCATGTCGGAAGTTAGTTCCATAATTTTATTTTCATTATAGGATATATTGAAATCGGTTGTCCAGCTAAAATTGCTTTTTTGAATATTCACTGTGGAAACATTAAACTCATATCCCCAGTTTTTTAACCGGCCAACATTGCCATAAATTGAGCCAATAGCTGAAGAAGGCGGAGTGCTTACTGCTAATAAAAGACCTGACACGTTCTGCAAATAATAAGCTACCGATCCTGATATTCTGTTATTCCAAAGCCCGAAATCAATTCCAAAGTCATAGCTATCTGTTGTTTCCCAAGTAATTGCCCTGTTCCCGACGGAATAGCTGGTTCCGGCAGGGCTATATGTATTTTCGCCATACCGAAGACTTGAATTGTAACTTATCGTAACAAGGTTCCTGTCGTTCGGAATATCCTGGTTTCCCGTTTGTCCAAAGCTTCCCCTTAATTTCAATAATGAAAATGTATTTTTCAAACCCGAAAAGAAACTTTCGTCTGAAACAATCCATCCGGCAGAGAGGGCATAAAAATTACCCCAGCGATAATCCTTGTCAAAAACAGAAGATCCGTCGCGACGGGCACTTACACCAACAAGATACTTGTCCATAAATTTATAATCGGCCCTTGCAAAGAAAGAACTCAGATAACGTTCGCCCGTAGTATATGCCGCCATGCTTACCATGGTAGCAGGCGATGATGATCCCATTTCCTGGTTTGTACCCACCAAACTTCTTCCCTGCATGTCCGAAACTTTATTTTTTGTCCGTTGAGACTCGGTACCTAAAACTGCAGAAATATTATGCTTGTCATTAAACGTCCGGTTATATTTCAGATATGTATTAAAATTATACGACATATAGGTCTGTCCCTGATGTCTTGCATAGGATATTCCATCATTGGAAATCAAAGCAGAAGACCATAATTTTGAATTATCATGTAAAATGTCGAAGTCGGCTCCTGTACGTACCGATAAACCTTTGACCCATGGCAGATGATATTCCAGACTTGACCCTCCAAGTCCCCTATAGTTTTGTTTCTGATCTAAAATATAATCCCTGTCGCTTGCCATTGCATAATTACCTGCCGCAGGATTCCAGTAACCTGTAGGGTCATTGGCATCATAAACAGGGAACCAGGGTATGCCACTACGCGTAACCATGCCAAAGCCGCCAATGGTTCCATCGCTTCCTCCCAAACCCCGGTAACTTTCAGATTTAACGCGATAGTTATTGGTATACGCAACATTTAATCTTGTTTCCCACACCAGATTATCAATCGGAGAATAATTTGCATTAATACGGGATGAAATTCGTTCCATATCGTTTCCAACGCTTACTCCCTTGTCGTTCCGGTACGAAACAGACGAAAAAATACTTCCTTTTTCAAATCCTTGTTTAAAAGCAACGTTCACATCATGGTATGTTCCCGTTCTGAGAATATAATCGAACCAATTGGTATTGATCTGCAATGCCTCGTCCCGGGTAAGCCTTGATTTATAAAGGTTATTCAATGCATAATCGATTTCAAATATCCGATCCGGAACATTCGAGTGAGCAAAACTTAAGTCTGCAATTTCAAACCATTCTTTTGTATTTACAAAATTAAACTCATCCATTGATTTGGCCAGATGTGATATCCCTGTGGAATAATCAACCTGCACTGATCCTTTTTCTTTTGCCTTGCCTAATTTCGTTGTTACAAGGATAACCCCGTTTGACCCACGTGAACCATAAATAGCAGTTGCTGCTGCATCCTTTAAAATTTCAACCGATTCAATATCATTTGGATTTAATGTTGCCAGCATATTCTGTCTTGCTGAAGTTCCATCATTAAGGCCAACACTTCCATTTCCAAAAACCGGCATTCCGTCAATTATCCATAGCGGACTGCTTCCTGAACTAATTGAGTGATATCCACGAACCTTAATACTGACCTCTGCTCCGGGAGAACCGCTTGTTGTCGCAACCTGTACCCCCGCAGCACGTCCCTGCAATACATCAGTAAAAGACGAAGTCGGCGTTTGCAATAATTCGCTGCTTTTTACAGTAGCAATTGATCCAATAATATCTCTTTTCTTTTTCGTACCATATCCAATTGCCACAACCTCATCAATTCCAACCACTTCTTCTTCCATTGCTACATTTAATGTTGTTTTTCCTGCAACTTGTATTTCCTTTGTTTTCATTCCTACAAATGAAAACTGGAGTATTGCATTGACCGGTACATTTGGAAGTATGTAATTACCATCAGTATCCGTGATAGTCCCGTTGGTAGTTCCGTTTACTATGACTGAAACGCCCGGTATAGCTGCACCTGTCGAATCGGTTACTTTTCCCGAAACTTTGATATTTTGTCCCTGATAAATATTGGAATCTATCTTTGTCACAACAATTGTCCGGTCAATAAATTTGTACGAGTACTGGCTCTTGTCCAGTATCTCATCCATAATCTTCTCTATATTCACATCTTTGATATCCAATGTGTATAGCCTGTCCATGTTCAATTGATCGGTTTTAAATAAAAATCCAAAATCTGTTACCCGTTCAATTTCATCAAAAACCTGCACAATTGTCGCATTTCTCACATTCAGGTCGAACCGGGTATTCTGTGAATACAGATCAGCAGAAATTGCCACCACAGAGAGGAATAGAAAGAAGGTTGTTAGTTTCATAATCAATAATAATTTCTTTATTCCAAGCCACCGATGGCTTAGGAAAAATCGTTTTTTTTTCATAATTTTGATTGCTTTTTGTTATACAATTGGCTTTGGTAACCGGCAAAATTACCATGCCTGAAAAATTTCAAAAACACGAACCGGGATGTCTTCAGCTTCCCGGTTTTTTCAGTTTAGTCAGTTAGTATCACATAGGCATTTCTTTTACGGGTTAATAAATTACAATCATATCAGGTCCTGTATTTTTTTCCAAAATACGGTAATGGAAATCGGCAGTCAGTTTTAACATTTCGAGTACATGCCGGGCTGTAGTCGATTTTTTAATATTGCCAGTAAATCTGTAATCACGAAGTTTTTCATCTTCAAAACGAAATTCGACATCGTACCAACGGCTTAATTCGGTGAAGATATCTTCGAGCCGTTGATCACGGATTACAAACTTCCCATCCCTCCAGGCTGATAAAACATTATTCGAAATCGACCGAAGTTCCATTTTCTTTTCTTTCGGAAAATACATAGCACTTTCTCCCGGTGTTAATGCCACCAGTGATTTCCCGTTTTCTGATAAAATATCGACATCCCCCTCAACCAGCGATGTTTCAATATAATTATCTTCAGGATAAGCCTTTATATTGAATGTGGTTCCCAAGTCGCGGATAATTATCTGACCTGTTTTCACGATCAATGGAAAATCGTCTCTGTGCGTTACCTCAAAGTAAGCTTCTCCGTTCAATTCGGCGAACCTCTTCTTATTTTTATGATCTTCCTTGTAGGTCAATTCGGTGCCTGAGTTCAGCCAAACTTTCGTTCCGTCAGAAAGTTCAACAATGCTGACACTCCCCTTCCTTGAAATGAATTTTTGCGTGCCGTAATCATTGTATTCAAAAGTATTCTGTGAAATAAAATAACCCGCTGCACCTCCAAATCCTAGAACAACCAGAATAATTGCGGCGTATCGCATTATCTGCCTTGCAAGCGTATACGTAGTTTGTTTTTTCGATTGTTTAATTTTACGCCACAAAATCTCAAAATCAGAATCAACATCGACAACCGTTTTGTGCATCGAAGTCCGAAGCCATAAGCTTTTTATTTCGTAAAATAATTTCTCTTCTTCCTGATTATCTTTCAATTTCCGGTAAAAGTCTTTTTGTTCTTCTAAAGAAGCTTCATCAGTCAATATTCGTAGCAGTAAATTCTCGTCCATCCCTTATTTGCTTTTAGTATTAACAAATAAAGGTTTAAATACCCTAATAAGAATTCCGGAAAATTTTGTCCCTGGCAGAACAATTCTGAAACATTTCTGGTCAGTTCAGAATTTTACAGGTCAAATTAGTTGGACCCGGTGCCATTTTTCCCTGAGACCCAATGTGATATTCCTTTCTTATTCACTCTTTCTTTTGTTCCCATTGAGGATGATGTTATAACAGATACTCCGCTGCTAATACAAACGGATCGGGTAAATCATAAACCGAAGGCAAAGAATCAAAATCAGAAGTTGTTCTTCCAAAAATCCCGTTCTGCGCTCTTTTCCAGTCTGGGCAGATATTGTCAGGGTAAAACAAACCAATATAAAGCTTCCTGTAACCAACCTTTTCATGATAGTCAGGGATTATAATCAAGTTTACGAATCCCGGATAAAAACCGGGATTCGTAAAAGTTTTATAAACTCATTTATTCGCTAATACCTATGGAAATCAATACGGATTATATTCTTTTTTATCTTCATAGGTAGCATACGAGTAGAAATAGCTTGTATTGTAATCAACAAAGCTGCTGGTTGTTACAGGATGCAATGGCCCGTCAATAACATGAAAAACGCCATTCCGTGCCTCATTATTTCCGGAAACGATCTGAACCTGGGTTCCGCTGAACCCAGTAAGTTTGTTTCCTGAGATACTTATTTCGTAGCCATTGTCCATTTTCAACTTAGAAGGAAGATTCTCCACCCGGTATTCACCGACCACATAATAAAACTGCAAAAGTTTGAATGCTTTATTTCTGGTAGTCACCGTAGTAGTACCCAATTCGATTGCCGACTTACCGAAGTAAGTAAGAGACATATCTTTAACATCGTCATTTTGCAGAACAAAGACTGTGTATTTTTCACCTCCGGCACCTCCTGGTACTGTTGCTTCCAGTATGGCATCCATTGTCCGGTCGTATGAAACGCCTTTATCGATCATCGATCTGTTCAGCAATTTATAAAATTGGAATGTACCCGTATTTTCATTGCCATCATACATGGCAATTGCATGGGTTAACCCATAACTAAGATCGACTTCATATTCTTCCGGCGTGCAGCTTGTTATCCATCCAAAACAGCACAACAGGGAAAGCATAATTATATTTCTAAATTTCATAATTTAAGTTTTAAAGATTAGAACCCAGGATTCTGGGTAAAGTTTGGATTTTTAGCAAGTTCATCAGTAGGATATTCAAACCAAGTCCGGTCCTCATATATACTCGATTCGGCATATCCGAATGCTTTTGCAATATCGACCCTGTTTTGCCAACGCATCATAAGCTGCATGGTGATCCCGCCTTCATGAGCAAATTCAAGGAAGTATTCATGAATTAAATCGATAAATTCTTTACCATATCCGCTCTGAGCAAGTGCAGGATAAACAATTTTGTTCCAGTTTGCATTTGGTTCGAATACTTCATTTGGTTTCCGTTTCCATTTCCATTCAGGATAATCTTTCCATGCCCGGCTCCTGACCATATTCATGTATTCGTATTCCTTGTCAATATTTCCCAGGCGATATTGCACTTCGGCATAGTCGAGCAAGACATTGGCATAGCGCCAGATAATAAAATTCATCCCTCTCAACCTGCCGTATGCTTTGGAACTGGTAGGCCAGTATTTACGTTTAAGTAAAGTCGTACTTTCTTTATAAAAAGTGGAAGTTACATCGACATAATAATTGGAATTAACAGCGCACGGAACCATATCTCCCCATTTGACACAAGTATAAGGGCGCCGTGGGTCTTCAATATAATTAGGAATAAGGGCTGTTTGTCCTTTTTTTGTCGTTACATATTTGCCGGTCGACTTATTTATCCAGGTCGAATCCTGTGAAACAGTTTTAGAAATTGTTTCCTGCCCGATTAAAAGTACCTTCTCATAAAAATTACTTGACATGGGACTTAAATTTGTACGATAATCATCACCCGAACAGTTCGCAGGGGTATAACGATCTGTGTACCCGTCGCTGTATCCGGAAACACCTTCAATATGACCAACTTCAAACAACGATTCACTGGTATACTCCCATGCATTACAAACGTCAAGATGAGTATCATAACTACATACATTCCCAAAATTTGAAAGAAGGCTGTATTCTTTGCTGTCGATTATTTTTTTCAGCCATTTTTCAGCTTCCGGCCAGTTTTTCTGAAACATATAAACAGTCGCCAAAAGATAATCGGCACACCCGGTAGTTACCCTCCCATTTATGGATTTGCTTCTGGGTAATAAGTTGGGTTCGGCAGCCAGCACTTCATCAATAACAAAGTTCCTGATAACATCTACATTTTCGGCACGCGAAACTGAAGCCAATTCATCGTACGAAAGTGTTTCTGTAATCAGCGGAACAGGGCCCAACATCATCGAAAGCATGTGGTAATAGAAAGCCCTAAGAAAGCGGGCTTGGGCAATTAAATAGTTTTTTGTTGTTTCATCACCTTTAAAATCAATATCCGGGATTTTTTCAAGAGCAATATTTGCATCCGATATTCCAATCCAAAATTGAGTATAAACTGCTTCAAAATCAGCCACAAAAAGTCCGCTATTTGCCTCAAGCAACAAGGTTCGTTGTTCCCACTCATAGTTGAAAAAGTTCAACATCGGATTATAAACACTGTTCACAGCCATAGCAGCAGCATCCTTGGTCTGGTAAAACGAATCGCTTTGGTATTGACTACGCGGAACCGTTTCCAGAAAATTATCACAGGAAAATAGAGAGATTAATGCTCCCATTACTACCATCCTGTACATTTTTGATATATATATTTTCATTTTTATTCAAAATTAAGTTTGTGTCAGAAATTAATTTGTGCACCGAGGATATAGCTTTTGGGTACCGGGTAAGTCATTATCCGGTCAACTCCGGCATTACTATAACTATCGTAACTGTACCCGCCTCCCAGCTCAGGATCAGCACCCGGATATTTCGTAAAAGTAAACAGGTTAAATCCACTCGTATAAATTCGCACGGAGTTCATCCCTATTTTTTTCAAAAATGATTGTTTGAAAGTATAACCAAGGGTAGCGGTTTTAACTCTTAAATAATCCGTCTTGTGCAAGTGAGCATCGTTGGGATTATTTTGTCCACTGTACCATTGGTTTGATCCGGCATAAGATAACCGCGGTTCCATAACATCGTTTGTTGATCCATCCCCCGTCCAGCGGGCATAAGCCCAGTACTCATCCGTTGCCCCGCCTTTCAGGCGGCTGTCTGCCCCGGCTGTCGCATAAATATACGCCGACTGCCCGAAGTTGCCCTGGCAAATAACGCTAAGATCGAACCCCTTGTATTCAAAATTGGCATTTAGCCCCACAATTACGCTGGGATATCTTTGTCCTTTATACACATAATCATTGTCATCAATGATCCCGTCATTGTTTTGATCTTTAAATTTTATATTTCCGGGTACCGGGCGTCCCCTGCTATAATTTGGCCATCCCCAGGTAGGCGTTCCGGTACTGCCATACAAAAAATTACCGTTAGCACCTTTTTGATGATACCTTGCAGCATCGATTTCGGCATCGCTCTGCCATATACCAATAGCATCGACCATGTAAAAAGCATAGTACGGATGACCTTTTTCAATAGCAAAACACCTTGGATTGCCTAAGCGGTATATGCGTTCAATACCTTCATCGAATGGCCAGCTCAGCACTTCATTTTTGTACGTTGAAAGGTTCGCTCCTACAGAATAGCTCAGGTCACCTTTCTTTTCTTTCCACGACAATTCAAATTCAAAACCCTTATTCAAAATTTCACCGCCATTGACCGAAATTGTATTGTTCCTGAGACCGGCATAAAGTGGGAGTGTTTCGTCAAAGATCATATCTACTGTATTTTTCCTCCAGTAATCGACACTGAAATATAATCGATTAGTCAGGCTATACAATTCAATTCCAAGATCGATGCTTTCATTGCCCTCCCAGCCGGTACCTTCATAAGCCTGCTTGGCGATATTTGCCCCCGTAGTTTGAGAATTATTGAAAATGTAACCTGATGTGAGATTTACCAGTGAATAATACTGATACGCATCCAATTTATCACGGCCTAATCTTCCCCAACTGGCCCTTAACTTTGCGCCTGTAATGAAAGGTATTTTTTCCATGAAAGGTTCCTGGTCAATATTCCAGGCGAAGGAAACCGAAGGAAATGTTGCCCATCTTTTTTCAGGCGTAAAACGCGACGATGCATCACGTCTGACAGATGCCTGCACAACATACTTTTTATTGTATGTATAGCCAAGTCTTCCGACTAAGCCAACCCGTGTATCATCGCTGAATCCGCCATCGTTGGTTGCACTTTCTGTAGTTCCCAAATTGAGGGATGGTACACTTGAAAACGGTAATCCACTGCGGTAGGCAGAAACATAAGATCCTTTTGTCTTTTCAGTAGAAAATACAATGGTTCCCAATACCGAATGTTTCTCACCAAATGTGCGGTTTAGATTTAACATGACATCATTCAGCAGACTGCTTCCTTTGGCATAGTTCAAAGAAGCCGTATTGTCGTTCTGCCCGGTTGAAGTAAATACCTCCTGTTTATAATTAAATACTTCCTGATTGGAATTATTCTGTTTATAGGCAAACCGGTCTGAAAGTACCAGTCCTTCCATGATGGTATATGATCCTTCAATATTGAAAACATAGTTATCCTGATAGATATCATTATCGCTGGAATAAGCCAGGGTAGACCAACCATCTTCAAGTTCGGTATACAAATTCGGATTTCCGTTTGTAAAAGCAGTCAGGTAAGGAGCATACGCTAAAACAGCTTTATACGTATTATAGGCATATCCATTGCGCCGGTGAGCCTGACGATATGTAAAAGTATTACTGAGTTTTAATCTTTTACTCAGTTGATGGTCGGATGAAAAAATAAAAGTCCCTGACTTGTAAAAATTGTTGACAAATGTTCCCTGGTCATCATCATACGTTGCTGAAAGACGAAACTGATGTTGCTTGTTTCCTCCGGCAATACTCAATTTATGACGGTATGTATAGGTATCCCTTATTAAATCGGTATAGTCACTTCTTATAGATTTAAGCCACTCATAGTCGGGAGTATTATACGGAGTTATTGCGGCCCCATCCATAATTTGTGCCTCATTGAGAAGGAAACAGGTTGAATACGGATCCAGAATCTCCAATGGATTGGCCACAGTATTAAATTTTACATATCCGTCATACGTAACCTGTATTTTCCCATCGAAACCACGCTTGGTCGTGATCAAAATTACACCATTTGCACCACGCGATCCATAAATAGTGGCAGCAGCAGCATCCTTCAGAATTTCAACTGAAGCCACTTCGTCGGGAGGAACATCCTTTAAGTTACCTCCGGGGACCCCGTCAATAACAATCAACGGATTTGAATCTCCAATGGTCGATTCTCCCCTGATTTTTATAATTGCATCCTGTCCAACATCCCCGTCCACATCAAATACCATAACCCCTTTTGCAGTTCCTGCAAGAGCCGAAGAAATATTGGTTACTGGTATTTTACCTAAAACTTCACCTTTTACGGAAGAAATAGATCCGGTGATTTCGCTTCGTCTGAGGGTACCATAACCAACCGCTATCACTTCGCCAATTCCAACTGTTTCTTCTTCCATTACAATATCTATTGTGGTTTTCCCTGCAATTTGCACTTCCTGCGTTTTCATTCCCACAAATGAAAATACAAGTATACCATTAGCCGGTACATTAAGCAGGTAGCTGCCATCAGCATTTGTAATCGTTCCGTTGGTAGTCCCTTTTACCACAACCGAAACACCGGGGATGGCGCCACCTGCCGAATCGGTTACTTTTCCCGAAACTTTGATATTTTGTCCCTGATAAATATTGGAATCTATCTTTGTCACAACAATGGTCCGGTCAATAAATTTGTACGAGTACTGGCTCTTGTCCAGTATCTCATCCATAATCTTCTCTATATTCACATCTTTAATGTTCAATGTGTATAGCCTGTCCATGTCCAATTGATCGGTTTTAAATAAAAATCCAAAATCTGTTACCCGTTCAATTTCATCAAAAACCTGCACAATTGTCGCATTTCTCACATTCAGGTCAAACCGGGTATTCTGTGAATACAAATCAGCAGAAATTGCCACCACAGAGAGGAATAGAAAGAAGGTTGTTAGTTTCATAATCAATAATAATTTCTTTATTCCAAGCCACTGATGGCTTAGAAAAAATCGGTTTTTTTTCATAATTTTGGTTGCTTTTTTGTTATACAATTGGCATTGGTAACCGGCATTACCATGCCCGAAAAATTTCAAAAACACGAACCAGGATGTCTTCAGCCTCCCGGTTTTTTCAGGTTAGTCAGGTTAGTATTCCATAGGCATTTATTTTACGGGTTAATAAATTCCAATCATATCCTGTATTTTTTCCAAAATACGGTAATGGAAATCGGCAGTCAGTTTTAACATTTCGAGTACATGCCGGGCTGTAGTTGATTTTTTAATATTGCCCGTAAATCTGTAATCTTCTTTCCTTCCGAAAAATACATAACACTCTCTCCCGGTGTTAAAACCAGCATCAATTTTCCATTTTCCGATAAAATATCAACATCCCACTCAACCAACGATGTTTCAATATAACTATCTTCAAAATAAGCCTTTATATTAAATTTGTCTCCAAGTCATCATTCAATATTAGTAACAGCAAATTCTCGTCTATCCCTTATTTGCTTTTACTATTAACAAATGAAGGTTTAAACACCCTAATACGAATTCCGGAAAATTTTGTCCCTGTCAGAACAATTCTGAAACATTTCTGATCAGTTCAGAATTTTGGTAATCACTGTGATTATTGGAAGGTAATCTTTCAAATCGTTTCGAAGAATCTTTAATGCTTTTGTAAGGTGAGCTTCCACTGTTTTTTGCGAAACACCCAGTTTTTCGGCTATCTCCCTGTTTTTTAGTTCCTCAAACCTGCTCATTTCAAAAACAACACGACACGATTCCGGGAGGTTCCTGATTGCAATATCTATCTTCTCTTTCAATTCATTGAATTCCATGTAATTGTTGTCTATTCTCTTCAAACTTTCATATTGATAGTGCATTTCCATCCATCTGATTTTCTCATGATGTTTCAAGAGAATCTGCCTGCGTTTCAAGATGTTCAAACAATTATTTTTTACCAATGTAAATAAAAAGTTTCGGATATTTGAGTCTTCACTGAGGTCATGCCTTATTTCCCACAATTTCAAAAAAGCATCCTGTACAACCCCTTTTGCTTCATTTTCATCTTTGAGATAACCCATGCTCAAATGACAAAGAGGCTGATAACAATCATGGAAGATATTCTTGAAACTATTTCGGTCGTCTTTCAGTATTTTGGAAATTTGCTCAGGCATATATTGAGAATCAACACCCAAATATAAACAAAATCAGGTTCTTTGATTAACGAAGTAAACCTGCATTATAATATTGGGCAAAAAAGTTTATCCTCAACGTATTCGGCTGACACTATTTGCATCCATACCTGTTTTTCAGCTTACCCATGAGGAAAGCCAGCAGGGCAATGACCAAATGAAGGGAAAGGTCTTCCTGTAAAGTGCCAAATCCGATATTGTCATATATTCTCCCGAAAACAAGTTTGGGTCCAACGGTACGGATACTTGCATTGCTCATCGAAAAGAAAACCTACTCAACAACAGTATCGCTTTCGGTACAAATAACCCGGAATAAACAGATAACCTATCAATCTCCTCCTGTTTTTTTATTTTCGGATAAACATGCCCAAAGATGAATGATCCAAAATACAGATTTTGCCCTTGTAATCGTGAGGTGAAAATAATTCAAATAAAAAAGGCTAACCAATGGTCAGCCTTTCTATTTTGAAATACTTCACAGTATTATTCTTCTTTTTTCTCTTCTTCTGAAGTTTCTTCAGCCGGAGTTTCTTCAACTGTATCTTCAGCTTCTTCTACTACAACTTCAGCTTCTTCTACTACAGGAGTAGCAGCTTTTTTAACTGTTTTTGCAGTGGCCGGAGCTTCTTCTTTCTTCTTACCTCCACGACGTGAAGAACGTTTGGCTTTTGCCTTGTCTTCTTTCGCAGCAAGCATGTTTTCGTTGAAGTCTACTAATTCGATAATACACATTTCGGCATTGTCGCCCAAACGGGTACCGGTTTTTAAAATACGTGTGTACCCGCCCGGACGATCGCCCACTTTTTCGGCGACATCCCTGAACAACATAGCTACGGCAGTTTTGCTTTTCAGGTAGCTGAAAACAACCCTGCGCGAGTTGGTTGAATCATCTTTTGCTTTTGTGATAAGCGGTTCAACATATAATTTTAGTGCTTTTGCTTTAGCAAGTGTTGTTGCAATGCGTTTATGGAAAATCAAAGAATTTGCCATATTCGATAACATAGCTTTCCGATGAGCACTTTTTCTTCCTAAATGGTTGATTTTCTTATTATGTCTCATTTGTCCTAATCCTTGTCAAGTTTATACTTACTTATGTCCATTCCGAAAGTCAGGCTCATACTACCCAGCAAGTCGTCAAGCTCGGTCAGCGACTTTTTACCGAAATTTCTGAATTTAAGCAGGTCGTTACGATTGTAAGTAACAAGATCGCCTAAAGTTTCAACATCGGCAGCTTTCAAACAGTTAAGAGCACGCACCGACAGATCCATGTCAACCAATTTGGTTTTCAGAAGCTGGCGCATGTGCAATACTTCTTCATCAAATTCTTCATTGGCAAATTTTTCGTCTGAATCCAACGTAATTTTTTCATCAGAGAATAGCATGAAGTGATAAATCAGGATTTTTGCAGCTTCTTTCAATGCATCTTTCGGGTGGATCGAACCATCGGTTTTAATTTCAAAAACCAGCTTTTCGTAGTCGGTTTTCTGCTCTACACGATAGTTTTCAACTGCGTATTTAACGTTCTTAATAGGTGTATAAATCGAGTCAATCGGAATGATACCGAACTCAGCATCTACCGGCTTATTTTCAGCGCTGGGCACATAACCACGACCTTTGCCGATGGTAATTTCCATCTGAAATTTCACGTCTGGTTCCATGCGGCAAATAATTAATTCCGGGTTCAGCACACGGAAACCGGTCATGAATTTGTTGATATCACCGGCAGTAAATTCTTCCTGCCCGGAAACAGAAATTGACACTTTTTCACTGTCAAAATCTTCGACTTCCCGTTTTAAACGAATCTGCTTCAGGTTCAGGATGATTTCAGTAACATCTTCCATCACTCCCTTGACAGTAGCAAATTCATGGTCAACACCTTCAATTTTAACAGTGGTTATTGCATAACCTTCCAAAGAGGATAAAAGAATCCTACGTAAGGCATTACCAATGGTAATTCCATATCCTGGTTCCAATGGGCGAAATTCGAATTTCCCGAATTTATCATCCGATTCGACCATTATAACTTTGTCGGGCTTTTGAAACGCTAATATTGCCATAATAATACTGAGTAATTTATGATTTAGAATACAACTCTACAATCAGTTGCTCTTTGATGTTTTCAGGAATTTCGTCACGTTCCGGACGATTCAAAAATTTACCGGCCATTTCACTTCCATTCCATTCTAACCATGCGTATTTGTTGTATCTATGTGAAGTCAGGGCATTGGTAATTACTTCCAATGATTTTGATTTTTCACGAACACCAACAATGTCACCAGGACGTAACTGGAACGATGGTATATTTACAATTTCACCGTTTACGGTAATATGCTTGTGCGATACCAACTGACGAGCTCCGGCACGTGAAGCAGCTAATCCGAAACGGAAAACTACGTTGTCGAGACGGGATTCGAGCATTTGTAACAACACAACACCGGTAATACCTTTAGCTGCATGTGCCTTTTCGAAGATATTTGAAAATTGTCTTTCCAATATTCCGTAAGTATACTTTGCTTTTTGTTTTTCTTTCAACTGGACACCGTATTCTGATTTTTTACGACGGCGTGCAGCCAAACCATGAAAACCGGGTGGATAATTTTTCTTTTCAAGTGCTTTATCCGGCCCAAAAATGGGTTCACCAAATTTCCGGGCGATTTTTGATTTTGGTCCTCTATATCTTGCCATTACTTGTTCTTTTTAGTAAAAATATTATACACGTCTTCTTTTCGCCGGACGGCAACCATTGTGAGGCAGCGGAGTTACGTCAACAATTTCAGTTACCTGAATTCCTACCGTACTCAATGCCCTGACAGCAGATTCGCGACCGTTTCCCGGACCTTTTACGTATACTTTTACTTTTCTCAGACCAAGATCATACGCGGTCTTGGCGCACTCTTCAGATGCTACCTGTGCTGCATACGGAGTATTCTTCTTCGATCCGCGGAAACCTTTTTTTCCGGCTGAGGACCATGAGATGACTTCACCATTGTCGTTGGTCAACGAAACAATGATGTTATTAAACGAAGAATGCACATGCGCCTGTCCGGTAGCTTCAACGTTAACAACTCTTTTTCTTGTTGTTCCAGTTTTTTTTGCCATAATTCAAATCAATTATTTAGTGGCTTTTTTCTTGTTAGCAACAGTTTTTCTTTTACCTTTCCGGGTACGGGCATTGTTTTTTGTGCTCTGTCCGCGTAATGGTAAGCCAATACGGTGACGGATTCCACGGTAGCAACCGATGTCCATCAACCGTTTAATGTTCATTTGAGTTTCCGAACGAAGTTCTCCCTCAACCTTATAGTTATCACCGATCACTGTACGGATTGCCGCAAACTGATCATCGTTCCATTCTTGTACTTTCAAATTTTTGTCAACGCCAGCCTGAGCAAGGATGCTTTGTGATAAACTACGTCCGATTCCATAGATGTAGGTCAATGCAATTTCTCCTCTTTTGTTATTCGGGATGTCGACACCAACTATACGAGCCATAAATAAATTTTTTACAAAGTTAATTAATTATCCCTGACGTTGTTTGAACTTAGGATTCTTCTTGTTGATCACGTATAAAACGCCCTTCCTACGTACAATTTTACAATCAGCGCTACGTTTTTTTATGGATGTTCTTACTTTCATTGTTTTTTACTTTAATTTTTGTACCTAAAAGTGATTCTCCCCTTGGTCAAATCGTAAGGAGACATCTCAACTTTTACTTTATCTCCAGGAAGAATTTTGATATAGTGCATACGCATTTTACCTGAAATGTGGGCTGTTAAAACATGCCCGTTTTCCAATTCTACCCTGAACATAGCATTTGACAATGCTTCGATGATGGTTCCGTCTTGTTCTATTGAAGCCTGTTTGGCCATATACTCTTTTTCTTTATGAAATTAGGAAGAACAATGTCTTACTACATCATTGCACCACCGCCACCCGAACGTCCTTTAATACGGCCTGATTTCATCAGTCCGTCGTAATGGCGCATCAGCAAGTGACTTTCAATTTGCTGTAAAGTATCCAACACAACACCCACGAGGATCAGCAGGGAAGTTCCACCAAAAAACTGGGCAAAACTGCTGTTGACACCTGTCATCATTGCAAAAGCAGGAAGAATGGTTACAATACCGAGGAAGATTGATCCCGGAAGGGTAATCCTCGACATGATAGTATCCAGAAATTCGACGGTTTTCTTTCCTGGTTTGACACCGGGTATAAAACCACCGTTTTTCTTCATATCTTCAGCCATCTGCATTGGGTTAACAGTGATTGCTGTGTAAAAATACGTAAACAAAATTACCAGGACAAATTGGGTGAAATTGTACCAGAATCCGGTATAATTCATGAAAGCAGCCGCGAATCCACTCATACTTTCCGATTTGGCAAATCCAGCAATTGTCATAGGAACAAACATAATGGCCTGGGCAAAGATAATTGGCATTACCCCGGCAGCATTTACTTTTAAAGGTATGTATTGGCGCACGCCACCGTATTGTTTGTTACCGACGATACGTTTTGCGTATTGCACGGGGATACGACGGGTTCCCTGAACCAGCATGATCGTTCCCATGAATACAACGAACAGGATAACAAACTCAACCAGGAACAATACCATTCCGCCGCCTTGTTGTTCGAGGCGTGAAACGAATTCCTGCATGATGGATTGCGGTAAACGGGCAATGATACCGATCATGATAATCAGTGAAATACCGTTTCCAATACCTTTATCGGTGATACGCTCTCCAAGCCACATAACAAACATTGAACCGGCCGTCATGATAATGGTTGACGAAATGGTAAACATCGTCGGGTCCATCACTATTGCGCCTGGCATGTTTAGTTTGATATTGGTTAAGAAAGCAGGAGCCTGGAAAATCAGGATAACAACAGTCAGATAACGGGTTATCTGATTGATTTTTCTCCTTCCTGATTCACCTTCTTTTTGTAACCGTTGGAAATATGGGACGGCAATTCCCATCAACTGAATTACAATTGAAGCTGAAATGTAAGGCATGATCCCCAAAGCGAAAATTGAAGCATTTGCAAATGCACCTCCTGAAAACATGTTGAGCAAGCCCAGCAACCCGTCGGACGTTTGCTCTTTCAGAACACCGAGCTGAGCCGGGTCGATTCCAGGTAACGATACATAAGACCCGAGACGGTAGATCAACAATAAAAATAATGTCATTCCCAACCGTGCCCTAAGATCTTCAATCTTATAAATATTCTTTAGGGTTTCGATAAATTTTTTCATCAGGCTTACAATGTTTCAGTGGTTCCTTCTAATTTTTCTATCGCTTCTTTTGCACTATTTGAAAATGCATGGGCTTTTACATTCAATTTTACTTTGAGTTCGCCTTTGCCTAAAATTTTAATGCGATCTCTTTTTGATGCAAACCCGGCATCAACCAAAACCTGAACATCGACAACGGTAAGTTTTTTACTTTCAGCCAAACTTTGTAAAACAGAAAGGTTGATAGCTTTGTACTCTACCCTGTTGACATTATTGAAACCAAATTTTGGTACAACGCGCTGCAAAGGCATCTGACCACCTTCGAAACCACTTTTCCGCGAGTAACCTGAGCGTGATTTGGCGCCTTTGTGACCTCTTGTGGAAGTCCCGCCATGACCAGAGCCCGTACCGCGTCCAATGCGTTTTTCGTGATGTGTGGAACCGTTTGCAGGTTTAAGATTATTTAATTCCATAGTAGATGATCTTAAATATTTTAAATTTCTTCAACTTTTACCAAGTGGCTTACTTTTCTTACCATTCCTATAATCTGCGGAGTTGCTTCCTTCTCTACAGTATGGTTCAGTTTCTTGATTCCCAAAGCCTCAATAGTGGCTTTTTGTCTTTTGGTGGAACCAATTTGACTTTTTACTTGTGTAATTTTTATCTTAGCCATAATTGTATTATCCATTAAATACTTTATCTAATGTAATACCACGGTGATCTGCCACGGTATAAGGATCTCTTAACTCTAATAAAGCGTTCATTGTTGCTTTCACCAGGTTGTGAGGGTTCGACGAGCCTTTTGATTTGGCCAGGATATTATGTACCCCGACACTTTCCAATACGGCACGCATAGCACCCCCTGCCTTTACCCCGGTACCCGAAGATGCCGGTTTCAACAAAACGCGGGCTCCACCAAATTTGGCTTCCTGTTCGTGAGGGATTGTACCATTGATAACAGGTACTTTCACCAGATTTTTCTTTGCGGCATCAACGCCTTTTGCAATAGCTGTTGCTACTTCGCTTGCTTTACCAAGTCCCCAGCCAACGATTCCGTCTTCGTTTCCAACTACAACAATAGCTGAGAAACTGAATGTACGGCCCCCTTTGGTTACTTTGGTAACGCGGTTAATAGCTACCAACCGGTCTTTCAGTTCGATGTCGCTGGTCCTTACTTTTTTGATATTTGCTACCATACTTATTAAAATTTAAGGCCACCTTCACGGGCAGCATCAGCTAATTGTTTTACTCTACCGTGATACAAATAACCATTCCGGTCGAACACTACACTTGAAATGCCGGCTGCAACAGCTTTTTCAGCAATTGCTTTACCTACGATAGCAGCAACTTCTGTTTTGTTACCTGCTACTTCAAGATCTTTCGAAAGAGAAGAAACTGCGAGTAAGGTTTTGCCGGTAGCATCGTCAACCAACTGAGCATAAATTTGCTTGTTGCTTCGGAAGACACTCAGACGTGGCTTTTCGGCAGTACCGGCTACAATTTTCCGGATTCTCTTTTTAATTCTATATCTTCTTTCGTGCTTTGTTAAAGCCATGATTTCTAATTTTTATTATTTGACACCAGCTGATTTACCGGCCTTGCGCCTTAACACTTCACCCTGGAATTTAACCCCTTTTCCTTTGTAAGGCTCAGGCATACGGAATGAACGTATTTTTGCAGCTATCTGACCAATCAATTGCTTGTCGCAACTTTTAAGAGTTACAATCGGGTTACTACGTTTATCACTCACTGCTTCTACTTTCACTTCTGCCGGTAGGCCGAGGAAAGTGTGGTGTGAATAACCTAAAACAAGGTCGAGTACCTGTCCCTGTACTTCAGCACGGTAACCAACACCTACCAGTTCGAGTTTGATCTCGAAACCCTTCGACACACCGATAACCATGTTGTTGATCAGTGAACGGTATAAACCGTGCATTGCGCGATGGTCTTTCTGTTCGGTCGGACGGCTAACAGTTAATGTTCCATCTTCAATGGCAATACTGATTGCAGAATTAACCTGCTGGGTCAGTGTTCCAAGAGGGCCTTTTACTGTTACTAAGTTGCTGTCGCTAATAGTTACGGTAACACCTGCCGGTATTTTTATCGGTAATTTACCTATCCTTGACATTACTTTTCCTCCTTCGATTAATAAACGTAACACAATACTTCGCCACCTACACTCATTTCGCGCGCTTCTTTGTCAGTCATCACGCCTTTTGAAGTAGATATGATCGCAATTCCCAAACCGTTAAGGACACGGGGAATATTATCGGTATGACAATAAGTTCTCAAACCTGGTTTACTGATCCTTTTGATCGATTTGATAGCCGGTACAGCAGATTCGGGATGATATTTCAAAGCAATTTTAATGTTGCCCTGATAGTTCACATCTTCCTCGAACTTATAGTTCAAAATATAACCTTTATCCTTAAGAATTTTGGTAATCTCTTTCTTGATATTTGATGCAGGAATATCTACCACACGATGTTTTGCTTTCTGGGCATTTCTGATTCGTGTCAGATAATCTGCTATTGGATCTGTAATTTTACTCATTACTTCTAAAAATTAAAAAATTACCAACTTGCTTTTTTAACACCCGGGATCAATCCGGCCGAAGCCATTTCGCGGAAGTTAATCCTGCTTATTCCGAATTGACGCATGTATCCTTTCGGGCGTCCGGTTAATTTGCACCTGTTGTGCAATCGTACACGTGAAGAGTTTTTAGGTAAACTTTGTAAACCGATGAAATCACCTTCCGCCTTAAGCATGGCTCTTTTTTCGGCATATTTTTCAACCAGTTTTGCCCTTTTAACTTCACGGGCTTTCATTGATTCTTTAGCCATTTCTTAGTTCTTTTTGACGTTTTTAAAAGGTAATCCTAACTCTTTCAACAAAGCGTATCCTTCTTCGTCGGTTTCAGCGGTAGTTACAAACGTGATGTTCATACCGTTAATCCGGTTTACTTTATCGAGTATAATCTCAGGGAAAATGATCTGTTCGGGGATACCTAAGGTATAATTGCCCCTTCCGTCCATTTTGCCTTCAATACCACGAAAGTCGCGGATACGTGGCAGTGCTACACTAATCAATCGTTCGAGGAACTCATACATTCTCTCCTTGCGCAGTGTAACACGTACACCGATTGGCATTTTTTTCCTTAACTTGAAATTAGAGATGTCTTTTTTCGATTTGGTTTGGACTGCTTTCTGACCGGCAATGTTTGTCATTTCTTCGGTCGCAACTTCGATAATTTTCTTATCGGCTATAGCAGCTCCAACACCTTGGTTGAGCACAATCTTTTCTAACTTCGGAGCCTGCATAACAGAACCATAACTGAATTCTTTTACCAATGCAGGGACGACTTCGTCCAAATATTTCTTCTTAAGTGTTGGTACGTATGCCATTACTTAATCTCCTCTCCTGATTTTTTAGAATAACGAACTAATTTTCCCTTCTCGTCGAGCTTACGACCGATGCGTGTTGCTTTTCCTGATTTAGGATCTTTCAGCATCAGATTCGATACGTGGATGGGCGCTTCCTTTTCAACAATACCTCCCTGCGGATTTGCTGCATTGGGTTTGGTGTGTTTTTTAATCATATTAACGCCTTCCACTATGGCTCGCTCAGTCTTTCGTATCACTTCGAGCACCTTGCCCTGCTGGCCTTTGTAGTTGCCTGCATTGACGATTACGGTGTCACCTTTTTTGATATGTAATTTCTTTTGCATTTCAATTAATTTACAAATTAAAGTACCTCAGGTGCAAGTGAAATAATCTTCATGTTCTTGTCGCGCAATTCTCTTGCGACAGGGCCAAAAATACGTGTTCCACGCATTTCGCCTGCGTTGTTCAGCAAAACAACTGCATTGTCGTCGAAACGGATATATGATCCGTCGGCACGACGTACTTCTTTTGCTGTACGAACAACGATCGCTTTCGACACTGCTCCTTTTTTTACATCACTACCAGCAATAGCGCTTTTCACGGCTACTACGATGGTATCGCCCAGTGTTGCATAGCGTTTGCGTGTTCCGCCTAATACGCGGATACAAAGCACTTCTTTTGCGCCACTGTTATCGGCTACTGTACATCTTGATTCTTGTTGTATCATGATTACTTAGCTCTTTCAATGATTTCAACTAATCTCCAACGTTTTTGCTTGCTGAGCGGACGTGTTTCCATGATCAGCACAGTGTCACCAACATTGCAGGTATTATTTTCGTCGTGCGCGTAAAACTTGGTCGTTTTGTTCACAAACTTCCCGTAAATGGGATGCTTCTCTTTACGTTTTTCAGCAACTACAATTGTATTTTGCATTTTGTTACTGACAACGACCCCGGTACGCTCTTTTCTCAGATTTCTTGATTCCATCACACTAACTCTGTTTTTCGTTAATTTCCCTTTGACGCAGTATGGTTTTCAGGCGGGCAATATTTCTCCTTGCAACCTTGATCTGTAACGGATTCTCAAGAGGTGAAATAGCATGATTCATCTTCATACGAAGCAAGCTGTCCTTTTCAGTTTGTAACTTTTCAAGGATCTCTTTGTTGGTCAGTTCTTTAATCTCTGATGTTTTCATTACTCCTCGTTTGAAGATTCAACATAATCGCGCCGAACCACAAATTTTGTAGTTATCGGTAATTTCTGAGCAGCCAGACGCAATGCTTCCTTTGCTATCTCGAACGAAACACCGTCGGCTTCAATAATAATTCTACCAGGGGAAACCGGAGCAACAAATGCTTCTGGCGCACCCTTACCTTTACCCATACGAACCTCTGCAGGTTTCTTTGTAATTGGTTTATCGGGGAAAATTCGTATCCAAATTTGACCCTGACGTTGCATGTAGCGGGTTACCGCAACCCTCGCCGCTTCAATCTGGCGACCGGTAATCCAAGCTTCTTCCAACGCCTTTATACCGAAAGAACCGAATGCAATTTGATTGCCCCGCTGGGCATTGCCTTTCATCCGGCCTTTTTGTACTCTTCTGAATTTTGTCTTTTTCGGTTGTAACATCCTTCTTTAGTTGAAAGGTTTACAAATTATTTTCTTCTTTTCTTAAATCCGCCTTTGGCTCCGCCACGACGATCATTGGCAGGACTGGGTCCACCAGCTTGCTGCTTTTGTCCGATGTTTGGAGAAAGGTCGCGTTTACCGTAGATTTCGCCTTTACAAATCCACACTTTTACGCCCAGCAAACCGGTTTTGGTTAATGCTTCAGCAAGGGCATAATCGATGTCAGCCCGAAGTGTATGTAAAGGAGTACGGCCATCTTTGTACATTTCCGAACGTGCCATTTCGGCACCATTCAAACGACCTGAAACCATAATTTTGATTCCCTGCGCCCCCATTCTCATGGTTGCAGCAATAGCCATTTTTACGGCACGGCGGTAGGCTACTTTGCCTTCGATCTGGCGGGCAACATTGCTGGCCACGATACGGGCATCGAGCTCCGGACGTTTTATTTCGAAAATATTGATCTGAACTTCTTTGTTGGTAACCTTTTTTAGCTCTTCCTTCAGCTTGTCAACTTCCTGGCCACCTTTACCAATAATAATACCTGGTCGGGAGGTGTGAACAGTAATCGTAATAAGCTTCAAGGTACGTTCAATGATAATCTTGGAAACACTTGCTTTTGCCAGACGGGCATTCAGGTATTCTCTGATTTTTGTATCCTCCACGAGCTTATCACCATAATCGTTTCCACCGAACCAATTGGAATCCCATCCATTGATGATCCCTAAGCGATTGGCGATTGGATTAACTTTTTGTCCCATGTATTATTATTTAACAGTTTCGTTAACAGTTTTACTATCAATGCAAAGCGTGATGTGATTCGATCTTTTCCGGATACGGTGTGCGCGGCCTTGTGGCGCCGGGCGTAAACGTTTCAGGATACGGGCTGAATCAACAGCAACGGTTTTCACATACAAATTGCTTTCTTCCAGGCGAACGCCTTCGTTTTTTGCCTGCCAGTTTGCGATGGCCGACATCAACAATTTTTCAACCTTGCGGGAAGCTTCTTTTGATGAAAATTTCAAAACGTCAAGCGCTCTGTTCACCTCCATTCCGCGAACCATATCGGCAATCAGCCTTACTTTCCGTGGAGATGTTGGGTTATTCTTCAAAACAGCAACATATTGTGTCTTTTTTGCTTCTTTAAGTTCGCTTGCTTTATTTCTTTTTCTTGCACCCATTTTGAATTCTTTTAAATGTTAATGAGAATTTCATGCCTTAACGTTTGTTTCCGGCATGTCCCCTGAATGTTCTTGTAGGTGCAAATTCACCGAGCTTATGTCCTACCATGTTCTCAGTAACATAAACGGGAATAAATTTGTTTCCGTTGTGTACTGCAATGGTATGACCTACAAAGTCAGGAGAAATTACTGATGCCCGGGCCCAAGTCTTAATAACCGACTTTTTAGTGGTTTCATTCATAGCCAAAACTTTACGTTCGAGCTTGTATGCAATGAAAGGCCCTTTCTTTAATGAACGACTCATACTTTTCTCAGTTTAATTATTTCTTCCTTTTTTCTACAATATATTTGCTGGAAGCTTTTTTCGGAGCACGGGTTTTGTAGCCTTTAGCCAACAAGCCTTTGCGTGATCTTGGATGTCCTCCTGAAGCGCGGCCTTCACCACCACCCATTGGGTGATCAACCGGGTTCATCGCAACACCACGTACGCGTGGGCGTCTTCCCAACCACCGTGAACGACCGGCTTTCCCTGAACGTTCGAGGTTGTGCTCTGTATTTCCAACAGTACCAATTGTAGCTCTGCAAGCGCCGAGTACCATACGAGATTCTCCTGAAGGCAACTTTACAGTTGCGTATTTGCCTTCGCGTGAGGTCAATTGTGCAGATGTTCCTGCACTGCGTGCCATTACACCACCCTGACGTGGTTGAAGCTCTATGTTATGAATAACAGTACCAAGAGGTATTTCGGCTAGTGGCAGAGTATTTCCGATTTCAGGAGCGACACCCGGACCGCTCAACACTGTTTGCCCAACTTTTAACCCGTTGGGGGAAACAATGTACCGTTTTTCACCATCGGCATACACCAACAGTGCAATACGAGCAGTACGGTTTGGGTCGTACTGAATGGAATCAACTCGTGCAGGGATACCATCTTTTTCGCGAACGAAATCGAGAACACGGTATCTCTTTTTATGGCCACCACCTATATACCTCATTGTCATGCGCCCGTTGTCGTTACGACCACCGGATTTGCGCATTGGCTTCAACAATGATTTTTCAGGCGTTGATGCAGTAATGGTATCAAAAGCGCCAATAATTTTGTGCCTTTGACCCGGAGTAACTGGTTTTAACTTTCTTACTGCCATTTTTATTAATTAAATATTACTATAAAAATCAATAGTATCACCTGCAGCCAATGTTATCATTGCTTTTTTATACGCAACTGTTGAGCCTTCGATTACCCCGGCTTTGGTAAAACGCGATTTGCGTTTTCCTGCATAAACCATGGTATTTACAGCATCAACTTTAACATTGTACATGCTTTCAACAGCTTTCTTTATCTGTATTTTCGTAGCATCCTTGTTAACGACAAAACCAAAACGATTGAGCTTTTCACCCTGTCCTGTCATTTTTTCGGTAACTAGCGGTTTTATTAAAACATTCATTTTTTAAGCCCATTAAATCGTTAACAATTCTTCCAACTTACTTACCGAGCTTTCCAAAACAATAAGTTTTTTGGCATTCAGTATTTGATAAGTATTTATATCAGAGGCTGTTACAACAGAAATCCCCTGTAAATTTCTGGAGGACAAATATATGTTTTTATTTTCTTCCGGTAAAACGAAAAGTGACTTTTTATCAGTAATTTTCAGATTATTACTGATGGCAACCATTTCACGTGTTTTTGGTGCGTCGAAAGTGAAATCTTCCAACACCACAATGGCATCTTCTTTCGCTTTGTAGCTCAATGCAGAAATACGGGCCAAAACTTTCACTTTTTTGTTCAGTTTGAAGCCGTAATTTCTTGGACGAGGTCCAAAAACGCGGCCCCCGCCACGAAATACCGGAGATTTGATGCTCCCTGCACGGGCGCCGCCGGTACCTTTCTGCTTTTTGATTTTCCGGGTACTATATGATACTTCGCCTCTTTCTTTTGCGCTGTGAGTCCCCTGACGTTTATTTGCCATGTATTGTTTTACATCCAAATAAATCGCGTGATCGCTGGGCTCAATGCCGAAGATCTGTTCATTTAAAGTAACAGTTCTTCCGGTTTCTTGTCCTGCTTTATTTATTACTTTTATTTCCATTACTGATAAATCATTACGTAAGAACCTTTTGCACCAGGAACTGATCCTTTAACTACTATTAAATTCGACTCAGGAATTACTTTCAGAACTTTCAGGTTTTGAATCGTAACGTTGTTGTTACCGTCGCGTCCGGCCATGCGCATTCCTTTGAATACACGAGACGGCCATGATGATGCACCAACTGATCCCGGAGCTCTCAAACGGTTATGCTGACCATGAGTAGCGTCGTTCACCCCTCTGAAGTTGTGACGTTTTACGACTCCCTGGAAGCCTTTCCCTTTGCTTAGGCCGGTAATGTCAACCCAACCTTCGGCGTCGATTGTTTCTACTGTAAGAGTATCGCCTAATTTATACTCTCCTTCAATTTCCTTAAACTCAACGATTTTACGTTTTGGTTCAGTTCCGGCTTTCTGAGCATGACCAATTTCTGCTTTTACAGAACTTTTGATCTTTTTGTCATCGTAACCTAACTGAATAGCCTCGTAACCGTCGGTTTCGACCGTTTTTACCTGCGTAACCACGCATGGTCCGGCCTCTATCACAGTGCATGGAATATTTTTCCCTTCAACACTGAATACGGATGTCATTCCGATTTTTTTACCGATTAATCCTGCCATTTTTGTTTTTCTTTACAGGTTATCAAACTTTAATTTCTACTTCAACGCCACTTGGTAATTCAAGCTTCATTAAGGCGTCAATTGTCTTAGCTGTTGAGCTGTAAATGTCGATCAAACGTTTGTATGAAGACAACTGAAATTGCTCGCGTGATTTTTTATTCACGAAAGTTGAACGCAAAACAGTGAAAACCCTTTTGTGAGTAGGAAGCGGAATAGGACCACTTACTACTGCACCTGTAGTTTTTACCGTTTTTACGATCTTTTCAGCCGACTTGTCAACCAGGTTGTGATCATACGATTTCAGCTTAATTCTGATCTTTTGACTCATGATGAGATTTAATTATAAGTTAAAATCTATAATAAACTTACATTTCCTTTTAATTCTTCCAGTACTTTCACTGCCAACAGATTTGGAAGCTCAACATATCTTGAGAATTCCATGGTAGAGGTAGCGCGACCTGAAGATAACGTACGCAATACGGTAACATATCCGAATAATTCAGACAGAGGAACCAATGCTTTGATAACACGGGCGCCTGCTTTTTCGTCCATTCCTTCCACTTGTCCGCGACGACGGTTCAAGTCGCCAATAATATCTCCCATATATTCTTCCGGAGTTACTACTTCAACTTTCATCACCGGTTCAAGCAATTTAGGTTTGGCTTGTCCGGCAGCTTTTTTGAAGGCCTGGCGGGCACAAATTTCGAATGACAGGGAATCCGAGTCAACGGCATGGTACGAACCATCGAGAAGGGTAACTTTCAGGCTGTCGATATTAAATCCGGCCAGCGGACCATTTTGCATGGCTGATTCGAAACCTTTCTGTACCGATGGGATATATTCACGTGGAATATTTCCACCTTTTACTGCATCGACAAATTCAAGACCTTCTTTTCCGTCTTCACGAGGTTCAACACGCACGATAATATCGGCGAATTTACCACGGCCTCCCGATTGTTTTTTGAATACTTCACGCAGTTCAACCGATTTACTAATGGCTTCCTTGTATGCAACCTGCGGTTTTCCCTGATTGCATTCAACTTTAAACTCACGCCGTAAACGGTCGACAATAATTTCAAGATGAAGCTCGCCCATACCACGAATGATGGTCTGGCCTGATTCTTCATCGGTATTTACTTTAAAAGTTGGATCTTCTTCAGAAAGTTTTGCCAAACCGTTACTCAGTTTGTCCAAATCTTTTTGTGTTTTAGGCTCAATCGCGATGCCAATAACAGGTTCCGGAAAATCAATGCTTTCCAAAATAATCTGATGTTTAACATCGCTTAACGTATCGCCTGTACGAATATCTTTAAAACCAACGGCGGCACAAATATCTCCGGCTTCGATAAAATCAATCGGGTTTTGTTTATTCGAGTGCATCTGGTACAAACGTGAAATACGTTCTTTTTTCCCGGTGCGCGAATTGTATACAGTATCACCTGCATTAATCCGTCCTGAATAAACCCTGATGAAACACAAACGTCCTACAAAAGGGTCGGTTGCAATTTTAAATGCCAATGCAGCAAGTGGCTCATTCGCATCCGGTTTTCTTGAAATAATAGTATCGCGACCAGGTTCTGTACCTTTAACATCTTCTTTATCAAGCGGACTTGGCAGGAATGCACAAACAGCATCCAGCAAACGCTGTACTCCTTTATTTTTAAATGAAGACCCGCACATCATCGGGATAATAACTCCTTCGATAGTTGCACGGCGAATTACGTTCAGCATTTCGTCCGGGGTAATTGAATCCGGATCTTCGAAAAAACGTTCGAGTAATTCGTCATCCAATTCAGCTACCGCTTCAATTAATTTTGCACGGTACTCATTGGCTTGCTCAACCATATCAGCAGGAATCTCTTCCAGACGGTATGTTGTTCCCAAAACAGAATCATCGTACCAACGGATGGCTTTCATCTCAATCAGGTCGACAACTCCTTCGAATTTTTCTTCGGCGCCAATTGGAATGGTAATAGGCATTGGGTTAGCGCCTAATTTTTCACGAACTTCATTTACAACATTGTAAAAATCGGCGCCCGAACGGTCCATTTTATTAACGAACCCGATACGGGGTACACCATATTTTTCGGCCTGACGCCAAACTGTTTCCGACTGAGCTTCAACCCCGCCTACGGCACAAAACAAAGCCACAGTACCATCCAGAATACGTAATGAACGCTCTACCTCAACGGTAAAGTCAACGTGTCCGGGGGTATCAATGATGTTGATTTTGTGTTCTTCGTCTTTATATTTCCAGTAGGTGGTTGTTGCCGCAGAAGTGATGGTAATACCACGCTCCTGCTCCTGCTCCATCCAGTCCATGGTCGCAGCGCCATCGTGTACCTCCCCAATACGGTGTGTAACACCCGTATAAAAGAGGATACGCTCTGTTGTCGTTGTTTTACCAGCATCGATATGTGCCATGATGCCGATATTCCTCGTATATTTTAGATCTTTATTTGCCATTTTTTACCAATACCAAACTAACAATTACCAATATTCTATTTTTCATCAATTAAAACCTGAAATGTGCAAAAGCCCTGTTGGCTTCAGCCATACGGTGGGTATCTTCTTTCTTTTTGAAAGCCCCGCCTTCTTCGTTAAAAGCAGACTGAATTTCACCTGCAAGTTTCTCAGCCATGGATTTACCAGACCGTTTGCGGGCAAAAAGTATAAGGTTTTTGATTGAAATTGCGACTTTTCTGTCGGGGCGGATTTCCATAGGAACCTGGAAGGTTGCACCACCTACGCGGCGACTTTTTACTTCTACGTTCGGAGTAATATTTTCGAGTGCTTTTTTCCAGACATCAAGAGGAGCGACTTCTGAATCTTTCATCCTCTTTTCAACGATATCCAGTGCATCGTAGAAAATACCGTAAGCGACGGATTTTTTACCGTCTCTCATTAAATCGTTAACAAATCTTGTTACAAGAACGTCACTAAACTTTGGATCGGGCAGAATGATCCTCTTCTTTGGTTTCGATTTTCTCATTATGTAATGCTTTAGTGTTCCTTAAATTAGCTGTCGATCTGATAAACTTCAATCGGCCGTATTCTTCTGGCCTCTTTACTCAACCAAACCACTAAGCCTGAACGTTAATATTATTTTTTAGGTCTTTTTGTGCCGTAT
Organism: Prolixibacteraceae bacterium; assembly: GCA_003506435.1. Taxonomy (GTDB): domain Bacteria; phylum Bacteroidota; class Bacteroidia; order Bacteroidales; family Prolixibacteraceae; genus GWE2-42-39. Next base: position 56,537 of record DOAQ01000002.1, read on the forward strand.
TTCGAACGACGTTGTGTGCGACCTTCCACACCGGCGGTATCCAATGCGCCGCGAATCAAGTGGTAACGTACTCCCGGCAGGTCTTTTACCCTACCTCCGCGTACCAATACAATAGAGTGCTCCTGAAGATTGTGACCTTCACCCGGAATGTAGGCATTCACTTCCTTCTGGTTTGTTAACCGAACCCTGGCTACTTTACGCATAGCCGAATTCGGTTTTTTTGGAGTTGTTGTGTACACACGCACACAAACTCCCCGGCGCTGCGGGCAAGAATCCAATGCAGGCGACTTACTTTTGTCTACCTTGCTTTGTCTGCCTTTTCGAACTAGCTGCTGAATTGTTGGCATATAGCTATCTTTAATTTAAAATGTTATATAAAAATTGGCCTGCAAAGGTATTTTTTTTTCTATAAAAACAACCCTTTTCGAACCGTTTTTTTGCCCATTTCTTCTGAAACGGAGTGCAAAAGTACTAATTTTCAAATACCAGCAAGAAAATTCCTTAAAAAAATCTGATTTTTAACTGAAAATGAAGAATAAGACAGGAGCCATAAGTTTTAGTAGCGAGAAAACAGATTAAAAAGATATTGCTTCTATTTTCAATAGTCGAGTACTTTTTCCTTGAACAGGGCTTTGATGGGATTGAAGATGCGTTGCAACAGCCGAAGTTCGTCGGTGATGATCTCGGCAGTGCCTTGCAGCTCCTGGCTGAAGTTCAGCGAAATATTATAATTTGTCTTTAAATCCTGAGGGATACTAATTTCAGCAATATAGGATTCGTCCGACGGAACGAGCGATACCGACTTCACCTGTCCTTGAATCATCCCGTATTCCATGTACGGGTAATTATCGAATTTTATATTCACTTTTTGCCCCACTTTGACTTTTCCGGCTCCGGTAACAGGCATTACTGCTTTTCCGATGATCATATCCCTGTTCTCCGGCACCACCGAAAAGACCACACTTCCGGCAGTTACATACTGGTTCGTACTCCAGATATTAGTAAATGTCACCTGCCCTCCGATTGGTGTTTTTAAGACAAAAGCCTTTTCCCATGCCAGCAATTGATTATACAAATTTTCATACCGCTCTTTCAGTGTGGCGAGAAGGCGTCTTCCCGCTTCTTTCTTTTCAATATCCAGTTCCTGTATCTGCTGATTGATCTTGTTCACCTGGATTTGCGTGCTCGAAAGTTCAACCAAAGCGCTTTCGTAATTGTACCGCTGCTTTAAAAAGGCAGACCGTGAACTTTCCAAATCAACATCGGACAAGACTTTTTTTGTATGTAACGACGAATCGCGCTGCAACTGAGTCTCACTCATTTCCATTTCTTCGATTAACACATCAAGTCTTTTCTTAAGCCGGTCGAGATAACGCCAATAATCATTCCGCTGCTTTACATACGATTCCTTCCGTTGATCGTACATATTGAATCCAAGAAAAGTACAATATTCCCGCCACTGAGATACAAACGAGCTGAAATAGCTTTGATATTCTCCCAGGTTGTATTCACGGTCAAAACTCAATTCGGCAAAACGTTCCGGACTATCGAACCACGGATTAATTGAATCCAGTACAGTCATCAATATATATATATGCCGAAAATCGGACGGGTTTTCGATGATCCCCAATATCGAATCCTTGTCAACCTTTTCGTTATCGATAACAAACAGATGATCAATTTTACCGTTTGTATTGGCAACAATATGCACCGGCGGGTTTTCGGATAAAACGACCACCCTGGCTTTTATGATATCGGGATATTTATAAAAATAACTTCCGGCAAGCAACGCGATAACGACAATAAAAATTATTGTTATGCCCCTGCGTATGATCCACCGGGGAGGCGTCCCCAGTATTTCTTTCACCTCATCGCTCCGTAGTTCTATGTTGTGATGCTTTTCCATATTATCCACCGAGTTCCAACTGATTTCTTACCAATTCGTAATAGGCGCCTTTCCGTTTGACCAATTCCTCATGGGTACCGGCTTCCACCATATTTCCTTTATCAAGAACAAGTATCTGATCTGCATTTTTTACCGTGCTCAACCGATGGGCAACTATCACCACTGTTTTTCCTTTAAAAAACTCATCGAGATTTTGCATGATGACTTTTTCGTTATTTGCATCCAACGCATTGGTTGCTTCGTCGAAAAACAAATATTCCGGATTTTTATAAACTGCCCGGGCAATCAGGATTCGCTGCCTTTGCCCCTGACTGACGCCAACCCCCTCCTGCCCTATTTTGGTATTGTAACGCAAGGGCAACCGTTCAATAAATTCAAGGATATTGGCCGTTTTCGCGGCATTGTATAATCGTTCCTTGTCGGGCAAATCTTCGCCGACAGCAATATTGTTGGCAATGGTATCGGAAAAAATATACCCGTCCTGCATCACGGTTCCACAGTTTCTGCGCCACATTTCCATATTGTATTGGCTCAAATCAACATTTCCAAGAAGTATCTTTCCTTCTGTCGGAGGATAAAATCCCAGCAACATTTTTACCAGGGTAGTTTTGCCGCTTCCGCTTGCCCCCACGATGGCCGTTACCTTATTTTGTATGATTGTGAACCGGAGGTCATTCAATACTTTCGGTGATCGCGGCCCCTCGTAATGAAAAGTAAGCCCCTGTAAAACCAGGCTTCTATCCTGAGGCAGATCATAATTTTTCGATTCCGATACTTCTTCTTCATCTTTCCGGTTGTGGATTTCACCCAACCGTTCAAGGCTTATTTTTGCATCCTGTGCCGATTGTATAAAACCAATAAATTCGTTGATCGGACTATTTAGTTGGCCTATTATATATTGCACGGCCACCATCATACCGAGCGTCATGCTCCCGTCGACCACTGCTTTGGCCGCCAAAAAGGTTATAATGATATTCTTAGCTTGGTTGATAAATACAGACCCAGCCTGCTGATTTTGACTAAGCACTAACCCTTTGATACTGACCTTAAACAAACGCGCCTGTATCTGTTCCCACTCCCATCGTTTCTGCTTCTCACAATTATTCAGTTTAATTTCCTGCATGCCGGTTATCAACTGATAAACATTACTCTGATTTGCAGCAGCCACACTGAAACGTTTGTAGTCCAGTTCCTTTCTTTTCTTCAGAAACAACAGGATCCAGATTACATAAAACAAACTACCCAGATAAAATATCAGTAAAATGCCCCAACTGTAATAAGCCAATACGAAGCTATATATTATAAAGGTAAAAATCCCGAACGACATGTTGACCAGGCTACCGGTGAGAAACGATTGGATTCGTTGATTGTCATCAATACGCTGCCGGAGGTCGCCGATCATTTTTGTATCGAAGAAACTGACAGGTAATTTCATCAGTTTTATAAGAAAATCGGAAATAAGCGCGATGCTGATCCGGGCGCTGGTGTGCAGCATGATCCAGCTTCGGATAAACCCAACAGCGGTCTGGCTCAGGGTCAGCACCAGTTGGGCAACAAGTACCAGCACAATAAAATCAAGATTGTTGGTTGTGATTCCAACATCGACAATAGCCTGGGTAAGAAACGGGAACAGCAAGCTCAGCAAACTGCCGGTCAGAAAGCCCAACATCAACTGCAGGATGAGTTTCCGGTAAGGTTTCAAATAAGAAATAAGGTAGCCAAATCCGGTGCGGTTCGCTTTTTCACCTTCTTCCTTATAAAACTCGGCGGTGGGCTGCAACATCAGGACAATACCGGCTGGTTCTCCTTCCTGCCGGGTGGAAGCCCAGTGTTTCAGAAATTCTTTTCCTGTATAATTTAACAAGCCGTGCGCCGGGTCAGAAACGTGATAAACGACCCCCTCCCCGCCTCCCCCTGAGGGGGAGGATGTTCCGGCCTGCCTCTTTGAAAAGAGAGATTTACCTTTTTGCTCAATTTTGTAGAGAACAACAAAATGATTCTGGTTCCAGTGAATAATGGCAGGAAACGGGATTTCGCTGAGTGCGCCAATCGTCAATCGCACCCCCTGTGTACGGAACCCGATTTTTTCGGCTGCATCGCTAATAGTAAGCAATGAGACCCCCTCGCGGGTTTTATACATGAGTTCCCGCAAAGTATCCAAATTATAATGCCTCCCGTAATGTTTGGCAACAATTCTCAAACAACTAGGGCCACAATCCATCGTATCGGCTTGTATATAATTTGGAAATTTGGACATAAAAGCACTTTGGTTGCGAAAGATAGTTTTTTTCTGACAATGGATAAAAATACTGCTTATTTTTTATTGGACAAGACTGTACTTCTGCCTTGCCAGTTCCGATGTGTAAAATTTGTGCATAAAATAATAAACAACCAACTCATTTATTCGCTGCTTGGTACGAAACAACCTGTTAAAATGCATGTGAACAATACTGCTTAATAAATTATTTAATGAAACATCAAGTTCTTTGCTTTCTTCTTTCTTCCGAATAGACAATGCAATTTGCTCAATATGTTTTATAAATATGTAAATATGTTTCAAGCCCGGTAAATTTTCACTTTGATCAGAATTAATTACTTCCCTGATTTTTTTCTGCTCTGCCCTATATTTTGTATCAAGTTGCACTTTCATTGGCGTATTCATGTTAAACTCATTTGAATAAGAACTATTAAGCATTCCAAAAAAATCCGCTTTCTGTTCAAGCGATAAGTCAAACTGTCCCAAAAGCAAATCCACACATTTTAGCCCCCATAACCAGCGAAAAGTGTCGTTTTCTCCATTTTCCGTTTCTTTCAGAAAAGAAATAACAGACAAACTATCCATAAAAAAAAGGCTTTCCATATCAATAATAGTCACTCTTCCATATCTCTCCACCTCCCGGCTGTATGTATCTGCACAAACATTCCACACCAAACGTTCATCAATATAAAACCTCAACCTTTGATTTACGAACTGAATAAGCTGCTGTATTTTTGTTCTGTCCTGAAGATGAAACCGGACACGCAGATGATAATCGGGATCGGCATACCGTATAAAAAAGAATTTATCAATTACATGTTGCTTCAATAAGTCAGTCACCAGTTCCTGAATCTCATTAACAAGAATTGATTCCAATGTTTTAGGGCCTGAATATATCTTGTAATAAAGCCATTCATCACCTAAAATAAACCTGCGTTGTACTGAATCTGCCATACCGCTATCTATTTTTGTAAAAACAGAGGATCACCTGGTTGGTAAAAATCTCATCACTTCTTTTAACCAAAGGGTACTTATTATCGAACAAAAATTCTTCCAATCGAAACCCGTTTTTTTTAACCTCTGAAAAAAGCATTTGTACCGACAATAAATGATTAAAATCTATTAAAAGTTTATTATCGCCTTGAACTAATAAAACCTTATCCGGTAGCTTCTTCATGGTTTTAAAATTCTGAACCTTTTCAAAAAAAGAAGAATCGGTAATTTTGGGAATATCCTTACTGTCTGACGGACTGATATTCCATTTGGCTGGTGAGAATATCACATTTCCATACCGTACCCGTGGCAAAAATGGTTTACTTTCAAGCAATGAACCCCAGGTAAAACCAATCCCTCCCCTCAATCCCTGGGTTTGAAGCGAACACAGAAAATGATATACGGGTAAAGATCCGTTTGAATAATTATGTGCACAGGTTAATCTTGGCAGTACCTCTTTATTTAGTTTTTCTGACCTCAGTTTAATATATCTGCCCTTCTATGTTGAAAAGCAAGAAT
>DOAQ01000007.1 GCA_003506435.1 Prolixibacteraceae bacterium
GAGGATGACCTTTTGGACACCCTCAATCTATATAATTCTTTTTCTTACAATTCTACGCTTCGGGAATCGGACCGCCAAAATTCATCGGAGACATGAACGGATCATGTCCGGGCTGAATTTTAATTGCCCCATGTACAGCTTCAAACTTCTGAACATTGTCCTGTAAAGCCATCAGCAGGCGTTTGGCATGCTCTGGAGTTAAAATAATCCTCGACTTTACATTTGCCTTCGGAATGCCCGGCATAATACGGACAAAATCAATTACAAATTCGGAACTTGAGTGGGTAATGATGGCCAGGTTCGAATAGGTTCCCTGTGCCACTTCCTCGCTCAATTCAATATTCAGTTGGTTTTTGTTTTTATTATCTTCCATACTTATTCCCTGTATGCGCGTTCAGTCTCTTTCGGTTCAACCATACGGTCGTATTCATCTTTCGAGCCAACCACCAGGTTTTTGTATTCTTTCAACCCTGTACCAGCCGGGATCAGGTGACCACAAATAACGTTTTCTTTCAAACCGTCCAAATAGTCAACTTTACCCATGATTGCAGCTTCGTTCAGTACTTTTGTTGTTTCCTGGAACGAGGCAGCCGACAACCAACTGCGTGTTTGCAGTGCAGCGCGGGTGATACCTTGCAGAATCTGGCTTGATGTTGCGGGAATTGCATCACGGGCTTCAATCAGCTTCTTATCTTTCCGGCGCAGGATTGAGTTTTCGTCTCTCAGGCGGCGTGCAGTAATAATCTGACCCGGTTTCAAACCCTCTCCGTCTCCCGGTTCCATAATCACCTTTTTATTATAGATCCAGTCGTTTTCGTGCAGGAATTCGTTTTTGTCAACCACCTGTTTTTCGAGGAAGCGGGTATCTCCCGGGTCGTCGATTTCCACTTTACGCATCATCTGACGGATGATCACCTCAAAGTGTTTGTCGTTGATTTTCACGCCCTGCATGCGGTACACGTCCTGAACTTCATTCAGAATATATTCCTGAACAGCAGTCGGTCCTTTAATGCCAAGAATATCAGACGGAGTGATTGCGCCGTCGGAAAGTGGTGTACCGGCACGAATATAGTCGTTTTCCTGAACCAGAATCTGACGTGACAGCGGTACCAGGTACCTTTTTACATCTTCATTCTTGGCAGTAACGATAATTTCGCGGTTACCACGTTTGATTTTTCCTAACGATATTTCACCATCGATTTCAGAAACCACAGCAGGATTCGAGGGGTTACGCGCTTCGAACAACTCGGTCACACGCGGAAGACCACCTGTGATGTCGCCTGCTTTACCGGCAGCCCTTGGTATTTTTACCAATACGTCGCCAGCCCGGACAATATCGCCATCAGAAACAGCAATGTGCCCGCCTACCGGCAAGTTGTACGAACGGATCACCTCGCCGCTTTCGTCCAAAATGCGCAACGACGGGTTTTTCGTTTTATCCTTGGTTTCAATAATTACTTTCTCTTTGTAACCGGTCTGTTCGTCCGATTCTTCACGATAAGTAATACCTTCAATCAGATGTTCGAATGAAATTTTACCCTTGTATTCAGTAATAATTACACCATTGTACGGGTCCCATTCGCAAACAACCTGTCCTTTTTTGATTTCTTTACCATTTTCGATAAACAGCTTCGAACCATAAGGAATACTGTGAGTTGATAACGGGATACGGGTATTTTTATCGATAATACGCAACTCAGCCAGACGGCTAACTACTACAGTCGATTTTGTCCCGTCGGTATTGGTTTGCTCAACCGTACGCAGTTCTTCAATTTCGGCAATACCATCGTATTTTGAGACCACAGTCGACTGAGTCGAAATGTTTCCTGCAATACCCCCAACGTGGAAAGTACGAAGAGTAAGCTGTGTTCCCGGTTCACCGATTGACTGGGCAGCAATTACACCCACTGCTTCACCCCGCTGTGCAATACCTTTGCCTGCAAGGTTACGTCCGTAACATTTACCGCAGACACCATTTTTGGCTTCACAGGTAAGTACCGAACGGATTTCTACACTTTCAATCGGCGAATCTTCGATTTTATTCGCTATGCCTTCGGTAATAATATCTCCTGATTTAATGATCAGTTCACCGGTCAGCGGATGGTAAATATCATGAACAGCCGTACGGCCTTCAATTCGTTCAGCAAGAGAAGAAACAACATCCTCATTGTTTTTGATTGCCATAGCAACCAATCCGCGAAGTGTTCCGCAGTCTTCGTCTGTAATAATAACATCCTGTGCAACGTCAACCAAACGACGGGTCAGATAACCGGCGTCAGCAGTTTTTAGTGCAGTATCCGCCAACCCTTTACGGGCGCCGTGGGTCGAGATAAAATACTCAAGTACCGACAGACCTTCCTTAAAGTTGGCAAGGATCGGGTTCTCAATAATCTGCGATCCGGTAGAACCTGATTTTTGCGGTTTGGCCATCAAACCCCTCATTCCGCACAACTGACGAATCTGTTCCTTGGAACCACGGGCTCCGGAATCAAGCATCATGTATACAGAGTTGAAGCCCTGACGGTCGGTACTCAGCGTTTTCATTACCGAGTTGGTCAGTTTGGCGTTGGCATGTGTCCAAATATCAATAACCTGGTTGTAGCGTTCGTTGTTGGTAATGAACCCCATGTTGTAGTTCACCATCACCTCTTCAACTTCGCTGTAACCATCGTCAACAATTTCTTTTTTATCAACCGGAACAACCACATCGCTCAGGTTGAAAGATAGTCCGCCACGGTATGCCATCTTGTACCCAAGGTCTTTAATTGCATCGAGGAAGCGAACAGTTTCGGCATTACCTGTCAGTTTAAAGATGTCGGAAATAATGGTACGAAGCGATTTCTTGGTCAACAACTGGTTGATGTATCCTGCTTTTGCCGGAACAAACTGGTTGAAGATCACACGACCAACTGTTGTTTCGATGATGTGTTTGAAAAATTCGCCCTTTTCGTCAACATCAGTTACTTTCACTTTTATGATGGTATGCAAATCAACAACTCCTTCGTTGTAGGCAATAATAACCTCTTCCGGAGAATAGAAGGTCATTCCTTCGCCTTTTGCACCGTCCCTCTGCTTTGAAATATAGTACAGCCCGAGAACCATGTCTTGTGAAGGAACAGTGATCGGCGCGCCATTTGCAGGGTTCAGCAAGTTGTGCGAAGCCAGCATCAAAATCTGCGCTTCCAAAATAGCTGAGTTACCAAGCGGCACGTGAACGGCCATCTGGTCACCGTCGAAGTCGGCGTTGAACCCGGTACACACCAGAGGGTGCAACTGGATTGCCTTTCCTTCGATCAACACCGGCTGGAATGCCTGAATTGACAAACGGTGCAGGGTTGGCGCACGGTTCAGCATCACCGGATGCCCTTTCAATACGTTTTCAAGAATATCCCAAACAACCGGGTCTTTGCGATCAACAATTTTCTTGGCCGACTTCACTGTTTTTACAATACCGCGTTCAATCAGCTTACGGATTACAAACGGTTTGTACAGCTCGGCAGCCATATCTTTCGGAAGACCGCACTCGTGCAGTTTCAATTTCGGACCAACCACAATTACTGAACGGGCCGAATAGTCGACACGTTTACCCAACAGGTTCTGGCGGAAACGTCCTTGTTTCCCTTTCAAACTGTCGGAAAGTGATTTCAGTGCACGGTTGTTTTCGGTTTTTACCGCATTCGATTTTCGTGAGTTATCGAACAATGAATCAACAGCTTCCTGTAACATACGTTTTTCGTTACGTAAAATCACTTCAGGAGCTTTGATTTCAATTAATCGTTTCAAACGGTTGTTACGGATGATTACCCGGCGATACAAATCGTTCAGGTCGGAAGTAGCAAAACGACCGCCATCAAGCGGCACCAACGGGCGCAAGTCGGGCGGGATAACGGGCACTACTTTCACGATCATCCATTCCGGACGGTTCACGTTTTTACTGGCACGGAACGATTCAACAACCTGAAGACGTTTCAGGGCTTCGTTTTTACGTTGCTGTGAAGTTTCGGTACTTGCCTTGTAACGCAGCGTGTACGAAAGTTCATCCAGTTCAAGTTTTTCGAGAAGACTGTACAATGCTTCAGCGCCCATCTTAGCGATAAACTTGTTCGGGTCTTCATCGTCGAGATACTGGTTTTCTTTTGGAAGCGAATCCAGAATATCCAGATATTCTTCTTCCGTTAAGAAATCGAGGTGTTTAACGCCATCCTGCGCTTTAACACCCGGTTGAACCACGACATAACGTTCGTAATAAATAATTGCATCGAGCTTTTTGGTTGGAAGACCCAACAAATAGCCGATTTTATTAGGTAACGATTTAAAATACCAAATATGAGCAACCGGCACAACCAATGAGATGTGTCCCATGCGTTCGCGACGCACTTTTTTCTCGGTTACTTCAACGCCACAACGGTCACAAACAATCCCTTTGTAACGGATTCGTTTGTATTTACCGCAATGACATTCATAGTCTTTCACCGGCCCGAAGATACGTTCACAAAACAATCCGTCGCGTTCGGGTTTGTATGTACGGTAATTGATCGTTTCCGGTTTTAAAACTTCTCCGTGTGAACGTTCCAGTATTTCTTCCGGAGAAGCAAGACTAATACCAATTTTGGCAAAGCTGCTTTTAACTTTGTTGTCTTTTCTGAATGCCATATATCGATATATTATTTTTTCAAATTATAAAACAAAGAAACCTAGGTTTCAGATGATTAATCGAGGTTGATACTCAACCCAAGACCACGCAGTTCGTGCAGCAATACATTCAACGATTCGGGGATACCGGCCTGAGGCATTGGTTCGCCTTTCACAATTGCTTCGTATGCTTTTGCCCTACCCAGTACATCGTCTGATTTCACCGTCAGGATTTCCTGCAGGATGTGGGAAGCGCCAAATGCTTCGAGCGCCCAAACCTCCATTTCACCAAAACGCTGACCACCAAACTGAGCTTTACCACCCAATGGTTGCTGGGTAATAAGCGAGTACGGTCCAATCGAACGGGCATGCATTTTATCTTCCACCATGTGTCCCAGTTTCATCATATAAATGATGCCAACAGTAGCAGGCTGGTCGAATGGTTCACCGGTTTCACCGTCATGAAGCTGGGTATGTCCAAATTCAGGAATACCTGCTTTATTTGTATAATCGGTAATTTCGTCCAGCGAAGCACCATCGAAGATCGGGGTAGCGAACTTGATACCAAGTTCTTTTCCTGCCCAACCAAGAACTGTTTCGTAAATCTGTCCGAGGTTCATACGCGACGGTACACCCAGCGGGTTCAGAACGATATCAACCGGCGTTCCGTCGGCAAGGAAAGGCATATCCTCGTCGCGAACAATACGCGAAACGATACCTTTGTTACCATGGCGGCCTGCCATTTTATCACCAATCTGAAGTTTGCGTTTCTTGGCAACATAAACTTTTGCCAACTGGATAATTCCTGCAGGCAGCTCATCACCAATCGTTACATTGTACCGTTTGCGGCGGGCAACTGCTTCGTATTCTTTGTATTTATTGATATAATTCAGGATGAGTTTGAAGATCATCTCGTTTTTATCGTTGTCAGTCGTCCACTTTTGCGGATTAACTGTCAGATAATCAACTTCCTGAAGTTGTTTTAATGTAAATTTCACACCTTTCTGGATCACTTCGCCTCCGTAGTAATCTTTTACTCCCTGACTGGTTTTTCCATTAACAAGCGTGAACAGTTTGTCTTCCAGTTTCGCTTTCAATCCGGAAACAATACGATCAAATTCTTCTTCGATCTGATCGAGTAACGGTTTGGATGAAAGTTTACCTTTTTTATCTTTTACTACTCTTGAGAACAGTTTTTTATCGATTACTGTTCCGTTGAGCGACGGAGATGCTTTCAACGAAGCGTCTTTCACATCGCCGGCTTTGTCTCCAAAGATGGCACGCAAAAGTTTTTCTTCCGGTGAAGGATCGGATTCCCCTTTCGGAGTAATCTTACCAATCAGAATATCACCCGGTTTTACGACTGCTCCAATGCGGATCAAACCATTTTCATCCAGATTGCGGGTAGCTTCTTCGCTTACGTTTGGAATATCGGAAGTAAATTCTTCAACGCCCCGTTTGGTATCGCGAACCTCAAGTGAATATTCATCCACATGAATAGATGTAAAAACATCTTCACGGACAACCCGTTCCGAAATCACAATAGCATCCTCATAATTGTACCCCTGCCATGGCATGAAGGCCACTTTCAGGTTACGTCCAAGAGCAAGTTCACCGCCTTCGGTAGCGTATCCTTCGCAAAGTACAGTCCCTTTTTTCACCCGTTCGCCTTTTTTTACGATCGGTTTCAGGTCGAGAACTGTACCCTGGTTGGTCTTCTGGTATTTTGCCATCTTGTAAGTAACAACCTCGGGGTCAAAACTTACAAATTTTTCATCGTCGGTACGATCGTAACGGATTACAATTTCATTGGCATCCACAAACTCGATCATCCCTTCGCCTCCGGCAACAGGAAGAACACGGGAGTCGACAGCGGCACGGCCTTCAAGACCGGTACCAACAATCGGGGCTTCGGGTCGAAGCAACGGCACAGCCTGGCGCATCATGTTCGATCCCATCAACGCACGGTTGGCGTCGTCGTGTTCGAGGAAAGTAATCAGAGAAGCAGCAACCGACGCAATCTGGTTCGGACCAACGTCCATTAACTGGACATCTTCTTTTTCAGTAAGCGGATAGTCACCGTCCAAACGAGCCTTCACTCGTTGATTAACAAAAACGCCCTCATCGCTAATCGGGGCATTTGCCTGCGCAATGATTTTGCCTTCTTCTTCCTCGGCGGTCAGGTACACAACACCATCAGGAGACAAGTCAACCTTTCCTCCTTCAACTTTACGATACGGAGTTGCGATAAATCCCAAATCGGTAACCTGTGCAAATACGCAAAGTGAAGAAATCAAACCAATGTTTGGTCCTTCTGGCGTTTCAATCGGGCAAAGACGTCCATAGTGGGTATAGTGTACGTCGCGCACCTCGAAACCGGCACGCTCGCGTGACAAACCACCTGGCCCCAAAGCCGACATACGGCGTTTATGAGTCATCTCAGCCAATGGGTTCGTTTGGTCCATGAACTGAGACAATGCGTTCGTTCCAAAGAACGAGTTAATTACAGATGATAATGTTTTTGAGTTGATTAGATCAATTGGCGTAAAAACCTCGTTATCGCGAACGTTCATTCGTTCGCGGATGGTACGGGCCATACGGGCCAGACCAACTCCAAACTGTGCATACATTTGCTCACCTACCGTACGTACACGACGGTTGCTCAGGTGGTCAATATCGTCAACATCAGTTTTCGAGTTAACCAGTTTGATCAAATATTTGATGATCTCAATAATATCTTCTTTTGTCAGGACCTGAACCCCCATATCAATATTCAGGTTCAACTTTTTGTTGATCCGGTAACGTCCTACTTCACCCAGATCGTACCGTTTTTCAGAGAAGAACAGTTTGTCGATTACATCCCTTGCTGTTGCTTCATCCGGCGGTTCAGCATTACGCAATTGCCGGTAAATATGAAGCACCGCCTCTTTTTCAGAGTTACACGGGTCTTTCTGAAGGGTATTGTAGATGATTGCAAAGTCCTGCAGGTTTTGATCTTCCTTGTGCAAGAGTATGGTTTTTACATCGGCATCAACAATTTCATCGATGTGTTCGTTTTCGAGGACGGTTTCGCGGTCGATAATCACCTCGGTACGTTCAATGGAAACGACTTCACCGGTATCTTCATCGACGAAGTCTTCAACCCATGTTTTCAATACACGGGCAGCTAACTTCCGTCCGACTACTTTTTTCAAACCAGATTTTGAAACTTTGATCTCGTCGGCGAGGCCAAAGATTTCAAGAATATCTTTATCGCTTTCGAAGCCAATGGCCCGGAGCAATGTTGTTACAGGCAATTTTTTCTTACGATCGATGTAAGCAAACATTACGCTGTTAATGTCAGTAGCAAACTCAATCCATGATCCCTTAAACGGGATGATACGGGCGGAATACAATTTGGTACCATTGGCGTGCATGCTTTGTCCGAAGAATACCCCCGGAGAGCGGTGCAACTGCGAAACAACTACACGTTCGGCGCCATTAATAACAAACGTACCACGTTCGGTCATGTATGGAACAGTGCCTAAATAAACATCCTGAACGACTGTATCAAAGTCTTCATGTTCGGGGTCGGTACAGTACAATTTCAGTTTTGACTTTAACGGCACACTGTACGTCAAACCACGTTCAATACATTCTTCAATTGAGTACCTTGGAGGATCAACCTGATAGTCAATAAACTCTAGAACGAAGTTGTTCCTGGTATCCGATATGGGAAAATTTTCTTCAAAAACTTTAAACAATCCTTCATCTTTCCGTTGATCGGGGGTTGTACCCAGTTGGAAAAATTCGATAAAAGATTTTACTTGTACCTCTAAAAAGTCGGGGTAGTCAAATACAGTTTTTGTTGAAGAAAAACTAATTCTCTGGTTTTCACTATTTAACGACATCTATATCTCTGAATTAATTGAACTTAACTTAAATATACAAAAAGGCTTAGAACCCCACAACAGTGAGGTTCTAAACCATGTCAACCTTTATTTAAGGTTGTAAGACGTTTTATTTAAGTTCAACTTCAGCTCCTGCTTCTTCTAATTGAGCTTTCAGTGCTTCAGCTTCGTCTTTTGAAACTTTTTCCTTGACCGCTTTTGGAGCGCTGTCAACTACTTCTTTAGCTTCTTTCAAACCAAGACCTGTCAGTTCTTTTACTAATTTAACAACAGCTAATTTTGACTGACCACCTGATTTCAGAATTACATCAAATTCAGTTTGAACAGCAGCTTCAGCTTCGTCAGCGCCACCGGCTGCAGGAGCAGCAACAGCAACTGCAGCGGCTGCAGGTTCAATACCGTATTCACTTTTCAAAATTCCGGCTAATTCGTTTACTTCTTTTACAGTTAAGTTTACTAACTCTTCTGCAAGGGCTTTTAAATCTGCCATTTTCCTTTAATTTTTATAATATAAAATTGATGACTAACTTTTTATCTTTTTGCGAGTGTCTCAAGAACTCCGTGAATGGTGTTACCTCCCGATTGAAGAGCACCCAATACATTGCGCATTGGTGATTGCAACAATCCAACGAGGTCGCCAAGCAGTTCGTTTTTCGACTTAACAGCGATTAATACTTCGAGCTGATCTTGCCCAACATAAACTGATTCTTCAACATAAGCACCTTTCAGTAAAGGTTTTTTCTTCTTTTTGCTGAATTCTTTAATCAGTTTTGCGGGAACATTTGCAGCTTCACAAAACATGATGGAAGTATTACCAGAGAGAACTTCGTAAAGTTCAGAAGCTTCTTTTTCGGAGGCCTCCAAAGCTTTGCGTAGCAGAGTGTTTTTTACTACAACCAGTTTTACATCTCTTGAGTAGCAAAGGCGTCTCAAGTTACTTGAATCACTAGCATTCAGGTCAGCTATGTCAGTCAGGTAAAAATGGCTCGATGAGTTGATCTGTCCAATTAGACTGTCAATAATCTCTTGTTTTTCTGATCTTTTCATTTCAGCTCATTTACTAGTCAGTAACTGACTTTGGTTCAACTTGAATGCCTGGGCTCATCGTACTTGACAGGTAGATACTTTTAATATAAGTACCTTTTGCTGCCGATGGTTTAAGCTTGTTCAACATGTTTACAAATTCTTTTGCATTTTCAGCGATTTTATCAGGATCGAATGAAACTTTACCAATCGAAGTATGCACAATACCGAATTTGTCAACTTTAAAGTCGATTTTACCAGCTTTAACTTCAGCAACTGCCTTGCCAATTTCCATTGTAACTGTACCGCTTTTGGGGTTTGGCATCAAACCACGCGGACCTAAAATACGTCCGATAGGCCCGATTTTCCCCATTACGGGTGGCATAGTAATAATAACATCAACATCGGTCCAACCGCCTTTGATTTTATCAATGAACTCGTCGAGACCAACGTAGTCAGCGCCAGCATCTTTTGCCTCCTGCTCTTTATCAGGAGTTACAAGAGCCAACACACGGACCTGCTTGCCGGTACCATGAGGCAAAGTAACCACGCCTCGAACCATCTGATTTGCTTTCCTGGGGTCAACACCCAAGCGGACATCAATATCCACAGAAGCATCGAATTTGGTGTACGTAACGTCTTTCACCAAACCGGCTGCTTCGTGCAGTGAATATGATTTTCCTGCTTCGATTTTTACCAGAACAAGCTTTTTATTTTTTGTAATTCTGCCCATTTTAATAATTTTTTTAGTTATTAAATGGAGATGTTCCTGTTACGGTAATCCCCATACTTCTGGCAGTACCAGCAACCATTTTCATCGCAGCTTCGAGTGTAAAGCAATTCATATCCGCCATCTTTGTTTCAGCAATTTCCTTCACCTGATCCCAAGATACAGAACCTACCTTGCTAACATGAGGTTCGGCTGAACCTTTTTTAACTTTGGCAGCGTCGATGAGTTGAACGGCTACTGGGGGTTGTTTAATTACAAAATCAAACGATTTATCAGCATAAACAGTAATGACAACAGGAAGGACTTTTCCAGCCATATCCTGGGTTCTGCCATTGAACTGTTTACAGAACTGCATGATATTTACCCCTTTGCTACCTAATGCTGGCCCTACTGGTGGCGATGGATTAGCAGCACCACCTTTTATTTGCAATTTTATTAATCCAGCAATTTCTTTAGCCATAATATTAAAATAAATAGTTTTTACTCCTTCTCTACCTGCATGTAACTTAGCTCGAGAGGAGTCTTTCTACCAAAAATTTTGACCATTACCTGCAGCTTTTTCTTTTCCTCATTGATGTGTTCAATGATTCCGTTAAAGCCGTTGAACGGTCCGTCGATCACTTTCACAGTTTCGCCTACCACGTATGGAATGTTCATTTCCTCGTTTTTCTCAGCCATTTCATCAACCCGTCCTAAGATACGGTTGACTTCGGATAATCGCATTGGAACCGGATCCCCGCCTTTTGTATCACCAAGGAAGCCTATAACGTTGGTGATATTCTTCAAAATGTGGGGTATTTCACCTGCCAGACATGCTTCAACTAAAACATACCCGGGAAAGAAATTCCGTTCTTTGCTGATTTTTTTTCCGTTACGGATTTGAAAAACTTTTTCAGTTGGTATTAAAACCTGTGAAACATACTCCTGAAGGCCAGCATTTGCTATTTCGCTTTCGATATATTCCTTAACTTTCTTCTCTTTTCCTCCGATAGTCCTCAGAACATACCATCTTTTAACGTTTTCGCTCATGTCCTTGCTTCAAAAAGTATTAATAAAATAAACTGTACACAAAGTCCATGATGGTATCAAAAGAGATATCCATCACAAAGACTATAAGTGCTATAATTAAGGAAGCAACCATTACAATCAATGCACTGCTTTGCAGTTCTTTCCAAGTTGGCCAGGAAACTTTATGAACAAGCTCTGTATAAGCTTCTTCCAAATAGATTTTAAGTTTCATTTCGGTGTATAAATTTGTTTTGTCCGGATGGCAAGATTCGAACTTACCTTGTATTAACACAAAACCCCCAACCGGGTATCATCCGAAAAGTGTCCCGGACCGATCAAGTCCGGGACACTATCAGAAATATTTTAGCCAAAAAATTAGTTAACAATTTCAGTTACCTGACCTGCACCAACGGTACGTCCACCTTCGCGGATTGCGAAACGAAGACCAATGTTAAGAGCAACAGGATAGATCAATTTTACTTCGACAGTTACGTTATCGCCTGGCATAACCATTTCGCGTCCTTCTTCAAGGTTGATTTCACCAGTTACGTCCAATGTACGAATGTAGAACTGCGGACGATATTTGTTGTGGAATGGAGTGTGACGTCCACCTTCTTCTTTTTTCAGGATATAAACCTCAGCTTTGAATGTAGTGTGAGGAGTAATTGATCCTGGTTTTGCCAAAATCTGTCCACGTTTGATTTCTTTTTTGTCAACACCGCGAAGCAGCAAACCTACGTTGTCACCAGCTTGTCCGTCATCCAAAATTTTACGGAACATTTCAACACCTGTACAAACAGTCTTGCGACCTTCTGCACCCAAACCGATGATTTGAAGTTCGTCGCCAGTATGAATTTTACCGGTTTCGATACGACCAGTAGCAACAGTACCACGGCCAGTGATCGAGAATACGTCTTCAACAGGCATTAAGAATGGTTTGTCAACATCACGAGGAGGAAGTGGAATATAAGTATCACAAGCGTCCATCAATTCCATTACTTTGTCTTCCCATTGTGCTTCACCGTTCATTGCACCTAATGCAGAACCTTGGATAACAGGAGTATTGTCTCCATCGAATCCATAGAATGTCAACAGCTCGCGCAATTCCATTTCAACAAGTTCCAATATTTCCGGGTCGTCAACCATGTCCACTTTGTTCATGAAAACAACCAGTTTAGGAACGTTTACCTGACGGGCGAGAAGGATGTGTTCACGAGTCTGAGGCATAGGACCATCAGTAGCAGCACAAACCAAAATAGCACCGTCCATCTGAGCAGCACCAGTTACCATGTTTTTCACATAGTCGGCGTGTCCTGGACAGTCAACGTGTGCATAGTGACGAGTTGCTGTTTGATACTCAACGTGAGCAGTATTAATAGTAATACCTCTTTCTTTTTCTTCAGGAGCATTATCAATTGAATCAAAAGATTTTACTTCTGAAAGACCTTTTTTTGCTAATACCATTGTAATAGCGGCAGTCAGGGTAGTTTTGCCATGGTCAACGTGGCCAATAGTACCTATGTTGACGTGGTCCTTATCCCTTACAAATGTTGCTTTAGCCATAACTCCAAAATTATTTAATTATTTTAACTTATAATCGAGCCGAGAGCGAGAATTGAACTCGCGACCTCATCCTTACCAAGGATGCGCTCTGCCCCTGAGCTACCCCGGCGAACCGTTTCATTTTGAGCGGGAGACGGGATTCAAACCCGCGACCCTTAGCTTGGAAGGCTAATGCTCTATCGACTGAGCTACTCCCGCATCATTCTAAATTCCAAAATTTAAATTCCAAACTCCAAAATTATCCTTGGAATTTGGTTTTTGTTATTTGGAATTTCCTTTGGTGGGGAGAGCAGGATTCGAACCTACGAAGGCATACGCCAGCAGATTTACAGTCTGCCCCAGTTGGCCACTTTGGTATCTCCCCCAAAAAATCGTTCAACTATTTTAAAGAACTCAACGTATCGTAAAAGAGCCGAATCTCAGATTCGAACTGAGGACCCCGAGATTACAAATCACGTGCTCTGGCCAACTGAGCTAATTCGGCTTAACTGCTCCCCTTTCTTTTGTACTCCCTCACTTGCCACTTCATTAATAATAAAACTCAGTAACCCGAAAAGATCAACAAAATCAGCATTAAACAGAGAACTCTATTTCATGTTAAAACCCCGGCAAAACGTTTAATTATTTCGTTTGCTGGGGCAAACATTTCTTAATCCCAAACAAATCAGGAACTTGCCTGAAAAAGGGTTTGCAAATGTATAAATATTTTTAATTCTTTCACAAGAAAAAATAAAAATTTTAAAATTTTATTTTCCTTGCAATTTTTCCTTGAATTTCCCGAGCTGACGGCGGATTGCTTCGACTGCAAGATCGCATGCTTCCTCGAATGTGTCGGCTTGTTTTTTGGCAAATAAAGAGTCGTTGGAAGGAATCGAAAGTTTAAGCTCCACTATTTTATTATTTGCAGCTTCAGGTTTATCAACTTTGAGAATAATCTCAGCACTTAAAATTCCCTCAAAAAAGGTGTCCAGTTTTGAAACTTTTTTATTCAAAAAATCAACCAACTTTTTGTCAGCAGTAAAATGAACTGCATTTACCTGAATGTTCATAGTTTTTCCTCCTAAAATTTAAGTTCGCGGATGTGCTTGTTTGTAAACCTTTTTAATTTTATCGAGAGAAGTATGCGTGTAAATCTGTGTTGCCGACAAATTTGCATGTCCAAGCAGTTCTTTCACTGCATTTAAATCGGCACCGTTGTTCAACATGTGGGTTGCAAAAGTATGCCGCAACACATGCGGACTACGTTTGTCAACGGTAGTGACTTTAGACAGGTTTTTATTTACAATTCGGTAAAACAACTTTTCGTATACCTTCTCTCCCTTTGCTGTCAGAAAAAAGTAATCGTTCTTCTTTTCGACAGTTTGCCTTCTCATTTCAAGATATTGTCCGATCAGCAGGTTTATCGTTTTCGGGTACGGAATGATTCGCTCTTTGTTCCTTTTCCCCAAAACCTTGATCATACTTTCCGACTGGTCTACATCAACATCTTTTAAATTCAACAACTCCGAAAGCCGGACACCCGTTCCGTAAAACATGCTAATGACCAATTTATCCCTGACACCTTCAAAATCGCGACCAAACTCCACGTCGTCCAGCAGATAGTGCATGCTCTTTTCTTCCACAAAGAACGGAAGTTTCTTTCTGATTTTCGGCAGAATAACATTATTTAACCTGCTTTCGGGAATAATTTCTTCACGGAGTAAATACTTGTAAAACGACTTCAACGCTGCCACCTTTTTAGCTACAGTGCGAGGAGTCAAACCACTCTCCATCATTTCCACAACCCAAAACCGAACGAGCTTATCATCGATTCTTAAAATATCAAAATCCCCGATCGCTTTGACGAAAAATTCTTCAAACTGATCGAGGTCTTTCTTATAAGCAACCAATGTAAGGCCAGAATACCTTTTCTCGTATTTCAGATATTTAAGAAATGATTCCTGATGAGACATCCATTATCGCTTTACAAATATATGTGTCAGGAACCGAAAAAATCTCTTAGTCTTCCTGACGTTGCATGTTCTGAATATAGATAGCCTTTTTAATCTCTGCTCTACGTTCAACAGAAGGCTTTGAAAAGGCTTGCCTTGAGCGTAATTCTTTGATTACTCCGGTTTTTTCAAACTTCCGTTTAAATCGTTTAAGGGCTCTTTCTATATTCTCGCCTTCTTTAACTGGAATAACGATCATACTTATTTTAATTTATAGTTTTAAAATTTCGAGCCGCAAATTTATGAATTAAACCTTACTAATCAAATTTATGACAAAAAATTTATTTTCAAAATTGTTTCCAACTAAAATACTTTATTAAAAGTAACGAATCTACTCTGTTTTTGTTCCCAGATAAGGTCGTATATTTTCAAATTGTTGCTTCTCAAACACCTTTTTTTCAAGCAATACAGCAGGATTTGTAATCGGACCGTTTTTACTCCTGAATTTTACTATTCCCCGACCAGACCTTTCGCCGACGTACGGGTGAGTTGCCAATTCTTCGGCAGAAGAAAAATTAATATCCAGTTTTTTTATTCTCAGGGTATCGACCGTTAACAAGGATTCTACCTTCTGCAAACATTCCGGACTAAGGCCATAAACTTCCAACAATTGTCTGACGGAATAAAAGCCGCCCAGCAGATCCCGGTATTTAATAATCCGCCGGCTCAACACACTCCCGATACCGGGCAGACTTTTCAAGGCAATTGTATCGGCCGAGTTCAATTCTATAACCTTCCTCTCCGCTGAATACACCTTTGGTTTGGTGATTTCATGCGGCATCTCAATTTCTATGTATTTTAAAAGTGAATCCATCACACTACTTTCAATGCCATAGATTTTTGCAAATTGGTCTTTTGATTTAAACCCGCCGATTGCGCTTTTGTAACGTGCAATTACCTGAGCCTGCTTCTGTGTCAATCCAAAATTCAACCAGTCACTTTCCGTGCAGGTATCCGGATCAAACTTGCACCAGACAATTTCAGGTTTCTCATGAACTCTCCCCTGATTTTTCTTTTCCCGTATTTTTTCAGTTGTTTCAATGTGAATATATTTTTCAATCTCTGAAAATACAGAGTCGTTCATTCCATATATTTTACGGACATCTTCAGGTTGAAAAAAACGTCCACCTTTCGTTCGGAATTTCAACAAATTTCGTTTCACGGAGACAGGGATCAACAAACTGTCCAACGCAAGCGAATCAATTGTATTTGGGTTGAAGAGAAACAAGGAACCTCGTTGCCCTGCCGGTTTCTGTCGCATCTCAAATTCTGCAATTTCTTCCAAAAAACTTTGTGCATCGACCTCGCCGGACTTTTCAAACAGGAATATTGATTGGCTGGCAACGGCAAACAAAACAACAACCAACAACAATAAAATGATGCCGTTGCGTTCCTTTCTGGAGAAAGTAAAATAATCCTGAATAATTTTCCGGAGGCGCATAATCAAAATTATCCATCCAAATTAAGGATTATCCGGAAGAAATAAAATAGCAGTAGTTGATTTTTTCAGAATTTCAAAATGCAGATATCATTTAAAGAATAAAAAATTGGGTTAATACCCTGTTTCGAAAAAATCCGTTGAAGCACCCCCTCTTAAATTAAAAAAGGTTCCCGCCGTAACAGGAACCTTTTTTTAATTAAACCAAAACCTATGACGTTCACTAATTACGATTAACACAATTCAAATCGTCGAAAGCAATTTTTAATCGTTCAATCATCGTTTCCTGCCCTTTGCGTAACCATACACGGGGATCGTAATATTTTTTATTAGGCTTGTCTTCACCTTCCGGGTTCCCTATCTGCCCTTGTAAATAAGCACGGTTGCCCGCTTCGTATTTGCGGACCCCGTCCCATGTTGCCCATTGAGTGTCGGTGTCAATATTCATTTTTATTACACCGTACGAGATTGCCTCGCGTATTTCACCGACGGATGACCCTGATCCACCGTGAAATACAAAATTGACCGGTTTTTCACCCAGACCGTGTTTTTTAGAAATATACTTCTGCGAGTTATCCAGAATTTTTGGAGTTAGCTTCACATTTCCTGGTTTGTAAACTCCGTGTACATTGCCAAACGAAGCGGCAATGGTGAAATTCGGACTGATCTTGCTTAGTTCTTCAAAGGCATAATCCACCTCTCCCGGCTGCGTATACAAAAGTGAATTATCGACGCCACTGTTGTCAACACCATCTTCCTCGCCTCCGGTAACTCCCAGCTCAATTTCCAGGATCATCCCGATTTTACTCATGCGTGCCAGATATTTTTTGCTGATCTCAATATTTTCTTTCAGCGGCTCTTCAGACAAGTCGAGCATGTGCGAACTGAACAACGGTTTTCCGGTTTCAGCAAAATGTTTTTCACCGGCATCGAGTAATCCGTCAATCCAAGGTAAAAGTTTTTTAGCAGCATGGTCGGTATGAAGAACAACCGGTACCCCATACAATTCAGCAAGTAAGTGCACCGATTTTGCTCCAACAATGGCACCCGCGATCTGAGCCTGCTGTCCGTCGAGTTTCAAACCTTTTCCGGCATAAAACTGAGCGCCACCGTTTGAAAACTGAATTATAACCGGCGAGTTTACCAGCTTTGCAGCTTCCATTACAGCATTCACCGAATCGGAACCAACTACATTCACTGCGGGCAGCGCGTATTTATTTTCCTTAGCAATCTGAAATAATTTTTGAAGATCGTTCCCGGTAACTACTCCCGGCTTAATAACATCTAAAATTTTTGTCATTTTCCTATTCCTTATAAATAATTGATAATTTTTTCTGCTTTTCAAGCATGAATTTATAACCTGAAACAGGGTAAAAAGTTTAAAATTGTGTGTTAATTATTTATAAAAAAAGCAGCCTTCATCCGGTGCAATATGCAATGATTGAGGATTTATGAGTATACTTGCAACGAATTAAATTTCAGTAAAAAACCAACGTATTAAAGAATAAAAATCACTAACATTTAATTAAAACTTTTAGAAATGAGTATCAGCTATAAAGACTTAGGACTGGTAAACACGAAAGAAATGTTTGCCAAAGCAGTTGAAGGAGGCTACGCCATTCCTGCTTACAATTTCAACAACATGGAACAGCTTCAGGCAATTATTCAGGCTTGTGTTGAAACTAAGTCGCCCGTTATTTTACAGGTTTCGTCAGGCGCCCGCAAATATGCCAATGCAACGCTTTTGAAAAATATGGCCCGTGGCGCTGTTGAGTATGCCAAAGAATTGGGTTATGAAATCCCGATTTGCCTTCACCTTGACCATGGCGATACATTCGAACTTTGCAAAGACTGTATCGACAGCGGTTTTTCTTCAGTGATGATTGACGGTTCGCACCATTCTTTCGAAGAAAATATTGCACTAACAAAAAAGGTTGTTGAATATGCACACGCTAACGGCGTAACTGTTGAAGGTGAACTGGGCGTTTTGGCCGGCGTTGAAGACGATGTTGTTGCAGAAAAATCGCACTACACCAAGCCGGAAGAAGTAATTGAATTTGTAAGCAAAACAGGTGTTGATTCACTGGCAATCTCGATCGGCACATCGCACGGAGCCAACAAATTCACTCCTGCTCAGTGTACCCGCAATGCCGATGGTGTTCTGATACCTCCGCCACTGCGTTTCGACATTCTGGAAGAAATCGAAAGAAAATTGCCCGGATTCCCGATCGTTCTTCACGGGTCGTCTTCGGTTCCTCAGGAACACGTTGAAACTATTAATAAATTTGGTGGTGCAATGAAAGACGCTGTTGGTATTCCTGAAGAACAACTTCGTAAAGCTGCGAAATCAGCCGTTTGCAAAATCAACATCGACTCAGACGGCCGTTTGGCGATGACCGCTGCTATCCGCAAAGTATTTGCTGAAAAACCAGCGGAATTCGATCCTCGCAAATATTTGGGACCAGCCCGCGACGAGCTGAAAAAACTCTACATGCACAAAAATATCAACGTATTGGGTTCTGCAGATAAAGCATAACCAGATACGGTTATAAAATATAAAAAAAGGACGGTCGAAAGGCTGTCCTTTTTTTATGCCAAAAATGATTTTCCCAGGAAACTATGATTCCCTGAAAAAATCACGCGCTGATCCCTGTGCCGTAGGCATTACCAGAATGTCATCGATATTTACGTGCGATGGCCTCGACAGAACAAACCAAATTGTATCTGCAATGTCTTTTGCATACAAAGGCGTAAAACCGTCGTACACTTTATCTGCCCTTTGCCGATCGCCTTTAAAACGGACCAATGAGAATTCCGTGTCAACTGCGCCCGGAGAAACCGTACTCACTTTCACACCTGAAGGAAGCAACTCAATACGCATGGTCCGGCTGATTGCCGCTACCGCATGCTTGGTTCCGCAATAAACCGAGCCATTGGGGTAAACTTCTTTTCCTGCTACAGAAGAAATATTGACAATGTGTCCCGATTTGCGCTCAATCATTCCGGGACTGACCGTTTGGCTCATGTATAAAAGCCCTTTGATGTTGGTGTCAATCATTTGTTCCCAGTCGTTCATGTCGGCTGAATCAACCGGCGCCAAACCGGCCGCAAGCCCTGCATTGTTGATCAACACATCAATTTGTTTCCAGTCTGAAGGAAGGCTTTCATACGCGTTTTTAACTTCCGCTTTATCCCGGATATCAAAATTCAGGATTAAAACTTGTGCCGGACAGTCCGATTCAATCTCTTTTTTTACCTGTTCGAGGCGATCTTTCCGTCTCCCTGTTAAAATCAGGTTATAATTATTTTGAGCAAGTACCCTTGCTGTTTCCAGGCCGATACCTGACGTTGCCCCTGTTATTAGTGCGATTTTTCTATCCATCCGAAGGTTTTTAAGAAATGCCAAAATTAAAAAAAACGTAAAACTTATGGAATAACGAACTACTTAATTATTTTTGCTTTGCTAATACAAATAAATTTGTGCCATGGTCGAATTGAAAGAAGAAATCCTTGAGTTTACAATTGATCAGATTCCTGAAAACCAGGATATTAATGACATTGTAATGAATTTGATGGCAAACCCCAACCTCGCGCCAATCAATTATTTCAACGACTTCAGTGAGGAAGTTCCCGATCCCGATACCGTGGCGAACGGGGATACTGAAGAAACCGGCATTTTTTGCATGGATGGAAAGTGGATGGCAATGACGACGCACGCATTCCATCATCACCTGAGCACAGACCCGCAAATAGCAACCGAAATTGTTATGAGCAGGGCAGCCCGTAGGATGATTGCAACCGGAGCCAACCCGGAGGCTGTCAGCGCCCTTCTGTACCATATTAATATTGCTGATCCAAACGGACAGTTTATTGCTTCGGGAGCAAAAAAAGGACTCGAAAATGCCTGCGAAAAATTTGGCATCAAACTGACTGACCGCAAAATCCGGTTCGATTATTTTTCAGGTCATGAACCTGTTGCCCCAACCATCATCATTAGTTTAATGGGGAGCATTGCCGACAAAGACAAAATGGTTACCCATAATTTCAAAACCAAGGGAAACAATGTTTTTGTAATTGGCCGTTCGTATGACGATATTAATTCTTCAGAATATCTTGAATTTTACCACCAGGTAGAAAATTCACCACTGCCTGTTTTCGACATCAACACCGAGGTTGTTATCCAGAATACACTAAAAAAACTCATTGAAAAGGGACTTCTCACATCTGCAAGCCCGGTCGGCAAAGGAGGCCTTTTCTTTTCGATGCTCAGGGCCGGCATGCCTTCAGGCTTTGGTTTTGATATCACTACGGATGCCGAAATCCGCAAAGATGCGTTCCTTTTTGGCGAATCAATGGGCCGGATCATTGTCGGCGTCGACCCGTCGAAAGAAGATGATTTTGTCGATTTTATGAGCGAATCGAAAGTGCCGTTTTTTGCCGTGGGTCATGTTACCAAAGGTGAAATCCGGGTCGATGACGAATCGTTTGGCTACATCAATAAAATGACGCCTGGATTTGATTAGTTCCTTACTTTTAGTTTAATGACTGTAAAACCGTATAAAGAATCGGAAGATCAAAAGAAGCAACAGGTCGAGCAGATGTTCGACAATATTGCGCACAAGTACGATTTTCTGAATCATTTTTTATCGTTGGGTATCGATAAACTGTGGCGCCGGAAAGCTATCCGCATGTTATCAGTATTTCCGCACAATTCTATTTTGGATGTGGCAACCGGAACCGGTGATTTTGCAGTCGCAGCAACCCGTTTAAGCCCGGCGAAAATAACGGGCTTCGACCTTTCGGCCAATATGATAGAAGTAGGGCGGCAAAAAGTTGAAAAACTGGGACTCCAAAATATCATCCAATTTGTAAAAGGCGATTCCGAAAACATGCCTTTCCCCGATGCTTCGTACGATTCCATAACGGTTGGCTTTGGCGTACGTAATTTCGAAAACCTGGAAAAAGGACTTGCAGAATTTCACCGGGTACTAAAAAAAGATGGAGTAGCGGTGATTCTTGAATTTTCGCGGCCCCGCTATTTCCCGATGAAACAATTCTACAACTTCTACTTCCTGCATATCCTGCCACGGGTGGGAAATAAAATATCAAAAGACAAATCAGCCTATTCCTATCTTCCTGAATCAGTAATGGCTTTTCCTGACGATCAGGATTTTCTGGGTATTCTGAAAAAGACCGGATTTAAGTCGGCCACTCAAAAACGCCTGACTTTTGGCATTGCAACCATTTACCTGGCACAGAAATAATGTTTTCTCGCAAA
Source organism: Prolixibacteraceae bacterium (assembly GCA_003506435.1). Lineage (GTDB taxonomy): Bacteria > Bacteroidota > Bacteroidia > Bacteroidales > Prolixibacteraceae > GWE2-42-39. The sequence goes on from DOAQ01000007.1 coordinate 21,554, forward strand.
GGAGCAAAGCCACAAGGTAAATCACAAATCCCAATAAAACAACCCCGATACTTCGGGTCAAGTAAAACAGTCGCCGGAATCAACTATCAAAGATCGTTTACATCGTTAACAATTGAGCAATTCAATACTTTAACAGGCCACAACATCGAATATCCGGAATAGTGAATCAATTCAATATCCAGACTCATCCTTCCAAATCGCCCGTAATTCTGCTTTCTCTTTTCTTAATTTCCATGCAATAAATTAGTATTATTGTGGTTTAAAATGCAGGTATTATTTTTTTAAAGTGAAGAACGCTATTTTATTCATATTATTCCTGTGCTACGCGATTTCGTCGATAGCACAAAAGTCAGTGGTGAATAATCTCACCACATTTGATGATAAACGCCTGCATTTTGGATTTACTTTGGGGATCAATGCTTTCGACTTTGGAATATCTCATTACCCAACGATTGGCGACGGCCCCTACGGAGAATTAGAACCTGACCCGCAACTTAGCGATCCAAACAGCATTACCAACGACGATGTGATCAGGGCCGATTTGTCCAAACTGGTTCCCGGTTTTTCAGTGGGTATTGTTTCAAGCTTGCGGCTGCATAATTATTTCGATTTACGATTTTTGCCGGGTATGTCATTTGGTGAGCGGCGGTTGGTGTATAATATTCCGATATACGATTCAAATTCTGATTATTATGCTGAAGGAGATGAATTCTACTCTATCAAATCGACATTTCTCGATTTTCCTTTGCTTATAAAATATAAATCGAACCGCATTAATAACCAAAAACCGTATCTTCTGGCAGGTGGCTCTTACCGGATTGACATTTCGAAAACAGGGGTGGAAGATCTTGTCCGTTTAAAACGCGGTAGCTTTCATGCCGAACTTGGCATCGGATGGGATTCCTACCTGCAATTTTTCCGGCTTTCGACCGAATTTAAAGTCAGCCTTGGTCTGAATAACATCCTCGATACGCCAGGGGAAGGACAACTTCAGTATTACGGATATGCATTCGACCGACTGACATCCAATGTATTTACACTAAGTTTCCATTTCGAATAGAAGTTGAAGAAAGAACTCAATATATCGCTTTCCCCGAAACAGGCGTCCGACGAGCAATTCTACAAACCTGTTTTGGCCGAGAAACTGCATGTTTCAGAAGAACAGATCAAACTGATTCAACTGAAACGCAGGTCGATTGATGCCCGCCAGCGGAACATACGCATCAATCTGGCTTTTGATGTATATGTGGATGAACTTCCTGAAGTAGAAAAAATTGAATTTCATTATACCGATGTAAGCAGCAAGGAGCCGGTACTTGTAATTGGAGCTGGTCCGGCCGGACTGTTTGCCGCGCTGCGCCTGATTGAACTGGGCTATAAACCACTGGTTTTTGAACGGGGCAAAGCGGTTGCCGACCGCAAAAAAGATATTGCCGCCATTTATCGCGACCATCTGGTGAACCCCGATTCTAATTTTGGGTTTGGAGAAGGTGGCGCCGGCACTTTTTCGGATGGGAAGCTGTACACCCGCTCGAAAAAACGGGGAGATGTGCATAAAATACTGGAGGTATTTTATTTTAACGGGGCATCCGAAGATATTTTAATTGATGCTCATCCGCACATCGGAACGAATAAATTACCGGGAATTATTACGAACATCCGGCAGACCATCATCAATGCCGGTGGTGAAATTCATTTCAGTGCGCGGGTTACCGATTTTATAGTGGAAAACGAAACCTGCAAAGGCATTGTTTTGGCCGATGGCAGCAAAGTGAAAGGACTGGCAGTCATTCTGGCAACAGGCCATTCGGCCCGCGATATATACGAGTTGCTGTATCAGAAAGGGATTACCATCGAAGCAAAGTCGTTTGCTGTCGGCGTCAGGGCCGAGCATCCGCAAGCACTCATCGATACCATTCAGTATAAACAAACGGAACGCGGTCCGTACCTGCCTGCCGCTACCTATTCATTTGTCGAACAAGTTGAAAACCGGGGCGTTTATTCATTCTGCATGTGCCCGGGCGGAATCATGGTACCGGCGGCAACTGCCCCGGGAGAAATGGTGGTAAATGGCATGTCGCCCAGCAACCGCAATACCCGCTATGCCAACTCGGGCATAGTAGTTGAAATACGTCCCGAAGACCTGAACGAATTTCGTCATACAGGCGCATTTGCAGGTCTTGAATTTCAGCGAAAAATGGAACGGCTGTGTTTTAAACTGAATGGAGGAACACAATTTGGCCCCGCCCAGCGGTTGGCCGATTTTGTTGCAGGAAGAAACTCACAGGACTTACCACAGGCATCATACAAACCGGGATTGGTCACCTCTCCGCTGCATGAAAAACTGCCGCGAAGCATTGCTTTCCGGTTGAAAGAAGCGTTTAAACTTATCGACCAAAAAGCAAAAGGTTACCTGACCAATGAAGCCGTGATTGTTGGCGTTGAATCGCGAACATCGTCGCCTGTCCGCATTCCCCGCAACGAAGAAACGATGGAACATATCCGGATTAAAGGTTTGTATCCGTGTGGCGAGGGAGCTGGTTATGCCGGGGGTATTGTTTCGTCGGCTGTCGATGGCGAACGCTGCGCCGAAGCGTTTGATATGAATCAGAAAGGATAACCGATAGCGAAAGAAAGATTGAACGTATCGGCATCGATTTTATAATTTCCGGGAATCCAGCGACGTCCTTCTTCCTGCGACGGGTCGCGCAGCTTCATCCCTACATCAAAACGAAACAGGAAATACTCAAAATCGAATCGAAATCCGAAGCCTGTTCCAACGGCAACCTGGTTATAAAAATTATTGAGTTTGAAAACTGCTCCTTCCCTGTTATCTTTCGAATTGACAGCCCAAATATTACCTGCATCCATAAACAAAGCGCCTTCAATCATCATTAGCAAATGAAAACGGTATTCCAGGTTGGCCTCCAGTTTAATATCCGATAGTTGATTTGGATATGAAGTTTTCGGAGCGGCATACGAGCCAGGCCCCAACGTCCGCACCTGCCAGGCCCTGATCCCATTGGCTCCGCCTGTAAAATATTTCTTTTCGAAAGGCAACACATCAAAATTTCCGTAGGGGATGCCAATTCCGGCAAAGGCTCTCCCTACAATTGAATTATACTGGTCGAATTTGTGTCCGTAACGATATTCAAAGTCCGTTTTTAAGTATTGGGCAAACCGTGTTTTCAGAACTTCATAATAAGCAAGCTGCTCGTTGGTTTCCGAATCCGTTTTTATGGTCTTGTCTTTATTTATCAAACCGGAATACAGTCCCAGAATATTTCCTGCCGATTCCAGATTTATCTTTACATACCGGTAGTCGCCAATCTGGTTCTGCTTCTGGTTATTAAAAACCCAGGAATAATTGGTTGCTGAAATCAGGTGGTCGGTAAAACTGCTTTTTATGTAGAAGTCTTTTATTGAATTGATAAACTCCTCGTTAAATTCAGACAAGTTGACAAAATTAAAATCGAAGAGGTTTAGCGTTTGTGTAATATTTTCTGAACTTTTCCAGTGATATCCAAAACGGAGGGTACTGATGGTCCGGGTATAATCGGGTCGGTGTTGATAATTGTACCCTATACTCAGCTTGGTTTGTGGAATTTGGAAACTAAAATAGCGGGAATTCTTCAGCGGACTAAGAAATTTTGGCAACGTAATGCCGGTTTCCAAACCAAATTCGCGGGTATTAAAATCGAGATTACTTCCGCTGATGGTTTGCTGGCGTTCCATCGCCCCTCTGATCTGAAAATCGAGAACCTCGGCCCCTCTAAAAACATTACGGTGCTGAATATTTAGGTTTCCTGCAACGCCAAAGTTGCCCGACGAATTGGTACCCTCGACATCGACCGACATTCCCTGTCTTGGCAAAGGCGACAATTGAAAATTACAGTCCAGTATACCATCGCCATTTGCCGACACAGAATCGGATTTAGAAAAATTGATATCGATTACTTTAAACTGCCGGAGCCGGTTTAATGCGCTATACGTTTTCTCTATATTTCCAAGGGAAACGTAAGTACTATCCGGAATCCTGTTCAGGTCTTTAAATAAACTTGATTTATAATTCAGTTCCCCTTTATATAAAAAAGAATAATTCTTTTCAGTCAGCGTATCCGGCAATATTGGAATACCCGATTGGATATGTGCCGGCGTATAATCGGAATTCACGAAATACCGGTTTACCCTGAATTTTCGATGTGGCTCAAACGTATTGGTTTCGGGGTTGGCATCTTCAACTTTTAAAACCAGATCAACCTGCTTACTATTAAGCATACTGTCCGCTTCATAACTAATAAGGTTTTCATTGAACAGGTAATATCCCCTGTTTTTCATGAAACGGGTAATCCGGTTGCGTTCAGCATTCAGCACATCTACATCGAAAATGCGGCCCACCCGTATCAGATGGTTCGCCGAATCATTTACAAGCAGGTTCTTTACCTGAATATCGGTAACAGCAAATTCTAACTTACGAATCGTGTATGGGTTACCCGTAATTACACGATACAACTGATCGACCTTCGGTTTTCCCGAATGGTAAACCAGCGAATCCAGAATTACTGCATTGTAATAGCCTTTGTTCCGCAGGTAAACGTTCATCTGGTCGATACTACGCTGAGCCTGGTACTCTTCGTAAATAACAGGGGCCTCGCCAATACGTTTCAGCCAGTCGGTTTCACGCTTCGTGGACGACAAATTATACATGCCCAAATGAAACTTCAAAAAACCCAAAATCCGGAGATTCCCTTTTTGCCTGACATGCACTTTAAGTTCTTCCTTCGACACCTGTTCATTGTCAAGCTGAATCTCAACTTTATTGAGCATATACTTCCCTTCAGGAACATATTTTGTAGAATTACACCCAACAAAAAGAAATATTCCTGAAACCAGAATTACGATGAATGACCTGTGGTATATGTGTGTCCGAAAAAATTGCATTCAAATTATCAGTTTGTACAAAAATAACATGGATGAGTTTAATTAATTACTTCGCAGCTTTTTTATTTTTACAAGATAAACGAAAGTTAGAGGATATGCTCAGCAAAAACAAAATAAAATTCATTCAGTCGCTCGACCGGAAAAGAATACGCGAGGAACACGGTGTTTTTTTAGCCGAAGGAAACAAACTGGTTGAAGAAGCCCTTGCTTCGGGCTTCGAAATTGAATTGCTGGTATGCACCGGGGATTTTTTTTCAAAAAGAAATATTGACCCGGCCTCTGCTTCCGAGATTATTATTACCGACAAGGAAAATATAAAAAAGGCAAGTCTGCTGCAATCGCCGCAGGAAACACTGGCCGTGATAAAAAAACCATCTCCTGCTGTTTCCGAAATAAAATGTGCAGGCCGGCTCAGCCTGGCACTCGATTGCATCCAGGATCCGGGCAATCTGGGAACCATTTTGCGCATTGCCAACTGGTTTGGAATCGACCAAATTATATGCTCACGCGATACCGTTGACGGATACAACCCGAAAGTAGTACAAGCCAGCATGGGCGCCATTTTCAGGGTAAAATTAGTGCATACTGAGCTGCTCGATTTTCTTCAGCATGAAAAAGAATTGGGATGCCCGGTTTATGGCGCTTTTCTGGATGGTAAAAACATTTACTGGCAGCAACTTTCCCCCACCGGAATACTTGTCATGGGAAACGAAGGGAACGGTATTTCCTCAGAAATTGAACCGTTGATTTCCGAAAGGCTTTTTATACCTTCTTTTGCTGAAAACAACTCAAAACCCGAATCGTTGAACGTTGCCGTCGCTACGGCCATTTGCTGCTCAGAATTCCGAAGAAGATAAAAGGTATAAATTTCTCACGCCAAATCGAGAATCGCGTTATCCAGCATCGAATATCCTGTACGGAAAACACAAAGGTGAAAGATAAATTCCGACTATTGCGAAAATTGTCGGTCAAATAATGCCATGGTTTCTCCGTTTTCATTTAAATTCGTGCTAATTCTCATCAATGACAATTTCATGTTCGAAGCTCTTGTAATAACGCCGGTAAAAGATTCGCCGGACACCACCCTGGAAACGATCCGGTCGGTTTACTCGTCTGATGTAAAAGTCAAACACATTATTTATAATGATTTTAGCACCGATGAAACAAAGGATATATTGAACGCGAACAAGGAAAGATACAGGTTCGAACTGATCAATCTAAAGGATGTTACCACTACCCCATCGCCGAATTACCGGCTGGTGCTGAACATGGCCCGGGAAAAAGCCCTCGAAATGGAGTTGCCGCTGATTATTGTTGAGTCGGATGTTGAAGTAAAAAAAGATACCCTCTCAAATCTGATTCAACTAAGTAGGACGAATAAGAAATGCGGGATGGTCGGCGCTGTAACGACTGACAAAAACGGGCAGGTGAATTTCCCCTATCTGAATTTCAGAAACGAGAAAAGGCCGATCGTTGACACCAGTCACAGCCTCAGCTTTTGTTGCACACTTTTAAGTCCCGAATTGCTGAAAAATTTCAGTTTCGATGAGCTTTCAGAAGAAAAACACTGGTACGATGTTTTTATTTCCCGTAAATCGAAACAACTTGGTTTCCGCAATTACCTGGCAATGAACCTGCCGGTTGTGCATAAACCGCATAGTAGCCGTCCCTGGAAACAACTGAAATACACCAACCCGATAAAATACTATTTCCTGAAATTCATAAAAAAAAGGGACCGTATCTGATGCAGAATCAGGGAAAATACAGGCGGTACAAAACAATAGTCCAGATATTTTTCTGGCTTTTCAGCTTGGTATTTACCGTTTTTCAGATCCGGATTATCTCCGAAGGTTCAGCAATTACCGGAACTCCTGCTTTCCTAAAATCGTTTTTTTTGAATGTTTGTTTTGCGGTATCTGTTTATATCAACCTGAAGGTGTTAATTCCCGGCTTCCTTAAAAATAAACATTACATTTTCTATACTTTCTGGCTAACCATCACGCTCTTTTTTTCTGCTCTGATTACTCAGTTCCTGTTTATTTACCCGCTCCATTTTCTTTTTTCTCCGGAAAGCAAATTCGATACTTTTCATTCCGAAGTATTCTCAGCATTCTTTTTCGCACACATGATTTATGTGGCAATCAGTTCGTTTGCGAAATTTGTCACCGATTGGCTGGTTTTGCAGGACATCAGCCTTCAGTACAATAAAATGCAAAGGCAGAAACTGGAAGCTGAACTAAAAAGCTTAAAAGCACAGATAAACCCTCATTTTCTTTTCAATAGCCTGAATAATATCTATTCACTGGCGCTCTCCAACTCAAAAGAAACGCCCCGACTGATACTGATGCTTTCCGATTTAATGAGGCATGTTTTGTACGAATCGAAAGAAGATTTTATTTCGTTGGAGAAAGAAATCAATTTTGTAACCAACTTTATTGAGCTCCAAAAATTACGACTGAGCAGAAAAGTCGATCTTCGTTTCAGTATGGAAGGGAAAATTCCGAATAAACAAATTGCTCCTTTGCTGTTCGAACCCTTTATTGACAATGCTTTTAAGCACGGGATACGATCGCCTGCCGATGCGCCTTTCATTCATATTGCATTCAGGTTCACCGACGATCAGGTATTCTTTGAAGTCCGGAATAATTATGCTGAAAACCTCACAATCCCGAAAGATAAGGCACACGGAATTGGATTACAGAATGTTGAGAAGCGGTTGCAATTTCTTTATCGAAAAAAAGATTATAAATTAGTGGTTAACAATGCAGAGAATGTTTTCACGGTATTTCTTAACTTACAACTAAAAGATCATCATGCAAATAAACGCGATCATAGTTGACGACGAACCATTGGCACAGAATGTAATCCTGCAATATGCCAAAGAAATTCACAACCTGAATATTGTCTGTGTATGTAACGATGCACTGGAAGCACTGGAAGCAATTTCTGAAAATCCGGTCAACCTGATGTTTCTCGATATAAATATGCCGAAACTCTCGGGCATCGATTTCCTGAGAAATATAAAAAATCCGCCGTTGGTTATTTTCACGACCGCTTATACCGATTATGCACTGGAAAGCTACGAACTCAACGCACTTGATTATCTTAAAAAACCATTCTCATTTGAGCGCTTTTTAAAGGCTGTACAGAAAGCAGGGGAACAAATTAAATTGATTTATCCGTCGCTCCCCGCAGAGGAAATGAAAAGCAAATACCTTTTTATCAAATCCAATAAGAAGGTTCACAAAGTTTCAATCGATGAAATTTTCTATATTGAAGGATTGGGCGATTATATTAAAATCCACTTGAAAGATTCGCATTTGGTGACCAACTCATCGATGAAAAAGATGGAAGACATGCTTCCCGAGAAGGATTTCTTCCGAATTCACAAATCGTTTATTATCCGGTTCGACAAGATTACAACGATTGAAGGGAACATGGTTGAGATTAATAAAAAGAAACTACCCATAGGAAACAACTACCGGCAAGATTTCTTTGACCTGGTAAACCGGAATACAATCAGCTAGAAAGTTTCAAATTTCAGGTTAAAATTTCCATATACGCCCCATCTTTTCACTAATCTTTTGCATTTCCAGAGAGGCTTTCAAACATCAAATCCCTGATCTCTGATTGTCTTCAATAACTTTTCAGAAAAAAAGAAGTTATCCACTTTTTTATACCGGACATCGGTAAATACTTGTGCCAGATTCTGTTTATTATTTTCAGATACATACTTCCTTGAGCTTTCCAACTCTTCTTTATACGCGAATAAACCAGCTATTGCAACCTCATCGTAATCGGTATAAACTTCGTCGTGAATAATACCTTTCAAATTGAGACGATCTATCTGTTCCGGATTTTCATCCGGATAACCAATGGTAATTGTAGTAACCGGGAATACCCCTTTAGGAAGCTTTAAAACCTCAATAATTTCAGCAGCATTATAAATAGTTGTTCCAAGATAACAAATTCCAAGCCCCAGGTTTTCAGCAGCTATACATATATTCTGAGCAAACAACATTGAATCAATTACACCGGTAACAAACCACAGCAGGTTATTGTATCCGTGATCTGCTGAATTCAAATCGCACCATTTGTTAAAACGGTTTATATCAAGACAAATAGTCAGCACTACCGGAGCCTGTTTCACCATAGGTTGATTAAAATGCAAAGGAGACAGTTTCTCCTTATTTACCTGATCACGGGTAACAATTACACTATAAAGCTGCATGTTGCCCGTATTTGATGCTCTGATGCCACTTTCAATAATTATATTCAAATCTTCCTGTGAAATATCTTTTTGCTGGTATTTTCGGATGGTTCTATGATTTAAAAGAAGTTCCATTTATTCGGTATTTTATGATATTACATCACATATAATAGCGTCACCCTGAACTTGTTTCAGGGTCTATTGCAATGCCCAGAAGCCGGAGGGGGCCATCTTAAAATAAAAAAGGGAAGCCCTCAGGCCTCCCCTTTTTAATCAATCAATTCGGCATTACCTTTTAACAATCCTTTCAGTTTTGGCAACTACATCATCAACATACAATGAGATGAAGTAAACGCCACTGCGTAATTCATTTGTTTGAATTGTCGAAGTTGGGTTAACAATTTCTTTTACTTTCTGGCCAGTCATACTGGTGATGATGATCCGTGAAAGTTCAGAAGCGTTATCAACTTTAAGTTCATTAACAAATGGGTTCGGATAAACCTTAAACTCGAGAGAACCAAGTACAGGGTCATTACCGGTAGCAAAGCTAGTCCCGGTTTTGAATGTCCATGCAGTAGCAGTAGTTATACCTGCAAAGTCATTACCTGCATTATCTTCAAGTGCACCGGCAGGAACCGTTACAAAATAATCAGTGTTTTTATCTAATCCGACAGCGCCTGCTGCAACGTAGGTCATAGTAATTACCTTACCATCAGCGCTAATCATAGCAGCAGTCAACGGAATAGTTACAGGAGTAGTAGTTGTACCCACTTTCGTTATAGTTACACTACCACCGGCAGCAGTAAGTTTAACAGGTTCGTTCATCGTAAGTACAAGTATCGGATGGTTGAATGTTATAGTAGTAGCATTAGGCTCTACAGAAACTTTAGTCGGAGCAGTAAAGTCGCCAGTTGCGAATGTCCATCTTGTTTTGTCGGTAATTCCCGCAAATGAATTTGGAGTCACAGCTTTATCTTTAATTGCACCTGCGTCAACCAATACATAGTAGCTCGTTTGTTCTGCAAGAGTACCAGCAGCCAGAGTTACAGTAACTTTAGCACCGGCAATAGTGACAGAAGGATCAGTTATAGGAGTACTTTTTACTAAAGCATCAGTTGCAGCATTGTAGATAACAATGTTACCTGTTCCTGCAGCTACGTCTTCGCTCAATGTCAGTTCCAGTTTCACATCAGCAGGTTTCAAACCTGTCGCTGCATCCGGAGAAACACTTACAAGGGTTGGAGCAATTGCATCTGTTCCGGTTGTAAAGTTCCAAGTCCATTGTTCGGTGATACCAATGAATGGTACATGACTGACTGACGCATTTACAAAAGCATTCGAATTAACGATAACGTACAAGTCAGTAGCTTCCGGTAATTTAGTTGGGAACGTGAATGTAGCCGACTTACCATCAGCAGCAATTGTTGCAGCCGTACCATTAATTTCCTGAAGTTTTACTTCACCTGAACGCTTCCATAACTGGATTTTCCCGGTTCCGGCCTGAATTGCCCTGTTGAACTTTAATTCGAAAGTAGGCATCAAACCAACAGTAGTAGCATCATCCAGCGGAGTTACAATAGTGTAAGTGGCAGGAGTATAGTCTTCTGTTGTAAATGTCCAGGTACGGTCAGCAATACCTGCGTAATCATTACCTGATTTATCATCAATAGCGCCTTTAGCAATCCGTACAAAGTAGGTACTTGCATCCTGGAATTTAAGATGAGATACAGTTACGATTGTATCGCCACCACCGGCAGCATACTGAGCATTGAAATCAACATTTGCACTTGGTACAGGAATGATGTCATAAGGAGTACCGTCGGCTTCATAGATAACGATATTTCCAACACCAGCTTGTACGGGTTGATCAAAAATCAATTTCAATTTTTCTTCCAGCAATACTTCAGCAGAAAGAGGAGCAGGAGACATTGATTTAACTGCAGGTCCATTGATGTCAGCAGTATTGAATGTCCAAGTCTTGCCTAAAGTCGAAGTAGCATCGCTGATACCGGCAAATTTGTTTTTGCTGGTTGAAACATCCGTTACAAAACCTTCGTCAATCGTTACATAAAACTTGGTATTCATAGCGAAGGCTGCATGAGGCACAGTAATATAATCTCCCAAAGTAGTGTGGTTCAATGTAACAGTCACCGCAGAAGCAGGAACAGTTTCAATAATTGTACCTGTTTCCAGTTCACGAATATACAGGTTACCTGAACCTTTTGCGATATCTTCGTCAAACTGAACTGTCATCGCTTTAGTAGCAGTAGTAGCTCCAATAGGAGTATAACCGGCAACAATTACTTTCGGAGCTTTGTAGTCGCGAATTGTAGTTTCAGCAAATGTAGTAGCTGAAGCAGTAGCAGTACCAACAATATTCTGAGTAGAACCTGCAGCAATCTGGTTTCCGTAATAGTCACCTACAGCTTTTGCAGTATTAAACCCGTAACGAACTACAGTCGCAGCAACATTCGGTTGTGCAATAGCAGCCTGTGGAGTAATTGTGATGGTTTTGTAATCTGCTGCAATTGTAGCATTAAACGGAATAGAAGCAGTCGTAGTAACATTATATAATTCGACATAGCTTGCAACCAGGTTATTATCGATTACCTGAGCGGCACTACCAATAACACCGGTGAAAGCATATAATGGTTCGTCAAATGTCATTACGAACGGACCATTTTCGCTTGTCTCAACAGACTTATTGGCAGGATTGAATGTAATCTTCGGAGCTGTTCCGTCACCAGTTGTAAATGTAAACTGGGTTCCGGCAGCTACATGATCCACTACATCATTACCATTAATATCCTCAATGTCATTAAACTTAACTGTATACGATGAATTGTCAGTTAATTTAGTAATAGGAGTAATGGTAAAGCGGTCAATACCACCTGAAGCATCTGTATCAATAGCATTCAAAGTAACTTTTGCTGATGTCAGTTCAACACCACTTGCATCATAGATACTCAAAATTGAATCCGCATTAGCCGGAACAATGTATTGTTTGAACGGATGTTTTGTCCAAACTACATCTTCACCAACAATATTAATTGTAATAACGGCTGTCGGGTTCACATTGGTATTGGCTACAAGAGGAGCCGGTGCAAATGTGTGAGTTGCAGTCAAAGTTGTCTGATCCGAAGTTTTAAACTGGAATACATTAGCGCCTAAGAAAGCTGCCCAACTTGGGTTATTGCTACCATCATCTTTGAAACATGCGTCAGCAACAACAATGTAATACTCAGTAACTGCTTTCAGCAAGAAGTGAGAAACACTGAATGTAGCTTTCTTATGATCTGCACTCCAGGTAACGGTATTTGGATCAATTGTTTCAATTTCATTATTCGGAACAATACTTCCTGCGAAACCTGCTCCACGATCTTCATAAACACGGATAACCGTTGCAGTAGGAGTCATGTTTTCGCTGAAAGTGATACTTACATTCTGACCCGAATGAGTCGGAGCAGCGCCAACAGCCGATTTTGCAGGAGAAGTAGCGGTAATCGTTGGTACAACCAAATCCTTAATTGTAAATTCATATACAACAGGATCAGCATTTTTATTAGCAGGAGCAGCAAGATCCTGAACCGATTGCGGGTCTAAACGAACCTCGTAAGTAGTTTCAGAAGTAAATGCAGCAACACTACCAGCCATCGCGTCAGCAAGGTTCAATGTAACTTTCTTAACTGAAGTTACACCAACATCGCTCGTACCAGCGAGTGCGGCAATATTCCAAACAGCGACAATATCCTGAGTTGATTTCTCACGAACAACAGCAAGACCTGCAGCAGCAGCAGCCAAGTTTTCATTGTATTCAAATGAAATCGTAGGAGTTGCAGTTGCAACCGGAGATGCCGGTAGCGCTTTTACAAACGTTGGTGCAACATCGTCAGGAGTAGTAACTGCTGCTGAAGCAACGGCTCCGGTATTCGGAGTAGCAACAGCATCGATACCAACTACATAAACGGTATAAGAAGTTCCGGGAGTTAACCCTTCAACTTTAATAGCTGTAGAAGGAGTAGGTGTAGCAGTAGCTTTAATTTCAGTTACTGTACCGTTTGCTTTGATTGTAGCAGCCGACGGAGCAGCAGCAGTAGTTAACTGTGCTAAACTGTAAACAAATCCCAGTTCATTCGAAGTAACTTTGTAAGTTAGCTCAGTACCTTTAGCCGAAGCCAAACCGGAAACAGCAGCAATCGGACCTGTCTGGTCGATCGGGTCAAAATAGAACACCTGATCATCAGCGGGAGAACCAATAGCACCTGATCCCATCAAAGCATCGTAGGTATTGTTGGCTGCATCGTAGAACTTGCCTGCAAGCACAGTTACAGTTACACGTTCATTATCAAGAATACCGAAGTCAGCAACCGGGTCAATGGAAATTGAACTACCGGAAATGGTAGCATTGTATGCTATTGCGCCGGTATTATTACTGCTTACAGTAATATATGCACTTGGCCATGCTTCCAAATCAGCAACAGTAACTGCTGCTGCACCACCTGCTTTAAAGAATGGTTCATTGAAGGTAATAACGATATTCGAATTTTTGGCAACATTTTCCTGTTTATGAGCAGGTTGAATGCTGGCAATCGGACCTTGTGCAGAACCGGTATGGAATACGATATCATTAGGATTCAATCCGGCATACGTCAACTGACCTGCTGCAGCGCCTGGCCCGGTAGAAGAACCAGTTAATGCAGTACCATAAATGTCCTTGATAAACCCATTTTCGAAACGTAAAATATACCATTTATTCGCCTTCAAATTCAGATCCGGGTCAATAGTAACTTTATTACCTGAATATGTTGTCGATGCATCAATAACTGAAGATTGATCAGCAACAGCAGCAATACCGGCAACAGTACCTGTTGTAGAAGTAAAGCCTGTAAGCTCTAAAAGAACCCAGTTTTTATTGTTATCTATCGAACCTGAATTCAAAGGATTTGAAAAATCTACTACCAGGTTAGCATCCAATGCAACATTATCAGTAAATACTGCAGGAACAGATTTATCTTCATTAACAACCAAGGCACCAGGATTAGCAAGAACATCAAAATCCCAAGCCACATTTACACCATCCGATGGTTTATTTACCACACCAGCGTAGTTATTGTCACTTGTGTCGGTTATAACATTCGGAGGAATGAAAATGTAGTATGATTTTCCGTATGTAAGATTACCTAATAATTTAATATTCAATTCATTATTTGTTCCACCGACAGATTTCAACGACAGGTTACTGGAACCGGTAATAGTTTGCACCAGATAATCAGTTGCAACATCACGGATTTCCACATAAGCAGTTGGTAATATTTTAACTTCTTCGTTGAAATTAATTTTCGGAGTTACATTGAGTGCAATTCCTGCAGGAGTAGCAGCCAAAGCCGGCGTGTAGGTAGGAACAGGAGCAGTTTCGTCTTGTGAGCCAAACGACCAGGTAATAGCAGCAGTCATGGCAGTAGTACCATCACCGGCAGTAAGCATACCAATAGGAATGTTTACTACTACGTTATTATTAACCGGAGTTCCGGCAGCAGTAGCCGTAAAATTAGCATGAGGTATAGTCAACACTTTACCATCAGCGCTTAATGTTGCAGCAGTTGTATTCAAATCAGCGCCACCATCAACATTAACAGTAGCGGCAGCTTCTTGTCCTGCAACCAATTTTACACCTTCTGTAAATGTTACTGTAATTACAGAGTTTTTAGCATTTAGTTTACTTGCTGCAGCAGGACTGTAAATTGTTCCGGCAATTGCATTCGGAGGAGTATTCCCCTGAGTGGTGAAAGTAGAAGTAACTTTCGTGTTTACATTACCGCTTACATCTTTCAATGTTGCATCAACAGCCAAATAATATGTTTTCCCGGCATTCAGTGCAGGTGCAGGAGTAAATGTATAAACATTACCGGCAACAGCAGGAGCAGGAAGAACTATATCGGTACCATTAATACCACCTTCACGTAACGTGATGATTGATTGATTAACAGGTGCGCCTGTCAGCAATGTCACAGCTTCGCTTACAGTTACAACAATTGTTGTTGATGCAGCGACAGAAGCGCCATTGGCAGGAGCTAAAGTTACAACCGGAGCAACATAATCTTTTACAGTATAGTCCTTTTCACGGTCAGTTCCAGAAGTAGCAGCGCCAAAAGCAGCACCAAGCTGGGTTACATTGGTAAGTGCATTACCCGAAAGGTCTTCAATATTTGGAGAAATAGTCAAACGATATTGGCCTCCGCTTGGAAGATCCGCAACAGGGTCAACAGTAATAACTTTCTTGGCAGCATCAATCGATACTGAATAATCAGCAGAACCAACAGTTGTAAAGCTGGCACCACCCCATTTGCGCAAAATAATTAAATTGGCGACATTGGAATTGGTAATTTCACTGTCATCAGCCATGCGTACAGCCTCGGTTAACGTAATGGTCAGATTACTGGAAACATCAACTGTAGCTGGCCCCCATGCACTGATTGAAGGAGCGATTTCATCTTTTGTAGTGAACGTGATATCAATCGGAGATGTAATAGTGTTTCCGAGCATATCTTCAATCCAGTAAGCATAGAATACCAAACGATAGGTTTTTTGTTTTTGCAAAGCACCTGCATTCGGTACAATCGTTATCGCATTGGTACCATTAAATGTATAGGTATACGTTGATTGCAGAGTACCATTTTCATACAACATGAATGCTTCCTGCAAACCATTGGCATTTACCGATGCAGCGTTTACAAGGGCATTACCTGAAGAATGACGAATGTTTTCATTGAATGTAAGCGTAATATTAGTAGTAACCGTAGCTTTAACAGCTTCACCATTGGCAGGAGCAACTGCAAAGGTAGGAGCTTCATAGTCAACAACAGTAAATATCCAGCTTTGCGGAAGAGCAGCAGGAACACCTGCGTATGGATTTCCGGCAAGGTCGGTTATAGCTCCTGCATCAACCAATACATAATATTGTACCAAACTGGCAAAATTATCAGGAAGAGTCATTTCAACTTTCTTCTTATCACCGGCAACAAGATCTTTTATTGCAGCAATATCAGTAATTGAATATGTTTTCCATGTTGAATTGTCAACAGTCTTTTTAATTACTACATTCCCTGTACCCAGTTTAACTGCTTCTGAGAAAGTTAAAGTCAGTTTCTTATTTTTTGCAATACCGGTCGAACCATTTGCAGGATCGAAAGCGGCAGCAAGTGTCGGTACAACACCATCAACAAGTGTTACATCCAGTTTCTTAGCAGCAGCAGCGTCAACAGCAGCAGCATTAACAGGAGTTTCTGCAACACCGGCTTTATTAATATTAGTCTGAGAACCTGCCCAAACATCACGTTTCAAAGCAGCTCCTTCAGTAGGAGTACCAGCCATAGTAGAGAAAGTAACTTCCTGGGTACCGGCTGCAGTAAAGGTCAGTTTTTGACCGGAAGTAGTGATTGAAGCAGGACCGGCAGCGCCGTCAGCAACATAATCAACCCATACAAAACCTGCATCATCCGATTTTACAGCAACAGTTACAGAAGTGGTAGTAGCAGAAACTGAAGTTACAGTAACTACAGGAGCAGTCATATCTTTTGTAGAAACGCCCCAGGTTTTATCAGCAAATGCTTTGCCTTCATCAACAAATCCGGCAAACTTATTCGCATTACCACTATTATCAACTACCGCACCATTCTCTATTAATATATAGTAATTCGACTTTTCAGCCATATTCACAGCCGGATTAATAGTCAGGGTTGTAGTACCCGCTCCGGTTATGTTTGCAGCGAGAACAACTTCAACAATGTCGCCGTAACCAGTGCCATTATCTTTCATCAGGTAAAAACCCGAACCATTTCCTGAAACAGGAGTTCCAAGAATAACAGCTTCATTAAATTTCACCACGAAATTGACATCCGCAGCAACATTGGTAGAACCATCAGCAGGAGTCAGCGGAGTAGCTGTTGCCAGCTTGGGAGGTGTCCAGTCACCAATGTCGAACAACCATACTTCCTGATTCACCGCAGGTTGTGCAGCACCTCCAACAAAGAAAGCGCCTGCATCATAGGCAATGTAATACGATCCACCTTCAACCAGATAGCTGGCAAAGTTGAATGTAACTTTTGAGCCTGATACAATGATTTCATGATCTGTGGCCGGTTGAACAAACAACGGAACGTCGTCGCCAACTCCTACAGTACCTTTGTCATTATACAAGCGGACGTACTTGGTAGCCGAAGCGGTTACCGCGCCATCAAATGTTACCGATAACTCCTGGGACAGCTTTAAGTTAGTTGTACCGGCACCACCACCTGTAACAGGTATATAGGTAGGAGCCGCATAACTACTCAAGCTAATCAAGAGAACCAATAACAATCCAAAAAACCGTGTAAATGATTTTCTCATAGCAATTGTTTTTTAATTGAACTTAATTGATTGATTGATTGTGTTATATCATTCATTTTCTTTATATTTTCAGACATTAGCGTCTTATATTAAAGTCAATATATTACAAACGTATAAAAATTCTCAGCAATGTACAAAAATAATCTTGCATAAAAATAAAATATTTTGCAATTATTTTTTACTTGCATCCACTGTCTGCACTGAAGTTTGAGGATAATTACCTCCTTCTGATTCAGCACCGACTTTACGTAATAATAAAATAACTAAGCGGGCAAAAGCCTACTTAAAATTTTCACATAAAAATACAGTTTTTATTTATATCCGAACCGATTCTGCAATTTTTCTGCTTTTTTTCCGTTATTTTCCCAAGAAATCCGGACAGAAATATGAAATCGAAGGCAATCCTACCATTATTAATACTGTTTTTAAGCATATTTACCTCCTGTAAGTCTGTTTGCAACTGCCCTGCATACAGTTCTGCCGAAACAGTCACCCCCCTTTGTCCCTCGGACATTTCCCCCAAACCAGGGGAACTTCTGGCTTATGAAAATTCTGTTGCTTTTACTTATTAAAACTGTTTCTCCCTATCCTTTTCTGTTTCTCCCCTTTCAATATCCATGTCCGGAGTACTCTTGCCGAAGAACTACGTTAAACCATCCAGGGTTCCCCACCTTATTAATTTTCTCCTAAAACTATCCATGTCATGCGTAAACTTATCCATATTGTTCCTGTTTTTTCTAAACGGATACTTTCCGCAAACCTGCTTTTTCGATTTAAATAATAGTTTTTCAATTATTTGCCCCGTTTTTCAGCCTCTGAGAATTGAATATTTCTGCAAGTGGCGGGGGGATTTACTGAAAATTCAACTCTGACGAGAAGAAAACAGGGCCAATTAGTATACAACTTACAGCCAACTGACAAAAGTTAGGTTGACCGAAAATCGAGAATCAGACATCGCAAATCGGGTTTCAGACATCTGTCAGAATTCATTTATCCACAAAAGAACGAACTTTGAAATTTCTGAACATTAACTGAAAATTAAAGAATCTGATAAAATCGATGGGTCGGGAAAAAAAATTTGATGTTTCTGTATATATATATTTATTTTGTGTGGCCAAAAATTAAATGGCACTACAGACAAATTAATATTCTTTCATACATTAATTAAAAATAATCAACTATGTCACAAATTAAAATCGGTATCAACGGATTCGGACGCATTGGTCGTTTCGTTTTCCGCCAGGCTATTGCAAAAGGAACCATTCAGGTAGTTGCGATTAACGACCTGATTGATGTAGACTACATGGCTTACATGTTAAAATACGATTCAACCCACGGTTTGTTCAAAGGCGAAGTTGCTGTAAAAGACGGAAAATTAGTTGTTAACGGAAAAGAAATCCGTGTTACTGCTGAAAGAAACCCTGCTGACATCAACTGGGGAGCTGTTGGCGCTGATTACGTTGTTGAATCAACTGGTCTGTTCCTTGAAAAAACAAAAGCTCAGGGTCATATCGATGCAGGCGCTAAAAAAGTTATTTTCTCTGCTCCTTCAAAAGATGATACTCCAATGTTTGTAATGGGTGTAAATCACACTTCATACAAAAACGATATGAACTTTGTTTCAAACGCTTCATGTACCACCAACTGTTTAGCTCCAATCGCAAAAGTACTGAACGACAAATTTGGTATCCTGGAAGGTTTGATGACTACCGTTCATGCTACAACTGCAACACAGAAAACAGTTGACGGTCCTTCGGCAAAAGACTGGAGAGGTGGCCGTGGCGCTGGTCAGAACATCATCCCGTCGTCAACAGGCGCTGCCAAAGCGGTTGGTAAAGTTATCCCTGCATTGAACGGTAAACTTACCGGTATGGCTTTCCGCGTTCCAACTCCTGACGTATCAGTAGTTGACCTGACTGCCCGTTTGGCAAAAGAAACTACCTATGCCGAAATCTGTGCAGCAATGAAAGAAGCTTCTGAAGGCGAATTGAAAGGTATCCTTGGTTATACCGAAGATCAGGTTGTTTCAAACGACTTCATCGGCGATACCCGTACTTCTATTTTCGATGCAGGCGCTGGTATCCAGTTGTCTCCTACTTTCGTAAAAGTTGTTTCATGGTACGACAACGAAATGGGTTACTCTACAAAAGTTTGCGAACTGATCGAATACATGGATTCAGTAAAATAATCAGATAGCCCCGCTCCCGGTCTCTCCCGAAAATGAAGAGGTGGTTTCGGGCAAATGAACAATCATATAAAGAAAAGGCGCTATTGTGCCTTTTCTTTTTTTACGCCCTATTTATTTTAATAACATTTGAAATTCATCTGGAAACCGCCATTAACCCCGAAGTTTCGGGGGCGTCACCCGGGTGAGGAAATTTTTAACTTCCGATTACTCGTACCGCAAACTCTCGATGGGATCAAGCTTCGATGCTTTTTTTGCCGGATAATAGCCGGAAGCAATGCTGACGCCAAAACAGAGTAACACTCCGGTAATAATCCAAACCCAGGGAATAAAAAACGGGATGCCTATCAGAGCCGAAACCCCGTTTCCTGCTAATATTCCAAGTACTATTCCCAAAGCGCCTCCCAGTTGACCTATTACAATCGCTTCAATTAAAAACTGTTGTTTAATTACCTTTGAATTGGCGCCAATCGCTTTTCGGATGCCAATTTCACGGGTCCGCTCCGAAACCGAGACCAACATGATGTTCATCAATCCGACGGCTGCGCCAAATAAAGTAATCAATCCGATCAGAGTAGCCACCAGTGTAATATTTTTCAGGTTCTCAAGCAGAATATTTACCAGATTGTCGCTCTTTTCGATATTGAAGTCGCTCTCTTCCTGCGGGCTAAGATTCCGCACAATCCGGAACGTTCCTTCTGCCTGACCTACTGCCGGATCAACCAATTCAGTATTTTCCACCTTCACCTGAACGGTAAAATTCATATTCGGACGGGAAAAATAATTACGCACATTCGTATACGGGATGAAACATATCTGGTCGCCATTTCCGCCAAACCCGCTTCCCTTCGATTTGAGCGTGCCAATCACTTTGTATTTTCCACTACCAATGCTCACCGTTTTATTGACCGGGTCCTCGTTCTTATCAAACAATTTCGAAATAATCCCATCGCCCAACAGCACAACATTTCGCCCCGACTCAATATCATCATCAGAAAAAGCCCTGCCCAGATTTAACTCGTGTCCTGCAGTATACAAATAATTATTGTCGATGCCCTGCACCCTGATATTGGGATTAGTCTTCTTTTCTCCGTTTTTCAAAGTTCCCGTTCCGGTAGCATAAACCGAAAGAGAAACAGTTGCCGGAAAATCAAACTTTTCCTTAAATTCCTTCGCCTGATAATAATTAATGTAAGAATAGTTCCTCGAACGATACCGGTTGTTCCCAACCTGAACATGCATCCCGCGCGATGTTATTGTAAACGTATTGGTCCCCATGGAGGTAAATTCCTTGGTGATTGAACTCTTTATCGAATCAATTGCAGTCAGAATTCCAACCAGGGCAGTCAGGCCGATAGCTATTATTAATATGGTAAGAATGGTTCTCAGCAAATTGCTGCGAATTGACTGAAGGGCAATCCGTATATTTTCTCTGATAATCCGTTGTATGTACATTTGAATTTTTCTTCTAAAATTGTCGCCAAACCATATAATCTATTAGTCATGAAATTTCAGAATAAATTACGAGAGCTGCAAATCAATTTTTCTGACGTCCTGAATTTTAATTTTCGAACTGAATGACACAATATTTCATGAAAAAGTAATCCGTTCATTCGATTTTTCTTCGTTTTTCAATAAACACAGAAAAATAATTTATCTTTAAAAAACAAGCCTTCAATACCTTACATAGTGTATTTCCCAAATTAATCTTTTTTAACATTCACAGACTAACCTTTTTAAAAAAATTGCCGTTAAAAAAGCTTGTTAGACTAATTTTATATGGTATTACAATGCTGTTTTAATAAATATCAAGCATAATTTTATTGGCATGATATATATATTTAAAATCACGACGAACGAGTACCCCGGTTTTATACGATTGATTGAAATTGATCAGGAAAACACATTTTCCATATTTCATTCCGTTATACAGCAAAGCCTGGATTTTGATTCCGACCAATTAGCCTCCTTTTTTATTGCTGATGAAAGCTGGGCCAAACGTATTGAAGTCACCCTGATCGATATGGGAAGCAACGGGATTCCTCATTACACAATGAAAAAAACGAAGATCAAAGATTTGATAAAAACGAAGGGACAAAAACTCCTTTATACATTTGACTTTTTAAACGACAGATCATTTTATATTGAATTAACAGAAATTTCTATGGAAAGAATTCTAAACGAACCACAGGTTGCCTATCAACTGGGCAAGGCCCCAAAACAAATTTTGACGGAAGACGTGGAACTGATCGATGCACCGGACCGGTTTTTTGATTCATACCACGACTATGGTGATTTAGATGATTATACTGAAATTTTCGGGGAAATGGACGATTTACTTGAAGGGGGCTATTAAGCCCCTTTTTTTATTATAAAACAATACAACCACTTACATCGAATTCTCCCCCTTTGGTGAAATCAGAGGGGGCTTCTTTTCATCAAAATCTCCTATCTTTGCCTCAAACGAGAAGGATGGAAAAGACGTTAATTGTAGTTGTCGGCCCGACAGGCATTGGAAAATCAGCCATCAGCCTGAAACTTGCCCAACACTATAATACTCAAATAATCTCAGCCGACTCCCGGCAAATTTACAGAGAACTGTCGATAGGAACTGCTGTTCCGCCAGACGAAGATCTGAAAGCGGTAAAACATCACCTGATTCAGACCATTTCGGTAAGCGATTACTACAATGCCAGCATGTTTGAGGTTGCAGTATTGGAGAAATTGGAACAACTTTTCCCATCAAACAACCCGCTTATCATGACCGGTGGATCGATGTTTTATGTGGATGCCGTATGCAAAGGCATCGACGACCTCCCAACAGTTGATCAGGAAATACGCAATCAGCTAATCGAAGAATTTGAAAAAGAAGGCATCGAAGCAATCCGGCTTCAGTTGAAACAACTCGACCCCGTTTATTACGAAAAAGTAGATCTGAAAAACCCGAAACGAATGCTGCATGCCCTGGAAATTTGTTTGATGACCGGAAAGCCATATTCTTCATTTCGTTCCGAAACAATAAGAGAACGTCCCTTCCGGATTATAAAAATCGGACTGAACATGGAGCGGGGAAAATTATACGAACGCATTAACCAACGAGTATTGCAAATGGTGGAACAGGGACTTTTTGAAGAGGCCCGCAGCATTTACCACCTGAAACACCTTAACTCGTTGAACACGGTTGGCTATAAGGAAATTTTTGCTCATTTCGACGGGGCCTGTACCCGCGACGAGGCGATTGAGCAAATTCAAAACAACTCGCGCAAATATGCCCGGAAACAGTTGACATGGTTTCGCCGGGACCCCAGGATTAACTGGTTCGAACCCGATCAATACAATGAAATTATTGCTTTCCTAAATTCATATCCCGACTCATGAACCACACTCTGCCTTCAAAATTTACCATCCGTGTATACGGCTTATTTATAAATGAAAAAAACGAGGTACTGATAACCGACGAATTTCAACTCGGAATGAAAATGACAAAATTTCCGGGAGGCGGAATGAATTTCGGAGAAGGCCCCGTTGATTGTCTCCGGCGTGAAATGATGGAAGAATGTAACCAGCCGATTAGCGCTACCGAACATTTTTACACTACCGAGTTCTACCAAAAAGCTCTTTTTTACAACGATCATCAACTCATCAGCATATACTACATGGCACAATTCGACGGCCCGATACAGTTCAAAATATCAGACCGACCTTTCGACTTCGAAGAATTGAAAAACGGGAACCAATCATTCCGGTGGGCGGCAGTAAAAAACTTAAATCCTGAAGAATTCACTTTCCCGATTGACAAACATGTTGCAAATTTGTTGAAACAAACCATAACTCAGGAATAAATTGGCAAAGATCAAAATCATAGGACCTGCGTATCCTTACCGGGGCGGCATTGCATCCGGCAATGAACGACTGGCGGAAGAATTTATTCGCGAAGGTCATCAGGTTAATATTGAAACTTTCACGGTTCAGTATCCCGCTATTCTTTTCCCCGGAAAAACACAATATGTCGATGGGCCTGCCCCGAAAAATCTTTCAATCAACCGGACAATCCACTCAATGAATCCCCTGAACTGGTTGAAAATCGGACAACGTATCCGGCGCGAGAAACCCGATCTGGTAGTAGTCCGTTACTGGCTTCCGTTTTTGGCGCCCTGCCTGGGAACCATCCTCCGTCTCATCCGGAAAAACAGGCACAGCCGGGTAATTTGCCTGGCCGACAACGTGATCCCGCACGAAAAACGACCCGGCGACAAACTGCTGACCAGCTATTTCATGAACAGTATCGACGGGCTGGTTGCCATGTCACAAAAAGTACTGGATGATGCGCTTTCATTCCGAAATAAATTACCTGTAAAACAGACAGTACACCCTCTGTTCGACAATTTTGGGGAACGGATTGACCGCGAAGAAGCGTTGCAGACATTGCAACTTGATCCACAGTTCAGTTATCTTCTTTTTTTCGGTTTCATTCGCGACTACAAAGGGCTTGACATTCTTTTTCAAGCCTTTGCTGACGAGCGATTACAGAAATTACCGATCAAACTGATTGTGGCCGGAGAATTTTATTCGAAACCCGACAAATATCTTCAACTCATCAAAGATCTTCATCTGGAAAACCGGATTATTCTGAAAACCGATTTCATTCCCAACAACCAGGTGAACCGGTATTTTTGTGCAGCAAACATCATTGTTCAGCCTTACAAGTCAGCCACCCAAAGCGGCGTTACCCAGATTGGATTCCATTTTCACAAACCCATGCTCGTGACCAATGTCGGCGGGCTTTCAGAAATAATTTTACACAAGCAAATGGGCTATGTGGTTGAACCCAATCCTTCGGAAATTGCCGATACCCTGCTTGATTTTTTTGAAAATCACAGGGAAGAACAATTCAGCAAAAAAGTGGAAGAAGAAAAAAAGAAATTTGCATGGTCGAATATGACAAAGGCAATTTTTAACGTTTACAACACATGATAAAAGACCGGATACAAGCTGCCATTGAGATAAAATCGAGAATTTTGTCTGACGAACCGCTGATCGCCAACATTGATGCGGCGGCCCGGTTAATCATTGCCGCCTACCGAAAAGGCGGAAAAACAATTTTCTGCGGAAACGGAGGAAGCGCCGCCGACGCCCAGCACCTTGCCGCCGAACTATCGGGAAAATTCTACCTCGACAGGCCACCGATCCCAGCCGAAGCATGTCACGTAAATTCGTCTTTCATCACAGCTTTTTCCAACGACTTCAATTTCGAAAATGCCTATGCCCGGTATATCGAGTCGGTAGGGAAACCGGAGGATGTGCTGGTTGCCATTTCCACTTCCGGAAATTCGCAAAATGTGGTCAATGCCTTGCTGAAAGCCCGTAAATCGGGAATGGCAACCATTGTTCTAACCGGCCAGTTGGGAGGAAAAATGAAAGGGCTTGCCGATTTGCTGATTAACATCCCTTCGGAAGACACACCACGCATACAGGAAGCTCATATCCTTATCGGGCACATCATCTGCGAAATTGTTGAAGCCGAACTTTTCCAGAAATAATCCGGGCTCAATATCCAAATAACCGGGCAATTCAGTTTTTCCGGTAATCAAAACCAGACTTGTATAAATCTTTCAGAAAAAATCTATCTTTACTTTCTTTAAAACCCTACTATTAAAAGAAGGCTGAAAGGATGGTTAATTTGCAAACAAAAGCAGAACAGCGGCTCATATCCGATTATTACGAAGAACTTGTAAAAGCTTGTGAACACAAGGTTTCTGAGGAAGGTATGCAACGCATCCACAAAGCTTTTGAATTTGCGAACAATGCCCATGCCGGGGTAAAACGCAAATCGGGTGAGCCCTATATTATCCATCCTCTGGCTGTGGCTAAAATTGTTGTAGAAGAAATAGGTCTTAGCGCAACCGGCATTATTTCAGCCCTTTTACACGATGTAGTGGAAGATACAGACTATACGCTGGAAGATATCCGAAGCATGTTCGGGGAACGAATTGCACTTATTGTTGATGGGTTGACAAAACTTAACGAAGAATTTACATCGCAAACCGATTCGAAGCAGGCAAGTAATTTCCGAAAAATGCTTATGACCCTGTCGGACGATGTACGGGTGATACTGATCAAGCTTGCCGACCGGCTTCACAACATGCGAACACTCGATTCGATGCCGCCGCACAAACAACTGAAGATCGCCGCTGAAACCCTTTATATTTTCGCTCCTCTCGCCCACCGCCTTGGCCTTTATGCCATCAAAACCGAACTCGAAGATTTAAGCCTCAAATACAAAGACCCGGAAATTTATAATCAGATTCATTTCAGGTTGCACAACCAAAGTGAAAAACGCACCTACCTGGTAACTGAATTCATCAAACCAATTTTAGAAAACCTAAAAGCAGAAGGCATTGATTTTACCATTACAGAGCGCCTGAAATCCATTTATTCGATCTATAATAAAATGCAGACAAAGGGTGTTTCATTTGATGAAGTTTACGATTTGATGGCCATCCGGGTAGTTTTCAATCCGAAGAAAGGTATTTCGGAGAAACGGCAATGCTTCGATATTTTATCGTTGATTACCGATATCTACAAACCAAAACCCGACCGGATCAGGGATTGGATTACCACGCCCAAAGTAAACGGGTACGAAGCACTACATGTCACGGTAATGGGGCCACAGGGAAAATGGGTTGAAGTGCAAATCCGTACCTACCGGATGGACGAAATTGCAGAACGGGGTTTTGCCGCCCATTACAAATACAAGGAAAACAACAGTTCGCTGGAAAACGAGCTGGACAAATGGCTGGATAAAATCAGGGAATTATTACGAAACCCGGAGTCTGACGCATTGGAATTTCTCGATGAGTTTAAAATGAACCTGTTCTCGTCGGAAATTGTGGTTTTCACTCCGAAAGGAAAAATGATTTCCATGCCAAAGAACTCAACAGTGGTCGATTTTGCTTACGAAATACACACAGAACTGGGCGACCATTGCATCGGGGCAAAAATCAACCACAAGCTGGTTCCGATATCACACACTCTTCAAAGTGGCGATCAGGTTGAGATACTGACTTCCAAAACACAAAATCCGCAACTCGACTGGCTAAAATTTCTGGTTACGGCCAAAGCAAAAACAAAAGTCAAACAATCGTTCAAACTCGACAAACGCAAACATATCGATCAGGGCCGACAACTCATCGAAGACAAACTCAAAGAATATAACATCCTCCCCTCTTCAAACACCCTGAAAAAAATTACCGCTTATTATAATCTTTCCAACAAGGAACAACTTTACGCACAAGTGGGCATGGGATTTTTGAATATCAACCAGATAGAGGATGTATTGAAAACCCGGAGAAAAAATAAACTGGTAAAATACTGGAGACTTTCGTTTGGCAATAAAAACGAGGAAGAAGAGCTGGAAAAACTGTTTTCAAAAATCGACAAAAAACAACCCTACCTTTTGCAGGAAGACCCTGAATACAGCAATTATTCGCTGGCACGATGCTGTAATCCCATTCCTGGTGACGATGTGGCAGGTTGTCTTTCCGGCCCCGATCATGTTATTATTCACAAGCGAACCTGCCCGGAAGCTATCAAACTGATGTCGCAGCAAGGCGACCAGATTATTACCGCCGAATGGACCCGCTTCAAAAAACTTTCCTACCTGTCCCGGATTAAATTAAGTGGTTTCGACCGCGTCGGAGTGGTCAACGAAGTAACCACCATCATCTCAAAACAACACAACATCAACATGCGCACCGTCCGTTTCGATGCTCACGACGGTATTTTCGAAGGCGACATGTATTTGTATATCCACAACCTCCAGGACTTAAGCGAGCTGATATCCCGCCTTTTGAAAATCAAAGGAATAGACAAAGTTGAACGAATAGAACAAGTCTGATAAGAATTCCTTTTAAGAATCAGTCTAAGTTTAAAAAAAATACTACTTTTGGTCTTTATTTAAAATTGGTTTAAGTATGAATAACCATCAGACGAGGGAGACTGTGAAAGCAATGTTCACAGAATATCTTGAGAGAAATGGACACAGAAAAACTCCGGAAAGATTTGCAATTTTAGATGAAATTTACTGTCGTGAAGGGCATTTTGATATCGAATCCCTTTATATTTCAATGAAAAACAAAAATTACAGAGTGAGCCGTGCAACCTTGTACAACACGGTTGACTTGCTTCTTGATTGCAAAATCGTGGTAAAGCATCAGTTTGGGAAAAATATTGCCCAGTTTGAGCGTGCCATTGCCACCTTGCAACACGACCACTTTATCGACCTCCGCTCGGGACAGGTATTCGAATTTTATGATCCCCGCATCCGCGAAATTATTGAAGAAGTTTGTAATAAATACAATTTCAAACTATCGCACCATACCCTTTATATTTACGGCGAGAACCTCGAACGTTAAGCAACTTTTAACTCATTATAAATTAGTATCCTCTTTTTTACAAAGAGGATTTTTTTTGTCGTTTTGTACAAATAATTTGTACTTTTAGATGCTAAATAAAAAGAATTTGGCTCCGCGGAAATTTACCACAAATCGGGTGTAGTTTCTGCGGTTTACTGTGTTTAAAAATCTGTAATTCAAAGTATAAATGAAAGTAGATGTTCTATTAGGTCTTCAATGGGGAGATGAAGGAAAGGGGAAAGTAGTAGATGTTTTAACCCCGAAATACGATATGATTGCCCGTTTTCAGGGTGGCCCAAATGCCGGTCACACGCTGGAAGTAAACAATATCAAACAGGTGTTACATACCATTCCTTCAGGAATATTTCATGAAAACAAAGTGAACCTGATCGGCAACGGGGTGGTACTCGATCCGGTTACTTTCAAAAAAGAAATAGAGTCAATCAGCAAGTTGGGCATCGACCTCACAAAAAATCTTTTCATTTCGAAGAAAGCCCATTTGATACTTCCAACCCATAAAATACTGGATGCTGCTTCGGAATCGGCAAAAGGCGACACCAAAATTGGCTCCACACTGAAAGGCATTGGCCCGACCTACCGCGATAAAATTGGCCGGGACGGGATGCGCGTCGGCGATCTGCTTGAAAACTTTCAGGAAAAATATTCAACCCGTGTAAAAGCCCATATCGATCAACTCGAAAACTATTATCATTTCGATTATAAAGAAATGCTTGAATCAAGCGAAGCCGACTGGATGGAAGGTGTTGAAACGCTTAAAAAATACAATATTGTTGACAGCGAACATTTAATCAACGACTTTTTGACAAATGAAAAATCGGTGCTTGCTGAAGGGGCACAGGGAACTTTGCTCGACATCGATTTTGGCTCGTACCCATTTGTTACCTCATCGAACACCATTTGCGCGGGAGCCTGCACCGGATTGGGCCTCGCCCCGCAGAAAATCGGCAATGTTTTCGGCATCTTCAAAGCGTATTGCACCCGCGTAGGCATGGGCCCGTTCCCGACTGAACTGCTTGATGAAACCGGACAAAAACTCCGCGAAGCCGGGCGTGAATACGGTTCAACTACCGGCAGACCGCGCCGTTGTGGCTGGCTCGATCTGGTTGCACTAAAATATTCGATCATGCTGAACGGCGTTACCGAGATGATCATGATGAAAGCCGATGTAATGGACACGTTTGAAACCATCAAGGTTTGCGTAGGCTATGAAATCGACGGTGATGTGATTGAGCAATTCCCGTACGAACTGAAAGACAATGTAAAACCTGTTTACGTGGAACTTCCCGGCTGGGAAACCGACCTGACAAAGTTGACTCATCAGGACGAATTTCCGGAGGAATTTAACAACTATATGAGTTTCATTGAAGACGAAGTAGGCGTTCCGATCACCATCGCTTCGGTGGGGCCAAACAGGGCACAGACAATTATACTCGAACAAGAATAAATAAAAAAGGGGCTGCAAAAGTCCCTTTTTTATTTTCTAAAAATATTGTTATTCCGGGGATACGCTAAGTTCCAGCGCCCGGCTGACCGCCTCCATATACGCCGTGAGCGGGTACATTTTTTCGTAGTACCACAACGATGCAAAATACAATCCAATCGGGCTGGCTTTCAATCCATCGGTTTTATAATATCGGTCGAGCCAGTCGAAACCGTCTGCAATTCTTTGTTTTTCAGAAGTAGAAATAATTGCCGCCAGCGCCAGTGAAGTCTCTTCCATCGTTCCGGGAATACCCCGGTCGCCACCCCAGCTACCATCGTCATTCTGAGCCGAAAGCAAATAACTTTTCCCCTTTTCAATGATCGCTGAAATACTGTTTTTCAATTCTCCCGGAATCCGGCCAGAATCAATTACATCGTTCAGATACGTAATTACACGGGCTGTCCCGTAAACCGGATTGGTATGGCCGGCCACCTGCTGGTTTCCAAACCAAAGTGGCAACAACGCGCCGTTTTCTTTTTGGTGAGCGTTCAAATACCTCACCACGTTTCTGACAAGTTTTCGGTAAACGGTGATTTTCTTCCCCGGAATTTGTCCATCCAGATAGCCTATTGCCTTGCTTACCGCCAGCACCGCATGCCCGGTCAAATCGCTGCAACTCCGGTCGAAAGGCAATTTACCCCAGCCTTTTGTGAAAGTTGGCAAACCACCATCCCTGTTTTGCAACCGGCACAGCCAATCGCAAGCATTTTCAATTTCAGTTGAATATTCCGTTTTATTCGATTCCGAAAGTTTTATCAGCGCCAGAATAACTCCCGGCGTATCATCACCGTCGGGCACCGAACCTGAAAAGTTGGTCCAACCCCAGCCGCCCGGCAAGGTTCCGTTAAACGAATGAATCTCTTTATTCTGAACAGAAACAAAATGGTTTGCCAACGTTTTTTGCTGAATCTGATCTAAAACGGAAGGCAGATTATTTCCCAAAGCCTTCACAGCCAGACTGCTCACCCAGATAGACAAATCCACATCAATGGGCCAGCCACCATCGGTTCGCTGCGTACGTTGCAAAAAGCTGATCCCCTTTTTTACGACTTCGGAATTCCGGAACCCGGATTCAATCAAACACAACGAAACAAAAGCAGTGAGCGGAATGGCTTCCAGAAAACCACCGCTTTCGGGCATCATTTTTTCAAGCAAGATCATGGCTTTCCGGATGCTTGCCTGCCGTATCCGTTTCATCAGAAAATTCTTTTTCTTCTTGTGTTTGAAGATGGCAATGCCAACGGCAACCAGCGCAGGAATGGCATAACTAACCACATTCAGGTTCAGCATCCGGTAAAAAGAGCGGGGGAAAAGTGACAATTCGAACGGAAGTTGCGGGATATTTTCAACGTTTTTGCCGGGCAAAACACCACAAAACGCGCACATGGTAAGAATCGGCACCGAAAAAGTAAAATCTTTCCCGTAGTGGTTTAAAATAGCCTTTTCAGCGTTTCCGGAGCGGATATCAATTCCGCAGGATTCGAGATACCCGGAAATATTTTTCAACAAAATTGCACTTTCAGGGAACATGTCGCGGCACAATGTTACCGCCGCATAACAAAGCAAACTGGTACTGATATTGGACGGACTGTTGGCAGTATCGCCAAACCCGCCATCAGTATTTGCATTCCGGGCGAGCCATTGCATCCCGTCCACGATCTGTTGCCGGTTGGCTTCCCAATCATAAAAATGCAGGGCAGCACAGGCAACTGCCACTCCCAGCGCACTCGACGAAAGTTCACCTTCCCAATAACCTTTTTCGTTTTGCCATTCGAGCAAAACCGAACGAAGTTCATCAAAACGCTGCTGCAAGTGCAAATGATCCATTATTCTGAAATTTTACAAGTGCCGAATTAACTGTTTTTCGCAATAAACCACTCAAAATCCGATTGCATGACATTCACCTGTCCCGAATCGAAAAGCGAAACCCGGACTGTCAGCAAAGCCCTTTTTCTTTTATCCAGTTCATCAATCACTTTCATCCTGTCTGTATCGAGCAAACCTGCTTTTGAATAAACCGTCCCCTCAACAGGCTTTTTATATTTCGTTTCAACTTTCCGTACCACCGGAATAATATCCGGCAGTTGCTGAAACTCATTCAGTAAAAAAAATCCGCTGGTCGCCTCAGCCAATGCAAACTGGGCGCTTGCATGAACTGTATTCAGATGATTGAGGTACTTTTCCCCGGCGTTCAGCATTAACAAAATCCGGTTTTGTCCGACGGAGCCAGTCCAATGAAATTATTGAATGGAAGTTCGAAAACATTTATAACCGGTGATTCCATAATTTTCGGTTTAAAAATTCGTACAGGAACAAAACAAAACGGCAAAGTAGCAATTTTTGCTGATCTATGCCAGCGCACCCAAAGCCAGCAAACCGTAAAATGTATATTCCGAATCGCGGTTTTCGTCGCCGTCTCCGGACAGGAATGCCCCTTCTCGAAAATTATTATCGACAAACTGCAAACAACCCGGGGCAAGCAATGTAATATCAAAATTACTGGTTTTCAGAGCAAACAGTGCAACCGAAGTAGATAGCAAATCGGCAGATCCGGCTTCAGGAAAAACTTTAAATCCGAATTTTTCGTCAAAATAGGAAACCAGCAAATTGCAGTCGTCCCGGACATCGCGCTCCAACTGCTTTTTGAATACAATCTGAGCCGCCAGCGCCGGACAAGGTAAACCTTGCAATGCCGCGTCATTCCGATAAAAACGATGTGCAAAACACCGCGTCAACCGGTTGTTGAAACCATACACATCAAGCGTCAGAAGCAGAAGAAAATACGGGTAGACTTGCGAACCGCCGTAGCCTTTGATCGTCGAATATTTCAAAGCTGAAAACAGAAATTTCAGCCCCCAAAGACGATTTCCCTTTAAATCTTTATTTAGAATGGCCAAACAACAGAGGTCAACCAACTGGTTGCCTTTCTCCTTCCCCCTTTCTGAAACAAAACTTTTTAGTTGTTCCTGATAATCCGTCTGGTGAATCCCGTTCAGAATAAAATGGGCAAACAACGAATAGTACAAATCGGAATGCCCGGCACGATCAGAAAAACCGCCATCGGCATTTTGCAGCGAACAGATAAATTGTTCCACTGCATTGATACTTTCACAATCGAGCAAACCAGCCCCTTTGTCGACAAAACCGGAAAGCTGCTTATAAAGGGTCATTTGTTTTTCTTTTCGGTCTCAAAAACTTTCCCGGTCAAACTGTATAATCCCAGTTTCAACCGCATATTCTGAAGTTGATCGAGGGTCGAATAAATCCGCTGGACATATTCATCCAGAAACTGTTCGGCCTTCGGTTCTGTTTGTTTTTCTTCGATCAACTTTAACAGATATTCTTTATCCTGAAGTTGCTCAACAGAAACGCCGTTTCCGCCCTGTTGAATTTGTTTTTTCAACACAGAAAGGATCATTGGATAATCTTTCACCGATGTGTCCTCATTTCGGTTTTTAAATTCATCCAGATCGTCGCGCATCTGGTAAGCGATGCCGAAATAGTCAGCAAAATCGGACAATATTTTTTGTTCCGTTTCATCGGCGCCTCCCAAAACAGCCCCCAGTAAAACGGCCACTTTTACTGCCGAACCGGTTTTCTGTCTGAATATTTCCAGCAATTCCTCCTGAGCAACAATGGCCCCCTCCTTTTCATTCAACAAATCCTCGCCCTGCCCTACTGAAAGTGAAACATGAGCCAACGAAACCAGACGAAGCGCCTGCTGCATCAACACAGGTTCAACCGGCAATCCGGCCAGCAGTTCATAACCTTTGCCTATCAGGTAATCACCTGTATTAATAGCCACCGGCACGCCATGTGTTTTATGCAGCGTTTCCTTTTCGTAGCGGAAATCATCCTGATCTTCAATATCATCGTGTATCAGCGACGCCTTATGAAAACTTTCAATAATGAGAGAAATGGCCGATAAAATTTCCTCATTATAATTCTCAGCATAAGCAGAATACGCCATCGCCGCCAGTACCGGACGCATTCGCTGGCCCCCCTGCAACATCGAAAATACGGCCATTTCGCGCGTCCGGTTCGGCTCACCATTGAAATATTTATTAATATTTCCCTCGGTAAAAAACGACCTGACATTATCTTTTAGCAAAGAAACGGACAGCGGTCTCAACTGATAATTGTCTTCGAACGAATTTATCTCCTTTAAAAGCCATTGCTTATCGACCTCTGTACTTTCGCAACCCTCGTGCAGAAGAGGAATGCCGATAACCGGCACGGCAGCCCGCGATACGGGGACAAACGATTTTTCGAGCACCGACATGCAACTGACGCCAATCACTGCATCAACCGAACCTTCCTCAATCAACCCGATTGCCACGGTAGTTCCCTCGGCAACCAGGGTCGCATAACCCAGTCCTTCGGCTACAGTCAGAATTTCGTCGATCTGGCAATTGTGGCAACCGGCACAAATAAGTCCCAGTTTATCGAAAGTTGCATTGCAGTTCCGGTTGTTTTTCAGGCATTGCGGTAACAGCAGCAAACGCCGGTTAAAGGGAGTTGCAGTAACCACATCGCGCCACACCTCATTACCACACAAAACCATTCCAAATTCGAGATAATCGGCATCAAAACCAGTACGAACGATCAACTCGCCAGCTAACTTTTCAATCAATGAAAAATTAACAGGAGGAACCAACTGTCGTTCACGAACAAGTTTTGCCGCTTCCTGCATCATCCTCTGCCGGATGTCTGCCTCTGCCGGAACTCTTAATATGTGCTTTTTTACTGTCATTGGGTCTCCACCCGACCCCCTCCAAAGGAGGAGGAGTTTGGGCTTTCTTATAAAACTTGTTTAAAGTTGATACTCTATATGAGTTACGTATTATTTTTAATATCCAATTTTTAAATATAAAATAACGAACAAGAAATCAGGAATATCGAAGTTTCTTAACTGGATTCTTTATATCATTTTTTGTGTTCCTTATTTTTTATTTCTTATAATTCCTCCGCGCCAAACTCCTTCTCCTCTGGGAAAGGCCGGGCTGGAGCTTCTCTCATCCATAAGCTCCCAGTCCAAAGAAGGCCCGTTTTTTTGCAAATTTATACCATTTATTGTTCTCCGGAATATCGTCGCACGAACCGTGACTGGCAACCACTGAAGCCACACGGAGACGGTCAAACTCGGTATCTCTTCCTGAAGTATCTTTTGCCTCGTATTTTTCGGCAAAATCGGCCAGCCAAGCAGGGTCTTCCATCACAACACAACCGTGTGTTTTTTGATTGATTGCATCCCTGAAACTATTCAAATAAACCGAATCGCGATACAATTGAGCCATCGGCTTTTCTGAAATATGATCGGCAGCCAACTGAACAACCGGGCACGGTTCCACAAAGCCTGAAGCATTGATGTGATGGCTCAGTCCCGCAGCCGCCGGGCAAAATGCTTTACCATTTTCGTCCCAGTAGGTATCGATAATTACCAGGGGATATTTAGAGCGGGCATCCACCGTGTGTTGCCGCAACGCCCTGATTTCTTCTTTACTCAAAGCCAGTTCAAACGAAGCATTTTCGCCCACCGGCCTGAAAATATAATACCACAAATAGGTAATTCCCTTGTCAATCATCGATTGAATAAATTCAGAAGAAGTCGCCATTCTGAGATTTGATTTGCAAACGCTGATCGCCACGCCGGTTACCAATCCGGCACGGGTACAGTATTCGATTGCCTGCACAGCACCGGCAAAAACATTCTTCCCGCCTCGCCGAATATCGGCTACTTCCCGGTCTCCTTCAAAGCTGATCAGCGGAGTAACATTAGCACATTTCCGGAGCTTTTCAGCTACTTCCGGAGTAATTAAAGTTCCGTTTGTAAACAACTGGAAATAGCAATCCTGATGTTTCTGAAAAATATCGAAAAGCGGTTTATACAAAAGTGGTTCGCCACCCAGAATGCCGAAAAAATACGAGCCTTTTTGTTTCGTTTCGGTAATGATCCGGTCGAGTTCGGCAGGCTCCATCCGGTTATTTTTTTTCTTTCCCGTCACCCAGCATCCCTGACAATGCAGGTTGCAATCGTCAGTCACCGAAATGAACGTGAAAGCCGGAAAATAATCATCACCCCGTTTCATCCGTTTCTGAAACCGGCTAAACCCGAGCGAGCCCTTGATTCCCATGTTGTACACAAATTTGTACAGACAACGGCGGTCGGTTTTAAAAAGAAATCTTCCGGTAATTCCCATTTTTCGATTGATGATTTATTATTTATGATTTTTTGTCTCTGAGTTGTTCCAGCGCTTTTCGCCGTTCTTCTTCAGCCAGTTGCATCACTCCGCTCTTTAAAATGGAGCGGCGGTTTTGGCTTCGCTGCTGAAGCATTGAAAACATGCTCTCGTCCTGTGATGTAGCCAAATCAATTTTAATCTGCCCCGGTTCGGCTCCCGATAAAACAGAATCTTCTTTTAGCCGCGGAAAAATAATGGCCGAAACCGGACAGGTACGACCACAGGCAGGACAAAGATTTTTGCAGTTCAGCGGGTTGACAACCTCCAGTTTCTTATCCTGAAAAAGGTACACTCCAAACAGGCAAAAACGTGCACACTGTCCGCACAAGGTACATTTTTCCTGATCGATAACAGGGAACCATGCAGGCACTTCAAGCGAACTTTTCACCTGTTCGTACTTTAGTTTTCCTTCAGAAACCGAAAAATCATCCCGTAACTTTTTCTGAATATTTTCAGCAGAGAGTTCCCGAAAATTTAGTACATGTAGCCCCGAAAATGGAACACCTGCCTGTACAAGCATTTTTTTTACCGCACGCGGGTAACAGGCGATCACAATTTTCCGTTCGTAGTTTTTTTCTATTTCCTGAAGAAAGTCTTTCCGGTCAATTGTAATTGCGCACAAATCGTGCAGTTCGTAAACATCAGTATCTGCTTCAGAAACGAGTTTCCCGATCGTTTCCAGCTTCTCTGCAGAAACGACTCCGGCGCTACAATTACAAAACAGGATACATGATCTGGACATATTGTGTTTTTAACTTTCTTCTGAATTATTAAAAAGAAGCGAAAATACTTATCCTTAGAAATTTATACCAGTTATTTTAACACTATTAACAAACATTAATAAAAGAGCCCGTCTTTTTCACATCAATCTAAATCAGTCGAATCTTTTTGACTGGAATTACACAAACTATCGTTGCATCTGTGAGAAGATCCACAAAATAATAATACTCAAGCCGACTATTTATTAAATTTGATCATTCATAAAAATCAAAAATGGAACGGCTAAGCGATCTGCCAAATATTGGCAAAACAGTAGAAAAGAAACTGAAAGAAGTTGGCATCGAAACGCCAGAACAGTTGATGGAAATTGGCGCCGAACAAGCTTTTGTCCGGCTTGCTACGGTTGACGAAGGAGCCTGTTTTTGCATGCTTTGCGGACTGGAAGGCGCTATTCAGGGTATCCGCTGGCACCAGTTGGATGCAAAACGAAAGGAAGAATTAAAAGAGTTTCTGAGACTGAAACGAATTTAAAATCGTCCTTTCAGAACACAAAACGGGTTGCATACAATCCTTCTGAAAAGAAATCTTACCTTTGCCTCGGAATAGATCAAATTTTTCTGGTTAATCTGCAATTGCGTCAGGTAATCAGGCATAAAAACAAACACGAATGAAAACGGGCGATCTGAAAATCATATACGAGGACAACCACATTATTGCAGTAAACAAGGCCTGCGGTGAAATTGTGCAGGGAGACAAAACCGGCGACGAAACCCTGATTGAGAAAGTAAAAACCTACATCAAGGAAAAGTACAAAAAGCCGGGCGATGTATATCTGGGAAGCCCTCACCGCCTCGACCGCCCAACCAGCGGAGTGATTATTTTTGCCCGTACCAGCAAAGCGCTGGCCCGCCTGAACGAGATGTTTCAGGATAAGGAGCAGATGAAAAAAACCTACTGGGCCGTAGTTGATGCCTTGCCTGAAGAGGAAGAAGGCACACTGGTTCACTTTCTGCTAAAAGACGAGGAAAAAAATAAATCGCATGCTTACGACAAAGAAAAAAAGGGCGCAAAAGAAGCGATTCTAACCTATCGGCATGTGGCCAGTCTGAATAAGTTTCACATGTTGGAAATCGATCTGAAAACCGGCCGCCATCACCAGATTCGCGCGCAGTTGAACCGGATTGGCCTCCACATTAAAGGCGACTTAAAATACGGCGCCGCCCGCAGCAACGAAAACGGAGGCATCCATCTTCATGCCCGCAAGCTGGAGTTTATCCATCCGGTAAAAAAAGAACTGATAACGATTGTTGCTGCCCCGCCAAAAGGCGACCCACTTTGGGATGAACTCGCAAAAATTGATTTCTCTAAAGATTAGTTTGTACTGAAGGTTTTGAAAGGAGCACGCAACTCCTTTTTATTACCTGTTCGGTAAATTCACGCTAATTCCTCGATCGTATTCGATTTTTTCGCGTTTTTCAAACTTTGGGGACTCAAAACCCCAGTTCGCTGAACCGCTTTTTTCCTTTCAGGTAGAAATTCAGGATAACACTTCCACGGAACATTTCGGGGTGCATTTTTCTGGTCAGAAAGCTGTTTTGTACTTTTCGCTTTTTTTGCAGGGAAGGAAGGTTCCGGTAAAAACTCAAATGCGCCTTGACGACACTAAAAAAGCCACGAACATTGCCTTCCAGCAATAAACGAAAAGCAGCGATTCCATCAAAAACCATTCGAAAAAAAAGGGTTCCAAATAGTTTTTCGGAAGGCAGGTTTTTGTATAAAAGGCTCAGGTTATTTCTGAAATTCAGGTACAATTTACGCGGAGTGTTATATGGCAAACTGCCGCCGCCCAAATGATACACGCGGCTTTCGGGACAAAAAACCATCCGGTAGCCCATGTTTCTGATGCGCCAGCAAAGGTCAATTTCCTCCATGTGGGCCCAAAAGTCAGCGTCGAAACCACCAGCCCGGTGAAATAATTCGGCGCGGATGATCAAACAGGCGCCGCTTCCCCAAAAAATATCGATGGATTGATCGTACTGGCCTTCATCGTTTTCAGTAATATTTAAAATCCGGCCACGGCAAAACGGGAAGCCGTAACGATCGATAAAACCACCTGCGGCACCGGCATATTCAAACGTATTTTTTTCGTGATAACTTAAAATTTTGGGCTGCACTGCGCCAATCGTTTCATCACTGTCGAGCAAATTAATAACCGGGTGCAGCCAACCTTCCGAAAGTTCAACATCCGAATTCAGGATGACGTAATAATCGGCGTCTATTTGCCGAAGCGCTTCGTTGTAGCCTTTTGCAAAGCCGTGGTTTTGTTTCAAATCCAGAATTTCGACTTCGGGAAATTTTTCAGAAAGGATTTGAATGGAAGCGTCGGTTGAGCCATTGTCTGCAACAATAATCCGGGTATTGGGCAACCGACTGTGTTCAATTACAGAAGGCAGGAATTGAGGCAACAGTTTTTCGCCGTTCCAGTTCAGTATAACAATGGCTGTTTTTGCTTTGCTCATCAGATTCAGGGAAGAAGGATTCCGGCCAGAATTTTAACCAGCGTTTCATTATCTAATGTTTCAAGTAGTTTGCCGGTTTTTTCCTTTTTTGCCGGATCATCCGATTGCATTATGGATCGAAGTTCTTTGATCTGTTTCCCGGTCAATTCCTCTTCGATCAGGCTCCATGCCTTTGTTTCTTCGCGTTCCTTTTCCGGAACACCAAATTGCTGCAACGAAACAATAGCTGCTTCCAGAATTTCTTTCGCCTGAACAAGAACCGGATTCGTCGGCTTTCCTGCACCAGATGCATCACGGAGACTCCAACTCGAATTATCGTATTTCAGTTCGCGAATCATTTTTACCACGGAACTGTCTTTCCCAAAGATCGGTTCGAGATAAATTTCCGTGTGGTTTTTCCAGGCTTCCAGATCGAACTTTTTGTCACTCAGCCGTTCAATTCGTTCGCGAAGCAAAGCAATTTCTTTTTCGGCCATAACAGGTAACTTTTTATATGAAAGTACAAGTTAGGAACAATATTACAATTGGCGACACAAGATTAATTTTTTGTGCCGAGATATTTATTTACAATGCTGTAAAATTCGTTGAAATAGCGTTCGTTTGAACAGATAATTTCTCCGCCGAAAACATAATTGTCGCCGCCATTGAAATCGCATATTTTTCCTCCGGCCTGTTTCACAATGATGGTCCCGGCGGCCACGTCCCAGGCATGGAGCGCATGCTCGTAAAATGCTTCAAAACGACCGGCGGCCACGTACACGAGATCGGCGGCAGCAGAGCCCAGACGTCGCATCCCGTGTGAATTACGCATAAAAAAATCCATCGCGGCCATGTAGGGAGGCAACATCGAAAAATCGTAATACGGGAAGCCGGTGGCAATCAGCGCATCGGAAGTGGTTGATCCCGATGAGACATGAATTTCCTTGCCATTGCAATATGCCTTGCTGCCTTTCCATGCGTAAAACATTTCATCAAGACTGATTTCGTAAACCACTCCCAACACAACCTCGTTTTCGTCCATCAAACCGATGCTCACTGCAAAAGGCGAAAGGCCGTGAATGTAATTGGTGGTCCCATCCAACGGATCGATCACCCAGCGATATTTTTCGCCTGAATCGCGGGCAGTGCCTTCTTCAGCAATAAAACCCGAACCCGGCAAAATATCTTTTAAACTACCAACAATCCGTCTCTCGGAAGTCTTGTCAACATACGTTACAAAATCTGATTTGCCTTTGACAATGATGTCTTCCTGCGTGAATTTTTGCCGCTCATCAGCAATGAAACGTCCCGTTTCGCGGGCAATTTCCTGTACCTGAAAACAAAGTTTCTCCAAATCCATATTGGTCAAGTAAAAAGTAAAAAGGCAAAAGTAAAAAATCAGAAGAGAAACTGGTGAAAAAACCAGAAATCAAATTCCAAATTAAACTACCCCAAAAGTTAAACACTGAGAATTGCCTGCATTATTAACCATTCAGCAATTCAACAATTCAACCAATATTCCCTTTACATGGCCGTTTGAAAGGATTTCCTCCAACCGAACTCTCCGCAATTGGTTAGCGAGTTCCGGCGAATAGGCCGTTTCAACACGAATGTAATTTTCAGTGAAACCCGAACTGCTGTTTTTGTCTTTCATGTCCTCGAAAAGAACAATTTGTTCTGTCCCGAGATGTGCTTCGTAAAAATGGCGAAGTTTTTTTTCCGAGAGGTTGATTAATTTCTGAACGCGTTGTTTCCGCACATCGACCGGAACTACCGGAGTGATTGACAGGGCGCGTGTTCCGGGACGCTCAGAATACGGGAAGGCGTGAAGTTCGGAAACCTCCTGTTCCCGGATAAAATTGTACGAATCGAGGAAAAACTCTTCTGTTTCACCGTTGGTTCCGGCAATCAGGTCAACCCCGATAAACGCATGAGGCATCTCAGCTTTAATTTTCTGAACCCGCCCGGCAAAAACTTCGCGCCGGTATTTACGCTTCATCAGTTTTAAAACTTCGTTGGACCCCGATTGTAAAGGCAGATGGAAATGCGGCATAACTTTTTCTGAACGGCTCACAAATTCAATAATATCGTCAGTCAGCAGGTTGGGTTCAATCGATGAAATACGGATTCGGTGCAAACCATCAACTTCATCAAGTGCTTTTACAAGATCAAAAAATGTTTCGCCTGTACTTTTCCCGAAATCGCCAATATTTACACCCGTCAAAATTACTTCCTTGATCCCCTTAACAACCGCTTTTTCCGCCTCTCTCACCGTGTTGGCAATGGTGTCGTTGCGGCTTCGCCCGCGTGCAAACGGAATGGCACAATAGGTACAAAAATAATCGCAGCCATCCTGCACTTTCAAAAAACTACGGGTTCGGTCACCATACGAGAAGGCATGAAAATAACTTTGAATACGTTTCGGCTCCTGTACGTGGACAATGGTTTTTTCCGGTTTGCTTAAATCGCCAATCAGTTCAATCATACGAAATTTATCTTCGGAACCGATCACATAATCGAGGCCTTCAATTTTGCTGAGCATATCGGGCTGAAGCTGAGCGTAGCAACCCGTTACAATCACCACCGAACCGGGATTGTTGCGGATAGCTCCACGAATGATATTGCGGCTTTTTTTATCCCCCTCGGCAGTTACCGTACACGAATTCACAATATACACGTCCGCTTTCTCTTTAAAAGCGACCCGCTGAAAACCTGCGTCCTCAAATTTGTGCGCAATGCTCGAAGTTTCCGAGAAATTGAGTTTGCAACCCAAGGTGTAAAATGCAGCCTTTTTCCCTTTAAAATCCATCAATGTTTGTTTCTTCTGATTGTCAGGCTACAAAAGTAGAAATTTTTTGCAGGAAGAAATAAACTGATCGGATGACATCGGATTCATCCGATCAGTAAAAATGTATATTAAAGCAGGTCGCTGGCCAGTTCGGCAAGGAAACTGCGTTCGCCTTTTATCAGGTTCACATGAGCAAAAATGTCTTGATTCTTCATTTTTTCGATCATGTAAGCCAGACCGTTCGATTTCATATCAAGGTAGGGCGAGTCGATCTGCTGCAAGTCGCCTGTAAATATCATTTTAGTACCTTCTCCTGCACGGGTGATAATGGTTTTTATCTCGTGCGGCGTCAGGTTTTGCGCTTCATCAACA
Source organism: Prolixibacteraceae bacterium (assembly GCA_003506435.1). Taxonomy (GTDB): domain Bacteria; phylum Bacteroidota; class Bacteroidia; order Bacteroidales; family Prolixibacteraceae; genus GWE2-42-39. The sequence goes on from DOAQ01000007.1 coordinate 63,813, forward strand.
ATGAAATACGCATTCGAAAGACTGCGCCCACGGATATATGCAAGTGGTGTGATCACCAGCTTCTCCTCTTTCTGAAGCTCTTCAATCTTTTGATATTCCGGGCTGCGCGGGTTGAAATTATGTTTGATTACTCCGAGGTTATCAAATAAAGGCTGCATGTACGGATTGATTTTTTCCTCGGCATCACCCGGCAGGAACCCCAGGTCGCGATTGCTAAGCGCCACGATGGGACGGGCCAATAAAATCTGATTGAAATTTTTTATCTGTTCAAGGGCGGCAGCCAGCGCCAGCAAGGTTTTCCCGGTACCGGCTTTTCCAGTGAGACCAACCAGTTTAATATCGGGGTTCAAAAGTGCGTCGAGACTGAAGGTTTGTTCGGCGTTCCGCGGTTTGATCCCGTATGCAGTCCGTTTTTCAATCCGGATAAATCGGCCGCTGTTACCATCAAAACGCGAAAGCACACTCGATTTAGCCCCTTTCATGATAAAATAATCGTTCGATTTGGGCTTCTCGGTTAAACTGGTTTCCAACATATCAAACGAGCCTTCACGATACAATTTATCGATCAGGGTGTCGCTAAAATCTTCCATTTCGGCAACCCCTTTATTGAAAATCTCTACATTCTGAACTTTGTCGTTCTGATAATCTTCAGCCAAAATGCCCAGTGATTTGGCCTTCATCCTGAGATTAATATCTTTCGAAATCAGGATGCATTTCCGGTCCGGAAATTTATCTTTCACATATTCGGCAATGGCTAAAATGCGATGATCGGGAATATCTTCCTTGAACGACTGTTTTATTTTTTCTGAAAACGGTTTGCCTGTCTCGATAATCAGTTTTCCACGGCCATTTCCCAATGAGATACCGCCGTTAAAAAGTTTTTCACCAACAATTTCATCGATAATCCGCACAAATTCACGGGCCTGAAAATTAATCAGGTCGTTGCCCCTTTTAAATTTATCAAGTTCCTCCAAAACGGTTATCGGCAGCACAATATCATTGTCCTGAAACTGGTTCATACAGGTATGATCGTGCAGAATAACATTGGTGTCGAGAACAAATATTTTCGACTGTTTCTTTGTTACCATAATCTGAACTTTTAAGATTTGCCTAAAATTAGGGAAAAAGGGGCAATCATCTTTTACTATTTGGGAATAGAAAAGGTATTTTTGTCAACCAAAGTATGTTTATAAGTTTCTACTGAATGAGTAATTATCAGGATACGATCGACTATTTATACAGCCAGTTGCCCATGTATCAGCGTACCGGCCCTGCAGCATACAAAGACACACTGGAAAATACGTGGGCGCTCGACAAAATGTACGATCATCCGCATCTGGCATTTAAAACGATCCATGTAGCCGGAACCAACGGGAAAGGTTCGGTGTCGCACATGCTGGCTTCGGTACTTCAGGAAGCCGGGTACAAAACCGGGTTATACACGTCGCCCCATTTGAAAGATTTCCGCGAACGGATACGGGTAAACGGAGCTATGATTCCCGAACAGCAGGTAACCGATTTTGTGGCGTCGTTCCGGGAAAAGAACGAGACCCTACAACTTGAGCCTTCGTTTTTCGAACTCACAGTATTAATGGCTTTCGAACATTTCAGAAATGAAAAGGTAGATATTGCTGTGATTGAAGTTGGTTTGGGCGGGCGGCTCGATTCAACCAACATTATTACTCCTGAAGTGTCTGTTATTACCAATATCAGTCTCGATCATGTCGCCTTACTGGGCAATACAATAGCACAAATTGCTTCGGAAAAAGCAGGAATCATTAAAAAGCAGGTGCCTGTTGTCATTGGGGAAAGTGACAATGAATCGACAGACGTATTTCTTCAGAAAGCAACTGAGATGAATGCTCTTGTCTTTTTTGCTGACCGGGAATTTTCGTGTACCTATTCCATGCTTTTGCCCGAAGGGAGGCAGTCGTTCAATATAAAACGGAGTAATGAACTTGTCTATCCGGGTTTGAAACTCGATTTGTTGGGAATTTATCAGCGAAAAAATATTCTGACGGTATTGAAAACGCTGGAGCTTTTAAAAATTTCCGGTTGGAATATTGAAGAGAAATATATTTACAGCGGGCTAAAAAATGTCACAAAAAACACCGCCCTGCTCGGACGCTGGCAAATCGTCGGACACAATCCGCTGATTGTTTGCGACACCGGGCATAACGAAGGAGGCATCAGCCAAGTGGTTGAACAGATCCGGAATGCGGCGTGGAAAAACCTGCATATCGTTTTCGGGATGGTCAACGACAAAAGTATCGACCATGTTTTGGCACTTCTGCCGAAAGAAGCAAACTATTATTTTACCCGGGCAAACATTCCGCGGGCGCTTGATGAAACCGAACTGCAGGCACAGGCAGAAAAATTCGGACTGGAAGGGAAAAAATTCAAATCGGTACAAGAAGCATTGCATGCAGCAAAAAACAATGCAGGTGAGCAGGATATGATTTTTGTTGGCGGAAGCACTTTTGTCGTCGCTGAAGTTTTATAACGATTTTTGAAAAAAATTTTGCACAAATAAAAAATGCGCCTATATTTGCAACGCTTTTCTGAAAAGGAAACACGTTCAGCAAGAAATCGGGCGATTAGCTCAGCTGGTTCAGAGCATCTGGTTTACACCCAGAGGGTCGGGGGTTCGAATCCCTCATCGCCCACGAAAAAGAGGTTGTCAATAAAATGGCAGCCTTTTTTATTTTTCAATTCCACAACACCAATTCTTTCTCTTTCCTGAATTTATTGCTTTTGCATTTGGGACAGATGGCATATTTTAAACTGTGAATATTGGTATGCTTCAGCCCGGTCTGACAGGTGGCACACCTGAATTTTGTTTCGTGCAGCAACTGGTCATCCGAAAATACCTGCACCACCAGTTTGTCGGAAATCTGGGAACAATTATGGCATCTGAAAATACGGTATTCCGTTTTGATGTGAAGATTCTTATTGGTCTTTGAAAGCTCGATGATTTTTTTGCGGGTCATGTGGTGCAATTTGATTAAAGGCGATTTCAGGCACTCACGCACGGTATGATCGTGATCCATAAAACGCCAGCCTTCGTACAATTGCTGGTTGTATCCGCATTTGCTGCATGAAAACGAATAGCTGTACCCCATAGCAGAAAGATGTTTATTTGATTTCTTTCAAGTTACGAAAAAACAGAAGCAAAATGAACGGACAGACAGGTAGATGTTTTGTGTTTCAAAGCAGAAGAAATAGAATCAAAATCCAGTCATTCAAATACCAAAATCCAAAAATGAGACGATAAACGGAGATTGATATTTGGGATTTATTCTGCACGAATGTTAATTTTTTCGCTGATTTTCAGCTTTTCAGCTTCATATTAAAAAATAAATCTACCTTTGCGCCTCGTTTAATCGGGACGGGTAATGGTTTTTGTACGGTTTCGTCAACATGTTATCCTTCCTTATTGGGGAACCACGCAAGTGGAATTATTAATTTTAAAGGATAAACATGACATTTTCAGAAACCGGAATTAAACCGGAATTGATCAGGGCCATCTCAGAGATGGGCTTTGAAGTACCTACTCCTATTCAGGAAAAAACAATACCGTATTTATTAAATTCCAAGAATGATTTTATTGGATTGGCACAAACCGGCACTGGCAAAACGGCTGCCTTTGGTTTGCCTATCCTGCACAACACCGACATGAGCGACCGGAATGTACAAACATTGATATTGTGCCCGACCCGCGAATTGTGTTTACAAATTACCCGCGACCTTGAGAATTTTTCGAAATATATGCCTGCCTTTAAAACTATCGCGGTATATGGCGGCGCCGATATAAGCAAACAGATTAATCAGTTGAGAAGTGGCGGACAAATCGTTGTCGGCACTCCCGGACGTGTAAACGACTTGCTCCGACGCAATATTTTAAAAGTTGGCAATATCAAATGGCTGGTTCTTGACGAAGCCGACGAGATGCTGACCATGGGTTTCAAGGAAGAAATGGATGCTATTTTGGCAAACACGCCAAAAGAAAAACAAACATTGCTTTTCTCGGCAACCATGCCTACAGAAATCGCAGATTTGACCGATAAATATCTCAACAATCCTGAGAAAATTACCGTTGGAAAGAAAAACGCAGGGGCCGAAAATGTGGAACACCATTATTATGTGGTTCATGCCAAAGACAAATATGCAACGCTGAAACGCATTGCGGATAATTATCCCGATTGCTATGCGATAGTTTTTTGCCGCACCCGCATGGAAACCAAGGAAGTAGCCGAAAACCTTCTAACTGATGGCTACAATGCCGATGCTTTGCACGGTGATTTGTCGCAGGCACAACGCGACCTTGTGATGAGCAAATTCCGCAACAAAAACCTGCAAATGCTGGTAGCTACCGACGTGGCAGCACGCGGCCTTGATGTGAGCGACCTCAGCCACGCCATCAACTATAGTTTGCCCGACGATCCGGAGATTTATATCCACCGGAGCGGACGTACCGGACGCGCCGGAAAAAGTGGTATTTCCGTTTCTATTCTGAACATGAAAGAAACCGGAAAAATCAGGCAGATTGAACGGCTTGCCAACAAAACTTTCGAACGCCGTGTAGTGCCGGGAGGAGATGAAATTTGTGAAAACCAGTTGTTTTACCTCATCGACAAAATCGTAAATGTGGAAACCAACGAAAGTCAGATCGAAAAATACCTTCCGCAGATAAATGAAAAACTGGGACACCTGAGCAAAGAAGAACTGATGAAAAAATTCGTTTCTGCTGAGTTCAACCGTTTCCTTGCGTATTATAAAAATGCTCCCGATCTGAATCTTCATTTTGAAGAAAAGAAGAGAAAAGAAAAAGACGGTCGTCGTCCTTCAAAGATGACGAACATGTTTATAAATGCCGGGAAAAAACACTATTTATCGGCAACCGGGCTTATCGGGATGATTAACGATTACACCAAACGCAAAGACATTGAGATCGGGCGCATCGATATACAGCGCAAACTCTCATTTTTCGAAGTTGATGCCAGCTATGTAAGTCTGATTATTGAGAAACTCAACGATACGATGGTCGAAGGAATGCAAATTCGGGTAGGCAAAGCAACAGAGAACACTCCCGGTACTGAACGGCAGGATTCATACCGTTCGAACGACCGCAGAGGAGCAGCCCGTTATTCCGATTCAAGAAAAAGGAAACCACAAAATAGCAGGAGCCAAAGCAGGTATTAAAAAATATCGAATATTCAATATTGAATATCAAATACGAAATAAGAAAAGGCAGGAGAAACATGGTTTTCCCTGCCTTTTTTTGTTTCTTTGAAATCAGAAAAATACAGAAAATGAAGAAAATATTGTCCTACCTGATTTCTCCAATCCACATGTTTCTGTTTGCATTATTATTGCTGGTATTTCACCCGGTACAGGTTGTTACCCGGTGGATTTGGGGTTATCCGGTACGCAAAAAATCAGTCGATATTCTGAACCTGCTGCTGATTCGCATTCTTCATGTTTTGGGAACCCGCATCTCCTTCCGGGGATTTGAAAAACTACCACAGGGACGACCGTTGATTATTGTTTCGAACCATCAATGCACTTACGATATTCCTCCCATTGTGTGGGGATTCCGGAAACATCACCCGAAGTTCATCTCGAAAATTGAATTATCGAAAGGAATACCCAGTATTTCGTACAACCTGAGACACGGAGGTTCTGCCCTGATCGACCGAAAAAACAAGGGACAGGCCATCAAGGAAATCATCAAACTGGGCAGGCACATCGAAGAAAACAACTATGCTGCAAGTATTTTCCCTGAAGGCACCCGCAGTAAAAACGGACAGGTGAAAAAATTTCAGGAAGGCGGAATTCATACGCTGCTGAAAGTTGCCCCTTCTTCAATTATTGTCCCCTTTGTAATCGACGGGAACAGTGAGTTGATGAAAAACGGGTATTATCCATTTACATTTGGTGTTCACCTGAAATACACCGTTCTCGACCCAATTGAACCAGATGGACTTTCTGCCGCCGAAATCGCCGAGATGTGCGAAATACGGATTAAAAAAGAACTGGGGCAGGGGTAAAATCGATTTACGATTTACGAATTACGATTTACGAATTGCATTGAACAACAATGTCTTATACGGATTCTAATACGACATTAAATCATTCTTAAAACTTAAAATCAATTGGATCATTTCGTTTTCTTTCTTTAGATGGTTGTTTTGTACGATTCAAATTTCATGTTGATACGATACTGGTCATTCGATGATCCTTCGATGATGGTTCGATGATCCTATACTCAGGTTATACTTTTCGAAAATAAAAGACCTGACGGGTTTTGGAAACGCTGTCAGGTCGATGCGATTGAAATACGGGAAAGAGTTTGTTAACGTGCCGGTATCTCATTTTCCTGTTGGTCGGTATTACCGGGCATGTCATAAGCTGTTACGGTGATCTTATCACCGGCCAGATTTTCATTTGTTACAGTGGCCGTGTAAATCCAATCCACATCGGAAGTACCCGGTACGGCTTCGCCTTCTTCAACTAAGGAGCCATCCATGTTTTCGATTTTTACATGAACAGAAGAAACAGCGAAATCGTCGGTTACTGTGACGGCAATTGTACTACCTACTGCTCCACTGTAATTATCCAGGTTAATTTCTTCTATCTGCGGAGCATTGAAATAATCGGCTATCGCCACATTGAAGGCTGAACGCCCGCCTGTGGCCTTTGCTGCATAGAGAGCTTTTGTGGCAGGATCAGCAACAGCCGAACTGCCGTAGACTATCCCGCGCTGGAATTTGCGCTGGACATTTTTTTGAGCCTCTGTGGGCTCTTCCTCGGAGGCTACCGGCCTCCTTGCCACAAAGATCTTGTCGTCGGATTTACGGCGACGAAAAATGAGATTGCCTACCCGGCCGCTAAGGCCCTCGGTGGCAATGTTCTTTTTTGATTGTGCCATAATTTAATTGTTTTATGTCCCGGTGGGGACGGTTAATAATTTAGATATTAGAGATACTGGATGACGATAATCGATGCCGGGTATCAGAGTTTATTTCTATACTGTTCCTATACTCATAACTAAAAGTAACCTCCTTTATCTGTGATGTCTCTAATGGATTGCCCTTCGTGTACCCAACCGAATATTTTCTTTTCGTTTTCCCTGATTTCTTCAGCACGAATCAACACATCGTAGGCAATGTCGCGCGGCACTATCAATACACCGTCAACATCACCTAAAACCACATCCCCGGGCTTAATGGTCACATCCCCAATTTTAATTGGAACCTGGTAATGGGTAATCAGACACCGGCCTAAACTTCCGTTTGAAATACGGTACTCATAAAAAACCGGGAAATCGGCTTCCAGAATCTGGTGAGTGTCACGGATACCCCCATCAATACAGGCAGCTTTCAGCTTTTTGCCTTTGGCTGTGGCCGTCATAACTCCTCCCCACAAAGTAGCTTTGCTGTCGCGACTGGTATCCCACACTACAAATGAATCTTCAACCATCGCATCGAGCATTTGGACACGGAATTCCATCTCTCCCTGAATTTTTACATTGGGCGAACTTTTCACGGTAAAAGCAAAACCGGCAACAGTACGGTATTCCCTTAAAGGAACAATACGTCCGGGCAAAGCCTGCTCCAGCAAACAAAACTCGCGCATTACATCGTTAACTGCTCCGGTATATAACTGTTCAAAACGGCTTAGCAGTTCTTTATGCGGGATCGGAAAGGTAACTTTCGAGATTCCTTCTCTTTCCTTGATTAACTTTTCAAGGTTCATCATCCCGACTTCCTTTTTATATTGATCTATACTCATTTGAATTATAATTTTTGATTGATGATTGATTATTCAAATCTCATTTGATTTACTCATACCTTATATTCTCAGGGAGGCCTGCATAATTTTTTTGAAGTTTGAACACCATTCCAGCTTCTAATCTTTTATAATCGTCTTCATTCCACGGATAATTTGCCGTAGTAACAAACAGTTCTGAATAATTTTTCCCTCCAAATACAGCACTGCTAACCTTGGCTATCGGGAACAGGAATTCTTCCAACTTTTCACTGGAAGGTGAGTACCTCACCAGCCTGTGGCCATTCCACTGAGCCGACCAGATACAACCGTCGGTATCAACAGTCATCCCGTCAGGCAAACCCTCATTGTCAGGAACTCTTATAAAAGCTTCCTTTTCTGAAAGATCGCCTGTTGAGCGATCATACTGATACCGGTAAATGATCCTTTCATCGGTTATGGTGAAATAGAAATAATGCAGATCAGGCGAAAATCCCATACCGTTTGGCATTCCTGCCGTGTGTGGTTCCAGGCATACGAACGATTTATCTTTTCCCATTCGCCATAGCGAACCGGAACCTCCTTTTTCTACCGGGGCTACTCCGCAGAAAACCCTCCCTTCCGGGTCGACAATTACATCATTGAACCGGCTGGGAATTGCCTCCGGAAGTTCAGCGTACAATTCCGAATTTAATTCGGGTGACCACTTCCAGACCTTTCCCTGTGCAGCAAATAACAACAGGTAATTATTGTTCAAGAAAACCATTCCTCCTATTTTGCCCAGCTTCAGGTCAAAATATTTATAATCATTTACAGAAGCATTGTATCTTTTTAAATACACTATCCCCAGAGTAACATCGACCCAGTAAAGCGTTTGTTGCCCTTCGTGCCACAACGGGCCTTCGGCAACTGTACAGGGACAATCTGCAAATACCTCAAACTGGCTGTTCTCTATTTTCTTTTCATGTTGTTCCATTATTTCGAAATTGAAGGGGCTACATAATCCCGGTTAAAGAATAAAATCACCGTTAAGGCAATGGAAACAGCCCCTAACAAAGAGACTACTGACATCAGGGAAATGCCCTGGCTTAACCCGAATTCTGTTTTTATCCACCCCAACAACACTGGGGCCAGAGACCCAACCAGTAGTCCAAAAGAGATGACCAGTCCCTGCCCCGAACTCCGGTATTTGGGTTCAACGACATCGAACAAACCGGCAAAAAAAGCTGAATCGCATACCCCTCGAAACAAACCAAACCCGGCAAGGCCAAAAATGCTCAGGGTAAGACTGGATGTGGCACCCATCAGGTACACAAAGGGTACGCACAATAAAAAACCGGTCCCCACAACCAGCAAACGTCCGTTCTTCCTTTTCATTGAAAAATAATCGGCAATTTTTCCGCCAGCCATCACACCTATAAAAGCACAGATCACATGGTAAAACATGGAGGAAAAACCTGCCTGGGCCAGACTAAGGCCAAATTTTTCGTGAAGCAGGGTTGGCATCCACGTGACATACCCGACATTAACAAAAACCAGGCACCCGAAAACAAGGCAAAGCATCAAAACGCTTTTCTTCCTAAAAATTGCACGAACTACTTCTTTTAGAGGAATTTTATGAGCCTTTTTATCTGGCGATACTTTTGGATCCCCAGGTTTTGATGCCGGATCTTTCAGTCGAAAAAACATCAGTGAAGCCCATATCAAACCTAATGCCCCAAACAAAAAGAAAGGGGAACGCCATCCGTAGGTCTGCCCGAGGTACCCGGCAATAACACCACTGCCAATCATACCGCAATAAAGCGCCGTTTGGTGGATCGACATAGCGAAAGCCCGGGTCTTTTCATGATATTGCCCGATAAGTGAATTAGCTGAGGGTAGATAAAATGCTTCCCCCAAGCTCAAACTCGCACCGCGAAACAGGATTAAATGTGTCATATTCGCACTGAACCCGGTCAACAGTGCAGCCAGGCTCCAGGTGCCAATACTGGCCACTAAAATCCGGCTGCGACGGAAGATATCGCCTACATAACCGGCTAACGGAGCTAACAATCCGTAAAAGATATGGAATGTTGTAGCCACAACACCCAATTCAATATCCGTTAAATTCAAGTCTTCTTTTATCAGGGGCATGACAAAACCGTACATCGCACGGTCGGCCTGGTTGAACAGGAAAGCAAACCATAAAAGCCCCAGCATTTCCCATTTATAGGATATGATTTTTTGTTTTATCATTTTGACTTATTTTAACCTACATATCCATTAAAAGACCGCCACTGCAATTCACTATTGCGCCGGTCATATATGTGTTTTCTGCCAGAAACATGACTGCATGGCACATTTCCTCCATGGTTCCGATCCTTTGCAAAGGGATTTCTCTACATACTTCCAGGTGACGCTCCTTTGTTATGCGCAACATCAGGTTTTCTGTTTCTATAGCTCCCGGCAAAAAAGTATTGACCCGTATATTGTAAGGGGCAGCTTCTTTGGCGAAAGAACGGGTCAAACTTAACTGCCCCGCTTTAGCTGCACCGTAAGGTATCCTGTTCAAGTCGTTCGGGATAATGGCCCGGATTGACGATACATTTATAATAGCTCCGGAATGTTGTTGTTTCATCTTTTCAAGAGCAGCTACGCAACACAGGTAAGTCCCTTTTAAAGAAACCTGCATATTCATATCCCACCAATCGCTGTCAGTAGTTCCCTCTTTGCGTTTTGAAGGATCGAAACGGGCGTTGTTTATCAGCAGGTCAAGTTGTTCAATTTCATTGAACATTCTCCTGACATCTTTCTCATCGGATACATCCCCCTTCATTACTTTTCCAGGACCAAACAAAGGCGCATCTTTTGAAAAACATCCGGCATAAACAAAATAACCATGTTCTGAAAAATAACGGGACAATTCAAGCCCCAACCCCTGCGAAGCACCGGTTATAAAAACTGTTTTTTGCATTATTCATATATTTTAATTCTGAAAACTTTTTAATGGTTAACAGGATTACATTTTTACCATTGAAATTTTTTAGGGCACCAGTCCGCAGGGCGCTGGGGGTCTTTATCATACCCCTCTTCCAGGCCTGCTTTCCGGTTGGCCTCTGCATACCGGGCAAAACGGTCCATATCAAGTTCCACTCCCCATCCGGGTTTTGATGGTGCTGTCATGGTTCCCTGATCGTATTTCATTTTACCACCCACTAAAATATCATCGGCCAGGTGTGGATAATGTGTATCAATAGCATACGTCAGGTTTGGTGTACATGTAGCTAAATGCAACTTGGCTACCTCTGATATACCCAGTTCCGCGCCGGAATGGATGCACATCCCCCACATGAGTGTGTCGCAGACGGCAGCCAATTTTTTGGATGCCAGAAAACCGCCCCACTTGTGAATATCGCCCAGTACCACATCAATAGCACCCAGCTTGAATGCAACCGGTACCTGGTCGAAATCGACCACGCACATATTGGTGGAAAGGGGGATATTGATATCCCGGCGCAAGCGTGCCATGGCCTCGATGCCCCAGGTCGGGTCTTCGATGTATTCCAGATTATAAGGTTCCAGTTGTTTACAGATATACAGTGCGGTTTGCGGCGACCAAGTGCCGTTGGGATCGATCCGTAAACCCATCTGAGGGCCAAATACTTCACGGAAAGAGGCTATTGTGGCAATATCTACATCAGGGTGCGATGCCCCAACTTTTAGTTTCAGGTTTTTAAAGCCATTCTCTTTCACCAGTTTTTTGCTGAACTCCAGCAATTGTTCAGGAGTGGTTTCCCCTCCTTCCCCTGTAATTTCATTTCTGGCACGGGTAAAAACATAACCGGATATGTTGATTTTTTCCCGAAATTGACCACCCAGCAACTCATAAACCGGTTTACCCAGCGCTTTTCCCATGATATCCCAGCAGGCCATCTCAATCCCGGCTATCAATCCATGCCCTGCGTACCCGAAAAAATAAGGGCGCGGACGGAAAAAAGCAAGGATACGTTCTATATTGAACGGGTTTTCTCCTATTATTTTTTTTGCTTCGTAGTGGATATTGTCCGCCCCTACTCGCCCCATGGTTTCTCCAAACCCGGTAATCCCTTCGTCCGTTTCTATCTGAATGATTAAACGGGTTGTTTCCTTTCTCACTCCCCACGACCAGCGGATCGGGGCTACAAGCGGTACATTGACTGCTGTGGCTGTTACTTTTGTAATTTTCATTTTCTTAATTAATTTCAATCAATTATTCTTCTTATTTGGAAAGCACAAGCTTGTTTTCATTATTTCCTTCTTTTGATAAGTCAATCTCAAATTTCTGGGTTTTGTCTCCTGCCGTAACTCTGATTTCATATTTACCATAGAATCCTCTGAAACTCACTTTACCCTGTTCATTTGCTTCCGTTTTGAACCGGGTTGTCCATTCCCGATGGATTAATTGATAAAGTGCCTGATATGCAGGTTTTTCTTTGAGATTTTCGTCAAGTAGGCCTGCTTTTACCCGTCCTTCATTACCATGAGCTGCACCGTCAGGTAAATTCCAGTAAATAATACCTGACATAACGGGTACACTAAACCACAATCGATAGAGGTTGGTCAATATTTCTGATTGAATAATTTCACCTTTTATTCCTTCATCTAATGTCGAAGGAATTGTGATTTCACTAATGAAAACAGGTATTCCCAATTTGCTGAATTTGTCATATATTGCAAGGAATTTTGATGGAGTATAGGTCTTATCTCCTTCCAGAAGCTCATCTAAACTATATAAATGAAATTGTATCCCAATAGATTCAACCCCTACATCTTCATCCACCAGCTTTTTGACAAAAGAATAATACTCTTGTGCTTCGTCCATTGTATTAAATTTGACTCCTTGATTAATCGTCAACGTATTATCCAGAGGAAAATATTTCGTTGCTTCCTTGAATGCCCATTCTACATATTTAAGTTCGGGATCATATAAGGGGAAATCGGGTCCCTTCTCTGCAGTGACAAACATTTCATTTACAATATTCCAATATTTAAAATCTCTACCATAGCGTTCAGCTACTTTTTTAAACCACTCTATGTAAAGTTGTTTAACTTTTTCACGATCTTTCGGTGCCCATTCAGGATGCCAGCCTTTACACAGAAGAGGCTGACCTTGTAAATTAATACCGTATTTTTTACCGAATGTCACAACTCTGTCAGGTGGAGGTCGACGCCAAATTTCTTCAGAACCTTCCGTAAAACGAAATTTCCCTGGTTGGGGTTGATAGTCACGCATGGTAAAAGTAGTTGTAGCCAAATTGAATAACTTGGCAAACTCCTGTTCATAGGCTTCATTCATCTCTTTATCTTTAAATTGCCCCAGCATCAGTATGTTACATCCAAATTGAAATGCGTGGGTCTTCTGCTCAATTGAAACGAGTACGTTTGAAACAGGAGTTCCATTCGCATCAACCAATTGAATACTTGCATCACCCTTTCGATATTTTTCAATATTTGCATCTAATGAAGGACGGATACCTGACCATTGAGCATAATAGGCTTCAGGAATTACAGACTGTTTATTCTGAGCCTGGATTAAGTTTGGAAGAATAATCAGGCAATTTATAATTATTGTTATAATTCTTTTCATTTTAATATTTATTTAAATGTTATACGATTAATTTTCGAGCCTCCTTTTAGTATGTCAATCTCAAAAGTTTGACTTTTCTCCTCAACGATTACTGTTATGTCATACTTACCGTAGAAACCTCTAAAATCAGCTTTCCCTTGTAGATTTGTCTGTGTCGTGAGTCTGGTGTTCCATTCACGTTGAATCAATTGGTAAAGCGCCTGATATGCCGGTTTTTCAAGCATATCTTCATCAAGCAGGCCAGCCTTGGCATCTCCCTCATTTTTCCATGCTACTCCATCACAAAGATTCCAATAAGTTATACCTGCCATTGCAGGTATACTGAACCATAGACGATAGAGGTTTGAAAGTATTTCGGCCTGAATTTTTTCTCCTTCAACTCCTTTTGCCAGAGTAGTAGGGATTGTAATTTCAGTTATATATAGAGGACGATTGAAATATTGAAACTTATTGTAAGTATCAATTAGTTGGGAAGGTACAAATTCTTTCCCTTCAATATGAGATTTTAAACTTTCATTGTTAAACAAGTGAAACTGGAATCCGATTCCATCAATATCACATCCTTTGTTAAAAATATTTTTAATGAATTCAAAGTAGCGCTCACTTTCGCTTGTATTCACCCCGGTTGCTTCATTTATTGACAGGATACATTTTTTTGGAAAAAGGGGCTGTGCAGCACCAAATGCCCAACCAGCATAAGAAAGGTCATCAGTATAAAGAGGAAAATCCCATCCCCTGCGTGTATTACGACCTTCACACAGAAACGCCTCATTTACAACATCAAACATAAAAAAATCATCACCATACCGATCTGCTACTGTTTTAAAGTAATCTTTATATAGTTCGTGGGCTTCTTCTGTTGTCATATCTTTTGCCCAGACAGGGTGCCACGAATCAGCGAGTAGCGGCTGGCCTTTAAGTTTAATATCATACTTCTTTCCAAAGGCAAGAACCCTGTCAACCGGAGGACGCCGGAAAATGTCTTTTGAATCTTCTTCAAAACGGTATTGCCCATCTTGTAGCCGATACTCACTTAAACAAAAGGTGGTTGTGGCAAGGTTAAAAAGTTTAGCAAAAGCATTTTCATAAAGCTCATTCTTTTCCCCAAGTTGTCCAAGCCATAGAATATTACAGCCAAACAAAAATTCATGTGTCTTTTGTTTAACAACAAGTTTCGCTTCCCTAATAGGGTCTCCATTTTCATCAACGACTTCGATGGCAACATCACCTTTTCGATATCGTTCAATATTTGTATCTAGTTCCGGACGTAAAATAGTCCATTTGTCTCGATATGCTTCAATGTCTGGAAGCTGGATTGTTTGACTATTTGCTATTAACGGAAAAAATATGCTATAAAAAAACCATACTAAATAGCTTGCTTTCATAATAATTATAGATTTGATTAAAAAATAAAAATACAAGGGAGATAGTTACCCGATAGAAATACTGAGTAAAACAAGGATTCAAGATTGTCTTGTGTATCACAAATTTCACACACAAGAACAGGATTTACATTCTCTGTTCATCAATTATTATAGCAGAGGATAGCATAAATATTCTACCCTCTGCTAAGGTTATTAACTTAATTTCAATATCCCGGATTTTGATCTGTTGTAGGATCTATTGCCCCATTATAATCGTATTCAATGCTGGGAATAGGCCACAATATGTGAGATTCAGCCACCACTAATCCCCGGTTCTCTAAAACTGCTTCTTGCAGTTTCCCTGTTCTTTTTAATTCCAGAAACCGTTTGGCTTCATCCATTTGTTCATACAGCCCCTCCTTCAGAACCAGGTTAATAAATGATTCTTTATTATAATCACTTACTTTGAAATCAACAGGGGAGGCAACATTAGTCTCATAACCATAAGCCCGACGGTGTATCATATTCAATTTTTCCATACCGTCAGATGTTGGCCCGTTGTTAACCCTGCAATCTGCTTCGGCATAGAACAATAAAATATCAGCAAATCGATAAGCTGGATAATCATTAGTTGCATAATCACTTATTGCATCGGGGTCAATAAATTTTTTAAACAACACTGTTGTTTTGCCATAGCCAATATTACAGTTGTATAAATTGAATTTTTTTCTCAAATCTTTATAATCCCATTCCCTTATGACTTTCGTTTTAATAGTGTCAGCATATTTTGCATGTACTCCGTGATAATTTAAATACGGTGAACTGACGTGGTGTCTGAAACGACAATGTTGTTGAGTGTATTCATTATTATATTTAATGTAAAATATTTCTTCTGACGAACCATTTATGTCCGGTCCAAAAATATTGTAATAATCATCTCGGGTACCCACCTGAACAAGTGAATACCTGCCTGAATTGATGACCTCAAGCGCTTTACCCCGGGCATCTGCCCAACGTTCCAGTTGAAGGAAAACATGGGAGAGAACAGCTTTGACAGCATATTTATCAGCCCTTCCTTTCTCTTCCTGGCTTTCCGGCAAATTAGTCTCAGCGTATTCTAAATCATCGATAATTAATTTATAAATGTCAACTAAGGAGCTTCTATGCACATCAAAATCAATCATATTTCCTTCTGTTCGTAAAGGAATTCCTCCCCAATTTCTCACCATATAATAATAAGCAAAAGCTCTCAGAAATTTGGCTTCAGCCACGTATCTTGTAATTTCCTCCTGAGTTGCTTCAGATGAATTTGGCGCATTCAGGATAACCAAATTAGCATTTCGAATCGTTTGATAAAAAGAACCCCAAGCTCCACTAATCCTACCAATATTTGTAGTACTAAACGGTTGGTCAAAGTCACTTAAATTAGTTAACGAACTCCTGCCAACTGCATAGTCAACTTCTACATCATTAATAAACCAAATACCGTCATCAAATGCATCCCTCATTGGTCCATATATTGCAAAAACACTTGCTTCAATTTCATCTGCGGTATTATAAAAAGTTTCTGTAGCGATTGCCTTAGGCTTTTCTTCCAGTATATCGCTGCAAGCTACTGCCAGAAACAAAACAATTCCCAATAATAATATATTTTTCATAGTAGTGTTTTTAATTTATTAAAACTCTAATTTGATACCAAATGTCACTCCTTTCAAGGTAGGATACGTAAAATAATCGATACCCTGGTTTAAAGATGTGTCACCTCCATTCGAATTGACCTCGGGATCCCACCACTTATAATTTGTAATAGTTATTAAATTTTGCCCGCTAACATAAACTTTTCCACTTTTAAAAGCCCGAATTCCTAATTTCTTGGCCGGAATATTATATGCGAGTTGAACATCTTTTAATCGTATGTACGAACCGTCGTAAACAAACCTGTTCGATGATTTAAGGGATGCCGATTCATCGCTTATTTTTGGATATTTGGCATTAGGTGTATCTGCGGTCCAATGATCATACAAAACATCTCTTGTCATGTTGAGTCCCAAATAATGCACATAATTCTGAGATGCAATACTTAAACTGTATATATCATTTCCCTGTACCCCTTGTATGAACCAGTTTAATTCGAAATTTTTATATGACATGCCTGAATTTAAACTATAAATGAAGTTAGGGTTTGGGTCCCCAATAATTGTTTTATCAGCGGACGTTATCCCTTCAACTCCATCCAAATCCAGATAAACAGGATGGCCATTTTCATCATAACCATCTTCCTTATATCCATAGAATACTCCTAATGGCTCTCCCTCCCTGACAAGATTTATGTAGTCACTTAGAACATTAATGTCAAAATTACTTCCTGTAACATCCTGTCCCTCGTGAAGTTTAATTACTTTATTTCGGTTAAATGAAAGATTTGCAGAAAGATTCCATTTAAAGATTCCTTCTAATATGCTGGCATCTAATTGTAGATCAAGTCCTTTATTTTGAATTTTTCCAATATTTTTTATAGTACTATTATAACCAGTTGACCTTGGCATTTGGACTGAATTCAATAGGTCTCGTGTATTTTTGATGTAGTAATCAGCAGTCAGATTAAGCCTATTCTCAAATAAACCAATATCCAGGCCTATATCAGTTTGTGCTGTAGTCTCCCATTTTAAATCTCCTGGATATGTTGACGACGGGGCAAAATATGTATAAAGGTCTTTGTCAAAAACTGTTTTTTCCGTAGATAGCATGCTTAAGGTTGAGTATGGATTAATCGCAGTACTCCCTGTTTCGCCATAACCGACCCGTAATTTTAAATTTGAAACATAAGCAATATTGTCCATAAAACTTTCGTCAGAAATACGCCAGGCTAAAGCTCCTGAAGGGAAAAAGCCCCATTTATTGCCTTCACTATACCGGGAAGAACCATCAGCACGAAAGCTCACTGTTGCAAGATATTTACTTTTAAAGGAGTAGTTTATCCTTCCAAGATAGGACAATAATGACCATTTTGAATAGGAAGAAGATGGTATATCAATAATTGAAGCTGCTGCAATATTATAAGTTTCATAGATATTACTCAAAAAGCCGGAACCTGATGCACCCAGAGCTTTTGAAACTGCTTGTTCATAAGTCAATACACCAGTAAAAGTTAAATCATGTTTTTCGTTGAACTTCTTCTGGTAAGTGACAATACCTTCAGTATTCAAATCTAAATCTTTTCCGGTACTAATACTAGCAACACCCGCAGAACCAATATATTTTGTTGATTGGTAATTATCCGTGCGATAATTGCTGTTTTGAGCATTCCCTGAAATTTTTATTGCCAGGTCATCGATCGGTTTATACGTAAATGACAAAGTGGCAATAACTTTATCCGAAGTAATATTTCTTGTTGTTTCATTTACATACATCACAGGATTCCATAATCCTGAAGAAATGAAGGGATATGCAGTTCTAAAATCTCTGTATGAACCATCATCCAGATAAGGTGTAAGTGTAGGTGGTGTAGAAATGATACTTGTGAATAATCCGTCACCTTTCATACCCCCGCTTCCGTTTATCACACTGTTATCTAGTTGGCTCAGTATTGCATTGTATGCGATACTAAATTTCTTACTAATATCATGATTCACATTAGCCCTGAGAGAAATCCGCTGGTAGCTGCCGCTTTTCAGCATAATGCCCTCCTGATCAAAATAGCCTGTTCCAACTGAAAATTGTGTTTTTTCATTTCCTCCACTTACAGTTAATGAATGGTCATGTACAGGCGCTGTTCGAAACATTAAATCCTGCCAGTCGGTACCTTTCCCTGTATTATTAATTTCAGACTCACTAAAATATATTTTCCCTTCATCGTTTAATTGCTGGATGTTGACGAATGTCATATACTCTTTTGAATCCATGAGATCCAATTTTTTTCTGAGAGTCTGCATGCTATATGTTCCGCTGTAATCAACTTTAGTAATCCCTGCTTTCCCTCGTTTGGTTGTCACGATAATTACCCCGTTCGCCCCCCTTGAGCCGTAAATAGCTGTTGCTGAGGCATCTTTAAGTACTTCTATACTTTCTATATCATTAACATTTATAATATTTTGATCTCCCGGAAAGCCATCAATAATCCAAATAGGGCCATTACTTCCTTTGATAGAATTAGTCCCTCTAATTCGTATTTGCGGAGCTGCGCCGGGTTGTCCGGTATTTTGTATCACTTGTACACCAGATGCGCGCCCTTGTAATGCCTGGGAGACGGTTGGCGTTGGGAATGCACTGATTGCATCACTTTTTACAGAACTAACAGATCCGGTTAAATCACTTTTTTTCATAGTCCCATATCCAATAGCCACCACTTCATCCAATCCAATTGTTTCCTCAGCCATAGTGATATTAATATTATTTTTACCAGCAACAGGCATCTCTTGACTTTTCATCCCCACAAACGAGAATACCAGCGTTGCGTCTATTGGAACATTTGCCAAAGAATAGTTTCCGTTTGTATCAGTGATCATTCCCTGGGTTGTTCCTTTAACAATTACTGTAACCCCGGGTAAAGGAGCACCGGAAGAATCGGTGACTTTTCCTTTCACCGTCAACGACTGCTGCGAAACAAGCGGATTTGCAGCATCTTCGGGATAAAGGACAATCCGGCGGTCAGTCACTTTATAAGAAATTGCTTTATCCTTCAACAGATCGGTCAGAATTTCGTCAATGCTTTTGTTTTCGGCATTCAGGCTTACCCTCTGGTCAAGCTGAACTTGATCGGCATTGTAAAAGAATACGAAGTTCGAGCTGTCTTCGATTTTCCGGAAAGCATCTTCCAGGGTCACATTGTTCAGGCTCATGCTCAGTTTGGTTTGCTGAGAATAAACGCTGGCGGAAACTTCCAGTAAACCGGATACGATGAGTAAAAATGTTAAACGCATAATTCGTAATAGTTTAACTATGCCCCCATTCGGGAAGGCATACGATTTCACCTTTTTTTTCATACATTTGTTTTAGCTTAATTAATAAATTGAATAGCGCAAACTATTCGTTAATTGATTACCAACCCGGGCGATGCTGGAACATTTCCCGGGTTTTATTTTTATTTCTTATCTATCCATATCTCATTTTTCTCTTTTTTAACAGTGATTGGCACGGTTAGATTGATGATCCCGAACAGTTCATCAATTTCGTCATCCTGATAGATGCTTCCCGAATAAACTTCGTTTTCAAGACTGGAATCCTGAAAATAAATGTTCACCTTGTACATCCGCTCCAGGGTTTTTGCAAGCTCTCCGAATGAAACTTTTTCAAAATAATACTCGCCGTTTCGCCAAAGGGTTGAGAGACGGGAATCGACCCCGGCAATGGTTTGAAGTTTTTCTGTTTTATTGAAACTCCACTTTTCCCCCGGTTTCAGCAATACGGAATTTTCCTGGTTGGGAATGCCATTAATTTCGATACTTCCTTCCAGCAAAGTCGTTTCTGTTTTCTGATCGCTTTTGTAGGCTTTTACATTAAACTCAGTACCCAGCACGTTCACATTCATATTATCGGTAATCACCCTAAAGGTCCTCGACCGGTTTTTGGTAACCTTGAAAAATGCTTCGCCGTCGAGTTCCACTTCCTGCAATTTTTTATTCCGGGAGATGTGATATTTCAGCTTCGAGTCGTAGTTCAGTGCGACAAATGTACCGTCGGGCAGGGTCAGTTCCGACTGCTGACCCTTGGGCGTATTAAACTCGATGACATCGGTATGGGAACCGGATTCTGACATGATTTGATTCTGTCCGAACCAGTATCCTCCACTAATTGCAAACAGGATCAGAATTGCAGCAGCGGCGGCAAAGCGGAAATAACGAACGATTGAATGCTTTTCAAAGGTATGCCGACGAAACAAATCCAGCGACTTTATTCTCATTTCTGAAAAATCAGGTATGTCAGACTCCGGATCAGTAAAATCTTTTCGTTTGAATTTCAAAATGTATGCGATCAATGTTGCCAATGCCGATTCCGGGTCACGCTTTTTTATTTCCCTGTAATTTTCAATGGATTGACGGTTGATTCCATCTTTGAACCCTTTATCAAATAATTGATTATCTATTGTCTTTTTCATTTCTCTGTTGTCTTCTTTACCCTAAAAAGCGGATGACAGAAAAATATACCCCTATGGAAATCGTGTTTTATAACATGCCTAGTGCGGAGACTGTCCAAAAAATGAAAAATTTAAACACGAAGGCACAAAGTCACGAAGAAAATTATTTAAATATTATTACATGAGTCCACTTCCGAAAAGTCTAAAACCCCTAAATCCCCTGAAAGGGACTTTGAAAAGTTCATTTATTTTCAACGAGTTACCCTTCAGGGGTCAGGGGTGACGAAGTTAAAAATCAATGAACTTAGACTTTTCGGAAGTGGACTCAATACATTGTATCTTCGTGTTTGATTTATATTCCATGACTTTTTGGGCAGCCTATAGCCACTCTAAAACATGCGATTGATCGCATCACCCTACCGGATGCGGGTTTGAAAGAACAGAATAATAGAATCGGAATCAAGTATGGCTTTCAATTTTTGAATGGCTTTTTGTATGCTGTTGCCCACCGACTGGTAATTTACCTGCATCACCTCGGCAACTTCGGCATTCGAGAGGTTTTTGTAAAATTTCAGGTAAATGGTTTCTTTCTGGCGGGGAGGGAGTTGGTTAATTGCTTCGGCCAGACGATCAAGTTTCAATTCTTTTTCTTCGGAATCAACTTCTGTTGAATAGTCTAATCGAAACTCATCCACCTGATCGGCTTGAATATCCGAATCAATATTTCTGACCTTCCGAAGGTTATTGAAAATTTTTAATCGCAACGACTTTAACAGGTAAAACAAAATATTATCGGTAGGTGAAAGTTTTTCTCTTTTCCTTGCCAGTTCAAAAAACAGATCCTGAATGCTATCCAGAACCAGGTTTTCATCCGAAGTAAACCGTTGTCCGTATTCGAACAACTGGAGATGGCAGGTGTCGAAAATATAGGAAAAAGCCTTTTCATCGCCATTTATAAAGCGCTGCCATATTTCCGAATCGAGGTTTTTTTCCATGTTTTTTACAGAAGGGAATGTCCTTTCACCGATTACAAAGCTAGAAGATTTTTTGGGTAGTAAAAATGATCTTCGCATGTCGATCAGTATGAATCATTAAAATCGCTTCGCTGCGAAGGTATTTAACTCTTCATTTATCTGCCTGGTTTTCATACTGTAATATCGTTTTTCACGAAAGCCCATAATCCAGTGGACACCATGAACCGCATCCAGTAAGAACAGTTCATCAGCATGATGCAGTTGATCGGCTGTAAACCCGTCGGTTTCTGAATACACAAGCCCGATTTTTTTAGCTATCGCAGGAATAACCAGTCCGACAACATCCATATACGCCCCGGCAGACGCTGAAACACCGGTAATATTGCCGTCTTTTATCAGAAAAAGCTTTTTGCCAATACCCTCAATAATTTTTTCTTCGGAATTGATGATCAAAAAATCGTCGGAGCCGGAACCGGACAAATATGATACAGCAATTTTCCAGATCGTTTCGGAGCCAAATGACAAATTTGACAAGCCGGAAACAACTTTTGGCATTTTATCAAAAATATCGACCAGCAGGCCTTTGTGATTTATTTCAAATTCAAAGGTTTCGAGTGGGTCAGCAGAAAGAATATAGTCAAAGCCTTGTTTGTTCCTGAAAAAGTGAATCGAAATGATGGCGCTTTTGTACATCTTGTTTTTTACCAGCAGCCGCTCCAGTTGCCGTTTCAAATCCCGTCCATTGTATGCCAGAAGTTCGGGAACAGGCTCGTTAAATATTCTGAATTTCAGCAAAAGCAATTCAACTGTTTCCAAAAAAAAAGGGAAGGTATTTCGTATCGCCCTGATCTTCTCCGAAAAAAGCAAGGTTTCGGCATCACCAATCGAAAAGAGTTTTTCATCAGCAGCAACAAAACTTCCGTTTTTCAGGATAAATGAGTT
This sequence comes from Prolixibacteraceae bacterium, assembly GCA_003506435.1. Lineage (GTDB taxonomy): Bacteria > Bacteroidota > Bacteroidia > Bacteroidales > Prolixibacteraceae > GWE2-42-39. Next base: position 86,541 of record DOAQ01000007.1, read on the forward strand.
CATTGGAAAGCCCCCTCTAACTCCCCCGAAATGGGGGAGAATTTTGGTTCGTAGAAAAAAAGACTGTTCAAGAAACTGGAACAGCCACTTGTAAGTTGTCGTTGCGGATTTCGAAAAGCGTCAGCGTCCGCAGGACGAAGACGGTCAAGAAAGGAGCAGAGACAACGCACCGCACGACCCCCGCAATGCAATTTACAATTTATTGGCAACAGTTTTTTATTAATTCTGTATTGGTATGTTTGGAAATTCGTCATGTATGAAACGACTAAGTTCTTTATAAAGATTATTACAATATTCAACTGAATCAATTCCGCCATAAAACCATGTGTGTTTGAAATATATTTTTGTTATTCGTTTGGTTCCGTCTTTGGTTTCCTCTTTACCTACCTCTCCAAAACCATATTTTATATCGTTTTGTGGGTTATGTTTGAGGTCATTACTAATATCTTTTCTCGCTTTATTTCCTAATCCAATATTAGAAAAGAAGTCTTCAACTTTTTGTCTTTTCTCTGGGTAACCTTTCTTTAAATACTCTTTGACAGAATAAAATACCTGTGTAAAGTTGAGAATCGTAAAATGTAATCTTTCTTCTCTCTCCTTTTTTAGTTTATCTTGTTTTCGAATGATGGATAAAGTTTCCTCATTATAAAGATATTGTTTCCCATATTCCATTCCTGTCTCAGTAACCACATCTCTGGTTGTCAGATTGTAGGCTTCATTTAATTCGTCAAGGTTAAACTTGAGTGCCTTAATTCGAATATTTATTTTTTCATCTATCGACATCGTTTTTCAGTAAGCGTTCAAATTGTTGCCAACTTTCGCATCCATATCTTTCCCCCTTTGGGGGAATAAGAAGGGGGCCTTTTTGTAATTTACAATTCTTTGACAGAAGCTCCCATGTTTTGATTTGCAACAATCCGTATTCCCCGTATCCAGGCGCGTTCGGCAGCCAGCATATCGTTTTCCGAATCGCCAATAAAGTACGACTGTGAAATATCGATCTTGTATTTGGCGATCAGCTTTTCGATCATCAGCGGAGCAGGTTTGCGGCACAGGCATTTTTCTACCTTGTCATGATGCGGGCAAACGGCAATTTCGACAATTTCGACACCGTGCACAGCAAGTAATTCCTGCATCTTCCGGTGTACTTTTTCTACATCGTCCATGGTGTAAAGCCCTTTCGAAATTCCGCCCTGATTGGTCACCAGAAACAGCTTATAGCCTTTATCCTGAATGCGTTTCAGGTTTTCGACAATACCTTCCACCAACTCCACGTCTTCGATTCTGAAAATATAGTAGTGGTTGGCATTGTTCAACACCACCCCGTCGCGATCGATGAAAACGGCTTTCGTCATATTATCATGAATAACTTATCGAGAAAAGTCCGCATTAAACCAGAGTCGATCAGCACGGGAAACAAGAAGCCAAACAGAGCCCCAAGGAAGTGAGCATCGTGGGCCACATTGTCGTTTTCTTTTGCTTTGCGGCTCATGTAGTACGAATAAACCAGGTACAAAACGGCAAAAACAATTCCCGGGAATTTGATCACTCCGAAGAAATAAACCGGGTTCCACGGGTCGAAGAAAATAGCGGCGAACAATATCGCAGAAACTGCGCCCGAAGCGCCAACCGCATTGTAGTAAAAATTGTTTTTGTGTTTGAAAAGCGCGTACAGGTTCGAAAATAATATTCCGCCAAAATACAGCAACAAGTAATATAACGTGGCATTTCGCCCAAACTGGTAATGAAAATACTGCTCGATGGCGGTTCCAAACGAATAAAGCACAATCATGTTCACGATCAGGTGTTCCCAGTTGGCATGAATAAAAGCGTGGGTCACCAGCCGGTGATATTCTTTGTTGTGATAAATTTTACTCGCGTTGAATTGCAGTTTGTCCATCAGCGAACGCTGCTGAAATGCTGCAAATGAAACAACTGCCGTAATAATAATAATCAGGATGGTCATAAAATATGGGGTTAGTGTAATATTTTATAAATCATTTCGCGCTGCAAATCGCCGGGATCTGACGAGACATTGCCCACTCCCTTCGATTTCATATCGTATTCGCGCAGGATAGCAATAATCTCGACCAGCTTTTTGATACTGTAATTTTTCGCTGCCGTAACATACGACTGCACAAAATACGGATTGATTCCCAGTTTCGATGCCACTGCATTTTTCGATTTATCTTCCAGAAACTGGTAAACCAACAGCTTTTCGAAATAATAGTAAAGGGAGGAAATCACCCGGGTAATGGGGTTCGATCCGGGGTTGGCGCCAAAATAGTTGATAATGCGGTTTGCTTTCAGTACGTTTTTCTCGCCCAACGCATTTTGCAGCTCAAAAACATTGTATTCCTTGCTGATGCCGATGTTCCGCTCTATATGATCGGGAGTGATCTGGGTATTCTCGGGCAGCGAAATAATCAGCTTGTCGAGTTCGTTGGAAACTTTTCCCAGGTCGGCGCCTAGATATTCCGCCATCATGGCCGAAGCCTGCGGACTGATGGTGTATTTGTGGGTTGCCAGATAGGTATTTATCCAGGCTGGCAACTGGTTGTCGTAAATTCGGTTGGCCTCGAAAAGCACCCCGTTCTTATCAATCAGTTTCGCGAAAGTCTTTCGCTTATCAATCGACTTGTATTTATAATTGATCACCAGAATAGTTGACTGGAGCGGATTTTTCATATACGGCTCCAAATCCTCAATTTTCTTGATGTTCTGCGCTTCCTTTACAATCACCACCTGATGATTGGACATCATCGGAAACCGCCGGGCATGCGTGATGATCGTATCCGGCTCAGTGTCTTTTCCGTACAAAACCGTCTGATTGAAACCTTTTTCGGCTTCTGTCAGCACATTTTGCGCGATATAATCGGTGATTCTATCAATGAAATACGGCTCCTCTCCCATCAGGAAATACACCGGATGATAAATTTTCTTCTTCAGGTTTTGCAGAATATCTTCAAATGTCATACTGTCGGTTCAAATGGTGAAAGGCAAAAGTAAAAAATACAGCGCAAACACAAAATTGGTTTAAAATTTCAGGTGTTTTACCGACTGCCCGTTATTTTTGATTTCGAGCAGCGATTCGATGCCGATTTCGAGGTGTTCCCATGTAAATTCATCAGTTACTTTCCGGTCGCTTGCCGAAGTCTTCACTCCGGTCGAAATCATGGGTTGGTCGGAAACCAGCAGCAATGCACCCGAAGGAATCTGGTTGTAAAATCCAACGGTAAAAATAGTCGCCGTTTCCATATCAATGGCCATGGCCCGCGATTTTTCGAGGTACTTTTTAAACCGCTCGTCATATTCCCAAACCCGTTTGTTGGTAGTGTACACAACGCCGGTCCAGTAATCCTTTTTCCGTTCGCGGATGATGTGCGATACGGCCCGTTGCAGATTAAATGCAGGCAATGCAGGTATTTCGGGCGGGAGATAATCGTTCGACGTACCATCGCTTCGGATAGCGGCAATAGGCAGGATAAAATCGCCCAACTGGTTCTTCTTTTTCAGTCCCCCGCATTTTCCCAAAAACAGAACAGCATCAGGGTGTATCGCACTCAAAAGATCCAGAATGGTTGCAGCGTTGGGACTGCCCATCCCGAAATTGATGATGGTAACTCCCTCGGCGTGTGCATTGGGCATATTTCTGTCATGCCCAACAACGGGCACTTTAAATTTTTCGGCAAACATTTCTACATACAACTGGAAATTGGTCAGTAAAATGTGCTTCCCGAATTCGTTCAGAGGCCGGCCAGTATACCGTGGCAGCCAATCTTCAACAATTTCTTCTTTGGTCTTCATAGTGTAAGTTTTACCAAATCCCACCCGGTGGGAATCATTCAGCAATATAAGTTTATTATTACTTTTATGGAATGAATTTGGCCCAAAAATACGAACATTGTTTATCAACAGGATGCAAAAATTAAACCTGCCTGAATATTCTTTCCGGATAAAAAACGAAAACGGAAAAGAATCGGTTTTCGATGAACTGCGGAAGAAGTTCGTAAAACTGACCCCGGAAGAATGGGTGCGGCAGAATTTCATCCGGTTTTTAATTGCTGAAAAGAAATTTCCTCCCGCGCTAATCGCCGTCGAAGCCGGGGTAAACGTGAACAACAACCTGCTGCGCGCCGACCTGATTGTTTTCGGGAAAGACGGGCAACCGGCGCTGGCTGCCGAGTTTAAAGCGCCGACCGTGAAAATTTCGCAGGATACTTTCAACCAGATTGTACGTTATAACATGAACCTGAAAGTCGGCTACCTGATCGTGAGCAACGGACTTTCGCACTTCTGCTGCCGGATCGATTACCCGGACAACAGCTACGCGTTTTTACAGGAAATCCCTGATTATGCAGATTTAATTCATAATTCTATGTCGTCTGGTTAGTAAAATTCTTCATGTTGCTTTTTGTGATTTTGAGCCTTTGTGGCAGAAAAAAATGCCACAAAAACACGAAAAACTCAAAGAATTCACTAAGCAATAACTTAAAAATAGACATTAACAAAATCATATTCAGCCAACATTCAAATTTATGAAGCCACGATTAAACGTTGTAACACTGGGCGTTGCCAACATGGAACGCGCAAAAGAATTTTACCGAAATGCACTGGGCTGGGAACCCGTTGATCCCAACGACGGCATTGCATTTTACGCGCAGGGCGGTATTGTATTTGCCCTCTACCCGATGAAAGGACTGGCCGAAGATGCCATGCTACCGTCCGAACGGAGCGGATTTTCAGGCGTTACACTGGGCATCACTCTCGACAGCAAAGAAGCAGTTGACAAACAATACCGGCAGATCATTGAAAACGGTGGTAAATCACTGGTAGAACCGCGCGACACATTCTGGGGCGGCTACGATTGCTATTTTGCCGATCCCGACGGCCATCCCTGGGAAATTGCATGGGCGCCGTTCTGGAAATACGATGAACAGGGAAGTTTGGTGATGTGAGATTTTCGATTGATGATTTTTGAATGATGAATGTTGATTGGGGGGACCACCAAGAGAAGTATTCCTGCATTAACACCTTACTATTTGCAGGTTTTACACGTTACGGATTGATGTATCCCTTTTCCATTGTCATTCAGGCGAAGGCCGGAATCTCCCCGCAAATCATCGCCCGCTGTATGCCAATGTCGTAATAGCCGCTGTATGCTTCCCCTAAAAATTGGACGACATGTTCTAAACGTTTTATTTGCTGTTTGAGATATTGGATTAACTCGTCACAGACGAGAGAGCGCAAACCTCTCGTTACCGCACGCTCAATCGAGAGGGAGGGAGGCCTTCATTACACGTAATTTACTTGTTTCAGAATTCCGTCTTTGATTTGATCCTTGAGAGCATTTTTGGTCACCAAATCAATTTTTCTGTTGAAAATGTTTTCCAGATATATTTCAAGGGTGAAAAACTTCCAGCCAATGGGTTTTTCCAATTCAATAAGAATATCAATATCGCTTCCTTCGGAGTATGAATTGTCCGAAAATGAACCAAACAGACCGATCTCCTTAACAGCGTAATCTTGCTGGAGAATTGGTTTTAATTCTGCAAGTTTTGATAGTATTTCCGCTTTTGTAATCATTCCTCAAATATAATCATTTCTGAAATGCGAATTAACAAGCATAACAGCTTCACAAAGATTGATGTGCAATTCACACTTTCCAAACGAATTCCATCTTTTTGCAGGATTCCGGCACTGTCTTGCGAACAATTTCCACCTTCTTGCGAGTGGGGTCCATTGTCTTGCAAATAATTTCCATCGTTTTGCAGAGCAATTCCACTGTCTTGCGAACGGTTTCCATCGTCTTGCAATCAAATTCCACTGGTGGAAACAGGCTGCAAGAAACAAAAGTTTGTTTGTGAAAGAGAAGTTTCTCCTCCCAGACAGGCTACTCTTTATACACAACTCACAGCATGTATATTTTTTCGGCCTGAAAGGCCGTTTTCTTGTCCGTCAACCATCATTTCCTTTTCTAAAAGATGTGTATAAAGAGTAGCCCAGACAGGAGAAGTCCCCGAGATACGAAGGGAGAGACGGTTGTATGAAAAATTGAGGGCTTCACGGAAAGTGAAACCCTCAACAAAAAAAAAAAAAAACAATGAGTACAACTTCTATTTCTTTGGAATATTTTTCAGTACTTCGAGGGTGAAATCCCAGAATTTCTGCACGGTTGCGATGTTTACCTTTTCATCGGGAGAATGCGGAAAACGGATGGTTGGCCCGAACGAAATCATGTCCCAGTTGGGATATATTCCGCCCAGAATACCGCATTCCAATCCGGCGTGAATCGCTTTTATTTCGGGTATTTTCCCGTATTTGTCCTGATACACTTTCTGCATGGTTTTCAAGATGGGCGATTCCATGTTGGGTTTCCATCCCGGATAGGCTCCGGTAAAAGTAACTTTTGCCCCGGCCAGCACAAACGCCGACTCGATACAGGAAGCCAAATCTTCTTTGGCCGAATCAACCGAACTACGCATCAGACAGGCAATGCGGACGGTTTTTCCAGCGGCATCCGATTTTACAATGGCCATGTTACTCGAAGTTTCAACCAGTCCTTTCATGCTGTCGCTCATGCGGATCACCCCGTTCGGGCAGGTCATGATGGCATGTGTCAGGTTCACCTGCGTTTTTTCATCGATCACAGCCGAAGGCAATTCAGCTCCGGCGAGTTCAATCTTCATATCGGGTTCGGTAGCCGAAAGTTCCGCTTTAATGATGCCTGTCAATTCAGCAACCAAGGTTTTAAACGCATCTGCTTTACCGGCGGCAACAGTGATGAGACCGAACGCTTCGCGCGGAATGGCATTGCGCAAACTTCCGCCTTCGATAGAGGCCAGACGAACCCCGCAGGTTTTGTATGCTTCCTTCAGGATACGGAAAAACGTTTTGTTGGCATTTCCACGACCCAGAATGATGTCCATTCCCGAGTGGCCGCCTTTCATCCCGGTAATATTCAGTTTAAAAGCAACCGAACCTGCCGGAACTTTTTCTTCGGAATAACTGAACTCTGCGCTGGCATCTTCACCGCCTGCACATCCAACGTACAATTCGCCTTCGTCTTCCGAATCGGTATTCAGCAAAATATCGCCTTTCAGAATACCGGGCTTCAGGCCTTCGGCGCCATCCATACCAGTTTCTTCTGTAGCCGTAAAAAGTGCTTCAACCGGCCCGTGCTGAATATCTTTCGAGGCCAGAATAGTCAGGGCCGTAGATACGCCAATTCCGTTGTCGGCGCCCAGAGTAGTTCCATTGGCAGTCACCCATTCGCCGTCGATATATGCTTCGATGGGGTCGTTCACGAAATCATGTACTTTGTCGCTGTTTTTCTGCGGAACCATGTCGAGATGGCCCTGAAAGATCACCCCTTTGCGGTTTTCCATGCCCGGCGTGGCCGGTTTGCGGATGATGATATTCCCGGCTTCATCTTTTATAGTTTCTAATCCGAGCTTTTTGCCGAAGTTGAAAACATATTCCTGAATACGTTCTTCGTGATGCGACGGACGAGGAATCTGCGTCAGTTGATAAAAGTTTTCCCAAAGCGCTTTGGGTTCGAGGTTGCGTATGTCTTTGTTCATAGTTCTGTATGTTTTAAATATCTATATCTTATAAGGATTTTTCAATAAAAAAGTTCTATGGAATAATTTTCCCGTTCTTGCCGGAGCAAAAACGGGAAAACTATTTTTAATATTTTACTCCTGAATATTCGGTTTTTCCAGTCCGTATCCTTTTTTGCGATCTTCTGCTTTTAAAAGAAAAGCAAAAACAATTGCAAGTACGCCAAAGATTGTAAAAATGCCCATTGGCAGAGTATAGTTGTAAGTATTCACCAGCAAACCATCCTGTGTTGTTTGCCCGGTAATACAATAAGCATCGAGTACCCAACCGATTAAAGCCGGAACCAGCATCAGACCAACATTCTGCACGAGGAAGATCAAAGCATAAGCTGTACCAAGCTGATTTTCAGGAATAATTTTTGGAACGGATGGCCACATGGCCGAAGGAACCAGCGAAAAGCCAATTCCAAGAACGATGATCAGAACGATGGCAACTATCCAGTGATTCAGGAACGGAACAGTAAATAATGCATGTACCAAAACAATCAGGGCAGCGCCTATGATCATGATGGTTGCCCCTTTGCCTTTTCTGTCGTACAGACCACCAAATAATGGGGTCAGCAAAATGGTACCGAAAGGCAGCATAGCAGGAATTGTTCCGGCCAGCGAAGGATCGACCCCGAATTTATTCACCATTAAATCCGAAGCATATTTCAGGAACGGGAAAACGGCAGAATAGAACAAAACGCAAAGAATTGCAATGTACCACCATCCCTTGTTTGTGATAATTTTAAGAATATCGGACAAACGAAAAGCTTCTTCGCTTTCAACAGTGTCATTTTCCTTGTCGTAAGCCGCCTGCGAAGCATCGAGCTTTTTATCCATGAACGTATAAATGAAAAAAGCAATCAAACCGATACAAAGCATGATTAAACAAACCAGGATCGGAGCTGAAACATTATTGAAAGCTTTTGCTATCGGAACCGAAGTAGACAATGCAAGGGCTGTTCCCAAACGGGCAGTAGCCATTTCGAGTCCCATGGCAAGGGCCAGTTCTTTGCCTTTAAACCATTTTACAATGATTTTTGAAACGGTAATCCCGGCCACTTCAACTCCGACTCCAAAAATGGCAAATCCCAAAGCTGCAACAAAAACCTGTGCTTTTACATCCCAAAAAATAATATGCCATACTTGCCCATCCAACGCATGGGTTGAAACTGCCCAGTATTTTATACCCGTACCGATCACCATGATTGTTGCCGCCATCATTCCGGTAAAACGCATTCCCATTTTATCGAGAATGATGCCTCCTACCAGCAACATCAACAAGAACACGTTAAACCACCCATACGCACTGGTAAAAAAACCATACTCGGAACTGGTCCATTGCAACTGTCCTTCGAGTAACCCTTTTAAAGGGGCCATAACATCGGTCAAATAATAACCACAAAGCATGGTAAATGCAACCACAGCCAAGGCAGTCCATCGGGCTACTTTTGAATCCCGAAGCGTTCTTCTTAATTCTTGCATATTATTTCAGTTTAAATTTCTAATAAGGTCGTTAAAAATAGGAATTTTAAAACCGATTGAAACATAGTGTTTGTCAGTAAAAACAATAAAAACAAAAGAGGCTGTCCGAAAAATCTAAAACCGAGTCATCCCGAACTTGCTTCGGGATCTCATCTTTCTAATAATCAGACCCTGATCCCGAACGCTCGGGACAGGGTGACGCGAATTGCGGATTTTAGAACTTCTTGGACACCCTCCTTTATTTGCTATTTGCCGGCACAACCGATTTTATAGCCCCTGTTTCGGGATGGAACGCAATCCGGTAATTGCCGTTCAAAAGTGTTTCGGGCAACGGGGCAACAGTTCCAAACTGTGCAATGGTAACGCGGGTGGCAGCCAGCATATTCATACCGTCCGACAGGCTGATAGCAGCCTTACCGGGCAAACGATAATAAATTTTACTTTGTCCGGGCGCCGGATTTTGAGGCTCAAGTTGTTTCTTCTGCTGGCTTTCCAAATCGGCTTCTTTGGTTATATCGATAATAACAGGTTTCCCGGCCAAATCTGTTTTGGGCAAAACACCCTTGTCTTCTGAAAAGCGAAAAACAACTTCGCCTTTTACATCGCTGTCGCCCGGAATAAAATCGAAAGCATACTGATATGTTTTTTTCACTGATTTACCAATAAACAAAGCCAGTTGTTCCTGTTCCAGATCGCCCAGTTCTTTGGCCATCACTTCAAATGCTTTCCCGTCGGGAAGCGGTTCATCGTCGGCATTGGTGAACAGGCGGAAACGCGAATTCCGCAAGGTAAAAATTGTTTCGGCCGCCTCGGCCGCTTTTTCTTCCAGCGATTTTGGTGACAGCCGGTATTTTTCCGCTTCAGTGGCTTTTGCAAACATACCCCACATCGACAAATCGGTAAACGGAAAATCGGGAGCCAGTTTTTCGGTCACAAAATTGCTTACCGAAACAAGCTCTTTCCGTATTTCTGTTTCACTGTTAATACCGGCAATAACACCAGCGCCTGTAAGGTTCAGAAGAGACGCATTAACGCCTGTGGCCTTATATACCTGCGCGGGATCAGGTTCCGAAAAGTTTTCCAACCCGATGTGTTTTATTTCCCATTTTTCAATATTGGAAGAAGGCGCATTTCCGATTCCCAGATATTTCTGGGCGTACTGGGCATACGGTCCGGAAATCCGCAGCTCTTTTTCCGCTACAACCTGAATCCTGATCCCGGTACGAGGCAGGCTGTATACAATTCCTTCCGGATACAGTGTTGCCACAACCGCATCGGACCCTGATTTTTTCCGGTCGTCTTTCGATTGCGCATATAAAGATGCTGAAAGCAGCACAATTCCTAACATCATTACTAATTGTCTCATGTTTCGAAGTTTTAGATTAGAAGCCAAAAATAAGGATTATCAATTCAAAAGTAAAAGGGCAAAAGTTAAAAAATACAATCAGGTCATCGTCATCGGTTTGCCGAGTTCAATTCCTGAAAACCCACCAGACGGTCGTAGCGGTCGCCCATTCCTTTGAAATATACAAAAATCTGGTAGTCATTTTCTGTTTCATAAAAACTGCCTTCTATATTGACGGCGTCGGCAACCGGCGAACCTGCCGGGACATACACATACTGGTAGTTGTAATAGCCTTGTTTCAGAAGAAGGGTCAGTTCGTACGCGGCGGTTTGCGGGTTCCAGGTCATTTGGTTGCTTTTGTTGGCATTCCAGTCGGTAAGAGCGCCAAATACATTCACACTCCCGCCCACCAGCGGCACCGGCAAAGGAAGCGTAAAATGCACAAACGTATAATCGCATTCGGTATCGAAATCCTGCACCCTGTCCTGGCTCTCAACTGTATAATTGCCGTTCATTTCCTTGTAGGAAAAAAACTTCTTATTGCTTCTCATTTCATCGATCAGCAACGTTGCATGATAATACGGCCTGTGAAATTTTATCGATTCCACATTTTCGCCGGGAAAACGGTTGGTGCGGATATCAAAATAGCGAAATTCATTTCCGGCCGGGAACACGTTCTCTTTGTTGTAGTCGTAACTTAAAACCCGGTCGCGTATAAAAAGCGGTTTCAGGTTGCGGATGGCATTGTCCCAGCGCCGGTTCTGCGAAACAACGACTTTCACTTCTTCGTGCGGATTTTGCACCCGCAGACTACCTGTGTACACATCGAAGTCAACTTCGTGATTGCTTCCTTTGAACGGGTCGAATGTTGCCCGTTTCACCTGGCCTTCGATCCGGGCAAGTGGTTCCAAAACGTGAAACCGTTTCACCAATACCAGTTTCTCCTTATCCTTGTCTTCGAATACCACCACCACGTAATTTCCTGAATATTTCAGTTTCGTTTCTTGATTCGGGATTTCCAGCCTGTAATTCACATAGGCAACCGTGGCATTTATCGAAAATGCATAGTCGTTCAGCGGGTTGTCGGGAAAACCTTCGAGATATTCGTTTTGCATGAGGATTGATTCGTTCCAGTTGGCATCGCAATGAATTATGGTGTACGAATAATCTTTCGCCTTGGCCGATAAATCGTCGAATTTCAGTACCAGCGGGGCATTGCCGTTCAGTTCCATCACCGGATTCGACAATTCGTTCCCGTCAAGATACATTTGTACGCTTTTAATTTCTTCTTTATAAACTGAATTCTGATAATAATAACGTCCGTCGTTTTTTCCTTCCGCAGAAATTAACGAAATAATAACGTGAAAAACAGACAAAAAAAGCATCCTGCTTGCTCTCATATTTGAATCATTTTTCCCCAAAAGCAGGGGAAACAGTTAAAAATAAATCGTCTCTTCCTGATTTATTGCAAATCAATAAACGAGCCGTTGTATGTAAATATTTTAATCTGTGTAAGTTTAATAAACAAAGATTGAAAAAACTTGTTAAAATCTTTAATTTTGCGAACCTAAAATACAAATATAAGGGAATACAATGTCAAAGGTTATCAAATTAAAACGTGGATTAGATATCCGGTTACAGGGGGAAGCTGACAAGGCGATTGATAACGCCGGAAAATCAGTTCGATATGCCCTTAAACCGACCGATTTTCCAGGCCTTGTCCCGAGAGTGGTTGTAAATACCGACCAGGACATCAAAGCCGGCGAACCATTGTTCTTCGATAAATATACCCCTGAAATTCTTTTCACATCGCCTGTCAGTGGCAAAGTTGTTGCCATAAACCGCGGTGAACGAAGAAAAATACTGGAAGTTATTGTAGAAGCTGATGGAAAAGGAGATTCTGCAATATTTACGAAAGCCGACCCTCAATCGCTTTCTGTTGCCCAGATCAAGGAGTTGTTGCTGAAAAGCGGAATGTGGCCATTCTTCAGGCAGCGTCCTTACGGCTCGTTTGCAAAGCCTGCCGATACTCCCGAAAATATTTTCATTTCGTGTTTCGACAGCGCCCCGCTTGCCCCCGATTACGAATTCATTTTGAAAAACGAAGGAATTTCGTTTCAAACCGGAATCAATGCCCTGGCCAAACTAACCAGCGGAAAAGTTTTTCTTGGCTTGTCCTCCGGTGATTCGTCAAGTATTTTTGCAAAAACAAAAAATGTTGAAACCGTTCAGTTTGAAGGGCCTCACCCGGCAGGTAATGTGGGAATTCAAATCCACCACATCGCTCCGCTAAACAAAGGCAGCATCGCGTGGACCATTAAACCGCAGGAAGTGGTATTCATTGGCCGCCTGTTCGAAACCGGAAAAGTTGACTTTTCAAAAACCATCGTATTAAGCGGAAGCGAGGTAAAATCGCCAAAATACCTAAAAACCGTTCTTGGCGCCGGCATTGCATCGCTGGTAAACGGGAAAACTAAAAAGGAGACAAACGAACGGATTATTTCAGGTAATGTTTTAACAGGCACCAAAGTGGAGGCCGACAATTATCTGGGCTTCTTCCACGATCAGATAACCGTGATTCCCGAAGGCGATGAATATGAATTTTTAGGATGGGCCATGCCGCGATTGAATAAGTTCAGTTTTTCCCATTCTTATTTTTCATGGATGATGCCCGGCAAAAGTTACCGTGCTAATGCAAATCTGAACGGAGAAGAACGGGCATACGTGATGACCGGACAATACGAAAAAGTACTCCCTATGGACATTCTTCCGGTTCATCTGATCAAAGCAATTTTGGCTGACGACATAGACAAAATGGAAAAACTGGGAATCTACGAAGTGATCGAAGAAGACCTGGCTTTATGTGAATATGTTTGTACGTCGAAAATCGAAGTACAGCAAATTCTGAGAAAAGGGATCAACCTCATGGTCAAAGAACTAGGTTAATTAACAGGATCATAACGTCATTCGATATAAATGAAATCACTCAGAAAATATATTGACAAGAAAAAACCGCTTTTCCAAAAAGGCGGGAAATATGCAAAGTTTGGGTCAACATTCGGGGCTATTGAGACCTTCCTGTTCACACCAAACCACACATCAAAATCAGGTGTACACATCCATGATGCTATCGACCTGAAAAGGACAATGAGCGTTGTAATTATCGCTTTGTTGCCTGCTCTTTTATTTGGCTGCTGGAACATCGGGTACCAAAACGGACTGGCTTTTGGCATCGAACGCGGCCTGTTTGAAAATTTCCTGTTCGGTTTCCTGAAGTTATTGCCGATCATTATTGTATCTTACGGAGTTGGGCTTGGCATTGAATTTATCTCGGCACAAATACGGGGACACGAAGTAAACGAAGGGTTCCTTGTTTCAGGGATTCTTATTCCGCTTATCCTTCCGGTAAACATTCCGCTTTGGATGGTAGCTTTGGCAACCGCTTTTGCAGTTATTTTCGGTAAAGAAATTTTCGGAGGAACCGGGTACAACATCATGAATGTGGCTTTAATTGCCCGTGCATTCCTGTTCTTTGCCTATCCTTCGCAAATGGCGGGCGACCATGTATGGATTTACGAATTAAACAGCAAAACACCGGTTGATGGCTTCTCGGGCGCTACTCCCCTTGCTCAAATGGCACAGGGAGCATCCGACAAAATGGCCTCATTTCATGACATGTTCTTTGGTCTTATTCCGGGATCAATAGGTGAAACATCAACTCTGGCCATTCTGATAGGCGCAGCCATATTGATTTTTACCGGAATCGGAAGTTGGAAAATCATGTTATCGACCATTATCGGAGTTTTGGCTATCGGTGGTTTGTGCAATGTGCTGGCTATAAACGAATACATGGCATTACCCCCTTATTATCATCTGGTGATGGGCGGTTTTGCTTTTGGCGCTGTATTTATGGCTACCGACCCGGTAACTGCTCCCCATACAGACAAGGGAAAATGGATCTACGGATTTATGATCGGGGCTTTTATCGTACTGATCAGAGTATTTAATCCGGCTTACCCGGAAGGGATGATGCTGGCAATCTTACTGATGAACGTCTGGGCTCCGCTGATCGACTACTTTGTCGTTGAAGGGCATATCAAACGCAGGCTGAAACGGTTCAAAATAAAGGGTAACGCATAAACTTTAGAAAACCATGAAGAATTTCAGTAACACATATATATTTATTTTTTCTACGGTGATGGTCATTCTGGTTGCTCTCCTGTTGTCGCTGGCAGCTATGCAGCTTAAACCATTTCAGGATAAAAACATTGAAGTGGAGAAAAAGCAGAACATTCTGGCTTCGATCCGTATTAAATCGACGCCGCAGGATGCAGTTGATTTGTATGCCAAATACATCACCAACAGTTTTGTCATCAACAATAAGGGTGAAAAGCAGGAAGGTGTTGATGCGTTTATCGTCGACATGAAAAACGAACTGGGCAAACCTGCCGCCGAACGTAATCTGCCGGTGTATGTCGGCACATTGGACGATGGAACCAATGCGTATGTAATGCCTTTGCGTGGAAAGGGCTTATGGGGGCCAATCTGGGGATACATTTCCTTAAAACCGGATATGAACACCGTGTATGGCGCCATTTTCGACCATCAGGGAGAAACTCCGGGACTGGGTGCAGAAATTGCCACAAGCTGGTTCCAGGAACCTTTTTTCAATAAGCAAATTTTCAAGGATTCAACCGAATTTATTTCGATAAAGGTAATCAAAGGCGGAGCCCCAAAAGGCGACATGCACGCAGTTGACGCTATTTCAAGCGGAACGATCACATCCAAAGCGCTGGAAGCAATGCTTGATTCGTGCCTTGTGCAATACAAAACATTCTACATTCAAAACCGTCATTAATTAAATACTGATAGAGATGAGTATTCTTTCATCAAAAAACTTTAAACTGCTGATAAGCCCATTAAACTTACAAAACCCGGTAACGGTACAGATTTTGGGCATTTGTTCAGCGCTTGCCGTCACCGTGAAGCTGAAACCAGCCATTGTGATGGGCATTTCGGTGATCGTTGTGACCGCTTTCTCCAACTTGCTTATTTCATTAATGCGAAATTATATCCCTCCGCGTATCCGGATCATTGTCCAGTTGGTCGTCGTGGCTACCATGGTTATCCTGGTCGACCAGATTCTGCGTGCCTTTGTCTACGATGTAAGTAAACAACTTTCGGTATACGTCGGGCTGATTATAACCAACTGTATCATCATGGGCCGATTGGAAGCATACGCTATGGGCAACAAACCCTGGCCGTCATTTATCGATGGAGTCGGAAATGGTGTTGGATATGCCATGATCCTGATTCTTGTTGCGTTTATCCGGGAATTGCTGGGATCAGGGACTGTTCTTGGGATCAGTGTTATCCCCCAGTCATTTTATGAAGCCGGGTACGTCAACAACGGGATGATGCTCATGCCAACAATGGCGCTGGTACTTGTAGGCGTAATCATCTGGATACAAAGAAGCTTCAATAATGAACTGATCGAAAAAGAATAACCCATTAAAAGAAACTGATTATGCAAGAAATTATCAACATATTTATCCGGTCGGTTTTTATCGACAATATGATTTTTGCCTTTTTTCTGGGGATGTGTTCATATCTGGCTGTCTCGAAAACGGTAAAAACGTCGATTGGCCTTGGAGTTGCCGTTATTTTTGTTCAGATCATCACTGTTCCTGTAAACTATTTGTTGCTCGAATACGTGATGAAACCGGGCGCATTGTCCTGGCTTGGCGAAGGGTTCAAAGAAGTTGATCTTTCATTTCTTAGTTTCATGGTATATATTGCCATGATTGCTGCAATGGTGCAGTTGGTGGAAATGATTGTGGAAAAATTTTCCCCTTCTCTCTATAACTCTCTGGGGATATTCCTGCCATTAATTGCCGTAAACTGCGCAATTCTCGCAGGTTCGTTGTTCATGGAGCAACGCGATTACAAAAACATTGGAGAAGTACTTTCGTGGGGACTTGGTTCCGGCGTGGGCTGGGCTCTTGCCATTGTATCGCTGGCTGCAATCCGCGAAAAGCTGAAATACAACCAAATTCCGGCGCCACTCAGGGGTATCGGCATTGCATTTATCGTTACAGGTCTGATGGGGATTGCATTTATGAGCTTCCTGGGGATAAAAATTTAATGCAAAAAACTCAAATACAATGATTTTAGGTTCAATAATATTTGTTATCATTTCCAGCATACTGGCCTTTCTGATCATCGTGCTGGCACTTGTTTCCACATTGCTTTTCGCCCGCGCAAAACTCACTGCTGTCGGAGATGTAAAAATTAACATCAACGGTGAAAAAGAAGTTATTGTTGGCCCTGGAAGTTCCTTACTTTCGACCTTATCGGAAAAAGGTATTTTTCTCCCTTCTGCCTGCGGCGGAGGTGGTACCTGTGCCCAATGCCGTTGCCAGGTTGTTGAAGGCGGAGGTTCGATACTTGCCACCGAGACCGACCATTTCACACGTAAAGAGCAACAAAACCACTGGAGACTTGGCTGTCAGGTAAAAGTCCGTGAGGACATGAAAATCCTTGTACCGGAACATGTGCTTGGCGTAAAAAAATGGGAATGCGAAGTGATCTCAAACGACAACGTGGCTACTTATATCAAGGAATTTGTTGTTAAGCTCCCTGAAGGGGAAATGCTGAATTTCAAATCAGGTGGTTACATCCAGATTGACGTGCCAAAAATTGATGTCGATTTTAAAGACATGGATATTTCGAAAGAATACCGTCCTGAATGGGAAAGATACAATATGTTCGATTTGGTTATGAAAAACCCGGAACCAACTTTCCGCGCTTATTCAATGGCCAACCATCCGGCTGAAGGCAATATCGTGATGCTGAATATCCGTATTGCAACACCTCCGTTCGACCGGGTAAAAGGCGGCTTCCAGAAAATAAACCCAGGAATCTGTTCGTCGTATATTTTTTCGCGCAAACCGGGCGATAAAGTTACAATTTCAGGACCTTACGGGGAATTTTTCCTGAAAGATAACGACAACGAGATGATGTTTATAGGCGGTGGCGCCGGAATGGCCCCGATGCGTTCACATCTGCTCCATCTGTTCCAAACGGTAAAAGAAACCAAAAAGAAAATTACTTTCTGGTACGGAGCCCGCTCATGGAGAGAAGTTTTCTACTATGACCAGTTCCGCGAAATCGAGAAAAATTTCCCTAATTTCACATTCAGCCTGGCCCTGTCTGATCCGTTACCGGAAGACAACTGGACCGGCCCGAAAGGGTTCATACACCAGGTCATTTACGACCAGTACCTCAGCAAACATGAAGAACCGGAAGAAATCGATTACTACCTCTGCGGTCCGCCAATGATGAACTCGGCAGTACAAAAAATGCTTTACGACTTAGGTGTTCCGGATGAAAACGTGTTGTATGATGATTTCGGAAGTTAATTTCTGACTCAATTTTCATAAAATAAAGAGAGCCGCAAAATTAGTTAATGCGGCTCTCTTCATTTTATTCAAACCCATTTCATTTACACAAATCCATAGGGAGTTCCTTTATTTTTTCTACCTCCACTTTACGCACAAACAATTCTGCCCCTTCCGATTGTATCTGTATTTTTCCCTTGGTAAGCGAAATCAGCTTCCCATCTTCAATTTTACTGCAATTTCGGTTAAGCATGACAACTTTGCCATTGACCACATGGATTGAAGTATTGCCATAACAATATAAATCAACTGTATTCCATTCACCCAACGGTTTTTCTGCATCGGTTGCTTTAGTGATATTCCGACCGTTATAAGCTTCTCCAAATTTTTCGGTTTCCCCGTCTTTCGAGAACTGAAATTTTCCGTCATCCAGTTTCTTTACCGATGTTTCGCAATAGGTATTATTCATCAGGTAGGTATCACCTAGGCGGTCGTGCATCAACTGGTGCTCAATGCAGGCCATCCAGGTACCCAATGCAGCTCCAAAGTCACCAAAACTGTGGTACAGCAAACCGCTGTTGCGGGTCCCGTATACTTTTTCGCCCCATTTGAATTCCAGACGAAGGTGGTAATTCCCGAATTCCTTGTTGGTCGCAAGCGCTGCATTCACATCTCCGGAAATACGGATTACCTTTTGCCCGTCCATTTCAACAAGGGAATAAACCGACTCGGGAGTGGCTTTTTCTTTTAAATTTTCAAAACCTTTTATCGGATTACCGATAAAAATATCCCAGCCTTTCATATCTGTCCCGTTAAACAATTGCTTCTGTGCAAAGCATGATAAAACAGCTCCGAAAAGTAAAAATGATACAATTATTTTCTTCATGTTTATTTGATTATGAGTTGGTAAAAAAAAACTGCCTTATAAAAATAAGACAGTTTTAAATATTTTTTCTAATTCCTTCTGGTTTTCCTAATGTACCGTAGCTAAAATTTCTTCTGCCCTTTCCAATATTTTCGAATCATCCAATAAAACAATCCCGCCATTTGGTCCCGGTTCGATATGCAACCCTACTGACTTTCCCCGATCGTAATTCGCGCCTCCAAAATAATTTCTGACGGTCTCAACTTCTATCCCAAATTCCTGCGCGATTTGTTGAATTGAGCCGTCAGGTAAGCTGTCTTTGATCTTCCGAAGCTCGTTGAATGTTATTTTCTTTTCCATGACATTAAATTTTTATAGGTTTTTGATAAAATCAACTAAATGTCCCTTAAAGTTAGAATTAATAATTTAATAACGGAAAGGTCACAGTCGGGTTACAATTATAGCCTCATAGTTTTAAATGCAACTGAACCCGGCAAATCGGTTGTTTATCTATCTGAAATACAGAATTGGTGCATATTATAAAATGGAGAAGCTTTTTTTGGGATGAAAAATGTTGTGAAACATTTTAACATTTTTTAATGATTGGCAAGGCCTTCCCTGATGCAATCGTAAATTGCCTGATGAAGTTGCGGGCGCAAATTCAGCTCAAACATCTTTTGATTCTTTCGGGTGGGATAAACCCGGTTTGTAAAATAAATAAAAAGCAATTGATTGTCGGGGTCGGCCCAGGTGAATATTCCTGTAAAACCACTGTGACCAAAGCTGTTGACACTGGCATCCACCGCAGGATAGGCATTTTCCAGTTTGTTTTTATCGTTATTGATCGAAGGCTTGTCGAAACCCAGTCCCCTGCGGTTTTTATTTTCCGGATATTGCCGACGGGTAAACTCTTTAACTGTCAGTGAATCGATATATTGAAGCCCTCCGTACCAGCCATATTGCATGTACATTTGCATCAGCTTGGCCAAATCATTGGCCGTACCGAACAAACCGGCATGACCTGAAATACCGCCCAGCATGGCGGCAGCTTCATCGTGCACAAAGCCTTGCATCAGTTCTTTCCTGAAATATTGGTCATCTTCCGTCGGAATAACATTCTGAATGGGATAATACTTGTATGGATTATACGTGATACTGCCGGCTCCCAAAGGCCTGTAAAAGGTCGACTTCAGGTAATGTTCAAAATCGTCGTCGGTCAATCGTTCAACTACTTTAGGAAAAATAGTAAATCCGAGGTCAGAATAAACATATTCTTTCGTTGGCAATACTTTTGAATCTTTAATTTCCTGATAAATAGTTGTCACATAATTCTTGTTTTCATACAAACTGGAAGATACCCGTACCGAGAATTTATTGGTTGGCTGCTTCCTGAAAACAGCAGGGCTAAAGTCCCCCTTGCTGTTTTTTGCATTTATATAAAACGGGATGAATGGAGTCAATCCGGCCTGGTGTGTGAGTATTTCACGCAAGGTAATCTGCGCCTTGTTCGACTCTTTGAAATCAGTCCAATAGTTCGAAAAAGGAACATCTAGTTTTATTTTTTTTTCGCTGTAAAGTTTCATCAGGGCGGGCAGCGAGCTGGTAATTTTTGTGACCGACGCCCAGTCGTAAATACTTTCCCGCCTCACCGGCACCAAGGTATCGTAAGTGTAATATCCGTAGCACTCGTGAAAAATAACTTCTCCGTTTTTCGCAATCAATATCTGGCAACCCGGATAGGCTTTTTCTTTCAGTCCCAGACAGGCCAGAGAATCAATTTTCTGATGAAGCAACTCCGACCGGATGCCTACATTTTCAGGAAAAGAATACGAAAGCCGACCATTCTTCCTGATCGAAAGCCCATCATTCACTTTGAAAACAGGATTGATACTGACAGGCAATTTCCCGTTCGCATCCAGCGCCCCAAAAATAACCTGCGCCGCCAGTTCTTGTGTTGTGCTGTTTTCCTGGTAGGTTACCAGCAACGATTTGGCATTTGCCAGTTCTGGCAAAATACCGATCGCATACGGATTGCCAAATAAGCAAACAATGCTTTTCGGATAATTGAGTTTGCGGATTGTACCCAGTTGTGAATCGGTTAAACCAAAATTGCCGGAAGGCGTGAGTTTCATTCCATGAACACCGGCAATTATCAGATTGTACGATTTTAGCTGGTTCAAAATTTTTGCCGTTTCGTCCGGAGCTGCATTTTCTGAGATCACAAAATGGTCCATGGTTGTGTAATTCTCAAGCATTCGCTGAAATGATGTTTCGTTGTTCGCTCCAATCGAAAGAGTAGCAATTTTTAGTGTATCAAGACGCAGAAGCGGAAGAATTGAGCCGCTGTTAGTAAGAACAGTTATTGAACTCTGAAACAGGTTACGGCGTGTAACCTGATATTCGCCCCGGTTCAAGTCCTGCATCAGGTTTTTTGTCTCAACCGGTTTGTAATTATCGAGTTCCAGCCATTTCTTTGCGGCCAGTATTTTTCGGCATTTTTGTTCAATCATTTCTTTCGAAAGAGTTCCATCAGCAACGGCTTTTTTGACCGCAGTTATCGCCTGTCCCAGATCAGGCACAATTTCAAGAATATCGTTTCCGGCTTTAATTGCCTTCACTGCTGCCTCACCCGGCGAAAATTGTTTGCTGACCCCGTCCATGTTCATTCCGTCGGTAACTATCAACCCCTGAAAACCAATTTCTTCAATCAGTTTTTTCTGAATTATTTTTTCAGAAAGCGAAGCGGGAGTTTTCTCATCCGATTCGAGGACCGGCACCTGCAAGTGTGCAGTCATCACCGATCCGATTCCCTTTCCAGCAAGAAAACGAAACGGATACATACTTACACTATCGAGAAAATTTTCATCATGAGAAACAACCGGCAACGTAAAATGCGAATCACTGTCGGTGTCTCCATGTCCGGGGAAGTGCTTGGCGCAGGCAAATACTCCGACATCCTGAAGGCCGCTGGCATACATCCATGTTTTTTGCGCAACATTTGTTTTGTCCTCGCCAAACGACCGGTATCCGATTACCGGGTTTTTCGGATTGCTGTTGATGTCGGCCACCGGCGCAAAATTAATATGCACACCCAGCCTCCGGCATTGCTGCCCGATTTCTTTTCCCATCTGATAGATCAGCAAATCGTTGGTAATAGCGCCCAAAGCCATCTGCACCGGGTATTTCAGGGTCGATTCGAGCCGGAAGCCAAGTCCCCATTCGGCATCCATGGCAACCAAAATGGGAATTTTCGATTCTTTCTGGAAATGGTTCGTCATGGTTACCTGGGCCACGGGATCACCTTTCATGAAAATTATACCGCCAACTTTATATTTTTGTATGTCGGATAAAACAGCCGCCGTATATTCTCCTGCTTTTTCAGAATAGGCCTGTACCATAAATAACTGCCCGATTTTCTCATCAAGGGTCATGCCGCTGAGTGTGGAATCAACCCAGGGGTCGTTCATGAATCTTAAAAATCCGGGCCGGGTCTGTGAATTTGCTAACAGAACCAGGCCCATGCAAATAATTAGTAGCAGGTGGTTCTTCTTCATCTCATAAATTTCAAAATCGGCTAAAAGTACAAAGTTTAACAGAGAACTTTCGTGGTGTTTGCCTGCAATTTTTAATTATTATCTTAGCAAGATAAAATTTACAATATGAATTGGATTCCGATTATTGTTTTATCTGTCATCCTATTCTCTTCCTGCCATTCTTTTGGCCAAAATTTGGCAACAGGGGCCGAACAGCCGGAACAATATTTAAATCGGCTAAAAGACAAAAAAATCGGGTTGGTAATAAATCATACATCTTTTGTCGGTGATCAAAATTTAACAGATTTTCTTCTCGAAAAGAAGATGAATATTGTCACCATTTTTGCGCCCGAACATGGTTTTCGCGGAAATGCAGCCCCCGGCGAAAAGGTGAATGACCAGATAGACAAAAAAACAGGTGTCCCGGTTGTTTCACTGTATGGAAAAACGAGGAAACCGACTCCCGAAATGATGAAAGAAATAGACATTCTTATTTTTGACATTCAGGATGTGGGTTGCCGGTTTTACACGTATATCAGTACCTTGCATTATGCGATGGAAGCCTGCGCCGAAAACGGCAAAAAGTTGCTGGTGCTCGACCGCCCAAATCCCAACGGCGATTATGTGGCAGGCGCTATACTGAAGCCGGAATTCAAATCGTTTGTGGGCATGCACCCTATTCCGGTAGTACATGGATGTACAGTTGGGGAACTGGCGTTGATGATCAACGGCGAAGGCTGGCTCGAAGGTGGTAAAAAATGTAAACTGGAAATCATTAAAGTGAAAAACTACCGGCACAGCGACCGTTATTCTCTTCCGGTAAAGCCATCACCAAACTTGCCAAATGACCTGTCGGTGCGACTTTATCCGTCGCTTTGCTTTTTCGAGGCAACGAACGTAAGCATTGGGCGCGGCACCGGTTTTCCGTTTCAGGTAATTGGTTACCCCAATGAATCGATGGGCAGTTTTACCTTCACCCCGGAAAATCTTCCCGAAATAGCCACCAATCCAAAACAGCAAGGAAAATTGTGCTATGGCATCGACTTCCGCGAAGAAAAAGATATTCCTGCTTTTACCCTGAAATATTTCATTGGATGGTATAATAAATTTCAGAATGAGAAAGATTTTATCAGCTCCGAACGTTGGTTAAACCTACTTTCCGGCTCCGATGAATTTCTGAAAATGATCAGAGAAAATAAAACGGAAGAAGAAATTCTGAAAAGCTGGCAAAGCGGATTGGATGCGTATAAAATCATCCGGAAAAAATATTTGTTGTACCCCGATTTTGAATAATTGCAAATGAGCCCGATTATCGTTTTTTCTATTGTTGCCGGATATTTTGGTGTACTGATGCTGGTTTCCTGGCTGACCAGCCGCAATGCCGATAATCAGAGTTTCTTTAATGCCAACAAATCGGCTCCGTGGTATCTGGTTGCTTTCGGAATGATCGGCACAAGCATATCGGGGGTTACTTTTATTTCAGTTCCGGGCGAAGTTGGTAATTCGGCCTTTTCATATTTGCAGTTTGCTCTGGGAAATTTCGTAGGGTACTGGATTATCGCGTTTGTTCTTCTTCCGGTGTATTACCGGATGAACCTGATTTCCATCTATTCATTTCTTCAGGAACGCTTTGGTTCCCGGTCACAAAAAACCGGTTCGCTGTTTTTTATTATCTCGAAAGTAGTTGGCTCTGCATTCCGTTTGTACCTGGTTGCCGGAGTTTTGCAACTGGCCTTTTTCGACGCTTTCGGCATTCCCTTCAGCGTCACGGTTTGTACCAGTATTTTTCTGGTATGGATTTATACGTACCGCGGAGGAGTTAAAACCATTGTGTGGACCGATACCCTGCAAACCGTCTTCCTGTTAGCAGCCGTTATTTTCACGGTATACAAAATATCGTCGGATCTAAATTGGTCGTTTGGAGAAACGGTTCAAACCATTTCGAAACACGACTATTCAACTATTTTCTTTTGGGACTGGCGTTCCCCAAATAATTTCTTCAAACAGTTTTTTGCCGGAATGTTCATGGCTATCGCGATTAACGGGATGGATCAGGATATGATGCAAAAGAACCTGAGTTGTAAAAACCGGCACGAATCAACCAAGAACATGCTTGTATTCAGTTTTCTTTTTGTTGGAACAGTCATTCTGTTCTTGGGTTTGGGAGTTTTATTATACATTTTTGCCCATTCAAAAGGCATTGCCATTCCAGTTTTATCGGATAATTTTTATCCCATGCTGGCCCTCAACGAACTGGGTTTGTTCGTCGGAATCTCCTTTCTGATAGGGATTGTTGCTGCTGCATATTCCAGCGCCGATTCGGCACTGACAGCCCTCACCACCTCATTTTGCATCGATTTTCTCCCGTATGAAAGTTATCAGGAGAAAAAAAAGAAAATGATGCGCCGCTGGGTGCATTTCGGTTTCTCGGTGATGTTGATTATCGTTATTCTTCTCTTCAGATTACTAAACGACGAGAGTGTTGTAATGGCCGTTTTTAAAGCTGCCGGATATACGTATGGTCCAATTCTCGGCTTGTTTGCATTCGGCCTTTTAAGTAAACGAAAAGTGAATGAAAAACATGTACCACTGGTAGCCATCTTGTCTCCTGTAATCTGCTACTTCTTATCTATGTTTTCAGAACAACTGTTTTTTGGTTATAAATTTGGTTTTGAATTGCTTATAGTGAACGGATTTTTGACCTATTCCGGACTTTATCTATTAAGCAGAAGCAAATAAACTGATATATTTTTGGTGAATAAAGGCAAATGTTAAAAATTGTGAAAATCATTTCTTACATTTGCAATAATAGGTAGGAACCTAACGTTAAACCAAAAAACCGTTAGTGAAGAAATTTTATTACATACTTCTTGTTGTACTCACTGTTGTTTATTTCAGTTCGTGCGAAGATGAAAAATACCTTTCATCCCCAAACGCACAACTAAAATTCTCTACCGATACGGTTATGTTCGACACGGTTTTCACAAGCATTGGTTCCACAACCGAACACCTGAAAGTTTATAACCCGTACGATCAAAAAGTTTTAATTTCGAGCGTGCGCCTTTCCGGAGGCGATAATTCCAATTTCAGGCTGAACATCAACGGCGTAATGGCCAATGAAATTCTCGATCTTGAAATTGATGCGCATGACAGCATCTATATTTTTGTTGAAGTAACCGTTGATCCAAACGGTCAGAACTTGCCGATGGTGGTAAAAGATTCGATTGAATTCGTTACCAACATGAATTTTCAGGATATTGACCTTCTTGCCTGGGGACAGGATTTTAAACTGGTGAAAGACGAAATTATTAAGAAATCTACCTCTTGGACCAATGAGAAACCTTATTTGGTTTACAACTATGCAGTTGTTGACAGCACTGCAACATTAACCATTGAACCCGGAACGAAAGTATATTTCCACAAAGATGCAGGCCTGTATGTATGGGGAAAACTGGTTGCCAACGGGACATTTGAAAAACCCATTGTAATGCAGGGCGACCGGCTCGAAGATGTTTACGCCGATGTGCCCGACCAATGGAACGGGCTTTTGTTATATTCCGGAAGCTATAAAAATGAGATGAATTTTGTAGAAATCAGGAATGCCAATATTGGGTTACAGGTAGGGACTATGGAGCACAGCGGTTATGCCTCTCTGAAACTTTCGAACTCAAAAATTCAGAACATGGCTTATGCCGGCATTTTTGCCATGAAATCCGAAATCAAAGCGGACAACTGTCTGATTACAAACTGCGGATTTTATTTAACTGCGTTAATTGGCGGCAGCTACGAATTTCACCATTCAACTCTTGCAAATTACTGGGGCAAATACACAAATAAAGTACGGACTTCACCATCGCTGGTAGTTTCCAATGTTCTTATCCTTAGCGAGGACAACACATTTACGAAAGATCTGAATAAGGCAACCTTTGCGAATTGTATTATCACCGGAGATGTGAACCACGGGAACGAGCTGGAACTTGGACAATCGGGAAAGGCAAATTTTGCCTGTAAATTCGACCATTGCATTTTGCAGGTGGCTGATACATTTAAAACTTCA
Source organism: Prolixibacteraceae bacterium (assembly GCA_003506435.1). Taxonomy (GTDB): domain Bacteria; phylum Bacteroidota; class Bacteroidia; order Bacteroidales; family Prolixibacteraceae; genus GWE2-42-39. The sequence continues at coordinate 112,833 of DOAQ01000007.1, forward strand.
AACAGCTCCCGTTTCATTGATATTCTGAAAGGAAAAGATCCCAAATTTATTGATCCGTATGAAGGATATAATTTTGAGCTGGACACGCTAAGTCCTGCAAAAGATGCAGGAAAAGTCGATTATGCCCGGCTGTTTCCAATCGATCTGAAGTCGAACAACCGGTTGAATGACAATGGACCCGACCTCGGTGCATACGAGCGGATCGAAAAGAAAAAATAAACTTCAGGATGCGATACTTCTCCATCTGCATCATATTACTTTTACTGCCATTACAATTACTTTCACAGATTCAGGCAGAAAACAACTTCTGTAAAATCATGTTCTACAATGTAGAAAACCTGTTTGACACAGAAGATAACCCTTCGGCAAATGATGATGAATTTACACAAGCAGGCGACCGTCACTGGACCAACAAAAAACTGGAGCAGAAAATCGACCGCCTGGCCAAAGTGATTGTGGCCGCCGGAGCATGGGAAAGTCCCGAACTTATCGGCCTGTGCGAAATTGAAAACCTGTTTGTGCTCGAAAAGCTGATCAATCATCCCCTCTTGAAGAAATCGGATTACCGCATCATTCACAAAGATTCGCCCGACCACCGTGGAATTGATGTTGCCCTGCTTTACCGGAAAGGATTGTTTTTTCCTGAAAGCTATTCAGCAATACCGATTCTGGATGAAAAAGGAGACACTCTTCCAACCCGCGAAATACTTCATGTTTCCGGGAATCTTCAGAATAAAAAAACAGTTCATTTTTTCGTCAACCATTGGCCATCGCGCTATGGTGGACTGATGGAAACCGATACCAGCCGGAAACTGGCAGCCACATATTTGAAAGAAGCCATCCGCGCGATGCAGAAAAAAGAGCTGGAAGCAGTTATTGTTTGTATGGGCGATTTTAACGACCAGCCCTGGGATGAAAGTCTGGCAAAGGTTCTTGGCGCTGTAAAACCCATAAATTCAGAAAATGGTGAATTGGTAAACCTTTCATGGGAATGGGAAAGTTCGCCGACCGGCACGCTGAAACATCAGCAGGAATGGAATATTTTCGATCAGTTTATCGTCAGTAGAAATTTATTGAAGAATTGTTCTGCCTCTATTTTTTCGAAGAGTTTTTTGCTTGAGAAAGATGCGAAATACAGTGGATACCGACCATTTCGTACATTTACCGGGTTTCGGTATAACGGAGGTTTTTCCGATCATTTGCCAATCATTCTGGAAATCGGAATACCCTAAAAAATGGTATAAAAAATCTCGGATAGAGTCATTCCGAACTTGTTTCGGAATCTCATCATTCTGATCGACAGACCCTGAAATACCCCAAAATTTCGGGGCAGGGTGACGGGTTCGAACCGGTCCAGAGATTTTTGTACTGCCTGTAAAATTATTTCACAAACGATTTTGCTTTTTCAATCGCTGCCGACAGGCCTGCAAGGTTTTTGCCTCCTGCCGTTGCATAAAATGGCTGACCGCCGCCGCCGCCCTGCATTTCTTTGGCAGCTTCGCGTACAATTTGTCCGGCATTTAAACCTTTTTCACTGACCAGATTATCGGAAACCATGATCGAAAGACTTGGTTTCCCGTCAATTTCGGTTCCCAAAATCAAGAACAGGTTGTTGATCTCACCTTTCAACTGGAAAGCAAGGTCTTTAATAGCCTGTGCCGAATCGAGGTTGATTTTTTCGGCAATTACATTCACCCCGTCAACCGAAGTAATTTTATTTTTCAGTTCATCTTTGATTCCCGCAGCAGCTTTCCGCTCAAATGCTTCAATTTGTTTCTGAAGTTTTGAATTTTCTACCAGCAAATCTTCTACCGATTTTTTCAGGTTCTGGGTGTTGTTCAGAAGGACGCGAACTTCAACAAGTTCTTCCATATTTTGTTTTACAAACGCTTCGGCCTTTTCTCCGGAGATAGCTTCAATACGGCGTACTCCGGCAGAAATAGCGCTTTCCGAAGTAATTACGAAAAGCCCGATTTGCCCGGTTGCCGGAACGTGTGTTCCACCGCAAAGCTCCACCGAATCGCCAAACCTGATTACCCGGACAGTGTCTCCGTATTTTTCGCCAAACAAAGCGATGGCTCCCATCTCTTTAGCTTTGTCAAACGGAATATCACGTTTTTCGTCTTTCGAAATATTTCCACGGATCATTTCGTTTACCCGTTGCTGAATCCGATCCAGTTCTTCTTTGCTGACTTTCTGAAAATGCGAAAAGTCGAAACGCAGGTAATCGGCCTGCACCAGCGAACCTTTTTGTTCAACATGCGTTCCCAAAACCTCGCGAAGCGCATGATCAAGCAGGTGGGTTGCCGTGTGGTTATTGGCAATCTGTTTCCGGTTCGAGCTATTCACCACGGCCAAAAATTCAGATTCAGGATTGGCCGGAAGTTCGTTTGCAATATGAATAATCAGGTTGTTTTCACGTTGTGTGTCAACAATACTAGTTTTCTTTCCGTTGACTTCGATGTAGCCGGTGTCGCCGACCTGTCCGCCCGATTCGCCGTAAAATGGCGTTTTATCGAATACCAAATGGTAAAATTCTTTTTTCTTCTGAACCACCTTGCGATAACGGGCAATTTTTACTTTTGCCTCCAGATGGTCGTAGCCCAGAAATTCAACCGAATCAATAACATGAAGTTCTACCCAGTCGTCGGTTTCCTGCGCTGCTGCATTGCGCGAACGGTTTTTCTGGACTTCCATCTCAACGGTAAAACCAGCCTGATCAACCGTCATGCCTTTTTCGCGGCAGATCAGTTCCGTCAGGTCGAGCGGGAAGCCAAACGTATCGTAGAGCGTAAAGGCATCTTTCCCGTTAATTTCTGTTTTATTTTCGTTTTTGGCTTTTGCAACAATATCATCAAGTAGGCGGATGCCGGTTTCCAATGTCCTCAGGAACGATTCTTCTTCTTCCTTCATCACTTTTTCAATCAGCACCTGTTGGGCTACCAGTTCCGGAAACGCTTCGCCCATCTGGTTTTTCAGCACTTCAACCAGCTTGTAAATAAAGGCTTCCTTGAAACCGAGGAACGTATATCCGTAGCGGACTGCACGTCGTAGAATCCGGCGGATTACATACCCGGCTTTGTTGTTCGACGGAAGTTGCCCGTCGGCAATGGCAAAAGTAATGGCACGAAGATGGTCGGCAATGACCCGCATGGCAATCGATTCCTTCTCGTTTTCGCCGTATTTTTTCCCGCTCAGTTCAGCAATTTTCGCAATGGTAGTCTGGAAAACATCGGTATCGTAATTCGATTTTTTACCTTGCAGAACCATACACAAACGCTCGAAACCCATTCCTGTATCGACATGTTTGGCAGGCAATTCCTGTAAACTCCCGTCGGCTTTCCGGTTAAACTGAATGAATACCAGGTTCCAGATTTCAATTACCTGCGGATGATCTCTGTTTACCAGTTGTACACCCGGAATTTTGGCGCGTTCAGCATCGTCGCGAATATCGACATGTATTTCGGAACAAGGACCACAAGGGCCGGTATCGCCCATTTCCCAGAAATTATCTTTTTTGTTGCCGTCGATAATGCGATCTTCCGGCAAATGTCGTTTCCAAATAGTATATGCTTCGTTGTCTTTTTGCAGTTTATCGTCGGCACTTCCTTCAAAAACAGTGGCATACATGCGGTCGGCCGGAATGCCCATTCGGGTATGGAGAAATTCCCATGCCCAATTGATGGCTTCTTCCTTAAAATAATTACCAAACGACCAGTTACCCAACATTTCGAACATGGTGTGGTGATAAGTATCATGGCCAACTTCTTCCAGATCGTTGTGTTTTCCCGAAACCCGGAGGCACTTTTGGGTATCGGCTACCCGGTTCCATTTTGCAGGTTCGTTACCTAAAAACCAATCTTTAAACTGATTCATCCCTGCATTGGTGAACATCAGGGTTGGATCATTTTTTACGACCATCGGGGCCGAATTCACAATAGTATGTTCTTTTTCAATAAAAAAATCCAAAAATGCTTTCCTGATCTCTTTCGAATTCATCACTTTGTGTTATAAAAATTGTTAAAATACCGATGTCAGCCAACAAACCGTTTTTCCCTACCGATAAAATTATTAGATTTGTTTCGCGCTGATAAGCTCGTTTTTTCAGAGTGTTGCAAAGTTAGATTATTTACTTAAATTTGATACAAATCGAAAAATAAATTCTTAAGGAGTTTGCTTCATGGCAAAAATTAAGTATAAATTTAATCCGGAATCCCTTAGTTACGAAAGAGTTACTATAAGTATTCTCGTAAAACTGAAACGTTTGTTCACGTATTTGTTTTCGACGATTGGGTTGGCAATGCTAATAGCTTTATTGTTTTTACAATATTACGAATCGCCTCGAATGAAAACGCTCAGCAAAGAAAACCAACGTTTACAAACGCAATACGAATTACTTTATAAAGATTTGGGAACCCTCGAAAAAGTGTTGGACGAAATACAACAACGCGACGATAACCTGTACCGGGTAATTTTTGAAGCCGATCCAATTCCTTCATCCATCCGGAAGGCAGGTTTTGGCGGAACCAATAAATATTCGCAACTCGAAAGTTTCTCTAATTCAGAACTGGTTATCAGAACCTCGAAAAAATTGGATATTCTTTCCAAACAGGCATACATCCAATCGAAATCGTATGATGAAGTGCTAAAAATGGCTCTCGATAAAGAAAAAATGCTGGCCAGTGTGCCGGCGATCATGCCAATTGCCAATAAAGACCTGACCCGCACCGCTTCCGGGTTCGCATTTCGCATGCACCCGATTTATAAAATATGGAAATTCCACGAAGGACAGGATTTCACTGCACCAACGGGTACTGAAATTTATGCAACCGGCGACGGGGTTGTGGAAGAGGCCAGCGGCAATAAACGTAGTCGGTCAGGATATGGACAGTGTCTGGTTATTAACCACGGATTTGGATATAAAACTTTGTATGCCCATCTTGATGGTTTTAAAGTGAAAGAAGGACAGTCCATAAAACGCGGCGATGTAATCGGATATGTCGGGAATACCGGAAGTTCAGTCGGGCCACACCTGCATTATGAAGTACACAAAGATGGCAAAACCGTTGATCCGACCTTCTTTTTCTATAAAGACCTGAGTCCTGAGGAATATGAAAAGATGATTGCCATTTCATCGAATGTTGGACAAGCATTCGACTAATAAAACCACGCACCGTGCCTTACAAAAAACCGGTCATAGAAAAAGTTTACTATTCGATTGGCGAGGTCGCAAGCATGTTTAATGTAAACAACTCCCTTATACGGTTCTGGGAAAAAGAATTTCCCAGTGTAAAACCACATAAAAACAAAAAAGGGAACCGGTTGTTTACAAAAGATGACCTGGAACAACTGAAGCTGATCTACCATTTGGTGAAAGAACGAGGATTGACGTTGGAAGGAGCCCGGAAAAAAATCAGGGAGAACCAAACTGAAACAGTTGATAATTTTGCCATAGTTGATCGTCTCAAAAATATCAGGCAAATGCTTGTCGAAATTAAAGATGAACTTTAATGCTGGTAAAAGAAATCGCCTCATTTATTGAAACCATTGCCCCGGTTGCTTATCAGGAATCGTATGATAATGCAGGTTTGTGCATTGGAAATCCTGATTATAAAGTAAACGGCATTTTAATTACTCTGGACGTTACGGAAGCAGTGATTGACGAAGCCATAAGATTGGGATTCAATATGATTGTTTCACACCATCCGCTTATTTTTTCAGGTTTGAAAAGGATTACCGGAAAAAGTGAAACGGAACGTTGCGTACAGAAAGCCATCAAAAATGACCTTGCAATTTATGCTGCACACACCAATCTCGACAGTGTTCACGGCGGCGTAAACTCAAAAATATGCGAAAAACTGGGACTAAAAAACTGCCGGATATTGAGCCCCGCAGAAGGCCAGTTGAAAAAACTAGTCACCTTCGTTCCGACAGCCAACCTAGATAATGTACGCAATGCACTTTTTGAAACAGGTGCCGGGCACATCGGAAATTACGATTCGTGCGGCTTCACAACCAACGGAACCGGCAGCTTTCGAGACAATGAGGCAACCAATCCTTATATTGGCGAAAAAGGCAAACTACATTTTGAAGAAGAAACCCGTTTCGAAACCATTTTCCCTGGACATCTTCAAAACCGGATTATTTCAGTGCTTCTGAAAACACATCCATACGAAGAAGTGGCTTACGATATTTATCCGCTCGACAACCAGAATCCGCAGGTAGGAATTGGTATGGTCGGCGAACTGGAAAAGGCAGTCGATGAAACAGATTTTCTTCGTTCAATAAAAAATATTTTTAACTGTACCGTAATAAAACATACGGCTTTTCTTCATAAAAAAGTAAAAAAAGTGGCCGTGGCAGGAGGCTCAGGAAGCACTCTTTTGCGGGCTGCAATAGCTGCAAATGCAGATGTTTTTGTATCCGGAGATTTTAAATACCACCAATTTTTTGAGGCCGAAAACAAGATCATGATTGCCGACATCGGGCATTTTGAAAGCGAACAATTTACTAAAGAACTTTTTTATGAATTACTTACAAAAAAATTCCCTAAATTTGCAGTCCGTTTATCGGAGGTAAAAACCAATCCGGTTAATTACCTGATTTGAAACTGGAAATAATTACAGACTATATGAATACACCGTACGTAAAAGAAGATAACAAAAGCATATCAATCAGCGAAAAGCTAAAAGCTTTGTTCGAGTTGCAAAATGTCAATTCAGAAATCGACAAAATTAAGATGCTTCGCGGCGAATTGCCGTTGGAAGTTCAGGATTTGGAAGATGAGATCGCCGGTCTGAAAACCCGTCTGAGCAATTTCGAAGACGATGTAAAAACACTGGAAACATCGATTACAAACCGGAAAAATGCAATCAAAGAATCGGAATCGCTGATTGCCAAATATACCGAACAACAAAACCACGTCCGCAATAACCGCGAATACGATTCACTGAGCAAGGAAATCGAATTTCAACGACTGGAAATCGAGCTTTCCGAAAAACGCATCCGTGAGTTTACTTCAGAGCTTTTCAATAAAAAAGAAGCGATCGGCACATCTTCTTCTTATTTAAAAGAACGAGACGAAGATTTGGACCGCAAGAAAAAGGAATTGGAAGAAATCACGGCCGAAACAAAAATCGAAGAAGAAAAGATGAAAGCAAAATCTGAGAAAATTGAAGGTTTTATTGAAGCCCGTTTACTCACCGCTTTCAAACGTATTCGCAAGAACGCCCGCAACGGCCTGGCCGTAGCCACAGTTCAGCGTGATGCCTGCGGCGGTTGCTTCAACAAAATTCCGCCACAGCGGCAAATGGACATTGCTTCACGCAAAAAAATCATAGTTTGCGAATATTGCGGCCGCATCCTGGTAGACAAGGACATCCTGGAAACCGCCGATCCTGAATAGATCCAGACACAACATTATAATAAAAAACCTTCAGTTGATAGCTGAAGGTTTTTTTATGAATATGATCTGCTATATTCGATTTCCAATGTTTGATAAAACGATACTGGTACTGGATTTTGGTTATTGAAAATTGGTTATTCTATATTGAGATTTGTCTATATCGACAATTGATCTCCGGCACTTGATTCAAGCCTCCAACGCAGGTCACCAGAATTTTTCCTGCTACCCCGCAACAAAACACCGACCAACTTTTCTACCAGCTTCCACCAGCGCCACCGCCGCCGGTCATTCCACCACCAAAACCACCAAAACCACCGCCACCACTTGAGAAATTTCCCCAAGAACCGGAATGGCTGTTCCTGCCAGCCCCCATCATACCCATGGCAAGCCAGAACGGAAGGCTACTACCTCCGGAATAATAACGTTTTGAACGGCCCCGCAAAATCGGGACTACGATAAAAAGGATCAGAAAAAATAAAATACCGCCAAAAAGTCCATCGCCCTGTTTATCGTTAACAGACTGGTGATATTCATCAGCAGTATATTCACCCGAAGCAAGTTCCATTAAAACCCGGGTTCCGTAATACAATCCACCAAAAACATCGTTTTGCTTGAACCTTGGGATCATCTCAAAATCAACCACATCACGATGCGCAATTGCATCCGGGATTACACCTTCCAGACCATAGCCCACAGATATAAACACCTGTCCTTTCTCTGTACCGGTTTTTGGTTTGAAAAGAACCACAATTCCGTTATTTTTTCCTTGTTGTCCAACACCCCACTTTTCGTGAAGCTTGACAGCAAAATCCGAGGGGTCGTTGCCATTCAATGTAGGTACAGTAACAACAGCAATCTGGGTCGAAGTGGTATTATTAAACTGCACCAATTCGGCTTCAAGTTGCTGTACCTGCTCTGTCGAAAGCACATTGGCCAAATCGTTGACCATCCGCGGAGGGTTTGGCCTTTCGGGAATATCCTGGGCAAAAATGGCAACTGCAAGAAAGAGGGCAACTATCGATACAATTAATTTCTTCATGATTTTTATTTTTCGCCAAATGAAATTTCGTTTGACAATTCATTTTCATCATCGCTCGCATAAGGAAATTCAACTTTCAGTTCTTCTCCGGCCATTTTAATGCCTTTTGAAAGTCCGTCGGCATATCTTCCTTCTTTGAACCCGGCAATGACGGTTTCTTTTATTTCGTCCCAGAAATTTTCAGGAACTCTCGCATTGATACCGGCATCACCCAGTATGGCAAATTTATGATCGGCAACTGCCAAATAAAACAATACCCCGTTGCGAAGCCCGGTTTTGTGCATCCCCAACTTTTCAAAAATATAGACTGCACGATCGAGTACATCCGCTTTGCACGACCCTTCAACATGAAGTCGTATTTCGCCCGAAGTATTCAATTCGGCCTCTTTGATTGCCTCAACAATCTGTTTTTTTTCTGATTCACTAAAAAAATTTTGTACACTCATGTTCCTGAACTATTAAAATTGTACTTCAGGAGCTTTTTCAGCGCCCTTTTCAGCTTCAAAATAGATCTTCTTTTCGAAACCAAAAATATTGGCCATTATATTTTTAGGAAATTTCCGGATGGTGGTATTATAGGCCTGTGCCGCTTCGTTGAATTTCCGGCGTTCAACGGCAATCCGGTTTTCGGTTCCTTCCAGTTGGGCCTGCAAATCCAAAAAATTCTGATTGGCTTTCAGATCGGGATATTTTTCCACAACCACCATCAAACGGCTCAATGCCGACGACAAACCCGACTGTGCTTCCTGAAACTGTTGCAACGACTGTGCATCCAGTTTTTCCGGATTAATATTTACCGAAGTTGCTTTCGCACGGGCTTCAACAACTGCTGCCAGTGTTTCTTTTTCATGTTCGGCATATCCTTTTACTGTATTTACAAGGTTCGGGATCAGATCGGCTCGGCGCTGATAAACGTTCTCAACATTCGACCACTGGGCGGCGACGCCTTCTTCCTGCGAGACCATCGAGTTGTACGAATTTTTTACGGATGAATACCCGATTACCAAAAGGAGGGCAATGACTATTAAAACGATCCAAGACTTTTTCATTCTTTCAAATTTTTAAACTATGATATTTATTAGTTGTACAAATGTTGCAAAACTGTTGACGATATTCCTGTTTTATTCGGGGAAATCCGCAATTTTGCCGTTAAACCGGTTCATCAAACGGTGAACCAAAATTCTTTTTGTCATGAAGAAGGAAGAATTCAAACAAGCCGTTTCGGAAGGAATTCCTTCTGAGATACCGGTATTCCGGACAATAGACCCGCATATAAACCACGCCCCGCAGCGAAAAGACATTCTATCAGAAAAAGAAAAAAAGCTAGCATTGAAAAATGCACTCCGGTATTTTCCGGCAGAACAACATGTCACATTGGCATCTGAGTTTCTGAACGAGCTGAATACTTACGGCCGCATTTACATGTACCGTTACAGGCCCTATTATCCAATGAAGGCCCGTTCGTTGCACGATTATCCGTACCGGTCGAAACAGGCTGCATCCATCATGATGATGATTCAAAACAACCTGGACCAAGCCGTTGCACAACATCCGCACGAACTGATTACCTATGGAGGAAACGGCGCTGTTTTTCAGAACTGGGCACAATACCGGCTGACCATGAAATACCTTTCGGAAATGACCGATGAACAAACGCTGGTTTTGTATTCCGGTCATCCGATGGGATTGTTTCCATCGCACAAAGACGCACCCCGGGTCGTGATTACCAACGGAATGGTCATTCCCAACTATTCAGGCCGCGACGATTACGAACGAATGAATGCGCTGGGCGTTTCGCAATATGGACAAATGACGGCCGGATCGTTTATGTACATCGGGCCGCAGGGTATTGTGCATGGAACCACCATCACATTGATGAATGCCGCCCGTCTGCATGGTAACGGCGGATTTGCCGGTAAAATTTTTGTCTCGTCCGGGTTGGGGGGAATGTCGGGCGCACAGCCAAAAGCTGCGGTAATTGCCGGAATGATTTGCGTGGTTGCAGAAATAAATCCGAAAGCGGTGCAAGTGCGGCACGAACAAGGCTGGGTCGACGAAGTTTTTACCGATCTCGACCTGCTGAAAGAACGAATGATGAAAGCAAAAGAAAAGAAGGAAGCGGTTTCGCTTGCCTACCAGGGAAATATTGTCGACCTGTGGGAGAAACTGGCCAGTGAAAATATAAAAATTGACCTGGGTTCCGACCAGACCTCTCTGCACAATCCGTTTGCCGGAGGATATTATCCAGTCAACATGAGTTTCAGTGAATCGAACCGAATGATGGCCGAAAATCCCGGTCTGTTCAAAGAAAAAGTACATGAATCGCTACGCAGGCAGGTGGCTGCCATCAATAAAATAACGGACGATGGCATGTATTTCTGGGATTACGGCAATGCCTTTCTGCTGGAAGCAGGCCGCGCCCGTGCTGATATTTTCGGTACAGACGGCAATTTCAAATATCCGTCTTATGTGCAAGACATTATGGGGCCACTGTTTTTCGATTACGGCTTCGGCCCCTTCCGGTGGATTTGCACATCATGCGACCCCGGCGATTTGGAAACTACCGACCGCATTGCAAAAGAAGTTCTGGATGAAATTTCGAAAAATACACCTGCCGAAACACAAAATCAATTACGCGACAATATCCACTGGATAGAAGAAGCCGGTAAGAACAAACTGGTGGTTGGTTCGCAGGCCCGCATCCTGTATGCCGACTGCGAGGGACGGATGAAAATTGCAAAAGCATTTAACGATGCAATCCGCTCCGGGATTATTTCAGCTCCTGTGGTTTTAGGGCGCGACCATCACGATGTTTCGGGTACCGATTCACCGTATCGCGAAACTTCCAATATATACGACGGTTCGGCATTTACTGCCGATATGGCCATCCAGAATGTTATTGGTGATTCGTTTCGCGGCGCTACCTGGGTATCCATTCATAACGGCGGCGGCGTTGGCTGGGGAGAAGTAATAAACGGTGGTTTCGGGCTGACTATCGATGGTTCGGACGATGCCGAACGACGGTTGCTGATGATGCTTAACTGGGATGTGAACAACGGTATTGCACGCCGGAGCTGGGCTCGTAACCAACCGGCAATTTCAACGATAAAAAGGGCGATGGAGGCAAATCCGTCGCTGAAAGTGACTTTGCCAACGATTGCCGACGATGAGCTGATCGACAGTTTATTTTAAGATTTTTATTTTTTATACCGTTTCAGGGTGAAACGGAAAACGCTGCCTTCGCCGACTGTGCTGTCAACAGAGATGGTCCCCCCGTTTTGCTCCACAAACTCAGAACAAAGCATCAGTCCCAACCCGGAACCTTTTTCGTTATTGGTCCCGTACGTGGAGGTGTGCCTGTGCTTATTAAAAATCTGGTTTTTCATCTCTTCAGAAATGCCAACACCGTTATCGACCACACTTAATTCCACAAAACCATTATCGACTGCCCGTGACAGGATATTAATTTCACCTCCATTCCGGGTAAATTTGATGGCGTTCGAAATCAGGTTCCGAAGGATAAGCGACGCCATGTTTTGATCGGCCAGTACAATAAAATTTCCTCCCGGCTGGTGTACAAGTTTGATGTTTTTATTTTCGGCAAAACGTTTGTTTAAAAGAATATTGCTCTCTATCAACTCGCCGATCCTGAGCGGTTCCATCTTTAGTTGAAGGCAGCTTTTCTGGCTTTTCGCCCAAATCAGCATATTGTCGAGCAGGAAGTACGTATTTTCAGCTTCCTTTCTTAATTCACCGACCAATTCCCGGCGAACCTCTTCCGGAAACATTTCCGGATAATCAGCCAACTGGTCCAGCGTATCTTTAAAAGCGCCAATCGGGTTCCGAAGGTCGTGCCCGATGATCGCAAGAAACATATCTTTGGTTTCGCTTAGTTTTACAAGTTCCTCGTGCTGTTCTAGAATTTTATTGTTCTTCTGCAACAACAGGGCGTTTGCCTTCTTTTTCATCCGGTTCATACTGAAAATGGTCACCAGCAATGCCAATAACAAAATAATTCCGCCAATAAGCAATAAAACCCGGGTCCTTTGTTTTTTCAACTCAAGATCTTTTATCTGATTGTCTTTCTGTAAAATTTCAATCTGACTTTCTTTATCCTGAAGTTCCATTTCAGATCGGAACTGGGCAAGCTGCTGGCTGTGCTTTCCGTTGAACAGGGAATCTTCAATTGTTGAATATTCTTTAAAATACCGGAAAGCCTCAGCTATTTTCCCGTTCTTTTCATATGTTTTTGAAATCAAAAGGCAAACTTTCCCCTGCAAGTCCTTTATTCCCGAACTATCGGCCAATTCCTTGCTTTTAAAAGCAAAATCAAATGCATCATTAATTTTGTCACGGGCCAATGAAACTTCGCCCAGTATATGACACGAACGGGCGATCCCTTCCGTCATTTGCATGGATTGAAATATTTCCAACGCTTCCTTTGAATATTGTTCAGCCAAATCGTAATCCTTCATAAGCCAGTATGCCTCGCCTTTGCCAATCAGGGGAACCGCTTCATGCAGTTTTGACTTCAGTTTAAGGGCAATATCCAGCGATTTCTGATAATAATTCAACGCCTTTTCGTAATTGCCTTTTTCCTTATATATTTCACCGATATTATTTAATGTCGAAGCTTCACCTGCCATGTCACCGACCCTCTTCAGGTAATCCAGCGATTTTCCGTAATAGAACAATGACATTTCATGATCACCCCACGAACTGTAATTAACCGCAATATTCATCATCGTCCGGCTTATAAACGGCTCATCTTCTGCTTTTTTAAAATATTCAAGAGCATATTTAAACTCTTTCAGCCCCTCCGACCATTTACCCATGCTAGTAAAAATTGCACCAACATTAAACCGCACCATGGCTTCCTGCCGTTCAAGCTTTCCGACTTTTGCCTGTTTAATACATTCATAAAAAAGTGAAATGGCTTTGTTGTAATCGCCTGTATTCATGTGATATACCGCAAGCGCATTCAGACCCGTGCAAATGTATTCAGCATGATTTATTTTCTTTGCAATCCGAAGCCCGCTCTCGATATATGATTTGCCCTCCACAAAATTTCCAACAGAAACGAGAGATGAACCGAGGGTGAGGTTTGCCAAACTCTCCAATTCGGGTTTTTCCGATTTAGTAGCCACAGGAAAAGCTTTCCTGCTAAACTCAAGCGCTTTGTCTGGCGCAACGTACAAATATTCCTTCGCCAGTTTAAGATATGTTGAAGCAAGCTCTTCTCCTTTCTGGGTTCCGGTAAGGTTAGTCAGGCTGTCAATTTTTGAAACTTGTGATCCGGCTGGGTACACAAAAAGCATAAACAGGAAAAAGATGAGTACGGTATATCCCCGAAAACAACACATTTTATGCGCATTTGGGGCATAAAATTAACCTGAAAAACAATTGAATCAAAGGGTTTAGGAAAACATTCGCAAATAAATCCGCTCTATTTCCGATTTTAATTCGTTGAGACTGAAACTACGGCTTTTCCGGATATATTCTTTACCTGCAAAAAACACAATAATAGTTGGCGCAGCAAAGACCCGGTTTTGTGCAGCTATTTCCGGTGTTTGGTTCATATCAATGTATACCCTATCTATTTTGGGGAAGCATTCGTCCAGCAAAGCAGCAACTTTGGGTTTTAAAACTTTGCAAACCGAACATTCTGCGGTCGAAAAATAAACCAGCACGGCATCTTCTTTCTGCACTAAAGCCTCCAGTTCTTTAATTCCGCTGATATTCCGGTATGACTTTCCGGTCATTCTTTTTGCAAATGACAATTAAAATTCCCCTGTACTCAGTAAAACCAAAGTACAGGCTTCCAGAACTTCTACACCTGATTCTTCCAATTCCCGTTCGAATTCGGGATTTTCGGTACCCGGGTTAAAAATTACCCGGCGAGGTCTGAGGCTGCCTACATAACCGTAATAATCGGGTTGAATTCGTGGCCCTACATATAACGTAACGGTATCAATATTTTCAAAAGAAGGCTTTTCGTTTTCGATTTTAACATCGCCGATATACCCCTCTCTGGCGCCAATCGCCAGCACCTCGTGACCATGTTTTTGCAGCGAGCGGACTGCCATATTCGAATACCGTTCGGGATTCTCGCTTGCTCCAATAACTAAAGTTCTTTCCATTCTTATCAAATTTTATTTTTTCAATAAAACAACAGCATGTACCGAAATTCCTTCTTCGCGACCTTCAAAACCTAATTTTTCGGTTGTTGTCGCTTTTATCGAGATGCTGTCGATGTCCAGATTCAATATTCCGGCAAGGGTTTCTTCCATTTTCGGGATGTACTCTTTCAGTTTTGGCTTCTGCGCCAAAACCGTAATATCTATATTCCCGATATTATAATTCTTTTCCTGAATTAATGCAACTACTTTTTTCAGTAATAATTTACTATCAATGTTTTTAAACTCGTCGGAAGTATCAGGAAAATGAGTTCCGATATCACGCAATTTAGCTGCTCCCAGCAGTGCATCGCACAGGGCATGAATCACTACATCGCCGTCTGAATGGGCTACCGTGCCTTTGTAGTGTGGTATTTCAATACCACCCAGCCACAAGCTTTCCCCTTCTGCCAAACGATGAACGTCATATCCGTGTCCGACCCGGTAATCCATATTATTTACGTTGACGACTAAATGCCTCAAAATCAAATGACAGGGTCACGCGAAGTGTGTTATCGAGCGGATTGTTTTGGGCCACCGATACCAGATACGAAAAGTCGAGCGCGAAAACATTCATTCTCAAACCCGCACCAAAGGAAGCGTATTTCCGGTTTCCCTTGTACGCATTTTCATGAAAATACCCGCCACGCAGGATAAATTGCTTATTGTACTCATACTCAAGACCTGTCGACAAAGTTATCTCCTGAAGTTCTTCCTTCAATCCGCCGGGTGCATCATTAAACGACTGGAAAATACCTGCGATCACCGAAGTCCCTTCATAATCTTCTTCAGGAACATCAGGATCAGGAGTTTTCACCAAAAGTTTGTTTGCATCGAAATAAAAACCGAAGGTATTGTACCGGTCGATTTCCGAAGAATACCCCAGCCCCAGCCGGAGGTTTGTCGGAATAAAATTGTGATTTTCCCCTTTATCGTACGAAATCTTAGCTCCAATATTCGAAATATTGATCCCCGCAGAGAGCGTTTGTCTCTTCCGGTTTGCCCGATATTCGTTCCGGTAATAAAAAGCTACATCGGAAGCGTACGAATAGCCGGGATAAGACCCTTCCACGCCGGGAGCCAGATGTGAATAAATCATTCGCAAGGCAACAGCTCCGGAAAAATAATCAGATAATTTCCGGGTATATGCGACATCAATGGCAAACTCGTTGGGACTATTTTGCCCTGTCGTTGTTCCCTGATCATCATAAAAAACGATATCTCCCAATGTGAAATAATTCAACGAAGCGCTCACTGTTTGAACATCGTCCAGTTTTTTGTAACCAACAAGATATGCAAGGCCAATATCATCGACCAGGTTTCTCAGCCATGGAGTATACGCCAGACCAATACCCATGTCCTGTTCCATAAACGCATATTTCGAGGGGTTCCAAAATTGTGAGTATAAATCGGGTTTGGACGCAGCGCCCACATCGCCTTTACCACCACCGATCGCATCGGGAGCAATCGTCAAAAACGGCACACCTGTGGTGATTGTATTATATTTTGGATCTTCTTCCTGAGCAGTGGCAGATTTAAAATTACCAACAAAAAAGCTAACCAGCAGTATTCCAACCACTAACGTCTTCTTAAAATTCTTCATTATCCGGTATAAAATTGAAAGTTGCAAATATAAAACTTTGATATTGAGTTACCTCATTTTCTATCTTAAAAAACTAAACGGGAAAGCCCGGTAAAAAGTATTGGCTGCATTATTTTTTTAGAAAAATAAATCTCCCGATTTTAGCAGTAGTATACCCCTGTGCTGAAGTGATGGTGAAACGCACCAGGTACATGCCCGAACTCAGCGCCACATTGCTTTCCGAAGGCAACCATTTAAAGGGAATACTCTCCATCCCGTCGGAAGGGATCTGCTTTTCGATCAGATCAACACACTTTCCGCTGCGATCGAACAGTTCGATGGTTGCTGAAAATAAGCCGTCCGGCAAATTGTGGATAAACGAAAACCAAACGTAATCGGTAACCGGATTGGGATAGCAAAACACTTCGCTAATACGGAAATCGCTGGTCACTACAAATTCGATGGTGGCTTCCGACGAATTGTTCACCACATCCCACACTTTCAGGGTCAGACTGTGTTTCCCAGGTTCCAGATCATTGACCGGAAAAACGATTTTTCCACTCTTGTAACTGTCGATATCCGATTCGTAATAATCATTCAATACAAAAATATTACTGTAATCGTCATCGAGAAAAGCCGTTATGTCGTGTCCGATGCCCGTTCCCACGGTATTGATCCCGTTTTCGTCGGAAACCTCGGCAATCAGCAACGGACTGGCTCCCACTTTATCTCCCGATTGAAAAGAAGCATCATTCATATACATTTTTATTACCGGCCCTTCATTATCGGGAATAGTTGTTCCCGATGAACCGCCAATCAGAAAATCATCGAATGCCCCATGTGCATCTGTTTCTCCGTTATCGGCATAATAAATGATCTTTCCTTTGTCTATGCTGTATGAAATATCTTTCGGAACGATAAACGAAAAACTGAATTTTCCGTTCGTCACACTTACATTTCCTTTATAAATAACATTATCCTGCATGGTAAATGTCATGGGATTTTGTCCCGCGTTTCCAAGCGTTTCAAGTTCAATCGCCTTATCGTAAACAATTGGAATTACCGTACCATTGAAATCGCTTTTCACATTCCCCTGATAGTTGGTCACACTGCCGGTGATGGTAATTTTCTCCAAAGCTGAAACTGTTTTGGTGAAATTTTCAGTGGATTGTTCGTTGATTGTTTCCGTTTTTACACTGAGTTTCGGATATGCCAGGCGGAGCGCCGGATCGGCCAACAGGGTAAAATTCCGTTTATTGATACCGGTGTTTGAACCCACTTTTGCAAGGCGCATTATATCGCCCATCCGAAGGTTTTCACCGTTCCCGTCTTTCTCAAAAACATGGTTATAAAAACTTTTTGTGAGGTTAAAATTCGCGTCAGAAAAGACCAGTCGGGTTGTCGAAAAAAGCCCGATTCCTCCCCCATTCGGATTGAATAAAATATGTTCGCCGGCTGACAGTTCGTCTTCATCAAAACGGCTGAATTCGCAGGTTGCCGTTACAAAAATGGGCAGGTTTTTGTAGTTCGACCAGGAATCGATCATGCTGATATCCAATACCTGTTCATCGGCCAGAAATTCTTCGTTCGCATGGCCAATATAATTCAAAACGAGAACGCCTTCTTTTACACGCTCGTTAATTGCATCGTTCACCTCCGGATACGTTGCCATTCCTGAGCTTGACTCCCGGCGATAAGCATCAAAATATATTTTGTCGGCATAAAACGCCGGATAGTTTTGATCGACCAGATCGGCAATTTCTTCTGTTTGCTCCATGTGCAGGTTGGTGAAACCATCTGCATTATTTCCGTCGTCGCCAATAAAGCAAACCACATTGCGCCACTTACCCAAAGCGTCGGCATTTACATAACTCTTTATTTTTGCGACAACTGCCGACGCTTCGCTAACGGTACGCGCCGGAATGCGGCCAATTCCCAAATCCTCCAAACCGGTATATCCGCCTTCATCGGGATCAAGCAACACGAAAAAGTCATCTGATACAAACGAACCAATCGGCGACAACGATTCGGACGACTGATATGTCGGAACTAAATTATATCCTTTTTTACGAATGTCTTTATTATCGAAACTGCCGTCGCCAAAAAGCAAAACATATTTCAAGCCGTTTCCACCCGACGATTTTTCGTAGCACATGCGGATGAAATTCCGGATTCCGGCAACATCGGGTAATCCGGATGAAAATTCATTGTAAACCTGGTCGGTGGTATAAACCGCAACCGACATCTGGTCGTATCCGCGATGAAAATCGGCCAGTTCATTGGCCTGTTCCAAAAACCGGGGATGAGTTACTATTACAAATTCAGCGATTGCGGCAGCATGTAAATTCTGATTTTCAATATTCCCGACTTTCTCAGGAACAGGAATATCTCCGGACGGATTAAAAGCCACAAACTCGCGAAGCTGGCTGGTTCCAACCACAAATTTCAGGTCGGTTCCCGAAAGCTCAACCGAAACAGACTTTGGTTGCAGATAGTTGCTCACATCCCATACTTTTGTGCCTGATGCCGCCTGTGCTATTTTATATTCTGTAACCGAACCATTTTTCACTGTCCGCACATCTCTGAACAGAAGTTGTGCACCGCTAAGCGCCAGTGTGCACCTGCTGTTTACATCGATAAAGTCGATCCATGCCTCCGAATTGTCGGGCGTTGCCACATAATTTGTTTTTACACTTATTGTTGCACCTGAAAGCACTTTGTCCTTTCTTAAATTTCCAGGTCGTCCGTACATTGATTCCGGATCTTCCAGCGACAAACCATAATAATTGATTTCGCCCACCAAAAGACTGTTCACAAAGACATTCATTTTGCTTGAAGAAGAAGATCTTCCGATTGTCTGGATAAATAATTTCAGGGTATCTGTTTCGATTCGGTTCGCGAAATTAAAACTAAACATTCTTTCCTGTCCTTTTGTATGTTTGTTGCTGTACCAGCTTGCCCCCGAATTGATCAGGTTGGATTCTTCACTTTCATGCACCAGGTAGCAATCATATTCTGCAACCTGCTTTTCCGGAGTAGCTGACGGCCTGGCTTCATTCTGGATCAACAGGTTATTTCCCGTATCGGTCAAAAAATAAAAAGCTTTATCCGAAAAAGAATTTTGCTGGTGCACAAACATTTTCGTCGAAGTATCATACGCCCATTTTATCGTGCCGGTCGAATAGAAAAACAAACAATCGGTATTGCTTCCGTCTTTCGAATGCCAAACAGCGATTTGCTGCAAATCATCAGAAAACGGTTCATTGTTCATCACGGGCAACATGTACCCGCCATTGCCAAAAACATTTACCTGTGCAGGATTAGCAAAACCCCATGACTGCAAATCGCTGTATTTTATTTTATGAATTCCGCTTTGCGAGGTTGCTATTTTCAACCATTTGCCTGAAGATAAAACTGAACTTTGGCTCCAAACTACCTGTGCTTTTGCCGATTTTAACTGCGATTCAGTCTCTGTAATTTCAAGCTGAAACGAATCAACCCGAAATAGTTGTCCATCTTTTTTTACAAACGGAACCAGTTCTATTTGCAGGTATTTTTCTTTTCCTGAATTAAAAAAGTGATAACTGAACTTTATTTCTTCTGAAAAAGAACCCGCCAACTCAATCGGAACGCCATCCAATGCCGATAGCTTCGGGTTGACGAACTGAGCCGAAGAAACAAGTTGCTCCACTTTGATGGTTTCAAAATAACAAGGAATTGAACTTCGATCCGACTTTACCGAACCGGTAAAATCAGGCCATACAAAATGTTCTGTCGCATACACAATATTTCGGGGGACAGTCCAGTTTATTGTACGGTCAACATTTTCGGCCTGAAGCTGAAAAATGCTTGTGCAAAAGAAAAAGTAAAGTAAAAAGTTCTTCATCCGTCAAAGTTCTGTAAAATATTCTGGCACCTAATTAACGATGCGTATTGTGTTATATTGTAACATCGACAGATCAAAAAAAGTCATTTTTTTCAGACAAAACACAAAAATGCACTGTAAAAATACAAACAGGACAGCGGATATGACTGAAAAAAGAATAATTCGGCGGGCAATAAGAATTGAACAATTTAGTTATATTTGTGAGTGCTTATTTTTTAAACTGAAATTGAATTACAATGAAATTTAAAGCCATATTAATAATAGGGTTTGCAGCTCTTGTAACAGGATGTGGAATACTTGGAGGAGGCAAAAAAAATGATGTTTCCAGCACAACCGGATGGGAATACAACAATCCGGACAATGGTGGTTTTCTGTCCGATAACGGATATCAGCAGGAAACAGGGCCCGGCCTCGTTTTTATTCAGGGTGGAACCTTTACCATGGGACGTGTTGAACAGGATGTAATGTATTCCTGGAATAATTCTCTCCGCAGGGTAACAGTTGCTTCTTTTTATATGGATGAAACAGAAGTATCAAACCTCGATTACCGGGAATATCTTTACTGGTTGCAAAGGGTCTACCCCGGCAATCCTGAAAAGTATCACGGAGCGCTTCCCGACACATTGGTATGGCGCGAAGAACTGGCATACAACGAACCATATATTGAAAATTACCTTCGCCATCCGGCATACGGCGATTATCCGGTTGTTGGTGTAAACTGGCTTCAGGCCGATGCCTATTGCAAATGGAGAACGGACCGGGTAAATGAACAAGTTCTGATTTCACGCGGTGTTCTTACCGCCGATGCTGCACAGAGTGGACAGAACATATTTACCACCGACACATATCTCGCCGGTTTATATCAGGGGAGCGAAGGGAAACGCCCCTACGAAGATGCCAGCGGAAATAACCGCCGCATTCGATGGGAAGATGGATTGCTGTTGCCCAGCTACCGTTTGCCTACCGAAGCAGAATGGGAATATGCAGCCTACGCGTTGCTGGAAAATACAGACGGAGAATTATTGACAGACCGCAAAATTTATCCATGGAACGGAACGTATCTGAGAGATGCAGATAAGAAAAACCGTGGGAAAATGATGGCCAATTTCACCCGTGGTCGTGGCGATATGATGGGTATGGCCGGTGCATTGAATGACAATGCCGATATTACTGCCCCTGTTAATTCATACCAGCCAAACGATTACGGTTTGTATTGCATGGCTGGAAACGTTAACGAATGGGTGTATGATGTTTATCGTCCGCTTTCATCGGAAGACGTTGCTGAATTCCAGCCATTCCGTGGAAATGTTTTCACCAAATACAAAACCGACGCTGAAGGAAAACTGATTCGTGATCAATACGGAGAACTGGTTAAAGATACTATTGCCGACTACCGTAACTTCAGGGATGGCGATTACAGTTCACAAATTATTGAAGGAAATGAAAACTGGAATAGTGTCAGCGATAAGTTGAAAACTGATGACATGTACATCATGGCCAAAAAACCCGGAGAGTTCTCTTCTCTGATTACCGACGAAGCCCGCATTTACAAAGGTGGTTCATGGAAAGACCGTCCCTACTGGCTCATTCCCGGAACACGCCGTTGGATGCCCCAAACTGAAGCAAGCAACGACCTTGGGTTCCGTTGTGCAATGACCCGGGTTGGAAGCACTGAAGGATTATAATCTGATAAAAAATACATAGTAAAACCTCATTTGAAAAAATGGGGTTTTCTTTTTCAAAAAAATATGGAAATAGAACAATTACACCGGCTTTTTGAGCAACATCCCCATATATCGACCGATACGCGAAAAATTATTCCCAACAGCATCTTCTTTGCTTTGAAAGGGGCAAATTTCAATGGTAATCAATTTGCTGTACAAGCTCTTAAAAGTGGTGCTGCCTATGCAGTCATTGATGAAGTTCCTGCCGAAAAAAACGAACGGCTAATTGAAGTGAAAGATTCGCTGAAATGCCTGCAGCAACTGGCTGCCTTCCACCGGAAAAAACTGGGCACACCGATATTGGCGATTACCGGCACCAATGGAAAAACCACTACCAAGGAACTTACTGCCGCGGTTTTGTCTATGAAATATAAACTCTGTTTCACGCAAGGTAACCTGAATAATCATATTGGCGTACCGCTGACATTGCTTCAGATGGATTCGTCAACAGAAATGGCTGTGATTGAAATGGGAGCCAACCATCCCGGAGAAATTGATGCACTGTGTCAAATTGCCGCTCCTGATTTTGGACTGATTACCAATGTCGGCAAAGCGCATCTCGAAGGCTTCGGTTCGTTTGAAGGAGTGGTGCAGACCAAAACCGAATTATACCGTTTTCTGAAGACAAAAAACGGCAAATGTTTTGTCAATGCCGGTGATCCGGTTTTAAATGATCAAGCGAAAGAACTGGACCATATAAGTTACGGGAAATCGGGTGACATTTTTATGCAGGGAGAACCGGCATCAACCGATTACTTTGTGGTGGCAAAAGTGTTATTCCCCAAAGGCTGGTTATACCTGAAATCAAAACTCATCGGATCATACAACTTCGACAATATTCTGGCAGCGGCTTGCATCGGTCATTACTTTCAGGTTGACCCATTGCTCATTCAAAAAGCAATTGAAAACTACACACCATCGAATAACCGTTCGCAATTGATTGAAACCGGGGCCAACAAAATTATTATGGATGCGTACAATGCCAACCCGACCAGCATGATGGCCTCCCTGCATAATTTTATTTCGATCCGTCATCCGCAGAAAGTTTTAATACTGGGCGACATGCTCGAACTGGGGCAGGAATCGGAATCCGAACATCAGAAGATTGTTGATTTTATTTCTGAAAATGAATTTGAACAAGTTTTTCTGGTCGGAAAAAATTTCAGTAAAACCAGCGACAGACAAAAAACAAAGAAGTTCGACAATGCCGAACTTCTTACTGACTACCTAACTAAACAACCGCTTGAAAACAAGTTAATTCTAATAAAAGGTTCACGAGGTATTTCGCTTGAAAAAACCCTCGGAAACCTTTGAGCAATCTATTCTGACTATGAATATTTTTTAGTTTACCGGTTTTTCAACCTTTAAAACTTCTGAAATTGCCTGTACAAAAGTGCTTTTTGGCAAAGCGCCCATAGCCATCTGCGGTTGGCCTTCCGTAGGTACAAACAATAACGAAGGTATACTTTGAATGCCAAACATTGCTGAAAGTTCGCGCTGCTCTTCAGTATTTACTTTATAAATTTTGAGACTGTCGCCGTATTCTTTCTGAAGTTCCTCCAACAATGGGGCAACCATTTTGCACGGACCACACCAGTCTGCATAAAAATCGATTAAACACGGTGTGCTGCCTTCGTATTTCCAATCCTTATTTTGTTCAAAATTGAAAACTTTCGCTTTGAATGTTTCTTTGGTTAAATGCTCTAACATGACTTATTTTTTAAAATTATACAAATATACATATTTATGCATGTATTCATATCAAGTATTGTGCCGAAAAAAATCGAATGAAAAATGAATGTGGAACAAAACAAATAATTGTAATTTTGTCACGGACTTAAACAAATTGTCATATCTAATTATTTGCATGTTTAAAGTCCATTTGATATTTTAAAATGAAAGAATACTTAAAAGACCCAATATTTACAGTTATTTCAGAGGTAGCAGATAAAAACGGCCTTGAAACTTACGTGATCGGCGGTTTTGTCAGGGATTTAATTCTGAACCGCCCATCGCCCGATATCGATATTGTTACCATCGGCAGTGGAATTGACCTTGCCCAAAAAGTTGCCAAAACACTGAAGCCAGCGCCAGCCGTCAGTGTTTTTAAGAATTTCGGCACGGCCATGTTAAAATACGGCGAACTGGAAATTGAATTTGTTGGCGCCCGCAGGGAATCGTACCAACGCGACTCGCGCAAACCAATTATTGAAGACGGCACCCTGGAAGACGACCAAAACCGGCGCGATTTCACCATCAACGCCATGGCGATTTGCCTCAACCACGACCGCTTCGGAGAATTGGTCGACCCCTTTGACGGGTTGGCAGACATTCAACGGAAAATCATCCGTACTCCGCTTGACCCGGTCATTACTTTTTCTGACGACCCGCTGCGCATGATGCGTGCCATCCGCTTCTCCAACCAACTGGATTTCATGATTGAAGAATCGACCCTTCAGGCAATCACTCAGAATAAAGAACGGATACAAATTGTTTCGAAAGAGCGGATCATGACCGAGCTGAATAAAATTATAATGACGAAGAAGCCTTCCGTTGGATTTAAGTTGCTCGAAAAAACCGGCTTGCTCGAAATTATTTTTCCTGAATTACACCGGATGAAAGGGCAGGAAGAAAAAAATGGGATTGGACACAAAGATAATTTTTATCACACACTGGAAGTACTCGACCGGCTGGCGCCCAACTCAAAGAACCTCTGGTTACGCTGGTCTGCCCTGCTCCACGATATTGCCAAACCGGCAACCAAAAAATTCTCAGGTAAGCTGGGCTGGACCTTTCACGGACATAATTTCATCGGCGCGAAGATGGTGCCGGGTATATTCAAACGGATGAAACTTCCGCTGAATGAGAAAATGAAATTTGTTGAAAAAATGGTGCAACTGCACATGCGCCCCATCGTTCTTTCGGAAGAAGAAGTAACCGATTCTGCCGTTCGACGTTTGCTTTTCGAAGCGGGTGACGATATTGACGAACTGATGACACTTTGCGAAGCTGATATCACGTCGAAAAACCAGGAAAAAGTAGTTCGCTACATGAATAATTTCAGGCTGGTACGCGAAAAACTGAAAGATCTGGAAGAACGCGACCACATCCGCAATTTCCAGCCACCCGTTACAGGCGAAATTATCATGGAAGTTTTTGACCTGACTCCCTGCCGCGAAGTCGGAACCATAAAAGATGCCATAAAAGATGCCATCCTCGACGGAATAATCCACAACGATTATGAAGAAGCATATCAATTTATGCTAAAAAAAGGAGAAGAACTGGGGTTGAAACCGGCGAAATAACAAAATTAAACCTGACAGGATTCGAAATCCTGTCAGGTTTAATCGTCAATATTGTTCTTTTTCGTTCGGGAAACTACGCGATTTTACATCTTCCACATAATTCCCCACGGCGCCTTTAATTTCAGCAGCAAGATTGTGGTACCTGCGCAAAAAACGTGGAGAAAATTCCTGGGTAATTCCCAGCATATCATGCAAAACAAGCACTTGTCCATCAACGCCTCCACCGGCGCCAATACCAATGATCGGAATTTTCAACTCACTGGCCACCTGTTCACCCAACACGGCAGGAATTTTTTCGAGCACAATTCCGAAACATCCCGCTTCTTCCAGAAGATGTGCATCAGAAAGTAATTTTTCCGCTTCGGCTTCCTCTTTTGCACGAACAGAATAGGTTCCAAATCGATGAATCGACTGCGGCATCAGACCCAAATGCCCCATGATGGGAATTCCGGCTGACAAAATGCGGTTTACCGATTCGAGCACTTCGGCTCCGCCTTCCAGTTTAACAGCGTCGGCAGCCGTTTCTTTCATGATTCGAATGGCCGATTGCAGCGCTTCTTTTGAATTTCCCTGATACGTCCCGAAAGGAAGGTCGACAACCACCAAAGCCCGTTTCACCGCTTTTACAACGGAAGTACCGTGATAAATCATGTGGTCGAGAGTGATCGGAAGCGTAGTTTCATTTCCGGCCATCACATTGGAAGCCGAATCTCCAACCAGAATTACATCCACCCCGGCTTCATCAACCAGTCTGGCCATACTGTAATCGTAAGCTGTAAGCATGGAAATTTTCTCCCCCTTCAGCTTCATTTCCGACAACACATGGGTTGTCACTCTTTTTATTTCTTTATGTACTGACATCGTATTTTTCTTTTATCAGTACAAAGTAAACAACTTTTCATCGAACGAGACAAACAAGCAGGCTTGTAAATTACACCCGAAGGAAAATCTCTTTTTTATACATATAATAAAGAAGTCCCCACAAAATAGCCAGATAACCGATCAGCAAAATAAACTGGTTTGCTCCTTCAGAAATAATACGGGTCCATCCCAGAAAATATTCAACTACTCCCCACACATTAATAAAACGGGTAAACAGGTAAACAAAGATGGAGTTCATGCCAATCACACGAAAATAGAACGACCATTTCTGCCACTTCAGCACATCAATAATCATATAGAAAACGGCAATCAGCAGAAAACTGATTCCACCGGCCATCAGGTTGAACGTACTGGTCCAGCATTTTTTGATGATCGGATAAAAAGGACTGACAATCAATGCCAGAACAATCAGCGCAGCGCCAATAGCCGCTAATAAATATACTTTTTGCCAGTCGTTCCGCTTCTGCTCTCGCAGGAAATGCCCTGCAAACGAGCCCATCAACGTGATACCGGTTGCCGAAACAACGCAAAGCAAGCCTTCCGGATCGTAAACTTTTCCATGCAGAACTCCGGGCAGCAGCAGCCTGTCAATATAACCATTGATACAGCCGTCGGGCGTAAGTTGCCCGGCTCCGAAATCCGGCACAGGGATAAAAAGCTGCATGAAAGAATACCCCAGCAATATTCCGCCCAGCCAATACAAACGGCTTTTAAACGACGATGTATAAATTACAATGACTGATGCAAAAAAATATGCCAGTCCGATTTGTCCAAGCACGCTGGCAAAGCGAATGTTTGTAAGGTTTCCTTTCAACGCCCCGTTATACAATACTCCCAATGTTACAAGCAGAAGCATCCGTTTCAGAACCTTAAAAAGCATTTCTCTTTTGGGAGCGCCTTTTTCAAGTTTTGAAACAATGGCATACGGAATGGCAGCGCCTGCAATAAACATAAATAAGGGAAAAATAAGGTCATGCATGGTAAAGCCAGCCCAATCGACATGTTCCATCTGCCGGGTCAGCCATTCGGCCCCGCTGTTTTTGCCGATAAAAGCAAACAACGCGCTTCCTCCGGTAATCCAAAACATGTCGAAGCCACGAAGTGCATCAAGCGAAAGCAGGCGCTCTTTCTTTTCAGTCCTGATTGATTTTGATTCCATAAAAAAGGTTTAATTGTAGTTTACGCTTTCAAAAATAAACAAATATGCTATTCGCTGTCTTTTTGTCACCAGAAAATGACACGTTTATGGTATGTCGAAAATTCTCCGTGCCATTATTACAAAAAAGGACACCGAATCCGGCATGGCATAATGATTGATAAAACCCCGTCGTGACATTTCAAACAAGAACGATTAAAACATACAATAAAATGGGAAAAATAATTGGAATCGACTTAGGAACAACCAATTCATGCGTTTCGGTAATGGAAGGCAACGAACCGGTTGTAATCCCCAACAGTGAAGGAAAGAGAACTACCCCGTCGGTAGTTGGTTTTGTTGAAAACGGAGAACGCAAAATTGGCGACCCGGCCAAACGTCAGGCTATTACCAACCCGCAAAAAACAGTTTCCTCGATTAAACGTTTCATGGGCGAAACGTATGACAAAGTAACCAAAGAAATCAACCGTGTACCATACAAGGTAATAAAAGGCGACAACAATACTCCCCGCGTACAGATTGACGACCGCAAATATTCACCCCAGGAAATTTCAGCCATGATCCTTCAGAAAATGAAGAAAACTGCTGAAGATTATCTTGGACAGGAAGTTACCGAGGCGGTAATTACTGTACCTGCCTACTTTAACGACGCCCAGCGTCAGGCCACGAAAGAAGCCGGTGAAATTGCAGGATTGCAGGTACGCCGTATCATCAACGAGCCAACAGCGGCTTCGCTGGCTTATGGTTTGGACAAGATGGACCGCGAAATGAAAATTGCCGTATTCGACCTGGGGGGCGGTACTTTCGATATTTCAATCCTTGAACTGGGAGACGGCGTATTTGAAGTAAAATCGACCGACGGGGATACACACCTTGGCGGTGACGATTTCGACCAGACCATTATCGACTGGCTGGCGGCTGAATTTAAAAATGACGAAGGAGTTGACCTGCGTCAGGACCCGATGGCCCTGCAACGCTTGAAAGAAGCTGCCGAAAAGGCAAAAATCGAACTTTCGAGCTCAACACAAACAGAGATCAACCTGCCCTATATTATGCCGGTAAACGGTATTCCGAAACACCTGGTAAAAACGCTGACCCGCGCTAAATTTGAACAGCTTGCCGACTCGCTGATCAATGCAACCATGGAACCTTGCCGCAAAGCGCTGAAAAATGCAGGTCTTTCGGCCAGCGACATTGACGAAGTAATCCTGGTTGGCGGTTCAACCCGTATTCCGGCTGTTCAGGAAAAAGTGCAACAGTTGTTCGGAAAAACCCCGTCGAAAGGCGTTAACCCCGATGAAGTAGTTGCTATCGGCGCTGCCATTCAGGGTGGTGTTTTGACCGGTGAAGTAAAAGATGTGCTTTTGCTTGATGTTACCCCGCTTTCGTTGGGTATTGAGACCATGGGCGGTGTAATGACCCGTCTGATTGAGTCGAACACAACCATTCCGACGAAAAAAACGGAAACATTTACAACCGCATCAGATAACCAGCCTTCCGTAGAAATTCATGTTTTGCAGGGTGAACGCCCAATGGCAAACGGGAACAAAACGATTGGCCGTTTCCATCTCGACGGGTTGCCACCGGCACCACGAGGTATTCCGCAGATTGAAGTAACGTTTGACATTGACGCCAACGGTATTCTGCACGTTTCGGCAAAAGACAAGGCAACCGGGAAAACACAATCAATCCGGATTGAAGCTTCTTCCGGTTTGAGCGATGCCGACATTCAGAAGATGAAGGACGAAGCCAAGGCCAACGAAGCTGCCGATAAAGCTGCCCGCGAAAAAGTGGACAAACTGAACCAGGCCGACAGTTTGATTTTCCAGACAGAAAAACAACTCAAAGAGTTTGGCGACAAACTTCCGGCTGACAAAAAAGGCCCGATTGAAGAAGCATTAGGCAAACTGAAAACAGCTCACGCTTCGCAGGATATTGCAGGCATTGACACTGCAACAGCAGAGTTGAACGCCGTATTCCAGGCTGCATCTCAGGAAATGTATAATGCCCAGGCCGGTGGAGCACAAGCTGATCCAAATGCCGGACAGCAAGCCAATGCTGGTGGCAGCAGCAGTAACAAACAAGACGGCGAAGTAACCGATGTTGACTTTGAAGAAGTAAAATAAAATTGTCAGTATATTTTTCAGAAAGCCCTGATCGTAAAACGGTCGGGGCTTTTTGTTTTATCAAGACAAACCTGTCTTCCGACAACAAAATATTTCCTTACTTTGAAGGTTCTTAAAAGAAAAACAATGGGCAGATCCATTTCATTTATACTATTGCTGTTCCTCAGCCTTTCGGCATTTGCACAGGAACCCGTCAATCAAACCGATGTACAGGGGCGCAAACAAGGTTTCTGGCAGAAGCGCGATGCCGCCGGAAAACTACTTTACGAAGGAACGTTCAAGGACGACCGCCCGGCAGGTGAAATGAAACGGTTTCACCCGAACGGCAAAATAAAAGCAATCCTTGTTTTTTCTGATAAATCGGATTCGGCTTCGGCACAAATTTTTGATGAAAAAGGAAAATTAACGGCGAAAGGCTGGTATCTGGGACAGAAAAAAGTGGGAGAATGGAGCAATTTTACCGAAGGCCGACTGATTTCAACCGAAAATTATACCGACGGACAGAAAACCGGCGTCTCCAAACGATATTACCAGACCGGCGAATTGCTTGACGAAACCACCTGGCTCAACAATTTGCAGGAAGGACTGTACCGCGCGTACGACAAACAGGGAAACAAGTACATCGAATGCATGTACAGGAACGGGAAAATTAACGGCTGGTATGTAAGTTTTTATCCAAACGGAGGAATGGAAACCGAAACATTCTACAAAGACAATCTTCGCCACGGCAACTCGAAATACTACGATGGCGAAGGCAAACTTTGCTATACACTGGAATACGAGGAAGGTATTTTATTGAATCCGGAAGTACTCGACAGCATTCAGAAAATCCAGTTCGACGAGCTCGAAAAAAACAAAGGCAAAGTGGTTGATCCCGAACAATTCATGGCCGATCCGGCACAATACATATTGAAGGACAGAAACAAGTAGGTTGAAAACAAAAATAGTTTCGACAACTGCTTGTTGTTTACCCCGGCGGGGTTAAATATTATAGCCGGGGCAGTTTTTCGGCTTGACACGGCTTGACAGGAAATCGCCCGCANNCGTGTAGCTTCCTACGTTAGCGGTCAATGTTAGAGAAGCCAACCGCTGAAATCGCACGAACTTTTGACACGACAAATACCAAATTATACTTGGGGTATCGGGTAATATTTTCACAAAAACGCAATGCCAATAATTATCAAAACTTGTAACTTGTGCAAGTTTTGATAATTCATTTCATATATTTGCCCTATGACTAACTACATAAACCGTAAGGAATACATAGACAAACTGCTGTCGTACAAAGATAAAGACCTCATAAAAGTCGTTAGCGGCTTGCGCAGGTCGGGCAAAAGCACTTTGCTGGAACTTTACCGCGAACATTTGCTAAAACAAGGCATCGGCAAACGACAAATGCAATTTTACAATTTTGAATTACCCGAAAATTACTTAGGCAAAACGTGGAGCGATATTTACTTTGAGATAAAGAAAAAATTTCAAACCGACAAAACCAATTATGTTTTTTTGGACGAAGTGCAAAACATACCGCTTTTTGAAAAATTAGTGGATGGGCTTTTTGCTACCGAAAATACCGATGTGTATGTTACAGGGTCAAATGCATTTTTGTTGAGTAGCGAATTAGCAACTTTGCTGAGCGGTCGTTACATAGAAATTTCTATTTTGCCCTTTTCGTTCAAAGAATATTTAACTGCACGCAACTTTGACACGAGCAACAAGTACCTCAATTACGAAGCCTTGTTTTTTGATTACATAAACGAAACTTCATTGCCTAAGGGTGTGGAACTGCGAGAAAGCGGGTTTGATAAAATCTACGAATATCTTGAAGCTATTTACACCACAATAATTGAAAAAGACATAACTCAACGCCACCAAATAAACGATAAACGTGCTTTTGCTAACATTGTAAAATTTGTGGCTTCCAATATTGGAAATGCACTTTCGCCAAGCAACATTTCCAAAACACTCAAGCAAGATGGACAAAACATACATCACGCCACTGTAGAAAAATACCTGGAATATTTGGTGGAAAGTTTTGTGTTTTACAAAGTAAATCGCTTCGATTTGAAAGGCAAAAAACAATTGGCCACACAAGAAAAATACTATTTGGTTGACGCAGGGTTACTTAATATTTTGGCTGGGAAAGAGCGAATAACCGACAAAGGTCACATTTTAGAAAATATTGTCTATTTGGAATTGTTACGCAGAGGTAACAAAGTTTGGACAGGCACAGCCCGAAACACAGAAGTGGATTTTGTGTGCAAAACCTCAATAGGCGAAATTGAATACTACCAGGTAGCATGGCAAATGACAGCCGAAAATACTGTAGAACGGGAGTTTGGGGCATTGGAAAAAATCAACGACAACTACCCGAAGTATTTGCTCACGACAGATTCGTTTACGCAAAACCGAAGCGGAGTAAGACACTTGAACGTATTTAACTGGTTACTTGGGACAAGCGACAAGCAAGAATAACCACTGGTGACAACAGCAAAATACCCGAAAGCCAGACTTTAGTGCTTCGTTGACAGGAAGCCCCGAGTGAAAAGCAACTCTTAGTAGGAGGTTCATCGGGTGAACTCGCGCCCTGCATGTAGCTACGGAACGTTAGCAGCCATATTGAGTCGTACAAGTGATTGATAAAATATTTTCCCTTAGAAGATTAGAATTCCAAAAAATATAATTGAGTAACATTTATTTTAACTAAACAGAAATATTTATTTTTGCGATTCTATAATTTGAAAACGAAAAAATGAGTACTGTATTAAAATTTGTAATTAAAGCATAGTTAACCTCAGAAAACCACAGGTTAATGTTTCAGTCGTTCGGAAATTTTATTCTGGAGTTGGTTGATATTGCTTTAAATGAAAGAAATTCAGCATTTAAATTAAATAAAAATAATGCTGATTTTCAATCGGAATAAATACAAACATTTTAATTATGAGCTTAAAAAATAAAAATCAAATTATAGGTTATTTATTGACCCTATTTATACTATTGGCATTATTGAATAGTGCCTATTTTTTCTTATTCGTCGTAAAACTTGGGTTTTGTAAATGGCTTGCATTCAACGCATGTTCACTTTCCATTGTCACATACCTGATATGTTTTATTTGCTTTCAGATTACAAAAAAAGATTTCTTTCTTGCAATCGCGTTAGTTCCGCTATACTATTATGGTACAATGGGTTTATTTATTACTCCATGGAACGCAACCAATATGATTGCACAAATTACCCACATTATCATCACACTAAATGTGATTTGGATATTGTTTGTGCTGCTGAAAGGGTCCAAATATGAGTCTTTAGGCAAAGGACTGCTAATAGGAATACTTGTTTTTGTGCCTGTATTTGCTGTGATACAAAGTTATTCACAATTGCACATGGCTGAATTTATGCAAATGCTTCAAAAAGTCCAATAAATCTGTATTTACAATTCTCCTCTCAATTTGCGGGGAGAATTGTTTTAAAAATTAAATTTTGTTGAATTAAAAAATCACATACGATGTTCGATATAAGAAAAATTCAGGAACAAGTGATATATAATGCCGTAAAAGCGGAGAGCAATGACACAATGGCTCAGAAAATTGTAAACGGAAATCAAAAAAATAATCCGGCATGGGTGAAAAACACCATGAAAAGATTGGAAAATAATTTCGATAAATCAACTGTTAAAAAAATCAGGATGAGTTGCCAATGTGGTTATGGAATGGACGAGAAATTAGCCTTACTAAAGGAACTTGTTGTGTCGTCCTCCAGTTTGGAAGAATTTGCCAACCACGACAAGGCAAAAACTGCCGGATTATCCTATCACGATAATGAACTTTACTTACAGTTCCCTTTTTGTCCGTGTCCGATGCTTGCCGAAGTAGATAAATTAGAAACAAATACCTGGTGCCAATGCACAACCGGTTATAGTAAAATTATTTTTGAGAAAGCTTTTGGATGTAAAGTAGATGTCGAATTGATGAAGAGTGTAAAAATGGGGGATGAAATTTGTCTTATGAAGATTATTCCTCTCAAATCAATTCAGTTCGGATTTACAAATTAATACGACTGCCAGTCGGGTAGCCCACCCTATGAGCAGGCTACCCGGCCTGCGTGTAGTTGGAAGACGACGAGGCCATTGAAAGAAACAGTATTCAAAATTAAAAAATTAGCAAAATGACAACATTGGTAGTAGGAGCAAGTGGTGCAACAGGAAAACAGTTAGTAGAGCAACTGTTGCTTATGGGACAAAACGTTAAGGTAATTGTTCGTCCGTTGACAAAAACACACGACACCTGGAATAACAATGACAAAATATCAATAATCAGAGCCGATATCTCAGAAATAACTGTAGACGAGATGGCAAATTATATAAAAGATTGTCAGTCGGTTGCCTCTTGTCTTGGACACAATTTGACGTTGAAAGGCATTTTCGGAAAACCAAGAAAATTAGTAACAAATGCTGTTAAACTGCTTTGTACTGCAATTACGAAAAATTCGCCGGAAAAGACCGTTAAGTTTGTCTTAATGAATACCGTTGGAAACAGGAACAGAGATTTAAACGAACCCATTTCAGTCGGACAGAAATTAGTAATGGGGGTAATTCGCTTAATCGTACCGCCACAATCAGACAATGAAAAAGCAGCAGATTTTTTAAGATTGAGCATTGGTCAAAAAAATACATTTATTAGATGGGTCGCTGTCCGACCAGATACGTTACTAAATGAAGACAGCGTAACCGAATACGAGTTATACACCTCGCCAATAAGGAGCGCCCTTTTTAATCCGGGCAAAACCAGTAGAATAAATGTCGGGCATTTTATGGCTAAACTAATCACAGAAAATAACCTGTGGGAAAAATGGGAAGGGAAAATGCCTGTGATTTATAATAAAGCAAATTAGGAGAAAGAACACAACAGCCTACAATAAACAGTACTTTAAGCGGTGCGCAGCGCCCGGCGAGGTAGTTAAAAACAGAATCGGGTAAATGTCGGACCGAGAAACGTATCCCTTTGCTTTTGACTGCGCAGTAGTTTATATTTCGGAAAATTGTATTTTCGGTAAAAATCTGTGTATGCTTCGACGGGCCGTTTATATCGTTTTCCTGTTGCTTTTTTCAAAGGTTCTGCTGGCTCAATCCCCGGGAGAAAGCTATCATTGGATCGAATTTACCGATAAAAACGGAACCGAATATTCAATTGACCAGCCCAAAAAATTTTTATCACAACGAGCTATTGACCGCCGCAAAAGGCAGAATATTGAAATTGACGAAACGGACCTGCCGGTTTCCAAAGCATATACCGACAGTTTGCAGTCGATGGGTTTCATGATCATGCATACTTCAAAATGGTTGAACGGCTGCACGATTGCCTCCAGCGATCCCATGCTGATTAATCAACTTTCAAAAATCAATTTTATTTCTTCGTTCCAACTCAGCAAACCGGCCATTCAGAAAAAATCAGCCATCATCAAATTTGAAAAAGCCGAAATTTGGAAGGAAACTATCGATTCAACATATTACGGAGCTTCGCTCGTCCAAATTGCCCAGATGAACGGACTGACACTGCATCAACAAGGTTTTCGCGGCAAAGGATTACACATTGCAGTACTCGACAATGGTTTTCTGAATTCCAACCAGATTGCCGCTTTCGATAGTCTATGGCTAAATGAAAGAATTGCTGCATTCCGCGATTTTGTAAATCCCGGCGGAAATGTCTTTCAGGAAGGAGGACACGGAACCAATGTACTGTCAGCTATGGGAGCCTGTTTACCGCAACAATTAATTGGTACGGCGCCGGATGCTTCCTACTATCTTTTACGAACAGAAGACGACGGTTCAGAATATATTATTGAGGAAGACAACTGGGTTGCCGGCGCTGAATATGCCGACAGCCTTGGAGCCGATATTGTCAACTCGTCGCTGGGCTATGCTTTTTTCGATGACCCGTCAACGGACCACACGTATGCCGATATGGACGGACAAACCACGCGGGTTACAAAGGCGGCAAACATGGCTTCGGCAAAAGGAATACTGGTTTGCAACAGCGCCGGAAACGAAGGAAATAAATCATGGCATTACATCATTGCGCCTTCTGATGGCGACCGGGTGATGGCTGTCGGGGCCGTCGATTCAAAAGGTGCACCCGCCAGTTTTACTTCGTTTGGCCCGGCATCCGACGGCGACATAAAACCCAATGTTTCGGCAATGGGCGTTTCCGCAGCCCTGACCGAAACTTCAGGGGAAATCGTACGATCGAACGGAACTTCCTTTTCGTCGCCCCTGCTGGCCGGTATGGCAGCCTGTTTATGGCAGGCTTTTCCGCACGCAACGTCCGCAGAAATAAAAGAAGCCATTGAGCAAAGCGGAAGCCTTTTTGCTTCGCCAGATAATCGCCTGGGGTACGGAATTCCCGATTTCGGCATGGCCATGTATCTACTTCTGAAAAAATATTTGCCCGACGAACTGAAGAATGCCGACTGGCATGTGTTTCCCAACCCGATATCCGACCGGTTGCAAATTCTTTGGCTCCACGAAAAAATGTTCAGCGAATGCCGCGTGCAACTGATTTCGACCCGGGGAAATCTTTCGTTCGACCGCATTTTTCCTGAAAGTAGCCGGATTAATTTATCGAATCTTGCTAACTTGCCTTCCGGTTTATTGATCCTGAAACTGACTTCAGAAGAAAAAACTACAACATTTAAAATCGTCAAACGCTAACGAACAGATGGACAGTCCGCAGCTTTCACTTTCCGAACTTCAGGGCATGATAAAAAATGCAATGGAGCTTGCGTTGCCCGATTCGTACTGGGTGAGGGCAGAGATCAGTGAACTGACCGTCAACCGCAGCGGACACTGCTATCTCGACCTGATTGAGACTGACAGCGCCAACAACATCACAGCGCGGGTGCGGGCAACCATCTGGTCGTACACTTTCCGGATGCTGAAACCGTATTTCGAAAGTACCACAGGGCAATTGTTTTCCGAAGGAATAAAAGTATTGCTGAACGCCAAAGTGGAATACCACGAGGTGTATGGCTTGAGCCTGAACGTTCGCGACATTGACCCTACGTATACACTGGGCGACATGGCACAGCAACGGCGTGTGATTATTGCCCGTCTGGAGGAAGAGGGCATTTTCGATATGAACAAAGAGCTGGAGTTGCCGCTGGTACCGCAACGGGTTGCTATCATCTCCTCTCCCACTGCCGCGGGTTTGCAGGATTTTATCGACCAACTGCACAACAACCCGCAACGGATAAAATTTTACACAAAACTGTTCCCGGCCGTCATGCAGGGAAAGGAAGCTCCGGCCAGTATCATTCAGGCGCTTGACCGTATTTTTGAATACGAAGAGTTTTTCGATGCGGTGGCCATCATCCGCGGAGGAGGTGCACAAGTCGATTTGGTGGCATTTGATAATTACGATCTGGCATTTCACATCACCCAGTTTCCGCTTCCTGTAATCACCGGAATCGGGCACGACAAGGACGACTCGGTAGCCGACCTGGTGGCGCACACGCGCCTGAAAACCCCGACTGCCGTTGCCGAATTCCTGATTTCGACTGTTGAAGAATTTACATCGTATCTGGCTGAACTGGAACAACAGTTTGTTGATGCAGTGAACGACCGCTTGCAGGAAAACCGCGAACAGCTCAACAATCTGCTCAATTCCATCAGCGGACTGGCTCGCATGAGAATAAAAGATGAACAGCAGCTTCTCCAAATTTCAGAGTTGAAGCTGAAAACCGGACTGGAAAGTTATTTTCAGGAAAAGAAAAATGCGTTTCATCTGCTGGCTTCTGAAATAAAATCGTCAACCGGCATATTTATCCGTCACCGGCAAAATTTGCTTGCCCGATCGGTTGAGAAAACCCGGTTCAGCACAAAAACAATCAACTGGAAGAAAGGAAACGAACTGAAAACGATCCGGCATGAATTAAAATACAAAGTTGAAGACAAACTGAAATTTGAAAACCAGCAGATGCTCCGGCTTCAGGAAACACTCCGGCTGGTCGATCCGCAACAAATACTGAAACGCGGATTTTCGCTGACCTATAAAAACGGCAAACTATTGAAATCAGTTGAACAACTTGCCAAAGGCGACCGGATTGAAACCCGTCTTGCCGACGGAACTCTGGAAAGCAATATTCAACTCATAACTCAAAACTCATAACTCATAAAATATGGCTACCAAAAAAATTTCATACAAGGAAGCAATTACCGAGATTGAAGATATTCTCGAAAAAATTGAAAACGACGAACTCGACGTGGATGAACTGTCGGAAAAGGTAAAACAAGTTTCGGCGCTGATAAAAATCTGCAAAGACAAACTGCAAAAGACGGAAGAAGAAGTGGAGAAGATTTTGGAAGAGATGGAAGACAAATGATCGATATCCGATTTACGATTTACGATTTACGATTTTTTGACGAAATCTGACCTTTCATTAACTCAATAAAAACCATGAAGCACATTTTTTCGATTGCTATTATTGTATTGTTCTGTATGAACACAATGGCACAACAAACCCATCAGACCTTTAAAACCTGTAACGAACTTTCGTACCTGCTTTCATTGCCCGACGGTTATTCTGCCGATGGCCAGGCTTCCCCTCTTTTACTGTTTTTACACGGTTCAGGAGAACGGGGCAGCGAACTTGAAAAAGTAAAAGCCTGGGGACCTCCGAAGCTGATTGCCGAAGGAACAAAATTGCCATTCATCGTGGTATCTCCGCAATGTCCGACCGGACAACGTTGGGATATTTATGTATTGAAACAACTTCTCGACGACTTGGTAAAAACATATAATGTCGATAAAACCCGTATTTACCTGACCGGCCTCAGCATGGGCGGTTATGGTACCTGGGCGCTGGCAACAGCTTTTCCTGAATATTTTGCAGCCATTGTTCCCGTCTGCGGCGGTGGCGACCCGCAATCGGCGTATCGTATCAAAGATATTCCATGCCAGATTTTTCATGGGAAGCTGGACAAAGCCGTGCCCGAACAGCGTTCTGCAGAAATGGTTGAAGCCCTGAAAAAACTGGGCGCTGACGTAAAATATACCGTCCTTCCCGAGGGCGACCATCAGGCTTCGTGGATATATGCCTACAACGAAGCCGATTTATGGAACTGGTTTTTAAGTCATAAAAAATAAGAATCACGCTAAGCCGCCAGGTCACAAAGGGAAAATAAAAATTTATCTTTGCGCCTTCGCGAGAAAAACAGTTAAGATATGTACACAAAAGAACAAGTAGCAAAAACCATTGACCATGCGGTTTTGAAACCAGACATGACCGATGCCGATCTGAAAATTCATGCTGAAAAATGCAAGAAAATGAGCGTTTACAGTATGTGTGTAAAACCCTGCGACATAAAAGCCGCCGTTGAATTACTGAAAGACAGCGATGTAAAAGTATCGTGCACATTGAGTTTTCCGCATGGAGCCGATGCCACCGAAGTAAAAGCTTTTCAGGCAAAAAAAGCCATCGATGACGGAGTAGATGAAATCGACATGGTGATGAATATCGGGAAATTCCTTTCGGGTGATTACGACTATGTTTTAACCGACATAAAAGCAGTGGTTGATGTGGCTCACCAGCACGGCATTTTGGTAAAGGTAATCCAGGAAAGCTGTTACCTGAGCCTCGAACAGGTGGCCAAAGCCTGTGAAATAGCGTATGAAGCCGGAGCCGACTTCGTGAAAACATCGACCGGTTTTGCAGCCGGATCGGCAACTCCCGAAATTGTGCAGGTAATGGTCGACACGGTGGGCGATAAAATGAAGATCAAACCATCGGGCGGCATCCGCGACTGGAAAACAGCAGTGGCTTATCTCGAACAAGGAGCCGACCGGCTGGGAATCGGTTCAACGGAAGCTGTGCTGAACGGCGCCGAGGCAGAAGGGAATTATTAATAGTCAAAAAAATAAGAAACAAGGGAAATAGAGTCGTATAGAAGAAACCTGCCATAAATGTTTTGGTACTATTCCGATGGTTTTTATCCAGACCTATATTTGCCGGGACAATTTATTGGTTGAAATTGAAGACGAAGCAATCCTGTAGTTTACAGCACTGAACAATTTTGGGTATTGGCAGTTATATACTACCAACAAACCAAATTTTTCTATATGTCCAATCAACTGATTGCTGTAAATTCAAAATCAGATATTTTAACTCCATACCGGCAAACCCCCATCGGGGACTTGCTTGAATACCACAACCTGAACAAAACGTTTACCCGTTACGACAAGAGTCAAATCCTGATTGGCATGTGTGTCGATAACCGCAAATCATTGTGGATACCTGAAAATTTTGCAGTTATCATTCGCGCTGCCGGGGCAAACCTTATTTACAGCGAGTTTCAGATTTCATTTGCAATCAGCATTGCCAACCTGAAACACATTGCCCTGATCGCCCATAATCATTGCGGCATGGTGAACCTGTCGTCGATTAAAGAGCAATTTGTTGCCGGATTGGTCCAAAATGCAGGATGGAAAGCCGAAAATGCAGAAAATCATTTCAATCAGCTTTCCGTTTTTTTTGAAATAGGTAACGAAACCGAGTTCATTGTAGAGGAAGCAAAACGCCTGCAAAAACGCTACCCAAAATTAACTGTTGCCCCCTTGTATTTTAACATAGACGACGGAATGCTGTACCAGATTGGGGCCTGAATTTCTCAATACATTTTTGAGAAGACTATTTACCTGGTAAACATACATCACTAATTACCAGTTTTTTATATTTATCGCTCTCAGTGAATGCCTTTTCTACATTTTAGCATGATCTGTTCTTCTCTCATTTTTCATCATGAGTTAGAAACTGTTTAAATTTTACTCATTTTGAGTATCATCTCAAATTTTAAACAGTTTCTTAATATATTTTAAATTCTTTCTGAAAAAAGCGAACAAAAATCCATGTCGAAGGTTTTTAGAACTATACTTGCACCTTCTTTTAAAAAACGATACAGTAAAAGATTAAAATCTTGATGTATGAACAGCGAAATGCTAATTTTGTTTTTTATAATTGCCTTGGTATTGGTCGGAATCGCAATTATTTTCTCTTCACTGGCGGCACCCCGCTCCACAAATCCGATAAAATTTGATCCCTACGAATGCGGTATTCCGACAGAGGGTCCGGCATGGATTCAGTTTAATGTTGGGTATTACCTGTTCGCCATCATTTACCTGATATTCGATGTGGAAACAGTTTTCCTGTTTCCGTGGGCGGTAGTAATGAAATCCATCGGAATCAGGGCGTTTGTCGAAATTCTTATTTTCTTCTTTATTCTGGTGCTCGGGCTGCTTTACGCCTGGAAAAAGAAAGCATTAAAATGGGCATAAATATCAAATCAATGAAATATGAAGATTTTGGCGATAACGATTCGCTGGAAATCCTCAAAAAATCGGGAGGGAACATCCTGCTGACCAGTATTGATAACCTGCTGAACTGGGGACGCTCCAATTCGGTGTGGCCACTGACTTTCGCAACCAGTTGCTGCGGAATTGAAATGATGGCTGCCGGGGCCGCACGACATGATTTTGCACGTTTCGGTATCGAAGTTTACCGGGCAACCCCGCGCCAGGCCGATGTGATCGTAGTAGCCGGAACCATCGTTCATAAAATGGCCCCGATCCTGAAACGCCTTTACGACGAAATGGCCGACCCGAAATATGTAATTGCGATGGGAGCATGCGCTGTCTCAGGCGGACCATTCTATTATAATTCGTATTCTGTGGTGCGTGGCGTCGACCATGTAATCCCGGTGGATGTGTACATTCCCGGTTGTCCGCCCCGGCCCGAAGCCTTGCTGTACGGAGTAATGCAACTTCAGCGCAAGATCAAAGGCGAATCGCTCAGCGACCCGCGTAAAGTTACCAATGAAGACCTGCTTTAATTATTAATATATGTATAAACAGGAATTGACAGATTTACTGAAAGAACTTTTCCCCGAAGCAGAATTCCCGGAAAACACACAACTCACCGAAATGGTGGTTACTTCAGAAAAACTTCACTACGCCGCCCATCTGCTGAAAAACAATAAAAACCTTGCCTTCAATTATCTGATCAGCCTGACAGCCGTCGATTTTAAGGAAAATATGACCGTGGTGTATCATCTCGAATCAACAGATTACCACCATACAATGGTATTAAAAACGGTACTTACCAATCGGGAACATCCGGCAATTGACACCGTTTCGGATATTTGGCCAACGGCTGACCCGCACGAATGCGAAGTTTTCGATCTGTTCGGCATCCGGTTTAACAACCACCCGATGTTGCGCCGTTTATTTCTGAATGACGATTATGGGTTTCCGTTACGCAAGGATTTCCGGGACGAAATAAATATCATCGAACGCTAATCACTGATTATGAGCGAAGAGATTATCAAAAATATTATAGTTCGGGAAAATGAGGACTACATTATTAATATGGGTCCCCAACACCCGTCGACACACGGCGTTTTACGTCTCGAAGTCTGTCTTCAGGGCGAAACTGTAAAATACATTATTCCGCACATCGGCTATATTCACCGCGGCATCGAAAAGATGTGCGAGGCCATCACGTACCAGCAAATCATTCACCTGACCGACCGGATGGATTACCTGTCGGCCCACATGAACAACGAAGCGGTTTGCCTGTGCGTTGAGAATGCCTTGCAGGTGGAAGTTCCGGAGCGGGTAAAATATATCCGTACTATTCTCGACGAGCTGAACCGTCTGGCATCCCATCAGTTATGGTGGAGCGCTTTCGGGATGGACCTTGGCGCACTAACTACCTTTTTCTATGGGTTACGCGACCGCGAAATGATCCTCGATATTTTTGAAGAATCGTTCGGTTCGCGGTTGCTCCACAGTTTCAATGCACCGGGTGGCCTGATGCACGATGTTCACCCGAACTTTCAGAAAGGCATTAAAGATTTCATCACTTACTTCAGAAAAAAATTACCTGAATACGACCAGTTGTTGACCGGCAACGTCATTTTTCAGCAACGGGCCAAAGGAATTGGTATTATGAGCAGGGAAAAAGCAATTGCCTATGGTGTAACCGGCCCTTCAGGCCGTGGCTCGGGATTCTCCTGCGACCTTCGCAAATATGCGCCATACAGCGCTTACGATAAAGTTCAGTTCAACGAAATTTTGTATACCGAAGGCGATACATTGGCCCGCTACAAAGTTCGCATGGATGAAATGTGGGAGTCGATGAACATCATCGAACAACTGGTGGACAATATTCCCGAAGGAGATTACACGGCGAAGATGAAGCCGATCATCAAACTTCCTGCCGGGGAATATTTCCAACGGGTGGAAACAGCGCGCGGAGAACTGGCCGTTTACATCGTGAGCGATGGCAACAAAACGCCGTACCGCATGAAATTCCGCTCACCCAACTTCAGCAATCTGTTCGTGATGAACGAACTGGCTGCCGGAGGAAAAATTGCCGACCTGATTGCTATCAGCGGCTCACTTGATTTGGTAATCCCGGATATTGACCGATAAAAACAGAACGCATGTCGTCGACATCAACAATTTACGATTTTTCAACACTGACAGGCTCCATTGATGCTGCATTGCACAACTGGATGTCGCCGGGGCTGGTCCTGACCGCCGAACTGGTTTTGGTCGGGTTGATATTCCTGACTTTTTATGCTTTGCTGGGGCTTTTCCTCGTGTATCTCGAACGAAAAGTATGCGCGGTGATGCAGAACCGTTACGGCCCAAACCGGGTTGGCCCGCTGGGTTTGTTACAAACCATTGCCGACCTGATCAAACTGCTGATGAAAGAGTTGATCCCAATCCGGAAAGCCGACCAGTTTTTATTCAATCTGGCGCCGTTCATTGTCATCATCGCCTCGTTTATGGCCATTGCCGCAACACCTTTTGCCAAAGGGTTACAGGCAGTAGACCTGAATATCGGGGTATTTTACGTGATGGCTGTTTCGTCGTTGGGCGTAGTTGGTATTTTGCTGGCCGGATGGTCGAGCAACAGTAAATATTCACTAATTGGTGCAATGCGGAGTGGCGCGCAAATCGTCAGCTATGAGCTGTCGGTTGGATTATCACTTCTTGCAATCGTTGTTTTTTCAGGAACCATGCAACTTTCGGGTATTGTTGAAAGTCAGGCCGACGGATGGTGGATTTTCAAAGGCCACATTCCGGCTTTCATCTCATTTGTAATATTTTTGGTTGCAAGTACAGCCGAAATCAACCGGGGGCCCTTCGACCTTGCAGAAGCCGAATCGGAACTTACCGCCGGTTTCCACACCGAATATTCAGGGATCAAATTCGCCTTTTTCTTTTTGGCTGAATACATCAACATGTTTATTGTGGCAGCCATCGGGGCAACGGTTTTCCTGGGAGGCTGGATGCCTTTCCACATTGGAAACTGGGAAGCCTTCAACCACGTGATGGATTTCATTCCTTCCATGGTCTGGTTTTTCCTGAAAACCTTTTTTGTAGTTTACCTGATCATGTGGTTTAAGTGGACCTTCCCTCGCTTGCGCATCGACCAGTTGCTGACCCTCGAATGGAAGTACCTGATGCCCATCAGCCTGATCAACATTGTTGTCATTGCCTTCATCGTTTTGATGGGCTGGCACTTTTAAATCGATAAACGAAGGAAAATGAACATGATATTCAACTATATACGAGAAATATTCCGGGCCATTTCGTCGCTCTGGGCGGGAATGCGCATCACCGGAAAATACTTCGTCAGTCCCGGGCAGATTGTGACCCAGAAATATCCTGAAAACCGGGCAACCCTGAAAATGCAGGAGCGGTTCAAAGGTGAAATCATCATGCCGCACGACGAAAATAATCAACACCGCTGCACCGGTTGCGGCATCTGCGAAATGAACTGTCCGAACGGGTCCATCGAAATCCTGACCAACCGTGTCCCGAATGCCGATGGAAAAACGGAACGCATTATCGACAAACATATTTACCATTTATCGATGTGTACGTTCTGCGGATTGTGTGTAAAAACCTGTCCTTCGGATGCTTTGGCTTTCGGACAGGAATTTGAACATGCAGTTTTCGACCGGAAAAAACTAACCAAAGTACTGAACCAACCCGGTTCTTCATTAAAAAAGGAGGCTAAGCAATGAATGTAGTAATGTTTTACCTGCTTTCAGCGATTATCCTGATTTTTTCGCTGCTGTCGATAACCACCCGGAAAATCTTGCGCGCTGCTGTTTATCTGCTATTTGTGCTCGTGGCCACTTCCGGATTCTATTTCCTTCTGAATTATGAATTTATGGCTGCCGTACAGCTCACCTTGTATGCCGGCGGTATCGTAGTGCTGATTATTTTCAGTATTCTGCTCACCAGTCATATCAGTCATAAATTTAAGCATCCGGCCCTGCTGAATTTACTGATGGG
Organism: Prolixibacteraceae bacterium; assembly: GCA_003506435.1. Classification (GTDB taxonomy): domain Bacteria; phylum Bacteroidota; class Bacteroidia; order Bacteroidales; family Prolixibacteraceae; genus GWE2-42-39. The sequence continues at coordinate 157,477 of DOAQ01000007.1, forward strand.
GGCAGGCGTTGCGGTAATTGGCGCCGGCGTTGCATTGTATATCATTTTCAACGAAAAGTTTACAGCCAACGGACAACCGGAACTTCCGGTTGATATGACTGCTATTGGTACTCAATTGCTCAGCACGGAAAAAAACGGGTACGTACTTCCGTTTGAACTGATCAGTGTATTGTTGCTTGCAGCCATAATTGCTGCCATTGTGATTGCAAAAAAAGGAAAACAAGAAGAAAAAGAATCATGATACAGGGAATTCCGATTTACCATTTTCTCGTTGTCAGCACCCTGATGTTTTTCATCGGTGTGTGCGGTTTTATCATCCGTCGAAATTTAATTACGATGCTAATGGCCGTTGAACTGATCCTCAATTCGGTGAACATCAATTTTGTAGTTTTCAACCGGTATTTGTATCCCGACCAGTTGCAGGGGCATTTTTTCTCCCTCTTTATTGTCGGAATTGCCGCAGCCGAAGCTGCTGTCGCCATTGCGCTGATCATTAATATTTACCGGCGTATCAATAATATTGAAGTAGAAAACGTGAACGAGATGAAGTTCTAGGCCTCCCCCCAGCCCCCTCCCAAGGAGGGGGAGAAAGGAAAGCCTGGAATAAATTGATAAATGATTATTGATTAAAGATTAAAGAAAGAGGCTGAGATGCGAGATCAAAGCGGACTTGATTCCCGGAACTCGAAACTCATAACTGAAAAACATACATTATGACAGGATTTGAATATACTATACTGATTCCGCTGATCCCGCTGGCAATATTCCTGATTACCGGCTTATTGGGGATGAAATGGAAACCGGCAGTATCCGGAATTTTAGGAACTGCGGGCATGGGAACGAGTTTCCTGCTTTCAGTGATAACTGCCATCAGTTACTTTTTTGGCGGACATGGTGAAGCTGGTTTTAGCCCAATTATTCCGGCCAATATTACATGGCTGAAACTGACCGAAACCCTTCACATAAAAATGGGCGTTTTGCTCGACCCTATTTCAGTGATGATGTTGGTTGTAATCACAACCGTTTCGTTTATGGTTCATATATACAGCCTTGGGTACATGAAAGGTGAAAAAGGATTTGCCCGTTTTTATGCGTTCCTTTCGTTGTTCAGCTTTTCAATGCTCGGACTGGTTTTGGCAACCAATATTTTCCAGATGTACATTTTCTGGGAGTTGGTGGGCGTTTCATCCTTCCTGTTGATCGGTTTCTATTACGAAAAACCATCGGCAGTAGCTGCTTCGAAAAAAGCTTTTATTGTTACCCGTTTTGCCGACCTTGGCTTTCTGATCGGTATCCTGATTTTGTCGTTTATTACCGGAACATTTGATTTTGACCAGTTGACCAACCCGCAGGCTTCAGTCTTCGGAGGAGCTGCATCACTCGGGTTTATGGGCATTTCGGCCATGACCTGGGCGATGGTGCTTATCTTCATAGGCGGCGCTGGTAAATCGGCTATGTTCCCCTTACATATTTGGTTGCCCGATGCAATGGAAGGCCCGACTCCTGTTTCGGCATTGATCCACGCTGCAACAATGGTTGTTGCCGGTGTTTTCCTGGTAGCACGTATGTTCCCGGTATTTCATTTTCAGGCACCCGATGCACTCGAAGTAGTGGCCTGGGTGGGCGGTTTCACCTCGTTGTTTGCGGCTGTAATTGCCATTACACAATTCGACATTAAACGGGTTTTGGCTTTCTCAACCCTGTCACAGTTGGGCTATATGATGCTTGCTCTGGGCGTTTCGGGCTACGGAGGCGAGGAAGGTTTGGGTTACATGGCGTCCATGTTCCACCTGTTTACTCACGCGATGTTTAAAGCGTTACTTTTCCTTGGCGCCGGCTCGATTATCCATGCCGTGCATTCAAACTATATGTACGATATGGGCGGTTTGCGCAAATACATGCCAATCACCCACATTACGTTCCTGATTGCCTGTTTGACGATTGCCGGTGTGCCGCCGCTTTCAGGCTTCTTCAGTAAAGATGAAATTCTGGTGGCTGCCTTCAACCACAACAAAATACTCTTCGGAATTGAATATTTGGTTGCCGGTTTGACCGCATTTTATATGTTCCGCCTTTACTTTAATGTATTTTGGGGAAAAGATCGTCACTATCATCACACACCACACGAAAGCCCTCTGACAATGTCGATTCCGTTGATGTTTCTGGCGGTTGCGTCGGTATTTGCAGGCTTCCTGCCATTCAGCGAACTGGTTACTTCGGATGCCAAACCGTTTGAAACGGAAATGCACCTGATGATTGCTGTTCCATCGGTATTGATCGGCTTGGTGGGAATTTTCTTTGCATGGCTGCTTTACAAGAAAGAAAGCCGCGTTCCGGATGCAATTGCTGCAAAATTCGGTATTCTGTACAAAGCCACTTACAACAAGTTCTATTTCGATGAGATTTATTTGTTCGTGACGAAGAAAATAATTTTCAACTATATTTCACGTCCGGTGGCTTGGTTCGACCGCCACATCATTGACGGATTTATGGTTGGTATCGGATTGGTGACCGAAAAAACATCGTACCTGATCAAAGGGATGCAGTCCGGACAATTGCAGCACTATGCATTTGCATTTGTCGCCGGTACGCTGGCCCTGGTACTTTCGATCCTGTATTTTTTATAATTGACTGAAACAAGAATAGATATGAACATTCTGAGTTTGTTTGTCGTTGTCCCGGTTCTGACTATTGTCGGGATACTTTTCACCAAAGATTTTAAAGGAGCCCGTGTGGTTTCGGCTATCGGCATGAGTATTCAGTTGGTGCTGGCTGCCGCGCTGATCCTGATGTACCTGGGCGCCCGCAAAGCCGGTGTGACTGACGAAATGTTGTGGACGGCTGATTACACCTGGTTCAAAAGCCTGAATATTCACTATGCCATCGGGGTCGACGGTATTGCTGTGGCCATGATCGGATTAACAGCTATTGTGGTTTTTGCCGGAATATTTGCCTCATGGGAAGTAGAGTATTTGTCGCGCGAATTTTTCATTTCGCTGATTCTTTTGGCAACAGGGGTTTTCGGCTTTTTCATTTCGCTCGACCTGTTTACCATGTTCCTTTTCTACGAGTTGGCTGTGATCCCGATGTACCTGTTGATCGGTGTTTGGGGAAGTGGCCCAAAAGAAGCATCGGCGATGAAACTGACGTTGATGCTGATGGGAGGATCAGCCCTGCTGATGGTCGGTTTATTCGGCCTTTATTACAATTCAGCTCCGGATGGCGGCTCACTTACCTGGAATATTCTCGAAATCGCTAAAATTAAAATACCGGTTGAAGCGCAACGTTTCTTCTTCCCGTTCACCTTTATTGGATTTGGAATTTTGGGCGCTTTGTTCCCTTTCCATACATGGTCTCCCGACGGTCACGCTTCAGCGCCAACCGCTGTTTCAATGCTTCATGCAGGGGTTCTGATGAAACTGGGGGGTTACGGATGTTTCCGCGTTGCCATGTTTTTAATGCCGGAAGCGGCCAATGAAATGGCCTGGATTTTCATTATCCTGACCACCATCAGTGTGGTTTACGGAGCTTTCGGCGCTATCTGGCAAAAAGACTTGAAATTCATCAATGCGTATTCATCGGTAAGCCACTGCGGACTGGTGATTTTCGCGTTGCTGATGATGAACCAAACCGCGATGGACGGCGCCATTCTGCAAATGATCTCACACGGCCTGATGACAGCTCTTTTCTTTGCCCTGATCGGGATGATTTACGGACGGACACATACGCGAAACATAACAGAAATGGGCGGTTTGATGAAGGTGATCCCGTTCCTAGCTGTGGTTTACATGATTGCCGGATTTGCATCGCTCGGACTTCCCGGATTAAGCGGGTTCGTTGCTGAAATGACCGTTTTTGTTGGTTCGTTCCAACACCAGGATACGTTCCACCGCGTGGTGACGATCATTGCAGCTTCATCGATTGTGATAACTGCCGTGTACATTTTGCGTGTGGTTGGTATGATCCTTCTGGGGCCTGTGAAAGATCCACATCATCTGGAATTAACGGATGCCAAATGGTTCGAACGCCTGAGTACCATTACGCTGGTATTGTCTGTCGCAGCCATCGGTATAGCGCCGCTCTGGTTGTCGGATATGATTCAGGCCAGCCTTGAGCCAATTGTAGCAAAACTAACCGTGTTTAACCCGTTCTAACGAAAAAAATACCGATACAACATGGACTTCGGACAATTTATATTGATGCGCCACGAATTACTGCTTATTCTTGCAGCGGTGATTGTTCTGATTGCCGAACTGGCCGTCAGCGAGAGCAGCAAAGCCAGAATCATTCCGTTTGCACTGGGGCTTTTTGCTTTGGTTACCATCGCCGGGTTTATTCCGGGCGAAACGGGAACTTTATTTGGCGGTTCGTACCAGTCAAACGAACTGACAACGATGATGAAAAACGTCCTGAATATGGGCGTTCTGATTATCTTCCTTCAATCGGAAAGCTGGCTGAAAAAGCCGGAAAATGTGGATAAAGCCAGTGAATATTTTGTACTGACACTGGCCACACTGGTGGGTATGAATTATATGATTTCGGCCGGAGATTTCCTGATTTTCTATGTAGGACTGGAAACTGCAACCATTCCGATTGCCGGGTTGGCTGCTTTCGATAAACTAAAAAGCCGTTCTGCTGAAGCCGGTATCAAGCTGATTCTTTCATCTGCTTTGTCATCAGGTATTCTGCTTTTCGGACTTTCCATGATCTACGGAGCAACAGGCTCCATTTATTTTGCAGACGTGCTGAAAAATGTTTCAGCCACTCCGCTAATCATTATGGGCTTCATCTTTTTCGTGGCCGGAATGGGCTTCAAAATCTCGCTCGTGCCGTTCCACTTCTGGACTGCCGATGTTTATGAAGGCGCCCCGATTGGCGTCACTTCTTATTTATCGGTTGTCTCGAAAGGCGCTGCCGTATTTATTTTCACCATCGTTTTATTCACCGTATTCCGTCCTATTATGGAACAATGGCAGCATTTGATTTACACGCTGGCCGTGATGACCATGACGCTTGCCAACCTGTTTGCCTTGCGTCAGGACAATCTGAAACGCTTCCTCGCATTCTCTTCCATCGCTCAGGCTGGTTTTATCCTGCTTGGCATTTTGGGCGCCAACGGAATGGGGATGGCTTCGGTAGTATATTTTGTGCTGGTATATGTATTTACCAACCTTGGTGCTTTCGGCGTTGTGGCGGCTGTTTCTGCTGCTTCGGGTGTCGAAACCATTTCGGGATACAATGGTTTGTACAAAACCAACCCAAAACTAAGTTTGCTGATGACCCTGTCGTTGTTTTCACTGGCCGGTATTCCTCCTGTAGCTGGTTTCTTCGGAAAATTCTTCCTGTTTACCTCAGCAGCAGGCAGCGGTTATTTCATTCTGGTACTGATTGCAGTACTAAACGCGACCATCTCGTTGTATTATTACCTGCGTGTGGTAAAAGCCATGTTTATTGATGCCAACGAAGATCCGGCACCAACTTTCCGCAGTTCAAACGCTATGCGATTGGGATTGATTATGTGTCTGGCCGGTATGTTTATCATTGGTTTTGCCAGTACAATTTTCGATTACCTGCGCAATATCAGCGACGTTTTGTTTAACTAATAAACTCTGAAAAAGATGGCTCTAAATAAAGCACAACATACGATTGAAGAAATTGACGGGGTACGTTGCTCGATCGTTGAAAAAGGCGCAACTGCTGATCGTGTTGCTTTCCTGAAACAGATACTCGAACGAAACGGTTACGAGGTAAAAACCAAAGCGGAAGGCGAAACTGAATTGCTCACCATTGGTGTAACCAACATTCTGTTCAACCCGATTGTATCTGTTTACGGCCGATCCCTGAAATCACTGTCAGGCAAACGGGTCACCCCTGCCTACTGGCTCCAGCAATCCGATAAAGAAACCGAAGCCGAAGTAAATTACTGGACATTTAAAGCGTAAATATTTTATTCTGAAAAGATATTCCAAAGGGATGGCGGTGGCTGTCCCTTTTTTGTTAATTGTTACTCTGGTTGTCGTCTGTCTGGGATGGAATTCTTTTTCCTAAAAAGCGTCTAAAACCTCTGTCATGTTAAACCTAAAGGGGAAGTTAATTCAAGTATAAAGAGTCTAATGGTTTTATTCTGCAATGCAACTCTCCCGAATCATCTGGTTGATTTTACTATTGAAACGGATCATTTCTTCCTTGTTGCGCTCTTGTGCGAGTGTAACAGCCCGCTTCATGCCTCCATGATAAGTCTTATTGAAGAATCCCAAGCCCATCAGATAGCCTGTAATATAATAGTGATTGATGGCCTGAATTCCTGCAAATGTCAGTATCGATGCGTTGATCAGGAAATTCGTGATTCCTTCGCCCGTGTGTCCGGCATAAATTTGTCCGGCTCCCGGAATAAATCTCGACCATGTTTCAGCCCGGTCAGCCGATTTCATCCTGGGAAGGTTTTTCCTGGTGTACAGCCATTCAATTGAGTCGGTAAGTTCTTTTTCTTTTTCCTGACTGAATGTTTGGGCTTTAATGAATTGTACAAAGCAACCCTTTGCTTCATTCCACTGCTGTGTTTCGTTATAGCACAAGAGTTTTATAGGCATAAAATACTGAAACGAAGTACTGTCTTTGCTCCTATGAATGTATTCATCGATTTTCCAGAGAGCTTTGGGTGCTTCTCCATTCAGGTAAAGACAAAGAGATTGTTCGTAGCAGACCCGCATATACAGCGAATCACTACTATTGTTGAAATAAATGGATTGCAGCTCCTCCAAGGCACGCGAAAAGTCTTTCAACTGCTTGTAACATTGTGCTTTTCGGTATTTGAAATAATGCTGAGTGGCCACATCCGGTGAATGAAACAACATCCTCTCGTACTCGATGGACGCAGCAAAGTAATTCCCCACAGCGTACAAACTGTCGGCTTTTCCGTTTTGCGCGGTACTATTCGAAAAAATTGCGCAAAGGAATATGAAGCTGAAAAAGTATTTGATTGTGTACCGCATTGGAGTAATTATTTTCGGTAATTTTTACTGAAATAGCTGATCCGTAAATATTGGAAATATAGGTTGCCAGAAAGATGCTTCCAAAGAAAATAGTACGTATATTTTTGATGCCAACCTTTCTGTAGTTTTCCCAAGCGACAAGCCCAAATCCGGTGGTGGCAATCATTTGGGCGACTCCCTCTCCGGTTTTGCCCGCGTAAATTTTGCCTGAACCCGGTACGATACCAGACATCAGACCCGCCAAAAACGCCGATTTTTTGTGGTGAGCTTTTAACCCGTCGTTAAGTTGCTGCAATGCTGTTATGTGCTGGCTAAGCAGCGCATTGTCAGGACTGATTTTTTCAAAATGTTTTTGTGCTGCATCCCAGTTTGTTTGGAGCATTTCAATTCCTCCCAACTCGAAGTTTACAAGCAATTTTTTTGTCTCATCCTCAATGTTCAATCTTTCAAATGTATTTCGTGCTTCATCGTATCGGTTAAGGTATATCTGGTTGTATCCGGCAAAAAAATGTGATTTTGCGTAAAATGGGGACTCTTTTCCAACTAATAAAAACGATTGGGTCGACAATTCCAGGTTTTTCACCGAGTAGTGGGCCCAACCCTTGTAATAGTTGAGCGAATCTGCTTGTGAGTGCATCAATTTCATGGAATCGCTTTTGAACAGGAAAATCGCTTCTTTATAATTCCCTTTATTGATTAGATGCTCAATAAATGAAAAGTCACTTTTGGTTTGCGAAAACCCGTAACCAGTCCAAAAGATCAAAATGATGAGCCAGACCTGTTTCATTTGTATTTGGATATGGGATCGTTGAAACGATGGCTTTTCTCATTTATGGTTTGCGGATCGAGGCCAGTAGCTGCAATCCTGTTACAGCGGTTGAGCCGGTCAATGGTCAGTAAACTACCTTTGACCAGTCCGAATCTTTTAACTGCCTGTTTGCTGAAGTCGGAGCAACTGGGGTCGTACAGACAGTTAGCACTGAAATGTTGTGATATCAGATTCTGATATACATACAACGATCCACCATAAAGTAAACTGGCCGGGTTACTGTTTTTGAATGTCTTAGCCTGATTTTTGTAAATATAAGATCTCTTTTGATGGTGGTGGACTTGCTGTTTTGAGTTTGTGTCAATCAGCATCAAGTCTGATTTTAACTGAATAGACTGACTTTTACCTTCCAATGACAGTAAGAACAGGAATATCAACAGACTATTTTTTTTGATCAGGGCTAAGAGGTTTGGCATTAGCAGGGATTTTAAAATTGAAATATTGTTGGTCGGCAGTTGGCGATATTTTAATGTCAGAAAAAAGAGTTCGGTTTATAATGGAGTCGCCAGTAGGCGTGTAGTTGACCTCAATGATTTTTAGCGGTAAGCGGAATTGCGTAAAGTCTTTGTAGTTGGTGTAGTAGGTTTTTTTTATGGCCTTTTTCTTGTTGGAAAGATATTCTGAATAGATTGGTAATCCGTTTTCAAATACCATTTTTACCGATTCAACACCCTTTAATGTTACAGGCGCTTTCCATTGAGTAACGAAAAACTGATTTTCGTAAGCGCTTGATGATAGTTGAAAACCATCGTCTGCCAGTCCAAGCTGATCGGTGAAGTTATTGGCAAAATAGTAAATCAGATTTCGCCTCGACGACATTTCGCTTATTTGCTTGTAATCCACCTGATTTGTTGATGGATAGTAGCTTTTGATTTCGCCTAATGCATTTACCATCAGGATAAAATCAGGGCTTGAGTGATAATATTTGGTGATGATCTGTTTGTCTTTGTCGAAGTATATATCGATATCGTTGACAATTTTCTTGCGATTTTCAAGGATTTCGGTGTGCTGTTTTAACGAGATATAGCTTCCCTGCTGCGCATGGACAGAAACACACGCCAGAATAAAAATTAGAAAAATGCTTGCTTTGGAAATGGATTTTGTCATAGTCATATAAAACAAAGGTGTCTGCTTTCAACAAACAGACACCTTTTATTAGCTTTCTTTTTTAGATTACCACATGAAGAATTTCGGATTGTTGATATACTTGCTGATGTCCTCATTGTCGATAATCAGGACAATTAAGTCAACTAATGGCACAATACCGAAGATACCGCCACAGGTTAAAATGTAACCGATACCTGTCATTGGTTTAGTTCCCAGGTAAAAACGGTGAACGCCAAAACCTCCGAGAAAAAAGTCGAGAAGAATTGCAGCGACTGCGTTCTTGTCTTTCGATGGCATAACTGTAGCAGTTCCAATTGTAGCCATAGCGCTGAAATCAAGCGTATTCAAAGATATCATACTGGTTTGAACAACGTTGTCAAATAATTGATCAACTGCTTGTTCATTTACAGTGTAAGAGGAAGCTTTAGCCTGCTGGGCACATACTACAGCCACAAACAGACAAACGAGGAAGAAAAATTTTCTCATAGTATATTGAATTTAATTTTTTTTTAAAAATAGACCATTATTTCGAGCTGGTCAAGTTTTTTCTGAAAATATGTTTTCGTTGACTATCGTATTTTTTCAGTTCATGAAAATTCCGGAAGTAAAAATGGACGATCATATATGAAACAGCTACTCGAACGAAACGGATACGAGGTAAAAACCAAAGCGGAAGGCGAAACTGAATTGCTCACCATTGGTGTAACCGACATTCTGTTCAACCCGATTGTATCTGTTTACGGACGATCCCTGAAATCACTGACAGGCAAGCGGGTTACCCCAGCCTATTGGCTCCAGCAATCCGATAAGGAAACCGAAGCCGAAGTGAATTACTGGACATTTAAAGCGTAAATATTTTATTCTGAAAAGATATGCCAAAGGGATGGCGGTGGCTGTCCCTTTTTATTTTCAACCATCTTCCCCTCGCAAACTCAGTATTGAACTTACAAAAAAATGGTTGCCTGTAAAAAAACTTCATGTGAAGTTGTAAAGAAGATCGTATGAAACAAGTTTTTTTCTACTTTTGACGCAACCTTTCAGAAGAAGTCTGGTCATTAGTTTCAGAATTAACTCCGGAAAGGGGAATGGGTTGAATCGCGTATCAAAAGTTAACCTGAATTCAAAAAAATGAATGCTTTTATTCCAATGAATCTCATTCGGTAGTAAAAGCTAAAAAACAAACGCATGAAACTGTTCATTGTCTAACACAACGCCCCCTCGGTGTATCTGAAGAAATGCTGAGGTCCCGGTAATCATCCCGGCATTTATTCCGTCAATTTTTTATTCGGAAAGAAAACCAACCTTGTTTCGGAAAGAAATGAGTACTCATTTTTTGGACTTATTTCTCCGAAAATGTTTTTGCAAATCGCTGCATCAAAGGAATAATATCTGATTTCAGAATCAGATATCTGATAGCATATTCTTTTGCAAACGATTTTTAGTTCCTTTTGTATTTATAAAAATGTGTGGATGATTATTCTATCGTCAATACATTACAACACCCTTATTATATGACGTTATTGAAGAGATATTTTTCGGGTTACAGAGAACCCGGAGGCATTCGTGAGTTATTAGTTTTGGCATTACCAATGATTATATCAACCGCCTGCGACGGCGTAATGACCTTTACCGACCGGCTTTTTCTGGCGCGCGTGGGTCCTGAGCAGATGAATGCGGCTATGGGCGGCGGCGTGACCATGCAAATGTTAATGTTCTTTTTTGTCGGGCTGACCGGCTATTCAACCGCCCTGGTGGCTCAGTACTTTGGTGCAGGCGAGAAGCACAATTCGACCAAAGCTGCCTTTCAGGCTATTCTGGTAACCATTGTTGCCTGGCCGCTTATTTTGTTGCTGAAACCACTGGCGATCGAATATTTTCATTTTATGAAAATTCCGGATTCACAGATTGTTTTTCAGGTTAAATACCTGAATATTCTGGCATGGGGCGGACTTTTCAGTATGATGCGCTATACGCTGGGATGTTATTTCATCGGCATTGGGAAAACGAAAGTAGTGATGAGTGCGACCATCGTTGCCATGTTGGTAAATGTAGTACTCGATTACATTCTTATTTTCGGAAAATTTGGTTTTCCGGCAATGGGCGTACAAGGTGCTGCACTGGCAACTATCATGGGCGGTTTCTGTGCAATGGTCATCTTGTTGTTCGCTTATTTTAGCCACAACAACAGGTTTGAATTTTCGGTCATGAAATCGTTCCGGTTTAAGGGGGCAATCATGAAAAAACTGCTTTATTATGGCTATCCTGCCGGATTGGAGATGTTTCTGAATTTTCTGGCATTTGCTACGATGATTGCACTTTTTCATGCGCAGGGAGAAACCGTGGCGACGGCAACAACCATCATGTTTAATTGGGATTTGGTGTCGTTTATTCCGTTGCTTGGAATTGAAGTTGCCGTAACGAGCCTTGTTGGTCGTTACATGGGAGCTGGTCAGCCACAGGTGGCACACCGGGCTGCCCTGTCGGCCATCAAAACCGGGATTTTCTATTCGGTGGTTATTCTGGCGTTGTTTGTGCTGATTCCCGAATGGCTGGTCCGGGTATTTCATCCCGATATTCCGAGTCAGATTTTTGAAGATGCGGTACCTATTGCCGTCCGGATGATTCAGATTGCAGCTTTGTATGTACTGGCCGAAGCTGTAATGGTCGCAATTGTTGGCGCTTTACGCGGAGCGGGGGATACCCACTTTACCATGATGGCGTCGGTAACAATGCACTGGCTGTTTGTCCCGATGCTTTACCTGACATTAAATGTGTTAGGTATGCCGGTTACCGTTAGCTGGTTTATATTGGTCGTGTTTTTCCTGATTTTCTGTAATGTACTCATTTGGCGTTTTCGAAGCGGAAAGTGGAAAAAAATCAAAGTCATTCACAGTTGATCCTGAAAAATTAACTGTAACAGATAACAAAGCCTTCATAAAAGCCGTTTCTTGCGTTTATGAAGGCTTTTTATTGTTTTTATAGTTTGTCTTTCCTGATCTTCGAGTTGATGTATTCAGCCAGTTCTTCAGGAACATTGGTACCAAGCCAGACTTTTCCCGCTTTGTGTTTAAAAGTAAGTTCAATGGCTTTGTTCCCTGAAACGTTGTATAGAATGCCTTCTGGTCTGAACCGGATTCCCCAGCCCAATGCAAAGTAGCTATCCGGGCGGCAGGTCGCAATATCCGAGAGTTTATATTTTCCGCGAATTAGCCCGATACCGAATGAAAATTTCACGTATTCGTCGGTCACCCGGATGGTCAGGTTATAGCTCAGTAAAAGCACCAGTGTGGTGATGCCGAAGAAGATGTTCTTCCCGCTCGAATAGGGCATTTGAAAGAAAGCACTGATGTCGATAATAGCTATTATCAGAATGACAACCCAGCCAATTTGTGTTTGTTTCATTGTTCGGTAATATTGAAAATTACTTTAACATTATTCATGTTTGAATTTATAAATTTAGACAAAAGTTCCTTCACGAAAAAGGGGCTGTGCTTTTGAATACACAGCCCCTCCGGACTAATAGAATTGGGAGAACTCTAAAATTTCACATTCAGGCCCACAAAGAAATGAATTCCGGCCTGCGGAAAATAACCGTCCATTTTATATCGTTCGCTGCCCATCAGATAGGAATACACCCAGGCATTGCTCTCATATTCGGCATCAAACAGGTTGTTCACCATCAAATTCACCTTCATTTCCTTCACCATTTTTTGCTTGATCGTGTAGTCAACTTTCAGGTTGTTTATAAAATAGGCATCCAGTTTTCGGTCGTCCGACGAGGTATTATCGATGAACTGATCACCCACGTATGACGAAATTAAACTGATACTGATCGCTTCATTCGGTGCAAATTGAACCTGACTGTTTGCAATTACATTGGGCGAAAAAGCCAGATCGGTTTTCCCCAGTTCAATGGCATCCTGCCCCCAGGTGTCCCAATTGTCAATGTATTCAGTAAAATTGTTTATTTTATTTGCACTGAACGTCGCACTCACATTCCAGCTAAGTTCCGGGCAGATTTTCCAGCCTCCCTGCAACTCAATACCGGTACGGTGACTGTCATCGGCATTTATCATGATTGGCGCACCCACATCGTTGATTTTACCGGTTAAAATAAGCTGGTCATTGTAGGACATGTAATACAGATTAACAGCTCCTGAAAGCGACGATGATTTTACAGAGTAGCCCAATTCGAAATCGTTGAGGGTTTCGGCTACCGGTTGTTTTCCTGCCGGGTCAGCATCCGTGTAATTATCGCGGTTGGGTTCGCGGTTGGCACGCGAATAACTAAAATAGGTCTGCTGGCTCGGGCTTATCTGGTAATAAATCCCGGCTTTCGGATTGAAGAAGTCGAACGTGTGGGATTGTGTCAGATCGCGCAGGTCATCGTCGGTACCATCAATATCGTAACCGATGTGACGGTATTGTAAATCGGCATACAAATTCACCTTCTCTGAAAGCTGGTAATTGTATTTCCCGAACAGGTTGAAGTCTTTCTTCAATCCGGTTCCACGGTACCATTCGTGATTGGAATCGAAATCCGCAGCATTTTTCACCCAGATCACCCGTCCGAAATGATCACCGTCGTATGTATTGTATCCGCCGCCGAAGGTAGCAGCCGACTTGTTTTTATTGTAATTCATCGAAAATGTCGCCCCGTAAAAATCATTGTCGAGCCATTTACGGACCACCAAATCTGTTTTCGACAAACCTTCCGGGGCAGTCAGCAAATAATCGCTATACTTTTCATTTTCCTTGAAATTCTCGTAATAACCTCGTCCATACGTCCAGTGAAGCGAAGCGTTCAGGTTTAAATACGGGTTGAATTTATGCGAGAAGTGCAACTGGTAATAATCCTGCTGATAATGGTCCACCTCGTTTTCATACGTGTACATATTGTAGGTACGGCTATCGGAAGCTATCATTTCCTGTGTTTGCTTTTCTGAAATCAGGCCGTGTTCGCTATAACGCTGCATCCCGGCCAGATCGTTGTTCAAACGTACCGAAGGAACCCCGTTCCAGGCTTGATAGGTTTCTTCAAATCCCGAAAAAATATTGGCTTTCAAAACTGAATTTTCAGAATACCAGGCAGCCGATACGAAAAACGATTTCAGGTCAGCAGAAGCCCGGTCGATAAAACCATCGGAACTGACTTTCGACAAGCGGGCATCAATTGCAAATTTACCGTTGATTAGCCCTGTACCCGCACTCACCGAGTTACGAAAGGTGTTGAACGAACCCGCCGCCCCCATATATTCGGCATACGGTTCACTTTGCAGCGAAGTGGTTTGCAGGTTGATGGTTGCCCCGAAAGCCGCTGCCCCGTTGGTGGAAGTGCCCACCCCGCGCTGCACTTGTATGTTTTCGGTAGATGCCGCCAGATCGGGAACATCGACCCAGAAAGTGCCGTGCGATTCGGCATCGTTCATCGGAACTCCATTGATGGTTACATTAATCCGGTTCAGGTCGGTACCGCGGATACGAAAATTTGTGTAGCCCACGCCGGCTCCGGCATCTGAAGTAACAACAAAAGAAGGTGTCAGGCTCAGCATGTACGGAATATCCTGTCCCATGTTTTGCCCGGCAATTTCTTCTTTCGACACCGTGCTGTATGCCACCGGCATTTTATTACCGGCACGGGTAGCTGCAACCAGCACTTCTTCCGTCATAAAATGTGAAACGGCCAACCTTACATCCGGATTTTGGACGGATGGAACACTCACTTCTACTTGTTTTGCTTCGTAGCCAATAAACGAAACATTCATCAGGTAATTCCCGGCTTTCAGGTTTTTAAACTGAAACTCGCCGGAAGAGTTGGTTATGGTTCCCTGAAAAGTATTCTTCAGGTACACGGCAGCGCCGGGCAATACTTCTCCTTTTTCACTTTTAACAGTCCCTTTCAGCGGGTACTGCGCAAAAGCGATTACTGCAAAACACTGCGACAACATCAGCAGCAAACTAAGCTTTTTCATTTTTTGATTTTAATGGTTACTAAATAACCAATGAGGCAGGACTGTATCCTTTTCGCTATTCCCTACGCCGGCATTACCCGGATCAGGTTCTTTGAGTATCATCTCAGCCCCGGCTTTTCGACCGGGACACCCCATTGCGTAATATCGGTACAAATGTATATGCAAATTTCTGAAATTTCAAAACCGGAGAGTTCGCAGGATAAAAGGATAGGAAAAACATAACACATAAAAACCTGAAATTTTGAACGTTTTTTGTTCCAAAACCTGAAATTTTTTCAGGCTGAATTTCAGAAAATGGAAATTTAGTCACAAAAATGAGTACGGCATTTTACTTGTAATGAACCAGTTGCTAATGAAACAACAAAGCATGTATAACTAAAAAATGGAGGACAAAGCCATGTTACCAGTATTTAAAACCAACAGAAATTTACCGGGAATTGCTGATAACTTCTTCAGCAAAAATTTGTGGGACGATTTTTTTAACGAAAGAGAATGGAGTTCCTCCCCGGACGTGAACATCATGGAAAGCAGCGAACATTACGAAATTGAAATTGCTGCTCCCGGACTGGAAAAGAAAGATTTCCACATTGATTTGAAAGACAATGTACTCACCGTTTCGTCGGAAAAGAAAACCGAGCACAAGGAACGTCAGGGACTGAAAATAGTCCGCAGGGAGTTCAGTTATTCCAGTTTCAGCCGTTCGTTTGTAATTCCGGAAGGGGTCGATTTTTCGAAGATCAATGCTTCGCACAGCAACGGCATCCTGAAAATTGAACTTCCGAAGAAGGAAGAATTTAAAGATCAGGAGCCAAGGCAAATAGCCATTAAGTAAATAGGAAACAAGAGAAAAGGTAGTTAGAAACAATTCAGGCGTCGGAAACGGCGCCTTTTTTTATTCCTGATTTTCTCTTTTATTAAAAATTTTCGATAACGCTGAAGCAATTAATCCAGATGGAACAGCGATTATTCCAAGTCCAAGCATCAGCATAAAGAATGAAAAGACTTTACCGCCAACAGTAACCGGACAGATATCGCCATAGCCAACGGTAGTAAAAGTTTCAACAGCCCACCACAAGCTATGGAAAACGGATTTAAATACTTCCGGCTGAGCAGGATTTTCAAAATAATAAATCCCTACAGCAGAAATATAAAGAAGAAAAAAAGTCATTATAAAAAACAATATCAATTCTTCCTTTATTTCTTTAAAAGCTAGTTGAAAATTTCGGATAGCTCTGTTGTAACGCAAAACTTTGAACACTCTAAATAGACGGAACAACCTAAAAATACGGAGAGAACGAAGATCAATACCGGTTGAAAGATAAAATGGCAGAATCGCAAAGAGGTCGATTATGCCGTAAAAACTAAAAATGAATTTCAATTTTTTATCGGCGACGATGATTCGCAAAACGTATTCTATTGAAAAAACAAAAACTGATATTATTTCTGCTATTCGGAAAAATTCAAGGACAGAAGAATTTAGTTCAGGAAGTGTTTCAAACGAAAATGAAATCAAAGAAAAAATAATTACCGACTGTATAAACAAATCAAAGTATCGTCCCGCTTTGCTTGTATTATTTTCAACAATCTCTTTAATCTTTTTTATATTCATCTTTCAATTATAAATATTCCTGCTTAAAACTAAATGGCAGCAACGAATCAACACCTTCCAAAACGGTGATTGATTGCCCATCGAGAATGATACGGATTTTCTGCCCGGCGCGGACTTCCGATTCCAGCATCACCTGACGGCAGGCCCCGCAGGGAGCGGCAATGGCAGGAATTTTACCATCCTTATTGACCGCTGTAACTGCAATGGATTTCATAGGCACATCAGGAAATCTGGAACCTGCGGCAAACAAAGCGACCCGCTCGGCACACAAACCCGACGGATAGGCCATGTTTTCCTGATTGCTTCCCGCAACCAACTCTCCGTTCGCCATTTCAACGGCAGCTCCCACTTTAAATCCGGAATAAGGAGCATAGGCATTGGAAGCTGTCTGTCGGGCCAGCATTAAAAGTTTTTGGCTGTTTTCGTCCAATTCTTCCATTTTTGCAAATTCCCGAACATAAATCCTGATTTCTCTCGTTTCCATTACAAAAGCTTTTTTCAAATGTACAAGTTCAGAATCATTTTCAAAAGTAAACGCTTAATTGTTTACTTCCTTCGTCAGAATTCTTATTTTTGAACAGGGATCGGAATGCCGGGCCAAAACGATATTTAATATTAACTGAAAAACAAACCTGAGATGATCCGTATTTTTCTTTTCATTTTTCTCATTACAGCTCCTGTTTTCCTGTTTGCTCAAAGCAGTAAAACTCCAATGACCAGAGAAGAATATATTCAGAAATTTAAAAATCTCGCCATTTCGGAAATGAAGCGAAGCGGAATTCCGGCCAGTATTACCCTGGCGCAGGGATGCCTCGAATCGAATAACGGGAACAGTCGCCTGGCAACCGAGGGAAACAATCATTTCGGAATAAAATGCAAAAGCGCATGGAGTGGTAAACGGATATACCATACTGACGACGCCCGCGACGAATGTTTCAGAAAATACAGCAGCGCAGAGGAATCGTACCTCGACCATACCGATTTTTTGATCACCAGCGCCCGGTACAGCCAGCTTTTTGCCCTGCATGTTACCGACTACAAGCAATGGGCCCACGGGCTGAAAAAAGCCGGATATGCCACCGACCCAACGTATGCCGATCGATTGATAAAAATTATTGAAGACAACAGACTTTACATATACGATCAGACGGACGACGGAAAACAACTGGCAAAAATTGAACAGGAACGCCTTAAAGAACAAAAGCATCCTGTTGCAAGCAACAAACCTTTTGGAATCAGGATAGTAGAATCAAGGAATGGATTAAAGTCGATAGTGGTTCAGCCGGGCGAATCGTTTGAAAGTATTTCAAAAGAGCTGGGTATGAGCGATTGGGAACTATACTCGTACAACGATTACGAAAAAGGGTACCAGCCGCGCACCAGCGAAATTTTATACATTGAATACAAACCCCGAAAGGCCGATCGCAAACACCTGACCCACAAAGTCGATAGTGGCGATACCATGCACTTCATTGCACAACGCTACGGCATCAAACTCAAACCGCTTTACGCGCGCAACCGCATGAAACAAGGAGAAGAACCCAAAACCGGAGAAACAATTTATCTGAGAAATAAGAGACCAAGATCGGAAAAGCAGGAAACAAAAACAGTTACGGAATAGAACTACCGTTGTTTAAAGGTAAACAGTATTCGCAACAGAACTTTGTCGGCGAACAAAATGAAATTGGCAATAAAAACCAGCAAAATAATTTCAGTAAGGTTCCCGGCAACAAAAGCCTGCAACTGAGAAAGATTATCCTTATTGATAAAGAGTAAAAATCCGCATACGAAAATTGCCAAACCCAAAAACAGGGCTGCATAAACTGAATATTCCTTCAGGCTTTCCCGCAAAGAATGCCTTCTCCTGATTTTTTCCGTCATTTTATCGGCAAAATCGGCGGGCAAAAAGAAACCAGGTTCTTCTGTTAATGCTTCTGTTATATACTTATCAAATTCAAAATCGGCTTTCATCTTATTGCTCCTTCCATTAAAACCTCGTCAGTAACTGCAAATTTAAGTTTATCTTTTAACAATTGTCGCGCCCGGTGCAGATAGCTTTTCACTGTTCCCTCGGGCATTCCTGTAATTTCTTCAATCTCTTTGTAATTAAACTCTTCCAGATGATAGAGTGTAACTACAGAACGGTAATGCAAAGGTAAAAGTTCAATTTGCTCGCGGATATACCGGTGCAAATCCTTTTTTTCAAGCCCCTGCGAGTTGTCGGCATCCCCGTTTTCAACCGGTTTCAGCCGGTCGGTAAAATCCAGTTCTTTCTTCCTGTATTTTTTCAGGTAATCGAGACTGGTATTGTACGCGATGGAGGCAATCCATGTCGATAATTTTGCATCGCCCTTGAACCGGCTTATATTCCTGAAAACCTTGACAAACACGTCCTGGCACACGTCTTCCATATCTTCCTGGCTTTGAATAACCCGGCCGGTGATGTGTACAACCAGCTTTTGATACCTGGCCACCAGATACCGGAAAGCATTGGAATTACCATTTTGCACCTGTCGGATTAATTCGGATTCATTCATACGTCACAGTTGACTAACAATAATCGAAATTTGTTGCAACCTACCTCAAAAAAAAATCAATTTATACTAAAATTAAGAAACCTACTGCAAGGTCGGTTTTTGCTCCGGAATATCAAATTCAAAAAAAATAAAAAAAGTAAGGCATTCCTGCAACCTATTCGATACAAAAAAAGTCAACTGGGCAAACACAAACTTTAAAACAGAAAATTATGAGTGATGTATTAATGGCAGCAGTGGTATTTTTTGCAATTTACCAGATACTAAAAAATTTTACCGACTTTTTACTGAAACGGAAGATCATTAAAAGCGGGCATTTTGAGAAAGCTGAAATTCTCAATCAGAAAGATTTGGAACCTACGGGAGAGGTCAATAAATACCCATCGCTGAAATGGGGATTGGTTGCTTTCTTTGCGGGCTTAGGGTTTATAATAATAAATCAGATGAGTCCAAATGTTAATACCAATGACTACTACAATTTCATGCAGGATGGCATGTTGCCTTTTGGTATCGAGTTGGTTTCTATTTCGCTTGGTTTCATTATTTATTTTATAATTGTAAACTTCAGCAACAGAAAGAAATAACCGGATAAAATTGGAGTGTATAAAAAAAGCGGGTCAAAAACCCGCTTTTTTATACATGTATATCAGCTATTAATAGAATTTCGAACGTTTATCTTCAATTTCCGTGACTTTCTTGTGAGCCTCTAAAGTCTGATAATTTACACGGTAACCTAAACCCTGTGCCAGACGGGTTTGTTCCCCGACAACATCGGTATCTGCATCTTTACTTACCGAAATTACTTTTACCAGATACACCCCTGAATTTCCTTTAACCGGAGTCGAAATTTTATTTTCGGCAAGGCTTACAACCGTACCAATTACGGCGGGTTCCAATCCCATTTCAGGAATTGAATACGAAGTAAAAGAAATGTTGACAGCATCTTTTACCGAACTTCCCAGTTTTCGTGCTATTGCATCTAAATCGCTACCCGAAGCAACTGCTTCTTTTGCTTTTGCCACCAGCAAATCGGCCTTTTTGTCTTTACGTACAGCAAGGTCAACGCGGAGTTTCACTTCTTCAAAAGGAGAAGTTCCTTTTTCGGTAATGCTCACCAAAGCGGCAATCACAAATTTATTTCCAAATTCAAAAATGGTAGAACCTTCGTTATTCACCAAAATATCATTCACTTCTTCGGCCTGATAAGCGGCACGGATCAATCCGCGCGACATTTCCAACCCGGCAATATTTTGTTCGATTTCTCCCACATTGGCAACTTTCTTGTCAAGCTGTTGTGCAATAACCGCTTTTTTAAATGCTTCGTAATCCTGGTTTTCACTGGCAAATTTGCTGGCCTGTGTATAGTAATTCTGATAGGTCTGCGTACTCGGCGTTACTTTGCGTTCAACAATAGCGAGACGAACCTGTTTGGTTTCTTTTCCTTTTTTGGTTGGTTTCACCAGATGGATACCAAATTGTGTATTGGCCAGATATACTTTATTTACATCGCCATTAAAAGCTGCATCTTCGAAAGGTTTTACCATCATATTCCGGCCAAACCATCCCAGATCGCCACCTTTTGCAGCAGATCCCGGATCTTCGGAATATTTTCCTGCCAGTTCTGCAAAATTAGCGCCGTTGTCGAGCAGGTTTTTCAAACTGTCGGCCAATTGTTTTGCAGCAGCAGCACTACCAGCGGTTTCAGGCCTGATCAGTATATGACTTGCCATTACTGAATC
Organism: Prolixibacteraceae bacterium; assembly: GCA_003506435.1. Lineage (GTDB taxonomy): Bacteria > Bacteroidota > Bacteroidia > Bacteroidales > Prolixibacteraceae > GWE2-42-39. The sequence continues at coordinate 178,259 of DOAQ01000007.1, forward strand.
GGGCAACATTTTGAACTCATCAATTTTCGCCAGCTTGTATGATTCCGCTTCCTTGTAGGGGCCAAAAACATCGCCCACATTTCCGTTGAATGCAAACCCGCCAAGCTCAGCCGAAAGTTGTTCCTGTTTCAGGTACAATCCGTCGAACCTCGAATCTGAATTTACGTTTACAAACTGTGCATTGTCCTGCGAACCCGCGAACTCGGGTTTAATATCTTCAATCCATTTTTTGGCGTCAACATCATCGGCTTCCGATGCTTTTACTTCAAAAGTAATGTATTCAATCCTCCGGCTTTTTTCCTGTTTGTATTCATCCTGATGAGCCGCATAGTACGATTTCAGGTCTTTGTCTGAAACAGAAACAGCGCTGTCGGCGATCGTTGAATAGCTAAGCGGGATATACTGAAAGTTTACTTTCTTGTTCTTCTCAGCCAAACTTTGTTTTGCTTCCGCAGTAGTAACATACAGCCCCTTGCTGATCAAACTATTGTATTTTTCCTGAATTTTTTCTGATTTAATCTGATTTTCAACATACAACCAGTACGCTTTTTGCTCTGGAGTTGCATTGGTTTGAAGCGACTTCAGAAATGAAATTGCAAAGTTTTTATCGAACGCACCTGTGTTGGGGTTTCTGAATATTTGCTGAACAATTTGATGAGGATTTGCGCCCTGAATTAAATCGAACAATTCTTCCGAACTGACATCAACGCCAACTTCTTCGTACACATCGGTCATCACCAATTCGCGCAATATGGTCTGCCATACTTGTTCGCGTACCTGATTCCATGCATTTTCGTCGAGTTGAGAAACGCCCATGTTCATTTTATAAACTTCCGAAAGTTCTTCGATTTTTCTCTGGAAATCGGGATACTGAACGGATTCCCCATTAATTTCAGCAACTTCCATCTGACTTGGCCGCATCAATGTACTTCCTGTTTGCAACATGTCGCCCAAAATAAATGCGAGCAAAGCAAGACCAATAATGACCGCTACCAATATACCACCACGATTCCTGATTTTTTGTAATGTAGCCATTTAAATATGTATTGTTTTATTATGATATTTAGTTTGAAAATTCGAGCTACGAAGATAACAATTTTCAATATTAATCCTCAATAATCGATTTTTTTTTAGGTGTTGTCCAATATCTTAAGGTTCACCAATTCAATTCTGGTATTTGTAGCTTTCAGTATTTTAAACTGAATGTTGCCTACTTGTATCACTGAGTTGATTTTAGGGATACTTTCATAATAAAATAAGATAAATCCGGCCAACGTTTCGTAATTCTCATTGACGCTGAATTTCAGGTTGTATTTTTCGTTGATGGTGTCAATTTCCAAACGTCCGGAGAAAATATATTCGTCATCGCCGATTTTCTTTTCAATAAGATTTACCGTATCGTGTTCGTCTTCAATGTCACCAAAAATTTCTTCGAGAATATCTTCGCTGGTAACCATTCCCGCTGTTCCGCCAAACTCATCGACCACAATGGCAATACTTCGGCGCTGCTGGATGAATTTGTGCAACAGTTTGCTGGCAGGCATGGTTTCGGGTACAATCAGTACTTTTTTAAGATTATCGTAGATCGATTTGGGTTTGCTGAATATGATTGAATGGTGAATATAGCCGATAATGTTGTCGATATTATCCTGGTAAAAAAGAATACGGGAGTAGCCGGTTTCGATAAACCTGCGTACCAGATCGTCCATCGACGATTCGATGTCCATCGCTTCCATCTCTGTACGCGGGATCATTACTTCACGCAGTTTTACTTTCGAAAAATCGAGTGCATTACGAAATAATTTTACCTCGTTGTCAAGATCCTTGTCTAATTCAGCAACACTTCCCTGCTGTTCTTTCACAAAATGGTCGAGTTCGATGCGGCTAAATACCATTCCTTCGTCTCCTTCATCAAATTTCTCATGAAATAACGTGCTGATAAGTAATTTGGAAATTGACACCGCAAAACGGCTGACGGGATAAAAAAGAAAATAAAACAACACCAGCGGCAACGAAAAAATCTTAAGCACCTGGTTCGGGTTGATCCGGAATACAATTTTGGGAACAAATTCGGCTGTCACCAATATAATTAATGCAGAAACAATGGCTTGAAAAATAAGGACAAGACTGTCGGATCCCAAAAACCGGAAAAAGAAAGGTTCGAGCAATGTTGCAAAAGCAATACCGTAAACAACCAATGCAATATTGTTCCCAACCATCATGGTTGCTATGTATTGACCTGAATTACGCGTAAATAAAGCAAGAATACGGGAACTAAGCGAGCTTTGCTTTTTGTCGAGTTCGAGCCTCAGCTTGTTTGCCGAAACAAATGCAATCTCCATTCCGGAAAAAAAAGCCGAAAACAATATCATCATCAAAATAATCAGGAGCCAATTCATACGCCCGGTTTATTGTTCCCCTTCTGCGACCTCAACGTAAATCGTTCCTTTGGGGTTCTTAATTTTCCAGTTCGAGAAATCCTGGTTGGCCTCAAGGCCTATACCTGTCATTATCTGGTCGGCGCGGATGATCTTAACAAATTCGTCGGAATAAATTTTCCCTTTATTTTCGTCCCACAAAAGTTGTTCGGTTTTCAGAGTATCGCCGCTTGCATTTATCGCAACAACATTGTTTTTTGCTTCCCAGCGTTCTTCTTTGCTAAAATATTTGGCGTAGTTTGCCCGGATGCTGGCAGTAATATTCATTCTTGCATCGTATTTCTCGATATGTACTCCCAGCGGGTATTCAATATACGGAGGATCTGCTTCGTCCTGATAAACAAGTTTCGGAGTATTCAATTTGTACCGGATGATGGTCGAGTCGGAAAAAATGCTTTCAAAACCTTCAGCAGTAATACTGGGTTGGTTTTGAATATCAGCAAACTCTTTGACTTTCTGAATGTCGTTTTCGCAAGAAAACAAAAGCACTGCAATCCCCGAAAAAAGGATTGCAATGCTTTTTCTGATAGATATATTCGTTATACAACTATTTTTTGGCACGGATTGTCGTTGTTTCATTTATCCAGCTACCAATTCGGTAGGGCTGTCCTTCCTGGAATCCTTCAAAAAACAAACTTTCTTTGCTGGGAAAATATTGCGAATAGGTTGCAATTTTTTCATTTGCTTTTGCTGCCTGCTCCGGATCAATCTTCTTCGCTTTGTTGTAATAGTCAACTGCCAGCCAGAACATACTTAAATGTTCAATATCTTTCTCGCCATAGTATTTTGAATATGCAGCAAAAATATCGCCCAAAAACAACAACGCTTTGGCATTATTCGAATCGTTTGCCAACGACTTCCTCAGATAATTTGCTGCTTCCTGGTAATTTTGATCTGAAGCAAAAGTATAAGCTCCAAGTTCAAAATAATATTTACTTAATAAGAGTGCATCTTTTTCAGCAGCAATGGCTTGCAAATAATAATCCTTCCCTTTTGCAATATCATTCCGTTTCATGAACAGGCGTCCCATATTGAAAGCAGCTTCGGCAGATGGCTCCAGTGCATATAATTTTTCAGAAGCCTTGGCAAATAGTTCACTGTCGGTACATTCCTGTTTGTCGAGCATACGAAGTATCTTTTTCAATGCATCCACATTCGTGGACAGTTCGCTGAATCTGGGTTCGTATAATTTAATCAGTGCTTCGCAATCAGCAGCGCCACTTCCTTCAAAAATTTTATTGGCAGCTTCTTTTGAATCAATATAAATTTTCTCATTCGGCGATGCCGCAAGATATTTATCAAGGATATTAACCGATGTTTCATAGTTCTCCAGAACTTTTTCTTTCGGTAATTCACCCAATTTAAACAAGCGGCTAGTAACCTGCATATAAACTACAAGCACCGGAGTTTCCGTTTTGTCACCTTCTTCTTTTATTGATTCATCAAGGTATCCGTATCCTTTTTTAAGGAAATCTTTCAACTGGTCGTCTGTCCAGTTTTCGTTTACCATTTTAAATTTCATATAATCGACTCCCTGACGACCACGAACAAAACCTTTTTCTCCAAAATATTTTATCCTTTTATCATACACGTTCATTATTGAATCGATGTAGAAGTTTTTTTCAGTCCAACTGGTTGCCTGGTTAAATTTAGCTTCAAACATTTTGCAACCATGCAGATAAATATTTTTGGTTGATTTGGGATAAGTCCTGTAGAGCATTCTCCATGGTTCCAATGCCGATTTATAATCTTCCTGCCGGTAGAACTGGTCATACATGGTCAGGTTGCTCATAAACGTCCGGTCATTTTCCTTTATCAGTTCCTGATCTGTTTTCAGTATTGCACCGACTTCCTGTAATTCTTCTTTCTGGGGAATAATCCCATCAAAACTAAAATCGAATACATCGCCTACTTTCCCTTCAATATCGAACCTGCGACTGTCATCGATAAATGTAAATTTGAGAAATTTTGTTTTTGGGTCAGCGTTAATTGTATATTTACCATCGAAGCTTGTCATAAATGACTCTGATGATTTGTGAGCTTCAACAGTTACACCTGCTGCCGGTTTCCCTTCTCTGTACACAGTACCTGTAATAACGCGTTGTGCCAATGAACTAAGGCTCATCAGTACCACAAGCATTGCGAAGAGAGTGATCGTTTTTAATAGAATCCTTTTCATATTGGTTAATCAATGATTATAGTATTATAATTTTCTCAATAAAATCCGTTCTTCAACTCAGTATTACAGATTGCTTTTCCCAAATGGCCATCAACACTTTATTCTGTAATACCTTTCGGCACTTTTCGATTTCAGCAAAACCAAATCCTGTGCCAAACTTAAAATTCAAACAAACAGGTTTAAAAATCCGCCTCGCAAAATAAAAGTTTAATAATTAGAAGAAAAACAAACCTGCATCCTACCGGTTATTAAACTCCAAAATCCGGTTTAACCCGATGAGGGTCAAATTAAAGTGTACAAATATGGAACTTTTTAATTTTTTATCAAAGAATTTTGCATCTCCACCTGTAATAATAACTTTTAAAGTTTCGTAATTTTTGTTTAAAGTTTGAATATACTGCTCAACTTCAAATAATATTCCGGTTTGCACGCCCGAACGGATTGCCTCCGTGGTATTTCTCCCGAGCAGTGGAAAATCGTCGGCAGCTTCAACCAGTGGCAATTTTCCGGTAAATGTGTTCAACGCTTTATACCGCATTTCCAGTCCAGGCGAAATGTTACCTCCCATAAACTGGTTCTTCGAATTGACCAGGTCGAATGTAATAGCGGTACCTGCATCAATAATCAAAAGATTCTGGTTGGGGAACAATTCGTTTGCCCCAATTGCGGCAGCCAGCCGATCTTTGCCCAGCGTTTCCTTGCTTTCGTACAAATTTTCAATGGGAATCAATGTCCGGTGATCCAACTCGATAAACAAACTGAACTTTTCAGTAAGAATTTTCTTTAACTCAGGAGAATACGGCTTTGTTGCCGAAAGAATGGCTTTATTCAATTGCGGATGTTCGTCGAGCAACATTCCAACATTTTCCGGAGTCAACTCGTCGAGCGACACATTGAACATGAGGTCGCTGTCGTTGAACAGGGCGATTTTTGTACGCGAGTTTCCTATGTCGATAATTAAATTCATTAATCCTCCAATCGTTGACTGATATCCAATGCCTGTACCGAGTGGGTGAGCGCTCCAATCGATATATAATCAACACCGGTGGCAGCAACTTCCCTTAAACGTTCCATCGTCATGTTTCCCGAAGCCTCAACTTTAGCCCGTCCGGCAATCATTTCAACAGCTTTTTCCATCATTGCGTTGTCCATATTGTCGAGCATGATGATATCAACTCCGGTGGCAATTGCTTCCTGTACCTGTTCCAGTGTGGTCGTCTCCACTTCAATTTTGATGCCCGGCTCAATCTTTTTCCGTATTTCGTTAACAGCCTGCGTAATACCCCCGGCTACTTCAATATGGTTATCCTTGATCATCACCATGTCATAAAGTCCTATCCGATGATTCGACGAGCCTCCGGTTTTCACGGCATATTTATCCAGCAAACGAAAGCCCGGCAAGGTTTTCCGGGTATCCAGAATTTCGGTTTTAAAATCTTTCACTGCCTCAGCATATTTGTTCGACATGGTTGCAATGCCCGACATACGTTGTAAAAAATTCAGGGCAGTGCGTTCGCCGGTAAGCAGCGACCGGTAAGTGCCTTCAAATTCAACAATCACATCGCCTTTTTTTACCATCCCTCCGTCTGCAATCCTCACATCCCAAACCAGTTGGTTGTCGAAACTGCGAAAAACCATTTCAGCTACCTCCAATCCAGCCACTATCCCGTCGGCTTTAGCTACCATTTTAGCCTTTCGCCTGCTGGAAGCGGGTATTAAATTATCGGTGGTTATATCGCCGCCAGCCACATCTTCTGCCAGTGCCAAATCAATCAAAACACGGGCGGCTCTAATTTCTGCTTCATTCATCCTCATCTTCTCACTTCTGTAAATCTGGGTTCTTTATTTTTTTGCTGAATAATATGCACTTTAAAGTCGGGATTTTGTTTCTGAAAATCATCACGAATATGTCCTCCCCGGCTTTCTTCACGGATAAGAGCGGCACGGCTGATCAGCAAACAGGTATCCACAACATGTTTGACCTTTAAATAATTGTATTCCATGTTCCCCTTTGGAATATTCCTGTCGATTTCCTCCAAGTCGCAGATCGTTTCTTCCAAAACTGATTTTTCACGCACAATGCCCACGTTCCGACTCATCATTCCTGCAATCTTATTTTTGGTTTCAAGAAAGAAATTTTCATTCTGAACATCGATATTAACGGGCAAAATTTCGGTTGACTGCCATTCAGGGTAATTTCGCTGATGCGCTTTTTCGCTGGCCCGTTTTCCAAAAACGAGGCATTCAAGCAGTGAATTACTAGCCAGTCGGTTGGCCCCCATCACTCCGGTTGATGCCACTTCTCCGCACGCAAACAGACCGGGAATGTTGGTTTCCCCATCCAAATCGGTACGGATGCCACCCACCATGTAATGTGCGGCAGGTGCAATCGGAATTAAATCCTTGCTGAGATCCAAATTGAATTCCTGCAATTTCTGGTAAATATTTGAAAACCGCGATTTTATTTTTTCTGAATCGAGATGAGCCAGCGACAGATGGAGAAAATCGCAATTGTGTTTTTGCAACTGTTTATAAATAGAAAAAGCCACCACATCGCGCGGCGCAAGTTCAGCCTGCGGATGAATGTCTTTCATAAACCGTTCACCCAGAGGATTAAGCAGCCAGGCCCCTTCGCCCCGTACAGCTTCGCTGATAAGGAAAGCATCTTGTCCGGGCACATAAAGCGCCGAAGGATGAAACTGAATAAATTCGACATCCGCAATTTCTGCTCCGACCTCAAAAGCCATTGCAATACCGTCGCCAGTCGCAGTGTGTGGATTGGTCGAACGGTCGTAAACCCGCGACAGACCTCCTGTTGCCAGAATGGTTGCCCGCGAAGTAAAAACAATATTTTTACCGGTTACAAAATCAACGGCCTGTACACCATGACAATACCCATCATCAACCAGCAATTTTACAGCGGCGGTATATTCAAACGATTGAATGGAAGGCTGCTCAACAACCTTTTTCAACATAAAACAGGTGAGCGCTTTTCCGGTAGCATCACCTCCTGCATGTAAAATACGGCGTTTGCTGTGTCCCCCTTCGAGCCCCAATACAAACCGGCCGTTTTCCTTATCGAATTCCATGCCCATTCCAATCAATTCTTTCACCCGAGCCTGCCCTTCTTTCACCAGTATTTCAACAGCATCGCGATCGCAAAGTCCGCGCCCGGCAACCAATGTATCGTGTATATGCAGATCGAATGAATCGGTTTCGCTCATTACGGAAGCAATTCCGCCCTGAGCATAATAGGAATTACTTGTATCGAGTTGCGATTTGGTAATTACAGCAACCGTTCCAAACCGGGAAGCGTGATAAGCTGCGGTTAAGCCTGCAAGGCCGCTTCCTATCACAATCGTATCAAAATATTTTATTTGCATCGAAGCAATTGCTTGTTTTTTTGAAACAGGGAGCAAAGGTATAAAATATGGACAGTAGTTTTAATTTCCACTACTTTATTTTAAACGACTTACTCTGTGTATATTGAAAACATTACCCTTTGGCATTGTTTCAGCAGAAAAAACCTTACGAATATCTCCGTTTACGCTGATTAGAAATTGAACATTGATTTTTAAACAGAAACAAAAAAGGCTAATTCAGGGAAGGATTTTCAGGATAATTGACCCACAGAGAATATTTGCCTCCTACAGCTTTCACTGCTTCTTCCCATAATTCCTGTTCCGAGTTGCGCATCACTTCACTTTGCTTCATTTCGGAAACCAGCCACGAATTCTCCCTGATCTCTTCTTCCAACTGACCCGGGGCCCAACCCGAATACCCGACAAAAAACCGAATTTGGCTGGCCGTAACGATTCCCGAACGGATTTGATCTTTCAGCACGTCGAAGTCGCCTCCCCAGTACAGGTTTTCCTTGATATGAATACTTCCCGGAATCTGGTCTCCCAGCGAGTGGATAAAATATACTGAATCGGGACTTACCGGTCCTCCGAGGTACACTTCGGCATTGAAACCCGGCAGGTCGTCAAATAAATCATGAATCGGAAAATCAACTGGTTTGTTCAAAATAAAACCCACAGCGCCTTTCTCACCATACGAGGCAAGAAGGATGATCGACCGGTTAAAATAGCTACCCGGGAGAAAAGGTTCGGCAATTAAAATCCTGCCTTTTTCCGGTTCAACATCGTTGGTCTTAATGCGAAATATGTCGCTGTTCAGGTTCATTTTTCATCTTTATCCTGTTACAATTTAGTAAAAATCAAATAACTATCAAACACTTACAGATTTTTGTTTCTGCAAAAATGTAGTTTTCTTTGAAGTAAACTTCGATTTTTCGTTAAAAAACAAGGATATACGGGGATTTCTACCCGGAGAAAATTTTCAAAAAAAGAAATAATTTATTTTTCTTCAATGATGATAAAAACATCTTCGTTTTCCTTCTTCATCTGAAATTGCTCGCGGGCAAACTTTTCCAGGTTTTCATCATTAGTTTGCAGTTCATAAAATTTTCGTTGATCGGCCTCAATTTTTTCCCTGTAAAATTCTTCCTGTTCTTCCAGTTGCCGCAGTTTGTCGCGATTTTGATAATGTTGCAGAAGGTTGTGCTCGTCGAAAAACATGATCCAGACAAAAAAAGAAATGAAAACAAGGAAATACTTGTTTCGGATTTTCGACCAGACGATATGTAAAATGTTTTTCATTTTATTGCCTGAATTTTAGGCAAATTTACATTTTTTTCAGAAGCAAAAAAGGAGATGTTGAATTCATCTCCTCATATTTTGATTTTATCCGGATATTCCGGACAAAATTTTATTCCTCGTCGGGCATAAAATTCGGATAGGTATATGCGTACGGCGGCACAAAATTTTCTTTAATGGTGCGGATTGAAACCCACCGCAGCATATTGAAAACAGAGCCTGCCTTGTCATTGGTACCTGATCCGCGCGCACCACCAAAAGGTTGCTGCCCAACCACGGCCCCGGTTGGTTTATCGTTGATATAGAAATTACCGGCTGCGTTTTCCAAGTGTTTGGTATATTTTTCGATGTTGTACCGGTCTTGTGAAAAAATTGCTCCGGTCAATGCATAAATTGAAGTCCGGTTCACAATATCGAGCGTCCGGTCCAGTTCTTCGTCTTTATATATATATATGGTAAGAACGGGGCCAAAAAGTTCTTCCGTCATGGTAATATAATCAGGGGTTTTAGCCAGAATAACTGTTGGTTCTATAAAATAGCCAACCGAATTATCGCAATTCCCGCCAAAAAGAACTTCTGCATCGGCATCTGTTTTTGCCCTGTCGATAAAGCCTTTCAGTTTATTGAACGATGCTTCATCAATGACTGCATTTACAAAATTGGTGAAATCTTCCGGGGGTCCCATTTTAACAGTTGCCAGTTCATTGCCCAGCCGTTCGTAAACATCGGGCCAGATACTTTCAGGAATGTATGCACGCGAGGCAGCTGAACACTTTTGTCCCTGGTATTCGAAAGCCCCACGCACCATGGCAATGGCAAGCGCTTGGCAATCGGCCGTTTCATCGGCAAAAATAAAATCCTTGCCTCCTGTTTCGCCCACAATACGCGGATACGATTTGTACTTGTAAATATTTTCGCCGATGGTTTTCCATATACTTTGAAAAACTCCTGTTGAGCCGGTAAAATGGATACCGCCAAAATCAGGCGAACTGAAAATCACATCGGCAGCAGCAGGCCCTGAGACAAACACCAGGTTGATCACTCCATCAGGCAGACCGGCTTCCTGAAGAATCTCCATGATAACGGCGGCTGAATAAATAGCAGTTTTTGAAGGTTTCCAAACCACCACATTCCCCAGCATGGCAGGTGCTGACGGCAAATTTCCGGCAATTGAAGTAAAATTAAACGGGGTCAGTGCAAAAACAAAACCTTCCAATGGCCTGAATTCGTTGTAGTTCCAAACACCCGGAGCCGAATCGGGTTGCATCTTGTAAATATCGGTCACGCATTTCACACCTAAACGGAAAAAATCGGCCATTTCACAGGCCGCATCAATTTCAGATTGAAAAATATTTTTCGATTGCCCCAACATGGTTGCAGCATTCATTTTTGCACGATATGGTCCGGCCAGTAAATCGGCCGCCTTTAAAAATACAGAAGCACGATGTTGCCACGAAAGACCTGCCCATTTTTCCCGGGCTATCATAGCAGCATCAACTGCCTGTTGTACATGTGAAATATCTCCCTGTGAGTAATACCCCAGAGTGTGCTTAATTTCATGCGGGGGAAATATTCTGATTTTCCGGTCCGTGGTAACTTCCTTTCCTCCAATGATCATCGGGATGTCGACTTCCTTCGATCTCAGTTCTTTCAACATAGCCTGAACCTCCGTCCTTTCAGGGGAACCAGGGATGTATGTTTTTACCGGCTCGTTCGTTACATCCGGTATCTTATAGAATCCTTTTGACATTTTCTGATAGTTATTATTCGTATTTCTCCTATTACAAAACTATCGATTGCACATTTTTTATTTGCTAATAAAAGTCAGCGACAAAAATCAGCTTTTATTTTTTTGGGGAGCCTAACATAAAAACCTATCGGAATTTAAAAATTGCTATATTAGTGCGATTTTAAACAATCTGACCGTCATACGTTGAATGCTTAAAACACTAATAAGTTTTATACGAAAAAGACACCGTATTGATTCTGAAGATGAGCTTCGGAAGTTTATTGCACTCTCATTAATCAGCATTGCCGGATTAGTATTGGCAATATCGCTTTTGGCGCGCGACCTTGTCGGTTCCTATTCAGAAGAAAACATTCCCGGTGATATCGCTTTGTTCATGGTGTTCAGTCTTTTTTCATACAACCTCCATTTCGGAAAAATGAAGTGGGCTGTGAATACCGTTTTTCTTCTGCCTTTTGTCGCCTATTTTTTTTATATATCGAATGAATATTCGCCGTATCCTATTCCCGATTCCATCCATCTGACGGTATGGAGCCTGCTGCCGGGTTTTTTATTCCTTTTGCTTTTTGCTGAAAAATCATATAAAATAGCTATCTACTATTTACTGATTGCCGGTGCGTTGGTTTATCATCTTTCCCTGGCCAACAAGCTTTCTGCCGCATTGTTCCTGCAATGGCCTTCTTCCGAAGAAATCACAAACCCATTGGTAATGACGACCATAGTATTTATGGCTTCATTCCTGATTTCGTGGTATTACCAAAGAACGATACACAGACAAAAGGAAGAAGCGCTTGAACTCAGTGAGCGCATCAATAAAACATTCAAGTTGATGCATCAGGGAATAATGGTGCTTGAAATTGAACACGATGAATTTAACACACCGGTTAACCTGCTGATAAAAAAGGTAAATAACTCATTCGAGAGCATGTTCAAACTGTCGTCGCGCGACCTTTCAGGAAAAGATGCCGAACTAATGTTTCCCCGCCTGTTCCGCGGCGCTTTCGACTGGAACGACATTTATTTCGTTTCAAAAAAACATAAATTTGAATTCCATGCCGAGCATCTCGACCGGTGGTTCGAGGTGTATAACATTCGTCCCGGTGGCAACCAGATAATCAGTATGTTTTGGGATGTGAGCACCCGTCAAAAAAGCATCGAACAACTAAAAGAAAGCCGCAAACGGTTTCAGGTACTACTTGAAGCAATCCCCGATATTTTCTTCATTATCGACAAGGACGGTATTTATGTTGATTTTATGCTGAAGGAAAACGACAACATCAGGATTGACCCCGACGAGATTATCGGGAACTCGATTTATGAGGTTGGTTTTTCAGAAAAAATGTCGCGAAAAATTTTCCAGTGTATCCAAGATTGTATTCGTTTCGATTCAATAGAAACCATTGAATATGCGCTGGAAGTTGAAAAAGGTACGGCCATGTTCGAAATGCGAATTGCTAAACTGAGCGATGAATCGGTTATTTCGATTGCACGCGATATCACCAAACGCAAGATTGCCGAAATTAAACTGGAAGAGGCAAAAAACAAAGCGGAAGAATCGGACCGTCTGAAGTCAGCATTCCTGGCCAATATTTCACACGAGATACGAACTCCGATGAATGCAATCATTGGCTTCTCGAAGATGGTCAGTTCTTCAGATTTCAGCATGGATGAAAAAAACAAATTCCTCGATATCATTATTTCGAACGGCAGATTGCTGATGACCCTGATCAACGATATGATCAGCCTTTCGAAAATAGAAAGCAACCAGGTTGAACTGGTTAAATCAAACTGTCTGGTGAACAACATGCTGGTTCTCATGTACAAGGAATTCATGTTCGAAATGAAAGACAACCAGAAAGTTGCCCTGAAGCTAAAAAATGAAAATGCCAATCCGAAATTTTCAATCTACACCGATCAAAGTCTACTGAAGGAAATACTGGAGAAACTGATCGACAATGCCTTGAAATTTACGGAACGGGGAACCGTTGATTTTGGCTACCGCACTATACAAGACGGGCAAATCGAGTTTTTTGTAAAAGATACAGGAATTGGTATCGCAGAAGAAGATATGGATAAAATATTTGTACGTTTCCACCAGCTCGACAACGGCACCACCCGCAACTACGAAGGCACTGGCCTGGGCCTTTCAATAGCGCAACATTACGTCATGTTACTGGGTGGTAAATTAAAAGTATCATCGAAACCGGGAATGGGTTCTACCTTCTATTTTTCGCTTCCCATGGATAACCCGGACGGACATTTAAAAGTAATCCGGTAACAGAATACGATCCTGTATTATTTTCCCAACTGAAGAAATGCTTTTCCCAGATAATCGGTGATATCTCCTGCAATCAGCGAATATTCGCCTTGTTTTTTCGCAGCCAGATCTCCGGCAAGCCCGTGCAGGTAAACAGCAATCAGAACCGCGCCTTCAGCTCTGTATTCCTGTGCCAGCAGGCCAAGAACAATACCAGTCAAAACATCGCCGCTACCGGCGGTTGACATTCCTGGATTTCCGGTAGTATTAAAAAATACCCGTCCGTCAGGAAAACTGATACGCGTATGCGCGCCTTTCAACACCACGATAACTTTGTATTTTGCTGAAAAAGCCAATTGTTCCTGAAGTTGCGTATACGAATCGCCGGTTTTGCCAACCAGTCGTTCAAACTCTTTGGGATGCGGCGTTAAAATGGTATTCTCCGGAAGCAAATCCAGCCATTCCTTATTTTCAGAAAGAATATTCAGCGCATCGGCATCCAAAACCAATTTTCCGGGAACAGCGAGCAACAATGACTTCAGCGCCCGCTGACAATTGCATTTTTGCCCGATTCCGGGCCCCACGCCAACTGCCGAAAACATTGATAAATCAGGAAATTCGGTAAACATCAGGTCCGACGGATCAATGGAGCACATGGCTTCCGGAACTGCTGTCTGAATAATTTTATATCCCTCGTGTGGCACATGGCAGGTAAGCAATCCGCAGCCTGCCCGCAATCCGGCTTTTGCAGCCAGTATCGCCGCTCCCATTTTCCCATACGCCCCGGCAATCAGTAAGGCATGTCCGTAGGTTCCTTTATGTGAGAATTTTCTTCTTTTTATAATTTTTTCTGAAATGAAATCTTCCGTTAGAAAATAATAGGGAGTTTGCAATTGGTTGATTGCATCGGGGTGCAGGCCAATGGGCAGAACTTCCCAATCACCCAAAATTTCATCATGTTCAGGAAAAAAGAAACTGAGTTTTGGGAACTGAAAAGTAAATGTACGACTGGCACGGGTCACTTTCGAAAGATCGTTTTGCGAATTGTCTTCACCAAACAGACCGCTGGGAATATCAATGACAACTATCTGACAACCTGATTGATTAATCAGCGTAACAAGTTTTTCAGCGGTTCCATCAAGCTGCCGGGAAAGGCCGGAGCCAAACAAACCGTCAAGTACTAATTCGTTCCCGTTCAGAACCGGAAAGTCATTCTCGTTAGAAATAGTAAATAACCCGACCTTACCTTGTTCTACCAGCCGTTGCCAGTTAATAGCAGGCGAACCTTGTAACGCTTTGCCAAAATCGAGAAGGTACAGTTTCACCGAATAATCGTGGTCTGCTATCATGCGGGCAATGGCCATGGCATCGCCACCATTATTCCCCGGTCCGGCAAAAACCACCAATGGCTTTTCGTTTGAAATATTATATATCAACCAGTTGACAATCTGTAACGAGGCTCGTTCCATCAAATCGATATCAGCAATCGGTTCATTTTTGATGGTGTACTTATCGATTTCTGCAATTTGGCTGGTAGTGAAAATCTTCATAGTGTAGGGATTAATGTAACCCTACTATTCTCCATATTTTCATAAAAGAATCTTCCCAAAGGAGTTAAGTTATATCCTGCATCCAATAATCCCTTTGAAATTAATTCGTTTAGTATATCATTCCCAAAAAGAATTTTTTTATCCCATAACTGACTTGTAAATGCTAATTTAAAAAGTTCATAAATTTTACTCTTTTCAACATCATTTCTATTCAGCCAATTTAAAATATTGTCCAGAAAAATTTCGAAAATGTTAATATCAATATGTCTTGAGCTCACATATTCAATTTTCTTTGTTTTCTTTAATTCTTCACCCAATTCCTTTTCTTTTTTTTCTAATTCAATCCTTATCTCTGTCATACGAGAATTCAAATCATTGAAATCAACAACTTTGGAATCATAATTTTTTCTAATATCCTCTATCTCCTTTTCCAACTCAATTTTTGATAGTTTAAGCTTTTCATGCCATTCAATAAATTGATCCCTATCCTTTACAACCTTTTCGTAATATTCCTTTGGAACATTTTCATTAAAACTAGAAATTGAATTTATATACGGAATTAAACGATTTCTGTATAAATTATGTAGATATCTTGACAGTGCCAAAAGAAAATAACTTAGAACTAATGCAAACATTGTCCAAAGAATCGAAGTTCCAAGTTTATAAAGCAAACTCCATCCATCTAAAAAAGCACTGATATATTTAATCTTCTCTTCTAAAGAATAATTATCAGGAAAATGGAATGGAGCATAAAGTAATCTCCAATTATGAATAAGAAAAACGATAATTAAAGTTCCAAAAAATGGACTTTTTATTTTATCACTAATGTTCTTTTTTGTTGACAACAAAACTTCATAAACCATAACTCTTTGTTTTTGTGCATGTAAATTTATTCAATTTATTTTCACAAAAATTCAAAAATGAATTAGAATCTGAATATTAAAACATCTATAATTAAATACTAAGTCATATTTCTAATAGACACCCTGATATAAGTCAAATTTAAGAACTGAAAAAGTTGATTATATTTGTCAGTATTGCAAAACCTTACACGAATACAACATTACTAACTTAAAATTTGAGATATGCTGAAAGGACATCCTAAAGGGCTATTGGTAGCCTTTTTCGCCAACATGGGCGAGCGTTTTGGATTCTACACCATGATGGCGATCCTGGTACTTTTTCTTCAGGCCCGTTTTGGGTTGTCAGAAGAATTGGCAGGTGATATTTACAGTTGGTTTTATTTTGGGATTTATGCCCTTGCACTGATTGGCGGAATGCTTGCCGATGCCACCAAAAAGTATAAACTGGTTATTTTCACAGGTATTGTAATTATGCTTGCCGGGTATGCATCGCTGGCCATTCCCGGCATGTCACTGACCATTACCGTGATCAGTTTGTTTGTGATCGCCTTTGGAAATGGCCTCTTCAAAGGTAACCTACAGGCAGTAGTCGGTCAGTTATACGATGATCCGAAATATTCTAAACTGAGGGACAATGCCTTTATGATTTTCTACATGGGGATTAACGTTGGCGCCTTTTTTGCTCCGTTTGCGGCTACCGGAATGCGCAACTACTGGCTGAAAATGAATGGTTATCTACACGATGGAAGCCTTCCCGCATTGTGCCACCAGTTTAATAACAGCAATCTGACTGACACCACACAGTTCGCAGAACTGGCCAATAAAGCCAGCTTAACAGGCCCGGTCTCCGACCTGGCAGCTTTTGCCCAAAACTATATTGCTGTTTTTTCGCAGGGATATAATTATGCATTTGGAATTGCTGCGGGAGCAATGATTCTCTCCATGTTGGTTTATATATTCTTTCAAAAATATTTACCGAATAAAGAGAAACAACTTGTTAAAGCCACTGACCCGGCAAACACAAGTAAGGCTTCATCCAAAAATTCGCAAGGTAGCCCGGTTGCAATTATCACTTCACTGGCAGCCGCAGCAGCAGTTACTGTTTTAATCGGTTTATTGTTCGGAAACTATAAGACTGGCGCTGCCTTTGGTCTGTTTGCTGCCTTTGTTACCTGGATTACCATGATTTCTACTAAAGAGGAAAAACCTAAAGTAACATCACTGATTTTGGTTTTCTTCGTAGTTGTTTTCTTCTGGATGTCGTTTCACCAAAACGGATTGACACTTACATTTTACGCCCGCGATTACATTGTAAAAGAAGTGGGCCCGTTTACCAATTTATTTTTCACGCTTGAATCAATTCTGTCAGTAATTGGCGCTATTGCCGGTATTTTCCTGCTGATTGGGAAAAACAAAAAATTGTCGACCCGTTTGATTGGCGCATTGTTACTGGTTGTTGGCGGAGGACTTTCATACTGGTTTATTCATAGTAATGAAGCATCCAATGCTATTGCTCCTGAAGTATTCCAATCGTTCAACCCACTATTTATTGTAGCGCTGACCCCGTTGGTAATGGGGATTTTTGCCATGCTCAACAAAGCCGGGAAAGAACCTTCGACCCCGAAAAAAATCGGCATCGGAATGATTGTTGCCGCCCTTGGTTTTTTGGTTGTGCTGGTTGCTTCTCTGGGATTGGTTTCTCCTCATTTACTGGGAGGACAGCCTGTTCCTGACAGTTCAAGAGTTTCGCCTTACTGGCTGATTGAAAGTTACCTGATTTTAACGGTAGCCGAATTATTCCTGAGCCCGATGGGACTGTCGTTCGTGTCGAAAGTAGCGCCACAGCGTTTCCAGGGATTGATGCAGGGCGGTTGGCTTCTGGCAACAGCGGTTGGTAACAAATTGCTGTTTGTGGGAAGTTTCTTCTGGGGAAAACTCGAATTATGGCAGTTGTGGCTCATTTTTATTGTCTGCTGCCTGGTTTCTGCCGCCTTCATTTTTGCAATTTTGAAACGGCTGGAAGCCGCGACCAAATAAAGATTTTTACTGAAAGCAGAGATGCCGTTGAAAATTTGCTTTTCAACGGCATCTTTTTTTATCGTTTCACTTCGACCAATGCTCCGTCGATTATCTTTTCCACAATATCTTCGTCAAGCAGGGTAGTAATATCGCCCAGGTTGGAGGCGTCGCCTTCTGCAACTTTACGCAAAATTCTCCGCATAATTTTTCCTGAACGGGTTTTCGGCAAACCGGGAACCAACTGGATTATATCAGGCCGGGCAAAAGGTCCGATGATTTTTTCTACCGCGATACGGATACTTTTCTGAATACCTTCCTCTCCTCCGGTCGACAGTTCGCCACAAACCACAAAGGCATAAATTCCCTGCCCTTTTATTTCGTGCGGATAACCAACCACCGCCGATTCGTTGACCAGCGGGTGCGCATTGATGGCATTTTCAATTTCGGCAGTACCAAGCCGGTGCCCCGACACATTGATCACATCATCAACCCGGCCAAGAATACGGTAATAGCCGTCTTCGTCGCGTTTGGCTCCATCGCCTGTAAAATAAAGATTTTTAAAACTGCCAAAATAGGTTTCCCTGAAACGTTCGTGGTCGCCCCAAATAGTACGGGCCATTCCCGGCCACGGAAATCTGATGCAAAGGTTCCCCTCCACGCTATTGCCTGTCAACTCGCGGCCTTCATTGTCAACTATCACCGGCTGAATACCGGGTAACGGCATTGTTGCAAACGATGGTTTGGTCGGAGTAATTCCAGCCATCGGACTGATCATCACCCCGCCGGTCTCAGTTTGCCACCAGGTATCAACAATCGGGCACCGGCTTTTCCCAATGTGGTCGTGGTACCAGTGCCAGGCTTCTTCGTTGATTGGTTCACCCACAGTTCCCAGTACTTTCAGGGAAGTTAATTTTTTCCCGTTCACGAACTCCATTCCCTGTGCCAGTAAGGAGCGGATGGCCGTTGGCGCTGTGTAAAACTGGTTGACATTGAATTTATCGACAATATCCCAAAATCGTCCCGCATCGGGCCAGGTTGGAACACCTTCAAACATAACAGACTGGGCGCCATTCAACAAAGGTCCGTAAACAATGTAGGAATGGCCGGTGATCCAGCCAATATCAGCCGTGCAGAAGTACACATCGCCGGCATTGTATTGAAATACGTTCTTAAATGTGTAGGCCGTAAACACCATATATCCTCCGACAGTATGCACAATGCCTTTCGGTTTGCCGGTTGAACCCGATGTGTACAAAATGAAAAGTTCATCTTCAGCATCCATCACTTCAGCCGGGCATTCATCGGACTGTCCGTTGATAGCGGTGTGCCACCATATATCGCGGCCGACTTCCATATTTACTTCCGTTTTGGTGCGTTTCAAAACTACTACCGTTTCAACACACGGACTGCTTTCCAAAGCCTCATCGGCAATCTGTTTCAGAGGAGTAATTTTATTCCCCCGAAAACCGCCATCGGCAGTCAGCAGTACTTTTGCCTGTGCATCGTTGATCCGTTCGGAAAGCGATTGAGCAGAAAAACCGGCAAATACTACCGAATGTACTGCTCCGATACGTGCACAGGCCAGCATGGCAATCGTTAATTCAGGAACCATCGGCATATAAATTGCCACACGGTCACCTTTCCTCACGTTAAGCCGTTTCAGGGTGTTGGCAAATTTATTCACCTCCCTGAATAATTGCATGTAAGTTAACTGTATATGTTCTTCATTCGGATCGTTCGGTTCCCAGATAATGGCCAACTGATCGGCATGGGTGTACATATTCTTTTCAAAGATATTTTCCGTGATATTTAATTTCCCATCAATAAACCACTTGATGTCAGGATTTGAAAAGTTCCATTCAAGAACCTTGGTAAACCGCTTGCGCCAGTGAAAATTTTCAGCTATCTGCGCCCAAAACACTTCGGGATTGGCAACACTTTTTTTGTACTCATAAATATAACCGCCCAGGCTATGAATTCTTGCAACCATAGTTTCAGTTTTATTGATTTAACTTCAAGTATCAGATTTTACTGAATACCAATAACAAGAATTTACCGGTTTATGTTCTCGGAAGGTTATCGTTGCAGAGATAAAATTGAAACTTCAATTATTTGTAAACTGAATTTTTCTATTTATTCGAGTACAATGATTTCGTATGGCTGAAGGATTACTTTCTGATCTGCAATTTTTTTTGTCTTGTTTTTCAATCCGGCTGTCCGCTTCATTAATTCGGGCTGAATATCAATATTTACTTCAATGGGGGTTTCTGAAAAACTAGCCAGTAAAATTTTCCGGAAATTGCCGTTTTTCAATACAAGTCCTGTAAAAGTCAGAGGGGAAGAGCTTTCAGAAAGTACCACTTCCTGAAATCCATCCAACTCATTGAACAAATGAAAAACAGGGAAAAGCTCTCCGGGCCGGGCTCCAAATTTTTCAGGAAGTTCCGGAGGAAAGTCGCCCTGTACAAGTCCGCGCCAACCGACTGTTTCGTAAAATGTAATGAGTCGTGCCCCGGCTTCTGTTAAATTTTTCAGACTTCCCAGTGTCCACGCGGCGGCAAAATCAGTTCGCTGCCGGATATCGACCTGAGCCGGAAGTTCTCTGGGCAGAAGTTCAGGTTCATCGCCCGTTGCAACCACATTAAAACGCTGTTTTAATGTCACCGGCGAAACAACTATTTCTTTATCAGGGAAAAGCATCTTTGCTGATTTTACCACACCCGACTGAGCTTCCAGATTTTCAACCAGCGACAAATTATCGAACGCATGTACCTGTGGCGAAATGGCGAAATTTACAAAACCGGCATTCCGGGTTTGCGGATGGTTCCTGTTCAACTCGGCAAAGTAGGCATTCACTCCCGTTCCTGTGATCAACGCGGGAAATTCAGATCGCAGCTTTCTTTCCAATTCCCGGTTTAACTGATTGTCCGGCAAATGATTTTCTCTGACAGCAAAGCAAAATTTCAGGATAGTTGAATATTTTCGTAATTCATCGATGAGTTCAATTAATTCAATTTCATTGTTTTCTGAAAAATAAAAAACAAGAAAAAGAGGCCAGCCCAGATTCCGGCTTTCATCAGCAGCCTGTTTTATCGATTTTTTCCATTCCTTCCCGTAAAGTTTTAACTCTACCCGGTAATGACCCAACGGAAGTCGTTTCAGAATTTTAATCTCATTTTCAGAAAGCCCCTGCTGACGGCTGCTTTGGCAGGTACCGAGCGATGGCAGCGGATAAACTTTCGATTCATCCCACGAAAAGGATAAAACTTCAGCTTTTTTTTCGGTCGTAATGAGTTCGGTTTTTTCGGATTTCAGGATGAAATCAACCGACTGTTTTATTTTTGTCCCCTTTTCAATCAATCGGGGAAAAGGTAAATCGAGCGGGGTACAATAGGTTTTATACGAGGCATCGGTCCAGTTGCGCTGATCTTCCATTTCAAAAATATCCCCCTCCAGATCAAGTTCTGCGTTCAGTCCTTCTGCCGGTTGCCATCTCATCGACCGAATATTCATCATGGGTTGATGCGGAGATATTTGTTCGGGAAAAACCGTTGTATCCGACGATCCGTCGGGATGAACTACGACACAAGGTTTGCCCGCACATTCAGTAATGGGATGTAATATGCAAAAGCCAATCCGGTTGGTATGAAAAGTTGATTTGGCCTCGCCATCCATTTCAAATCTCAAATGACCACCGGCTCCTGTTATTTTGTATCCGGCTTCAAAATGAATTTCATTCTTCTGATAAACCACCCAAATATTGATCTCGAATCTATCTTTCTCCTGAATGATACTTTCTTTCAAAATTCCGGGTTCTATCGTTCCCCAGTTCCGGTCGCGTACCGCAGAATAAATCATCCTGATTATTTCCGTATTTCCGTGTTTGATCCGACGAATGGCTCCGCTCCGGTACAGTAAATCCAGTTCTCCGGTTGTAAGTAAAACAGATGCGGAAGACGACCCGGTAACCGGCGACTTTTGCCGTTTTTTGCGAGGGTTCATCAGAATTCGTTCATGTTGATTATCTTCCCGTGTTCAGCCGATTCGTAGGCCGCCCACACCAGTTGAACCGTCTTAAAATTATCGTCTCCGGTATTTTCAGCCTTGCCTTTTCCAAGCATATCGTCAAGAATATTTTGATTGATGTCGACAATGCCCGGCGGTTCGGGTTTTAACCGGTCGGTTTGCCAGGGATACACCCGCATCGGCACTACTTCTTTAGTGGTTCCTGAAAGAGTTGTAATGCTAATTTCAAATTCGGCATCCAGCCGGATACTTCCTTTTTCACCTTCTATCAGCAACAGTGTTTGCGGAAAAACTTCCTGTTCCATTCGCGAACTGAAAGATATTTTCTGGATGCAAACAACCCCGTTCTGCATTTTCAGAACCGAAGTAGTTACATCTTCTCCTTTGATGGTCGGGTTTATTCTTTGCTTCTCACAGTAAATGGTTTTGGCTTCACCAAACAAATACCGGAGCACATCGAATTGATGGGACCCCTGATCGGTAAGCGCAAAATGCTCCAATGCTGTAAGAAAAGGCTGGGTTTCGAAAAGAGGAAAAGCAGTGATGAAGCCCGTTTCGCAACGAAAAGCATTTCCAATTACCCCTGAATCAAGTATTTTTTTTATCCTGCGGAACTGGGGCTGCCACCGGTAATTTTCGTGGACATAAAACCGAACGCCTGCGTCCCGGGTCGATTTTATCATGCGTTTGCCCGCTTCATAATCGGGCGCCATCGGTTTTTGACAGATAACATCCAACCCATATTTGGCGCCAAGCAAAGTAAATTTTTCGTGAGTATCTACATCAGTAACGATATCGATAAAATCAAGTTTTTCATTTTTAAGCAGCTCCTCTGCATCATCGTAAACCCGTGGCACGCCAAACCGTTTTGCCAACTCTTCTGCCTTTTGTTTTGTCCGGTTATAAAGTGCGACACATTCAGCGCCTTCAATTTCGGTCCAGGCTCCCAACTGAAACTGCGACCAGAAACCGCAGCCCAGTATCGCGAATTTTAATTTTCTCATGATGATCCCTGAAAATTGGAATTTGAAACTATGTAATATCAATCACTTGCTGCAACACATTGTCAGGCTCAAAAATCTGTTTCCAGTCTTCTTTAAAAAGGATGCTGCGGCCGCGTTGAAGCGCTTTATTTGCTGCATCGGAAAACACAGCATTCGGCAATTCCTTGAACAACACCGCCAATTGAATATTGATGTGCCCCAACAAAAATTCGCGGGCAGCTTCAGCCGGTACGCCGCGTTTGATAATTTCCTCCATTCCTTCGCGAACCAGGTCAAGGCACGATGACGATAATGTCTCAACCAGTGCCGGTTCAAGCAATGCCATTTGCTCCATCGTAATTTCAAATGCTTTGGTAACCGGTGCATACATGGTTTTGGCAACTGCTTCGCCCAGTTTATAATCAACTTCCGGTCCCTGCATCAACGCGCAAACAATGGTTTGTTTGGCCAGTGTACCTCCAAAGAAATCGGCCTGCGCTTCGGGGGTTGGCTCCCAGTTGAACACCGAAGGATGCGACGGATGTGCGATAAAATACGAAACGTCGGTCCGCAAGAACAAACGGCCTGCGCGGGCAACAGCCGGGTCAAGGGTCATCAGTAAGGCGCCTGATTTCATTTGCGGAATTATATTCGCAGAAACTTTTGCCAACGCCACATCGGGAACGGCAAGAATAACAATATCTGCATCGGGAACAACAACTTCCCCGTTCGAGACTGAAACGCCCAGTTCTTTTAACCGTTCAATTCCGGCAGGACTAATCTCGACATAACTGACCTGATATGCCGACGATTTTAAATTCCGGGTCAGACGGCAGCCCATTTTTCCACCGGCGCCGATCAATGCTATCTTTTTCATTTTTATTTCCTTTTTAGAATGATTAACATGTCATGTTCAAAATCATGTACAAACTTTATTTTATTGTCCTTCAATTGAATATCAGCTTTCTGGTACGTATTTTCAACCGGATCAAACCACTCTGCTTCATAATTCAATTTCTGCGGATTTAAAAGCTGGAGCCCGGATTTGGCAGGCACATAAACTACGATAACAGAATTGTCATCCTTTTTCAGAGCGGAAACCCAGTGATTGAACTGATTCTCTCCGAGTTGATTTTCCAGAAGTTCGCTGGCCGGAAAAAAACGCCACCATTCCAGCTTATTAAAGAATTCAGCCAGGTACCCCATTTGTATACTTCCCGGAAAATCCAGGCTTTTTCGCCAACCGGTCACCTTTCCTTTGTCGCTGTGGTTCAGTATTTTTTCACCTTCAGCCAGCCAGGGCCAGATTCCGTTCGCCCCGTAAGTTATCCCGGCAACAGGTGTTGCAAACAGGCTCCAATACGATGCATTTCTCACATCTTCATCTGTAATGGTGAAATAAATTTCTTCGTAATTGGGTTCCATGTTGATATACGGCATGGGTTTCAGCTTACTCCATTTTTCCGCCATCGGTCCGCGGTTAATCCAGTTAACCGTTTTTTCGCCATTGCTGTGCGATGACTGATAACCCATCATGTTATACCAGTCTTCCTGCGCAAATAATTCTCCGATCCACGAAAGACCATGTGGATGAATGGTGACCGGGGCATGATCGATTTCGTTAAAAACCTGTCGCCCTATTTCTTTCCATTTTACTTCCTGATCGTCGTAATATTTTCCGTCGCCACCCAGTGTCCAAACCACATGATTTCCCTGATAGCGGGCCACAATGTATTTGGCAAGCAAAACCGCTTCATCGAGAGGCAAGCTGTATCCCGGACTCAGATGGCGCCCCTGTCCGTTGGGCAGAGCCCACAAAATAACAGGCGAAACAACCATTCCTTTGGCATTGGCTTCGTCAATTCGTTTGTCGATCCGCTTAAAAAATTCAGGATTAATGCGGATGTACCCCGAGCCATCGATGGCAGTCAGTCCTTCTTCATTTTTATCGCAACCACGCCATTCGGTGGTTACCAACTGAATGACATTGTAATGGTTCTTTTTCCGGTGGTTGAGGTAATATTCCCATTCTTCATCTGTCGATTTTAATGCCCCGTTCCAGGCGGTACAGGCCAGCCAAAAGAACGGCGTACCATCATTGTATGAGAAATAGTATTTCCCGGGTTGATGATGGATTGCCCCTTTTTGAAAAATCAGTTCATTACTTCTCCCGGGGTTGCATTCAAAAGCCCCCTTTCGTGCATGAAGACCGGAATTTTCCTTGTCGGAACAATCTGTTGACCATGTCCAGGTGCCGGTTTCGTCAGGAAGGAAGCGCACTTTCCAGTCTTTGCCTCCATCCCAGAAGCCACGAACTGTTTTTTCCCGACCCGAAGGAGAGCAAAAGGTAATTTTAAAATTTTTTACGTCATACACCGGATTATTATATTCCTTGCTGCTGACAAAACTTATCTCATGCTTCTCCCAAAGTTTTGCATCCTGGGCTAAACCATTCTGGTTCAAAACAACTGCAATTAGAAAAATAACAAATCTTCCCATTTTTATAAAATTGATTTTAAATAATTTATGCTCTGACAAGCCCATTCCGATTCTTTCCGGATGGTCTCATTAAGTTCTTTTTCTGGAGGGGTCCATTGCTCCAAAATAGCAGACTGACAGCGGGGATTGACTTTTTCGAGCAATTCACCGAGAGGTAACATTCCTTTTCCAAGTGGTTTTCCCTCAATAATAAATCCCATTTTATGGAATACCCGATCAACAGAAAATTCCTTTACATGAAGGTTGACCGTTAACGGAGCCAGCAAGTTGATCACTGTTTCTAGTCCTTCGCCCGCCCCCATCGAATTCACGGTATCGAGGCAAATGCCGACATGATTACTGCCCGCTTTTTCAACCATCGATACAAATTCGCGGGCTGTAAAACGGTCGTGGTTTTCGATGGCTAGAATGATATTTTTTTCTTTCAACGACGATAATCCGTTCCGTATGATTTGATGAACATCATCCAATGAGGGATGAAACTCAGCGCCGTCAATCACAAACCGAAGGATGGACGATTTAAAAAGACAGGCAATCTCAATATACTGTTCCAGATTTTCATCGGTCATCTTTTTCGCTCCGGGTTCTATTTTGATTTTCTTTTTATCTGCAAATTCTTTAATCTTCGTTAATTGCAGATGCGAAAACTGGTCAAGCGGCAAATTGTCGGCAATCTGAACAACCGGAATCTGATACTCCACTGCTTTTTCAATCAGATCGAAAACAGACATGCACTGCTGCGGCATTTTTCCCGGAACACCGACGGCCCACGTAAATGTATATGAACTAATTCCTGCTTCCACTTTTATTTCATTTTACCGGTTCATCGGGAATATTTATGCATTCGACATAGTTATTAATACCAGCCCGGCTATGTAAGCGATAAACATGATCAGCAAAAGTGCGCTGGTTCCTTTTGGGGCTCCACGAAATTCTTTCCACACCAAAACGCCCCATAAAATAGCAACAACCGGCGCGGCGTTGCTCAGTGCGTAAGCAATGGCAGGATTGGCTGCGCCCACTGCCATATAGCTAAAAATCATACCCAGCATCCAAATGGCGCCTCCTAAAACTCCGGTTAAATGGATAGACAATGAACCCGAAAAATATTCTTTCATTTTTACAGGAGCGCCTTCAACCGGTTTGCGCATAAAAACCGGATTAATGAAAAATGTACTAATGAAAACCCCAACAGCAAAAAAGAAAACCCCGGAATAAGGGGTCAGCGTTCCTTTCCCTCCGGAAACAAATGCAGGATCGAGTGAATTTACTACCACCGGATAAAAAAATGCAATGAACAAACCGGCAATAACCGAAAGCAAAATCCCTTTCGTTGAAGGTTTCTTTTTTTCGCGGGAAAGATTGCTGTATGATTTTCCGCTGAGAAAAATAGCGGCAATAATAATGATAACCCCGGTCCAGAGCAGCGCTGGCTGCGTACTGGGATTTCCGCCTTTCATGATTACATTTATGTAGTTTAGAATGATGCCAAGAATCCAGGCAAGACCGCCCCCAATGGGAAAAGCTACCGACATTCCGGCCACGGCAATGGCTGCCACAAGGAGCAGGTTCCCCAGGTTCCACAATAAACCGCCGATCATGGCATAGACGATGCTCGACGCATCAGCCTGTTTCAGGTCTTCCACAAAACTGCGTCCGGTGTCGCCCATGCTGCCTACGGTAAATGCCGATACCAGCGACATCAGCAAAATGCCAATGATTAAATCCCAGTAAAACAATTCGAAACGCCAGTTGCTTTGAACCATTTTCTGGGTATTCGACCACGAGCCCCAGCAGATCATTGCAAAAACACAAAACAGAATTGCAATCCAATAACTTGATATTTGTATCATACTCAATTTATTTTTTAAACTTTACCACACTTATACAGCCAAAAATAGTTTTTGATCGTATATTTAAACTTTTACATTGAATATGTTCTAAAATAGAAAACCCATGAAGTGGCTGGAAACACCGGATTATCGTGCAATTACACCAATCTATCAGCAAATAAAAGATGCTGTTGTACGGGCGATTGAGAACGGGACACTGACTGAAGGTGACCAAATGCCATCTATCCATAAAATCAGGCAGGAGTTCAATTTGGCGCCGGGAACTGTCATTCGTGCCTATGAAGAATTGAAAGAACTGGGAGTTTTATCGTCTAAGCAGGGAAAAGGCTTTTTTATTGCAAGCTCAGGCATTCAAAACAAGCTCAAAGTTTTTCTTCTTTTCGACCGGATGAATGCGTATAAAGAAATTATTTACGAATCATTCATGGAACATACCGGCAGAGATGCCGGAGTCAGCGTGTTTTTTCATCACTACGATAAAAAGCGCTTCGAAAAACTGATCCGCGACAACCTCGGGCATTACAGCCATTATGTGGTCATGCCTCACATCAGCGACGATATCAGTAAAATATTACACAAAGTCCCTGAAAAGAAATTGATTCTGATTGACGCTCATGTGCCCGGTCTTTCCGACGGGTACAATGCAGTCTACCAGGATTTTGAGAACGATATTTTCACCGGGCTCGAATCGGGATTGGAATCCATCCGGAAATACAGCTCCATATCGTTAAGCCTTTCGAAAAGCAAATTTCAGTTCGTTCCGGAAGGTTGTATTACCGGGTTCAAAAGATTTTGCAACACCCATCATCTGGAACATGCGGTTTTGTCCAGTGTGTTTCAAACCGAGATCAGGAAAGGAGAATTATACATTGTTTACGATGACAATGAGCTTTTCCATTTGCTGAACCGGATAAAAGAAAAAAACTGGGAAACCGGAAAAGATATCGGGATTATATCGTATGACGATACGCCGATGAAAGAAATACTGGCGGGCGGAATTTCGGTTTTAACAACCGACTTTTACCGGATGGGAGAAACGGCTGCACTCTTTTTGACCGATAGCCTGAAAGGTAAAATCCATAATCCTTTCCGCCTCATTAGAAGAAACTCATTTTAAGTAATTTAATCTAGAAACTCTATGCAAAAAACTGCAACTATTATCGGGGCAACCGGTCTGATTGGAAAACAACTGGTACGACTGCTTCTTGAAAATGAAAATTTTTCGGAAGTAAAAATTTTTGTCCGCCGCAAATCGGGAATTTCACATCCCAAACTGAAAGAATATCTCATTGATTTTGACAAACCGGAGGAATGGACGAAGCTGGTGACCGGAGATGTTTTGTTTTCAACTCTTGGAACAACGCTGAGAACCGCGGGTTCGAAAGAAAAACAATACAATATTGATTTTACGTACCAATATTCGTTCGCAAGTATTGCTGTTGGGAATGGAATCCCTGCATACGTGCTGGTTTCATCAGTCGGTGCCAATTCCAAATCGTCTGTTTTTTATTCGCGAATGAAAGGGGAACTCGACGAAGCTGTTTCCAAATTAAACTTCAGGAACATTACTATTCTCCGGCCTTCTATTTTGGATGGCAATCGTACTGAAAACCGGTATACAGAAAAGATGTCCATCAAAATTATGAGTTTTTTCACCCATTTTATGTTGAAGAAATACAGGCCAATCAAAGATGAAATTGTTGCCCGGGCGATGATTAATGCCTCGCTCTTCCAAAACGAAAAATTAAGAATAGTTGAACTTGACCAAATTTTTAAGCTGGCAGAATTTCCCGAAGCCCAATAATAATTTCAACCAAAAGCATTTCCGAATGTTCTATACAGAAACAAAATATTTTTGAGTCATGTATATTGGATTAATGCATCTTCACAGTACACTTCGCTGGTTGATTCTGGTGATCGCAGTTATCGTCATTGTAAAGTATTTTATCGGCTGGCTGGGCAATAAAAAATGGCAGAAGCAGGATACAATTCTAAGTGTTATTTTCACTTCGCTTTTCGACCTGCAATTGTTGACAGGGCTAGTTCTTTACCTTTTTGTAAGCCCGATTACCCAAGCTGCATTTGCCGATTTTGGCGCTGCCATGAAAAATTCCGATTTGCGTTTTTATGCAGTCGAACATTTCAGTATTATGCTTGCAGCAATAGTGCTTGTTCATATTGGCCGGGCCAAATCGAAAAAAGCAAAAACCGACCAACTGAAATTTAAAAAGGCAGCAATCTTTTTTGCGATTGCACTGGCGCTTGTACTGTCGGGTATTCCATGGAGTAAATTATAAACGAAAAAAATGGAGCTTCAGGTAAAAGACAGGGTTTTTATGATTGCCGCCTCCGGCAAGGGACTGGGTTTTGGCGTTGCACGCGAACTGGCAAAAAACAGAGCTATCGTGTGTATTTCCAGTCGTACAAAAGAAAAAATTGAACATACAGCACAAGAGCTTACGAAAGAAACAGGGGCAATTGTTTTCCCTTTTGCAATGGATGCTTCTTCCGGAAAATCCATCCTTTTATGGAGAGATGCAGTAGTCGACAAATTCGGGCAAATTGATGGACTGCTGGTTAACGCAGGCGGCCCGCCGGCCGGAAGGTTCAGCGATTTTTCGGACGACGACTGGCAGCAGGCTTTCGACCTGACGCTGATGAGCGCCGTGAGAATGATCCGGGCTGTATTGCCCGCCATGAAAAAGCAGCAGAAAGGAAGCATCGTAGCAGTCACTTCCTTGTCGGTAAAAGAACCTATTGATAACCTATTGCTGTCAAATGTATTCCGTTCGGGTGTAACCAGCCTGGTAAAATCGTTGTCCACAGAGTTGGCACCATACAATATTCGCGTTAATAATCTGATGCCGGGACGGATTGATACTGACCGGCTTCGCTCGCTCGACGAATCGATTGCAAAAAGGACAGGACAACCGCTTTCAGATATTCAAAAGCAAATGGTCGGAAGAATCCCGCTTGGTCGTTATGGGACAACGGAAGAGTTTGGCAAAGCCGGAGCTTTCCTTCTTTCTGATGCCGCCTCATACATTACAGGCGCCAGCCTGCAAGTAGACGGAGGACTCATTAAAACAGTCTGGTAACTTACCGTGGAGTTGTTGCCGGATTAAAACTTCAGCCTTTTTATAAACCCACTGATGTCGAACCGCGTATCGAGCCTCAGCTTTAGGTTCAGGTTCAGGTTTACTTTTGGCAACCTGATGTGAAGCCCGTTTCCACCGGTTTTGTTATTGTGCGAAACGGAATAAATCTCATCGATAACATCCTGGTATTTATCTGTTACGTAATTTCGTTTCAATTTCAACGTTGGCGAAAGTTCGCCGGTTTGGGGCGTCCATTCTTCACATACCAGACGAAAACGTTTTATTTCTTCGTGTTCCCCGAGGGTCTTGTTAATCGCAGCCACTTCTTTTTGCATCTGCAACACTACTTCGTCTTTCTCAATCAGTTCTTCATTGTCGCGGAAATGAATTTTATTCTGGCTACACCAGTCGTGCAGATATTCAAAGTTGGGAGAAATCAACGCGCTGGCAAATTTTTCACCGGCCCCGATCACCATCGCCTGTTCAATGAAAAACGAAGCTTTCAGTTTATTTTCGATCATCTGAGGGGCAATATATTTACCGCCCGAAAGCTTGAACATCTCTTTTTTGCGGTCGGTAATTTTGAGGTATTTGCCTTCTTCCAGAATACCAATATCTCCGGTGTGAAACCAGCCTTCTTCATCAATCACTTCGGCAGTTAATTCCGGAGCTTTGTAATACCCCTTCATCACGCTGGGCCCTTTGCAAAGGATTTCTCCATCTTCGGCAATTTTCACCTGAACATTATCGAGAACCGGTCCGACGGTACCGATTTTCAATTCGCCTTTTGCCGGGTTGTTTACGGCAATCACCGGCGACGTTTCAGTTAGTCCGTAACCTTCCAGGTTCATCATTCCGGCCATTCCCAGTACCCGTGCAATGTTGGGTTGTAACGCAGCACCCCCCGAAACAATGTACGTGATGTTGCCCCCAAGCGCTTCTCTCCATTTCGAATAGATCAGCTTGTCGGCCAGTTTTATCCTGAACTTCAGGAAGAGATTGTATTTTTTGTTGTACTCAAAATGGCGGGTCAGCCTCATTGCCCAAAAATAAATAACCCGTTTCAGCCCGCTCAGTTCTTTTCCTTTCGACACAAACCCGTCGTGAACACGCTCAAGCAGGCGCGGCACCGAGTTAAACATGTGGGGTTTTATTTCTTTTATCGCCGATACAATCTGTCCGAGGTTACCCACATAGTAAACGCCCATTCCTTTGTACTGAAAATGGTAATTCACACTGCGTTCGTAAACATGGCAAAGCGGTAAAAAGCTGATCACCCGGTGGTCTTTCCCCAGATTGTGCATGTGCGAATGGGCAACAAAATTCGACACCAGATTTTCATGGGTCAGCATCACGCCTTTGGGAACCCCGGTCGTACCGGATGTATAAATGATGGTCGCCAGATCGTCGGGCGTAATCGAATCTTTTATCTGCTGAAGCTTTCCGGAAAGTTCATCCTTTTTCGATTTGCCCAGTGTCAATATTTCTTCATAACTTTTAGCGCCTTCAACTTCTTCAAACGTAAATATTTCCCGGATGCTCTTAATTTCGTCGGCAATAGGTTTTAGTTTTTCGTACAATTTTTTGTCACCGACAATCAGCACCTTCGTTTCTGCATGTTCCAGAATGTAGCGGTATTCGTCTTCTCCAATGGTTGGATAAATCGGTACATGTATTACTCCGGTCATGGCTAGCCCCATATCGGCAAAATTCCATTCCGGACGGTTGGTGGTAACAGTGGCCACCTTATCGTTCTTTTCCAGGCCCAGAGCCAAAAGGCCCATTGCAAACTGATGTGATTTTTTACTGTATTCCGAGGTACTGTAGGTGTACCATTCGTTGCCTTTCTTGCCTCCCAAAGCATCTTCCCTGGGGAAAAGCTCCATGTAGCGGTCAAGAATATCAAATGTCCTTTTTACTTCAGCCGTCATAGTAGAATTGATTTAGTTAAGCATGGCAAAACCTGACAAATATACAACAATCCAAATCTTGCAGAATGTAAAAAAAATGCAAATCTGACTAAAAAATTCTAATTTAGAATACTTTCAAATAGAATTATACTTCTTATTAGCAGACACTTAAATGAAATAAAATCGAACTTATGAAACAATCATTCAAATCTTATACATCCAGTTCATACTTCTTGCTTTTTAGGTAGGATATTACCATCAGCACTGCAATTATGCCAATTGACAGGTAAACCGACCAGTGCACCGCACCTGCCGTTCCCCGTCCATACGAATGCAATCCGCTCAGATAATAATTTACTCCGAAGTAAGTCATCAGCACCGAGGCAAAGCCAATTACCGAAGCAAAATTATAGTTGTACACGCCTTTCAACGAAGGGATCAACCGCATGTGCGAAATAAATGAATACAGCACCACTGTGATCAGCGCCCATGTTTCTTTTGGGTCCCATCCCCAATAGCGGCCCCAGCTTTCGTTGGCCCAAACACCTCCCAAAAAAGTACCGATGGTAAGCATATATAAACCAACAATCGCCGACATTTCATTAATTGTCGTAAGCTGATCGACGAATTTGCCAACATTATTCCTGTTCCTTTCATTGGTAATGCTGAATAAAATAAGCACCAGCAAACCAAGAAATGCGCTCAGCCCGATAAACCCGTAGCTGGCGGTAATCACGGCCACGTGGATAAGCAGCCAATATGATTTCAGCACGGGAACTAGGTTGGTAATTTCAGGATTCATCCAGTTGAGGTGGGCCACAAAAAGAGTGATTCCGGCCATGAATGCGGCAGTACCAATCACCAACGGATATTTACGGCCAAAAATCAATCCGGCCAGCATGGAAGCCCAGGCCACGTAAATCATCGACTCGTAACCGTTGCTCCAGGGCGCATGTCCCGAAGCATACCAGCGCATGATAAGTCCTCCGGTATGAATCAAAAATCCCAGCATAATGAACCCGATCAAAGTATATCTCAGGTATTTATTAATCGTTTTCTGTCTGAAAATATTTACAAACAATACAAAAAGAAGCGTAATTCCAAACAACAAATAAATAAGGAATACCCGTTTGAAAGGATTGAAGTCATTATAAAAAATCTCCACCCTTTTACGTGATTCAGAAGGAATTATGTTGGCCGCAAATTTTTCCTGAAAAGCGGTAACAGTTGCAATGATCTGGCGTGCATCAAGTGACCCCTTTCCTGCTACCGATTCCTTCAGAAGTTCGAATCCCCGGTTCACAAACAGCGAATCGGCAACCGGAAGACCGGTAGCCATACTTCCCGGTGACAGCCAGGGGTCTTCAGTTTTTCCGGTGGGAAACAAGCCAAACAACTGTCCGCGGAAAACCATGAAAAATACATTCACCCGTTCGTCCACATAAATAAATTCTTTATCAAGATGGTTCCGGAAGGCAGGCATCTTGGCATAAGCCGCTTGTACCTGGCTGGCAATACGGTAATTTCCGGCCTCATCGAAAAATTCAGTAACCGGCAACCTGTCCCTTGTACTTCCCAACTGCGCCAATATCTGCTTTTCCGATACTTTTACCATCGGAACGGTCTTCCATAATTCAGGATACAGATACATGCTGAGCATCACTTCTTCAGCCGTTTTTCCGTTAAAAGAAGATTTGCGGCTCACCTTGCGCAACACTTCGGACGCCAGTGTCGAAACCGGCTCAATACGTCCGTCGTGCCCATGCACCCACAATTCAGAAAAGTCCTGTACCAGTTGCGGGTCAAGTTCGGGAATACTTGCAAAAGCCGCATCATTCGCCTTTAACGACGAGCTTCCCAGTAACACTGCAAACAGCATAACGGCAACAGCTTTCGAGCTTTGTTTCAGTCGCCGGATCAGCAAACTGAAGTAGGAATTTTTATTCAGAAGCGATAAAATGATGCCCAAAAACAACATCGCATACCCAATATAAGTTACCGCTGTTCCCAGCCCGTCGGCATTGACCGACAAAATAGTACCCAGTTCATCCTGATCGTATGACGACTGGTAGAAGCGGTAGCCGCGATGTTTCAGGGTGTTATTCATAAAAACACGAATATCTTTCTCAATTCCTTTTTCCTGATCGAGCAGCGTAAGTTCGCTGGCAAACGAGGATGGGCTTTCGGACCCCGGATAGCGTTCCAGTTGAAAATCCCGTAGTTTGATGGAAAACGGCAATTCAATCGGAATAGCTCCGTAACTGATCTTCACATCGGTATTCCCGAGCATAAAAACAGTTGGTTCGCCCGCCATGCTGTGGCGGCCAAATACATTTACAATAGTTTTTGTCTGTCCGTCGGAAACTTCAACCAGTACTGC
Organism: Prolixibacteraceae bacterium; assembly: GCA_003506435.1. Classification (GTDB taxonomy): domain Bacteria; phylum Bacteroidota; class Bacteroidia; order Bacteroidales; family Prolixibacteraceae; genus GWE2-42-39. Next base: position 212,719 of record DOAQ01000007.1, read on the forward strand.
ATCTTCCTGCGCATTGCCCGATGGATCATGCGTGACACGAAGGATCGCTTTCTCGTAAAACTTCTTCACCAGCAACATATACCCGTCAAACGAATACAAATTCATCGGCTTCACTTCGATGGGTTCATTCACCGGCAAATCCGCAGGCTCGCCACCGGTCATCGAACGAAGCTGCATGGGGCGGTCGCTCACGAGGAACAACTTCTCTCCTTCGTTGATAAAACGAATGTTTGAACTGGTGTCGCCGTATGCAACAACAACTCCACCCAAGTCAACTGTATCGTTTTTCCGGAATGTAAAACTTTCCATTCCCTGTCCGGCCGAAACCACAAAATCAATCATTTCGACACCTGTCGGATATTCAACCGGCGTTTTTTTTGCGTCTTTCACAAACCCAATTGATTTCAGGCTAACATTTTGCCCGTCAATGGAAATATGCGTGTTTAGTTCCCCTGTTTTCAATTCAGAAAACAACACTTTTTTCTGAACCTTTTGCCCGTTGTATTCAATGGTCATATAGTCGTCGGTCGATAAGATCGAATTACCGGCGCTTCCTTCGCGGATGTGCATCAACCCTTCGAAACTGTAGTAGCGGGTGATGGCAGCTCCCAGCACAATCACTACAAACGAAATATGAAAAAGGCCGACGGTAAACCGGTATTTGCTGTACAGTTTTGCACGGAAGAAATTCACCAGTAAATTGATTCCCAAAAATGCAAAAACCAACTCAAACCACCATGAGTTGTATATTATCCCTCTTGACGCGGCGCTTCCGTAACTGCTTTCAACAAAAGTGGCTATAGCCATAGCGAATGCCAGAATCAGTAACAAAAAGCCCATAAATGAGAAAGAAACCAGAAAGTTGAAAAATCTCTTCATTGCGTTGGATTTATTAGGAAAGCTAAAAATACGCTTTTGTTATTAAAAAATTTGCCGGCATTTAACCGACATGATAAACAACACCTGTTTGGCAATTTGGTTTGAAACCGGCTTGTTAATGAAAGCAAATAAGTGCTGCTATTTGGGTAGCGTGGTTTTTAACCGTGTATTTTAAGCCTGAGGTTGGAAATCGCCACACCCTAAAGCAGCCGCTGAAAAACGAACTCGTCTTTCCATTCCAGCCCCGACTTCACCCAGTCTTTTTTCTGACCGCAAAGTTCGAACCTGCATTTCACAAACAAACGAAGGCTGGCCTCGTTGTCGGCAGTAATATTGGCAAACAACTGGTGCAGCCCCAGTATTTCTTTTGCATAGATACACATCAGCAGCAAAGCATCGGTAGCGTACCCCTTTTGGCGTTCGCCGGTGTTGTGGATCAGGATGCCAACTCCTGCCCGCTGATGAAAAGGATCGAAATCGAACAGATCGACTGCACCAACCGGCGTCCCGTCGGGTGTTTCAATTATCAGACGAAGTTGTTTGCTCTCGTAAATATCGCGCTGCGAATTCAGGATATATTGTTCGATAATGTATTTAGAAAAAGGCGCCAGCGTGTTGCTGACTTCCCAAACCGCCATTTCGTTTTCCCACGAATAAAGCAGGTCAACATCTTCCGGCTCCAGCGGACGAAGCCTGATTGTACCATATTCCAATTTTTGTAGCGCCATTTTTTATTTTTTATCCGGGTGCAGCGATTTTTAATCGTCAGATAAAATGTGTGATTTCTAATCGCGCCACCCGGCGATTAATCCCGAGCCTTCGGGACGCCGCACCCTAATTTCTTCCATGCTTTGTATATGTATTCCAAATCGTTTACCGGCTGATAATCTTTCGCGTACAAAATATTCAGTTCGTCTTTTTTTGTTTCCGGCAAGACAGACTCAAAAATATCGGACGGAGAAATTACACCTCCTCTGATCACCGGCAAATTCATATTTCGTGTTTCACAAACAGCATAGCCTACCCAGCTTTTCCTTCCTGAGAGTACCCTGAAAATATTTCCAAAGAAACCCGCTTTGTTGTCAACAGTCCAAATAATCAATGGAGAACACAACAAAAACAAAATCGCCAAAAACACATCGAGCATCCGTTTGTACCGCAGGTTCTTTTCCTTTGCAATCGAGTTGATTTGCAACACGTACAAATCGCCTGCCGTGTCAATCGAATTGCTGCCGATGATGGAAATACTTTCGGGCGGAGCAATTTTGTAGTCCACGTTCAGTCCGGTGAGTTGCAGCATGGTACTGATGATATTGCGCGAAGGCATATCAACCGACGAAAAGATCAGTTCATCGATTTTATTGATTTTTACGATTTCTTCAATCTGCCCAATCTCGCCCAGATAATTGTGCCCGAATTTTTCTCCGGAAGGTGAAACCATCCCGAGCAATTCGGTTTTCAGGTTGGTCTGACTGATCAAGTGGCTGATTCGTTCGGCCTCTTCCGGTTTGGCGACAATAGCAATCCGCTTTTTCAGATCAATATCCAACTGAAAATTTTTCAGCTTCAACCAGTTTAAAACCAAGCGGTAGGAAACCAGCACAACAAAAGCCCAGGCAGAACCAAGCAGGATAAGCGCACGCGAAAAACGCAGGCTTTCATCAACCAGTGAGTACAAAACCAATATGCTGAACGTACCCCAGATCAATCCTGAAATAATTCGTTTCAGGCTGACCGGACGCTGGTAACCGCCCGAAAAAACGAGGGCAACAATCCAGATCAGGATGTACGCAGGAACAACAAAATTCAGGTATTCGGGCGGATAGTAACCACTTTCAAATTTCAGGGTTTCCCAATAGGGAAGCAAAACCGCGTAGCCCAGATAAATAAACAGCGCATCGAGAACCGGCAGGAAAACCCGCCGTACGAAACGGCTGACCAGAGCCAGCAAGGCCCGGAAATAAATAGCCATATTAATCACGAAACGGTACAATTTGGCATTGCCTTTCGTGAAATGTTTATGCGCGAAAATGATCATCGCATTGTAAAACATTTTCACGTAGTTAACACTTCCTTTTTTAGTACTCTCGCCTTTATAATGGATAATGGTGGTACCGGCAAAATAATAATTTTTGTATCCGCCCAGCACCAGCCGGTACGACAGGTCAATATCTTCGCCATACATGAAATAGTCTTCGTCGAGCAGACCCACTTCGTTGAGCGCTTTTTTACGCATCAGCATGAACGCGCCGGCCAGAATTTCCACTTCGTGCGTCTGGTTTTCGTCGAGATGCCCCAGATGATACCGGCTGAACTCCTTCGATTTGGGAAACAAAGCCGACAGTCCGAAAATCTTGTAAAAAGCCACTTTGGGCGTTGGCAAACCGCGTTTCGATTCGGGCAAAAAATGGCCTTTGCCGTCGATCATTTTCACACCCAGCCCACCTGCTTCAGGATGCGCATCCATGAAAGCGCAAATCTTTTCAAAGCTGTTTTCTTCCACCACCGTGTCGGGATTCAGCAGCAAAACATACTCGCCTTTCGACCGACGGATGGCCTGGTTATTGGCTTTCGAGAAGCCCAGATTTTGCTGGTTTTCAATTAAAATGACCTGCGGAAATTTTTCGCGCAGCATTGCGCAGGAGCCATCCACCGAATTGTTGTCGACTACAAAAATTTCGGTCTCGATATTTTCAGAAGCTTTCAATGCGGCATAAAGGCACTGTTCCAAAAAGTGCTTCACGTTATAATTCACTATGACCACCGAAAGCTTCATGCAGTAAAGATAACCGAAAAATTCAGCAATAATTGTGCGGGGATTATTGTTTGTTATCCATAAAGTTTTCGAAAATCACAAAATATTACTGATACTTTTTTGTTCTTGGTTTTGAATCTTAAAAAAATCGTTCAAGATCAGAAAGATTCCATATTTTTGTCGGAAAATTATTCAGATGGAAAAATTTACCGTTTTTACGGAAGAACAGGTACAGGCGGCCCGATTTGCCAAAGCCATGGGGCACCCGATCCGCATTTATATTTTGCAACTGCTTTCGCAACAATCGTGCTGTTACAGCGGCGACTTGTCGGATATTCTCCCGGTTGCCAAATCAACCCTTTCGCAACACCTGAAGGAACTGAAAGATGCAGGCCTCATCCAAGGCGAAATTCAGGCTCCGAAAGTTAAATATTGCCTGAACCAAAAAAACTGGGAACTGGCCCGGAAATTATTTACTGAAATACTTGCCAAATAAAAAATTTGATACCTTTGTTCGTAATTTTGCGAACAACGAATAACATACTATGGAAATAAAAGTTTTAGGAACGGGTTGCCCCAAGTGCAAGGCGCTTGAGAAAGCCACCAGAGAAGCCGTTGCCGAGGCCGGCATCGATGCAGAGATAACCAAAGTGGAAGACATTGTCGATATTATGAACCACGGAGTGATGACTACCCCAGCCCTGGTTATCGATGGAAAGGTAGTTATGAAAGGCAAAGTACCTACGGTTGCCGAAATCAAAACTTTAATCACAAAATAACCAACAATTATGAAACGAATTATTGTTTTCTTTTCTCTCCTTCTTGTTTTCTCAGTTGTATCAGGATACAGTAAAAATCAGACAGATAAATCATCTGTTATTGTGATGAATGCAAACAACGATGATGCCTCTGCCGTAAAAGCTTACTATTTTCATGCAACCCGCCGGTGTGCCACTTGCCAGGCTGTTGAAGCAGTCACTAAAGAAGCACTGAAAGAATATTACGGCGACCAGGTTTCGTTTCAGTCGATCAACCGGGAAGAAGACAGCAAAAATCCGCTGATTGAAAAATACAAAATCAGTGGACAAACCCTGTTGATTATCAAAGGCGACAAGGTGATCAACCTGACCAACGAAGCTTTTCTGAACGCACGGATCAAACCGGACAAGTTCAAAGCAAAACTTAAATCAACCATCGATTCGATAAAATAAAACAATGGAGGTACTGCAAAATTTCCTTGAAAATTCTCAGTTCCCTTTGTTGTCGGCATTTATACTGGGACTGATGACAGCCGTCAGTCCCTGTCCGCTGGCCACTAATATTACGGCAATCGGGTTTATCAGCAAAGACATTGAAAACCGCAGGAAAGTGTTCTACAATGGATTAATTTATACACTCGGACGGGCAATTTCGTACACAATTATCGGCTTGCTGTTTTTTTTCGGAGCCGAACAATTCAGCTTGCAGGGATTCTTTCAAAACTGGGGCGAGAAAATACTCGGCCCGTTGCTCATCATTATTGGGTTGTTTATGCTGGGCGTACTGAATTTCATCAGAATTCCGGGTATTGGCTCCCTGGCTGATAAAATGGAGAACCGTGCCAACAAGGGATTTTGGGGTGTACTTTTGCTCGGAATTGTGTTTGCCCTGGCTTTCTGCCCGTACAGCGGCGTGCTTTATTTCGGAATGCTGATCCCCATGACCATCAGCAGCGCTTCGGGATTGTATTTGCCTATTGTATTTGCCCTGGCAACCGGCATCCCGGTTATCCTTTTTGCATGGCTGATTGCTTTCTCAGTGGGTTCTATCGGAGGTATTTACAACAAAATAAAGACCTTCGAGCAGTGGTTCCGCCGCGTGATTGCCGTGTTGTTCATTGGCGTGGGTGTGTACTACGTGATAGTTATGTTCTTTTAAAAAAATTTGAAAACATTGTTCGTAATTTTGCGAACAACGAATCAGAAATAATCAATTACAAATTATAAATCTTAAACGTGGAAACTAAAAAAGAAATAAAAATACTGATTTGGATTGCGGTGTTTTTCGGGGTAGCTTTTTTTCTGCCCATCGAAAGCGCACGGTTCAACACAGCAATAGCTGCAACATTTGATTTGGTGAAATGGTATGCCCGCGAACACGTGGTACTTTGCCTGTTACCGGCGTTCTTTATTGCCGGGGTCATTTCAATTTTCGTAAGTCAGGGATCGGTACTGAAATATTTCGGGGCTAATGCAAAAAAATGGCTGGCTTATACTGTTGCCGCAGTTTCGGGAACTATTCTGGCTGTTTGCTCCTGCACCATCCTGCCGCTGTTTTCGAGCATTCACAAACGCGGCGCCGGGCTGGGACCAGCTATCGCATTCCTCTATTCCGGACCAGCCATCAATATTCTGGCAATCATTTTAACCGCTCGTATTCTAGGGTTTGAAATGGGTGTCGCCCGGACGGTGGGCGCTGTATCGTTCAGTGTGATTATTGGCGTTGCCATGTCGATCATTTACCGGAAAGAAGAAAAAATAAAAAAGGAACAACAAATGAATATTGTCCCTGAACCTGAAAAACGCCCGATGTGGCAAACTTCGTTTCACTTTTTCACACTGATCCTCATTTTGGTTTTTGCCAACTGGGGAGCTCCTTCAAACGGCGATACCAGTAGCACGTGGTATTTTATCTGGCATTTAAAATGGTATATCACCGGATTCTTTGGCTTGTTTCTGGCTTATTCGTTGATCTATATCCTTAAAATTAAATGGCAGTGGGTTTTGTACGCAGTACTTGCAACTGCATTATCGGCATTGCTGGCTACAACATTTATCGAAAATCCGAAGTTAAGCCCTTTGGTTCCGATGATCGTCGGGATTGCTGCATTAAGTATCATTACCTTGTTCGACAAAAATGATGAGGACAACAAGGGATGGACCATCTCAACCTGGGAATTTGCCAAACAGATTCTGCCCTTACTCGCTGTGGGTGTGGTAACCGCAGGGTTCCTTTTGGGTTCGACCCACGACGGACAAGCCATCGCCGGGGTCATTCCCAACGAATGGATTTCGGCATTGGTCGGAGGAAACTCTGTTTTCTCTAACTTATTTGCCTCGGTGGTTGGCGCATTCATGTATTTTGCCACGCTTACCGAAGTACCGATTTTGCAAGGCTTAATTGCTTCGGGCATGGGCAAAGGCCCTGCACTGGCATTGTTACTGGCCGGTCCGTCGCTTTCGTTGCCCAACATGCTGGTCATCCGCGGCATAATGGGAACACAAAAAACGGTGGTGTATGTAACATTGGTAGTGGTAATGGCGACCGTGTCGGGATTGATTTACGGATCACTTTTTTAAATGACAGACTATACCGAATAAATGCAAAAAGAAACCTATCAGAATATTCCTTTGAAACTTGCAACCTTGCTGGGCGCTCTATCGCACCCGGCAAGGTTACAAATCATGCTGCACCTGGCAAAATTTAATGGTTGTCAGGCTGGTGGTATTTCAGAAAAATTGCCATTGGCAAAATCAACCGTTTCCGAACACCTGAATAAGTTAAAAGAAGCTGGTTTAATCACCTGCACCAATGAAGGTACCTGTTCCAATTACCGGATCAGCGATGAAGGATTTGACCTGTTAAAAACCTACTTCAATGAATTTCTGGGGGCAGTGGAACAATGGCAGGGAAAACAAACCGATTGTTGCCCTGATAAAGGCTTGGATACACCAAAGTGTAACCGGGTATTTGAAATTTGTAAAACATTGCCATGTTTTACAATTGATTGCTATCCAAATCAAAACTGAAATTAAACACGAGTTAGAACATGTGAATATCCAACATGCTACACTCGAATTTGAAACCGAAGATGAAAACTGCATCGATACCAATGCTTATTGATAATTAAAACAAAAAGAATGTTTAAGATTTTAAAAACGATAATTGCTTTTTTCATTATATGCTCTTGGATTTCAACAAGCGCACAGGAGAATAAAAAAACAACTTTTTCGGGTAATGTCATTGATTCATTGACCCGTCAACCCATTGAATTTGCATCGGTAGCTGTTTATAAGAAGATGGATAATTCCCTCATTACCGGAACAGTTACTAATTCCAAAGGCGAATTTTCGTTGGAACTACCGCCAGCAAAATGTATTGTCAAATCGAGTTTTGTTGGATACAAAAGCAAAACAGTGGCTGTTGACCTAACCAATAACTCAATTCGTAAGATTGAGCCAATCGAGTTAAGCAATTCTGCGGTTTCCATCAACGAAGTTCAGGTAACAGGCAATAGAGCAGAAAAGCAAATCAGCATCGAGAAAACCAAAATCGATGTATCGCAAAATATTTCTTCGGTTTCAAGTAGCATCACCGATGTGCTGAAAAACCAGTCATCAATTAGTATCGATGCTGAAAACAATATTTATTTGAGGGGCAACAGTAACATTCTAATCCTGGTGGATGGTCGCCCAACAACAGTTACATCACTTGGCTCATTGCCCTCTGCCAATGTTGAAAATATTGAACTGATTACCAATCCCGATGCAAAATACGACGCCGAAGGAACAGGAGGGATTATCAATATAGTCACTAAAAAACAAAAAACGAAAGGGATAAACGGTGTAATCACATTAAATTATGGCATCAACAACCGTTTTAACGGTGGTGCTGGTTTAAATTACACAAGGGGCATATGGTCTCTCGGCTTTACGTACAATGGCAGGTATGAAAAATCAAATGTAAATAGTTTCCTCACCCGCCAATTGTATGCCCAAAATACATCAATCGAACAGAATGTACATTCAGAATTATCGAACCCTACCCATGTTTTTGGGGCTACACTAACCGCCAAGCCCAACAATAAGAATATGATCTCTTTCAGTTTGAAATCTGTGATTTTCGATAATTCCACAAATCAGGGAATCAATGGAACTCAAATTAATGGCTCACAACAGGGAATCAATTTTAAAAGAATAAATGAAGTCACCTGGTCGAGAAGGAATATTGACGGAGCGCTGTCGTATAAAAATATTTTTGAAAAAAATAAGCACGAAATTTCTTTTGATGCCATGTATTCGATGACGAAAGGAGCAAGAACCGGGAATTACATTGTTAACGATGTCTATTCTCAAAAATCAGACGCGGGAGGAACGCCAACAAATATTACCCTTCAAACCGACTACTTTAAAAATCTTTCAAAAAACGGACGGGTTGAATTTGGGTTAAAAGCATTTTCAAGGTGGAATAGTTTTTCTTCCCATTTCTATGATAAGGATACAATGTCGAACCAATGGCTGATCAATCCAAAATACAGCAACGATTTGGAATACAAGGAGTATATTTATTCTACTTACCTGATGTATTCCGATAGTTTGATGAAGAAATTATATTATAAAATTGGGGTACGGATGGAATACAACACCTCTGAGTTAATCCAGAAATCAACCAACGAAAATAGCAATGCCAACTACTTATTCCCGTTTCCATTCTTGCTGATTAAATATCCGATCAATGCAACACAAAATATCGCATTAAGCTTAACCCGTCGGGTTACACGCCCAATTTATTCACAGCTTAACCCTTATATCGTAGTAATCGACCAAATTACCTACGAAACAGGAAATCAGCATTTGGTACCTGAAATTGTTGACAAGCTGGAATTTAATCATTCATGGGTTAAAGATAAATTTCAATTGAGAAGCAATTTGTTTTATGGAATCACCAAAGACTTTATTACACAGGTTTCTTTATTGTCATCGAATAATCTGATTGTAACCTATGTGAATGGCGACAAACAAATTAAAACGGGTCTTGATATGGATGCCACTTACAAAATCAACAAAGTCTTTTCTGTTAATCCGGCATTGTCGGTATTCTACACAAAGTCTGAAGGCAAATACAATGAAATTGACTTGGGCACAAATGGAATGGCTTGGACAGGTAATTTAAAATTTTCGGCTAAACCCGATGCCCGAACCGACTTTCAATTCCTTCTGAATTACAATTCACCAATTGCTTTACCTCAATTTAAGTTGAATGAGATTTATTATGCCGATTTTGCAGTGAAACGCACATTTCTGAAAAGTAAAGTTGCATTGTCGTTCAATGTTTCTGATGTGTTTAATACCCGTCAATGGGTTATTAATACCGAAAATAGTACGTATAAATTGCACAATAAAAGCAAAAACGACACACGTGTTTTCTGGTTTGGAATCACCTACAATTTCAATGCTTATAAAGCGTCGAACGGGCAGAAAAGTGAAGTTGAAAACGATGGTGCTTTAATAAAACTTGGACAATAAAAGTAAATGAGCATGAATTTAACAAATAACATTGATGTTATGGAGTATCTTCAATCAGATTCAGAAAAAATAAAACAGATACTTGGTCTGACATCTTCATTGGTAGGGGTGAAATTTATTTTTTCAAAAGAAGAAACACCTGCCGGAATTGAAAAATTGAACGGCCATCGTTATTGCCAGGCATTAATGAAAGCCCGTCATGGAGCGCATGTGCTGCTCGATGCTGAGGGAATTGTTTGTCCGGCTGCGGCAGCAGCTTTTGGATTTAAACCGCTGCCCGAAGCTTTGAAATCGGGCAAAGGGCTGGTGGGTTTTGGTATTATAAACGAAGAAGCTACCGGTAAAACCATGTTCGAAGGAATGACCACTTTGCCACAAGGCAAGCTCAATGCCTTGTACCTTTTTCCACTCGAAACAGCAACCATCGAACCCGACATTGTAGTAGTGGAAGATGAAACCGAGAAACTCATGTGGTTTGCACTGGCCAATCTGAATGTTAAAGGTGGGTATCGTGTTGAGAGTAGCACCTCCATTCTTCAGGCTACCTGCGTCGATGCTACGACTATTCCTTATTTGCAACAAAAATTCAACATGAGCATGGGTTGTTACGGTTGCCGCGATGCCACCGACATTTGCCCCAACGAAACCGTTCTGGGATTCCCGTTCAAAGATTTTAAAGCCATTGCTGAAAGCATAGAATATTTAAGCCAAAAAGCTATTCCCAACTCTCGGGGCAAGAATGCTTTTGCCATGCTTAAACGTAAAGAAGCTGAGAAAATTAGTGAAACCGATCCATTTCAAAACAACTAAATACTCAAAGTAAGTAATGGAAAAAGAGAATGAAATTATTTGCTACTGTCGAAATGTTTCGAGGGCTGAAATTGAAAGTGCGATTCAGGCAGGTGCCAAAACCTTACAGGATATTCAACGGATGACATCCGCTTGTATAGGCAATCTTTGTTCCGACTTAAATCCAAAAGGGGTTTGCTGTTTTGTCGATATTATCCCTATGCTTCCCAAAGACTCGGGTAAATGTTCGTGTTGTTGTGGTTAAAAAAATCAAATTATGAGAATTAAGGATTTCTGGCTTTTGTGCCTGATTTTGATAACAGCAAACGGTTTGTTTGGCCAGACAAAGGATATCCCGTTTCAACCATCAGGTAAACCAATTGTGCAGGTATTCGGCAACTTCGGTTATAATGTTTCCGAAAATGCCCAAAAGCAATACAGCTTCTGGTTTGGCCGGGCCCATTTGGGATACGAATACCAGTTTAGCCCACAGTTTTCAGGAAAAATCATCATGGATGCAGGACGGCCTACAACGGTTGGGCAAATCAGCGTGGTGAATGCTTCGGGTGACAACCTCACCGTTTCAAACTCATCGAAAGAAGGCAGTTACTATACCATGACTTTGAAATTTGCATCGCTGGAATGGAACCCAAATGAACAAGTCAAAATTCAGGCCGGGGGAATTCTTCAAAATCATTATATCACACAGGAAAAATTCTGGGGCTATCGTTATCTGGCCGAAACATTTCAGGACCGATATTATAAAATTCCAAGCAGCGATTTGGGAATAATTGTCTATTTAAAAGCCAATGAGAAAATTGGTTTCGATTTGGCATTAACCAACGGCGAAGGTTTCCGTTTCGATCAGGATGCCTACGGCGATGTGAAACTGGCTGGCGGTGTCGATTTTATTCCTGCAAAAAATCTACAAACCCGTTTCTATTACGACCACACTTCTTCAACGAATCCTGTAAAACCGGACACACAACAATTAATTTCATTTTTTGCCGGTTATAAGCTGGAAAACAAATTCAGGATTGGAGGCGAATACAATTACCGGTTCAATCATCTCAACATCAGTAATCATAATCTGTTCGGGTGGTCGTTCTATGGAAGTCATTCTTTGTGGAGAAACATAGAACTATTTGCACGTTTCGACTGGTTACAGGCCAATACAATGAATGGAGAAACAGATAACTGGTATTATCAAAACACAGGAAAAGCATTGATTACCGGAGTTCACTTTTCACTCATGAGAGGAATTAACCTATCGTTGAACTATCAGGGCTGGCAACCCGACGAAAACAGTTTAACATCTCAAAATCACCTATTAGTAAGCTTTGAATACAAACTTTAAAAAACAATAAATGGAAAATCCTGAAAATAGCTCCTGCCTTTGCGGGACAAGCGAATACATGGTACTGGCTTGCAGCGGATCGTGTGATCTGGGTCGAATTACTGACCTTGTAGCCCGCAGATTACGCGATAACGGCGTGCGAAAAATGAATTGTCTGGCCGTTGTTGGCGCAGGAATTGAAAAATCAATCGAAAATTTCAAAACAAAAAATATTTTGATGCTTGACGGTTGCCCCATTGATTGCGGCAAACAGATTCTGGACAAAGCAGGGTTCGCCAATTACAAATACATGCGGGTAACCGACCTCGGTTTAAAAAAAGGGCAAACGCCCGTAACCGAAGATGTCGTAAATTTGGTATATGAAAAAGCAGAAATTATCTATTAACCAATAATCAATTGATCATGAAAACAAATTCTTTAGGTTTTATCGGTGGTGGCCGCATC
>DOAQ01000033.1 GCA_003506435.1 Prolixibacteraceae bacterium
AATGGCATATTTCGGAAAGGTTTTACTGATGCCCGGTATGCCAGTGTATTGGCACAGATCGGGATTGCTTATTTCTTTGCTTTTGTAATTGTCGTTTTTTCCAAATCTTTTAGAACATCCCTGTTTTGGCTGATTGGCATTCTTGCAGGTATCGCATGTGTACAGCTTTTTATTCCGGTTCCGGGAATAGGGGCCGGTGTACTGACTCCCGAAGGCTGCATCAACGGGTATATCGACCGTTTGTTTTTGCCGGGCCGGTTGGCTTATGGTCCCGATGCGAATATGGCTGCAACCGGTGGAGTATTTGACGCACTGGGATTATTATGCATTGTTTCGGCCATAGGCATTACCCTGATGGGAACCATAGCAGGAAATATCCTTCAACGGGAATCGCTCACCGAATATCGGAAAACCGGAATACTTGCTGTTATTGGCATCGCCCTGATTATTGTTGCCTTATTATTTTCACCTTATTATCCGATCATCAAGAAATGCTGGACATCAACTTATAATCTGCTGGCCGGAGGAATCAGCTTTTTGCTAATCGCTCTTTTTTATCTGATAATAGATATCTGGCATATTCAAAAGTGGTCATTCTATTTCAGGGTGATCGGTATGAATGCCATTTTTATTTATCTGCTTAATGCAATTGTTCCCGTCGGTAATGTCACCGATGCTTTTGTTGGCTGGATAATTAACCCATTGGGAGATGCAGGGAAACTGGTTCATGTTGCAGGTTATCTGGCAGGTGAGTGGTTGTTGCTGTACTACATGTATAAAAAGAAGATTTTTATTAAAGTTTAAACTTAACGACTATAAAATGATGGGAAGAAGAATAAAAAATAAACCTCAAATAAATCTCGGATTACTTCTGTGTTTGATCGTTTTCTTCACGATAACAGGATATACACAAAAAAGCAACAAACCTGTCTGGACCCATTTCTATATCGATGCAATTCTGCCGGGTTCAGAATGGGGAACCGGCGGACCGGTACTGGCCGATTATGACCGGGACGGAGACCTGGATGCGGCGGTTTCCAGGCGTAACACCCAGGAAGCATACTGGTACGAAAGAATCAATGATTCGATCTGGATTCCTCATGTCATGGGACGATCGGATAATCTTGCAAAAACATTGGGAACCGTGGCAATTGATATGGACCATGACGGGTGGACAGACGCAGTTTTTGAAGGCGTCTGGTTTCGGAACCCGGGGGTTCTGGAAAAGAGTCCCGACACTCCATGGAAAGCCGTCAGCTACAAAGGCGGAGGACACGACGTGACCCGGGCCGATATGAACGGAAATCAGGTTGATGACCTGGTAATTTACGACGGAAACAAATTGTCGTGGTACGATACATCCTCAAAGGATTTGCGCGAAATCATTATTGATTCCGGGTATCAGGATCATGGAGGTACTGCTCCCCGTGGTATTGGCGATTTGGATGGCGATGGCGATCCGGATGTTATCATTCCCGGTTATTGGTTTGCCAATCCCGGTAACCAGCCAGAGAAATGGACGCGCCACGAATGGCCGTTTGTACAAATACCCAATGCCTCGTATGGTCCCAGTGCCCGTTCGTGGATTGCTGATATCAATAGCGACGGGAAAAATGATATCGTTTACAGCCACTGCGATACTGGTGGTTCGCACGTTTACTGGGTCGAAAACAAGGACAATGGCAAAACATGGGAATCTCATCAACTTTCCGATCCTCCTATAAAAGAAGGCGATGTTCCCGGAACAGGTTCTTTCCATTCATTAGGTGTTGCTGATTTTAACCAGGATGGTCATCTTGATATTTTCGCAGGAGAGCAGGAAGATGCAACTACCTACATGGAAAAAGCAGGAAAGGTAGCTATGAAACCCCGGGGATTAAAAGAACGCGGAGTGATCTGGTACAGCAGTGGCGGTAAAAAGCCCGATTTTGAAGTATATGTTATTCATGTTGATAATCCCGGTTGGCACGATGCCCAATTGGGAGATGTGGACAGCGATGGCGACATAGATATTGTAACAAAGATATGGAATGCCGATGGCCCGGTTTACCATCTTGATTACTGGAGGAACGAATTGAAATAAGTGATTCTTTTTTGATTAAAAAAACATCCAAAGTGTACCTCGTTGCGCAAAATAAATTACACAAACAGACAATGCAGGTAGTTGTATTTACGATGATGCACGTATTATATATCACGGTTTAATTGTAAAACTCAGATGAAACAGGAACAGATGAAAGTGAAAAAACAAGCATATTTAATACTATTGTCCGTACTATTTCTAAAAGGTATAGCGTTCGGGGCTTGTATGGGTTCCGACCGGGAACTTCCTATCCGCGCTGCGCTGGAATTAAATATCGGTGAATCGCAAGAGGTGAAACTGACAAACGGGGAGATAGTCAGAATCAAACTTTTGGAGATCACAGATAAAAGAGATACTTACCGGAACGCCATCAGGGGATCAGAAATTAAAATTTCGGTTGACGATGAAATGGTAACATTGAATTCGGGCAACTATAATTTGCCAGTAACAGTTGGCAAAGTGCAGATTGATTGCCCCGTTATTAAAAACTATTATTCAAATACCAACCAGGATCGCTGGGGGCTTTCAAAAGATGCCCGGTTCAGGCTGTGGCCAAAAGGAAGTCCGTATATGAAACCCGGAACATTTGTTTATCCCATTAAACAGGAATGGTTGGCCAGTTTGTCACAGGCAGGCAATGAGCCCACTTATGCCGACTGGGGAGAAAGCCGGGAAAGCAGCATTTACTACCATTCCGGTTTCGACATCGGGGGAGCGGAAGGTATGGATGAAATTGTATCGGCAACCGACGGACTGGTTATTTCATCAAATAATTTAACACTCGATGGTTATACCGATTTTCCCGGGGATGTTCGTCCCGACGTGGTTTATATAAAAGACAGCCGAGGCTGGGTCTTCCGGTACAGCCACCTCGACAGTGTTCTTCCGGAGATTCAGCCGGGTGTAAATGTAAAGGCAGGGCAAAAAATCGGATACATTGGCAAACAGGGTCAAAGCGGTGGATGGGTACACCTTCATTTTGAAATTAAACACAAAGAAACTTCTTCTGGAGAATGGGGAACAGAAGACCCATATATCTACGCATGGGAAGCATATAACAGGCAATACCGCCCATCGCTTATGGCTGTTGCCCGTCCGCATCAGATTGCATGGGTAGGCGAGCCGGTTGCCCTTAATGGAAGCAAATCGAGAAGTTTTGAAGGCGATATAACCTCTTTTGAATGGCAGTTCAGCGATGGAACTGCTGCCATGGGACCAGTTCAGAAAAAAATATATGACAGGCCCGGAGAATACAGTGAAATCCTGAAAGTAACAGATTCAAAAGGTAATGTCGATTACGATTTTATGGTAGTGCAGGTTTTTGGCCCGGAAAATTCGGAACATTCCATTCCTGCTATTCATGCAGCTTTTCATCCGACTTTGGACATTGAACCCGGTGAACCGGTAACCTTTCTTGCCCGTACATTTAACGGCGGTGCCGGTAACGAAATATGGGATTTTGGCGATGGTTCCCCGACCGTCGAAACACAGTCGGAACCCGTAAACAGGAAAGCATCCAGTAAGGGGGAATTTGCGAAAACAATCCATTCTTTTTCAAAAGCCGGTCATTACATTGTCAGGGTGAAACGCGAAAATGAGTATGGATATACAGCCACCGGGCTGCTCCATGTTGTTGTTGATAAGTAATTTAAACCGAAAAATTCATTTTGTATGAAAAATAGTATCACAAGAGGCCTGGTTTTGGTGTTCTTTATCATTGCATCGGTAAACGTTTTTGCTCAAGCCGTTCCAGAAGTAGGCGATCCGCCAAACAATATCAATATTTCTGATTTTTACAAATCGAAACTTTCCGACATTGAAGCAGTGCTAAATACGGTAAAAACCGGAAAGGTGGAGACAATAGCCACTTCCCCCGGAGGCCTGCCTGTATTTGCCGTGTATTACGGAGAAAAGGATGATTTTCATTCACAGGCAAATTATAACTCGGCAGTTGCGGCAGGGAATCCGGTATTTTATGCAAAAAAAGGCCACGATACAAAGCCGGTTATATTTTTTCTGGGACCGGTTCACGGACATGAAATAGAAGGAATCGTTGGGCTGCTTAATCTGATCAGCATTGCGGAAACAGGGAAAGACAAAAGGGGAAAAGAATGGGCCACGTTAAAAAGTAATTTTGACAAATGCAGGGTGATCATTATTCCCTGTGGTAATCCGGATGGTCGTAAAAGAAATCCGTATGACAGTTTTGTGGGATTGCCGATTGATGTTATGACCAAGTACGGACAAGGAACACGTAAAGACGGGACTTTATGGAGATGGCCTCATGTAAAAGCAGTGCACCCCCTGAAAGGAGATGTGGGCATTTTGGGCGCCTATTTCAATGACAACGGAATCAACATCATGCACGACGACTTTTTCTTTCCAATGGCCGAAGAAACCAAAGCTATCCTGAAAATTGCCCGCGATGAGACCCCGGACATGACTGTTTCGCTGCATTCATGCGGTTATCCTCCTTCCATTCTGTTACCGGCTTATGAACCCCTTTTTATGAAAGAAAGAGTTGCCACCCTGGCAAATAATCTGAACGAGCATTATAAAAGCATCGGATTACCATACTGGACAAATGGATTAAATTTGGAATCGACCATCGATGATGAAAAATTTCCGCCCAAAAGATCTTTCAACATGACCAGCGCGTTGCACCATGTTTCAGGTTCAATGGCTTTTACTTTTGAGTGCTTTCATGGAACGGTAAGTCCAAAAATAAAAGTGCCGGTTGTAAATCACGATGACATACTGGACATTCAATTGAACCTGTACCAGGAAATGTTCAGCTATCTGATGGAAAACCGGTTGTATTGGGAACAAGCACAGAAATAAACTTAAATAATCATAAAATCATGAAACGAAGAACATTTATACGCAATACCATTTGGGGCACTGCCGGGATTGCGGCAGGAACCTCTGCCCTAGTTTCCTGTACTGGGGCACGCTCCATTGAGAAACCGGTTATAGCGGTCATTGGTTGCGGGGCCCGGGGAACTGAGCTAGCGCTGAAGGCCTGCCAGGCAAGTGCAGATGTAACGATAAAATATGTCTGTGATGTAAACAAGAACAGATCGGCAAAAGCAGCTTCGGAAATACAAAAAGTGCTTGGGTACCTTCCTGCCGTGGCTGATCATCTCAAAACGGTACTCGGCGACAAGGAAGTAAATGCCGTGATCGTTGCCACTCCCGACCATTGGCATGCACTGGCTACCATTATGGCCTGCCAGGCAGGGAAAGATGTTTTCGTGGAAGCC
>DOAQ01000005.1 GCA_003506435.1 Prolixibacteraceae bacterium
CCAAAAACTTTTTGGACACCCTCAAAATGAAATATTTAGCACACTAAAACTACGGACTATAGTCTGAATTTATTATATTTGAAAATTAACAACAAACTATAGAAAAAGAAAAAATTGTGAAAATTATTATACAGATGAGTAATTGAAAATATGACCCTAAAGCAGTATTAACAACATAAATCAGCCATAAAAAATGAACGAGATGTATGGAATTGAGATAACAGTTGGATTAATTTTAATACTTGTTGGAATGATACTATGGTACTTTTCTTCTTGGTTAGCTGTTTTCAGGACTAGTAATAACAGATCGGCTATATTGGGGATCGTTGGAATGTTGATACAGATATGGGGATTTAATGCATTTATTGACTATGAAAAACTAAATCAATATCAGCTCGCATTAGGATTGTTTTTATTTGTTGCTTATATGGTCATATTCATGTATGCTTTTAATAAAATACATAAATCAATAAAGGCGAACAAAAATAACTAGATAAACATCAAGGATATAAATTTGAAAGTAAAGATGGCACAAACTATGAGCGAACGAATCAAATTAACACCGGAACAGAAGGAAGCGGTAATATTGAAAGCCAAACACCTTCAGGGATTGAGGAAACTGAGGGAGAAATATGAAAAACTGAACCAAAACATTACCAAGAAATGAAAAAACCGACATCAACATTTTGGATATGTTTGACAATACTTGCTTCGGTAGTATTAATTTGTTTGACAATCCTCATGGCAACTAGATATGAAATAAGCAACGGCTACAGAATGGATAAACTTACAGGCACCGGTGAAAGTATTATTGACAAAAAATAATACCATTTCAAATATTATAACTAAAGAATGAATCGCATTACCAAAATGAAGCCTTCATGTAAATTACCACACCCGATCTTTTTTAAAGAGATTACTTTACCTTATAAATCTGTTGTATAAATCGTTTTCTCCTTTCTTCAAATGATTCTGTTTGTTCCTCTTTTGGAATAGGTTTGGCAATGATAAAAGGGAGTAATTTGATAATAAAATCTACCTTTTCTTTGGGTTCAAGTTGAATCAACAAACCGGGTAAATTCTGGACTTCATTTTCAACAAACTGAGTAATCATTTCCTTTACCGTCCCTGATAACTTGTTTGAAGTTCCTTTTTGCCGTCCACCAGTTTTAACTCCCCTTGCCATATCTGCAATTTTAATGTTAAATATCTATTTTAATCTACTTTTAGATAATTCCTTTTACCAAAAAATGGTAAATGAAACTGCTTACTATATTAGGTTTTAACCTCATCTGCAATTCATAGTAATTTCATTAACAGCCTGATCTAACTCTTTTATCAGTTCGTTTTGGTCGGTTGCTGTTGAGGCTGCAATCAGTTCATTTAAGCCTTTTTTTACCCGCGTGTAACTCTTTGGGTCGGTATATGTTTTTTTTGCTTTTAATTCAGCAATATAGGCATCAATAAACGACTGCCCTTCTTTTTGCAGCAACATGGCAAAGGCCATATTTTTACCATCGGTGACCGTTTTTATATTGGTTGCATCCATAATTGATAATGATTTTAATTTGTCAATTGAAAAATACTCATCGCCCCAACGTTTAACCATTCCGGTATAAAATTTCTCATCGGTGAGGGTCGCCCCGTTGATTTCTGTCAAATTGAATTGTTTTGAAAGTCGGGATAAAAAACGCGCCTCAATTCTTAACAGGTTTGCACCTTCAAAACCCGCCGGGATAATTACCCCTTTAGCTTTGGCCTCTGCCTTCTTATCATAGAAAATCAATTGCTTTTTTATGGTGTTATAGTAGAGGGTGTTTTCTGTAGCTTGTAAGCGTTTAAAATGTGGTTTGTTACCCAATAGTGGATAATACTCATTTGGCTCTCTTTTCATCGGCAAAACGGTACTCACATCAACCCGGGTAACTTTGGCTAATTTGATAGGCAAATGAATTTCATCGCTCAATTTAGTGATTGCATCGCGTGCCCCGGCTCTGCTTAATGTATGGATGTTATCAGAAAGCAGAAACTTTGGCAAACTGCCCTTCATGCTTATTCCTGATTCATTCAAATAAATGGAATAGTCGCCCGCCTTGCCTGAAATGGAATAACCGCGCGCGTTGCTGTACTCTGTTATGCCTGTAAGATATTGGGCAATGGTAAAAGGTTCACCCCCTACCATCGCCCTGTCTATCCAAAAATTAACAGTGTCAAACACTTTTACCTTTTTTTGGTAAATGAAACAACTTACTATGAAGCATAGCGGCCATAATCAATAATTAAAAATTGGCTTTGCCTGTGACCTCATTGCTGCCAGTGCTTCATTAAATGTACCATTAGCCAATTGCTTTAAATACCCTTGTATAAGGTATCGCCCGCGCCTGATAATTAATATTTCAAACTCAGTAAAACCAGGATTTGTAATGAACAAATAAGCATCTTCACTAAATGGCAGCATCGGGTTTGGCTGTCCGCTTTTCAGCGTTTTATTGCTGTTCGGTTCACCATACCCAAAACATTGGGCTTGTTTGTCAGTATCAAAGTCCTGTAAAAAAATACTACTGAAATTAATTGAATCTTCACCCATCAAAAAATAACCTGCCCGCCGCTGGTCGCTGCTATTGATTAAGCCCCGGGTTTCCATCAGGTAGAATTTTAGCTGTCCCTTGCTTGAAAAAAGAGGTTTCAACCCTTCATAATATCCTGCCATTGACACACAATCAAGGCGGGGGACAATTGCCTCAACTTTTATTTTATTTGCCCGCTTCACCTCATCGGGTAGCTGTTGCATCTTGATATAACAATCAAACATGATTAAGCTCTCCCCTTATTAAGTGCAACATAGGTTGAGGCTTTGGCCTCGATTTCATCAACCGGGGCAATCCGGTTTTGAAGCAATTCATTTTCAAGGCTTTCACGTTCAAAATAAATCATCTTTCCCCTTGGTTTAAAGTAACTTATTGAATTGTTCATAGTCATTTTGTATAAATGACTGTGACTTATTCCCATGTAGGCGGCTGCTTCTGGAAATGTCAAAACGTTTTTTTGTGAGAGTAACATTTTTTCAATTCTCTCTAATCTTTCTTCAATAATGTTTTCCATTTTGAATATTTTAAAGTGTTAAACAAAATGGTTTTGCAAAACCTTTTAATTTGTAATTACACTCCAAAGGTAAAGAAGAGAAAATAGATATAATATTAACAATCAAAGAGATAGCAGACCATTGAGGTGGTCTGATTTGGTCTGATTTGACCGATTATAAAGCTAAGGGGTTGATTTATAAATGGTCTAATTGGTTTGCTTTTTTTCTCCAGTATACCAATTAGACTTGTCAATACTGAGCGACTTCAAAATTCCATCAATCTTATCAATGTCACCTGAAAACCGATATTGATCTTTAGGCAAAATAAAACCAACTTCTTTTTTGTCTTTAAAAAGCAGTTTAATGTTTCTAATTTGCTGGTCTGTTATTATTCCCAAAATGGGTGTTAAAAGAATTCTAAGACTATGTTTTGAATCAAAAAGAAATTGAATCGGTTGCCATTGCCCCGGCTGCTTTGGTTCTTTCTCATCGGTTACACCAATAGCCCATTTAAAACAATCGAGGTCGGTTGTGTTCGGTATAAATCCGCTATCAGATAATAGCTTAAAAAGTGAAGCGCGCCTATCGTTTGTGAGGTTTGTTTGAAGGCGAGGTAAAGGTTCTTGTTTAACAGTGCCATTTGGTATCTCCATAAATTTTTCCCAATATTCCAATTCACTTTTTATCCAGCAATATAATTTATCATTTGTCAATATTTCCCAATTGGGATCATCTCCCTCCAGATTCCTTTTCTTTTCAAGCAAAAAATTGAATTTAGCACTCTTTGTATTTAATGCTTTGATTTTCTCCTTTAAATTTTGAATTCTCCCATCATTCTCATTGACTTGAAACCTATCAATTTCTCTTTTTATACTATTCATAAGCCTATTACAATCACGCTCAAAAGTGAATTTAGGCCAATAATCTTTTTCTTTGTTGTTCAAATAAGATTCTGAGATGGCTCCAGCTTCATAAGCGTAGATCAATTCCTCGACAATGTGCAATTTATCAAAGGTTTCTTTGTTTTTAAGATAGATTTCAATTTCCTTTCTTGATTTTAGTATTGCATTGTTCTTTTCATCAAGAGAAATAACCAAGTCAGCTATAAGGGCAAAGCTATTTTTAAACTTATCTAAACTTATTTCTTTCATTTTTGGTTCGTTTTTTAAAGTTCATAATCCGGCAAAGCATTAACGGCTTTCTTTTTAAGTTCATCAATAACCCGGGTGTATTTCTCGGTGTGCTTTAGGCTGGTATGTCCTAATGTACTGGAAACGGTTTTTATATCGGGTCGCTCATCACTGGTCAATAAATTTACTGCAAAACTATGTCTTGCACAATGCCACGTGATGTGTTTTTCTATCCCGGCACGTTTAACCCATGCCTGAATTGTTTTTACACACCCTTCGTGTGTAGGTAAATCAAAAACCAATGCTTTAGGGTCGCCGGGTTCACCTATTATGTTTTTTGCCGTGCTGTTGAGGTCAACAATAACGGGTTTCCCTGTTTTCTGTTGGTTAATAGTCATTTTGTTGGTTGCAAAATCAATATCTGAATACCTCAACTCTTTCACATCACAAAACCTCAACCCTGTACAACAACTAAAAATAAAAGCCTTTTTAATGTTTGGGTTTTGCATGGGTGTTTTAGCCAATAAAGCAATTTCATCATTGCTTAAAATATCCTTTCTTAATCCTTCAACCGCTTTGTATTCTACACCGTTGGCAGGGCTTTTGCTAATCAAATCAGTATCAACTGCATTTTTCAATATCTTTTTAAACCGTTTAAAATAGCTTTGGCCACCTTCCCCGGTGCTGTTGGTTTTCAGGTACTCTACAAAAGAAACCATCATTTGTTTATCAATGTGAGAAAGTTTAAGGTTGTTAATATTAACCCCGGGCATTTTTTCAGACAGAAAATTCCTGAAACGTTCTGTTGCCCCTTTAATCATTCTAATATCCTTTTTGGAATAGCTGTTGAGGTAGCTTGCCACATAATTGATATAAAGGGTGCTTTTCTTAATGGGTGATATAAAACCATGCTTTGAGTGATTTAATTCACTTTCCCGTTGAGTTCTGATTTTTTCAGCCAATTCCAATGTTTCTTTATTGGTTTGTCGCTCAATGGGTGTCCGGGCTTTGTCGTTAATGTAGAGCTTTAAAAACTCATAAGACCTCACACCATCACGGTAAATATCAAGGTATAAACTAATGCTGCCAGTGGTTAAAACCTTCTCTCTAAGTACAACATTGTTCTTTTTTGTGCCTTTTCTGGTCTTTTTGTCTGCTTTTGTACCCATTTTATCCGTTGTTATGTTGTTGGTTTCAAATGTAGTAACAAATAGGGTACAAAACAATAGCGAGTAACAAAATAGTAACAAAAAACAACAATAAAAGGGTAAAACAAGAGAAAAGTAAATCTATATGAATTGCTGAAACATCAATAAAATAAGGGTTTTGTATTCTTTTGTATTCTCTTTTTTTACTGGTTTTGTACCCGCCCCGGGTACAGAAAATCCGCTTAATGCAAAATGTTGAGCGGATTTTTTCTTTTCCGGCAGGTCGTGATATTTTTTAAAGACGAGATATGTACTTTGAAATAATTCCGGATAATTTTCAGGAATTAACATCTGTCTTTTAAATTTTATCCCCTCAAAATATGGTATATGTGTGATTGTTTCAATATATTTAGCACTTTAAAACAATTGCTAATTTTTGTAGGATGGACGAAAACATAAAACCTCAGATTCTGATTGCTGAAGACGTGGAATCAAACTTCCTATATCTGAATGCAGTGTTGAGCAAAATCGATGCTAAAATATTCTGGGCAAAAAACGGAACGGAAGCAGTAGAGATTTTTAAAAAGCAAAACATTGATTTGATTTTGATGGATTTGCAGATGCCCGACATGAATGGATTTGAGGCAACAAAAGCAATAAAAATAATTAACCCAAATGTTCCTGTTATTGCACAAACTGCCTTTGCAATGGCCGACGACCGCGAAAAAGCAATCCAGGCAGGCTGCGACGATTACCTCTCAAAGCCTATAAAATCGAACGACTTACTTTCGGCTGTGAAAAAATACCTGGAAAAATAAAGCCACTCCCATTTTGAATTATTCTTCCCATCCCGAAACAGGTTTTTGTAATTGATTCTAAAAATTGATACTCATCATGATTACCTTTGCATTCAACTTTTTATAAAATGAAGGATCAGTCAAAAAATAATAAGCAACTTTTACTCGACCGGCGTTATTTAAAGATGGCGCAGATATGGGCCGAAAATTCGTATTGCAAAAGGCGTCAGGTTGGGGCATTGCTGGTAAAAGACAAAATGATCATCTCCGACGGATACAACGGAACCCCGGTCGGTTTTGAAAATAATTGCGAAGACGAGGAAAATAAATCGAAGCCCTACGTGTTGCATGCTGAGGCCAATGCCATTACCAAAGTAGCAAAGTCAAACAACAGCAGCGACGGGGCTACTTTGTATGTAACTTCCTCCCCCTGTCTGGAATGTGCAAAACTGATTATTCAGGCCGGGATAAAACGGGTTATCTTTGCCGATAATTACCGGTTGGAAGATGGTATTAACTTATTAAAAAGAGCCAGCATCGAAGTAATCCAGATTGATTTGGGCGAATAAAAATCAGAGAAATGATAAAGAATAAGATGATAATATATATGCCGGTATTATTGGCGTTGGCGCTGATTATCGGCATTTTTCTGGGAAACAGTTTGAATACCGGAAGTAACCAAAAGCTTGACAACTTCAGTATGGCGAAATCGAATAAGCTGGGTGCAATTGTCGATCTGATTGCAAATGCGTATGTCGATTCCGTTTCAACAGACGAACTGGTAGAAGAAGCCATCCCCGGTCTGTTGAAAAACCTTGACCCGCATACCACATACATTCCCGCCAAGGATATGCAGGAAGTCACCGAAGAAATGACTGGAAATTTCAGCGGCATTGGAGTGCAGTTTTCCATTCAGAATGATACCGTAATGGTCGTTGATGTTGTTTCGGGTGGACCTTCCCATGAATTGGGGCTTCTGCCGGGCGACCGTATTGTGACCGTGAACGACAGCACAATTGCCAGCGTTCAGGTTACCAACGAAAAAGTGATGAGCCTGCTTCGCGGAGAAAAGGGGACACATGTAAAAGTGGGAATCAAACGCAGGGGCATCGGAGACCTGATTAACTACGATATTGTCCGGGGCGACATACCAATTTTCAGTGTTGACGTGAGTTACATGATTGACGATGCAACTGGCTACATAAAAGTGAGCCGTTTTGGCGAGCGTACCTATGAAGAATTTATGGATGCCCTTCAGAAACTTGGAGCAGAGGGAATGCAAAAAGTAATTGTTGACCTGCGCGGAAACCCCGGTGGCTATCTCGGGGCTGTCATCCGCATGGTGAATGAATTTCTGGAAGGGGGCGAATCCATTTTGTATACCGAAGGAAATTCGCAGGCCCGTAAAACGTACAATGCGTCGGAAAAAGGACAGCTAACAGATAAGGATATTGTGGTTCTGATCGATGATTTCTCGGCTTCTGCCAGCGAGATTTTTGCCGGTGCCATACAGGATAATGACCGCGGCTGGGTTGTCGGACGTCGTTCATTTGGGAAAGGGCTTGTTCAGGAACAAATTCCGCTGATGGACGGTTCGGCATTGAGGCTCACGGTTTCGAGGTATTACACGCCCAGCGGCCGCTGCATACAGAAACCTTACGAAAACGGAACCGACGAATACTATCAAGACATCATGAAACGCATGGTACACGGCGAATTTCAGGTAGCCGACAGCATTCACATGCCCGACTCTCTCAGTTATAAAACCCTGCACGGACGTACTGTTTACGGCGGCGGCGGAATTATGCCCGACTATTTTATTCCGGCCGACACAACCGGTTATTCCGATTATTTTTCTGACCTGATTCAAAAGCGGCTGGTTTATACGTATGCACTTGACTTTGCTGACCAGCACCGCGATGAACTGAAAAAATTTAAAACGGCGGTGCCTCTCGATAACTATCTTTCAGAAAAAAATGTTCTCGTCGACTTTGTTGCCTACGCCGCACGCAACGGAGTACCCAAAAATGCTGAAGGACTGCGCATCTCAGGAAAAATAATTGATGTGCAACTGAGAGCTTACATTGCCCGCAATATTCTCGGAGAGGAAGGTTTTTACCCGATCATCATGCAGATCGACAATACATTAATGAAAGCAGTAGAGGTTTCGAAACAACCCGCGCCAAAATTTATGAAACTGCCTGTAACAAATCGGTGACAAACGCGTCATAGCGAAGTACGAAGGT
This sequence comes from Prolixibacteraceae bacterium, assembly GCA_003506435.1. GTDB lineage: Bacteria > Bacteroidota > Bacteroidia > Bacteroidales > Prolixibacteraceae > GWE2-42-39. The sequence continues at coordinate 8,404 of DOAQ01000005.1, forward strand.
TTAAACCATTATGACCGTTAACGAATACAATCAGTCAGTTGACCAGTTTTCGGACCGCATCTACCGCTTTATCCTGAAAAACCTCCGGGATGAAGAAAGGGCTCGCGACATTGTTCAGGATTGCTATGAAAAATTATGGCGCAATGTTGACAATGTAAGTTTTGAAAAGGTAAAGCCGTACATGTTTTCGATGGCTTACCATACCATGATTGACGTTATCCGGAAAGAACAACGGATAAGCATCGTGGAAGATCATCAACTGCCTGAAGATATTCATTTTGACCAGTATTCAGATTTGGGCGAGGTACTCGACAAAGCGCTTGCTCAATTGCCCGAAATACAACGGTTGGTTGTTCTTTTGCGCGATTACGAAGGATATTCGTATGAAGAAATCGCGCAAATTGCTTCTCTCTCCGAGTCGCAGGTAAAAGTTTACATTTACCGTGGACGTGTTTTTCTGAAAAATGTGATTGGTAAAATTGAAGTATTGGTGTAAGATGGAAATCAGCAGAAAAAATTACGAAATATTCTTCATGGATTACCTCGATGGAAAACTGGAAGGAAAAGAAATTGACCGATTCCTGGATTTCATCGAACAAAACCCGGACTTAAAAGAAGAACTGGCAGGCATTGAAGGTTTGAAATTGCCTGTTGAGAAAGTAAATTTTGGCAACAAGAAAGCACTTTATAAAACCGGAAAGCAAAAACCGGAAACCGAAAATTTTACGGCTGTTGCCTACATGGAAGGCGATCTTTCCGAACTGGACCGTAAATTATTCCTGAAACATTTGGAATTTCATCCCGAACAGGCGAAAGAAGTGGAGTTACTCATGAAAGCCCGTTTGCAGGCCGATGAAACCATTGTGTTTCCTTCGAAAGAAAAACTGTACCGCCGCGGCTTTCCAAAACAACTGATTTACTGGGGATCGCGGGCAGCAGCCATCCTTTTGCTGGCTTTCGCTGTTTGGACGGTTTTCAATTATAACCATTGGGAAAGGATAGTCAGCCAGCCTGAAAACATCGTTTTGAAAAATCAGGAACCAATAAACAGCGAAGAGATAATTCAGAAAGAAAAACAGGAAATTGCCAAAGTGGAAATTCCGGAACAAACGAACATTCCGGCTTCAGAAATAAAGAAGGAAACAAGTAAAATCGTTGTGCCGGAAAGCGCTGCTAAGAAGACCACTTCGATTACGGAACGCGAGCCGGAAACCCTCGACCTGATCCGTCCGATCCTTGCTCAACTGGAGCCGGTTGAACGTGCTCAGGAAAATGAATTGGTTGCCGACCCGGTACGAAACGAAAAAGAAGATACACAATCAGAATATTATACCATCGACAGCTATCTTGCTGAGAAAGTTTTGAAAATTAAACGGAGTGACAAATCCGAAAGCAAATCGCTGATTGAATCGGGCCTTGATTTGGCCGGTAATGTCAGCGGGAACAGGCTTCGCTACGAAACCGAAAAAGGAAAAATATCGAAGATCAGTTTTGATACCCGCCTGCTTGCGTTTTCAATTCCTGTAAAAAATTAGATACTGCTGTAACTTTCCGGAAAGCTCATTCGTCAGAGGGAAAATTTAAAGTTGGAAGTCATGAAACAAGGAACAATGAATAGCATGAAAACCTTAGCTGTAATTATTTTAATCGCTTTCGGCCTGAATACCGTTTCGGCACAGGAGGCCACCGAAGCTCCGGATGCGGAGAAAAAACATAAAATTACCGGAACAATTGCTGTTTCAATTGGTAACGATACCGACGAAACGGAAAAATCAGGAACCGACACCACCACAATCCGGATGGGGAAAAAAGAGATCATTATTATTGAATCGGGGAACGATAAGCATGTGGATATACGGAAATCGGATAAAGAGTATGACAAGGACGAAAAGGACTGCGACAGCGATAAATTCAACGGGCACTGGTCTGGAATCGATCTCGGAGTGAACGGCTACACCGACGAAAACTACGACATGTATGGCGGTCTCGAATTTATGGAGCTCAACCAGCCGAAGTCGCTGGAAGTGAACCTGAATTTTGCGGAATACAACATCGGACTGCAAAAAAACAAAAACAACATTGGACTGGTAACCGGGATGGGCATTTCGTACAACAATTACAAGTTCGACAATCCGTACACGATCCGGAAAGTTGACGGGATAATTGAACCTTTAGCGCTCAACCCCGACAACTATGAAAAATCGAAACTCACGGTTTCCTACCTCACCGTTCCGTTAATGCTTGAATTTCAAATCCCGGTGAACGACGGTTCCAACAAATTATTTATTTCCGGAGGGATTTTGGGAGGTTTAAATATCGGTTCGCACACGAAAGTGAAATGGGACGACAAAAAAGAAAAGGAAAGAGGCGGTTTTAGCATCAATCCGTTTAAATATGCCGCGATTTGCAAGATCGGGCTGAAAGACATCAGCCTCTATGCCACTTACAACCTGTCGCCATTGTTTAAAGACGGCAAGGGACCTGACCTGACCCCGTTCTCTGTCGGAATTAGTTTTATTAATTTCTAAAATAGCCTGAAAACAAGCGGACAAGAGTTTATCGGATACGGTAAGCTCTTTTTTGCGTTTCGTATTAACTTTGCAGAGCCGGTTATAAAAGGATAGCAGGAAACAGGGATTCGCAATTTCCGTAAGCTGCTGATCATTTTTGGCGACCATAACCAAAACAGGATGCAATGAAGAAAACAATTTTTACCCTTCTGATTTTTTTGCTGACTATCAATACTTTTTCGCAACAAACCGATACCATTGACGTGAGCAAACCAACCCTGAGAAAATTATCCGGCATTGTCGATATTGAGGATTTGGTAAAAGAAGGATTTAATTACTGGGAAGAAGAATTTACAGGGCACTGGGCAGGCATCGCATTTGGGCTAAATGGTTTTGCAAAAGCCGATTACAGTTTGTACCCTGAAGAACAGAAAGGCTTTCTGGATAGCGACATGTTAAAATCACATTCCCTGCAAATCAATCTTTTTCAGATTTCAAAAGGATTACAGTCGAACCGGAATGCCATTGGGCTGGTCACTGGTCTTGGAATGAATATCAGAAGTTACCGGCTCAGTAGCAATACAACCATCGAACAGGCTGACAATGGCATGATTTATCCGAAAACCCTGCATTTTGAAAGTAACCAGAAATCGAAACTTTCTTCAGTTTATCTGACTGTTCCCCTGTTGCTCGAATTTCAGATCCCGGTGAAGCATTATGCCAACCGGTTCTATGTTTCCGGCGGCTTGATTGCCAACAAACGACTGAGTACACACACGAAAATAAAATACCGGAAAGACGATCAAAAGGAAAAACTGAAAATCCCCGGCAGCTATTCTATTCCTGAATACAAATTGTCGGCAACCGTTCGCATGGGCTATCGCCGGATCAATATTTTTGCTTCGTACGATCTGGCACCGCTTTTCAAAAACGATAAAGGGCCTGTGCTTTACCCTTACACGGTCGGAATTTATTTACTCGGGTTTTAAAAGCAAATTCGTGGGTACAGCCTCTTTTTTCTTTAATTTTGAAAATATGCTAATTTAATTCTGAAGACATGAGACTTTTACTAATCAGCAATTCCACCATGCCGGGCGAAGCCTACCTGGATTATCCGAAATATGAAATTCAGAAATTTCTGGGAAGTAAACCGTTAACTGCCGTTTTTATTCCGTTTGCAGCGGTTACTTTTTCGTATGATGAATACGAACGAAAGGTGGAAGAGCGGTTCAGCGAAATCGGGCATCATGTAAAAAGCGTTCACCGGTTTTCCGATCCGGTACAAGCAGTTGAGAAAGCCGAAGCGATCGTGGTGGGTGGCGGAAATACCTGGCAGTTGGTGCGAACTATGAGGGGTCAGAATTTAATTACCGCCATTCGCAGACGTGTTTTGGAAGGAATTCCCTACGTTGGGTGGAGCGCCGGGGCAAATGTAGCCTGTCCTACCTTGCGCACAACCAACGATATGCCCATCATCGATCCGAAAGGTTTCGACTGCATGAACCTGGTTCCGTTTCAGATTAATCCGCATTATCTCGATAAAAATCCGGAAGGACATGGAGGTGAAACCCGCGAACAGCGAATCGAAGAATTCCTGGAAATTAATCCTGAAATGTATGTGGTTGGCCTGCGCGAAGGGACTATGCTGAAATATGAAAATGAGAAACTCGAACTGATCGGAAACCTGCCTGTACGGATTTTCAGAAAAGGAAAATTACCAGAGGAGGTTGAAGCCGGAGGAAATCTTGACTTCCTTCTAAAATAAAAAGTATACGTTGGATTAACATACGGCAGATAATTTCATGGATTCCCGCTGCCGCATTAAAAGTTCCTAATTTTGTGGCGTTAACTTTTCATATATGGAATTTCTGACCAATAGTTATTTTGCTTTGTTTCTGATTATTGCCATTGGGTTTCTGATCGGAAGGCTACAGTTTGCAGGCATATCGCTCGATGTTTCTGCGGTAATTTTTGTCGCCTTGGTTTTTGGTCATTTTGGAGTAATTATCCCCAACGATTTTCAGTACCTCGGACTGGTGCTTTTCATTTTTACTATTGGCATTCAGGCCGGGCCCGGTTTCTTCGAATCGTTTAAAAAGAACGGACGGGCGCTGGCGATGCTGACTATGGCATTAATTCTTACTTCAGGTTTGGTAACCTATATTTTCTTCCGGATGTTCGATATCGACAAAAATATTTGCATTGGTTTGCTTACCGGGGCTCTCACCAGTACCCCGGGGCTGGCCGCCGCCATTGATACAACCGGGTCGCCGCTGGCATCCATTGGGTATGGTATTGGTTACCCGTTTGGGGTGATCGGAGTGATTCTGTTTGTTAAACTGTTGCCAAGGTTTATGAAGATTAACATCCGGAAAGCAGAAGAAGATTACCAAAACGAACAGGAGGAAGGTTATCCGGAGGTTATAAAAAAGAATTTCGTGGTTGAGAACGAAAATGTGGTTGGCAAATCGATCGGGGAACTTCGTTTCCGGCAGATGACCAAAGCAGTTATTTCGCGCATTATGCACGACGATACGGCGGTAACACCAACTCCGGGGTCTGTTCTGTATAAAGGTGACATTATTAAAGCCGTTGGGACCGAAAGCGCACTGGAACAGGTAAAATTGCTGATTGGCCCCGAAACTGATTTCGATATTCCGCTGAGCAATAAATACGAGGTCTCTTTCATCATGGTGACAAACAAGGAAGTGGTGAACAAAACCATCGCCCAGATGAACCTTCTGAATACCTACAATGCCACGATTACCCGTATTCGCCGTGCAGGGATCATCTTTTCCCCAACTCCTGATTTTAAACTCCAGTTTGCAGACAAAATCATGATTGCCGGAAGCAAGGAAAACCTTGAACAGGTGGCAAAAATCTTCGGAAACGACGACCGCAAACTTTCCGACACCGACTTCCTGCCCATCGCATTGGGAATTATTATCGGAATACTGGTCGGACAAATCGGCCTTAATTTCGGTTCCTTTTATTTCAATCTGGGATTAACCGGAGGCATCTTGTTCACTGCCTTAATTTTGGGACGTATCGGCAAAACCGGCCCCATTATGTGGACCATGACCGGGGCTGCAAACCAGTTGTTGCGCCAGCTCGGATTGCTGTTTTTCCTTGCCGCAGTTGGTTCCAGCGCCGGGGCAAATATGGTCGAAACGTTTGAAACGTATGGTTTTGGACTGTTTGCTATTGGGGCGGTAATTACCCTGCTCCCGATGATTGTGGCAACCGTGATCGCCCGTGTTTTCCTGAAAATGAATTTTCTGTCGCTTTTAGGAACACTCACCGGCGGCATGACCAGCACGCCCGGTTTGGCTGCCATCGATTCCATGACCGACACCAATGCGCCATCCATTGCCTACGCAACGGTTTACCCGATTGCAATGGTAGTGCTGATTGTGGTAGTGCAGATATTGAGTATGTTGTAACCGCACATCAAAGATTATACTATAATAATCCGTCGATCAAACAATTCATCACTCCATTTTTCTGTACCAACATGTCTTTCTCCAGGTTCCAACAAATCAAAGAAATCATACCTTTGACCAGCCAGTTTATGGTTTATACCTTCAGGTTGTTCTCTAAAATATAAATTTGCGGGTATAGTTCATTCTGTATAATTTAGAGAAATCAATATTGATTTTGATGAGGAAAGGTGATTCACATATTTGGGATCAGTTGAAATCCGGGGATAAGCAATCATTCGAGATGCTTTTTAAAACCTACTATCCTCAATTGTGCCTTTTTTCAAAACAGTATACCAAAGACATGGACGATGCCCGGGAAGTTGTTCAGGAACTGTTTGTTTATCTTTGGGAAAACAAGGAAAAAATCAGAAATATTGATTCAGTAAAATCGTACATATTCACTGCATTAAAATTTAACAGCATCCGCAAATACAACGACAGTTCCTCTATGACAATTGAAATTTTTGATGTTTCTGAAGAAAAATTCATCACCGATTTTCACGATGAAATAGAATATGCAGAATTACAACATGCTATTTTTCAGACCATAGAACTGTTGTCACCCCAGTGCCGGAGAATTTTTGAGATGAGCCGGTTCGAAAAACTCACCTATAAAGAAATAGCTGACAGTCTGGACATATCAATCAAAACAGTTGAAGCACAAATCAGCAAAGCCCTTCGCAACCTTCAAAAAATGCTCAACAAATATCTCATCGCGATCTTTCTCTTTTTAATCCCCTGATAAAAAGAATTTTAACTTTGATGCTGATACTTTCCCATTCATTCAGGAATCAAAAAATTCAACAATTTTTTTTCTTCCCGTAAGGGTGTATCCCACTTTTTTACTCTTATCAGTAGAAACAAAAAATTCGCATTATGGAACTCCACATTTTGATAAAGTATATCGAAGGAACAGCCAGCTATGATGAAAAACAAAAAGTGGAAAATTGGATTTTATCAGAAGCCCGGAATATTCAGTACCTAGAAAAAGTAAAAAAAATCTGGCTTTCAGTTGATGAACTAAAAGAATTAGCTTCAATTGATGTAAATAAGGACTGGAACCTTGTAGAAAAGAGAATGACAGAACGGTCAGGGAAGATCGAAATCCGTTCGATCTTCAAATCAAAAATAATATATCTGGGGCGCATTGCCGCTGTTTTTTTATTGGGGGTAGTAATCTCAGGTCTGTTCTTTTATTTTGGACGGGAAAATCCCAATAATAAAAATATATCTCAGGCTCGCTTTGAATTCAATGTACCTGAAGGACAAAAATCCGATTTGGTATTACCCGATGGAACGAAGGTCATGGTAAATGCAGGAAGCAAACTTTCTTTCCCGAAAGAATTCAGTGAAAATAACAGGGAAGTATGGATGGAGGGGGAAGCATTCTTCGAGGTAAAAAAAGATGCTTCAAATCCATTCATTGTTCATACTTCCGGCATAAATATCAAAGTTTTGGGAACAACGTTTAATGTCAGGGCTTATTCCGATGAACAGTTAATTGAAACAACTCTGCTTGAAGGAAAAGTCTTGCTGAACAAAGACTCTGACGACAAAACAGAAAATTTCGTTGAGCTGAATCCCAGCCATAAAGCAATCTACTTAAAAAATAAAGATGCCAAAATCTCAGCCGGTCTGGGCCGGGAATTTCAGGGACCATTGAAAGTTGATGAAATTTTAATTTCTGAACTAATTAATACCGAAGCAACTACATCCTGGATACAAGGGAAATTAATTTTCGAGAACGAGTTTTTTGATGTAATAACCAATCGGCTGGAAAAATATTATGGAGTAACAATTCGCATTGAGGATGAATCATTAAAAAATATCAGATACACGGGAACACTAAAAAAAGTATCAATCGATCAAGCTTTAAAAGCCTTACAGTTAACAACTTCTTTTAATTACAAAATGAATAATACCGAAATAATACTAACCCAAAAATAAACGCCTATGTTAAACGAAAGAGCCGGAAGGTAAACCCCGGCTCCACTTATTTTGCTAAACTCGAAGTAATCTTTCCTGCAAGAAATAGCGATTACTTTTTTGTCTAACTAATACAAATACAAGTTTATGAAAAAAAACGAATGTGGGCAGCGCTTTGCTGATAAAAAAAGTCTGCTCCTAATTTTTAGGAAAATGAAACTAACTGTTTTAATCGTTTGTCTAAGTATTCTTACTTCATTGGGTTCTGTCTATTCACAGAATTCCCATTTAAGTTTGGACTTAAAAAAATCAAGCCTGCGAGAAGTACTCACGGAAATCGAAAATCAAACCAAATTTTCATTCCTGTACAAAGCCGATTTGATCGATCACGAACAGCTTGTCGATGTGAATGTAACCGATGCTAGTGTTCCTGAAATTCTTGATTTGCTTGCCAATAAAGTTGGTTTTAGCTATCAGATCATGGATAACTCAATCATCGTATTAACGGCAGGTGAAAGTAAACAAAGCATTAAAGTTACGGGCAAAGTCACCGACTCGTCCGGCCAACCTTTACCTGGGGTTACAGTAATTGTAAAAGGGACAACAACGGGTAGTATTACCGACTTTGATGGAAAGTATTTTCTTAATGATGTACCAGGGAATGCTATCCTTGTATTTTCGTTTGTAGGAATGAAAACACAGGAAGTTTCTGTTGCCGGAAAAGACCATATAGTAATACAATTGGAAGAAGATGCAATAGGGGTAGAAGAAGTTGTAGTTACTGCGTTGGGAATTATGCGCGAAAAGAAAGCGTTGGGATATGCTGTACAGGAAGTTAATGGTAGCAGCCTGGTGGAAGCAAAGGAAACAAACCTGGTGCAATCTCTGGCTGGGAGAATGGCCGGTGTAAACGTCAGTTCAAATTCCACCATTGGGGGTTCGGCAAGAATCATTATCCGTGGTGAGACATCTTTAGATATTAATAACAACCAGGCTTTAATTGTTTTGAATGGGATTCCGATAAGCAATGGGAGTTCAATTGCCAACAATGCCGACTACGGTAACAGTTCTGGTGAAATCAACCCGGACGATGTAAAAAGTATCACCGTGCTAAAGGGCCCCAGCGCTGCGGCATTGTATGGTTCACGTGCGGCTGCAGGTGTTGTGCTGATTACTACCAAATCGGGGAAAAGCACGAAAGGTATTGGCGTTTCGGTAAATAGCAGTACTACTTTTGAAACGCCTTTACGTTTGCCTCAATTTCAGAATAAATTTGGACAGGGGACAAATGGCCTTTATCAGGGATCAAACTTTGGGTACAATGGTATTTATCCGAATGACCCTACTGGCGGGGACAGGTATGATGAAAGCTGGGGACCGCGATTAGATGCAGGTTTAATGATGGCCCAGTTTGATTCACCTACCACCAACGGGTATCGCGGTGGGGATGTTCATTTAGCAAACCGAGGTGATATTATTCCTACCCCTTGGGTTTCTCATCCCAACAATGTCAGGGATTTTTTTGAAACTGGTGTAACGGAATCGAACAGTGTTGCATTAACAGGAGGAAACGAACAAGGAAACTATCGTCTTTCTTATTCCAATATAATCCAGAAAGGCAGCATCCCAAATACTGACTTGAAAAGAAATACAATTGGCCTTAACGTTAACTATAATCTGACCAAACGCTTTTCTGTTGATGCCAATATAAACTATATCCGCAGCGACAGTGAAAACAGGCCAATGGGGAACTATGGGCAACAAAACATCATGTATGATGTGGTCTGGCTTCCCCGCTCGATAAACATGAAAAGCCTTCGGGATTATTGGCAACCCGGGCTGGAGGGTATTCAGCAGTTCGGCTGGAGTTACAATAATGAGGACAACCCATACATTAATGCAAATTACATGACCAATGGCCAACAAAAAGACCATATCATGGGACATGCTGCATTAAATTACCAGATCACAAATGACCTTACCTTAAAAGTGAGAACTGGGATGGACCTTTATCATGAGAACCTTCCTTCGAAACGGCTTGCAAATACCAAACAATCTACATACGGGGCCTATTGGCAATACAATAACTATTATAAAGAACTAAATTCAGATTTCCTGCTTTCATACAATAAGCAGGCCAATGAAAATTGGCATTTCTCAGCTTCATTAGGAGGAAACAGGATGACCATGGATGCAAGGGGAAATTATATCGGGGCAGCCCAATTGCAAGTACCCGGCGTTTACAATGTAAGTAATGTACGTGGAACAGTAGCTGCAAGTAGCGCAACATATACAAAACAGATTAATAGTTTATATGGTATGGGCCAGGTTTCCTATAAGAACATGATTTATATGGATATTACAGGACGTAACGACTGGTCGAGTACATTGCCTGCTGCCAATAACTCATATTTTTATCCTTCCCTATCGGTCAGTGGTATTCTATCTCAAATTTTCACGTTACCTGAATTTATATCGTTTGCAAAAGTTAGGGCTTCCTATGCCGAAGTAGGTAAAGATACCGGGCCTTATTCGCTGGACCCGACATATTCCTATGCAACGGCTTGGGGAACAATTACTGCTTTGTCCTACCCTTCCACATTGAAAAATCCAGATCTTAAACCGGAAATGGTTAACAACTATGAGGCTGGCATCGATCTCCGTTTTTTCAATAATCGGTTGGAATTGGATATTGCTGTATATGAAAGTCATTCAATCAACCAGATACTTCCGTTGCAAATATCACCAACCTCTGGATTTGCCAGTAGAATGATCAATGCCGGAGAAATACGAAACCGGGGATTTGAAGCTGTGTTAAACGCTACACCAATTAAAACAGACAGCGGATTCCAATGGGATATTTCTGTAAATTTTGCCAGCAACAGAGGAACACTTATTTCTTTAACCGAAGGGATGACAGAATATAGCCAGTCGAAACCTGGTGAAGACGCCTATATTAAAGCAGTTATAGGTGAACGCATGGGGAATATTTACGGACAAGGTTTTAAACGTGCGCCCGATGGACAAATCATTATTAATGCAGCGAATGGGCAAGCTGTAAAAACTTCTGAATATGTATTGCAGGGGAATTATAATCCCGACTGGACGGCAGGTATTAATAATATATTTTCATACAAAAATTTTAGTATTAGTACATTGTTTGATATTCGGCAAGGAGGCATTTTTGTGTCTCGTTTTATTAATAAAGGCATAGGTGCAGGCCAGTTAATTGAAACGCAGGCTTTACGCGAAGACCAGCCAGTGGGGCAAGAATACCAAAAAATTTATATCAGGGAGGGTGTAAATTTGAACGCTGACGGAACCTACACTCCAAATACAACGCCTCAAACGATCAGGGATTATCACAAAATGTGGTATGACCACAATACCGAAGTCCAAAAACAAAATGCTTCGTTTGTGAAATTACGCGAAGTTATTATCGGATATTCATTGCCTAAATCATTGTTAAGTAAGACACCTATAACTAGTGCTAAATTTTCATTGGTAGGCAGAAACCTGTTCCTCTGGACAGAGAACAAACATGTGGACCCTGAAACACCAACCACATCTGGTAGCGGATTGATTCCCGGATTTGAAAACATGGCTCTCCCATCAATGAGAAGCTACGGGTTTAATCTTGACTTTAGCTTTTAATGTTTAATCATTTAAAATCGTGATATTATGAATAAGAAAATAATATATATATCGCTTCTCTTATTGCTCGTTTTTACATTTGAAAATTGCACAAACGATTTTGAAGAGATTAATGCCGATCCGAATAGCATTATTAATCCAACACCCGACTTATTACTCCCTACGATTATACGTTCTTCACAGTTGGATTATTTCTATAAGAATTTTGAGAACGGGAACTGTGCTGCTGATCAGGTCGCCTATCAATACATGAGCGTATTTAATTGGGATGCCTCAACCGCTGATAAGTTTTGTTGGGGTACTTTTTACGATTATCTTCGGAATGTCCAAAAAATGATTGAAATATCGACCAAAACCGGACAAAATAATTATCTGGCAGTCGCCCTGATTTATAAGTCGTGGATGTTCCAGGTACTGACTGATAATTTTGGTGACTTACCTTATTCTGAAGCTCTAAAAGGCGAAAGTGATGGGATAAACCAACCCGGTTACGATACACAGGAAGCTATCTATACGGGAATACTCAGCGACCTTACGACGGCCAATGATTTGATTGGCACCACTGGCGAAGTAATAAAAGGGGATATTTTATTTGGTAACAATATTACCAAATGGAAAAAGTTTGCCAATTCATTAAAAATTCGTTGTTTAATGAGAATCTCCGGGCGTAATAATCCGTCAACTGCATTGCAAACTATCATCAACGATCCTATCAAATATCCGGTATTTACATCAAAAGATGATCAGGCCGCATTTACATTTCTTGCTGATGCGCCCAACCAATCACCTATTTATCCAAATTACGGCAAGGTTACAGGATTTTATATTTCCAAAACCATGGCCGATTTTATGAATGTAACAGGCGATAAACGGATCAAACTTTTTGCCCAGCCAACGCCAAATTCTGTACTCGCAGGAGTTCCAATATACGCAGGCGTACCAAATGGGCTTGGAGATGCATCCAGTACCTATAATGGAGGTACCAATAACCAGTCGCCGGTAGGTTTGTTATGGTACGGAATTCAAAATAGTACTTTGGCTTCACCCAATGCCCATCAATCGTTGATAATGACTTATTCCGAATTACAATTTGCTTTGGCGGAAGCAGCCGAGAAAGGGTATATCAGTGGTGGAACAACGGTTGCCAAAACCTATTATGAAAAAGGGATACAGGCTTCTTATGAATATTGGCAAAGCCGGATTCCTTCTAATTTTGTCCTTCCAAAGAAAGCCGACATCACGTGGGATGCAGCTTATCTGGCTGTTCCTGCTGTAGCTTATGCTGGTACAACTGCTGAGAAATTAGCAAAGATTGCAACCCAGAAATGGATTGACTTGTTCTCTCTTGGGTTCGAAGCATGGGCTGAATGGAGGCGTACCAATTCACCTACATTGGTTGCCGGACCAAATACGTTTAATGATGGTAAAATTCCGGTTCGGATGGTTTATCCCAGTTCAGAGCAAGCCTATAATAAAACAAATTATGACGCTGCTGTTGCCAGAATAGGTGGCGACAACCTAAACGTAAAAGTTTGGTGGGATGTAAATTAAATCAATTCACTTAAAAAAGATAAGAAGGAAGGTAAGTGTCAATGGATGCTTACCTTCCTAACATTATTTGATTATTTTTTTTGCGGTAGGCTCCATTTAGCAATCCTTCAATTTAAGTTCCCGATAAACTAATTGTTGAAGTCAATATTATAATGTCTGGCTGGAAAGCTTCAGATAATTATCAACTACATACAAATCTATAATAACCGAAAATGAAACAAAAAATAAAATTACTCCCGATTTTGGCATTGTTACTGGTAACCCTGATGCTTCAGTGCTGTACCGATGGAAATGAAAAAACGCCTGTCGATTACGTAAATATGTACATTGGTACAATCAGCCCCAAAACCCACGGTTTAACTCCGGGAGTTAAATTGCCTGGCGGTGCAATGCGGTTGTTTCCAACCTTTACGCCGGGGGTAAAGGATCAGTATTTAGCTGATAAAATAATTGGCTTCCCAATGAGCTTTGGTAGTTTGATGATCAATACCGGTAATGTGAAAACGGGGATACTTGAGAATGCTTCGAAATTCGACCATGATCTGGAAACCGCAACTCCATATTATTATCAGGCGCTCCTTGAAGATCCGGATATTAATGCCGAATACACCATTACAACCCATACCGTTTTGTTCCGGTTTACACTTCCGAAGGATACAACATCCAATTTGCTCCTGAATATGGCCGGAAATGCCGTCGTTGAAATAAAGAACAACACTACCATCGAAGGAGCATCTACTTTATCGAATGGGGCAAAATATTATTTCTGTGCGGAATTGAGCAGTCCGTTCACGTCTTGCGGCACTTGGCAAAACGACACTGTTAACCCCAATTCGAGATTGCAAAAAGGAGAAAAACTTGGTTTATATGTTGATTATCCGACTTCCGGCAGTGAAAAACTCGAAATAAAAGTAGGAGTCTCTCCCACAAGCATCGATGAAGCCCGCAGCTATATTGCCAACGAAATTGGTTCTTTGACTTTTGAGCAGGTAAAACAGAAAGCCAAAGATTTGTGGAACAAGGAATTGAGCCTGATCAAAGTTGAAGGTGGAACCGAGAAACAACGTACCATTTTTTACAGCACGCTTTATATGACCCGTATTGGAATGGGCAATGTGTGGGATACTTACAGGTGCGCGTACCCGCTTCAAACGATCATCAAACCGGAAGAAAACATGCAAGCCATTCGATGGTTTATCGACAGATACGAAAAAACCGGTTGGTTGCCAAGTTCGGGCGCTATGATCGGGCATCATTCCACCGCTGTTATCGTTGATTCTTATATGAAAGGCATGCGTGATTTTGATGTCGAAAAAGCGTATGAAGGCATGAAGAAAAATGCGATGGAAGCTACCATGATCCCCTGGAAAGATGAGGGATATATCACGGAACTCGAACAATGTTATTTTGATAAAGGTTTTTATCCGGCTTTGCCCGTCAGGGAAGATGCCAAAGTTGCCAATCCTGATGAATGGAGGAAAAACCTGATTCCCATTATCAAAGCAGAAATGCCTTACCAGATTTCGTGGGTAACTCACGTAAGTGTAAAAGAATGGGTCAAAGAGGTCAATCCATGGCACCGGCGGCAGTCGGTTTCGGTTACACTCGAACATTGTTACGACGACTGGTGCCTGGCACAACTGGCAAAAGCACTTGGCAAGGAAGCCGATTATCAGCTCTTCATGAAACGGGCACATAACTACCAGAATGTGTATAATCCGGCTATTGGCTTTATGGCTCCCAAGTCAGCCGACGGAAATTGGATAGAACCCTTTGATCCCAAGTTATCTGGGGGGTTCGCTGGTGAAGAATATTTTGCTGAAGCCAATTCGTGGATTTATACATGGCACGTACAGCACGACGTTCAGGGACTTATCAACCTGATGGGAGGAAGGGAAAAATTTATCACTAAGCTGAATGCCCTCTTTGTTGAATGGTACCTGATGGATAAACCGGCATTCATTGGTCAGTTTCCTGATATGACGGGGCTTATCGGACAGTATTGCCAGGGGAACGAACCTTCTTTCCATATTCCGTACCTGTATAATTATGCCGGGCAACAATGGATGACAGCAAGCAGAGTACGAAAGATCATGGACTTGTGGTACGATTCAACCCCCTTTGGTTATTGTGGTGACGACGACGGTGGAGCCATGTCAGGTTGGTATGTATTCTCCTCGATGGGCTTCTATCCGCAATGTCCCGGACAACCAATTTACGATATCGGAAGCCCGATTTTTGAAAAGTCAACGATTGATGTTGGCGGCGGAAAGACATTTGTGGTCGAAGCCAAAGAGGTATCGGCACAGAATAAGTACATCCAATCGGCTATGCTAAACGGAACGCCGCTCAATAAACCGTGGTTCACTCATGCGGATATAATAAAAGGAGGAAGGCTTGTCCTTCAGATGGGACCACGTCCAAACAAAAATTGGGGTAGTGCCCCTGATGCAGCAGCACCTTCTATGTCTGCTCCACAATGAAATAAATGCCCAAAATTTTATCAACTATTGGGAACAGATGAAAAAGACAATTGTTTTTCTACTGATAATAATGACGATATCCCTGATTTCAGGAGGAAAAGACTACAAACAAAAGCCTGTTCTCCGGTTTAATCAGGAGGGGAAATTTAAAATCGTTCAATTTACCGATGTTCATTTTCAATACAACTCATATCGGTCCGATAGTGTTTTGGTTCTTATTAAAAATGTGATTGCCCGAGAGAAACCTGATTTGATCGTTTTCACCGGAGATGTAGTTTGTTCCAAAGATACCCGCCAGGCTTGGCTGTCTTTTTCAAAAGTGCTGATCGAAGCAAAAATCCCTTGGGCTATCATATTAGGAAATCATGATATTGAATATGAATTGACAGGGAAACAGATTATGGAAACGATTGTTGGTATGCCTTATAACCTCACCATCAATGGACCAGAAAATATTGCCGGAAACGGTAATTATATTCTGAATATCCAGTCTTCAAGTTCATCAAAACCTGCAGCTTTGCTCTATTGCTTCGATTCACACAGCGGATTTCATCCTAGAACAAATCTGGGAACTTATGAATGGATCAGGTTGAACCAGATTGAATGGTACCGAAATCAAAGCATTAAGTTCACAAAGAAAAATGGAGCGAACCCTTTGCCGGCCCTTGCATTTATTCATATTCCACTTCCTGAATACAAAGAAATTATCGGGAAAAATACAACTGTCGGCATGCAGCAGGAGACTGTCTGTTCCCCTGATTTAAATTCTGGTTTATATACAGCCATGATTGAATCCAAAGATGTGATGGGCGTTTTTGCTGGGCACGATCACAACAACAATTACATTGGTTGTTTGCGTAATATATGTCTGGCATACGGAAACGCAACCGGCAGACAAACCTATGGCGATATTGGCCGCGGGGCAAGGGTAATCGAATTGACTGAAAGTGAACGAAAATTCAATACGTGGATACTGAAACTTTACGAATGTGATAGAGAAAAAGACATCTGGATTTCCACAAACGACAATGAAAGGAGATATTTTGTTGCGTACCCCGATTCCTTTGCCGGAAAACAGGAATAGATTTTTTAAAATGAACCACAACTTAAACATAAATTGACAACTATGAAAACACAACTTATTTCAAAATTATTGACTGGCTTATTACTTACATTCTCCTTCGGCGTATTTAATTCTCAGGCAGGAAACAAACAGAAAAATTTACCTCATGTGTTGGTCATTGGTATTGACGGGTTGGGCGCTCATGGCATTGGCATGGCAAAAACTCCCAATCTGGATGAACTGATGAAAAACGGTTCCTATTCACTTGCGGCCAGAACTGTTGTTCCAAGTAGCAGCGGCCCCGCCTGGAGCTCAATGATTACCGGCACAACAGTTGAACGGCACGGGATCGGCAACAACGAGTGGACCGTGGACCATAAAATATTGGAACCGGTATTCAAAGGTGAATTCAACATGTTTCCGACCATTTTTGGTGAAACCCGGAAACATCTTCCGCAAGCAACAATCGGGGTTGTCTATCATTGGGGAGCTTTTGGCAATTTCGTTGAAAAGGGAGTTTGCGATTTAAGTATTCCCTGCAATTCAGAAAGTGCTGCAACCCAGAAAGCCTGCGATTTTCTGGCAGAGAAACGCCCGCATTTCACATTTGTCCATCTCGATTTGGTCGATCATGGCGGGCATCACGGCGGTTACCGTTCGGATGAATACGTAAAGTCGGTGGAGAAAGCAGATAGCTTGGTTGGCGTATTTACCAGGAAACTAAAAGAGTTGGAAATGCTTGACAAAACAGTGATTTTCATCCTTTCAGATCATGGAGGATTAGAAAAAAAGCACGGCGGTATTACTCCTGATGAAATGATTGTCCCATTTATCATTTCCGGGAAAGGAGTCAAAAAAGGGTACGAAATGAAACGCCCGGTTTTTACATACGATCTGGTTCCGACCATTGCCTGGTTGTTTGGTTTTCAGTTGAACGAATGGGTTACTGGCAAACCGCTGGTGGATGCTTTTGCAAAATAATATTGAAAACCGGATCATGTTAAAATTAGTTTGCAGTAGTTACCTTTGCTTATTGATTTGGATTCTGGAACAGAAAGCATTGTAAAGGGGACACAATTGGAGGAATTATCTGTGCGGATGGAAAAATTGGAATCAAAAGTTTTCAAATACATAAAAATCAAGGACTAAAAATGAAAAATTTATTCTCCGTTCTTAGTTGTAGTTGCCTGTTGCTTCTCATGTTTGTGACATCTGCCTATCCTCAGAAACCGGTACTTATTAAACTACCTTTTGCTTTTTCCGATGTAGGCCGTACCCCGATGGAAAATACTCCATTCGTTTTTGACTCCCGGCTACTGATTGTTGCGAACAACCGCCCCGGAGGCGCTGATGCCAAGGGGAAAGATGCCTACCTGTATATCGACGACCTGCAAACCGGTAAGGAAGTCACCCGCTTCGGGCAGGGGCATTCGTTTGTTTCAGCATATATGAACGGCAATGAGTTGAACGTTTTTGCCCTCGAATTTTCCGATTTCGGACGGGTGATGAATTCCACAGGGATTGACCGGCTGGTTACCACCGACCTGAAAAACTGGAAAACCGAAAAGGTAATTCTTCCTGAAGGAGACGAACATCTTTTTAATTCTTCGGTGTGCCGCGACGATAAAGGGTTTATGATGGCTTACGAATCGGATAAACCGGTACAGTTTTGCTTCAAATTTGCCCGCTCGGCCGATTTGTCGAGATGGGAGAAAATCCCCGGATTGGTATTTACCGGAGAAAAACACGAATATTCAGCTTGTCCGCTTATCCGCTATTTTGCCCCATATTACTATGTCATTTACCTCCATGCCCCGATGAAAGGGCACAATGGCTGGATTTCGTATATGGCAAGGTCAAAAGATTTGGAAACCTGGGAATTAAGTCCATACAATCCCATTCTTGAAGCAACTGCTGGTGAAGGCAAAAACAACTCTGATGTTGACATCCTCGAATACGAGGGGAAAACGTATCTTTATTATGCCACCGGCGATCAGGAAACCTGGGGAACAGTCCGTGTAGCTATGTTTGACGGAACAGAGAAAGCTTTTTTTGAAAGTCATTTTCCGAAAACAGTGAAGCTTACCAATGTTTCTGCAAAGCAATAAATCGCTCATTATGAAGAAACTTCAAATCACACTGTTTTTTGTATTCTGTTTTTGCAGTTGTCTATGTGCTTTTTCTCAACAATCATTGGAAGAGAAAAGCATCCAATCGGCTTTCAACCCTTCGTCTGTCCAATGGGATATTTCCTGGCCCGGGCGGGTTTCGCAATACGACTTGGCCTACCTTAGTCCGCCCATAGATCCATTGCAGGGTATCCCGCTGGGAAACGGTGAAATCGGGGTTTTGTTCTGGTGCGAGGACTCGAAAATTATCGCGGTGGTCAACAAAAGTGATTTGTGGGACGATGCCCCATTTGGTCCGTTCCGCAACTGGAGCGGAAAAGAAGAAGATTACAGTACTACGCAGCGACATGCCTGCCGGATTGTTATCGATTTCAAATTTCCGGTTTTTAGCACTTTGTACCTTTCCGATTTTAAGGCGAAACTTAATTTGGCCGATGCTTCGTTAAGCCTGGAAGCTGCCAGCCCGTTTGGTAAAGTCAGACTGAAAGCATTTGTTGACCACGAAACCGGAACATTGTTTTATGATCTGGGAAGTGACCTGAATGAAGACATTCCGCTCGAAGTTGCTGTTGAACGGTTCGGGTCGCGGACTTATTCGCACTGGTACAGCCAGATCAACCGGGATGCGTCCATTGGGTTGTCAGGGACAGAAGCCATAGCAGACAATACCGGAGCTTTCATCACCCAAAAATTGTCGTCCGGCACATTTGCCGCCGGTGGCAGTGTGATTCAGAATAGTGGATTAACTGTGGATTATGTCCGCGAACATTCAAAATGTGCGGCAATCCGGTTATCAGGAAGCCGCCAAAAGAATGCACAACTTGCGTTTGCAGTTACTTCGCCAATCGGGAATGATCCGGTTTCGGAAGTAAAAAACACACTCTCATCGGCCAAAGAGAAAGGCATTGAAACTTTTCAAAAATCCAATGCCGAAACCTGGAAATTGATCTGGAACCGGTCGTTCATGGATTACGGCGACGGTTACCTGAGCAACCTCTGGTACCTGACCATGTATTATGCCAATGCTTCGCAGGGGGGCAAATACCCCGGACGTTTCAATAACGGCCTTTGGAGTTGGAGCCACGATGTGCAGAACTGGAACTTTTATTTCCACTGGAACCAGCAGCAATTGTGCTGGCCGCTGAATGCTGCGGGGTTTCACGAGTTGGCCAATTCGTACCTTGACTTCAGGTTTAACTCATTGCCCCAGGCAAAAAAAGATGCGAAAGAAATTTTTCATGCCGATGGCGCTTTTATATCGGATGTGACCGACCGCCGGGGGTACAATTCATCGGGTGAAAATGAAAACCACACCCCGGTGGCAGAGATTGCCCTCGATTTCTGGCGGCAATATCAGTACGCCGGCGATAAAATTTTCCTGAAAGAAAAAGCCTTCCCATTCATTTTGGAAGCTTCCCGTTTTTTTGAATCTCTTTTGGAAAAAGAACCCGACGGATTGTACCATGCTAAAGAAGGCACCGGGTATGAAGGCTGGATCAAGCTGAAAGACGGACTGACCGAACTTGCTTATTCACGCGCCTTGTTCTCAACAGCATTGGAAGCAATAAAAATCACCGGAAGCAATTTGCCGGAAGCTGCCAAATGGAAAGAAATACTGGATCATCTGGCGCCGCTTCCGACAGTACAAGCCGGAGAAAATACAATTTCAGCAGAGAATACAGGTTTTAAGCTGAATACAGGTTTCTTCAAAGGGGAAAGATGTCCGGCTGACCAGATTTTTGCAGCAGGCTGGGGCATCAAAGAAAACAAAATGCTGACAGTCTTTAATCCGGTCGAAGATTCAACGATCAATAACGGCTTAAAATTACTGGACGGCATCTTTCCAACGGTTCCGTCCTCACCGGTTTTTCCATCGGGATTGATTGGGTTGAATCAAAAAGGTACTGAACAGTTCAACCAAATGAAAACTACCGCTCTTTTATACGGTTCGGAAGGTACCGGCTGGGACCCCATTCCAATAGTTCTGGCACGGCTGGGGTTAGCCAGCGAGTTGGCTGCTGACCTGGCACGTTTCCCCGGAAGATGGCAAATCTACTGCAACGGATGGGGCCACTGGGGCTTGGAAGGCGAGATAAATAAAGATGCTGAATGGTTTTTCAGGACCAATATGGTCAGGGATGTGGCAGCGCCAAAAGCAGAGAAAATACCTTTGTCGATGTGGCCGTTCCGCCACATGTCGATGGAATCAATGTCGGTGCTGGCAACCGCCATGAACGAATCGTTGCTCCAAAGTTACGACGGTACCTTGCGGGTCTTTCCGGCATTTCCGGACAATAAAAGCGGACGGTTTACGCTTCATGCCGAAGGAGGTTTTGTGGTTTCTTCGGAAATTAAATCCGGGAAAGTGCAGTGGATTTGCATCAAAAGTTTGTTGGGAAATCCCTGTAAGTTACAGTTGCCGTGGAACAAGGCTTTTTATCAATCAAACCGGAAGAAAAAGGGACAAGAGGTTCGTGGTGAAATCACAGAAATAAAAACGAAAACAGGTGAAGTAATCATGATCCTTCCGGAAAAACAAAATATGGATACATGGTCGGTAATCACTGAAAAACCGGAACCAAACGAAAAAGTCAAATACCACTCTTCCGGGAAAACGCAATTGGGGCTTCCACGGAAGTTTTAACAAGAACCAATTTAAAAACTAACTAAACCAAACAAAAATGAATAAAATACTCGGTACTATTTTCATACTCTTGCTTTTGGGGTGTACCCAGGTAGCTAATAAACATGAAGATTTGGCAAAGACCGGCAGCGCATCGGATATGAAAGTTGAAAAATCTTTCGTTTCTTTCCGTATCGGAGTTCCCTTGTGGATTTCAGAAACACGTTGCAACGAGCTTTTCGATCTGTTCGACAAGTACAAAGGTGTTACTGATGAAATTACTTTTTTCACATCAGAAACACATGCCCCGCTTCCACTGGAGACTATCAAAGAACGGACTGCCATTTTGAAGGAACGAATGGAACAAGTGCGGAAACGGGGATATAAAACCGGCATCAACATTCTGACCACCATCGGTCACCACAACGAAAACCTCGACAACTCGCTGAAAGGGGATTATACACCAATGACCAATATTGACGGCGCGGTTTGTAACGGCTCTTTTTGTCCGAATGACGAACATATACGGGAATATGTCCGGGATATTTATCAATTCACGACCAACGCAAATCCCGATTATATCTGGATTGACGATGACATCCGGTTTGGACACATGCCTATTGGACAGGGTTGTTTTTGCGACAACTGCCTGAAGATTTTCGAGAAAGAAACCGGCATTAAATACACGAGAGAGAGCTTGAGAAAAGCGTTCAATGAAGGTTTGGCAGAGGAAAAACTAAAAATCAGGGAAGCATGGCTGCAACACAACCGGAATACGATTTCTTATCTGTTCGAATTGATCGAGAAAACAGTGCATGAAATCAACCCGACCATGCCGCTTGGGTTTATGACCGGTGACCGCTTTTTCGAAGGGTATGATTTCGATAACTGGGCCAAAGTTCTGGCCGGCCCCAACCATGTCCCGGTGATGTGGCGCCCTGGTGGTGGTTTTTACAACGACAATATTCCCGGAGATCTGGCTGGAAAATCGCATGACATTGGACGGCAGGTTTCCGTATTGCCCGAAGAAGTGGTTTCCATCCAATCCGAAATTGAAAATTTTCCATACCAACGATTGAAAAAAGCGGCCAATATTGTTGTGTTGGAAGCCTGTTCGCACATTGCTGCCGGATGCACCGGAGCTGCTTTTAATGTGCTTTCGATGTACGACGAACCGCTGGACGAATACGAACCGCTGGTTGCCAAACTTCAGGAAACACGGCCATTTTTTGATATGATGGCGAAATCATTGGGGCGTTCTCCAATCACAGGGATTCAGACTTTCTGGAACAAAAGCAGTTACATCACAGGCAAACTGGACAACGGGAACTGGACAAGTTCGGGCAACCCGGTCGTCAGCCATGAGTTTTACGAAATCGGGTTACCAATATGCTATTCAAACGAACATTCAGCAGTAACTATTCTTGGGAAAGACAACATTTTTGCACTGCCTAAAGATGAAATACAGAAAATATTATCCGGTGGTGTTTATATGGATGCCCCAACCTTACAGCAACTGAATGATATGGGGTTTGGCGAGCTCACTGGGTTCGAAGTGACGGGTTCGGAAACCAAAGACCGGATCGAAAAGTTCACCAACCATCCATTGAACGGGGATTTTGCCGGACGTGAACGCGACAACCGTCAATCGTTCTGGAATTCCCCGGCTTACACGCTCAGGAAAACCAATGTAAACGCTCAGGCACTTACCAGTCTGATTGACTACACAGGGAAACAAGTTTCGGATTGTACGATGGGCATATTTGAAAATAAACTGGGCGGGCGTATATGCGTAGCTGGTTATTATCCGTGGACGTTCATGGAAAACCTTTCGAAAAGTTCACAGGCGAAATCTGTTTTTCGCTGGCTTTCAAAAGACACATTGCCCGGATATATTGCTTCATTTCAGAAGATAAACCTTTGGATTCGTGAACCACAAGACGAAAAGATCGCACTGGCATTCACCAACTCATCCTTTGACGCTGTCGAAAATATGACCCTTATGCTGCGGACAGAAAATACGACAATAAAATTGTACGATATGGAATGTAAAGAAACCACCATCCGGTCTTCAGGGTCAGATGGGCTTTATCAGAAATTTGTCATTTCGGAAGTTGATCCGTGGCAAATGAGGCTGGTGGTTAGCGAATAAACAGAACAGAATCGTAAAATTTTGCAATAAGGATATTTATAAACAGCACAAGAAGGGCATGGGAATGCCGGCTGTTGTCTCGTCGGTGAAAATCTCTGTACGGTGATGCTTAAAAACGATTGCATTCAACTAGACATAGGGATAATCTCAATTATATATTATCGGTGATTTTAACAGGTAAATATTGTCCTTTCGGCATAAAAATATTCAACCATGATAAAAAGAAATTTACTATTGGCATCTTTATTTGTATCCCAAATACTTATAGCCCAAAATGCTTCCATAACAATAGAAAACAGGAACATACTGACCTATCCTTACAGCGATCCGAACCCAGTTCCGGTTTTGGCTGATCGGAAGGATGAGATCTATCCCTATCATTCGTTTAATGGATACAGTCCGACTGGGCAGATGCAAAAATGGGAAGTCATAAAACTCGAAAACGATTATATCGAAGTGTATGTACTTCCTTCCAATGGGGGCAAAGTTTGGGGAGCCATTGAAAAATCAACCGGTAAGGAATTTATTTACCGGAACGAGGTGTTGAAATTCAGGAATATATCCATGCGCGGGCCGTGGACTTCCGGCGGTATCGAGTTTAATTTTGGAATTATCGGGCACAGTCCGTCTACTTGTGTGCCGGTAGATTATAAAACAGTTGAAAATGCAGATGGCAGTGTGAGTTGTTTTGTTGGAAACCTGGATTTGCCATCCCGCACAAAGTGGACGGTTGAGATCAGGCTTCCGAAAGACAAAGCATATTTTGAGACCCGCGCGATGTGGAATAATCCAACCCCGCTGCCTCAGTCGTATTATAACTGGATGACCGCGGCTGCTGTTGTTACCGATGACCTTGAATTCTTCTATCCCGGAAACCAGAAAATGGGACACGGAGGCGAAGTTGGCTCATGGCCATACAACCAGAAAGGGCGACACATTTCTCTTTACAAGGAAAACAATTTCGAATCCAACAAATCGTACCATGTTGTTGGAGAGTATAACGATTTTATGGGTGGATATTACCATCGGTCAGGGTTCGGCTTTGGGCACTGGGCTTTTTACGACAATATGCCCGGGCATAAACTTTGGCTGTGGTCGCTGGCGCGTGACGGAGGTATCTGGGAAGACCTTCTTACCGATACCGATGGCCAATACATGGAATTTCAGGCCGGACGAATGTTTAACCAGTATGGCGGTACATCTGCGTTTAAAACTCCGATCTCACAGGTTCCGTTTTCTCCCGGCCTTACCGACCAATGGACAGAAATCTGGTTCCCGGTTAAAGAAATTGGCGGGATCATGGATGTTTCGCCCATGGGAGTGTTGAATGTTAAACCTGAAAAAGGGAAACTTCAGGTTGGCATTAATGCCCTGGCTTTTGCAAAAGGAAAGGTGGTCATAAAATCTGACGGTAAGGTTATCTATACTGAGGATAAGGAATTTAAACCCATGGAGGTTTATCAGACTTCGGTTCCACTGGGGACGAATGCGGACTATGAAGTAGTCGTGGAAGGAATGGACCTGCAATACAGTCCAGTCAAAAGAGAGTTGATCAAGCGTCCATTTGTGTCCTCCATACCAACGAATATCACCACCGCAAGCTCTCTTTACCAGGAGGGAATGGAATTAAAAGAAAGCAGGAAATACAAGCAGGCAAAAGATATCTTCATTAAATGCCTGCAGAAAGACCCGCTTTACCTGGATGCAATGGTGCCCTTATCCGAAATGTATTACCGAAGGATGGAGTACGATTCTGCCTTGTATTATACCAATAACGTACTTCAACTGGACACCTATCATCCGGCAGCCAATTACTTTGCCGGGATCACTTACCAGGCAAAAAGCGACCTAACCGATGCCCTTGAAGCGTTGGGCTGGGCTGCCCGTTCGCCCGAATACCGCTCAACGGCGTATGCACAAATGTCAGCCATTCAATTACAACTTGGCAAGAATAATCTTGCTGAACACTACGCCAGCCTTGCACTTAATTTCAACCGTAATAATTTGAATGCGCTGAAAGTATTGGCAATCCTTTACCGAAAATCGGGTGAGGTGGCTCTTGCTGATAAAACTGTTGAAACAATTAACGCCCTTGATCCGCTGAACCATTTTGCGGACTTTGAGCGGAATCTTTTGCATCCTTCTCCTGAAAATTATCTTCGTTTTACCTCTTCCATAATCAACGAAATGCCTTATCAGACTTACCTTGAACTGGCTTTGGACTATTACAATTTAGGTCTGAAAAACGAGGCATTGCAGGTAATGGATAAAGCTCCGGCGCATCCCCTGGTTACCTTGTGGAACGCCTTT
Organism: Prolixibacteraceae bacterium; assembly: GCA_003506435.1. Lineage (GTDB taxonomy): Bacteria > Bacteroidota > Bacteroidia > Bacteroidales > Prolixibacteraceae > GWE2-42-39. The sequence goes on from DOAQ01000005.1 coordinate 34,287, forward strand.
CTCAAAGACGATTCATCATTACTGAATGAAATAACAGAAGCATCTGCAGCTTTTGTATTCCCCTACCGGACGGAGACAGTTTCTGCCCTTAAGTGGGCCCTTTCAAAGAACAGTCATTGGAAGTTCAAATACTATCTGGCTTTGAATTATGCAGCAATTCAGCGTGACGAAGATGCTATCCGGTTATTCCAATCCTGCGGACAAGAGCCGGATTATGCCCCATTTTATTTGACCCGTGCTGCTTTATTGAAGACAATTAATGAAAAGCAAGAACTCGTAGATTTGCAGACCGCACAAAAGCTGGTGCCTGACGATTGGCGAACCCTGAATAAGTTGATTGAATATTACGAAGTCCGCCGGGACCATCAAATGGCACTGACCCTTTCATCAACTGCATACAAGAAACACAAGAATAATTTCACTCTCGGGCTTCAATATGCAACAGCACTTATGAACAACGGACAATATGCCAATAGTCTCAAAACACTTGAAGGCATGACCATTTTGCCTTTTGAAGGGTCCAGCCAGGGACGGGTCGTTTTCGAACAAGCGTGCCTGTTTTTATCCATTGACCTGATCCAAAAGAAGCGGTACGGGGAAGCCATCAAAATGATTGAAAAATCGAAAGAGTGGCCTGAAAAACTGGGCGTAGGAAAACCTTATGAATTCGACACCCGGATGCAGGACTACCTTCTAATTTACTGTCTTAAAAAACTGAACAGGGCTTGAAACCGCGGTGCTTCAAAACTCAATCATTGATTATACGAACCGGCATTATCAAACACCTTCCTGGAACCATATTCTGGCAATCCGTATTCTTGAAGAAAAAGGAGAAACTAAAGTGGCAGATACTTTCATTCAGAAAATGGGTGAATCAACCCAGCCAAACTCCATGCAGCAATGGGTGATCGCAAATTATGCAGATGATCAGGCCGGAATGAACAACCTGGAAAAGGAATTCGTGAACAACAATTATTTCATGATCCTGAAAAAACTTACTGAAATCAAAAATTGATGAGGACATCTATAAATTAAAAACCTAAACCATGTATTACCTGAAAACCGCACTAATTGTATTTGTCTCCTTGTTGATGACGAGTTGTGCCAACAAGTCGAAAAAATTTCTTTCAACCCGTTTTGCGTTGGAAAAACACCATGCATTGCTGAAAGAAAAGAAGTTTTTCATTTTCCCGGAATTACGTGAAAACTCCATCAAATGGTTCGATTCAATTCCGGAAGGAAAAATCAGGATTTCAAATCTCGAGAAAAGTTTTTCAATGTCTGCCCAACCTGGTGAATTTTACACGTACCAGGTTGGCATTTGGGCACTGAGATCAGGACTTGAAGATATCCAGGTTGAATTTTCTGACCTGAAAAATGGGAATAGTGATAAAATAATTTCTGCCGGAAACATAACCTGCTTCAACAAAGGCGGCATCAATTTTAGGGGAAATAAGTTCACAAAAAAAGTAGATGTTCAGGCCGGGCGTATCCAGGCTTTATGGATGGGGATTGACCTTACTGGCATTGAAAAGGGGAATTATACGGGTTCGGTTTCCATTGTTGCTGGTGGAGAGAAACAAACCATCCCGCTTCAGTTAAAAGTGACCGGAGAAACGGTTCCCAATCGTGGGTACAACGAAGGAAAACGGATGTCCCGTCTCAACTGGCTTAATTCAACCGTCGGGATCAACGAAGAAATCACCAAAGGGTATATTCCGGTTAAAGTTGAAGGAAACAAGGTCTGTATTTTGGGACGTACGTTGGATATCGCCGGAAACGGGCTTCCTGCATCCATCACCAGTTATTTTAGTGCTTCCAACCAGTCGCTGGTCGAGAATGGAGAACCGGTCAGTCAATCCTTCCGGTTTATTATAGAGAAAGAGAATGGAGAGTGTATTCGATTGGAACCAGGAAAACTGGTAATCAAAGAGCAGACACCATCGAAGGTTGTCTGGAACGTGCTGAACACCTCGAAAGAATGCAACCTGGAATGTACCGGGCAAATGGAGTTCGACGGGTTTGTGGATTATAGGCTGAAACTGACGGCCAAATTTCCGCTGAAAATCAAAGATATCCGGCTCGAAATCCCGGTTGTCATAGAAAAAGCGGAATACATGATGGGGCTTGGACAGGAAGGTGGTTTTCGTACGCCAAACTTTACGTGGAGATGGGATGTTTCGAAGCATCAGGATATGCTTTGGGTAGGTGGTGTTAACGGAGGGCTGCATATAAAATGGAAAGCAGAAAACTATGTACGTCCGTTGGTCAACGTCTATTATTCGATTGGCCCGCTGAAGTTGCCTCCGTCGTGGGGAAACGAAGGGAAAGGCGGTATTAATCTTAATGAGCAAAAAAATGAAGTAGTGATAAATGCTTATTCCGGAAACCGTGAGATGAAGCCCGGTGCAGTCCTTAACTACGATTTTGAAATGCTCATCACCCCGTTTAAAGTGATTGACCGCAACATTAAATTTAACGACCGGTACTATCATGGCGACAGTCCAATCGCATCCATAAAAATTGAACATGCCAAAAAAGCTGGTGCCAACATAGTAAATATGCACCATGCCGAGGAGATTTACCCTTTTATCAACTATCCCATGCTCGATGAAACTGCCGGGGACATAAAAACTGCAGCCAGTATTGCCCACAAAGACAACCTTCAGCTTAAAGTATATTATACAACCCGTGAGTTGACAGTAAACTTGCCTGAATTATGGGCATTTTACAGCCTGAACGGTGAGATATTTTTCCCTGGTCCGGGCAACGGGAGCAGAACGTACAACCATAAAAATGGCCCTGATGAATGGCTGAAAAAGAACCTGCGTGAGAAATACCTCCCGGCATGGGTCAATAGTGTACCCGAGGGAAAGTTAAAGGGAGCGCGCGATCTGTCCCTTATTACAACCCCGGATAGCCGGCTCAATAATTTTTATGTTGCCAGCTTAGACTGGATGATTCAGGACCTGGGCGTTGACGGTGTTTATATTGACGATACCGCGCTCGACCGTTATACCTTGCGCCGGGCACGAAAAGTGATTGACCATCACCGTCCCAACGGAAGGATGGATTTGCACAGTTGGAACCATTATAACGAGTGGGCCGGGTTCGCGAGTTGCCTCAACATCTACATGGATTTGCTTCCCTATTTTGACCTGATCTGGATTGGCGAATGGCGCGACTACGAACAAATGTCACCAGATAACTGGTTGGTTGAAATTTCCGGGATTCCATTTGGTTTACCGGGACAAATGCTCGAAAATGGTGGTAACCCCTGGTGGGGAATGGTTTACGGAATAACCAGCCGCGGAGGATATGTGCGGGATGTTAAAAAATCTCCGGAAAATTTATGGAAGTTCTTTGATCAACATCGTTTTTCTGAACGGGAAATGATAGGTTACTGGGACAGGAAAAATCCTGTTTCGTGCAGCAATTCTATGATTTTGGCATCGGTTTACAAAGGCGCGAACGATATCATTATTTCCGTTTCTAACTGGAATGACAGAGATGAAGTTGCTTCCATAGATGTAAACTGGGTAGAACTGGGAATTGATCCCTCACAATTTGAAATTTCCATTCCTGAAATAATAAATTTTCAGAAAGAACAGAAGCTTGTTTCATTGGAAAAGATGAATATTCCAGGAGAAAAAGGGTATCTGATTTTACTGAAAAAGAAATAGTAGATAATAAGGCTTTTAAACGACTATAAAATCAAATCATCATGAGCAAAATATTTTTCCTGACTGTTGTCCTGTTTTGTGCAATTGTCGGTTGTACAAAACAAAATCCTGATAAAAACAAACAGGAAGTTGACTATGTCAATCCGTTGATTGGAACCCCGTTTGCTGGATTTAATAAAGATTTGGAAGGTGGTGGAACGATGCCATGCGTAGGTACCCCGTTTGCCATGACCAACTTTGTTGTCCAAACCTGCGAAAACAGAATTGGGCGAATGTTGTACGTGTATGAAGATTCAACCATCATGGGTTTTACCGCAACCCACCAGCCTACTGTATGGATGGGAGATTATGGATATGTTTCTGTTATGCCCCAGGTTGGTAAGCTTAAAGTATTGCCTGAAGAACGTGCCACGGCTTTTTCTCATTCCGAAGAGGTTTCAAAGCCAAATTATTATTCTGTTGTTTTAAATGCCGGTGGGGAGAAAATCAAAGGAGAAATAACCGCAGCATCGCGATGTGGAATGTTTCGGTTTACTTTTCCGCAATCAGACGAATCCCATCTGATCATTCAGGGAATTAACCTGAATCCAAAGTTTACAAATTTCAATAACGATTATACTGAAAGGCTAAAGAAATTAAGCGGTTATGTGAAAATTGACAAGGAAAAAGGAGAGATAACCGGATACAATCCGGATCGGATGTCCTCATCTATCGGGCCTGAACTTCCAAATTTTAAAGGATATTTTATCCTTCAGTTTGACAAACCTTTTGATGAATTCGGAACATGGGATGGCCTGAAAACAGCCGACATTAAATCAATGAACAACGAAGGCTACGGAACCAGGATGGGTGCTTATATCAGTTTCAGGACAAAGAAAAATGAAGAGGTAAAAGTCAAAGTGGCTACTTCATTCATCAGCCTTGAACAAGCGCGCAAAAACATGAACCTTGAAATACCAGACTGGGATTTCAGTAAAGTAGAGAATAATACCCGTGACGTTTGGCAAAAAAATCTTAGCCGGATACAGGTAGAGGGTGTTTCAGAAGATCAAAAGAGCATTTTTTATACAGCCCTGTTCCATACGATGCTGTTCCCCCGCGAGTTTTCTGAGTATGGGCGATATTACAGTGCGTTCGATGATCAGGTACACGAGGGTGTTTCGTACAACGATTATTCACTGTGGGATACCTTTCGATCCTTGCATCCTTTGCTGCAATTTACCCAGCCGGAACGGGTCAGCCCAATGGTTCAGTCCTTATTGCAAATGTATAAAGAAGGTGGTTGGTTGCCCAAATGGCCGAACCCAACTTATTCCAATATCATGATCGGGACCCATGCTGACGTGGTTATCGCCGATGCGTATATCAATGGGTTCAGGGATTACGATATCAACCTGGCTTACGAAGCAATACGCAAAGACGGAAAGGTTCCTCCCGATGGGGATCAATCAAAATTATGGGGAGACAGGGATCCCTGGACTTCTTATGAAGCAAGAGGAGGCTTGAGCTATTACCATTCTTTGGGGTACGTTCCGGCAGATAAAACGAAAGAGTCTGTTTCACGTACCGTTGAATTTGGAATTGATGATTATTGTATCGCCCAGATGGCAAAGGATTTGGGAAAAACTGATGATTATACCCGGTTTGTGGCTACCAGTAAAAATTATAAAAACATGCTTAATCAGGGAACAGGGTTCCTTGCTCCCCGGTTGTCCAATGGTGATTGGTGTCCGGACCCTACTGCCGGTTTTACTGAAGGTAGCAAATGGACTTATTTGTTTGGCGCTTTACATGATCCTATGGGAATGATTAAGTTATTAGGCGGCAGCAAAGCATTTGCATCCAAACTGGAGGAAAATTTCGAGAATAATCATTACCGGCACGACAATGAACCGGGCCATCATTATATCTATTTGTTCAATTATTGCGGAAAGCCGTGGAAAACACAGGAATTGATCAGAAAGCATACTTCGGTCGAAAACTTCAGGAATCAGGCGCTGGGAATCAATGGAAACGACGATTGCGGGCAGATGTCTGCATGGTATATCTTCGGGGTAATGGGTTTTTACCCGGTTGTTCCAGCCTCAGGAATATACTGCATCGGGGCACCGCAATTTCCTAAAGTAATAGTGAATCATTCCGTTGGGGGTAAATTGCGTAAATTTGAAATTGTGGCAAATAATCTTTCAGAAGAAAATAAATATATTCAGAAAGTAACATTAGACGGGATACTTGTTGAGAAGCCATTCATAAGCCATGAGCAAATCATAAATGGAAGTCAATTGGTTTTCGAGATGAGTCCAAATCCGAATAATAATTGGATAAATTTTTAAGAAACATTACTATGAAAAAGAATTGGAGGCTGTGTTTGACTGGAGCTTTATGCTTGATAATTGCACACGTTGTTCATGCAAAAGAGTATAACATTCTTGAATTTGGTGCGAAGTCGGATACTACCATTGTTTGTACAAAAGCTATTCAGCAAGCTATCGATGCCTGCAATGCTGATGGTGGCGGAAGGGTTATTATTCCTACAGGTAATTTTGTTACCGGCACAATCTTCATGAAGAGTTTTGTTGAGATTTACCTTGAAAATGGGGCCACACTTTTTGGCAGTAAAAACATTCTTGATTATCCGGATATTAAACCGGATTATATTTCGCTCAGGACCCAAGGGACAACAAGGCAATTGATTTATGCTGAGAATGTCGGACATATTGCAATTTCCGGTTTTGGCGAAATCGACGGGCAGGGGAAGTATTTTAAAATAATGCAGCCAAATGCTGAAGGTGTTCTCCGACCCCACCTGATACGTTTTATCTCTTGTCATAATATTGTTGTTCAGGATGTATCACTGAGAAATTCCGGTGCCTGGATGGAACACTACCTTGCTTGCGAATGGCTTCAGATCAGAGGGATAAAAATATACAACCACTGCAAAATCAACCATCACAACAACGATGGAATTGATCTGGATGGCTGTAAAAACGTAACTGTTTCGGATGTGATTTGTGATTCGGACGATGATGGGATTACACTCAAAAGTACTTCCCAAAAAGCATGTAAAAATATTACTATCACAAACTGCGTGGTAAGTAGCCACAGCAATGCAATAAAAATGGGGACTGAAACTACCGGAGGGTTTAAAAATATAACTATTTCAAACTGTATCATTAAACCTTCTGAGTATAATGATGGCGATATTTCAGGAGTGAAAACCGGTATTACAGGTATCTCCCTGGAGATTGTTGATGGAGGAACCATGGATGGAATCTGCATTTCAAATGTCAGAATTGAAGGGACTCATTCCCCTCTTTTTATCCGGCTTGCGAACCGGGCCCGCCCGTATAAAGAAGGCTTGGAAGTGATACAGGTCGGTACAATTAAAAATGTATCGATCAACAATGTGTTTATCACCAGTGAAGAAAAGATGGGCTGTTCCATAACCGGTATTCCCGGGCATCCGGTTGAAAATATACACCTGAGCAATATTTATTTTCAATCGGAAGGCGGCGGACTGAAAGAAGATGTGTACTGGGAAGTTCCCGAGAAAGAAAAGGATTATCCCGAAGGGACAATGTTTGGCGTATTACCTGCCTATGGTTTTTATATCCGTCATGCCCAAAATATATCGGTTGATGGTGGAGAGCTAAGCCCAAAAAATCCGGATTTACGACCTGCTTTGTATTTCGACGATGTTATTGATGGTAAAATCGCCAATCTGACTCTTTCCGGAGATGAATCATCAGAAGCCGCAGTTTGCCTGAATCAATCGAAAAATATAGTCATTCAGGGATGCACCCTCCGGGGAACCCTGCCCTGCTTTGTTCGGGTAAACGGGGCTGAATCCCGCTCTGTTTCTTTATCCGGCAATATCCTGATGGGAGCTAAAGAAGTTGTAATGACAAATAAAGTCCTTAAAAAGACAGTCTGGACATCCGGTAATATTCATTGAATAAGAATTGGATTCGGCCGAAACTAAGAACTTTTATTGTGCAAGGCTCTATAATGTTTAAGTTATGCCGACTGATCAAAAATGTCCAGCTTTTTATCAGCGGTGAAAACCTGCTCGACCAGAAATACGAAACCAATCGCTATTATTCCATGCCGGGGGCAACTGTTTTTTCGGGGGTAAATTTGAGTTTTTAAGACATTGAACTTGGTTAAAGTAAAAACTATTTTTATTGGTCTCGTCATTTCTAAAATATCGAATTACGAATATCGAAATATCAGTAATGCGCTTGCACCCGGGTTCCTGATTTCCTGTTTCCTGTAGGGTTGGAATTTGGTTATTGGATATTGAACCTTTTTCAAAATTCTGAATTCAATTTTTTAGTAACGTTTTCCTATCGCAGAGGCGGAACCTCAAAGGACGAGGCTGAATTCTTGAGGCAACCTTGTCTGTGAGTTAATTTTCACCGCTTCCGACTTGTTTTTCGTCTCAGATTTTTAATAGTTTTGTTCCGGCAATCAAAACAACGGAATGACCGGAAATGAAAAATATTTGTTCGAAAGAATAAGAAATGGCGATGAAGCTGCATTTAAAGTCATTTACAACAAATATGCCCCTCGTTTGTACTACTTTATTTATGAGTACATTCCGTTGACCGATATTGTCGAAAATATTATTCAGGATACCTTGATGGCTCTTTGGAATAAAAAATCGGAACTGGCTGACAATACCAATCTGGGAGCCTACCTGTTTACCATTGCAAAAAACAACTGCCTTTATAAACTTCGCGATCAGCGATACCACAAAAAGATATTTGAATTGTCCGATGTCGACAGTTCAGAATTAAAAGCAAATATGGATGCTTTGGTCATACTCGATACTTCGCAGCTTGCATTTCTGGAGATCGAACAGATTATTGAAGAAACGCTTGCACAATTACCCCCGCAATGTAGAACCGTCTTTTCAATGAGCCGTTTTGACGATAAAAAAAACAAGGATATTGCCGAAGAATTGGGCATTTCGGTAAAAGCAGTCGAAGGGCACATCACCAAAGCATTAAAACTATTTCGTAGTACCTTAAAAGATTATCTGCCCATAGTTGCCTATTTATTTATTCCCTAAAAACTTTTTTTTCGGAAGCCGTTTAAAAGTCAAAATTCTGTCGCGAAGGATTCAAAACACAAAGAATTCGCTAATAAAGATAACTTCCTGACAATTATTCTTATGTATTTATAACAACCTTGTAGCAATATTGAGCCTACTCCGAAAGGTCAAAAACCCCTAAATTCCAATGTCATACACTTAAGAAATTATATAATTGAAACATTTCAGATATTTTTTGTGGACCTTTGAGAATTAGTGGCTTTGTGGCTAAATTTTTCCTGCCACAACCCCGAAAATTCGGGACAAAAAACACGATTCACGAAGAATACCTTAACTCACATATAACCCACAACAACCAAACTAAGTGGTTTAGGACAAAACATTTTTGCTGGATGTTTTCCAGTAAAGATGCAGCTTTATATAATTTGGATTTGGAACGGTTAAGCCATCGCTAAATCCAATTCGCTCTTTGAAATACTGTACTTTTTCAACGTTTTAACGATGTTTTTAAGTTTGTTGTTTTTAAAATTTATAGTTTCATTTTGTGCGTATTCATAGCAGAATGCTTTGCCTTGAGTTAGCATTGTATAGATGATGACGGCTATTTTTCTTGAAATAGCGCCAATTGCAACCACTCTGCCTTTTCGGTACGCCAAACGCCTGAAGCAATCGCCCAATCGGCTTTTGCTGTTTCCGGCAGCATTTGCCGCATCCCTGATTACTTTTGCCAATGGGTTTGTTTTCTTTCGTGTATGGGATGATAATACTTTGCCTCCCGATATTTTTCGGTTTGGGGCAAATCCAAGCCATGATGCAAAATGCTTTGCTGTTTTAAATTTCGACATTTCCCCGGAGGTTCGTTGTATCCGTCTGGATGACCTTCATCATTTCCTGGGTAAGCCGGTTTGACATCCGGCTGTCCCTGTTGGTTTTGATCACTTCCCGGAAAGCTGCCCGGACCAGTTTTCCGGCTTTTCCGGCCTTACCGAATTCCTGCCCGTTTTCACGGGTTCGTTCAAAGGCGGGATCATTTTTAATGCGGTCCCCGCTGATCCCTCCTTTGGTGCGCGCCATAAAGTTGCCGTCGCGTCCCTTGTAAAAAGAAATATCGCCGATACTTCCTTCCAGTTTGATAACACCTTTTTGTTTTGCCATAATAAGATAAATTAAAAGTTCAAACCGAAGGTAAATCAGTATGTTACACCAGTCAAATTTCCGGTTCCGCGATGGTACATACCGGTCACATTGTGCCGGAAATGTACATTCTGCCACCCCAAAAATCCTCCAATCCAAAAATATTATGCTTCGTACGAGGGTATCCAAAAAGTTTTT
>DOAQ01000048.1 GCA_003506435.1 Prolixibacteraceae bacterium
CATATAATTGCATTTTGTATTATAAGATCGCTGCAGGTAAAATAATTGTTTTTTTCATGACTTTGAGACGTTTGTTTTCTTTTGTAATCTGTTTTCTTCTCCTTAAGACTACTGAGAACCCAAAAAGTTACAAGGCATGCTGTTAATAATTGTGAATATTTCGTTAAAGAAAACTTAAAAGAATCAAAGGTGGGAAGCGAACGAAAAATACCCGGAGGGGAAATGGTGTACGAACCGTTCAGGATTGGAGCGGAACAAGCCATAGACGGCCGATCCGCTTCCTGTCATTGAAGCATAAGTTGCCCCCAGTTTGTACAGTTTCTCTTTTATTTCTGCTATTTCGGGATGGGCTGGGAAAAGTGTTTTTTCGAACTGGTTTTTAATGTTTGGTTTCCACTGATTTAACGAAAAGTCGACCAGTGCTTTCAGCGACAACCGGCTTTTTTGCGGAACAACATTGTTGTATGCTTCTTTCGTGGAAATGCCAAATGGTGGTTTGACCAGTAGAATGTATAGTTCAGACAAAAGGAGAGTGACAGGTTCCATGAGTTCACCGCGCCCGTATGCATAAACGGGCTGGTTATTTATAAAAAAAGCACAGTCGCTGCCCAGTTGAGCGGCAAAATTTTCCAATTCAGTATTCGGTAATTTCAGTTTGAAATGACCGTTTAGCATTTTCAGCATGAAAGCGGCGTTGGAAGAACCACCGCCCAAACCTGCTCCCATCGGGATATTTTTGTGCAGGTGGATGTGAATTGGCGGAAGGTCGAATTTTTCCTTCAGCAGATGGTAGGCTTTCAGTACCAGATTGTTTTCGGGGGTGCCATCAATATTCAAACCAGATGATTCAAACTTAAGTGAACCGGACTCAACGAATTCAAGTGCATCGGTGAGTGGCACCGGGTACATCACCGTTTCCAGGTCATGGAAGCCATCGCTTCGTTTTTCTGTAATATGCAGGCCAATGTTTATTTTGGCGTTGGGAAAGCTTATCATCATTGAAGAATTATAAAATCAAAATTACGGAAGTAGAAGATCATCCACAAATTTAATTTCGGCAGTAGTGAAATAAAAAACCTGGCAGGATTTGTATGTCTGCCAGGTTTTATCGATTTCATTGTTTTTCTTATTTATAACTTTCAACCGGGTCGCAGGTGCAAACCAGGTTGCGGTCGCCGTATGCATTATCGACACGACCAACCGGTGGCCAGAATTTGTTTTCTTTCAGCCAAGCCAGCGGGAAGGCAGCCTGTTGCCGGGTGTAGGCATGGCTCCATTCGTCAGAAGTAACATCATCGGCCGTATGCGGCGCGTTTTTCAACGGGTTGTCAGTCTTGTCAAGTTTACAGTCGATGATATCGGCGATTTCCCTGTAAATGGTATTCATAGCCTCAATAAAACGGTCGAGTTCCTGAAGCGACTCGCTTTCTGTTGGTTCAACCATCAGGGTGCCATGTACCGGGAACGAGAGGGTAGGAGCATGGAATCCGTAATCCATCAGTCGTTTGGCGATGTCGGTTTCATCAATTCCCGATTGATTTTTCAGGTGTCGGCATTCCAGAATCATTTCATGGGCTACGCGGCCCTTTTCCCCTGTATATAAAATTCCGTAGTTATCTTTTAAAGCCTGTGCAATGTAGTTTGCATTCAGTATAGCAACTTCAGTAGCGCGTTTCAGACCATCGGCGCCCAGCATTTTAATGTAGCCGTAAGTAATCGGCAATACGGAGGCGCTCCCCCATGGAGCGGCAGAAACTGCGGTAATTCCTACATGCCCGTTGTTCATCACCGGGTGCGAGGGCAAAAACTCAACCAGATGGTTGGCCACTGCAATCGGGCCAACGCCCGGGCCGCCGCCGCCATGCGGAATAGCAAATGTTTTATGAAGGTTCAGGTGACAAACATCAGCGCCGATGCGTTTTGGGTTGGTCAGTCCAACCTGGGCATTCATGTTGGCACCGTCCATATAAACCTGCCCGCCATACTGATGGATGATCTCGCACATTTCAACAATCGAGGATTCGAAAACCCCGTGTGTTGACGGGTAAGTTACCATGAAGGCAGCCAGCGTATCTTTATATTCTTCCGCTTTTGTACGCAAGGCTTCCATATCTATGTTTCCTTTTTCGTCGCAGGGAGTGACCACTACTTTCATTCCGGCGGCAACTGCACTGGCCGGATTGGTTCCGTGTGCCGAAGAAGGGATCAGTACTACATTGCGTTGATCATCGCCCCGGCTTAAGTGGTACTGACGGATAACCATCATTCCTGCATATTCGCCGGCAGCGCCTGAGTTGGGCTGAAGGCTCACATCGGCGAAGCCGGTAATTTCGGCCAGGTCGCGGCGCAACTCTTCCATCATCTCCTGGTAACCACGCGCCTGATTTTTTGGCACAAACGGGTGGATGCCCCCGAATTCAATCCAACTCAATGGGAACATCTCGGTAGCTGCATTCAGTTTCATGGTGCACGAACCCAACGCAATCATCGAATGGGCCAGCGAAATATCTTTGTGTTCGAGCCGTTTTATGTAGCGAAGCATCTCCGTTTCCGAACGATACTTATTGAAAACTTCCTGGTTCATGAAATGCGTTTGCCGCAAACAGGTCGTATCAATACTGATTTCGTTTGGATATTTACTGATGCGGACATTCGGTTTATTGGCCGCTTTTGCAAAAACTTCAATAATCCAGTTGATGTCGTCGAGATTGGTTGTTTCGTCAATACTGAGGCCAACATCGCCATTCTCGAAATAGCGGAAATTCATTTCCAGTTCGAGCGACAACCATTCAATATCTTCACGTTTTACATGCTTGGGCAATTCAAAACGGATGGTGTCGAAATAGTTTTTATTTACCTGATTGTAGCCCAATGCCGAAACTTCTTTGTCGAGCAAGGCGGCAATGGCATGAATACGTTCGGCAATCTGCCGTATTCCGCGCGGACCGTGGTACACGCCATAGAACCCGGCCATGGTTGCCAGCAATGCCTGGGCAGTACAGATATTCGATGTTGCCCGTTCTCGTTTGATGTGTTGCTCGCGGGTTTGCAAAGCCAGACGCAACGCGCGTTTTCCGTGCGAATCGATGGTTACGCCGATGATGCGGCCGGGCATGGTCCGTTTGAATTCGTCTTTGGTCGCAAAAAATGCAGCATGAGGGCCACCGTAGCCCATCGGTACACCGAATCGCTGCGAGCTTCCGAATACAATATCGGCGCCCCATTCTCCGGGAGGAGTCAGTATGGCCAAGCTTAGCAGGTCGGCTGCTACGGAAACCAGAATGCCTTTTTCGTGAGCTGTTTTTACCAATCCGGCATAATCGATGATTTCACCGTCGGAATTTGGATACTGAACCATCAACCCAAAGACCTCATCGGTATATTCAAATGATACAGCAGGAACCACTTTCAGCGAAATGCCCCACGGCAAAGCGCGTGTATGGAGTACATCGAGAGTTTGCGGCCACATTTTTTCGTCGACCAGAATTACATTGGCGCCTGCTTTGGTTTTTTCGCGTGAACGGGTGTTGTACATCATCAGCATGGCTTCGGCAGCGGCGGTAGCTTCATCGAGCAGTGACGCGTTGGCCAGTTCCATGGCGGTGAGTTCGCAAATCATGGTCTGGTAATTCAGCAAAGCTTCCAGTCGGCCCTGCGAAATCTCGGCCTGATAAGGAGTATATGAAGTATACCAAACCGGATTTTCAAGCACATTCCGGAGAATTACTGCCGGGGTGATGGTGTCGTAATAACCCATTCCGATATAGGTGTTGAACACTTTATTTTTTGAGGCCAGTGCAAGTATTTTGCGGTAATATTGCCGTTCGGTTAAACCATCGGCCAGATGCAGTGGTTCTGCCAGACGTATATTTTGAGGAACCGTTTCATCAATCAACTGTTCCATGGAAGAAACGCCAATTTTTTCGAGCATGGTTTTAATTTCCTGCTCTCTTGGCCCGATGTGGCGGGCTACAAATTTATCACTTGCCATTATCTGATATTTTTTACTTTAAAATTTGCGGCAATATTACCGTGAATATTTAATCTAAAAAATGATTTTTTCAGGTTTGTTTGTCAATCGGTTAAAAAGGGGTTACTTTTCTTTTCAAAGCCGATTGTTGTTTCCGGGCCATGGCCGCAGTAAACAGTTGTTTCGGGGGGCAGTACCAATAATTTCGTGCGGATGTTATTTGCCAGCCGCTCGTACGATCCGCCCGGCAGATCCGTGCGACCAATACTTCCGTAGAAAAGAACATCGCCTGCCAATAAAAATTTTTGTCCGGGATGATAAAATACCAGTCCGCCCGGCGAATGACCATCGGCCTTGATGATTTCGAGTTCCGAATTTCCGAATTGTATTTTTCCGCCTTCCTTTAACTCTCCGTCGGCCGGATCAACCGGTTCGGTCGGGACGCCAAAAAGATCGCTTTGCACAACCAAATGTTCCACCAGCGAAGATTCTCCTTCCGGAATAAGAAAATTGGTTTTGTACTTGTACCTGCAATGATTCACACCCAGCAGATGATCGAAATGGCAATGTGTATTTACCAGCAATACCGGGTTCAGTCCGTTTTCAAGAATGAAACGATCGAGTTCTTTTTTTTCGTAATCGAAATAGCAACCGGCATCAACAATAATGCACTCGCGGGTTTCGTCAAATAATAAATAGGTATTTTCCTGGATCGGGTTGAAGGTAAACTTCTTTATTTTAATCATTCTGAATATTTTAATTTTGCATTTTCGGAAAGCAATCGTGTCTTCCGACTATCTGCTTACGACCTACGACTCAATTTACCACTCCTTTTAACAGCGGGACAAACACAAAAGTTCCGTGTTTCTCTTTTGAAAAATCATCCTCTCCTTTCCGTATCATTACAACCATTTCCTGCTTTTCATTACTGCCCACCGGGATGACCATGCGTCCCCCGATTTTTAACTGGGCCAGTAAATCTTCGGGAATAAACGGCGCCCCGGCCGTCACAATAATCTGATCGAAAGGGCCATAGGTTGGAAGACCTTTGTATCCGTCGCCCAGAAAAAATTTTGGGTTGTAGCCAATCTGTGGGAGCAGCAGTTGTGCTCTCAGATACAGTTCCTTTTGCCGCTCGATGGTATAAACAGAAGCGCCCATTTCGACCAGAACGGCTGCCTGATAACCCGATCCGGTACCCACTTCCAAAATCTTATCGTGTTCTTTTACCTGTAATAGTTCGCTTTGAAATGCAACGGTATACGGTTGACTGATGGTTTGCCCTGCGCCGATCGGGAAGGCCTGATCGCGGTAGGCAAACTGGATGAAACCACTGTCCATAAATAAATGGCGGGGTACCTTACCTATGGCATCCAAAACTTTAGGGTCGCGAATCCCTTTGATGCGAAGTCCTTCGACCAAACGTTTTCGTAAACCCTGATGTCGTAAAGTATCCTGAATATCCATGAAATCGTATTTTTGTTCAAATTTAACCCAAAAATCGATTAAAAAAACAGGAACGGAATGGCACATATTAACAATTAGCGTTGAAAAGTAATTTGTGATTACATCTTCATAAAACCGCAAATATTCCTAATTTGCATGTATGATTCGAGTAGGAATAATAGGAGACTTGCGGGAAGAAGGTAAAATCTACCAAACCCTGCACAACAGTAAGGAAGTTGAGCCTGCGGGGCTGTATAATCCGGGCCGGGATTTCAAATCATCGAAATTCAAAATTTACCATAACCCGATTGAATTGCTGGAGCTTTCGGATGCCATTCTGATTTATAATACCGAACGTATCTCAGCCGACTTTATCCGGGTGATGATCCGCAAATCGAAGCACATCTATTTTCGCAGGCCTCCGGTATTGTCGGTTTCGGAAATTGCCGATTTGCTTAAACTTCAGAAAGAGGCGGGTAGTGTTGTTCACCTTTTCAACTCGCTGCTGGGGGTAAAACCGGGAATTATTTCAGAAATAAAGCCGGGCGTTAAAATCATCAACCTGCAACTGGCCATTCAAAGTACGGAAGAAAGCCTTTCTTTTGAAATTCTGAATTCGTTGATTTATTTGAGCAAAGTTGAAAATTCGCCGGTCAAACATTCAGAGGTGCTGGCGATGAAAAGCGGGCAGGGGTATATTACCTTGAATATTCACTCGATTTGTCCGAATGGTTCGGTACACAATATTCTTTTTTCAGATAAAGACATCTCTTCAGAAATACAAATTTTTCAGAAAGACCATTTTATCCGGTTCAGCATTTTGGGAAATACAGGAACAGATGCTGCTATCCAGGCACTGGACGATCTGGCCTTTCAGAATTTTGTCCTCGCTATTGAAGGAAAAACCAGCGAAAGTATTTCATTTGAAGATTATTACAACAGCCAGAAAAGTTACCACGACATCCGGGAAAAATTAGCGTACAGCGGAATCGAAATTTAGTTCCAAAAAACTTACTTTTGCCGCAATATTTTTTAGACTGCCTGCGTTCCATTGAATGCAAGCTGGATTGTAGTGCCGGTAGGCAGATCAAACTTAACAGATATACTCCTGATGAATAAAAAGGTACAAGTAGCCAGATACCTCCTTTTCGATATACTTGCAGCCGCAATAAGCTGGACTTTATTTTTCATTTACCGGAAAGTGTATATAGAACCACAAAAGTTTGGCATTGACATCCCCGTTGAATTTACCAACCGCTTTTTTCTGGGACTTTTATTTATCCCGCTTTTCTGGATTACCTTTTATTACATCAGCGGCCAATACTCGAATATTTTCCGCAAATCGCGACTGATTGAGCTCGGACGAACCATCATGACCTCGCTGGCCGGGGTAACCATCATTTTCTTTTTATTGTTGCTCGACGACTCCATCGGTACGTACAAAAATTATTACAATCTGTTCTTCACTTTGCTGTCCCTACATTTCGGGTTCACGTACCTGTTCCGGCTGATCCTCACTACGCGCACCATTCACCGGATTCACAAACGGAAAATCGGGTTCAACACCCTGCTCATCGGGGGCAACGAAAAAGCGCTTGCTATTTATAACGACCTGAGCACCCAAATCCGTCCGGCAGGAAATAAACTGATTGGTTTTCTGAGTATAAAAAAAGAAGACCAGTTGCTGAACGGAAAGCTCGAAAACCTGGGAAGTTACAAGGAACTTCCGCGCATCATTCTTGAAAAAGATGTGGAAGAAATCATCATTGCTATTGAAACGTCGGAACACAAAGTTTTAAGCGAAATACTGACGCTGTTGCAAAACCGGACCATTACGGTGTGGGGCATTCCCGACCTGTTCGACCTGCTTTCGGGTTATGTAAAAACAAACACCATTTACAGCAGTCCGCTGATAAAAATATCGAATGGCCTGATGCCTGCCTGGCAGGAAAAGATCAAACGCATCCTCGATGTATCAATTTCCGTTGTGTCGCTGATTCTGTTTTTGCCGGTGATCGTCCTTTTGGCTATTCTCATCAAACGAAGTTCGAAAGGGCCTGTTTTATATAGTCAGGAGCGGGTTGGCCGGTTCGGAAAACCGTTTATCATTTACAAATTCCGCAGCATGGTGAGCAATGCTGAGACCAACGGTCCCGCATTGTCGGGTAAAGACGATCCGCGCATCACACCGATTGGCAATTTTATGCGGCGTACCCATCTCGACGAAGTGCCGCAATTCTACAATGTAATTATTGGCGACATGGCGCTGGTTGGCCCGCGTCCCGAACGGCAGTATTTTATCGATCAGATTGTTCAGCGCGCCCCGCATTACACGCAGTTACTGAAAATACGGCCGGGCATCACATCGTGGGGACAGGTGAAATACGGGTACGCTTCCAACATCAACGAAATGCTCGAACGCCTGCCGTATGACCTGGTCTATCTCAAAAATATTTCGCTTTATATCGACTTTAAAATACTGATCTATACCCTGATGAACTGTTTCACAGCGAAGGGGAAATAAGACTGGGTACAGACAATATTTTTTCGGAGCAAACTGATTCATTATTGGTAATTATCGATTGACTTTGTCATATTTTATTTGCATTTTTAAAATCCGGAACAAGCTTTCTGCCGCCACGTGAAAACATGCAGCAGCACAGGCATTTCAACTAAATACGATTCATCATGAACGACTTTACAGCAAACAATCGGGAGTTACTTCATTTGATTGATGAGTGGGAGCCCAAATTATCCGGTCTTTCAGAAGAAGTTATAATCAACCGGCGAAACAAACAAAATCGTACAATCAAACAAATTATCGGGCACATGATTGATTCGGCATCGAACAACACTCACCGGATCATTCATTTGCAGTATCAGCCTAATCCTTTGATTTTTCCGGATTATGCCAACCTCGGGAACAATGACCGGTGGATTGCCATTCAAAATTACCAGGAAGAAAATTGGAAAAACCTGGTTCAGCTCTGGAAATATTCCAATATCCATATTGCCCATGTGATTGATAATGTGGATATGGACAAACTGGATAACGAATGGATCTCGGCGTTGAACGAAAGCATATCGCTAAAAATAATGATCACCAATTATCTCCGGCATTTCAAGCTGCACCTAAGTGAAATTATTGAGTTGATCGGCGAAAAGTAATACCTGATTCAATGCCGTATCAGGCGGTTAATTCAGCCATCCGGTTGTATTTATTCCGGTATTCAACCGGGGTAAGGCCCGTAATCTTCTTAAATGTAGTGCGGAATGCCTTGGTATCGGTATAACCTACGTCAAACATCACTTCGTTAATGTTCTTGCGGCTGATCTCAAAACTGCGTTTTGCAGCTTCTATTTTTACACGCTGAATATATTCCAGCACCGAGTTGCTTGTAGCCTGTTTAAACCGGCGTTCGAAACTCCGGCGGCCAACAGCCACTTCGCCAGCCAGTTCTTCTACCGTTATTTTCTCTTCAATGTTCTTCTCAATGTATTCCTGCGCTTCTTTCACTGCCTCGTCGTTATGTTCCTTTTGCCCTTTAAACATGGCAAACAACGATTGGCTGTCGCGGTCGATATCGATTGCAAAATATTTTGAAATGAAGATCGCAGTTTCACGGTCGGTAAATTTTTCAACCAGATGCAACAATAAATTCCAGTACGAGGTTGCGCCGCCGCTCGAATAAATCCGGTTTTCTTCAGTAACAATACTCCCGTCCTGAACATTCACTTCCGGAAACATTTCATGAAATTTATTTATAAACGCCCAGTGTGTCGAGCATTTTTTTCCGTTCAGCAGTCCTGTTGAAGCCAGCAAAAATGCGCCGACACAAAGCGAAGCAACTTCCGCCCCATTATTATACTGGTCAATAATCCAGGGCGCCAGTTTTTTGTTTATTTTCAGCGCAGTGGCTATATCGCCAAACAAAGCGGGGATGATGATCAGATCGGTTTTATGAACGTCCTTCAGTAACTTATTGGGATGAACGGAATAAATGCCGTCGTTGAGCTTAATTTCTTTTTTAAAGCTGACCAGTTCGACATTGAACAGCGGGACCCTGCCCGACATGGTTAAAAACCAGTTAACCGCGCTAAAACAATACTGCGGATCGGCAATAGCCTGTATCACCGAACTCTCCGGGACAAGGATGGATATATTCTTCATGTGTTACATTGTTTATGCGTTATTCATTTTCAATTCGTATCAGCAGCATCGGGTCTGTCCTCTTTCAATAATAGACTGTTTCTCCGGAAAATAAGGAACCCGCGTAAATTACCTCATGAGTATTTTCAGAACATATTTGCTTCAAAACCCAAATATAAAAAATAATCCTGTCGCAAATCGCCCCTCATTTGTCATTTTTGTGCACCTCAGTTTTGGGTAAACCAATCTATATTTGGATTATACAAATATGAAATATCAACAACAATTAAAAAATAAGATTATGAAAACAGCAGAAAAAACAAAGATAACCGTAGCCACAGTAATTAATGCTCCGGTTGAAAAAGTATGGAATCTTTGGACCGATCCGAAGCATATTATCCGTTGGAACAACGCATCGGACGACTGGCATACGCCCCGCGCCGAGAACGATTTACGCGTTGGCGGAAAATTCCTGTCGCACATGGCCGCAAAGGATGGCAGCATGGGCTTTGACTTTACAGGAACATACACCACGGTGGAGCTGCACAAACAAATAGACTACACCATGGATGACGAAAGAAAAGTGCAGATTTCTTTTGCTTCAGAAGGAAACACAACATCGGTAACCGAAACCTTTGAAGCGGAACAAATGAACTCTGTAGAATTGCAGCAAGCAGGCTGGCAATCTATTCTGGACAACTTCAAAAAATATGCTGAAACTTCGGGTAAACTGGAAACTTTATACTTCGAAATAAGCATCGATGCCAACGCCGAAAAAGTATATCGCAGCATGCTCGATGAAAAGCATTACAAAGAGTGGACTGCTGTGTTTAATCCTTCGTCACATTATAAAGGTTCATGGGAAAAAGGTTCAACAATTTTATTCATTGGTACCGACCAGAATGGCAACGAGGGGGGAATGGTCAGCCGGATAAAAGAAAACACTCTCAACCGGTTTATCAGCATCGAACATCTTGGCATTATTCAGAACGGAAAGGAAATAATGAGTGGCCCGGAAGTGGAAAGCTGGGCCGGTGCTTTGGAAAACTATTCGTTTACAGAAGCAAATGGCAAAACCATGCTTTCAGTTCATCTGGACGCCAATGAAGAATTTATGTCCTATTTTACAGAAACATGGCCCAAGGCCCTGGCAAAACTAAAAGTACTATGTGAACGTTAATTTATTACAAACCTAAAACACGGATTATGAAAACTCTGAAAATAATTGGTATTGTCGTTTTAGCGCTTATTGCGTTGCCCCTCATCGTCGCTCTGTTTATTCCAAAATCATACACTGTTAGTGTTTCAGAAACCATCAATCAACCGAAGCAGGTGGTGTACGATTATGTACGGCTTCTGGAAAATCAGGAAAATTACAGTGTGTGGGTCATGGAAGACCCCAACCTGAATCCCGAAATTACCGGAACGGATGGAACGGTTGGCGCAGTTCAGAAATGGAACAGCCAAATGGATAATGTGGGTGAAGGCGAACAGGAAATAACTGCGTTAACACCCGACCGGATGGACGTTGAAATCCGTTTTAAACGTCCGTTTGAAGGAACGGCCAAAGCAGCAAATATTTTCAATGCTGTTGCTGAAGACCAGACACAACTCACCAGTGAATTTTACAGCAACGATCATTATCCTATAAACCTGATGTCGTACGTTTTCGGGCGAAAAATGATAGAAAAAGCGCAAATTCAAAATCTGCAAAACATTAAAAACATACTTGAGAAACAATTAAACAATTAAAATTTAGCGTTATGGCAACAGTAAGTACGTATCTCAATTTTTCCAACAACACGGAAGAAGCATTTAATTTTTACAAATCTGTTTTCGGAACAGAGTTTTTCGGCGCAGGCATCATGCGTTTCAAGGATATACCACCGGTAGAAGGTGGGCCATGCCAGCCGGAAGGAGACGAAAATCTGGTCATGCATGTTTCGTTGCCCATTCTTGGCGGTCATATCCTGATGGGAACCGATGCCCCCGAGTCGATGGGCTTTAAAGTAAATATGGGCAACAATGTGTACATCAACCTTCAACCCGACACGCGGGACGAAACACGGCGTCTATTCAAAGCGCTGTCGGAAGGTGGCACGGTAGAAATGGAATTGCAGGATATGTTCTGGGGCGATTATTACGGAAGTTGCAAAGACAAGTTCGGTGTGCAATGGATGTTTAACTGCGCAGAAAAAGCACAATAATGAAAAATCCGATTTATCCATGCCTTTGGTTTGACGGAAAGGCAAAAGAAGCGGCAGAATTTTACTGTTCGGTTTTCGACGATGCAGTTATTACAGCCGAAAATCCCATGGTCGTAACCTTTGAATCGGCCGGGCAAAAATTTATGCTGCTGAACGGTGGGCCGCAATTTACGCTTAACCCATCGGTGTCGTTTTTTGTGGTATGCAAAACCGAAAAGGAAGTCGACAATACATGGGAAAAACTTATTAAAGACGGTTCCGTGTTAATGGGGCTCGACAAATACGAGTGGAGTGACAGGTACGGCTGGCTGCAGGACCGCTTCGGGGTAAGTTGGCAGTTGTTCCTGGGAAAGATGGAAGATGTCGGGCAGAAATTCTCGCCAAGTCTCATGTTCACTAACGCACATGCCGGTAAAGCAGAACAAGCGATTCAATTCTACACTTCTGTTTTCAGCAATTCTTCGGTTACCGGAATCCTGAGATATACGGCTGACGATCCGGATGTGGAAGGAACCGTAAAACATGCACAATTCAGCCTCGGCAAAAAAGTGTTTATGGCGATGGACAGCTCGTTTCCGCATATGTTCAGTTTTAACGAAGCTATTTCGTTTGTGGTGGAATGCGAAACACAGGAAGAAATTGATTACTACTGGGAAAAACTTTCCGCAGTTCCCGAAGCCGAACAATGTGGCTGGCTCAAAGATCAGTTTGGTGTTTCGTGGCAGATCATTCCGGCTATCCTGGAACAATTGATGAGCGATCCATCCCGTTCACAACGGGTAGTCAATGCGTTTCTCCAAATGAAGAAATTTGACATCGAAAAACTGATTAACGCCTGAGCAGAACAATGCAAATTATTCCCTGGCTGACGTTCAACGGAGATTGCCGTGAAGCAATGAACTTTTACCGGGAGTGTTTGGGGGGCGAACTCTTCTTCCAAACGGTTAGCAATTCGCCAATGGCGGATGAAATGCCTGAACAAATGAAAAACGTCATCCTTCACGCAACCCTTACCAAAGGCAAATTCGTTGTAATGGCTTCAGATATAGTGGAAGAAACAGGCTTGCTGAAAGGCAATTCTGTTTCTCTGCTTTTGAATTGCAGCAGCGAACAGGAAATCAGAACTTGCTACGAAAAATTATCGAAAGGCGGTACGCAAACACAACCGGTAGAACTCAATTTTTACGGCGCTTTCTATGGCAACCTCACCGACAAATTCGGAAATAACTGGTTGTTGCATTATCAATTGTGAGGATGTTGGTTGATAGTTATATAAGTTTCCCGTGTGCGGTGGGATTCCGGCCTTCGCCGGAATGACCGAAGAACGTGAGAAATAAATAGAAAGAACGGTTTGATCATGTGATTTCGATGTGGTTTCCCTGCTGCTATTTAGATACTGGTTATTCAATTTTTGTCTTCTGTTGTTCATGCCTGCTGTTTTTCCCGAATGCTGAAAATGTTGGAATCAGGCTGATAATAAATAATTCCCGGCCAACTGAATTTACACGGACCAAAGTTCTCCCCCATTTTCGGGAAGTTAGAGGGGGCTTTTGGGGGCCATCTATTTTCTCAGTTCAGTCGGGTTCATTCCTACCTTCTTTTTAAACAAACGGCTGAAGTAAAAAATGGACTGAAAACCCAGTTCAAAACTGATTTCCTTGATGCTTTTGTCGGTGGAAAGTAACAGTTCTTTGGCACGCATGATCTTCAGTTCGAGATGGTATTTGTGCGGCGCAACACCGGTGTAATTTTTAAACATCTTGCGGAAATACGAATACCCGATGTTGTATTCCCGCGCCATTTTCTCCAGATCGAGTGCTTCGTCGACACCGGCACGCATTTTAAACCGGGCTTCTTCAATGATGGCTGCTATCCGTTTGCCGGTAAATTCTTTCTGCTTCTCGAACGAAATGAGATATCCCAGCAGTTTGATCACCATTCCCGATGCAATTTGCTGGTAGCCGGGTTTTTCTTTTTGCACCAGTTGAAAGGTTTTCAGGTAGGTATCCAGTATTTCTTCCCGGATGCCGATGTTGATGACCGGTTGTGTTGCGGAAAAAAGCGGGTGCGACAGAAACTGGGCTGCAATTGTCCCGTTGAACCCGATGTATTGCTCTTTCCATCCGGTTTTTTTGAGTGGCTTATAGCGGTGCCACACATTCGGGCGGGTTACAATAATACTCCCCGGCTTGATCTGGAAATGACCGTTTTCGTTTTCAAGAATGCCCTTTCCGTCGGTGATATAGTTGATCTGGTATTCGTTTAAAACCCGGCCCTGTTCCCAGTTAAAATGATAACCTGTCGGGTGTTCCGGCGACGGGTAAACACTGTTGGGGCCAACCAGCGCCGACCCGGTAACATTGATGTAAATGCCCCATTCCTTATCGCGTTCGCCGGGGGTCAGATATTTCAGAAAGTCACTCATTCATTTTAGGCTCAAAAAGTGTAAACAATCTGCCAAAATGTGTATTGATAAAAGCTAGGTATCAGACTACTTTTGGTTCAGACTAATAAAACAGAATCAAACCAAAAGTATTAAATTATCGAATATAACCTGATTAAACGAATTAAACTATGCACGTAATTTTAGGAATTATCTATCACTCCATCGGAGGGTTCGCTTCGGGGAGTTTTTACATGCCGTACAATAAGGTAAAAAAATGGGCCTGGGAAAGCTATTGGATCATTGGAGGAATATTCTCCTGGCTTATTGTACCTCCGTTGGCCGCGTATTTAACAGTGCCCGGCTTTGCCGATATAATACGGGACGCATCATCTACTGTTCTGTATTTTACATTCGTGATGGGACTTTTGTGGGGGATCGGCGGATTGACTTACGGTCTGGGGGTACGGTATCTTGGAATGTCGCTGGGTAATTCGGTTACTTTGGGATTTTGTGCCGCTTTTGGCGCCATTGTTCCTTCTATTTATTATTCCATCAATCCGACCGCAGGCAAGATTTCATTTACTGATATGCTGGCAAGCCCCGGCGGTAAAATTGTTTTGCTGGGCGTGTTGGTCTGCATCATCGGGATTGCTATTTCGGGCAAAGCCGGAATGATGAAAGAAAATGACATTTCGGAAGAAGAAAGTAAAAAAAGTGTTGCTGAATTCAGCCTTGTAAAAGGTTTGATTATAGCGGTCATTTCCGGCATATTAAGTTCGTTCATGAATTTTGGTATTGAAGCCGGGAAGCCGATGGCCGACGTTGCTGTGGCTCAGGGATACAATCCTTTGTTTCAAAACAATGTAGCGTATGTTGTCATTCTTTGGGGAGGGCTTACCACCAACATGATTTGGTGCGCTATTCTCAGTTTGAAAAATAAAACTTACGGCGATTTTGTAAATACCTCTTCTCCTATTGCAAAAAATGTAATGTTTTCGGCATTGGCAGGTACCACTTGGTTTTTGCAGTTCTTTTTCTATGGAATGGGCGAAAGCAAACTGGGCAATGGCGCCAGTTCATGGATTCTGCACATGTCAACTATCATCCTGACGGCCAACATGTGGGGGATTGTCAGGCATGAATGGAGTGGTACAAGCAAAAAAACAAAGTTGACGATTACCGCCGGGATTGCTACTATTATCCTTTCCGTTTTCCTGGTAGGTATTGGCAATTCAATGTAACGAAACAAACCGGAGTAAAAAAACAAACAAGAGAAACAGATGATGAAAAGTTCAGGAAATACGATTTCCATTATTGCATGTTTTGCCTTTGCCTGTTTTCTTTCCGGCTGCAATCAAAAGGATGAGAACGATTATTTTGTGGCTTCGTATTATTTCCCCAATTATCATATCGATAAACGAAATGAGCTGGTTCACGGACAGGGTTGGAGCGAATGGGAACTGGTGAAAAATGCAAAACCCCGTTTTGAAGGGCATCAGCAGCCTCACGTTCCGTTGTGGGGATATACCGATGAGGCCAATCCGGTTGATATGGCCCAAAAGATCGATGCAGCTTCCGGTCATGGTATCGACGCTTTTATCTTCGACTGGTATTATTACAACGACGGGCTTTACCTTGAACGCGGACTTGAAGACGGTTTTATGAAGGCCGCCAACAACGACCGGATGAAGTTTGCTTTAATGTGGGCCAACCACAACTGGATCGATATTCATCCGATGTCGCTGAACAAGAAGGCGGAGTTGCTTTATCCGGGAACAATAAGTCCGGAAGTGTTTGAAAAAATGACGGATTATGTGATTGAGACGTATTTTAAACACCCGTCATATTGGAAAATAAATAACCGGCCTTATTTCTCGGTTTATGACCTGCAAAAACTTCTGGAAAGTTTCGGTTCTGTTGAAAAATGCAGAGAAGCATTGGATCGTTTTCGGGAGAAAACCAGGCAGGCCGGATTCGACGGATTAAGCCTGAATGCCGTGATCTGGGGAAAACCAATTCTGCCGGGAGAAACCAAGCCTGCCGATCTGGTAAAACTTGTTCACGAACTGGGTTTCGATAATGCAACTTCGTATGTTTGGATACATCATGCACGGTTGGAACAATTTCCGCAAACACCTTACAACGAAGCAAAAAAGCAATATTTCGATTTTGTGGAAAAAGCCACACGGGAGTATGATATTCCTTACTTTCCGAATCTGACAATGGGCTGGGATGCCAGTCCCCGTTGTAACCAGACGGATGATTTTATCAGGAAAGGCTATCCGTTTATGGCAACCCTTTCAGGAAATACTCCGGAAGAGTTTCGTAAAGCAGCAGAAGAACTGCGTGAAATGGTGGCAGAAAAACCGGTTGATGAACGGATAATAACCATTAATTGCTGGAACGAATGGACGGAAGGCTCCTATCTGGAACCCGATACAAAAAACGGCTTCCGGTATCTGGAAGCATTGCATGATGTTTTTGAAAAATGATTTCTAATGAATCATCAAAATACAAACGATGAAAAAAAACAGATACTTACAAATCCTGTCTCTGTCACTGATCTTATTGGTGTTCTGGTCTTGTCGGCAGGAAAATCAATTGGCAAAGGTTGAGACTTTAAAAACAGATTATACTGAAAATCTTCTTGGCACTGACAATCCGAAGCCTCTTTTGTCGTGGCAAATGAACGACAGCAGTACCGGGGCGCAGCAAACGGCGTTTCAGGTGCTGGTGGCCTCATCACCCGGTTTACTGAAAGAAGGCAAAGCCGATTTGTGGGACAGCGGTAAACAGGAAAGTTCGTTCAGCCGCATTCAATACAACGGCGGACCTCTGCAATCGTGCAGCCGGTATTTCTGGACTGTACGCATTTGGGATCAGGATGGAAAAGCCGGTTCGTTTGCTGATCCGCCGGTCACGTTCGAAACCGCCTATCTTGATGGATTGGAATGGAAAGGCCAGTGGATAACCAATACGGAAGATACCGCCTCACAGCCTTCCCCGTATTTCCGGAAAAACATTGAAACAAAAACCGGATTGAAACGGGCTACCGCGTATGTTGCCGGACTTGGGTACCACGAATTGTATGTGAACAATCAAAAAGTCGGCAACAGTTTTCTGGAACCCGGCTACACCCGTTTCGACCGTCGCGTATTGTATCTCACGTATGATATTACCAGTCTTTTATCCGAAGGAAAAAACGGAATTGGGGTGCTGCTTGGCAACGGCTGGTATAATGTCCAGTCGAAAGCCGTGTGGTATTTCGAAAAAGCGCCCTGGCGCAAATCGCCCCGCCTGCTGATGGACATCCGGCTGGAATACGCCGATGGTTCGGTTGAATTCATTTCAACAGATAAAACCTGGAAATACAGCGAAGGTCCCATGCGGTTCAACAGCTTGTATGCAGGCGAAATTTACGATGCCCGCATGGATCTGGGCAACTGGTCGTCGGCTGATTACGACGATTCAGGCTGGTCCCCGGTTTTACTGACCGCAGCGCCGGGTGGTGTTTTATCGGCGCAGACTTCACCGTCGATACAGGTTGTCCGCACCTTCAAACCAAAAGTACATACGTTGAACTCCGGACGATATGTTTTCGACATGGGTGAAAACTTTGCCGGAACTGCCACTTTAAAAATAAAAGGAGAAAAAGGCACAAAAGTTACCATGCTATTTGGCGAACAGGTGAATAATGACCATTCGGTAGCCATCGAGATTATTGCCCGTCATACACGGATTCCAAAAGGTGCACTGCCGTTTCAAACTGATATTTATTATATGAAAGGAGGCGAGCAGGAAACCTACACCCTGCGCTTTACCTATCACGGCTATCAGTATGTTGAAATAAACACGGAACCAGCGGTTGATCTGTCGCAGATCGAGATGGAAGGTCTTTTCCTCAGTACCGGTTCCGACAGAGTTGGTGAATTCCGTTGTTCGAATGAGCTGTTAAACAAGCTTTACCGGGCCATGATCAATTCCTATTTGAGCAACTTCCAGAGCATCCCGACCGATTGTCCGCACCGCGAGAAAAACGGGTGGACCGGCGATGCACATATTTCCAGCGAACTGGGTATGTGGAACTTCAACAGCATCATGGCCTACCGCAAATGGTTGCAGGACCTGCGCGACGAACAACGCCCGACCGGTGAACTGCCCGGCATTGTGCCGACTTCTGGATGGGGTTACCACTGGGGAAATGGTCCTGCATGGGACAGCGCCCTTCCGATCATTACCTGGAGTTTGTATCAATATTATGGCGATACAACTGTTCTTCAGGAAAATTACGAGGCGATAAAACGTTACGTCGATTACCTGACAACCCGCGCCGATAAAGGTATTCAGCATATTGGACTGGGCGACTGGGTGGCCCTGACCAAAACTCCGGTCGAGCTTACATCAACGGGGTATTATTATTACGATGCGCTGACGCTTTCAAAAATGGCAGGCATCCTTGGAAATACAGAAGATCAGGCAAAATATGCAGCGCTGGCTGAAGAAATTAAAACGGTTTTCAACGAAATGTTTCTTGATCCGGCAACCAACCGGTATAAAGTACAAACACAAACTGCGTTGAGTTGCGCCATCTATCAAGGTTTGGCTCCTGAACAAGTGGTCGAAAATACGATTAATGATCTGATTGCCTGCATCAACGCGAAAAACGACCATCCCGATTTTGGAATGCTGGGCAGCAAATATGTGCTGAATGTTTTGCGCGAATCGGGACATAACGATCTGGCGTATAAAATGATCAACCAGAAAGATTTTCCGTCGTGGGGATTTTGGATTGAACAGGGAAGCACTGCACTGCGCGAAGACTGGGACGGCAGCGAAGGTTCACAGAATCATATTTTCCTCGGCGATTTTACTACCTGGTTTTTCAAAGCGTTGGGCGGTATCCAGATTGACCCGGAAAATCCTGGATTCGGGCATTTCTTCATTAAGCCAGTGTTCATCGACGACATTTCGTTTGTCGAAACCAGCCATGAATGCATGCAGGGGAAAATAGTGTCGAACTGGAAACGGATTGAAGACAAAATAGAAATGGAACTTGTTATCCCGGCAAATACCAACTCAACCTTTGATGTTTCTGCAGGGTACAAAATTGAAAGCATGACCGGAGCAAAGGGAGAAAACTTCGATACGAATTTTGAATCAAAAGCTATAAAATTAGTTGCCGGACATTATAAACTCATTTTAGGCAAAGCAGAGTAATAACCATATATATTAATCACATCATGAAAAGAAATAGTTTGTTTGTTTTTTGTTTGATTGGTCTGTCCAATTTTCTTTCGTATACGTCATCTGGTAATAATAAAGGTGCGGATACAAAGGGGAAAAATAATTATGTCGTTGCTGCATACATCTGGCCATCGTGCCACCACGACGAACGTTTTGGCGATATGCTGTGGCCCGAAGGTACCGGCGAATGGGAAATTATAAAAAAAGGGAATCCCCGTTTCGCAGGGCACTATCAGCCGCGTTTGCCATTGTGGGGTTATGAAATGGACAATGACCCGAAGGTGATGGAAAAATGGATTGAAGCGGCCACCAGCCACGGAGTAAATACTTTTGTTTTCGACTGGTATTGGTATGATGAGGGGCCTTTTCTGGAAAGCACCATTAATGATGGATTCCTGAAGGCGAAAAACAATTCAAAAATGCAGTTTTATATCATGTGGGCCAACCACGATGTTAAGCATAACTATTGGAATGTGCATAAATTCAAGGACGATACATCGATTCTTTGGAACGGAGCAGTAGATTGGGACAACTTCAAAATTATTGTGGATAGGGTAATCAATCAATACTTTAAACAGCCCAACTATTTAAAATTTGACGGGCAGCCGGTATTTTCGGTGTTTAGCATTGGCAAGTTGATGGAAAGTTTCGGCGGTAGCTTGGAAGAAACCCGTAAAGCGCTGGATTATTTCAGGGAAGAAGTAAAAAAAGCCGGATTCCCGGGCTTGCATATCCA
This sequence comes from Prolixibacteraceae bacterium, assembly GCA_003506435.1. Classification (GTDB taxonomy): domain Bacteria; phylum Bacteroidota; class Bacteroidia; order Bacteroidales; family Prolixibacteraceae; genus GWE2-42-39. The sequence goes on from DOAQ01000048.1 coordinate 20,140, forward strand.
GTGGAACCAAGGTGGCGGTTCAATTATGTCGAAAGAAGCAGCCGCTCAGTTTTCTGACAAGGTAGCCCAAATGGGCTTCAACAGCGTGGCAATGTATAATATGGGAGGGTTTAATGAAGATTACCTGGTTTATGGGAATAACTCAAGAAAAATAAGAGCTCAAATGGACTCAATTCTGAATGTCCCAGTGTTCCCTTGTGTTTCAATTGGGTGGGACGATACTCCCAGGTTTCCCGCAAAAGGGATGAAGGATGTGTTACATTATCATAACACGCCAACCAGTTTTGAAAATTTGCTCTCGAAAGCGAAAGAGTATGCCGACAGTCATCCGGAGCAACCCAAACTGATTACCATCAACGCATGGAACGAGTGGGTGGAAGGTAGTTACCTGTTACCCGACATGCTAAACGGATTCGGATACCTGGAAGCCGTAAAAAAGGTGATGTGTAACGAAAAATGACCTTGGTGAATTTTTCGGATAACAAATAGATTTATCTTAAAAAAACAAGCACATGGAACGAAAAGCTTTTAAAATGCATCTCAACGAAGGTCAAAAAGAAGAATACAAAAAACGGCACGACGAAATCTGGCCGGAACTGAAAAAACTGCTGAAAGACGCGGGAGTCAGTGAATATTCCATTTTTCTCGATGAGGAAACAAATACGCTTTTTGCTTTTCAGAAGGTCCGTGGCGATGGCGGTTCACAGGATTTGGGGCAAACAGAAATTGTAAAAAAATGGTGGGCTTTTATGTCCGACATCATGAAATCGAACCCCGATAATTCGCCCGTTACTGTGCCGCTTGACGAAGTTTTTTATATGGAATAACAAACTATAATCTAATATCACAATGAAACCAGTAAAACATTTAATTCGAATTTTTTCCTTGCTTGTACTTCTCAGTATGAGTGTTTCCTCGCTTTTTGCAAAAGCGCAGGTGGTAAAACTTGTTAGTGAATATCATGTTAATCCGATTGGAATCGATGTTCAGAAGCCGCGTTTGAGCTGGCAAATTATTTCCGACGGTCAAAACGTAATGCAAACAGCGTATGAAATTAAAGTAACCGATCAGACCGCCAAAGGCAAACTGATCTGGACTTCCGGTAAAGTGGAATCCGATCAGTCGGTGAATGTTGTTTACGGAGGACCGGCGCTGAAATCCATGCAGCGGGCTTGTTGGCAGGTGCGTATCTGGGACAACAATAAAAAGGTTTCGGTATGGAGCCAGCCGGCATACTGGGAAATGGGAATTCTCGAACCCGAAAGCTGGAAAGCTTCCTGGATTGGCAGTGAAGTTGGGCAGAATGTCGAAGGTTCAAAACCTTGCCTGTACTTCCGGAAAGAATTTCCGGTTGCCAAAAAGATTAAATCGGCACGTATTTATGCCACTTCCAAAGGACTTTATCAATTGTTTCTGAACGGGAAAAAAGTCAGCAGCGATTTGTTCACTCCGGGCTGGACCAGTTACAGCAAACGCCTTCAGTATCAAACTTACGACGTGACGGGTATGCTTCAGCAGAAAAACTTGATTGGAGCAATTGTTGGCGACGGCTGGTACCGGGGCAATATAGCATTTAAGGGACAGCATAGTTATTACGGCGATAAATTGGCCTTGTTGACACAACTTCAGATCACCTATTCCGACGGAACAAGCGAAATCATTGGCACCGACGAAAGCTGGAAAGCAGCTAACGGCCCCATCATCATGTCGGATATTTACAATGGCGAAACCTACGATGCACGGAAAGAAATGCCAGGATGGGCAAATATCGGATTTAACGACAGTAACTGGACGAAAGCTTCGGTGATCGATCAACCCAAGAATACGTTGATTGCTCCTCAGGGGGTTCCGGTTAAGGCGGTTACTGAAATTAAACCGGTAAAATTGATTACTACCCCAAAAGGTGAAACAGTTTTAGACATGGGTCAAAATATGGTTGGCTGGGTGCGTCTGAAAGTACAAGGTAAAAAAGGCGATCAGGTTACTATAAAATTTGCTGAAGTTTTAGATAAGGAAGGTAATTTCTACACCGATAACCTGCGTGCGGCCAAATGTACCGATGTATATATTCTGAAGGGCGAAGGTGAAGAAATATATGAACCGCATTTTACGTTTCACGGTTTCCGTTTTGTAAAGATCGAAGGATTCCCCGGAACGCCTGCTTTGGATAACATTACCGGGGTGGTAATTCATTCGGATATGCCGCAAACTGGTTCGTTTGCATGTTCAGAGCCGTTAATCAATCAGTTACAACACAATATTCAATGGGGACAACGGGGCAATTTTCTGGATGTTCCGACCGACTGTCCACAGCGTGACGAACGTTTGGGCTGGACCGGCGATGCACAGGTTTTCAGCATGACAGCGGCATTTAATTTCGATGTGGCCGCCTTCTATACCAAATGGATGAAAGATGTAGCTGCCGACCAGCTTCCCGACGGCAAAGTTCCGCATGTGATCCCCGATGTTCTGAAAGGAGCCGGCGGTTCAACAGCATGGGCTGATGCCTCGATCATCGTTCCGTGGACTGTTTACCGCATCTATGGTGATAAACGTATTCTGGAAGAGCAGTATGCAAGCATGAAAGCTTGGGTTGAATACATGAAAAACCGGGCAGGAGAAGACAATCTCTGGACGGGTGATATTCATTACGGCGACTGGCTGGCTTTTGCAAGTACCCGTTCCGATTATACCGGTGCAACCACTGAAAAAGACCTGATTGCCACGGCTTATTATTGTTACTCATCAAAGTTGCTGAGTAAAATTGCCGGAATAATTGGAAATAAAGCAGATGCCGATAAATATGACGCATTGGCAAAGAATATCAAAAAAGCGTTCATTGCTGAGTTTGTTACTCCGAACGGAAGGCTGGTATCGCATACGCAGACTGCCTATGCTTTAGCGCTTTCGTTTGATCTGTTGCCTGAAAATATAAAAGAAAAAGCAGCTACTTATTTTGCTGATGATGTAAAAAAATTCAAGCACCTTACCACTGGTTTCGTTGGAGCACCGTTGGTATGCAGTACCTTGTCGGCTATTGGTTGCGACGATCTGGCCTTCATGCTGTTGACCCGGAAAGAATATCCGTCGTGGTTGTATCCGGTAACACAGGGAGCAACTACTATATGGGAACGTTGGGACGGACAAAAACCCGATGGTACCTTCCAGAATGTAGGAATGAACAGTTTTAACCATTATGCCTACGGGGCAATCGGCGAATGGATGTATGGTCATGTGGCCGGAATGAATATTGATCCTGAAAAACCCGCGTACAAGCATATCCTTTTTAACCCTCATACAGGTGGCGGACTGACCAATGCCAGCGCTGAATTTTCGTCAATGTACGGTTTGGTAAAATCGGCATGGAAATTCGACGGAGAAGACTTTGTATACGAAATAGCAGTTCCTGTAAATGCAACTGCAACGGTAACACTGCCGCAGGCAAAAACCACACAACTGACTGTAAATTCACTGCCATTGAATGAGGAGATGAAAAACGGGATGCAGGAATCAACCGATGCAGTTGTACTGAAACTGGGTTCGGGAAACTATCAGTTCCGTTACCCCGCTGCCGGTTTAAAAACGAAAACAAAATAATGCAGGAATAGTACTAAATAAAATAGTTCGCTTAAATGAGTAAAAAAGAATTAATCGAAAAGGCGTATCAGATAGCCAAAGAGCAATATGCCGCATTGGGAGTGAACACCGATGCTATACTGAAGAAAATGAATGAGGTAAAAATTTCGCTTCATTGCTGGCAAACCGACGATGTGGGCGGGTTCGAAACGCCGGATTCAAGTCTTTCAGGCGGCGGTATCCAGGCAACCGGCAATTATCCGGGAAAAGCCACTAGCATTGCAGAAGTGCGTGCCGACCTCGAAAAAGTTTTCTCGCTTCTTCCGGGTAAACAACGCCTGAACCTGCACGCTATTTACGGCGACTTTGCCGGTGAGCGTGTCGATCGTGACCAGATTGAAGTGAAATATTTCCAAAGTTGGATCGACTGGTGCAAACAACAGGGAATCGGCATGGATTTCAATGCCACCTGTTTTTCGCATCCACGTGCCGCCGACGGTTTCACCCTCTCAAGCAAAAATGAAGAAAACCGCAAATTCTGGGTTGAACATGTTCGCCGTTGCCGCGCTATTTCTGCAGAAATAGGGAAACAATTGGGAACACCCTGTGTGCACAACACCTGGATTCCCGATGGTTCGAAAGATACCCCGATCGATCGCAACGGACACCGTGTGTTACTGAAAAAATCGCTCGACGAGGCGATGGCAGTTAACTATCCGAAAGAGCAGATGAAAGATGCTGTTGAAAGTAAACTGTTTGGCATTGGCGCCGAGTCGATGACGGTTGGTTCACATGATTTTTATCTGGGATATACCATTAAAAACAACAAGTTGATTTGCCTCGACAACGGGCATTTTCACCCAACGGAACAGGTGGGCGATAAAATTTCAGCTTGCCTGCAATTTCTCGACGAAGTGCTTTTGCATGTTACCCGCCCGATTCGCTGGGACTCCGACCATGTGGTTACGTTGAACGAAGATGTGCAATTGATTGCTTCGGAGATTGTCCGCAATAATTTCCTGAGCCGCGTAAACATTGGCCTCGACTTTTTCGATGCTTCAATTAACCGGATTGGCGCTTACGTAATCGGTACACGGGCAGCACAGAAAGCATTTATGATTGCTATGCTTGAACCTACAAAAACGCTGCTTGAAATGGAAGAAGCGGGACGAAATTTCGAACGTCTGGCCATGTTGGAGGAATTGAAAACCATGCCTTTCAGCGCTGTGTGGAATTATTATTGCATGCAGGAAGGCGTTCCTGTGGGCGCTGATTACATTGCTGAGATTCAGCAATACGAAAAAGAAGTATTGGCAAAACGATAAAATAAATACAGAGGTTTCCGGAAAAAATAAACAAAGTTTCACGCAAGTACGCTAAGGGAATTCGCAAAGAAGTGAAAAGTATTTATTATGAATTCTTTAATCTTTGCGTTTTAGTAAAATTCTTAGTGCGATTTGCGTGAAACTGGTTTCTCAGGCAACTTCTTTATCGACAACAAAATGGAACAAGGAGTAAAAGAACTAATTGAGATTTCCCGGTTTTACGGTAACAACCCGGAATATATTATTGCAGGCGGTGGCAACACTTCGTTCAAAAACGAAGAAAAACTGTGGATCAAAGCCAGTGGCTCGTCGTTGGCAGTGATTGAAGAGGATGGTTTTGTTTGCCTTTCACGAAAAGAACTGAAAAAAATTTCAGAAAAAAAATACAGCGAAAATTCTTCGGAACGCGAAGCACAGGTGAAAGCCGATTTGCACCAGGCCATTCTTTATCCTGAAAACAAACGTCCGTCAGTTGAAACTTCGCTGCACGAAATCATTAATTTCCCGTTTGTGGTACATACCCACCCAACACTGGTAAATGCCCTGATGTGCTCGAACAGCGCGCAGCTAACAACCCACAAGTTGTTTGGCAACGAGGTTTTGTTTGTTGAATACACTGATCCGGGATATATCCTTTATAAAAAAGTCGAAGCAGAAATAATCAATTACCGGAAGGCGTACGCAGCGGAACCTGCCGTAATTTTTCTGCAAAACCATGGAGTTTTTGTAGGCGCCAACAGCATCACCGAAATCAGGTCGATTTACGAGGGAATTGAGAAAAGCCTTCGCAATTGTCTTGCCTTGCCCCTGCCCGCAACGAAAGAATTGTTGGCAGAAAAAGATGCCGACCGTTTTGCCGGAATGCTGGAGAAATCTTTTGGCATCAATCCGTCTGGAGTATTGTTCTGTTCGAATGAGTTGATTCAGTCATTTGTCAGAAACAGTGAAACATTCGGAAGAGTAAATAAACCGTTCACCCCCGATGATATTGTTTACTGCAAATCGAACTATGCATTTTCTTCTTCCGACCTGAAGGAGATGGAAAATGTTGTGAAGGAGTTTAAAAATCGTTGCGGTTATTTGCCCAAAGTGATCGCTGTTCAGGGTGAAGGCATACTGGCGGTGGAAGAAAATCTGAAATCGGCGCAAACAGTGCTGGAAGTTTTTCAGAATTTGATGAAAGTGAGTTTTTATTCTGAGAATTTTGGCGGTCCGCACTTTATGACCCAACAGCAAATCGACTTTATCGATAATTGGGAAGTAGAAAATTATCGCAGACAAATTGCAAAACAATGAAGAAAAAAGTAATAGCCGTTTTTGATATAGGGAAAACCAATAAAAAAATACTGCTTTTCGATCAGGATTTAAAAGTCGCTTTTCAGAAAGAAGAAAAATTTCCAACCATTCAGGATGACGATGGTTTTGAATGTGATGATATTGATTTGATCAGGCAATGGCTTGTTGCAACCATGGAAGAATTGGTTGCCGGGGAAGAATTCGAACCAGTCGCCGTGAATTTTTCAACGTATGGGGCATCGCTCGCTTATCTCGATGGGAACAAAGATTTGCTGACTCCGATTTATAATTATTTGAAACCAATGGATGAGCAAATTTCAGGGGAATTGTATCAAAAATATGGCGGGCAGAATGAGTTTTGCAGGAAAACTGCCGGACCTGCATTGGGAATGCTCAACTCGGGCCTTCAGATATTATGGCTGAAAAAGGAAAAGCCTGAAATCTTTTCACGGGTGAAAAACATTCTCCATTTTCCTCAGTATCTTTCTTCTGTTTTTACAGGGGAAGTGGTCTCCGAATATACGTCTATCGGTTGCCACACGGCCATGTGGAATTTCGACAACAGGAAATATCATTTGTGGTTGGCCGGTGAAAATATTGTTTTGCCTGGTCCCGTTTCAAATTCTACTGTATTTGAAGTTGAAATTGCCGGAAATAAATTACTGTCAGGCATTGGTATTCACGACAGTTCTGCTTCGCTGGTTCCCTATTTTATGGGTACCGACGAGAAATTTTTACTGGTATCGACCGGAACATGGTGCATCAACATGAACCCGTTCAACGATGAACCGCTAACCGCAGAACAATTGAAGAGCGATTGCCTTTGTTATCTGAGTGTTCAGCAAAAACCTGTAAAAGCATCGCGTTTGTTTATGGGCCATATCCATGATGTAAATGTGACGCGGCTTGCCACTTATTTCAATGTGGCTGACGATGCGTACAAAAAAGTAAAAGCCGATGAAACGTTAATTACAGCTTATCTTACCAACGGAGAAAAAAGGGTGTTTTTCAGAAATGGGATGTCGGCTGATTATGTCGATACGGAGGTTGATCTTTCCGTTTTTTCTTCTTTTGAAGAAGCCTATACCCGGATGATGTACGATTTGACTTTGCTGTGCACCGAATCCATCCGTTTGATTATTCCGAAGAACGATGAGGCTAAAAAGCTTTTTGTTTCGGGAGGTTTTGCCCGAAACGGGATTTTTGTCCGTTTGTTGGGTAATTTCTTTCCCGGAAAGGAGGTATTTACTTCAGAAGTGGATAACTCCAGCGCCATGGGCGCTGCTTTAGTAATTTGGGATACAATAGATGAAGAAAAGCCGGAAATTGATTTAGGATTGAAAGCATGGAATCCGTTTTAAATAAAAAAAAATCCGCATTAATTCATTTGTGAAAATCCCTAGTGACAGGATTTGAGTGCCTGGCTGATCAAACTTCCTACGGTAGCAGTTGCTACTCCCGCCAAAGGCGGTACTGGGCCTGTTTTAACATCCAAAAGCGTTCTCGTTTCGATGTAAAATGTTGAATTTACCAAATTGTGAACTAATGCGGACAATATCTTTGTTAAAGAACGTTTTCTGTGATCAAAGATAGACTGAAAACCCCTATTATGCAAGGGAATGACAATGCTTTAATAACATTTTGGGAATATCTGACTGATTTATAGGACGATTGGAGCGCATTTTTTTTGAGTGGAAAACCTTTCCGTAAAACCTCCGTAAAAATGGCCTGAATCCACACCTGATTGAACAAAAATCCTGTTGGTTTTATTTTTCAGGAAGCCGTCGAAAAAATGGCCGATTTTTTCAATGATAATTTTGCTAAAGAAAAAACTAGTTCTATATTTGCACCCACGTTCAAAGAGGCTGAAAATAACAGTCAAAACATACTGAAAGTTAGTTGCGAGAGATTAAGCTACTTGTTTGGAGAGATGGGTGAGTGGCTGAAACCAGCAGTTTGCTAAACTGCCGTACGGGTAACCGTACCGGGGGTTCGAATCCCCCTCTCTCCGCGTTATATATTTCTCGGGATGTAGCGCAGTCCGGTAGCGCACCTGGTTTGGGACCAGGGGGTCCCAGGTTCGAATCCTGGTATCCCGACCATCAAAAATGAAGGAGTTAGATGCAAGTCTGACTCCTTTTTCATTTTTTTCTGGGTAGAAAAATACCTCCTGTAAATCTATCTGAAAGAACTTTTCTTCTGATTTCCTGTTAAATTTATAGATACATTAAACTGATTAAATCATTTGCTATGAGTACTACCGTATTAAACCGCAGAAAATTTATTGCCGCATTATCTTTGGGGACAGCTCATGTCCTTTTTAGTGACCCACTGGTTGCCGCAGCAAAACCAATGCGTTCCACCGATCCGCTGCAAATGGTTAAATTGGGTCAATCAGGTCTGGAAACAAGTCTGATTGGTGTCGGAACAGGTGTTCATGGAGGACAGAGGTCCTCTGCTCTCACTCGGGGAGGCAAAGATTCTGCCATTGGTTTGATCAGGCATGCATACGACCGGGGGATTCGGTTTTTCGATTGTGCCGACACGTATGGTACACATCCTCTCGTGGCCGAAGCCCTTAAAAAAATAGATCGTGAGAAAATTACAATAAGCTCCAAAATATGGGTTCGGCCTGGAGGAATTCCTGAAACGGAGAGGCCGGATGCCGATATTGTTGTCGACCGTTTCAGAAAAGAACTAAATACGGATTATATTGACATTGTACAGATTCATTGCATGACCGAAGAAAACTGGACTGATACACAGAAGCGACAGATGGAGATACTTGAAAAGCTCAAGGATAAGGGAGTTATCCGAGCTCATGGGGTATCCGTTCATTCGCTTGATGCGATGAAAAAAGCGGTCAGCAGTTCATGGGTTGATGTTATTCATGTCAGGATCAACCCGTATGGTATTGCAATGGACAAGCCCGAACCTAAAGAAGTAGTTCAGGTTATATCGCAACTTCACGAATCAGGGAAAGGAGTTATAGGGATGAAATTGATTGGCGATGGAAAGTACCAGAATGACAGCCAGAAAATTGATAATGCCGTGAAATTCGTTCTTGGACTGGGATCAGTCGATATGATGATTGTTGGCTTTGAAAACGCGGACCAGATAGATAATTATTTAAGCCGTACGGAAAACGCATTAAAAGCATTGTAAATTAACTGATTGAATAGCTAAGGTTTTCGGAGTTTTTTGAATTTCAGTATATTGTCCTTTACTAAAATAGTTATACACATGCGTCTGTAATTTTATTTGGAATTGAAAATAAACCAGCAGAAAAGTTGAGTGCTCTTCACAAGCATTTGTTTTACATTTGTTTTCATAATTTTTATCGACCGATAAACCGATTTATAACACGAATCCACTGAAATTCCCAATATATTCGAAATTTCCTCATAGCTCAATTCGCAATCATAACGAAGATAAATGATTTCCTGCTGTTTGTCTGACAAATTTTGTATGCTTTTCTTTATCGCGCTTTGCAGTTCACTTTGTTCTTCCTTTTCCGGGGTGTTCTGTTCGGTACCGTTGAAATAATCAAATGATGTTTCAATTAACTGTTCGGGAAAGAAAAACTTTTTTTGTTTTTTCAGATCAAGAAACAATTGACGTCTGAACGATTTGAGCAAGTACGCTTTTACATTGGTTATATGTTTTAGCTTATTTCTGCTTTTCAGCAAATAGAGGAAAATATTTTGTATCGAATCTTCGATAATTTGCGTATTTGATGTGTATTTCAAACCAACATAATACAGCAAATCGAAATAACTGTAATATATCGGCGAGAAGCCTTTTTCGCTTCCCGTTAATATGAAAAATTCCCATGTTTTTCTGTTATTCGAATTTGTCGATTCATTCATTATCCAATTCTATTTCACGATTTCCAGGTTAGATTATTAAAGAATAACCATATATACGGCCATTTCTGAATAGCGTTATTATCCTCAGAGATTGATTGTATAGAGATAGGAAGGCTAGATTGAATCTTTTAGCCATTTATCAAGCCAACGGTAGGCTTCATCTTTGACATCAGGAGGGAAATCATGTCCCCCTTCGCCATCGATGCGAACAAAATGGTTTGCAGCGCCGGAAATTTCATATATACGGGAAACCTGGTTCAATGCTTCATCGACGGTTTTCCACCATTCAGCAAACCCGTTGTCTTTTTGCGCAGAAGCCATACTGTAAATGGCATCCTTCTTTCCTGAATAGTTAAACAAAGGGCGCGGCGCACAAAGTGCCATGACCTCATGCATATCACACGGGATCATACCTGCCCGGATGTAATCTCTGCAGTCTGGATTAAAATGAACAAACCAATCGCCCCTGGCAAACTGGTAAGGCTTATTGGTTCTACCCATTGGGCTGAACCCGCAAGAGGAAACTGCTGCTTTGATCCTCGTGTCGAAAGCATGAAGGAAAAATGAATTATAGCCTCCCAGTGAATGTCCTATGCACCCGAGCCGGTTTGGGTCAACGATATCCAGACTACACAGATAATCCAACCCTCTTTTGTGGTCAAAAATCATTTTATCCATTGCCGACCAGTTTGGGTATTGGTTATAGAACTCATTGGTATAATACGGTTCATAACCAGGATAAACACGTTCTCCCGCCGAGATTGTGTCAATAGCCAGAACCACATATCCACGTTGTGCCAGTTCCATACCATAACACCGGTTTTCTTTGGGTGTCAGTCCGACAGTCTGAGTGGCTCCGGGGCCGGTACTGTGCATGGCAACAATGGCCGGATGCGGTGAGGAAGCCGTGACACCATCCGGAATCAGCAAATATCCTTTTATCGTATCACCCGTTCCGCTTGGGAATTGTATCTTTAGTTCCGTATAGCCATTGCGCTGATTCTCTGCCAGAACATCCGTTTTTATGGTATCTTCATTTACCGGGGGCTCCTCTCCCAGCATCAGGCGGGAACGTCGGAGAATTGACAATCTTTTGTTCTCCCAATTATCTTTATCACAGATAGTAACTTTAGACAAACCACGTCCGAATTTTTTATCTGTTTCCATGTAATCACTTAGAATATCATTGAGAGGGATTGGTCCCGGAGCATTCAAAGCATCAACCGGACAATCATCACCATAAAGCGGAGAATTCCCAATCAGGCCGATACCAGCCACAGCAAAACTGCTTTTAACAAAATTGCGACGTGAAAATGATTTTTTATTCATCATACTATTTTCAAGATTTGACATTAAATTCTAACCTATACGACCAATGGAAGCCTGTAATTCATAAAAGATCATTCAGCTTTTTTATGAGGCGTATCGTTATTCCGAATTAAAAACCGGTCGATGCCGGTAATCTGGCTTGAAGGGAACAGGTATAAGACAAAAAGGGCAGCCATTTCAATCAGGTTCTTATTGACGATCCAGTAACTGCCTTCCACATGCACATTGATGCCCAGGCCGGCAAAAGGAGGGTAAGCCAGGTAATAGAGAGATAACAGGAGCATCCCCAAAATTTTAACGGGTTTCGACATTAGTCCGAGAAACAAGCCTAGTCCGATTAATACCAGTCCCCATTCGTTGAGGGTATCAACCACATTTAGGACAGATTCTGTTTTTGCAATGCTTTTAAAAAGAGGAGAAAACGGGCCGACAGAACCAAGTAAATATTCTTTCGCTGTCCAGCCCGGCGTATAAAGCTTTACCAACCCTTCGTATAAAAAATGCCAGCCGATTAAAACACGTAGAGATGTAAGGGCAAAAATTTGCCCGGACGAATAAGAGCCTCCCCCGCCCCCTCCGAAGGAGGGGAGTTTTTGGCCTGTTGTCTTTTGAATATTTTGAGTCTTTTTCATCATCTTTTTTTAGTTACCACATAGGGCACAGTAGTTTGAATATTGAGTATCGAGTATTGAATATTTCTTTTTTCTTAATCGAATAAACTATACCTCATTTGGCGAACTCAGCCGTTGGAAACCGCGGCACCCGGTTCCCCTCTTTCGGAGGGGCTAGGGGAGGCTGTTTATATTATTGCCTTTTCGTTTTTAGCATCCCATCTGACCGGCTTTTTATGTACATAAGCCAGGTTCGCCAGGTTAAAGGTTACCGCTTCTTCAAAGCCTGCATCAATGTTACAACTTGTTTTTCCCTGTCCGCGAATGGCGTCAATCCATTCTTTGATATGCAGAAAGGTTACATCAATCACCTTTCCATCAATAAAAGTTGGGCCATATCCACTGTTAAAATAGTTTCTGGCAGTAGCAGATGAAACAGCATCAACACCCGAATTTGGTTTGTAATAAAATAGCGGATCAGAAGTTTTTATTTCTGTATTCTTGTATCGTACAGAATTATCATCTTTCTTTAACAAGATTGCCCGGTCAATGTCCATTGATGCCTCTGAGCCTAAAATATGTGATGGCCTGTATATCCCGTTTTTCAAAGAACAATCGTAAGTCATAGTCAGGCCCCTTTCGGGATAGTGAAATACTGCATTCAGAACATCCGGCATGTCGCCGTGGGTTTTGTAGTAATGTTGTCCGCCAAGGGCAACTACTGATTCGGGGATGCCAAGGCTCAAAACCTGGTTGATGCAATCGTAGGTATGAGAAAAGTCGTTGCCGGTGACGCTGGTACCGTAGTCGCTGTAACGCTGCCAACTGAAAAACCGCTTCAGGTCGAACTCATGCCAGGGCGCATTGCCCAGGAATTCTTTCCAGTCTATATTATTTTGGTTTCCCTGAAGGTGGTCAAAAGCATCGTCCCTGATCCAGGCGCCAAAGCGGGTATTCCGGTTCGTATAGGTCTGCACCATGGTTACTTCTCCCATCACCCCTTTGAGGTAAAGTTCGCGCGCCACTTTGTAGCTCATCTGTTGCCGGTTTTCATGTCCCAACTGGAAGACGACTCCCGTTGCCTTAATTGTATTTTTCAACTCAACGGCTTCTTCGATGCTGTGTGCCATGGGTTTTTCGAGGTAAACATGTTTGCCCGCCTTTGCCGCTGCTACTGCCATTGGAACATGGGTATGGTCGGGGGTGGCAATAATAATTGCATCAATCTCATCACTGGTAACCATATCACGATAAGAAGCATACACTTTTGCAGGTTTTTGTCCTGTTTTCCTGCCCCCGGGATGGAAATCGTTTGCCGAAATTTCTACCCCGCGTTGCGTATGTATGCTGAAAACATCACAAATGCCGGTGATATGAACATTTAAATCTTCCTGGGTCAGAAAGTCACGAAGTTTTTCGTTATAACTTCCGTTCACCGTGTTTTCTTTTACAAAATCGGGATGGACATACCCCAGTGATTGCAATAACCGTTCACCTCGCCATCCGTTACCAATCAAACCGACCCGGATACATTTGCCATCGATGCCCGTTGGCGGCAACAATTTCTCGTCCGGAGCTTCAAGCTGGCCTATTTTTAATGTCTCGCGGTAGTCTTTGCTTTTTTTGCTCAATAATTCTTTGGTAATATTATCTTTGAAAGCAAACCCAAAATAGCCCAAAAAAGGGATGGTTGCCATTCCTTTTAGAAAATCTCTACGTAATAACTTATTCATAATTTCTTTAAAACGTTTAATAAATAGAATCGTAGCCAAACGATGTCATTAGCGTTTGGTATTTGCCGTACACGGCAAAGGCGAATGAAGAATACTCCATCTTCTGTTCAGTTGCTTAATGTTTTAAATAAAGTACTGCATCGCCGCTGAAAGGAGCTTTGAACAGAATACTGCCTTTCACCACTTTCACTTTTCCGGATTCCTTCACCTGACCTGACCCGGGATTAAACCATTCGTATTTATATTTCCCCTTTTCAAGATTAACCGAAAACACGGTGTCCGAAGCAGGTTGATATATAAGGTATTCATAGCCAGGATTTGCTAAACAATAGTTAGTTGATGAAAGATCGCCCGAAGGGACAGTTTTGGATAAATCCATTTTTTCTGCATAAATCCGGGTATATCCCATGTTCTTACGAACCGGTTCAAATTTAGTATCCATGGGTTTGCCCAAGAATACACCATCGTAAGGATCCATGAAAATGGGATACATTCCTCTTGTAAAAGTTTTCCATACCCATTGCCTGTTTCCCCCGATTCCCCAAATGTGGTCAGTATCATAAATAATGACCTTATCACCATCAGAAACTGGTGGATTATCGAACATTCCTACAGGAGGAGATGTGGAAATCCACTCGGCGGGACTGGCAAGCAAGGTATCGTTACTGCCTCCCTTGTATTGAAAGGTCATCCCTACAGGATGTTGCTTTGGCTTATTTTTTTCATATTCATGGATCAGGTTGATAAGATGATACTGCCATTGAGTAGAAGCAGGATGGGTTTCATTGGAAATCTCATACAGCAAATTGTCAAAACCGTTGAGAACATCAATAAGGTGCCTCACGTATTTTTCCTGGATAGTCAAAGCTTCAGGGCTTGATAAGGTATATAATTCGAGACCATTACCGTCTTCATTAAGATAGGCATTTATGCTGTTTATGTTATTGTCGGGATGAAACGGATGGTTCTTCCAGGCATTTTTCACAAATTGCATTTCAAATCCTTCAAAAAGCATAACGGAAACATAAATTCCATGTTTCTTTGCGCTGTCCAACCTTGTTTTCAGACGATTAAAATATTTCTCGTCGAATTCATCGAGATTAAACTTTGGTTTACCGTCAAACGCAAGCTCGGGGCCGGTTCGTTTCCAGGGATGGGGATAAATAGTATATATTTTGTCCAGATTGTCCGGATTAGTGGAATGCCATTTCAGTGACTCCATCGTCCAGAGCCGAAGGAAATTATGATTGTATTGTTTCATCCAATTCAGGTAAACATTAAAATCAATTGATGCCGACGGGTCGGACGGGCTTATGTCCACCAGGGTTGCCCAGGTATGAGAACCAGTCAGGTAAACGATATTTCCATTGGCATCAGCAAAATATCTTGGATTAACTTTGGAAACGCTTAAAGGGCTGTCTATTTTATTTTGGGCAATAACTGCTTTCTGGAAGGCCGTTAAAGTAATCGCTGAGATTATTAAAAACACATATAATCTATTGCATGTCAGTGAGATTGTGAGATTTGCATTATTTTTCATAATTGTCTGATTTTATACTTAAAAATCTAATATGAACGGACGGTTTCTTCTAGTCTCCCTGTATCATCAGCACCCAGTCTTCACCATAAACGGGACCGATTTTTTTGACGGTCTTCGTGTTTACTGTGAATTCTTTCCCTTTCTTTCCTGTAACCGGATTATACCAGGTGCATTTGAAATTATTTCCTGACAGGAATCCAAAATCAACAGATACAGGCCGGATTTCAGGAATATACGACACCATTAACTTTTTGTCCGTACTGACTGCCGTGGTTACATAATTTGATTTTGACCAGTCACCATAACCGGATACAACTGCCTTGTGGTCGATATCGGGAACCAGTGTCCACCAAGGGATTTGTTCAAAGAATTCTTTCAAATACCCCATCTGGTATGCCCCGGGGTAACGCATGATTTCCCTCCAGTTGGAAGGAAAAAAATAAAGATCTGAACCATACGCGTGCCCTGCCCCTCCGCACAGCATTGTCCACCAGGCCTGCCTTCTCACAATTTGCGGGTTTCCCATATCATTGCCCCTCACTCCTGAACCCTCGTATTGAGATTCACCCAAGACAAATGGCATAATGTCTGATTTGGACCATTCATTTAGCGCTTCTTCATAAACGTGGGGCATTAAATCAGCAGAAGCATTGGGCTTTTCCCGCCAGTAAGTATAAATCATACTAAAACCCAACCACGGGGCATATTGAAACAAATCGGTGCTTGAATGGGTAGCTGAAGCATGGTAGGTCATCAGTTGATGTTCCGGTGCGGTTGAATAAAGGCCTTCGGCAAGGGCAATAAGGCATTCCCTGTCTTTTTTCGGATCATTGTCCCCGCCCATAATCCAAAACAGGTTTTTGAACCCGGCAAACTTTTTCCCAAGGTATTGCCCATACAGGCGGTTTTTCTCCACCCCGTTTCGTTGGATAGCATTTTCAGGCGAGACTCCAAAACCTTCACGGCTCCATCCGATCCATGGCTGAGACATAACGATAAGCAGTCCCAGAGAGTCAGCCTTACTTAGAATTTCAGCAACATGGTCATGGTAACCCTCATTGGGCCGGGAGAAATCAACATCACCATCAAACGCCTGTTGATCATACTTGTTGACCTCACGGGGTGTAAAAGCAATTATTGCCTGAATGGTGTTAAACCCCTGTGACTTTCGGAATGACAGGTATTCCACTACTTCTTCTGTGGTGAGTTTGGTAAAAATTCCCCAACCTGTATCGGCATGGTACAGGTACGGCTCTCCCTGCTGGGTTACAAAATAACGCTTGTTTTCACTGATTTTTAGCGGAAAAATGGATTGCCCCTGTGCGGTGGCCCATGCCATTAGCAAAAGAATGTAAAGGATTCGTTTCATATACTCTATTTTAGATTTTCCAGTATTAATTTTTCCAGTTGAAGCTTCTGCAATTTACGTATTAACTTCATCTCTTTGTTTTTACTTTTTCAACATATACCTGCCGGAGACAGAGGCTTGCCTGGATATTCGCTTTGCGGATTTTGCTTCGCTTTAATTTATGTCATTGTGTCGATGATAATTGCGGATCATTAGTTTAATAGGGTTATACTATTTTTCCGGATACAGCCGGTTTCCCAGGATGTAATTAAACATTTCCTGGTACAGGCCTAATTGGATGTCTAAAATATCGTCGTGTGTAACAGGAAAGTTTTTAGCCCCACGATCTGTATTTTCTGTTCCGTGGCAACATTCAAAAGTGAATGACATAGTTCCTGAAATATGGTGCAAGGCGCTCACCAGATTAAAAGATTTCCGGGGAGGGAATTTTTCATCATCGATTTCAGCTTTCGCTTTCCATGAATCAGAATAATGTGGCAATCCCTCTTCCTTGAAATATTTATTCAAATGATTGGCAAAGATGGCTACCTTCTCTTTCAGGAATGAAGGGAGATAAGAAGGAACCAAAACACAGGGAGGTAACTGCTGTGAATGTAATGAAACAGCCATATCCGGCGCTTCGTCACGGGCAATTTTCAGGATTGCTTTGGTTTCTTCGGCCATCGGGAAAAAGAAGTCGTCATGCATGGGATTGATCCCGTTGTTATTGTAATAACAGCCTAAAATTTCCACGTCCCCTTTCATCGGGTGCAGGGCTTTTGACTGCGGCCATCTCCACAAGGTACCGTCTTTATGGGTTCCCTGCCCGTATTTTGTCATGGTCAACGACGGTATGCCGACAAAACTGTCGTAAGGGCACCTCATCCGTCCATCTGGGTTGTTGCAGGGAAGAATAATTACCCTGCATTGTTCGATGCCCTTTTTCAGAAGCGGCCATTCTTTTCCACGAAGGTCTCTACCTGTTTCGGCAACCTGGATCAGGTTGACCAATCCAGCCATCCCTTCTACTTCGTGCCCATGCGTCGGCCCTACAAAAAATAGGACCGGTTTGGTTTCTTTTGTCTTTTTTGCATAAAAAGCAGGGTTCCGCGCCGCTACTGCCGAATTGTAGTTGGCCTGAGAATGAAAGTCGTCTTTCTCTCCGTAATAAACCGCGTAAACCGGATACCCACCGGGTGAAATGGCAATTGCTTTCACTTCCCCGGTTTTCACAGTGTTTAATTCAGCGTAAATATCTGATAATTTCGTTTTATAGAAATCCGGTATATTGGTATTTGCCGGGGGATCGCCTGCTTCAGGTAAAACCTGCGAAAAAACTATTTGCGGCAACAAAAAAATGAATGTTGCAAAAACACAATAATAAAAAACATTAATTCTCATGGTCTTTTAGTTTTTGGTTTGAATTAGGATCTTCTTAATATATCACTCATTTTAACTCGTTCCTCCAGTAGTCTAAATGATATACCGGACCATCGGCATGCCATACTTTCGATACAATATCTATGTCGCCATCACCGTCTACATCACCCAGTTGGGCATCGTGCCAGCCCGGGTTGTCAACGTGGATAATGAATATTTCAAAGTCCGGGGATTTGCCCCCTTTGTTGTACCATATTACCCCGCGTTCTTTCAATCCCCGGGGTTTCATGGCTACTTTGCCCTGTGCCTCCATGTAAGTTGAGGGGTCTTCCTGCTCGCCTGCGAAAATGTCAAGGTTTCCATCCATGTCAAAATCGGCAATGCCCAGGGAATGAAAGGAACCCGTACCGGGCACGTCGCCTTCCCTGGTGGGCGGGTCGGCAAGCTGGTGCGATGCCCATTTCTGTCCCTTGTCATTATTCTCAACCCAGTAAACATGTGAGCCGCCCGTATCGCAGTTACTATAAACAATGTCATTTTTTCCGTCCTGGTTGATGTCGGCAATCCAGGCGCGGATGCTATTCCCAAATGAAGCGTCCGGTACCTCCTGATAAGGCCATTCATGGCGCGGCCAGCGTTTCATTTCGTTGCCCGGGTTTTCAAACCAGAAACCCGGTATAACAACATCCAGGTCGCCATCGCCATCCAGGTCGCCAACACCCCGGGGTGTCGTCCCTCCATGATCCTGATAGCCGTAATCAATGACCCGTTCGGCCAAACCTTTTGCAGTCCACTTGTACCACGCCAATTTATAGCCGTCATAGATAAGCAAATCCTCGTTCCCGTCGTTGTCGATATCTGCATTACAAATATCGTGGCCTCCGCCTTTGTAGAAATACGGCCTCCACTGGGGTTCACTGTATCGGTCTTTTCCAATATCTCCGGGGTTCCGGAACCAAACGCCTTCAAAAACCACATCCACCGCTCCGTCGCGGTTGACATCAATCCCTGCTGAGCCCAGGGTGTTGCCTAACTGGTCGGCCTGACCAATCAGATGGGGAATCCAGATAGAATCGTTGACCCGCTCGTACCAATAAGCTTGTTTTGTGTTCCTGCGAGAAAGGGCTACATCCAAATCTCCATCGCTGTCAAAATCGGTTAATACCGGGCCACCCGCACCATACGTCGAACCGGGCAAAATGGCATCAATATAAAAATGGGTCCACGATGGTCTTTTATTCTTTTGGGCAAATCCCATTGTTCCGTTAAAAAGGAACAAAATCAGAAGTAATCTGACAACTTTTTTTGTTTTAGCTCTTATTTTATTCATAAACTTTTAGTTTATATTCCTTTTTGCCATTAATGAGTTTTTACCTGCCTGCATTGAGGTATTTATCCCAGCCAGAAAAGGTATGCCCCGAAGCCACGGCAACCACCGTTACCCTGGCACGCATGGGGAAAAATTTAGCGGCCTCGGTTTCTGCGTCGTTACATGCAGCCCTGCTGTTCCACCCCTGCGCCATCGGAATACATGATCCATTTTTCCACAAAACCATTCCGATCCGGTAAAAATCTTCGGGCCGGGTAAAATCGACTTTTACATCCGGCCTTTTTTGCCACCAGGTTGCCGGTGACCCAACATTTACAGCACACAAAGAACCTGCTCCTCCGGAAAGCTTTGCCGGCTTTGAGACGCATTCAGACCATCCGCCCGCTTTATGTTCGTCCTGCCATATCCCGAATTGAATGGTAAACGCGTTATCGGTAGGTTGTTCGAGCACTTCAAAACGGAGATAGTAGGTCCCGTTTTCATAATCATACGGGGTGGTCCAGTCATCCGCAGGCATATTGCCATAATCGGTTACCGAACCGGCAGGGTGGTGCCACCAGTAAAAACTGTTGCCCCCATACCACAACGGAAATTTCCATTGCCAGTCAATGGTTTTATCAAAAACTACTTTCTCTGCTGATGAAGGAACCTCAACAAGAGATGTTCTGGAAAATTGTATCCAATCGAAATCTTCGACCTGTATGGCTCCCGGAATATTTCTTGCCGTACCGCCGTAAGGCCCCTGTTGTTCGCTGCCGGTAACCGTTATGGCAACCGAAGAAAGGGGACATGCGGCAGATATGGCATTCGCTCTGATTATTGCAACCTGTGTTTCTCTACTTTTCTGGCCCGTATTGCCATTCCGAGCCAAACAAAGCAGTTGGCTGAATACAATTAATACGAAAATTAATTTTCCCATCCTCCCTTGATTAATAATCTTTGACATAGATTTGATTCATACTTAAAAATTATTGGACTGTATTGTTCTTTCATCTCTTTTTTACCCTCTGTAACTACAAATTTCCCGTGCATGAAAAAAAGTATCCCGTGATAAACGAACGGGGTTATCCCCACAAGACGGTGAAGCCTCTGCTGCGACTTGGTGATGTTGTTTTCGTAAGACGGTGATGTTGTTTCCACAACTCGGTGATGTTGTTCTCGTGAGACGGTGAAGTTGTGGTGACAACACGGCGGAGCCACCACAACAACACGGTGAAGTGCAACAAAACACTCCGAGAGCCAAAAGAAAGTCACCGGACAGGTGGCTGTGTCAGGCTTTCAACCGGTTTCAACTGCGCCTTGCTGATCGCTTCCGTAAGCTCCCTGCCCGGACTGAACCGGATGTTGATCTTTGTCACGCTGGCGCTTGTCACCCCTTCCTTCGTATCGGAGCCTGTACCGCTCAGGGTCAGATGAAATGAACCCCAATCCCCCAATTGGACCGTACGGCCTTCGAGCAGGTTGCGGATCATTACTTTTTGAAATTGCGCCAGGGCAATTTCCGCTTCTTTCGGGTTGAGTGTGGTCTCATCTGAAATCTGTTTAGCCACTTCTTTTTCCGGTACCATGCCCAGACTTTTTAATACCGGGTACCACTTCTTCGGGGCTTCCGGGTTGGCCGGATTCCCCCGTTCTACTTTGTTATAAAATATTGCCATAATGGAAAAAAATTAAAAATTAAACAACTATTTGAAAAACAAGGCGGTCCAAAAAGCTCTAAAATCCTCAATTCGAGTCACCCTGCCCCGAAGTTTCGGGGTGTTCGGGGTCTGATTATCAGAAAGATGAGATCCAGATCCCGAGTAATCGGGACGGGATGACTTGATCCAGAGCTTTTTGGACAGCCATATTATTTAGAGGTATAACACGTTTTCAAATATGACTATTTCACTATTTTATGTACCGAAATGACTTCGGCACCGTCCAATAACCGTAAGACATACATACCCCTTTTAAGTGTTTGCGTGTCAATTTTCATGTCAGAGCTTTTTGCGTTTTGCTTCACGATGATCGTTTTTCCGCTTATATCAATGATCTCTGCCCGGCTTATGTTTTTCGTGTTACCAATCTGAAGAACATCGTTGAAAGGATTGGGATAGACAAAAGGCGCATCTTTGTCAGAAATAGACGAAGAAGACGTGGATATTTTTGCTGATTTTAATCCATCGTATTCTTGGAGCACGATGGCATTCAGGTAGCCATACGATCCGGTTTCCACGGTCATGCTTGCACGGATAGTCCCGGATGAGGGGACAACATTGGTGAATATAGCTTTATCCGTTGTATTGTCGTCAATATCACAGATGTCATATTCACTTCCGATGGTTATACGCATTTTTCTTGTTTGTCCCGTAGTTGCTCTCGAACCATAAAACTCCAGGTAATAATAATGTGAGTTGTTCAGGTTTCTGAACTCAATATCATTTGTCATTCCTGTTGTATTATACCAGGCAGCCCTGTTTACATTCGTCGGGTACGGGCCTGCGGACATTCCATTGGCGTTGCTTCCGGTCCATACATCTTCGTTATAGATAGTATAACCTGAAGAGTTGCCCAGATCGTCGTTCAGTGAAAGAGAAGAACCTGCACTCTGGCTGGTAAAATCGTTCCATCCGGAGCCTCCTGCATAACCTGTATAGAACATATTTACCTTGACTGTTTTGACCAGGGTTGCCGAGTTATCATTATCGGCAATATTAACTGTTGCAGAGGAAGGCGTTCCTACTGTATAACCAGTACCCGAGGCCAGGGTCAATATCACGGTTTCCGGGTCGTCTTCGTCCGTACTGTCATCAACCGGGGTGATAGTAATGGTTGCAGTTGAATTACCATCTGCAATGGTCACGCTACCCGTCAGTGTTTGCGTATAGTCCCCGGAGGATGCTGTTCCTCCAACGGTATAATTCACGGTAAGGTTACCCGAAGTTGCTGTACCCCTGGAAACGGTAAACGTCCCCGTATCCTGGCCTTGTTCTGCGGCGCTGGCATCGGTGGCTGAAATAGACACTTCCGGATCAGGCTCCACACTTGTCCTGATAATCATGGCGTTGATATAACCATACTGACCACTAATTTTCGACATCGTGACATCTACTATTCCTGAAGAATTCGGTGATACGTTGGAAATGGTCAGTAAATTGTCAGTATTCCCTATCGGGTTAACCCCCACAGAAGTACCTCCTATCGTAAAGGTGGCGGTACGGTCTCCCGAAGCGGATGCATCGTCCCGGCTCTCGAAAAAATCAAAAGAATAGGTTTCAGAAGGATTTAGCCCAGAAATCCTCAGCAAGGTGGTGGTATTGACTGAACTGCTTAAAAAATTATACCGGCCTCCTACATTGGTAGGGAAAATGGTTATCGGTTCCCCATTCACTCCCGTGGATAGAGTATTCCCACTGATGGTCAACGTAAGCCCGCTACCCAGATTAACAGGAGAGGAGGCGGAACCATAAACACTGGTCCAGCCCGATTCTGCAGAACCACTGGCGGTAAAGTTGATCATAGCGATTGTTTCTTCCGTACCATCATTATCTGCAATATTCACTGTTGCAGAAGAAAGTGCCCCTACCGTATAACCAGTACCCGAGGACAAGGTCAATATAACAGTTTCCGGGTCGTCTTCGTCCGCACTGTCATCGACCGGGGTAATGGTGATGGTTGCCGTTGAATTCCCATTGGTAATGGTTACACTACCCGTCAGTGTCTGTGTATAGTCTCCGGAGGATGCTGTCCCTCCAATGGTATAATTCACGGTAAGGTTGCCCGAAGTTGCTGTACCCCTTGAAACAGTAAATGTTCCCGTATCCTGGTTTTGTTCTGCAGCGCTTGCATCAGTGGCCGAAATGGTCACCGTTGGAGTTGTTGCAGACGTAGTAATCACCTGAAGTACATTCGAATAGGCTGAATTGCCGCTTGCATTTGTTGCCCTTACACGATAAAAATAGGTAGTGTTGGCAGTTAACCCTGTATTATTCGTAAAAGCAGTTACATTTTGGCCAACTGTACCCACAACCGTGTACCCACTTCCCCTCATTAATGAACGTTCGATGCTGAAATTCGTCTCATTGGTTGAATTATCCGTCCAGCTCAGCCCAACTGATGATGATGTGACAGACGTAGACTGGAGCCCAGTGGGATAACCTATCGGATTTGGGGCGCTTCCTTTTCTAACAATCATAGCGTTGATGTAACCATATCCACCGGAATTTTTCGACATAGTAATTACTATTTCGCCTTCTGAAGAAGGTGACACATCTTCGAAAGTAACCAGAGTACCGGTATTACTGCATGCATTTATACTTTTGGTTGTACTCCCTATCGTGAAATAAGTAGTTCTGGTTCCCGTGGCATCCCTGCTGCTGAAAAAATCGAAACTAAATGTACGTGAAGGGTCGAGCCCGGTAAGGGTAAATACAACAGGTTCTGTATCAGTAGTCTGTAGCCAGTTGTAGTATGTTCCTACATTTGCCGGATATATGGTAGACGGTTCACCCAAGTCATCAAGAGAAAAGATAGTACCCTCTTTTTTCATGGTTATTCCATAACCCAAATAAACCGGATAAGGGTAATCTCCACGCACGTTTATCCAGCCACTCTGTATATGTGAATACCCATCAGTAAAATTTATTTGGGCAATTGTACTTGGAAGGTTTGCCTGCGAAGGAGCTTGCGAAAATGTTGCCGTAACGGTTTTGTTGGAAGTCATTAGGGCAAAAGTATTGTCATTAACAGATGTAACGTCGCTAAATGGACGTTTGTAGGTGAGATCTGTATTCGGGGGCACCACACCGTCGCTCCATCCATCAAATTGCCAACCAAAATCGGGAATGGCAACAAGGTTAGGTAACGAAGTTGTACCATACGTATATGTGCCTGGGACAGGGAATACAGTGCCATTGCCTGTTTTCTGAACGGCAAGGCTATACTGTGTGTTCTCGGTAACTACATCGTCTGCATTTTGCATCCTGCCGAAAAATGGTATAGTACGACCCGACGGGCTTAACTCTTGTCCCCTCGGCACGCTGACTCCTGTTTTAAATGTGTAAAGAATGAAATTGTCAAGGTTGACCCATTCATCTTTCGTATTCCTCCAGTCATCGGTAGCCCCGCCAAAAAATGTATATATTTTCATGCAATCCACCCCAATAGACGATAAATTCCTGAATTTTATATCGGATTTTGTAACAACCAGTTGTCCATCAAAAAATCCTTCCAATATCCCGTCCTGATTTCCACTTTCTCCGACTACAGTATTCATCACCACCCGGTAGGTAATATTATGCCACTGCCCAGGTACAAATGCACTTGTGCCCCAACTGTATGATTGCGAAGCTCCAGCTTGATTGTATGAATAAAAATTGATTTTCCCGCCTTTAGTGAACATCATACTTGCAGTAAAACCTTCATCAGGTAAAGGATATTCATCAAAATCAGGCCCCCCTTTTAACCCGGGAATCTTTCCGCCACGTAAAAAATTAAATCCCGGTTTAAACCTGATATCATAAGAAAAGTATATTTCCGAATAACTCGCACCAACAGCGGTTTCCCATTGTCCTCCACCATAAGTAGGGCTTAATGAACCCTTAGGGTATTCCCAGTGCAAAACTTTTGTACGAGTCCCGGCAATCGTATCAACCGCGATAAAAGACCGGCTTGTGTTTAGTACATTCGATGGCGGATTGTTCCAGTCGGCATAAAGCTCAGTGGTATTATAAGCGCCTAATGTGTTGTCCACAAAACTGTGGTTGAATATGACGTTAATGTCAGTTAAATTATTCTGGCCTCTTACCATGAATGAAGCCAGACAAAGCAATAAAAAAACAATTTTTTTCATGTTCGTTTAATTTTTTAGTTAATGAATAAATGTCCCTTTTTCATCTTATCTAAATGTCAAACAGAAGGATATTATATGCAAATAACAGTTACATATTATCCCTAAAAGCATGAAGAACTCAGGCATGGAAGTAAATTCTATTCTTTCATTATTTTGAAATTAACCCTGTCGGAAGAAGTACCGGTTACCTGAAGGAAATACATACCACTTTTCAAATCATGAAGGGAAATTTTCTCATTCGGAAACGAATTATTTTTATATTCCTTCACTTTTCTTCCTATCATATCATAAACCGAAACCAGGGCATTTTCGGATAAGCCGGTAATGAACAAATCATCGATAACCGGATTTGGATAGATTTTTATCCTTCCTGAATGTTCTGTAAGTTTCTCGGTGGAAGTTGAACTGCCCCTTCGGACAATCATAGCATTGATATACGCATATCCGTTGGCAGGTTTGGTCATGCTGATTGTTATTTCGCCTGAAGCGGAAGGCGATACATCTTCAATAGTGGATATAGTACCCGTATTGCCGTATGCATTCTGACTCACAGTGGTTTGACCTATTGTGAACGAAACTTGCCGGGTACCGGAACCTCCGCCATCGTCCCTGCTGCAAAAGAAATCGAAGCTAAATTTCCGGGAAGGATCCAATCCGGTAAGTGTGAACACGACCGGATCCGTATATGTATTTTCTACAAAGTTATAGGTTTTCCCCACGTTGGTTGAAAATATAGTGGAAGCTTCTCCTGTTTGTCCAAGCCCCAAAAGGCTGCCTCCTTTTTTCATATATATTCCATATCCCAGATAGACCGGGTAAGGATAATCTCCCCGAACATTGATCCAGTCCGTCTCGATCAGAGATGCGCTTGACGTGAAATTTATCCGGGCAATTATTGTTGGAAGGTCTGCCTGCGGAGGAGCCTGAGAAAATGTTGCCGTAATGGTTTTATTCGAATTCATCAGGGCAAAAGTATTGTCATTAACAGATGTAACACCGGCGAACGGACGCTTATAGTCTGTATCGGTATTCGGGGGTACCACCCCGTCGCTCCATCCATCGAACTGCCATCCAAAATCGGGAACAACAACCAGATTGGGCAACGAAGTGGCAAGATATTCGTATGTACCCGGCGCCGGAAATACAGCGCCATTGCCTGTTTTCTGAATGGTCAGGTTATAATGGGTATTTTCGGTAACCACATCGCCTGTATTTTTCATCCGGCCAAAATAAGGGATCGTCCGTCCTGCCGCGCTTGCTGTGTTTCCCCGGGGTACGGTAACCCCGTCTTTGAAAGTGTAAAGCATGAAATTGTCCAGATGCACCCACTCGTCTTTTGTGTTTCTCCAGTCATCGGTATTGCCGCCAAAGAATGAATATATCTTCATATAATCAACGCCAATGGTCGATAAATTCCTGAAACAAATATTTGTATAAGCACAAACGAGCTTCCCGTCAAAAAAACCTTCCAGAATTCCATCCTTTTTTCCACTACTTGCGCCAATGGTATTCATCACCACCCGGTAGGTAATATTGTGCCATTTACCCGGTACAAAACGGGGTTCCGTGCCCCAGCCATACGATTGTGAAGCCCCGGCCTGATTGTACGAATAAAAATTAATCCTCCCGGTTTTGGTAAACATCATGCTGGCTGTAAACCCCTGATTCCACGTCGGGGCGTCAGAGAAATCCGGTCCCCCTTTTAACCCGGGGATTTTTCCTCCCATCTGGAAGTTAAAACCCGGTTTAAACTTAATATCATACGAAAAATATATTTCCTCGTAACTTGCACCTGCGGCAGTTTCCCATTGCCCTCCGCCATACGTAGGGCTTAATGAACCTTTGGGGTACTCCCAGTGTAATACTTTTGTAGGGGTACCTGCAATTGTATCAATCACGATAAAAGACCTGTTTATATTCAGAACATCCGATGATGGGTTCTTCCAATCGGCATTGATCTGTGTTCTGCCATAAGCACCCGGTGTATTGTTTGCAAAACTATGGCTGAATATCACAATAATATCTTCTAATTTGTCCTGCGTAAAGCCTTTTATGATTAGAGTTGTACATATAATAAGAAGAAGGAGATTTTTTTTCATATTAAATAGTTCAATGAGTAGGGTTTCACTAATAATAAATCGATTATATCGAATGAATCATTTGTCCATAAAAAGACAAAAATCTTTTTACCACGGAAGATTACATTTGAACAGAAATTAAAACACCTTGTTAGCATTTTAACGCTTAAACAACCTGATATGACATTGAATATTTTTAATATAGTAACAAGAAGAGGAATGATTAATTAAAAAATCACTCCCTTCTTGTCACACATACAAAAATTGTTACTCCCACCCAGGGTTCTGGGTTAAATTCGGGTTCAAAACTATTTGAGATTCACTAACCGGATAGAGATAATCACGACCAGGATTAAACTGCCAACCATTTGGCATAGCAACCTGGAAAACATCAATAAATCCTTTTTCATCGGCAGGATAGGAAGGCTTCTTGGTAAACTGAGATTTGGTAGCCCCTTTCGGCCTTTTCCCAATAATCAGTTCATCTGCCGCCGCCCATCTCATAATATCATCTAAACGGAGATTTTCCAGACAAAGTTCAATTTTCCGTTCACGCCTGATTTCATTGATAACCGGTGATAACGTTGGAAAATCCCAATTTGGATCGGTTGGAATACCGGCAAGTGTCAGGTTTGGCATCCCAACCCGGTTCCTGAGTTTTTTGATCGAAATATCGATATCTCCCTGGGTAATGGTGCCCAACTCAGCCTTAGCTTCAGCATAATTCAACAGAACCTCGGCATACCGGAACAGAATACTTGGTGCTTCTTCGCCGGACTGGCTGTGATATGCGACATTGGGATTATAACTTTTCCTCCGGGTATAACCGGTCGGTGGTGTCAGCCCGGCGGTGGTGAACAATTTGGCATAACATTCGCTCCAGTAAGTTATTTTTCCATTGTTGTTATACCACACCGCATCGGGGGTAAAAATAGTTTGTTTAAACCGGGGATCGCGGTCGGTTGTTTCATCAACAATATTTGCATACCCTTTAAACAGAGGACTGGTTGCTATTGGCACTCCATCCTTGCACAGATAGGAATCGGCAAGCGACTTGGTAAGCCCATGCTGCTCTGGGAATTGCAGGTGATAAAGAGTACTCGGAGTCGTAATATTCAATGCAACACTTGTCTGCACCCAGAACAATACTTCTTTGTTTGAGGAATAGTCCCTCAACCCAAAAAAGTCGAAATAATCACTTTCCGGTTTGCCTGTGCTGTAAACATCGTACAAACCTGAATTCATAACTGCTGAGGCTGCTTCTGCCGCTTTGTTGAAATACTTTGCAGGCTGGGCATTGCTTACGCCAAAGGCGGTCCCGTTATGGTATTTTTCCCATGTGCCTTCGTAAAGGGCAACCCGCGACTGGTACAAAAGAGCAATCCATTTGTTGATCCGTGAACAGCCATTTGTTTTGTCAGCCGATAAATACATGGCCGCCGTATCCAGGTCGGCAATAATATTGTCAGCAATTACATTTCGAGGTTCTCTGGCTGAGTATAATTCGGGAGAAGTGGTTTTAAGAACAAACGGAATCCAAGGAACGCCTCCAAACATTTTTAACTCGCCGAAATAAAAAAAGGCCCTAAAGAAATATGCTTCGCCAACATATTGCTTGTAGGTTTCAAAATCTGCATCACATTTTTTGTAATTCTCAAGGAAATAGTTTACCGCCCTGATATCAGTATAGTCAAAATTTCCACCGGAGTTGATTGTATTTGTCCCCCGTAAACGGGTATTGATCGTAGCATCGGTCATATTAATGTCGGAACTCAGATCCGCCCTGGTATTGTATTCTACTATCGGAAAATTACCCCGGTTATAGAATTGGTTCATGTAAATTTTCATGTCGCTGACCTGGTTGAAAAATACTCCTTCGCTCACAGTATCCAATGGATATCTTTCCAGATAATCTTTCTGGCATGCAACCATTGCCGACAATGCTATAAAACTGATAATTATTTTTAAATAGTTCATAATTTCATCCTTTTAAGTTTTTCATTAAAAAGTAACACTAACACCAAACGACAGCATTTTGGTAATCGGGTATATTTCTCCCATCAGGCCGTTGCCCCGGCTATTTGAAGCGACCGTTGTCTCCGGTTCGAAAAGGTCTGGCAACTTCGAAAATGTCAGTAAGTTTTCGCCCGAAACATAAACCCTGGCTTTTTTAACAAATATTCTGTCCAGGATATGCTGAGGGATTGTATAACCTATCTGAAGGTTCTTTAACCGGATGTATGCTGCATCCAGAACATATCTCGACTGGATTTGCAGGTTCTTATTTCTTTCCGCAGAACCATACGGTTTTGGGAAAAACGCATCGGTATTCGGGCCCAATATATTGGTTTCATCAGCAGGTCTCCAGTAGTCCAGCATCAAACCGCCTTCAAATATACAGGAGTTGTTTGCGGTTTGCATTAATCCAAAATATTGTTCCGCATCCCGTTGAACTGCCATTTCGGATTTGCCTACGCCTTGCCAAAACATGCTTACATCAAAATTCTTCCAGTTTAACCCGGCTGAAATACCAAAATTATATCGGGTTGAAGAGTTTGCAATGACCGATAAATCGCCGTGATCGTCTAATGTATTGGTTCCGGGGGTGATCTTGCCATCAGGCACTCCATCGGGTCCGCTTATATCTTTGTATTTTATGTCACCGGGGCTCCATTTGGCATAGTAATACGATTGATCGGGCATTTCTTCCCCGAATTCCTGAATGATCCCATCCGTTGTCAAGCCCCAGATATCCCCAACAACTTTTCCTTCGTACCAGGTGGAAATAACGCCATTTACATTCATATATTCCAAAATGGTGGTTTTATAATCACCTAAAGTGACTCTTGCATTATAGGAGAGATTTGATGAAATCCGGTCTTTCCATCCTATGGACAGTTCGTAGCCTTTGGTCGATAATTTGGCATTGTTCGTTTTGGGCGAAGATGCTCCCAATATTGACGGAAGTGTTTCAGCAGGGCCGATCATATCGCTGGTTACCCGGTTGTACCATTCAGCCGAAAGACTTAAGCGGTTCTTGAGAAATTCAGCGTCCAATCCAACATTCAAGGTAGTAACAGTTTCCCAGGTTAAGTTGTTGCTAATGATACTAGGCTGGGAAGCATACAGGGGGATCTCTCCGTTTATTAAATATCCCCTGTTCCATGAATCGCCCGGGGTGTAACGCTCCTGAACATCAATGGTTGCCAGGTACAGATAATTGTCAACGTTCTGGTTTCCCAAAGAGCCATACGAGCCCCTTAGTTTTAATGTATTTACATACGGCTTTATTTCTGCCCAGAAGTTTTCTTTTGCAATATTATAGGCAGCAGATACCGAAGGGAAAAAGCCCCACCGGGAACCATCCGCAAAACGGGAAGAACCATCGTAACGGGCGCTGAACTCGAACAGGTATTTTTCTTCATAGTTATAGTTCAAACGTCCGA
The DNA here is from genome assembly GCA_003506435.1 of Prolixibacteraceae bacterium. Classification (GTDB taxonomy): domain Bacteria; phylum Bacteroidota; class Bacteroidia; order Bacteroidales; family Prolixibacteraceae; genus GWE2-42-39. The sequence continues at coordinate 50,834 of DOAQ01000048.1, forward strand.
AAATTCCCTGTGTAGCCCAGTGTGTTTCTGAATCTGTCAGTGTTGACTCTCCGATTGCTGCGCTGATTGCGACAATATCCTCTGTGATCAGTTCGGTTTTTTTACCATACAAATATTCATAGTGATTATTATCCTGTTCGTAGCCAACCAACGCTTTAAAGTAATGTTTGCCGATTGTTTTCTCAAACGAGGTATAAGCAGTAAAAAGCTGATATTTTTCCTGGGACAAGGACCTGATGGCTCCCGAAAGGGGTTGTCCGACATTTGACACTTTTCCATTTGCCGCTGTCATCATGATAGGCTTGGGATTTCGCAAATTTTCTTCTGTATTGTATCCGTAATTATAACTGATATATGTTTTCCACCCTTTTATTGGCTCAATTTCACCACCCAACTTAATGAGTAAATTACTGTCATCATATACCGACCTTCCGCCTTCCTGCACAACTACCATAAGCGGGTTGTTAAGGGACCCATCGAGGTTGTACATAGGCCCTGTCGGGAAGAAGTCAAGCATCTCAGAAAAAATAAATTGCCTGCCGTTTTCAGACCTTCCGTACGGATAGTCCTTTTGGGAATTCATAAACTTAGTATCGAAATCAAAGCGGAACCATTCATTTACCTGGGAAGAGATATTTGCCAGAACATTGTACCTCTTGTAACTGTCTTCGTTCCACGAATTTAATCCGGGTTGGTCGAAATAACCGGCCGAGAAATAATAATTCATTTTTTTATCGCCGCCGCTAATGTTAATATTATGTTTCTGGTTGACGGAATAATCTTTCCAGTACAATTTCGTCCAGTTGTTATTGGCATTTCCATCCCATCTTCCCCTAAAGTTGCTATATGGTGGATTTGCAGGATCATATTCAGACTCGTATGTTCCATTTTGGTAGCCCAATATCCTTTCAACCTGGGCATCAGGGAAAGTAGGCGACAAACCGGCATTTGCCCTGCTCTGGTTAAAAGCAATGGCATAAGTATATGAATCTTCCATACTGGGAACATAGATCGGAATAGCAAAGGATATATTGTTGGTATATTGCACATTTAAAGGTTGCCCTGATTTGCCCCTTTTGGTGGTTATTAAAATGACCCCAAAAGCGGCGCGTGAACCATATATTGCCGAAGCGGAAGCATCTTTTAAAATAGAAACACTCTCGATAGTCGAAGGATCAAGGTTATTGATATTCTCCATCTCAACCCCATCGACCAACGTAAGAGGCGAATCGTTGCCCGAGATGGAACCAACGCCACGGATACTCAGGTTTTGTTCTGCCCCGGGTTCACCTCCGTAGCTATTTAAGGAAACCATTACGTTTGGCGCGGCCCCCTGTAAAAGCAAAGAGGTGCTTACAGCCGGCCTGTTCTCCAGTTTTTCTCCTGAAACCACATCTACAGAACCTGACAAATTTATTTTCTTTTGGGTACCATACCCAACCGCTACGACTTCCTCAATACCGATGGTTTCTTCAGCCAATGTAATATTGATGACAGATTTACCGGAAACGGCAGATTCTACGGTTTTCATTCCTACGAATGAAAACACCAGTGTCGCATCAGTCGGGACATTATTCAGGGAATACTTTCCATCAAAATCGGTAATAATTCCCTGTGTAGTCCCTTTTATTACTACTGAAACTCCAGGCAGAGGAGCACCGGCAGAGTCAGTGACTTTACCGGAAACCGTTTTACTTTGCTGAGGAGCATTGAAATGATCGCCACTGTTCTTCGATTTCAGCACCACAAAGTTATTTTCCAATACTTTATACTCGATGTTCGTTTGTTTGAAAAGCCGGACGAGTACTTCTTCTATTGTACTGTTATCAATGTTGATACTTAATTTCTCGTCTACATTGAGTTTTTCGTCTTCGTAGAAGAAACGGTATCCGCTCTGCTTTTCAATCAGGTTCAAGACCTCTTTTACCGAGATATCTTTCTCGTTCAGGCTGAAGCGCTTGGTTTGCGAAACGGAGGCGGTACTTTGCAATACCCCCAGAATCATTAAAAACAGGAATAATCTCATAATTAAAAATCCCTTTCTGACCAGTGGAAATGTTCCACAATGATCTTTTAATTTGTTTTTTTCCATAAATTTGAGAACTATTTGTTAGTTAAACTTTGTGTCTTCGGCTGCGAACCGAAAGGCACATTAATTAATTTGGGCCGGGAAACACTGCGAATGTTTTCCGGTTTTATTTTAGAGAGTATATTGTTACAACCTTCCCGTTTTGTTTGTAATTGAGAGATGAAGCAAATTTCAACGCTTCGAGAACAGTGTTCAGGTTTTCGTCTTGTATTGTCCCGGAATACGTGTGGTTTTGTACTTCGCTATCGCCAAACTGAATTTCGACATCGAACCTTCGTTCCAGTTTCTTTGCCAGTTCTTCAATGGTTTCGCCTTTGATATTCAGCATACCCTTGGTCCAATCAGAAAAACAATGGTCGTCTATGGTGCGCATGGTTACTTTCCCGGTTGATTTTTCAAATTTCAGTGCTTCCGAAGGGGTTAAAAAAATGTCTTCTTTTCCGGCAATACTGATTTTGACTTTACCACTTTCGAGGTAGGTAGTGATGGTTTTATCATCCGAATAACTGCAAACATTAAAACTGGTTCCCAGTACTTCGACCTCAAGAATTCCTGTTTCTACCAAAAACGGATGGGTTTTGTCGTGGGTGACATCGAAAAATGCCTCTCCTTCCAAAAGCACCTTTCGTTTTCCGGATTGGAAAGTGGGTTCAAATTTTAGTTGCGAGCCCCCGTTTAACTGCACTGTTGAGCCGTCGGGCAAAATAATTTTTGAGCGTTCGCCTTTTGGGACAATTATTTCGGTGTACCCTGAATTGGAGAATTGGAGGTTGGAAATGAGATATCCCAACGAAGTTAAGCCAATCACTAAAAGAATAACTGCTGCATATTTCAGCCATTTTGCATGAATGATTTTTCGAACTGGTTTTTTGTTTAATGCACTGATTTTGTCCATGATCCGTTGAATGGCCTGTTCTTTCTTCAACGGATCAACTTCATTGTTAAGGCCTGCCAGCACCCAACTGTTTTTCATTCCCGAAAGTTCCTGCTCCCTTTCTTCTGATACGGCCACCCACTCCTTGACTTCCTGTTTTTCGTTTTCGTCAGCCTGCTCTGTTATGTACCTGAAAAGTAATTCGTCGGTCATTGTGTTTTGTTTTAATATCTTTAAAACGAATGAACCGGATTTTACCCTGAGTGGAAATCTGATTTTTTTTGATTTTTTTTTGAAGTTGATTTTTTTTGATCTTTCTTTTATAAAGATCTCCGGGTTTATGATTTAGACATTCTTAATTTCCGTATAAAAATCGTTACGAGATTTAGAATTTCCGGAAATTTCCGTTCCAGGGTTAGTCTGATTCTCCTCAAAGCTTTGGCAAGGTGGTTTTCAATTGTTTTTTCCGAAAGGTTCAGGATGCTGCTTATTTCCTTGTTTTTCAGGCCATGAGTCCGGCTCATAATAAATACTTTCCGGCATTGCACAGGCAGTGAATCCACAGTCTTGTCGATTTCTGATTGTAGCTCAAGAGCGAAAATTTCGTCGAGAACCGGATCCGACAAGGCATGGAAATTTTCAGTCAGCCGGGTATATTCTTCCTGCTTATCGGTGCGAAACTGGAGCATTAACCGTTCCCTGCGGATAAGGTCGATGCAACGGTTTCTTGTCAGGGTAAATAAATAGGCATTGAGAGAAGTGTTGTCTGCCAGTTTGTTGCGATTGCTCCAAAGTTGAAGAAATACATCCTGGATAACCTCTTTTGCATTTTCTTCGTTGTTCAGATAGCCATTTGCAAAATTGAAGAGACGGGAATACCAGTGCTCCATTATTTTCCGGAAAATCTTTTCACTCCCCGATTTCAGTCCTGCGATATATTCCTGAATATTCTCCAATTTATCGGAATCTAAATTTAGAATGTCAAATATATCTAATTTTCAGAATTTTGATCTTTAGCAAAATATTGTTTCCGGAAATATAAAAACAACAATCGCTCCGGCTCCCGTTGGCATTGCTTTTCCCGTTAAAAATATTTTAACTTGTAATCCAATCGGTAATGATTGTCTAAAGTATTTTTTTACCTTTGCGCGCAATTCCAGGATATTAAATTTAAACAGGAAGAAATGTCAAAACAAGCTCCGCTACAAATTTTCTCGTGTACAGCTACTCGTTATTTAACTACCAAAATTTGTGATAGTCTGGGGGTTGGCCTGGGAAAATCCTCGTGTCCGGTTTTTGCTGACGGCGAGGTTGAACCTTGCTATGAGGAAACGATCCGTGGTTCGCATGTATTTATTGTCCAGTCGACCCGTCCGCCGGCAGATAATCTGCTTGAGTTGTTGCTGATGATCGATGCTGCAAAACGTGCTTCGGCCTATAAGATCATCGCTGTTATACCATATTTCGGGTACGCCCGTCAGGATCGCAAAGACAAACCGAGGGTGTCGATCGGAGCAAAACTGATGGCCGACCTTTTATCTGCTGCCGGGGTAAACAGGATAATCACCATGGACTTACATGCCGATCAAATTCAGGGTTTTTTCAATGTACCCGTCGATCATTTGTATGCATCTTCATTGTTTGTCCCTTTCATCAGTAAAATGGGACTTGAAAACCTGGTTATTGCTTCGCCGGATGTGGGCGGTACCAAACGAGCCAATACCTATTCAAAAATGTTGGGGACAGACATGGTCATCTGCCATAAATCGAGGGCAAAGGCCAATGTTGTTGATTCGATGACCCTGATTGGCGATGTGAAAAATAAGGATGTGATTATTGTTGACGACATGATTGATACCGCAGGCACTATTTCTAAGGCCGCCGATCTGATGATGCAAAAAGGAGCAAACAGTGTACGCGCTTTTGCCGCACATGGAGTATTGTCGGGAAACGCTTACGAGAATATTGAAAAATCGGCGCTGAAAGAAGTGTATTTTACCGATTCGATCCCTCCGCGCAAAGAATCGGATAAAATTAAATACATCACAACGGCCGAAGCTTTTGGAGAGGCCATCACAAGGGTCTATAAAAATCAATCGATTAGTTCGATGTATTACAGTTAAATTTATATATTTGCACCGCTTTTGCTGAAAAGCAGTGTGGTTATGCATGCTGTTCGTCCCGGGTGGTCCGGGAAAAGCTGAGTACCATAATCTTAAAAAGAATTAAAAAATGAAGACAATCGAAATTAAAGGCTCCAAAAGGGAAGCCACAGGAAAGAAAGATTCCAAAAAATTAAGAGTTGAAGGCAAAGTGCCATGTGTACTTTACGGAGGTCAGGAACCTGTTCACTTCTATGCCAATTCAAAAGATTTTAAAAAGTTGTTGTACACACCCAATGTGTACCTTGTAGATGTTGACGTTGATGGCACGGTTTCAAAGGCCATTGTCCAGGATGTTCAGTTTCATGTTATTGAAGATGAAATCCTGCATGTCGATTTCCTTCAGTTGTCGGAAGACAAACCTATTAAAATTGAAATTCCGATAAAAGTTCAGGGATATGCCGAAGGTATGCGCAAAGGGGGAAAAATGAAATTGAACCTTCGCCGTCTGAAAGTGAAAGCCCTTCCTCAGAATTTACCGGATGCAATTCCTGTAAATATTGATGCTCTTGATTTGGGCCAAAGTGTTAAAGTGGGTGAATTGCAAATGGAAAACATTGAATTCCTTAATGCAAAATCAATTCCGGTGGTTACCATCGTGGTTACCAGGGCTGCAAAAGCTGCTGCATCAACAGGCGGCAAATAAGGAAACTAATTTGAGCAGATACGGTATTGTATCAGGGAACATTGAAAGAATATACAGATGAAATACCTGATTGCAGGACTTGGAAATCCGGGTGTTGATTACGAAAATACCCGTCATAACATAGGATATAAAATATTGGACGCGCTTGCCGGTGCGTCCAATATTGTTTTTAGCGACAAGCGTTACGGCTGGGTCGCCGAATATAAATATAAATCGCGCATCTTTATTTTGCTGAAGCCTACTACCTTTATGAATCTTAGTGGAAGAGCTGTTAATTACTGGCTTCAGAAAGAAAATATTGAGATTGAAAATCTGCTTGTGCTTGCCGATGATCTCGCTCTCCCGTTTGGGACATTACGGCTTCGGGCAAAGGGCAGCGATGCCGGGCACAATGGATTAAAAAATATCAATGAGGTATTGGGACGACAGGATTATGCACGCCTTCGTTTTGGCATTGGTGATAATTTCAGGCAGGGGCAACAGGTTGACTATGTGCTGAGCGAATGGGACAAAGAAGAAAAGAAAGAACTTCCTTTCCTGATTGATAAATGTGTGGATATCATCCACAGTTTTGGAACCATCGGCATTACCATGACGATGAACCAGTTTAACCAACGAAAACAAAATGGGCAATAAAGTCCGTATCGATAAATGGCTTTGGGCGGTACGTTTGTATAAAACACGCAGCCTGGCTACCGAAGAATGCGGAAAAGGACGGGTGATGATCGATGGAATGCCAGCCAAAGCTTCGCGCGAAATAAAAGTTGGAGATAAGGTTCAGATAAGAAAACCCCCTATTGTTCGTACGTATGAAGTACTCGACATTGCAGAAAAACGAATGGCCGCCAAACTGACCGAAGGTTTTGTGAGGGATATTACCCCTGCTGAACAGCTCGAAATATTGGAGATGCAAAAACACATGAGCTGGTTTCAGCGCGACAAAGGAGCTGGCCGTCCAACAAAAAAAGAACGGCGCGACCTCGATGATTTTTTTGAAATCTGATATTTTTTTAAGCAGGAACTTTTTTATGATTATTGCCAAAGAAAAACGGAAAACCAATCTAGCTGAGTATATTCTATACATGTGGCAGGTCGAGGATTTGATCCGAAGTTTTTGCTTCGATATTGAGAAAATAGGAACTGAGTACATTGCCCGGTTTCAGGTTGATGAAGCTACCCGTCTCGAAATAAAAAACTGGTACGGCAACCTGCTGACGATGATGGAAAAAGAGCGGTTACGGGATACAGGTCATCTTCAGATGCTGAGAAATCTGGTGAACGATTTGAATGAATTTCATTTAAAATTACTTGAAACCAATGCCGATCCGGGGTATTCGGGGATGTTTATTCAGGTTCAGCCGCTGATCAACGAATTCAGATTAAAAATGCAACAGGAGGCAGGTTCGGATGTGGAAACCTGTTTGAATGGTCTTTACAGTCTGATGATGCTGCGGTTGCAGAAAAAAGAGGTGAACCAGTCTACTTTGCTTTCTTTTCAAAGTTTCGGAAAACTAATGGGACATTTATCGGCCCGCTACCTTCAGTTTGAAAAAGGCGATTTCGAGTTTTAAAGAAACCGGTCGCTGTAATCTTCGGGCGGAAGGTAACAACTTTCACGTTTCCCGAACCATTTGAAACGATTACGGGCAATCCACCGATACAATTTATCGGCCCATACTTTTGGCATTATTTTGAAAGCCAAAAATATATTCCATGGATTACCCAAACGTTTGACGATAATGAAAACCGACCCGGAATAATAAAAAGCTTTTCCTCCATCAATTACGATCACGGAATCAACGTCGTCCTGTATCCGGAAACTTTTTCTGATTTCTTTTCCTGCTTCATTTTGGAGCGGAGCAAAAACAAACGCTTTTTTTCGGTCGTGTTTCAGTATAAACTGAACGGTGTTGCTGCACAGGTGGCAATACCCGTCGAATAATACAAGTGTCTTTTTTTCAGGAATAAGCATTATTTGTTGTTGCCAAAATCTTTTACAAGTCCTTCGTAAAGCCAGTTGGCGACTGCCTTCCGGTTGTCTTCGATAATGAAACGTTGCTGGTCGCGGGTATGGTTGATATTGCCCAACTCAATGAATACCGCAGGAGGGAACGAATTTTTAATTACATACAGGTTTCGCGCCGAAACCGATCCATGGTATCCACGTCCGGGCTGGTGCTGGCGGTATTTGCTGTCGAAGGTCTGTACCAGGTTTTCAGCCAGTTTTTTACCCGTTTTGCTCCGTTCGTCGTAATAGAAAAATACGTCGATGTTTTCACCTTTGCTGCGCGAATCAACATGAATAACAACAAATCGCTGAAAACTGCCTTTGTGCTTCGCGTACAAATTATTCACTGCATCTTTTCGTTGGTGGAGGCGGCTTAGTTGTTTTAACGGAATTTTTTGGTTCGGGTAACAAACTTCGTCTTTGTCAGGCTTCAGAAAACTTTCATCCCGTATTCCGTCGTTGGGGTCCCGGACGATCATGTAAACGGTAGCGCCATGTTCAATTAACTTCCGTGCCAGGCGCAAGGTGACATCGTATGCGTATTCATCTTCACACAACGTATGGCTCCCGTATTTTCCGATGGCTCCCGGGTCGGGGCCGCCATGTCCGCTTTTCAGGTAATAAACCGCCCCCTTTAGCTGGTTGTCGGCAATATTCACCCGTTCGTATTTCGGACCAAATATTTTATGGATTTCTACCTTGTTGCCGTTTCCTGTATTGCTGGTTTCCTGACTGACTGCTTCCGGTTGACTACCTGTACCGGGTAATTTATAGGAACGCCCTACAATTAGCTGATTGTTTTTCCCAAGTTTTTCCTGATTGATTTCTATGAAATTTTTGAATTCGGACGCTGGTACGCCGTGGCGTTTCAACAGCGAATAAATACCATCGCCATTTTGTGCCTTTGCTGTTTTATAATCCTGGGAAAAACCGGCGAATGATGTGAAAAGCAGGAGTGTGGTCAGTATGAATGAAGTAGTATCTATGTTTCGAAATGTTTGAATGCTCATCAGTGTAAATATTGTTTTTAAACCGGGGAAATATCGGTTTGTTTACAGCTTTGTAACAAATTTAGTTGTAAAGTGAAATTTCATTCGGATAAAAATCAATTTTTTATCCGATATTTATTAACCCAAATAAAACTTGCATTGGATATGAAAAAATACATGTTGTTTTCACTTTTATTGTTCTTTGCATTTTCATGTACGACTTACTTTCCGGTTGTTGATACGGCAACTACAAATATTTCTGTAAGTGAATCGGTTGCAGGTGAAAACCCGGAATTGCTTGAATTGCTGAAACCGTACAAACAAGAACTGGAAGCAGACATGTCACGGGTATTGGCAATTTCCGATGTCGAAATGATAAAAAATAAACCCGAAAGTAACATGACTAATTTTATGGCCGACATGTTGCTGGAAGAAGGCCGGGAGTATTGTAAAAAGAACAATCTGGAATTGCCGGTGGTGGCGTATGTCAATTATGGCGGAATCCGTTCAACACTGCCGAAGGGGGAAATCAACGTACAAAAGGTTTTCGAACTCATGCCATTTGAAAACACGATGGCGCTGCTGAAAATTTCAGGAGAAAAATTTCGAAAAATGGCTGATATAATTGCAGAACGTGAAGGTGACGGTGTAGCAGGAATGAAACTTGGTATAAAAAACAAAACAGTGTCGAGCCTGCTGGTCGGCGGTGAAAAACTCGAAGCCGGAAAATCGTACTGGATTGTTACCAACGATTATGTGGCGAATGGCGGCGATAATATGGTCATGTTTACCGATCCGGAATCGTTCATCTCAACCGAAACATCCATTCGGGATATAATTATCAGGCACATGGAAAACAAAACAAAACGGGGACAGCATATTTCGGCACAAACCGACGGGAGGATATTTTATGAGTAACCGGAGAAAATTTATTCAGCAACTCGCCTGGGGAAGCGCCGGGTTTTTAGCGGCACAATATCCCGGAAGCATCTATGCCAAAGATAATTTTGTGCAGATCAGAATTTTGCACACGAATGATATGCATTGTCATATCGAGCCGTTTCCTGAGTCAGATTCGCAGAATGGAGGCAAAGGGGGAATGACCCGTTTATCGGGAATTATTGAAAAAATCAGGATGGAAAACCCCAATACTTTTTTGTTTGATGCAGGCGATATGTTTCAGGGGACACCGTATTTTAATTATTACAAAGGCGAACTGGTTCTGAAGATCATGAGTAAAATGGGTTACGATGCCGGTACCATCGGAAACCATGAGTTCGACAATGGGCTGGAAGGGATCAAAGAAGCATTGCCATTTGTGGGTTTCCCGATCTTGTCAGGCAATTACGATTTTTCGGATACAATTCTCAACGGTTCGTTTTTAACGCACAAAACATTTGTAAAAGAAGGTATCAAAATTGGCCTTTATGCCTTGGGAATCGAACTCGACGGGCTGGTGGCAAAAAAGAATTTTCAGGAGACCCGATATCTCAACCCCGTAAAAACGGCTCAGAAAATGGAATTATTTCTGAAAGAAGAAAAGAAATGCGATTTAGTTATTTGTCTGTCGCATTTGGGACTTGAGTATCAGGAAAAAAAGGTTTCTGATAGAATTCTTGCATCGGAAACCCGTTGTACCGATTTAATTATCGGTGGACACACTCACACGTTTTTAAACGATGCCATCCGAACGAAGAATGCCGACGGAAAACCGGTAATCATTAATCAGGTTGGGTTTGGCGCTTTGTTGCTGGGGCAAATCGATTTTGTGTTCGATCGAGATAAGAAAATAAAAATGGCTGTTTCATCCTCTCGCAAAAACGGGTAATGGAAAGCAGGAACTATTTTTTATACCCGCTTGTTTCTGCTGTATTATTAAGTATTCCGTGGCTTTTTGAATTTCCCGGTTGGTTGCTTTTTGTTGGCTTTGTTCCGTTGTTTTTGTTTGAAAATTATCTTTCCGGTTTGCCGGGAAAAGGCAGCAAGTATGTTTTTCTAAATTGGATTTTGATTTGTTTTTTTCTCTGGAACCTGCTTTCAGCTTGGTGGCTGGGCTATGCAACCATAGTTGGGCTGGCGCTTTTCCTGTTTCTGAATACTTTTCTGATGGGGACGATTTGGTACCTGTATCACTTGTTTAAAAAACGGACTCATGAAAATCTGGCGCTTGTTTTTCTGGTTTCATTATGGCTTTCGTTCGAATTTCTGCATTTAAACTGGGACATACAGCTTCCGGGAATGACGCTGGGCGGGGCTTTTGGCAACCAGGTAAAAATAGTGCAGTGGTACGAATTCACCGGCGTTTTAGGCGGTTCGCTCTGGATTCTTGCCGTCAATATTTTCATCTACAAACTGGTGAAGTTTTTTCTGAATTTCAGGAAAATATCATTTCAACATATCTTATCAGTACTGGCCGTCTTGCTTGTACCGATTGTTTTTTCAATGTTTTTGTATTTTTCATATTCTGAAAAAGGCGAAAAGCTGGAGTTTGCTGTTTTGCAACCCAATATCGATCCGTATACTGAAAAGTTTGACAAGCTGAGACCCGATGAGCAATTGGAGATTTTGTTGTCGCTAATCGATTCCGCAAAAGGTGCATCGTTTATTATTGGTCCCGAAACTGCGCTTGCCCCGTTTGGGGAAGATTCAATCGATCTCATTCCTGAAATTCAACAACTGAAAGATGCGGTATCCGGACTTCCGGAAAAGAAAATAATTGTTGGAGCGAACACCAAAAAGTTTCTTTCAGAAAATGAGAATACAACTATTACTACCCGCTTTTTGAATGATGGGAAAACACGATACGAAGAATACAATTCTGCCGTATTGATTGATGCCTCAGTACCGGTTCAAATCTATCACAAAAATATTCTGGTAAGCGGGGTCGAAAAAGTTCCGTTCGCCCGGTATTTTGGTTTTCTGAAGAATTTTTTCTTCGATTTGGGAGGCACAACCGGCGGGTTGGGAGCCGGTGTGCCACTGAATTTTGTTGTTGGCGACAGTTTGCAATTGAGCCCGTTAATTTGTTTTGAATCGATGTTTGGCGGGTACCTCGGTGGATTAATTCGGCAGGGTGGGGAATATGTTGTTGTAATGACCAACGACGGCTGGTGGAAGAAAAGTTCCGGAGCCGGGTTGCATTTTTCGTACTCCCGCCTTCGTGCCATCGAAATGCGCCGTAGCATTGTCCGTTCTGCAAATACAGGATTTTCAGGTTTCATTAACCAGCGCGGCGATGTGCTGCAAAAATCAGATTGGTGGACCCGGACTGTTGTAACCGGGGAATTATACGGCAACCAAACGCTTACTTTTTATGCCCGGTATGGAGATTATATTGGGCGGTTTTCTGCTTTTGTGGCCGGATTGCTTTTCCTTCTTTTTATTTCAGGAAGGATAAAGGAAAAATCAGCATCAAAATAGTAGGGTACAATCGAAATCAAGAAATGGAGTTGTATTTTTCCAAATCATCAGTAATCAATCGTCAATCATCAATTATTTGTACGGAAGTCGCGCCAGTACTTCAGCCAGATGGTTAATTCCGTCTTCCAGCTTTTTGTTGACCATCATTTTTATCATCATGCTCATATCGGCATGAAGGGTCAGGCGCATTTTGCATTTATATGCTTCAACCGGCAACAACTGTATCCAGAAAGTAATGCTCAATGGCAAACCGCCACTGCTTTCTATTTTTATCGAACTGAATTCTTCTCGTTCCGTAATTCGGATTTCAGCAAGGCCAAGTCCGGCAATCTGAAAGCTGCACGAATCTTTATCTGAGCTGAAATTTGAAATCTTTATTTGCGGGATTTGTTCAGTTACTTTTTGAAGCAGGCCTTCATTGACATACTTTGAGAGGTTCTCAAAATTTGAAAGGTAATTGAAAACAATTTCCTGGTTGTGGTCGATGAACTTTATTTCGCTGATGTACTTGCTAATAGTCATAATCAAGGATAAAAAAAGCCCCTTCCTGTTTTGGAAAGGGTTTTGTAATATTTATTAGAAAATTATTTTCCCCAGCTTTCAGGGTTTTCCCTCCATGCGTTCAGTTTTGCAACCTGGTCAGCGGTAATGCTGCCTTGCTGCAAGGCAATATCGATCAGTATCTGGTAACGGCTCAGGGCAGTCAGTTCAATTCCTGCTTGTTCAAACGCTTTGCGTGCCTGTGGAAAATTATAGGTAAAAATGGCCATCATTCCCAACACTTCACCACCGAAATTAGTGATTGCATCCGCTGCTTTTAAACTGCTTCCGCCGGTCGAAACCAGGTCTTCAATAATAACCACTTTACGGCCCACTCTCATGTCGCCTTCAATCAGATTTTCGAGACCGTGGCCTTTGGGCGCCGAGCGGACATATACAAAAGGCATTCCCAGACGTTCGGCAACCAAAACACCATGTGCAATAGCGCCGGTGGCAACTCCTGCAATAACTTCAGCCTGAGGATACTTTTCCTTGATCAGTTTGCAGAATTGATCGCAAATAAAAGTTCTTGCTTCGGGGTACGAAAGCAATTTCCGGTTGTCGCAATAAATGGGGGACAGCCAACCCGAAGCCCATGTAAACGGATTTGAAGGTTGGATTTTTATTGTGTTAATTTGTAGTAATTTCTTTGTTACTTCGATTTGAATTTGTTCCATCATGGTTGTGAATATTTAACTATAAAATCTTCAGCAAATGTACAAAGTTTTTTTCAATGCCTCTTCCATCACCCTTTGCAGTAAATTTGAAAATTCATTTAAAGATAACAAAGGTCAGTTGATTGAAAATGAGGATATTAATTGTCTGATCCGTTTGTTGATCAATTCGGAAAGAAAAAGAGAGCCGGAAAATCTTGTATTTGTGAGTAGTAACTACGAGGAATTATGGACTAAATTCAGGGCACAATTTATTGGGATAACCGCTGCCGGAGGGATTGTTACCGATAAAACCGGACGTATTCTGGTTATTAAACGGTTTGGGTATTGGGACTTGCCCAAAGGAAAGGTCGAAAAGAAAGAAACACTTGAAGAAGCTGCTGTCCGTGAGGTGGAAGAAGAATGTAGGATCACCGGTGTCCGGATTAAAAATCAAATTGGCTCGATGTTTCATTTGTATCGTTCTCCGTTTCATCCGGAACCAAACAATCTGGTGCTGAAAGAGACATTCTGGTTCGAAATGGACTACGCCGGAAACGAAACACCAAAACCTCAATATTCCGAAAGTATTGAAGAGGTTTGCTGGATGGAAATAAATGAACTTTCCCGTTTTTTCAGCAATACCTATCCCAATCTGGTTGAATTGATGGAAAACTATCTGCAAAAGACTTCAGAAAAGATAAAATAAGAGATGTTAGTCTTCCTCCAGAAGCCCGGGACGTAAACGTTTGGTTCGTTCGTAGGCTTGCTTTTCCTGCCATTCAGTAATTCTTTTATCATTGCCGCTGAGTAGGATTTCCGGCACTTTCCATCCTTTATAATCGGCTGGGCGTGTGTATACGGGAGGACTTAAAAGTTGGTCCTGAAATGAATCGGTCAGTGCCGAGGTTTCGTCGGAAAGCACACCCGGAACCAGCCGCACCACGCTGTCGACAATCACCGCAGCAGCCAATTCACCTCCGGTTAAAACATAATCGCCAATCGATATTTCTTTGGTTACCAAATGTTCGCGTACCCGTTGATCTACTCCTTTGTAATGGCCGCAAAGAATAATCATATTTCCGAGCAGCGATAGTTTGTTTGCTTCTTTTTGGTCGAACAGAAGTCCATCGGGTGAAGTGTAAATGATTTCATCGTAGTTCCGCTGCGATTTCAGGTAATTTATTGCGCTCTCAATCGGTTGAATGGTCATTACCATGCCTGCCCCGCCGCTAAAAGCATAGTCATCGGTTTTTTTATGTTTGTCCTCCGAGAAATCACGGATGTTGTGGATGTGTATCTCAATCAGGCCTTTTTCAACTCCCCTTTTGATTATGGAGTGGTTGAACGGACTCTCCAAAAGCTCGGGAACAACTGTTAAAATATCGATGCGCATATATTTTTTATGCAAAAGTAATACGCAGCATTAACATTTCCTAAAGGAAGTTGCAGCCGTAAATAATGACATTGAAGACAAAGTGGCATTTGTTTTTATTCTAATACGGAAATAATGTCACGTTTTTCTATTGAAAGACTGAAAAATGAACCGATGTTTTCATCTGGAACAAAACTTGAAAATTGCCCTTCAGAAAATTATTTAAAACATGTTTAATTAAAAATGAGGAGGACAGAACAATGAACCTTGTAAGATTTCACAGACCGGCAGAACGTTTTTATGCCAACCAGCTTGTAAACGACTTATTCGATCAGCTTTTGAATACCGACTGTGCTGTAAATAAATGCGTTTCAAAACCTGCAGCAAATATTTACGAAACAGAGGAAAATTTCAGACTTGAATTGCTGGTTCCGGGTTTCGACAAAAATGAAATTGAGATTTCAGTTGAAAAGGATATGTTGATTGTAAAAAGCGATTACAAAGATGCTGAAAAAGAAGAGTATAAATATGCCCATGTTGAATTTACAAAGAGAGGCTTCGAAAGAAGGTACAGACTTTCTGAAAAACTGAATACGGAAGCAATTTCTGCGGATTTTAAGAATGGCATTTTGACGATTACACTTCCAAAACTGAAAGAAGAAAACCAGAAGCTGGTTCGGAAAATAGAAATAGTTTAAAACCAAAGATCAACTGTGTTTTTTGAAGGCTGCTACAAAAAAGCAGCCTTTTTTTGTAATTTATATTGTAGTTTTATGGAATTAATTTTTAAAAACTTTGAGTATTAGGATGTAATATTATATTTTCGTAGGCTATAATGAGTCCGTATTCTCTTTTTGTCGTTTAGTACTAAATTTTTGCACAATGGAACCTAAAGATCTAAAAAACTCGAATGACGAGTTAAAAATTACGCCGCAAGAGCCAGAACTTGTTGAGAAACAAGATGCACAGCCGGAACCTGAAGAAAAACAGGTTGTTGAGGAACAGGTGAGCGAACCTGAACAAATCGAAGAAGTGGCCCCTGAAGATATAGCAGAAGTTGTATCTGAAATGCAGGAAGAGCCTGTAGTAGAAGAAGTTGCTGTTGCACCGGAAGAAGAGCCGGATGCTGTTGCGGAAACTGTTGATGAAACTGTTGTGGAGGAAAAAGCAGAGGAACCTGCAGAGTCGCAAGTTGAGGGAATAGAGGAATCGGCGGTTCCGGAGGAAAAAACAGAAGTTGTTGAGGAAAAAGCAACTGGAAAAAATGAGATACCAGATGCACCACCTGTACAGGAAAAAACTGATTATTCAGGTAAAACGGAAGTTGAACTGATTAATATCCTCAGGCAACTAATTGAAGGAGAAGATGATTACGAGGATGTTAAGGAGGATGTGGATAATATAAAATTTGCGTTCTACCGAATTCACCATAATGAAATAGAAAAGCAGAGAAAAGCATTTTATGCCGAACATGACCAGAATGAAGAATTTGTTCCGGAAGAAAATGTGTATGAAAATGATCTTAAAAATCTGTTGGATAGTTTACGCCATCTGAAAGTTGAGCACAATAAGAAACTGGAAGAAGAAAAAGAAACAAATCTTGAACTGAAATACCAGATCATTGAAGAAATAAAGGCTCTTATTAATAACAAGGAATCAATTAATAAAACATTCCAGGAATTTCGTGATTTACAGAACAGATGGAGGGAAGTCGGGTTGGTTCCGCAGTCAAAATTGAAAGACCTTTGGGATACCTATCATCATCATGTTGAAAATTTTTACGATTACATTAAAATAAACAAAGAACTTCGCGACCTTGATTTGAAAAAGAATCTGGAGGCGAAAATGGAGATTTGCGAGAAAGCAGAGGAACTGTTGGTCGAATCTTCGGTAATTCGTGCATTCAATATATTACAAAAATACCATGAACAGTGGCGCGAGATTGGACCGGTTCCGCGTGATAAGAAAGATGAGTTGTGGGAACGTTTCAAAGCGGCCACTTCAAAAATAAACAAAAAGCATCAGGACTTTTTTGAAGGTCGCAAATCGGAGCAAAAAACCAACCTGGATGCAAAAAATCTGCTTTGCGAAAAAGCGGAAGAAATTTGCGCATCGGAATTATTGACTCACAAAGATTGGGACGACAAGTCGAAAGAACTCATCGAATTGCAAAAAGTATGGAGGACTATCGGTTTTGCGCCCCGCCGGGAGAACAACCAGATATACGAACGTTTCCGTAACGCCTGCGATCAGTTTTTTAATGAAAAACGTGAGTTTTACAGTCAGAATAAAGAAGTACAGGTTAATAACCTGCAAATGAAAACTGATTTATGCGTTCAGGCCGAATCGTTAAAAGATAGTACCGACTGGAAAAAGACGACAGACGAATTTATTGAAATTCAGAAAAAATGGAAAGAAATAGGTCCTGTTCCACGGAAACAATCCGATATTATCTGGAAGAGGTTCCGTGCGGCCTGCGATTATTTCTTTGAGCAAAAATCGAAACATTTTTCATCGGTCGACTCAGAGCAGTATGATAATCTGAAAATGAAGCAGGATTTGATTGCTGAAGTAATCGCATACAAACTTACCGGCGACGAATCGGAAGATCTGGAACGGATGAAAGATTTTCAGCGGAAATTTACTGAAATTGGCCATGTTCCTTTTAAAGACAAGGACAAAATTCAAAACGATTTCAGAGATGCGATCAATATTCATTTTGACAATCTCCGGATCGACGAGAAAAAACGGAACCTGCTGAAATTTAGAACCAAGGTTTCGAACCTTACAAATACTAACCGTGGCTATGGAAAAATGCGTTTCGAACGCGAAAAGTACATGACCAAACTGAAGCAGATGGAAACGGATTTGGCTTTGCTCAATAACAATATCGGGTTCTTTGCTGATACGAAAAATGCCAAATTGCTGATTGGCGATGTCAACCAGAAAATTGCCAGTACGAAGGAAAAAATTGAATTTCTAAAGGAAAAAATACGCATTATTGATGCGACAGAAGATTACGACGAATAGCCGAAGGATAGGAAACCCGCTTTATTTTGAGCGGGTTTTTTAATTCCAAACTTATCGTTATTTTAAAATTCAATATCCAAAGCATTTGCGAATATTGATTAACTTTGTGCGTTTTTTGAAACACTTTAAAATTATTTATTTTGTCTGAAACCAGGTATATATTTGTAACAGGTGGAGTTACCTCCTCATTAGGAAAGGGGATACTGGCTTCGTCACTGGCAAAGTTGCTGCAAGCCCGAGGTTATTCGGTAACCATCCAAAAATTGGATCCTTATATCAATGTCGATCCGGGAACGCTAAATCCCTACGAACACGGTGAATGTTATGTAACCAACGATGGAGCCGAAACAGATCTTGATCTGGGCCATTACGAACGTTTTCTGAACGTGCCGACTTCGCAGGCCAACAACGTGACTACCGGACGGATTTATCAATCGGTGATCAACAAGGAACGCAGGGGCGATTATTTGGGAAAAACCGTTCAGATCATTCCTCACATCACCGATGAAATTAAACGGAAAATCAAGTTTTTGGGAACCAAGCAAAAATACGATATTGTTGTAACGGAGATTGGCGGGACGGTTGGTGATATTGAATCGTTGCCTTACATTGAAACGGTCCGTCAGTTGAAATGGGAACTTGGCAACCGGGCGCTGGTAATTCATCTTACGTTGGTCCCGTACCTTGCCGCTTCGGGCGAACTGAAAACAAAACCTACCCAACATTCGGTAAAAGCCTTGCTGGAAGCCGGGGTACAGCCAGATGTTCTGGTGCTTCGCACCGAACGTGATCTGGATATCAGTCTTCGCCGGAAAGTTGCTCTTTTCTGTAATGTGGAATTGGACGCGGTAGTGCAATCAATTGATGTGAAGACCATCTACGAGGTGCCCAACAAAATGAAGGAAGAGAAACTCGATACAACCGTTTTGCGAAAAATGGGTCTCCCTTTGAAGGATGAGCCCGAATTAAAAGCATGGAACGAGTTCCTTGACCGGTTGAAAAACCCCAAATGGGAAATTGAAATAGGGCTGGTCGGGAAATATGTCGAACTGGCTGATTCGTATAAATCGATTTGCGAGGCATTGATTCACGCCGGTTCTGAAAACTGTTGCCGGGTGAAACTGCGGATGATCCATTCCGAAAGCATCACTGCAGAAAATGTGGATAAAAAACTGGAAGGACTGAAAGGAATTATCATTGCACCCGGCTTTGGGCATCGTGGCATTGAAGGAAAAATAGAGACTGCACGTTATGTCAGGGAAAACAATATTCCTTTCTTTGGAATTTGCCTTGGAATGCAGATTGCCGTGATTGAATTTGCCCGCAACGTTCTTCACATGGCCGATGCCGATTCAACCGAGATGAATGAAAAAACTTCATTTCCGGTGATCGACCTCATGGAAGAGCAAAAAGGCATTACAGAGAAAGGCGGGACCATGCGACTGGGATCTTACAAATGCAAGATAATCGACAAAAAGTCGAATATTTATAAAGCGTATGAGAAGACCGAAGTGAAAGAACGTCACCGGCATCGTTATGAATTCAACGATCAGTATCTTGCTGAATTCGAGGAAGCAGGAATGAAAGCTGTTGGGTTGAACCCCGACACAAACCTGGTGGAAGTAATTGAAATACCTTCCCTCAAATGGTTCGTCGGCGTTCAGTTTCATCCTGAATACAGCAGCACAGTATTAACACCGCATCCCTTGTTTGTGGCTTTTGTGAAGGCTTCAATTGGTGCATAAAAGATTTTCTGAATGGATAAAAATACAATAGCAGGCATTGTTCTGATATTTCTGATCCTGATAGGATTCAGTTACTTTAATAAACCTTCGGAAGAAGAAATCGCCGCTGCAAAACAGCATAGGGATTCGATTCAGCAGGTGGAAGTAGCCCGGCGGCTTCAGCAGGAGGAAACGAAAGTTGTAAATGAAGCGCAGCTTGCCACATTGGCCACTACCGATAGTGTTGCTTCGGAGGAAATAGTAAGTGAGAGAAAAGAAAAATTCGGCGTTTTTGCAGATGCTTCATTAGGGGAAGAAAAATTTTATGTTCTCGAAAATAACCTGATGAAAGTGACTATTTCGAATAAAGGAGGCCGGATTTATTCAGTTGAATTGAAAGGTTACCAGACACACGATTCGTTGCCGTTGATTCTTTTTGAAGGCGATAAAAATATCTTCGGGATGAATTTCTTTGCCCAAAACCGAAGTATCAGTACCGGCGATTTTTATTTTGTTCCGTCGGTCGATCAGGAAGCAATTGTGGTGAACGGGCCCCAGGTGAAAAAAGGAAAAGAAGGGAACGAAAAATTCAACAAAGAAACCGGGGGAGAATCAAAAAGTTTGTCGTTTCGTTTGTATGCAGCCGACAATAGTTACCTGGAATATCAATATACAATTAAACACAACTCGTTTTTAGTTGGTTTCGATATTAATTTTTCAGGATTGGATAACATTGTTACGGCCAACTCGAATTATCTCAATTTCATTTGGAGTATCGATGTTCCGCGTCAGGAACGTATTTCGCAATATGGAGAGGACCGTTACACCAATATTAATTACAAGTATTTTGAGGATGAGGTGGATAAACTCTCCGTTTCGAAATCCGAGTCAGAACAATTGCGCACCCGTACACAATGGGTGAGTTTCAAACAACTTTTCTTTTCATCCACACTGATTGCCGATACATTTTTCCCGGAAGTTAGTATTGCTCAGGAAATGACATCGGAAGACCTTAAATATCTGGGAAATTTCAAGGCTGATTTTGCGCTTCCTTACGAAGGTAAAGCCAACGAAAGCCACAAAATGAAATTCTATTTCGGTCCCAATCATTACAATACGTTGAAACAATATGGCCTATCGATGGAGAGCCTTGTTGATCTGGGGTATGCAATTGTACGTCCGGTTAATAAGTATTTAATCATTCCGGTATTTAATCTTCTCCGCAAGTCCATCGACAATTTTGGGATTATCATTTTACTGTTGACGATCTTTATTAAACTGATTATTTTTCCGTTCACCTATAAATCGTATATCTCGCAGGCAAAAATGAAAGCACTGAAGCCGGAGATGGACGAAATCAATGAGAAATTCGGCAAAGACAAACCGATGGAAAAACAACAGGCGACCATGGCCCTTTACAAAAAGGCCGGGGTGAACCCAATGGGAGGTTGTCTCCCGATGTTGTTCCAGTTCCCGATCCTGATTGCGATGTTCTTCTTTTTCCCGACTTCGATCGAATTGAGACAGGAAAGTTTTTTGTGGGCACATGACTTGTCAACCTACGATTCGATTCTGAATTTGCCGTTTAAAATACCGTTTTATGGACAGCATGTGAGTTTGTTCTGTTTGCTGATGACGATTACCACAATTATCTCGACTCATCTGAGCTCGCAAACCCAGAACACATCGGCAATGCCGGGCATGAAAACCATGATGTACATGATGCCGGTAATGTTCCTGTTTATTCTGAACAGCTACTCGGCAGGTTTGAGCTATTACTATTTCCTGGCAAACGTGATCACGATCGGGCAAATGTATATTTTCAGGCAAATGGTCGATGACGACAAAATAAGGGCGCAAATTCAACTGAATAAGAAAAAACCAGCCAAACCCAAATCCGGTTTCCAGAAAAAACTGGAAGAAATGGCCAAACAGCGTGGAGTAAAATAACTCTTCGGAGTTGAAAATATATAAAGAATGCTGCCTTCGGGTGGCATTTTTTGTTTTCTGTCTTTCAATAACAATAAAACCATTCAGCCATCAACCAATTATGTTGCCGTTTTTTCGTAACTTTTCAAGCAATAACCAAAAAATCAGTAAAAATGTACCAGTATCAAGCCTTGGTTGCCAAAGTAATTGATGGCGACACTTTTGAAATTGATATAGACCTTGGTCTTTCTATTTGGGTACGAGGTGAGAAAATACGGCTTTATGGCATAAATACTCCTGAAGTATATGGAGTTAAGAAAGGTTCACCGGAATGGGAAACAGGTAAAAAGACTTCCGATTTTGTAAAAAATATTATTAAAAAGAATGATCAGGTGATTATTGAAACCATAAAAGACCAGAAGGAAAAATACGGACGCTATCTTGCTGTTTTATATGTTCGTATTGCCCCTGGGATCATGGAGGGACTCAACCAGATCCGTCAGATCGGAGATTATTATTGTCTAAACGATATTCTCGTCAGAAAAGGGATGGCCAAAGAATATTACGTATAGCCGGGATCACATCAAACTGAAAAAAGCTAATCGTTGATTTTGCAATTGGCTCTCCTGTTTTATTTCCGGCCTTTTCGCTTGTTTCTGACTATTTGGTCGATGACAACCAGAACCAGAGCAAAAACTATGACCAGTATGAAATAAATGTCCTTGCTGCCATACAAAGGCTCCGAATTGCCAATATTTACATATCCTAACCAATAATGAGGATGGGCTTTTAACGGATCTGCCTCCTTTATGTGTTTTAGTTTGGCCAGGCGCAAAGCATCGTCTTTTTCTTTTCCTTCTGCAATAAAATCATAAAAATTTTGCATAATTTCGGTTCCCGACAAATCTTCAACTTCCCATAATGTCATAATAATGGAAGGACACCCGGCATACAGGAAGCCACGGGCCAGGCTCATTACCCCTTCACCCTTCTGGAGTCTGCCTTTTCCTGTGTTACAAGCGCTCAATACGGCCATTCTTGCATTCAATTTCATGTTGTATATTTCATGGGTGTTGAGCCAGCCATCCTCACTATCTCCTGCCACAGGCCTTGTAAACGCCAATCTGGAGAACATAGGCAGACTGTCGTTTAGGATGGTGTGCATGGCCAAATGCAGAATATCATATTTTGGGGCAAGTTCCTTGAAATTTTTCTCGTTAGCCATTGAATCAATATACAAGTCGCTGGTGATATAGTTGTTCAACAGGCTTACCTCCGTTTTCGCTCCGGGCAAAGGCAATAGTTTTTCTCCGTGAGGGTTCGAAGTTGATGCATCTTCCGGATAATCGTAGTTTGGTGCGAATGCCAGTAATTTCTTTGATCCATGTTTCTCGACCTCAAAATAGTTAAACAGGAGCGTGCTGGAATAACTGTAATTTATAGGATAATCGTAAACCAGGTAGTTCAGGTTTCTGAAATCCATTTTACTTGTATCCGGCATTGCCGACAACAGTGCATCAAAAGGAATGTATGATAATTTATCATCCGGTATGATCGTTAAATGTTTTCCTGAAATCAGGGCAGCTACCGGAGCCAGAAGTGTATTGTACAGCTTGTTTGCAGAAGTGCAGTACTCAACGAATTCATTTTTTCTGGTAAATAAGTAAGCCGGATTTGAAAGAAAATTGTGTGTGCGTTCAATTTGGCTGACGTATTCAAATCCGATATTTTCAAGACTTAGGTCAACTTTATCTTTGGTAATGATAAAACGGTAAAGTTGTCCGGGATGAATTGTATCGGTAGGTTCGTTCACTACATATTCAACAATTGCTTCTTTCTTTTTCAGGTTTCGTTGGATTTCATCAATCGTGATGACCTTGTTTTCGTATTTGAAAGAATAATACCGGGGATATTTTTGCTCGAATAAACTGATTAACTGATTGTACTCCTCATTATGCTGAAAAATTTTTGCAGAATAGAGGTTGGTTTTTTGCGAATCCGGTTTTTCCTGCTGGTTTTCCTGAAATAGCATTTCCTTGTAATTCGAGATATTTATTTTTAAGTACTGTTCCCTGCTCAAAAGGGAATCGGGAATACCCCCAAACCTTTTAGCTTCCGTATCTTTTACCGATGCCAGGAAGCTGGCTGATTTGCTTTTCTCTGTGAATTCGAAAGCCATCAGCAAATATTGTTTTTCTTTTGTAAACCGGTACAACTGGTATGCGATTGAGATGGCGTCCATAAAGGTGGATTCCTGTTCTTCCGCCAGCAACAGTTTACTTTCTTCATTCATATACCCAATTCGTAGTCGATGAATAAGATTTGTACATGAATTAATCGTGTGTAATGCCAGAATATTAAAACGCAGATAGTTGTCGTAATCCGTTTCCGCCTGATAAATCTCTGCAAGCAACCCTAATGCAGTCGCTTTTTTCTTTAATACGGTGAGTAATTGTATGTCGGAAAGAACATTGTCGATCGGCGGTAGCGAAAGGGGATCTTCAATGTTGTATCCCTCAATAACTGCAATAGCTGCTTTTTGATAATAAGCCAAAGCTTTGTCGATATGGTCTCTTTTCTTTATTCTGAAATCTTTGATTGAAACAGCTTCTGAATCGCGGTTCAGAAAGATATCTCCGTAGTTATTCTGAATATTAGAGTAGAATATACTTTTGGGTCCGTAGGTCTTCAGTATTATTTTTTCAGCCCGTTCTGTGTATATCTGTGCTGAATCGTATTTACCGGATTTTATCAGGAAAGATGCGTAATTGTTGTATGCTTCTCCTAAGCCGTAAGCTTCCGAATCATAATATTTTATCCAGCTTTTTATTGATTCTTTGTAATATTTGTCGGCCAATGGGTAATTACCTTCTTTAAAATAGATACTTGCAAGGAGGCTAAAGAACCTTGGTTTCATGTTGTTGTAATTTCCCTTTATATTTTTATTTGCAATCTTGATGGCTTCCTGAACCCGGTTTAGGTTTCGTAAACTAACGGACAGGTTAAACTCTGTTATTTTAATAATATCAATAAAATTAATTGTATCTGAATATAAAAAGCGCAATGCCGATTCCTGGTATTCCAACGCTTTTGAATGATCCCCTTTTGATTTAAAAATCAAACCGGCATTTGTATACACAAGCCCCAAACGAGCATCATTTTCTCCGTAAATTTTTTTAACAAGTTCTTCTGCTTTAGAATAACTTTGAATTGCGCTATCATATTTCCCTAGATTTTTTTGTTGTATTCCCATATTAATATATGATTGCAACACTCTAGGGTTATTTTCCCCGTAAAGTTTGACCGCTAAGATTAAAGCTTTTTGAAGATAGAACTCTGCTTTCTCAAAATCCCCCTTTCTTCCTTCATCCCGTCCTTCATTGTTATACTTCCGTTCCAGCAGACTGTCTTGACCAAAGGCATTGTCTTTTTGTGCAAATACGAAACACAGGTTTAAAAGAAATACAAAGAGAGAGAAAAATATTTTCTTTTTTATGATTTTGGTTATCAGTGTATTGTATATAAATAGCAACATTTTTTTTAAAAAAATAAATTTAGTGGGGGTTACCTTTTCTCCTTTCATGGAATAAACCACCGAACAAGGATAATTTAGGAATTTAAGTATTAACCATTAAAATCTAAAAGTAATGAAAACTTTATTTGCTTACAACGAAAAATTTGCAATCTCAGCATTCAACGTATTAACTTGTGAAGAACTTAGTCGGGTAAAAGGCGGCGACGGTGATGACCCAGGTGATGGCGATGCATATTGGGAAGATGAATTTAACAAAAAACCTTGATTTTTCCATTCATCCAACGGAATCAAATCTCTTATTTTATTTAAATGGAATTTTATAGTTCCATGTAATTATTGAAAGTTTTTGTATACACGGAATTTTTGTGAATTTTGTGTAGTGGAAAAAATTTATACTTAAAATGATGCGTAAGTCAGAATATTACCAGAAGATCGACCTGTACCTTGATGATGAGTTGATAGGGGCAGAGTTGGACGAGTTCAACGTCGAGATGCTGATCCATTCGGGTCTGGCAGAGGAAGTTGAATTTCACAGGGAAGTTCAGGAGGCAGTTCAGGAGAAGGAGATCATGGAGCTTCGCAACACACTGGGGCTTATCATGGGGGAGCCCTCTTTTGGGGAAGACTTGGTGGAAGAAATAGTGTCAGAACATACGGACTATAACTTTGGTTTATCGAACGAATTTGCCTCGTTAAGAGAGTTCTTTGGACCATTGGGACGCAATGAAATAGACCGTTTGTCTCACAGCCTGCCGAGGATTCATATATTTCAGCACGAGATCGCGTCCAAAGAGAATATTCACCAGTTTTACAGGGAGCAGTTTCAGGAACAGGAAAGTGAAGAAGAATTACTTTCACCGGCAGATGAAGCGATTTTTTCCGAGATAAAAAGCGCATTACAAGAGAATGATATTGATGAACTTAGAGCCAATCTGTTGCAGATAGCTCAAGGTGTGCCGGAACACCAGCGTAGTTCTGAAGATATAGAGAAATACCTGAACCATGAATTAGAGCCATCTGAGATAAATGAGTTTGAAGAAGAATTAGCTTTCAACCATCGACTTGAGGCAGACCTTGAGTTTCATCGGGAAGTTGAGACTGCGCTGATGGAGACAGATATCATGGACCTTCGGGCGAGTCTGGATAAGATACAAGGAATTGAACATTCCGTAGCGGGACGTTCAGAAGATATTGACCAGTATCTGCAGGAAGAATTAGTAACAGAGGAGTTATTAATGTTTGAAGAAGAACTGGTTTCAAACCCGGCTCTGGCTGTGGAAGTGGCTATGTACCGGGAGGTAGATATAGCTTTGGAAGAAAAAGAAATAATGGCGTTGAGGTCTACTCTCGAAACGATCGGAAAAGAAACCCGAAGGGAAAATCAACGGGCGATACGGATGCCAATGTCAAAATTTGCCGTAGCATCGGTTGCCGCCTCATTGATCTTGCTTATAAGTATCGGAGGACTATTGACAAAACGGACGACATCAGAAAACAATTTATACACAAAATATTATCAGCCATACCAGGGAGCGGGTACAGTCCGATCGGGCAATACAACAATGGATCATACGTTGACAGTTGCCTTGCAGAAGTTCAATGCACGGGAATACGAATCGGCTCTGGAACTATTCCAACAGGTAATTGCGAACGATACAAATAATCCTGTAGGACATTTTTACTCGGGAGTGTCATATCAGGAAACAGGCCGGTTCAGTAAGGCGATAGAGGAATATGAGATTGTAGTCAAAGACAGGGATAACCTGTTCATGGAGCAGGCTGAATGGTACATTGGTTTGTGCTACCTGCAAACGCAGGATCGTAAAAAAGCATACCGTCAGATGGAACGGATCGCCAAGAGTAACAATTACTACAGCCAGAAAGCAGAGGCGATCATCCGGAAGTTGAAACCGGAATAAAGAGTAGAGAAAAGCAAAATAAAGTTGAAGCAAATAGAATTACAGATACTTAGATTTTAATGGATACTTAAATTTCTGAATTATTAACGTTCAAAAAAGAATTAGAAGTAAGTAAAAGCAAAGTGGTTAGAGGAAAATTCCTGATTATCCTGTTCAAACCTATCAAGGTTTTCTGACGCCACACAAAGTTAGAAGAAGTAATAAAAGACATAGGTTAATACTGATCCTCGCTACGGCGGGGATTTGGTGTTTGTACTTGTATAATCATCATAAACGTTCAAAGACGATAAAAAGAAAATGGAACTTTTTTATTTGGCATTTAAAAGGCAGGCATAAAAAAAACGAACACCTGAAAGATATTCGTTTTAATTAAAGATGTTTTTGGCGGAGAGTGAGGGATTCGAACCCCCGGTACCCCGAAGGGTACAACAGATTTCGAGTCTGCCCCGATCGACCACTCTGGCAACTCTCCATTTTCAGGGGCGAAAAATATAAAAATTTCGATCCAAATAAAAGCAGTAGTAAAGAATTCTTTAATCTTACCGATCGGATGGCTCAAAGTCCTTCGATCAATATTAAACTTTTCCTACCTTTACCAAAAGGAACACACGGCTCGATAATTTATTTGTTAAAGATTTTCTGATCGAATAATGTTGTTTGTGTGGACCTGAAGTACAGATATTTTCAGAAAATGAACTTGAAACAATTACTCAGAAACAAAGGTCTTCGTCTGTTCCTTATTTTTTATGCGCTGTTTTTTATTGTCGGTGCGTTGATTATCCTGCTCACCAAACGGGGTGATGTAGTTTTATTGGTCAACCGCTATTCGAGGATCGAATGGGACCCGATCGTTGAATTTCTCACCAACGTTGGTTTGGGAAGTTACATGGCGTTAGTGGCCACCCTGTTGGCTTTTTATAAATTACGTCATGCTGCCACAGGCCTTCTCAATTTATTGCTAATAGGCATCTTTACGAATATCTTAAAAGAACTTTTTAAAGGTACTTTCACTCGCCCTCTTCATTATTTCTTGTATGACGATTTTACCCGTTTTATTTATATTACCGACATAAACTATTTTTCAACTTTTCCGTCGGGACACAGCATGACCATTTTCGGGATGCTTGCATTTTTCGCTTTTCTTATCAATCGCCGTACTGTTTCTGCAATCCTGTTTGTATTGGCAGTTTTGATCGGCTTTTCCCGAATTTACCTTTTGCAGCATTTTTTTGTGGACGTGTACGTCGGCGCTTTTTTTGGTATTTGCTCGTTACTGACAACATTGTGGGTTACCGAAAACCGTTTGCATTTTCTGAAGAGGGGAATTTTCGATCGCTCATTGCAAAACAATATCAAATTGTTATTGCAACGAAA
Source organism: Prolixibacteraceae bacterium (assembly GCA_003506435.1). Lineage (GTDB taxonomy): Bacteria > Bacteroidota > Bacteroidia > Bacteroidales > Prolixibacteraceae > GWE2-42-39. The sequence continues at coordinate 79,101 of DOAQ01000048.1, forward strand.
AGATAAGGCGCAGGAATTCTAAGCATTTTTATTTCTTCACCCGTATCAACTGCGTTGTCGGCGATTCAAACAAATCATGAGAAGAAAAGAAAACCTCAGTATTTTCAGGAAGTTGAATGGCTTCCAGTTTCTTTTTTACGGAAATCAGTATGCCATCCGGATATTTTTCAAAAAAACTTTCAATTTCATTTTCTGAAATTTCAGGAATGGGTTTTTTCAGATAAAAAGAATAAGATGGGTTAAACTTCTGAAAATATCGAACCTCTTTGCCTTCGAGTAGCAAAATGCTTTTTTGGACCGGATTTTGGGCATCAATACGTGGAAAAACAAAAAGGAAAAAAAGCAGGCTGGTCAGGATAGCCGAACTTCCGGTTACCAGTATACCGGTTGTGCTTTTCTTCTGAATAAAGAAATAAAATCCGGCAAAAATACCGATGGAGGCAGGCAGAAAATACCAGGCAACTGATTTTATGTCTTTCAGTATCGGATCGAATTGGAAACCGGCAATCAGTGCCGGAACCAAACAAATACCGATGATCAGAAGGCTAATGTAGCTGGGTTTTATGTTCGTTTTTAGTTCCGGAAATCCGGAAAAATAAACTCCCAGGATTACTGCCAGAAAAGGGTAGGACGGAACCGTGTAGTTGGGCAGTTTTGTTCCCGAAAATGAAAAAAACAGGATGATGACAGAGGCGGAAATTATCGAAAACAACACGAAATGATCGTGACGGTTTTTTATGGCATTCCGGTAAGCCTGCACCAGAAAGGTTGAAAACGGGAACATTCCGACTAATATATATGCAAAAGTAATTAGAAAAATACCGCCATGTCCCTCCATTTCTCCGGCAAAACGCCCGACGTTGTGTTTCAGGAAAAAGCCCCGTGTCCATTCCCAGTTAGTTTCCAGACCAACAAGAAGATACCAGGGGAGGGCAATCGCCAAAACAATAAATACTCCCACGAAAGGTTTCAAAGAGCGGATGACTGACCATTTCAATTGCTTCGAAAAGATGAGGAAAAGCAGAAAAATAAGCCCCGGCAACGCAATAGCTACCGGACCTTTTGCAAGAGTTCCCAGTCCAATAGCAACATAAAGAAGCACGATTTCATGCCAATGTCGATCCGAAATAACGGCATAAAAAAGAAAAAGGCTCCAGGTGAAAAAAAAGATCAGGTACGGATCGGGCACAGCCAAATGAAACTGGATACATAAATGCACCGAGGCAAGCAATGCAAAAACGGTCCAAAGTGCAGTATTCCGATTGGTAAAACGTCGGGTGTAAAGGAATGTAATCAGAATGGTCAAAGCCCCGAAAAACCCGGAGAAAAACCGGGCAGCCCACTCATTTACACCAAATAACTTGAAACTGCCCATCATGAAAAAATAGTGCAGAGGAGGTTTGTCTGTCCGTAAATTATAATTGAAAGTGGGGACAATCCAGTCTCCTTTTTCAAACATTTCGCGGGCACATTCCGTATTTTTTGCCTCATCGAGGATGTAAATGCTAAAAGCCCCGTTGTTTGTCGTGTATAGCAAGAGTGCAAATGCAAACAGCAAAAGCGGAAAATATTTTGATTGTACAAGTTTTCCTGTCATTCCCGGATATTCATTTAATTGATTCAGAATTAGAAATCCTGATGGCTTTTTCTTATTTTCGCAACGCTAAATAACGAAAATTTTAACAAATATCGGGTGTCAGAAGCCTTTGTAAAACGGAAACAAATGAAACAGTTAAGTTTGGTTATTTGTGTGTACAATGAAGAACTCAATATCCGCCCGCTGAGTGAACAGATCATTAATGCGCTGGAAGGTTACGATTACGAAGCTATTTTCGTGGATGATGGTTCGACCGACAAAACCCGGGAAGAAGTACTTGCAATTAATGATGAACATTTCGTATTGCTCGAACTAAAAAAGAATTACGGGCAAAGTTCAGCATTACAGGCAGGGATTGATTTGGCAGAAGGCGACCACATTGTTTTACTCGATGGCGACCTTCAAAATGATCCGGCCGATATTCCGATGATGCTCAAAATGGCTGTTGACGGCAACTGGGATTTGGTAGCCGGTGTTCGTGCCAACCGCCGTGATGGTGCATTTCTCCGGAAAATTCCGAGCAAGATTGCAAATTACATTATCCGCGAGTCGACCGGCACGAAGATGAAAGATCTCGGCTGTACTTTGAAAGTTTTCTCCAGGGAAGCGGCAAAAAGTATTATCATTTACGGAGAGTTGCACCGTTTTATTCCGGTTTTACTGGCCTTTGAAGGGAATGTTCGCATTACCCAGGTGAATGTGAATCATCGAGCCCGTGAATTCGGTAAATCAAAATACAACCTGAGCCGCACCACCAAGGTAATGAGCGACCTGTTACTGATGCTGTTTTTCAAAAAATATCTGCAACGCCCCATGCACCTGTTTGGTGGTCTGGGAATCGTTATGTTTGGGCTGGGCGTGCTGATCAATGTTTATATGCTGATATTAAAACTTATGGGCAACGACCTGTGGGGTAAGCCATTGCTCATGCTTGGCATCATGCTCGTTTTAGGTGGAATCCAGTTTGTAACCATGGGTATTGTTGCCGAATTGCAAATGAGGACTTATTTCGAGTCACAGGATAAAAAAACATACAACATCCGTAGAATAGAGAAAACCAGAAAGGTTTAGTTGTGCCTATATTTTCAACTTTTCTTCAGCTCCGGGAATTGTGAAATAGAAACGTGAACCCTGGCCTGGATCTGACATCAGCCAAATATGGCCGCCTAATTTCTCGACCAGCGATTTTGTAATCGATAATCCCAGTCCTGCGCCGGAATAGTTCTTCGTGTACGAATCGTCCAGTCGCTGGAAAACCGAAAATATAAGATCGTGTTTATCCCTCGGAATGCCGATTCCCGAGTCTTTTACGAAAAATTGCAGCATTCCGTCATCCCGGACTTTATATCCAAATTGAACAAATCCTTTATCCGTGAATTTGAACGCATTCCCAATCAGGTTAATCAGGATTTGTTTCAGTCGTACGCCATCGGTAAAGACTACAAAACCAGGTTTGTTACAGCCCTTTTCCATCTCAAAAGTAAAATCCAGTTTTCCGCCGATCCGTCGGGAATTGAACTCCATGTAAAGTTCATCAAGCAATGTATTGATCTCTGTTTCTCTTTTAATGATCTTCAATTGATTGGCTTCAATTCTGGAAATATCGATAACATCGCTGATGATGGTCAGCAAATGTTTTCCATTGGCATGGATCAGCCTCAGATATTCATCTTTCTTTTCGGGATAGCCTTCTCCGTTGAGCAACAGATCTGAAAAACCCAGGATGCTATTCATCGGCGTTCGTATTTCGTGGCTCATATTGGCCAGGAAAGCTGATTTCAACCGGTCACTTTCTTCCGCTTTTTGTTTGGCTTCGATCAGTTCCCGTTCAGTCTGTAACCGGTTGGTAATATCCATCACATTCGCGTACAAAAATGAATGGTTATGGAGATTCAATTGGTCAATAAAAACCTCAACGTCTCTCAGTTCCCCGTTCTTTCGTCTATGTTTCGACACGTAATTCCGGCTAGATCCTTTTTGTGCCTGAGATATTTTTTCTTTCACATCGGTTCCCGGAAGCGAACTGATATTACTGATGTTCAGTGTTTTTATTTCTCCGATCGTGTATCCGTAAAATTGCAGGGCGGCGTTATTGGCATCGGCAATGTTCCCGGTTTCCGGGTCAATCAGCAAATTGATTGAAGGTCCTTCGCGAAAAAGAATCTCGTAGTTTTGCTGCGAAACATGAAGACTGTTTGCCAGTTTACGTTTTAACCAGACTAGCCGGATATTTATACCCAGCAGAATTAGTGCTGTGACAAGCGATAAAACGATGATGAAGAAAAGATCTTTCCTGACATTCAGTTTTTTCGACGGAGCGCCAAGCAGGACGACATCGTCAGGCACTGAATTGACCGACAAATTGTATTTCTGCAGTGCCTCATAATTGATCATCTTTTTGCCGGGAAGATCATGAACTATTTTTATTTTGGAAATATCGGTGCCATTTAAAATATTTTTTGCCATTTGGCAAGCCAGTGCAGCTTGCTCGTGATAATCGGAGAGGCAACCTCCAAAGAAACCACCGGACACTATTTCAACTGTACCCCAAGAGTAAACAGGTACGGGAGAATCGTTGTAAATCAGATCGATTTGTTCGTAAAGGTTAAGATTTGCATCTTTCAACTGGTATGATGATAATTTCAGAATTACCTGATCACCCCTCAGTTTACGAACAGTATCCTGCAATTCCTTTAACGTGAAATTGTTGGTGTATATCTCGGAAAGGAAAATATTATCGTATTCTTTTTTGAGCGATTCATAGATTTTAAAGTCAATAATTCCAACACTTGTATTGTCTGTGAATGCAATTACTTCCTTCACCCGGGGCTGTAATTTTTTTATCAGTTCAATATTTTCCCTTGCAGGCACAATTTCTACTACTCCGGTAACATAGCCGATGCTGTCCAGTTGGCTGGCTTTCTCAAGATCGTCAAGCCCCCAGAAAACAACAGGCGTATGTGCGAAAAATTCATGGTAATTATCCAAAACAAAGTGCAGGGCGTCGTCGTCGCTGGCCAATACCATGTCGTATTTTTCCCGTTCCTTCATTTTTATTCTCAAGCGTTCCTTTAAATTGTCATACATTGCCTTATCATAGAACCGCTTTGAGTCTATAAAATCGATGTCAATAATATATTTTGAAGGGGTAAACGCTTCATTAATTGCTCTTTGTGAATATTCGTATGTTTGGAAAGTAATTTCGTATGAATTCAGGTAGAAGATTTTTTTCTTTTCAGAAGATTGACCGGCCCAGACGAAGACGCTCTGCAGAAAGAATAAACAGAAAAAAAATAGATGCCCCGTATTCCTTAAAACCATTGATTTATAGCTTGAAAAGTCGTTCGTTGATTTAATTGACATAAAGATAATAAAATCAATAAAAAAACTTTTACTGAAGCAACAAATTATGCTTTAATTATCACGAATTTGTAGAGGTGGAAATTGAGAAGCTTTTATTCCTGAAGGTACACCCGTTTTACCCGCTGTGAAATGCTGGTTAGTACTTCGTACGGAATGGTCCCCATCCACCGGGCGACGTCGGTAAGTTTTACATGGTCGCCAATAATTTCCACCTCGTCGCCTTCCTGCACATTCAGCCCGGTAACATCAATCATGCACATATCCATGCAAACAGTGCCAATTACAGGCGCAAACTGTCCGCGTACAAACACATGGCCAATCCCGTTGCCGAGACGCCGGTCGTAACCATCGGCGTAGCCAATGGGAAGCACTGCTATTTCCGATTCGTGCATCACTTTTCCCCTTCGCCCGTAGCCAACTGTTTCTCCTGCCGGGACCTGCTTCACCTGTGAAACTGTCGTTTTTAAACAACCAATTGTCTGAATAACTTTACTCTGATTGGCGCTCACCCCGTATAAACCGATACCCAAACGAACCATTTCAAATTGAAAACCGGCAAAACGTTCGATTCCGGCTGAATTCAGCAAATGGCGCAACACTTTGTAATCCAGTTTTTCAGTAATCAGGGAAGCCCGTTTTTGAAATTGTTCAGCCTGTAAATGGGTGAACTCATCGTGTTTTTCTTCATCGGAACCGGCCAGATGCGAAAAAATGGAAGCTACCCGAAGTTGCCTGCTTGCAGAAAGCATTTGGGCAAGTTCGCGAATATCGGTTTCTGATGAAAAACCAAGTCGGTTCATACCTGTTTCCAGCTTGATGTGAACAGGGTAGTTGCTTACCGCGTTTCGTGCAACGGCGGCTGCAAACCGTCGGCAAAGGTCGAGCGAATAAATATTGGGTTCGAGCCGGAACTCGATCATGCTTTCAAAACTGTGTTCTTCGGGGTTCATCACCACAATCGGCAGTTCGATTCCGGCCCGGCGCAGTTCAATGCCCTCGTCGGCCACTGCCACCGCCAGGTAATCGACCTGCTGAAACTGCAAAACACGCGCAATTTCGGAAGTCCCGCTTCCGTATGAAAAAGCTTTCACCATCACCATAATTTTGGTTTCGGGCCGAAGTTGTGATTTGTAGAAATTAAGGTTGTCAACCAACCGGTTCAGATTGATTTCCAGTATCGTTTGGTGGTATTTCTTCTGAAGCGCCGACGAGATGCGCTCGAAATGGAACTGTCGTGCGCCTTTCAGCAAAATAATTTCTTCTTTAAACGATGAAGGAGAAAAATTCTGAAGAAACGCATCGGTACTTTCGTAAAATTCGGTTTCCGCCGAAAAACAATTTTTATGTGCCGAAATATCCGTGCCGATACCAATCAACCGGTCGATTTCGTTGGCTACCAAAAGGCGGTTCACCTTCTGGTAGAGGCTTTGCAATTGCTGTCCCGACTGCTGAATATCCGATAAAATCAGGCTTTTCTTTTTTACTGAAAGCACGTTTTGCTGCGACTGAAAATTCAGCGCAATAGCCAGCGAATTAATGTCGGAATTGTAATAGTCGTTGATGAGTTTGCACTGGTTGATGCCGTCTTTCATTTCCAGGCGCATGGCAACCGGTTTCAGGTTTTTTACCGACTCCAAAACTTCTTCGGAAAGCAAGTCCTGCGAAGCAGCAAAAACAAGACAGTGAGCCGCGTTTTCAATGCTGGCAGGATCGCTCAGAGGCAATGTACAGATATACTTCTTATCGTGAAACGAAAGTTCGAAAGCCGTTCCGTCATGCGTTTTCTCTGTTTCAATGAATACAGATGCTGACGAATCGGTAAACGACCAGCCGATCAGCTTTTTTTGCTGAAACCGTTTTTCGATCCTGTTGGCCGATAAACGATGGTCGCTGCAATAAATAATGGCTTCGGCCAGTTCAAAAAGATCCAGCTTTTGGGTAATTTTTTCCTCTATACTGCTAAAATTTTCCTGATGAGCTTCTCCAATATTTGTGAAAATACTAACCGTGGGACGGATGATTTCAGCTAGCTTTTGCATTTCACCGGGTTTTGAAATCCCTGCTTCAAAAATGGCCAGTTCGTAATTCTTTTCCATCAGCCAAACTGAAAGAGGCACTCCGATTTGTGAGTTATAACTTTTCGGGTTCCTTACGATGGACAATTTTTGATGCAACAACTCGTACAGCCATTCTTTTACGATGGTTTTTCCGTTGCTTCCGGTAATTCCCACCACTGGGTACCGATATTGTTCGCGATTCCACCGGGCCAGATTTTGCAAGGCTTTCAGCGTATCTTCAATGTCAATAAAACATACGCCCTGAAGTTTTTTTTGCTCCTCCGAAAGGGAAGAAACCACGAATGTTTTTACTCCTTTACGGATTAAATCGGGAATGTATTTGTGACCATCGTTTCGTTCACCAACCAATGCAAAAAAGCAGGTGCCGGAAGGATCGGTTATGGTGCGGCTGTCGATGGATATTGACGAAACGAAGGATTTCCCTTCTCCATATAATTTTCCGTTTAAAACGGAGCACAACTGGGCTTGGTTGATTTTTGGCATCAGGAATTTACTTTGATATAACAATCGCGGCAAAGTGGTTCGTATTCATTTTTTTCGCCCAGCATCACCAGCTTTTCGTTTGCACCAAGGCGGTGTGAGAATTGTGCGACACTGCCGCAACGCATGCAAATGGCATGTACTTTGGTCACATAATCGGCAATGGCCATCAACCCGGGAATGGGGCCAAAAGGTTTTCCTTTAAAATCCATGTCGAGCCCGGCAACAATCACCCGGATGCCCATTTCGGCCAGTCGGTTACAAACATCAACCAGACCGTTGTCAAAAAACTGAGCTTCATCAATGCCCACCACATCTACATCGCCGGTGAGTAATAATATATTGGCCGAATTCTCAACCGGGGTGCTTAAAATGGAATTTTCGTCGTGCGAAACAACAGCGCTCTCGGAATAGCGGACGTCGATGCGGGGCTTAAAAATTTCAACTCGCAATTTTGCAATTTTTGCCCTCCGGAGGCGCCGGATCAGTTCTTCCGTTTTTCCTGAAAACATCGATCCGACAATAACCTCGATGTTGCCGGTCTTTTTTTGTTTGTGGGTATCCCTTTCAATAAACATTCTCTGTTCAGATGCTAAAGATTTTTGTACTTTTACGTGGCCGTGAAATTCCGTTTGAGGAAAATCTGAAAGGTAAAATTAACGCATTACACTGAAAAAAGAACAATAAATTTACCAGTAAATTGTTTTAAAAAAATGAACAAAGAAAAACTGATCAATATTATTCTGAAGGACATTGAAGAGCTGAAAGAAATTGCAGAAGAAATTGAAAAAGGCGGCTCCGGCGCGAAACTCGAAACCGATATTGCTTTATCGAAAGCAACTCTGGTACTTCAGGAACTTCAACTGTTAAAAGAAAAATACATTGTCGGAAACCACCAGCCTGTTGTTAAAGAAGTTATAAATCCGGTTCTTTCGGAATTAGAGCCAGTTGAAGAACCTGAAAAAGAGCAGTCCGAAGCGCATATCACTTTTGAAGTAGCAGAAGAACAAGCGCCTGAAGACGAATTTACAGAAGGAATGCATGAACCGATCCTGATTTTAGACGAAGAGGCGAAGGGGGAATATGGTGTTCCTGAAGAAGAGAATGGAAATTCTGACGGAGAAGAAGATGATGAGGCTGTTCCTGAAGGAGATGACGACGGTTCAGTAGGAGATGACGACGGTTCAGTAGGAGATGACGACGGTTCAGTAGGAGAGGATGACGCCTCAGTAGGAGATGACGACGGTTCAGTAGGAGATGATGACGGTTCGGTAGGAGATGATGACGATTCAGAAGGAGATGACGACGGTTCAGAAGGAGATGACGACGATTCAGAAGGAGATGACGATATTTCTGAAGAAGAGGATGGTGATTCTGACGAAGACGATGAGGAGTTTGATGAAGACGAAGATTTTGAAGAAGAGAATGAAGACGAGGATGGATTCGAAGAAGAGGAAGACGATCTGCCGCAAGCAGGTAAAACTGTTGGAGAAAATTTTCACAGGGAAAGATCGGTGAACGACATGATGGGCAATAAAAACCATAGCAACGATACGCTTGACCAAAAATTTGCCCACGGCCCGATTTCCAGTCTTCAGTTGGCCATTGACATCAACGACCGTTTCCTGTTTATCCGTGAAATGTTCAACAACGACGCACAGTTGTATGCCACTGCTATTAAACGACTCGATAGTTGCGCTGACATCCGGGAAGCAGTTGAATACCTGAGCTCAAATTTCAGAATAAAAAAGACGGAAACCAGCCTTAAATTTGTGGAACTGATCAAACGCCGTTTTGCAAAATAACCTGAAATGGGAAAGCTTTTCATTGTACCAACCCCGATCGGGAACCTGGAAGACATGACCATCCGGGCCATCCGTATTTTAAATGAAGCATCGCTTATTTTGGCTGAAGACACACGCACCTCGGCCAAACTGATGCAGCATTTTGAAATTAAAACCAGGATGCATTCTCATCACAAATTCAACGAACACAAAACCGTTGAAAATATTGCCGGGCGCATTCTTTCGGGGGAAAATATCGCACTGATTTCGGATGCAGGCACACCGGCCATCAGCGATCCGGGCTTTTTGCTGGTTCGCACGTGTATTGAGAAAGGAGTGGATGTAGAATGTCTGCCCGGAGCCACTGCATTGATACCGGCGCTGGTGAACTCCGGCTTTCCTACCGACAAATTTGTGTTCGAAGGTTTTCTTCCGCAGAAAAAAGGACGGCAAAAACAGATCACCGAACTGGCAGATGAAACACGCACCATGGTTTTTTACGAATCGCCTTTTCGGCTGGTGAAATGTCTTCAGCAGTTTGCCGAATTCTGGGGCGCCGAACGGAAAGCTTCCGTATCAAGAGAACTGAGCAAGTTGCACGAAGAAAATAAACGGGGTACGCTGGCCGAACTAATTGAATATTTCGGAGAAAAACAGGTAAAAGGTGAAATCGTGATCGTAGTGGAAGGAAAGAACACGAAGAAAGACGATGAGTAGAAAATATGATCATATTTTTTTTGACCTCGATCACACGCTTTGGGACTTTGAAACTAATTCGCGAAAAGCGCTGAAATTGACCCTCGAAAAACACAAACTGCTGGAACAATTGCCATCGTTCGACGAATTTGTGAAAGTTTACGAAGCCATCAACACCCGGCTTTGGGACGACTACAGAGAAAAGAAAATCAGCAAATTTTTACTGACCAGCCAGCGTTTCTCGATGAGCATGGAGCCCTTTGACGTCAGCAATTACGACAGCCAGAAGTTGAACGATTGCTACCTGGATTTTATGGCTGAACAAACCGGTCTTTATCCAAATGTTCCGGAAATCCTTGCTTGGCTGAAATTAAAAGGCTATCAGATGCACATTATAACCAACGGTTTCCGGGAGGTACAGAAAAAAAAACTGCAAACCAGCGGCCTCAATCAGTTTATTTCCAAAGTTTTTATTTCGGAAGTGGTTCAATCACCCAAGCCGGAACGGGAAATTTTTGAATATGCCCTGAAATCGTGCAACGCGAAAAAAACACGCAGTATCATGGTGGGTGACAATTGGGAGGTTGACATTGTCGGCGCTTTGAATTTTGGCATCGACCAAGTAATGTTTTTGAACGATGGCCAAAATACGGTGCCGGAAGAAATCAGCAAGCAGCTAAAAAATCCGATGGACGGCTCTTTTATTCAGCAAAAACGGAATAAAACTTTTTTTATAGGGAAGCTGGAAGAACTGAAGGAGATTGTGTAATCCAATTGGTCAATTCAATAAATCCGCAAGGTCATTCAGTATAATACAACCTGTTTCTTTCAGGCGTTTTTCCGACTGGTGCCCGTTGGTAATTAAAATACACCGGCAACCTAATTCCTCCGCCACTTCAAAATCGTGGATGGTATCGCCAATCAAACAAATTTCAGCAGGATCAAGTTTTATCCGTTTAATCAACGCTTTGCCATTGTCGATTTTCGAATGCGCATAATGATTGTCGAGGCCGGAAATTTCATCAAAAAAATGAGTGATCTGGTGTTGCGTCAGGGTTTGCACCAGAATCGACTGTTCCATGGCCGACAATACAATTTGTTGTTTGCCTGTCTTTTGAAAATGCCGGAGTACTTTTGTGGCGCCGCAATGTAAGCTGCATTTTTTTACATCACGATTGTATTTGTCGATAAATTCCTTTGCCGGGATTTCAAAAGGCTCTTTGTCAAAATTGAAGCCTATTTCAGCATAGTAATCTTTAACCGGGAATGAGAATACTTCTTTGTATCTATCGGAATTCAGTGAAGATAATTTACGTTTGGAAAGAAGTACATTAATAGTTTCTACGCACAAATCAATATCGTCGAGCAAAGTGCCGTTCCAATCCCAGATAAGCGTTCGAATGTTTTCAGAAATAACCATTCGGATTGGTGAGGTTTTCGCGGTTGATAACCGGATTGGCGTACATTAGCAGGAACATTTCCCGGATACGCGTGGCATCGCCGTTGATGGTTTCAAGCGCTTTATTGATCAGGCCCACGAAACGGGCATGTTGTTCCAAATTATATTCTGCTTCATATTTATTTTCTTTCCGAAGCATATCGGCAGCAATGTAATTATTTGGCCAGAGTTTGTAGTTCCGGTAAATCCGTTGATCAATATAATCGGCCAGCGCCTCAATTTTTTCAGAAAGTTGTTCTTTTTTGTCCATCTCGTCGATGGCTACTTTCATAGGTCTGCCGAACGCAAAATTGACCCGTCCTTTCGAGTTAAACAGTCCGTATGCCATGCTTTTCAGGTCGTCGGCCTGGGTTTTGGTAAAACCTTCTGTCTCTTTTTTATATAATTCTTCGACTTTTGAAATTCCGCATGGCTCAATTTCATAGGAGATTGAAAGCGGGACGATGCGCAATTCACGGAACCCCTCAACAAAACTCTTTTCGTTGCTGAGATTGATCATTTTCAGCAAGGATGGCTGGGTTTTATCGCAGCCGTCTTTGGTCCGTCCTTCGCGCTGGGCAATCCATACCGAAATATTTCGTTCGGTAATATCCTGGCGAATGTATGCGGACAAGTTCCTTGAAGCTGCCATCAGCTCGCTGACCGGCAGGTTTCTTTTTACCTCGAAAGCACGATTCAGTTTCACTGCATGATCAATCCAGTCGGCAATCAGCAAATTATCGCCAATAGCAATTTCTGTGGTATGCAAGCCTTCTCTGAATATCAAATAATTGAGAATTGCGGCATCAAGGATAATATCGCGATGGTTTGAAATAATCAGGTAGCTTTTCGTTATATCCAGATTTTCAAGGCCAGTGCAGGTAACACCATCAGTAGTTGGCTTTAGAATCAGATTTTCAATTAACGGATACATGAACTTTCCCTGCAATTCTTTGATAGTTTGAATACCAGACAACAACTGTTTTACTTCGTCAAACTTTTTATCGTCTTTGAAAATAAACTTCTTCAGTATCCGTTGAAATTCAAGATCGTTAAGTACTATATTAATTTGTTGGTTAACTTCAGAATCGTGGTACGGACGGATATCATCAAAGACAAAATTTTCACACATCGCTTTCAAATTAGAGCGGCAAAGATAACGAAATAATGAAAAATCCGTTCTCCGGATGAAATACTGTGAAACATGTTGGTGCTTTAGTTTTTTAAAATATCTAATTATCAGTGATATAAAATAAGATATTTCCTGTCAGAAATGGAATAAATAATTTTAAAATGTAAAAAAACGCGGTTGCAACTTGCTATTTTCGATTGCTTTGCCATGCTAAAAACCTTCGTTTTTTTAAAACCGAAACCGAATTTGAAATTTAATTTCAGTTCTTCGGTCGCTTTCAATTTCATCCAACCCAGTTCCTGTGATCTGTTGATCGAAATACTGGGTGCGGGCCAGTTTAAACCACAAATCGGTTTTTTCTGAAATACTGATCTTTGCATTCAGATATGTTCGCACTCCTTTGCCTGAAAGCACCGGCACAGAATAATTGTGTAATAAATCGTTTTCGTAAGCATACAGACGGCTGTTGTACCCGTCGGTGTCGAACCACAAAAAACGTAACTGGCATGAAACCGGTAACCGGCTTGCTATGTATTTTATATCCTGAAGGAAAACCATTCCCTGTTCATTTTCATCTCCTTCGAATCCCGAAAATTCGGCCCTGCTTTTCAGGCTCCATTGGTCATTTACCTGAACATCAAGATTCAACCGGATTTTTTGCAGTGAAGTCATTTTATTGGTTTTGAGTTGTTCTTCGGAAGATTTTTCTTCTTTTCGCTCACCAAAATAACGGATGTGGAAATTAACGGCGGAAGACGGCACATAATTCAATTGAAAAAATGTTTCTGCTCCGGTCGATGGTGAAACGGTTTGGTATTTCAGCCACCGGTACCGGAAAAAATCGTGATAGGCAGACAGTGAAATTTTGGCTGTCGGCAAAAACTTTGCACCAATATAAAAGCCCTGTTCATCGTTCATTGCCGACGATTCGGAAAATGCCTGACCATACAGACTGTTGTATTTTTTTCCGAAGTTCCGGTAAAGCAGTGAGAGTTCGAACCGGTCGGCTGGTTTCAGTAAAGCCCCGTGTAAATTAGCAAAACCACCGTCAAATGAATAAGCCGTTTCGCCAAACAAAAACAGTTTCTTCAACGACCACTTGTAATCGACCGCCATATTTGTAATTTGCTTTTCCTGAAACAAAAACAACTGGTAGGCTTGTCCATCCAACTTTCGGGGCCGGTCAAAGAAAGCATGCGTTCCGCTGAATCCCGCCGAAAAATTATTTTTCTGAAATGAAAAAATCAGGCCGCTTGCATTTTCTTTTACTGAATGTTTATCGTCAATTTCATTCGCCGTTCGGTGCAGTCCCGATGTTTGAAATGAGGTAAAAACGGTTTCCCCGTTTTCTTCCTTCAGGTTGGCATCGATTTTCTTTTCAGAATGAAAAAAGAACAAGGTGGAATTTTTAAATCGGAATTCCCCGGCAATGCCGCGGAAAAACCGGTTTTCGTCAGCCGACGAGTACGACCGGATGCCTTGGTTACTCCGGTAAACCTGAGTTACCTCGGCCGATTTCCCGGAGCTGAATCCCTGCCAGGCAAGTAATCCTTGCCCTGATCGCACCAGATAATCGCCCAGATAAATTCGGTATTTCCCGTTTTTAAACCCGTAGTTGGCAAACAGGCTGGAATAGTCGAACCCGTTTTTATTCGGATCGCGGAAGAATGTTTCGCCCGGGTCTTTTTCAGCGGTGAAACCAAAATTCAGCCGGTCACCGGTCTGTTTAAAACGGAGATAATATTTTTCAGGAGTACCCTGATAACCGTTTTCATCAGAATATCCTTTTGCTTCCTCTGCAATACGCTGTGTCCGGAATAATAATTCGCGCCGGGGTTCTCTGTGAGTTGCAGGAACAATTTTGTTTTCTCCAAAAACAATAAAAGGTTCCAGTTTCTGAAGCAGCTCCCGGTCGAGGCCATCAATGACCGCAAGTTCATAAATACTTAAAACCAGACTGTTTTTACTTTTATAATCAAGAATGCCCTGAATCTGGAATTCTGTCAGAAATTCCAGTTGTTGCAATTCATCGGAACAGTTGTCGTTTATGTTGATCGGGTTTTCCAGAAAATATTCCCAGGTTTCGGTGAGTTCTTCAATATTCAGTTCTTCTTCTGAATTTTCGGCTAATAATTCGGTCAGGCTCTCCAAAAGGGACGTCTCGGACGTTTGTCCCCACGACAAATGGCAAACCAGCCAAGCTGCGGTGAACAGAAAAATCCTTTTCATTTTAGCGTATATGAAATTGCAACCGAAGGAATGCTTCCTAACCGGTAATTGTATTGCCAGGAAAAGTCGGTTCGCAGCTTTTTGGAGGAATATGCCAGACCCAGGGTCAGCAAGTTATTTTTTCCGGCAAGGCCTCCCCGTACCTGGAATTTATCCAATATCCGGTATTCAGCCCCAAATTTTAAAAGAAGTTCCTGTTTCAAATCTTTTTCCATTTCACAAAAGAGCAAAAGCCCTTCCGTGACCGTAGTGCCAATGCCCAGACGGAACAGACAGGGCAATTTGTACCGGACACTTTCAGTTTCTATCCTCGACTGAAAAGGGTTGAAACAATGTGCCCCAATCAATAATTTTTCATTCAAACGATATTGAATTCCACCTTCAAATACTGAAATACCGGGTGATTTTTCATTTTCAGGCAAATGGATGAAAAAATAATTGAATTGAAAACCGGCCGAAAATCCTGGAATTATTTCTCGGGCATAAGCAAGTCCCAGCTTATTTTCGCTGTATAGCTCATTTCCAAAACGGTAGAATGTAACAGCAAAAATATTCTCACCGACAGGCATGGAAGCATACGCAGCTTTCAGCCCCAGTTCTTTCAGTAAAAAATAATTACTGTACGAAATTCCGGCTTCAGGATGAGAAGCCGAAACCATGCCGGCCTGGTTTCCAAAAGCCGACCAGCCATCGGAGAGGCATGTTACAATTCCTGCCAGCGACTTTTCCCGGGCGCTGACCCGATAATACTCTTGTGCGACCAGTTTTTTGTTACTTGCAACGATAAAACCGATCAGAAAAATAATTGAATAAACAGCTTTCATATAGGGTGATATTTAAATAATTCCTGCTGTTTACTCCCCATCCATGTGAAATAACAATCGATTTATTTGCCTTTAAATTTCGGGCAAATACAAAGGGTGGCCATGTGGCACACCCCGAATACCATGTTCAAGATACAACATCTTATAATAAATACAAACTCAGTTGACCTTAAATTTAAATTTTATTTTTGAAAGATCCTGATTGGCCTGTTCAATCTTGTTTTTTAAGTTTTCTTTAAATTTGACTAATTTAGCTGCCAATACACTATCGCCAAGCGAAATCATCTGAACGGCAAGAATACCTGCATTTTGTGCACCATTTATGCCAACTGTTGCAACCGGTATTCCGGGAGGCATTTGCACGATTGCCAACAAAGAATCCATTCCCTGTAACGAAGCATCGATAGGGACGCCAATAACCGGCAAAGTGGTCATTGCGGCAATCACACCAGGCAGGTGTGCAGCCATGCCTGCCCCTGCAATAATTACTTGAATGCCACGGTCTTTTGCTCCTTTTGCAAACGTTTCAACAGCCTCCGGTGTGCGGTGTGCCGATAAGGCATTTATTTCAAAAGGAATTTCAAATTCATCAAGAATTTTAGCAGCTTTTTCCATTACCCCAAGGTCGGAAGTGCTGCCCATAATAATGCTAACTTTTGGCTCCATCTTATCGATTAATATTTTTTCAGAATAAATTTGTTTTGTTACTTTGCGCTTTCTTTCCGCAGGTAAAATTATTGAAAATAAAACGATAATAAAACCTGCTTGTATTTTTTACACAAACATATTAAATAGCAGCAAAATGGCAAGAGTGAGGATACATGACAAAGAGTTTGAAACTTTCATTCCGTATGAAAAAATACGTTCGGTAGTAGAAAAAATGGCCGAGCAGATGAATGAAGAATTAAAAGGTAAAAACCCTTTGTTTTTATGTATCCTGAACGGATCATTCATGTTTGCTGCAGAAATTTTTAAACGTATTGAATTACTGGATGCTGAAATTTCATTTGTGAAGTTGGCTTCCTATTCGGGGACTTCAACGACCGGAGAAATTAAAGAACTGATCGGACTGAATGAAAATATGGAAGGCCGTACAGTAGTAATACTGGAAGATATTGTTGATACCGGTATTACTATTTCAAATACTATCGAACAAATCAAATCGAAAAATCCGGCTGAAGTGAAGGTTGCCACTCTGCTTTTAAAACCCGATGCTCTTCAGAAAGCAGTTGACCTTGATTATGTAGGTATTAAAATTCCGAATGATTTTATTGTTGGTTATGGGCTGGATTACAACGGACTGGGTCGTAATCTGATTGATATTTACAAAGTTGTATTTTATGCTGAAAATTCGACTTATTAACCGTTTTTGCCGTATTTGTTGATAAATAATCAGACATTTAACGCAATATTTATCCATTTATAAATATTTAATGTTTATTTTCGAAATGTCAAGAAATGTCATGTAATTTCAACTAATGGAAAATAGATTAAAAGAAATAAGAATTAAGGAAGGATTAACCATAACGGAATTATCAAAAAAATCGGATGTTTCAACAAGAACTATTTCACGAATCGAAAATAGTGAAGGAAAATCAAAAGTTGAGACATTAAATAAATTACTAAAAAACCTTAATGAATTAACGAATAAAAGTTATTCATTTGAAAATGTGTTCGGTAAACTTGTAAATTAGTTATTCTATTTATACATTTGCGCTTCATTTTTAATTAAATGGTCTTAAAATTAATTTTATCATCAGTTTTGGGCAGTTCAATAGGTTACTTTGGATTGATTATATTTCCTTCTGCTAAAAAAGGAGAAAAAAATGGTGATTCTTTTTCGTTAGAAAAGAGAATAGAAAATTGGACCAGAATAATTAAAATGGATAAAAGATGTTTATTTTTTGATATATTTTTTTCATGTATTGTTATCAGTATAGCATACACAATAATAATCTTGGATGTGGTTTCAGTTAGACAGGCTTTATTGGGAGGTCTAACTGCTGAAGCTTTTTTTTATCATTACATACATAACGCTAGAAACGGAAATAACAAAAATAATTAAGATGGAAAACACCTCCTTTTTCAAAGACATTTTAGTTTTAATAGGCGTTTTACCAATTGAAAGACCAACAAAGGTAAAACAAGTGAAAAAACGCATGGGTTATCCAGTCAGATACTTGATTCATTTTTCTAAAGAGGAAAAAGAACGGATGCATCATGAGTCTGAGAAACTGATGTGCTTAATTGATTAATTTACCCCACTAAGTATCTATATGTCAGAGAACCTAAACGCTCAAACATATGAACGTATTTTTAGCATCTTACTAAATGGCGTTCCAAAATTGTTTGAAGCTGAACACTTTGTAGAAAAAGAAAACCGAATTAGCCCATATCCCGTTTTCATTGAGTCAAGAGATGTCCTTTCACATCTAAGAGACATTGCTGCCGACATTAACAGTAAGGAAAACGTTGAAAAAAATATAATCGAAATAGAAGAACATCTCAGAAGAGGGATAGCAGAAACATATCAGGAACATTATGAATATCTGTCTTCAAATGTTTTTCGTTCTTATGGTAAATATAAAAGTTCTTTTATGAAATTTGAAAACTTATTAGGACTTAGGGCAAAACATGCACCTTTGCATTCTAAAATTAATTCCATTTTAAAATCTGCTCAATCTCTATGGATGGAAGGTAGAAATATGAAAAATAATGACATATCATCCAAAGAATTTCTAACATCCATCTCAAAATTTAAAGAAGCAAGTGAAATGGTTTCAACTATTGACAATGAAGTTGAAACAATATTTAATAATTTTTATAAAAGGGGCATTATTACTTCTTTTATAGCAATTTTTAGTATTTCCATCATACTAATTTTAGCAGCAAAGCTTTTTGTTGTTTAGATACTGATTTTTATTAACTTTAGAAGCACGAAAACACAACAAAGTGTATAATCCATAAGGGTTTTATTTGTTTTCGAACATTCTCACACGCGCCAATTTTTGTACATTGTGGTTGTATATTTTCACGCATTCCCTTACGTATCATACACCAACCGTTACAGATTGAAAAAAACAAAATTCATTGATCTATGCTTAATCTTATTTTGTTTGGGCCTCCCGGAGCAGGCAAAGGAACGCAGGCCGAATTTCTGATTAAAACATTTCATTTGATTCATTTGTCAACGGGTGATTTGCTTCGTAGCCAGATTGCTGAAGATACAGCGCTCGGATTGGAAGCAAAGCGCTTCATGGATAAAGGAGAATTAGTACCCGATGAGATCGTGATCGAAATGATAAAATCGAAATTGGACGCTAATCGCGATGCTGCGGGATTTATCTTCGACGGATTTCCGCGTACTGTTGCGCAGGCGAAAGCGCTTGACACTTTGCTGAACGAAAACCGAATGCCGGTTTCAGGGATGCTTTGTCTTGAAGTAGACAAGCAGGAGTTGATTAACCGGTTGCTGAATCGTGGAAAAACCTCAGGGCGCAGCGACGATCAGGATGTTTCGATCATCGAGAACCGTATTAATGTTTATCACGAAAAAACATTGCCTTTGAAAGATTATTATGCAGCACAGAACAAACATTTTCTCATCTGTGGAATGGGCAGTATCGATGAAATTGCGGAACGCCTGACCAGCACTGTGAAAAGTTTGCAGGAATAATTAGAATTCAATTTTAAAGAGAAGCTGTCCCAAAAATCGGGAGTCGGGTTCTATCGGCTTATTTCGAATGAAAACCGGTTTTTGGGACAGAAACTTTTGGTTAGCCCGTAAATTATATTTTGGTAATATCTTCTAAAAGTAAACAGGCCAGGCTTTTGGCGTGATCTTCTTCCATTTCAAGCATTGTGCTGAGAAAATCTTTGCATGATTTGCGCAAAACAGTGCCACGATTCGCCATCAAAATCATGGTGCGGTAAAAAATCTGTCCCAATGCCGGATCTTTTGCAAGAGGAGTAAGCACGTCGAAGAATGGTTCAAACATTTCATCAATCGCTTTTTTGTCGGTCATTGCCAGGCGGCCAATTAGTTGAAGACCTGTCAGCCTGACCAGATGTTTTTTGCCGCGACAGTATTCCAGCGCTTTCACAAATGCAAATTTCGAGTACACGAACAGGTTGGCAACAGCTTGTTCCGCAATTTCCGGGGTCTCAAAACTTTTGGTCCAGTAATCCATCTGTTCTTCGCTCAGCTCCGCCGGATCGTCGAGTAAAGTGGCCAGGATCATGGTTTCGCGCCATTGTTTGTTCCAAAGTTTCAAGGCCAGCAGGTGGTTTTTTGTATATTGCTTCGAGAGTTGCCGCAGTGAAATGACCGATGCGCCCCAGTTGATCCGGTAATTCACGCCCCGCGCCTTCATTTGGGCAACGGTTTCGCCATTTTTCAACAAACGGATTTTTGTAAGCAGTTCCTGAAATATTCTTTCTGTTGCAGGATCGTCCAGTAATATATCCATATCAGTAAATTACAAATTCGACGCAATAAAATACGGTCAGCAAAAGTAATGAATAAACCAGGTGAAGTGAAATATTCAGGTAATTACCGGGCGAAATCCCTGTTTTTTTAACAAGGTAGAAAACCAGGAAAAGTTTCTCGAACAAATAAGCGGCAATTGTTCCGTAAGCGATGCCCGGAAGCCCCCACAACACAACAAACCAGAGGCTCAACGATACATTGAGGATAATTTCAAGCAAAGAAGCGAGGGCAATAGCATTTGTTTTTTTCAATCCAATGAGGATAGTTTGCGGGAAAATCAGACGGCTGGTTATAAGCAAAAGATAAATATTAAAGATAGTCGCACTTTCGCGGAAACCAGCATTAAAAATAACAGGAAACAGCCAGTGTGTAAGCGCAAGCATGACTATCGACAGCGGGAACAGGCCGTGCATCAGTTTCGTGCTGTAACTTTTTATTTCCTGAAGCGTGTCATCCTGTTTTCCTTTTTCTGAAAAACGAGGGATCATTGACAAACTAAATGCATTTGCCAGCAGTACAACCAGCGGAAATTCGCGGGCTCCGTACCGGAAAACAGCAAAAGCCTGTTCGTCGAAATGAGAACTGACAATGAACCCGTCAATATATTGTGCTGAGCCGCTCAAAAAAGCGGAGATAACAAGCGGAGCAGAGAGTTTCAGGTGTTCGGCAAGAAAGGAAAATGATAGTTTCCAATCGGAGTATTTCCAGAGCATAACAAGTAACCAGACATAACGAATTGCCGAAGAAATCACCAATCCGCCCAGCGAATACGAAACGGGAAAACCCAAAACAGCAGGAACCGAAACCAGCGCCAGCATCAGCGAAAAACTACTTATTCCGTACCATGCAATGCTGCCGGATTTGTCTTTCAGCAAGTATATGTACTCGACCAGGCTTGCCGGAACCGAAAAAAACAGATAGGCAAGAAGATAATTCAGGAACGGGATTTCAGGATTACGCAACAGAGTCTGTGAAAACGATTTTCCGAAGAGGATTAGAAAACCACCGGCAAAAATGGTAAACGCCGAAAGCAAAACAAAAACATTAAAAAGCTGCGCCGACTTTTCATCCGTTTTTCGGAATAGTGGCAACAACCCCTGGATGAACCCGTTCAGCCAGAAAAAACTAATTGCCCCGGCTACAAACATGACCATTTCGTACTGCCCGATTTCGTCTTTTCCAAGCCCGGTTTTGGTAAAAATAATACCGATCAGCAAAAGGCATGAAAAACGGAGCAACTGAAAAAATTGTAATGACGATATGTTTCCGGTGCGAAGCTTCATTGTTCAAATTTAGTATTTTGACAGCAATAATAAAACCCACCCAAAGGGAGCAAATTATACCGGATGGAAGGGGAGAAGCGGAGTTTGCGGATGGAGGAAGTGCAGTAGAAACGCATTGTACAGCTCACTGTCGTTTGTTCGTTTTTCTTTCCTTTTTGTTTTTTGTTATTAGTACTTTGTCTATTCGGTTGCTGTCAATGTCAACAATCTCTATTTTGTAACCCAAATAATTCAATTTATCTCCTACCTGCGGAATTTTATTTATCTGATTAAACACAAATCCTGCGACGGTAGAATAATTAATTTTCTCAAAATCAATCGTAAAATCCTCTATTATTTCAACCAATGTTTCTATTGGGGCATCTCCACTTACAAGTACTGATTTGTCTTCACGTACAAATACATCCGGCTCGTAAGTTTCTCCTTCATCCGGAATTTGTCCTACAATATTTTCAATGATATCGTGTAGTGTGATAATACCTTCAAATCCGCCATACTCGTTAACGACAAAACAGATATGAATCTTTTTTTGCCGAAACAGATTCAATACCCTTTTTGCATCTGCATTTTCAGGGACAATAATAGGCTGAGTGAGTAAATCGCGAACTTGTACTTTATTGTTTAAAGTAATTGATTTGTAAAAGTCTCTCAGGTATAAAACCCCTTGAAAATCTTCCAGTTCTCCTTTACTGCAAACTATTTTACTGTGTTGAACGTCAAGTAATATACTCTTGATTTCTTCATCGGGCCTGTCAATATCGATCCATTCAACATCTGTTCTGTGGGTCATTATGTGTTTCGCTTTTTTGTCGGAGAAATAGAAAATTTTTTCGTGAATGATATTTTGTTCTTTTTCAATCACTCCTTCAGTAGAAGCAAATTTAATCATCTGCCGCAGTTCAGCCTCTGTTAGCTGTTCCGATTGTTTCTTTATCCCAATCAATTGATTTATAAGATTTGTCGAAACAGATAAAAGTTTTACAAACGGATAAAATACCTCGCTGAAATAATATACCACAGGAGCCACTCGAATAGCGATCTTGTCCGGTCTGCTTAATGCAATTGTTTTTGGAACCAATTCACCAATTACAATTGAGATATAGGTGATCATCAATATGGTCAATGACAAAGCAATTTCATCGGCATACGGTTTAGTAATATCAATATTTTGAAAGAATGGTGAAACATCGTCGGCAATATTCATCCCTCCATAAACGCCTGTAACAATTCCAATTAACGTAATGCCAACCTGGATTGCAGATAAGAAGTTTTCCGACTTTCCGAGCAGCTTCAATGCTATTTTTGCTCCGTTGCTCCCCTTCAGTCTCGCTTGTTCAAGTCTTGACTTTTTACTTGAAACCAATGCAATTTCAGATAAAGCAAAAAATCCGTTCATTAAAATCAATATTCCTAATATTGCTATTTCCATATTCCTATTATTAGCTGAAGTGGCCGTTTCACGATCGGTTTTTATATTGTTTTAAAAGTAAGCAATTAATCCCATTTCCAGATATACGACAACTTCACCGTTTGGTATATCCAGTCGTGCAGGCCATACAAATATTGAATACGAAAAGTCTGGTGTTTCAATTTCTTCTGAAGGTCGAATGTATAAACTATCGGACGGTCGCCATTGTCTTTGTAGCCGTGGTATCCGCTCAACGAATTACTTACGGTCATCTCTTTGAACCGAATATCCATCCCGGCGCCATACAACAGGGCGTCGTCTTGCAGGTTCATGTCGTCATTCGTTTGCCACGAATAAAACCCGAGCATCCCGAAAGGTACCCATTGGGTATTCCGAAGGCCGGAACTTAGGTTTTTTGAAAAATTAAGATCGAGAAAATAGCCCGGACTATCGGCATACCGCGCAGCATCGAGTCTTCCCCCCGAGGCTGTTTTGCAGGCCAGTCGCAATACGGTGTCTGGAAATTTGCGGTCTCTTAAAAGCTGGATCATGGAGGAAAAATAAAGGTCGCCGATGGCCAGCCCGCGAGCGTCTTTATCGCGGGCAACCCGCTCGTCGCGAATGGCATCCGACATGGAATAATGTTCGAGCATTACCCCGTAAACTTCAATAGCAATTTTAGCTCCGGCAAAAGGGTAGTAAAATCGTCCGGACAAATCCTGAGTGTTGTCTCCATCTTTAAAATGAAAATCCGGCCCAAATTCAATTTCTTTTTTACCGGACAAAATGCCTTTTTTCATTTCCGGAACAGGCAAGGCATTGGGGCCTAAAAAGCCCGGACTGATCGTCAGAAAAAAACGCCAACTGGGCATGCCGGGTTCCCATCCGTGCAATTCGTTCCACCAGTTCCAGTCTTCCTGCGAAAAGCATGAAAGCGGAATGACCGTTAATAGGAAGAAAATAAGCTGCTTCATTTGAGATAAATAGTACGGCTAAAATAGCGAAAAGGCGGAAAACAAAAAATCCCGGTGATTGTCCGGGATTTTGATATATCAGAGGTTTAATTTTTTTTGGATATTTTTCGGAATTGCTTCCTTATTCACCATGATGCACATGGTTTTGTATTGGACGTACGGTTTCGAGGCAAAGAAATAGCCGTCATAATCGTTATACCTGCCCCATGAGTTTTTAATCTTGTAATAAACCGATCCGTTCTGATCTTTTGCAGTTCCGACAATCAGCATTCCGTGATCATCGGTAGTCTGGTAATCATCGAAATCGATTTGTCGCATTTCCTGAGTTATTGTTTTTTCCGGGCCGGGTTCGTTCAGTTCAAAAATCTTTTCTTCTTTTTCTTTATCGGTTAACTTTTCCCATTTCGAGATTTCGGCTCCATCCATTTCTTTCATGTTCAGATCAGGAACAACGGCAACTCCTTTTTTCGAAGTTGAAAATCCTTTCTCACTGATGTCGGCAGCCCATGCAACCGTGTAGCCATTGCTAAGCGAATTATCGATAATTTGTTCCAGTTCTTCCATCGGAACGTTATATACTTCATCCCACGACCAGTTGTCGGGTACTTCCAGAATAAACTTCGAATAAAACGGATGATGGGAATATGAACTGATTTCTACGTAATCGTCCATGTTCAGGCCAACGTATTCTTTTGCAAAATTGAGCGGTGTGTATTCTTTTCCCTCGTATTTAAAGGACTTCGGCAATTCCCCAAGATAGGAACTAAGGGTGCCGTTAACAGCATCATGCCAAGCCGTACTCAGCTTTTTGTTTTTGTTTTCAATGACCGCATTTACCTGTTCACTCAGTACGCGGTCCATTTCTCCGTGAACGTGTTTGTCTTCGCCGTAGTTCAGACCATCGTAAACCGATTCGGGAACAATACCATGCTTGCGTATCATGTTTGTTACGTCGTGAAAAGCGCCGCCTGCTGAAAAATTAAGGCTTCCGTGGAGCCTGACGTGCTTGATTGCTTTTTCCGAATACGTATGCCAAACTACAAACATTTCCGATAAATCGACTTCGGATTTGCCAAGTCTCAGCATTTCTGCTTCAAGCAAGCCCATTCCCGAGAACGACCAGCAAGTTCCCGAATGGTATTGATCTTTAATTGATGTGGTAGGAATTTCATGAATGGTAGTAAACTGATAACCCTTCTCCACTTCTCCTTCTTTTTTTGCTTCGGCGCTTAACGATGCAATAATAAACCCTACGCCAAGCAAAGCATATCTTAATTTACCCATAAAATAGCTAATAATTTTCCGTGCTAAAACTATGTCTCAAAAGTAGTATTTTTTGAAGCGGAGTAAAAATCGGGTTGTCGGTAGGAAGAAACTAATTGAGGGGACTTGCTTTTTTGTTGTCTTGTGTGTTGTAGTTTGATATTCAGTAATTTAATTGATTTTGTTTTTATGGTTTGGAACACCGTTTGTTGAATATTCCGGGTGGATAATATGATGTAAAACATAAAAGACAAATGTTAATAAATATTAAATGAAAATTTCATATTGAAATTGGCAGAAAAATAAAAACCCAACAATCAAAATTCTGACTGTTGGGTCTTTGCGAGGGTGAAAGACCGGGTTCGAACCGGCGACCTCTGGAACCACAATCCAGCGCTCTAACCAACTGAGCTACAATCACCATATTTGCTTTTTATTACAAAAGCGGTGCAAATATACTATTTTTATTTTTTCTCCAACTCAAATTTTTACAATTTTGAATAAATTTTAAATGCAATGAAAAGAGAACTGACAGGCATTATTTTGGCTGGCGGAAAAAGTAGCCGGATGGGACAGGACAAGGGATTGATGGACTTTATAGGAAAGCGGATGGTCCAGTATTCTATTGACATTATTGCCCGTTTTACCGACTGCATTATTATCAGTTCCAATAATTCTGAATACAAAAACTTTGGTTTTCCATTGATCACCGATATGTACAAAGATTGTGGTCCGGTGGGTGGTTTACATGCTGCTCTTTCTGCTTCAGAAACAGACTGGAATCTGGTGCTTGCATGCGACCTGCCATTCATGAACGCTGAACTTTTCAATTCCTTGTTTTCTCTGATTGATCAGCAGGATGCAATTCTTCCAATTCACCAAAACGGCATAGAACCGCTTGCCGGGATATATCACAAACGAATGTCATCTTTTTTTGCCGGGAAAGCTGAAAAGAAAGAATTCAAACTGCATACTATCCTGAAAGAAAGGGATATTGAATATTTCGATACTTCCGGACTTTTGGAAAGGTATCCGAAACTTTTCGCAAACATCAATACTCTTTGGGACATAAGAAAATAGGTCTTACGGATATTTAAACTAATTCTAAATTAAGTCCGGAGTTAAACATATTGACTTTTAGACATATTTTAATATCATGGAATTTGTATGTTTGCGGAATAGGAAAAAATCTGAATAACATGGCACAAAAACGTCGTGATTTTATAAAAATTTCATCATTAACAGCAGCCGGAACCATTTTTGGAGCTTCGTACCTGAAATCGGCAGTAACTGCCGTTACAGATAAGCTTGGCACCTTTGGTCCGCTTAGCATGAAGCGGACCCCGACCTATTGCGAGGTGTGTTTCTGGAAGTGTGCCGGGTGGGTGTACAAAAATGAGGAAGGGAAAATTCAAAAGATCGTTGGCAATGATGATGACGAGAATTGCAATGGCCGCTTGTGCCCGCGCGGAACAGGTGGTGTCGGCATGTATTACGATGAGGACCGTTTGAAAACTCCGCTTATTCGGGTAACAGGCAAAGACGGAAAGCAAACATTCCGTGAAGCCAGTTGGGACGAAGCGCTTGACGTTGTAGCAAAAGGTCTGCAAAAAGTTAAAGATGAGCATGGCGCTGAATGCACGGCTCTGTTTACACATGGTTCCGGGGGAAAATATTTTGGCGACCTGCTGAAAGCATTTGGTTCGGCTAACATTGCTGCTCCCTCGTATGCCCAATGCCGCGGTCCCCGTGAAGTGGCATTTATTGCAACCTTTGGCGAAGGACTTGACTCGCCGGAACCACTTGACATACGAGACACCCGTTGTTTGGTACTGATTGGCTCGCATCTGGGCGAAAACATGCACAACGGGCAGGTGCAGGAAATGTCGGATGCCATCGATAAAGGTGCTGCAATTATTACGGTTGACCCGCGTTTTTCCACTGCCGCCAGCAAATCGAAATTCTGGCTGCCCATTAAACCGGCCACCGATATTGCCTTGCTGCTGGCCTGGATTCATGAAATCATATACAATGATTGGTACGATAAAAAATACGTTGAAAAATACACCTACGGATTTGATCTGCTAAAAGAGCATGTCCGCAATTATACTCCCGAGTGGGCCTACGGGATTACGACCATCAAGCCCGATATAATCCGCGAGACAGCCCGGGAAATGAGAAATGCTGCACCGTCGGTGATTATCCATCCGGGACGGCATGTTACCTGGTACGGCGACGATACACAACGCCTGCGGGCAGTTGCCATCTTGAATGCTTTACTGGGTTCATGGGGACGCCGGGGCGGATATTATGTCCCCGAAACGGCATCCGTTCCTTCGTTTCCGCATCCCGAATTTCCGAAGCCGACACGTACATGGCGCGATGCAATGGGAGGAAAATATAATCTGGCCGATCTTGCTCTTGCTTCGGGGGTCTGCGATGCAACCATTCCATCGCCTGATTTGGATTGCAGTATCAAAGCATGGATTGTGAACGGTACCAACCTGATCATGACTTTGCCCGATGAACGGAAAACGATTGAGGCAATAAAAAACCTCGATTTTATGGTGGTTATCGACACCATGCCGATGGAAATAACCGGTTATGCCGATGTGGTACTTCCTGAATGTACCTATCTTGAACGGTATGATACGCTTCGTGCCGACAAAGGAAGAAAACCAAACATCGCACTCAGAATGCCGGCTGCTGAACCAAAATATAATACTAAACCTGCCTATTGGATGGCCAAGGAGATTGCCAGCCGGTTGGGGTTGGGTGATTATTTTGCATGGAATACTATTGAAGAAATGTTGGATTGGCAACTGAAACAGATGGGGTCGTCGCTGGAAGAAATGAAACGTATTGGGGTGAAAAACCTGCCGCGTGAATACGGTGGTTTGTATTTTCCGGAAGAGGAAGACATGGAATTCAATACCAATACAGGAAAGATTGAATTGTACTCAACCGCTTTTGCGAATGAAGGTTTCGATCCGATGCCGGTTTATACGGCCCACGAAACGCCTCCTCCGGGATTTTATCACCTCAATTACGGTCGTGCTCCGATGCACACGTTCAGCCGCACATCGAATAATCCGAATCTGGTAGACCTGATGGACGAAAATACGGTTTGGGTGAATCCGAAAGTAGCCAAAGAGTGGGGGTTGAAAAACGAACAACCCATCTATCTTGAGAATCAGGATGGAATTGTTTCTGATTTTGCCATAAAAGTGAGGGTTACCGAACGCATTCGTTTCGACTCGGTGTATATCGTTCATGGTTTTGGTCATGCCAATAAAAAGCTGAGCCGTGCCTATGGGAAAGGCGCCAGCGATTCGCAACTGATCAGCCGTGTACTTCTCGACCCGATTATGGGCGGTACCGGTATGCGGGGCAATTTCGTAACATTTCGTTTCAGTAAAAAAGAAAGCGAGGCATAGTCATGAGATATGCAATGGCTATTGATACAAAAAAATGCGTGGGTTGCAGCGACTGTGTAGTGGCCTGCCAAACCGAAAATAATGTACCAATTGGTTACTGCCGCGACTGGGTCGTTGAGGTGACCGATGGCACTTACCCGCAACTGGAAATTGAAATCCGCTCGGAACGTTGTAATCACTGCGACAATTCGCCTTGTGTGCGCTGCTGTCCGACAGGCGCCAGCCATTACGAAAAAGGAGGCATTGTAACGGTAACTGCTCATAAATGTATCGGCTGCGGAGCTTGTATTGCCAGTTGTCCATACGATGCGCGTTACTCGCATCCCGACGGGCATGTTGACAAATGTACTTTCTGTCTGCACCGGATTGAAAAAGGACAACAACCGGCCTGTGTGGCTGTTTGCCCGACCAAGTGCATGTATTTTGGCGATCTCGACGATCCGAACAGCGACGTTTCGCAGGTACTGAAAAAACGTAAACACAAAACGCTGATCCCTGAAGCGGGGACAAAACCTCAGGTATATTATCTAATTTAAACTGGAAGAGATGAGAGAAGAAATTATTGTAAGCGGAAGGATGAACCCGCACATCGACCCGCATCTGGAAATATGGCACTGGCATATTCCTCTGTATCTTTTTCTGGGAGGGTTGGCTGCTGGAATCTTATTTTTTGCCGGATTGTATTTCATCCTGGGTAAAGAAAATAAATACACCGGGGCAGTGCGCCGTGCACCAATTGTTGTTCCGTTCCTTTTGGTAATCGGACTTCTGGCTTTGTTCCTCGACCTTCGACACAAATTATTTTTCTGGCAGTTATATACAACTATAAAAATACAATCGCCTATGTCGTGGGGCGCATGGACACTCATGGGCATCACGCCCCTGTCAATCGTTTGGGCTGCACTTCATATCCGGGAGTTTTTCCCGAACTGGGATTGGAAATTCAGCATTCTGAAAGATATTGAGAAGTTCTTCGTTCAGTATAAGATTGTTCTCGCCTGGGCAATGGTTATTTTAGGTGTAATCCTCGGTATTTACACCGGCATTCTGTTTTCGGCATTCAATGCCCGTCCGCTCTGGAATACATCAATTCTGGGGCCGTTGTTCCTGACATCGGGACTTTCTGCCGGGGCCGCAGTGATCATCTTATTTGCACAATCGAAAAAAGAGCGCCTGCTGTTTGCAAAGCTCGACCTGATGCTGATTGGCATTGAACTGTTCCTGATTGTACACATGTTCATGGGTTTTCAGGCCAGTACGCAGGTACAGATTGATGCGGCATCGCTGTTTTTGGGAGGTAGTTACACCGCGCCTTTCTGGATTTTTGTTGTGGGCATCGGAATGATTGTGCCTGCCATACTCGAAATTTTAGAACTGTTCCATAAAAAAATACCGGTCATCATTCCGGTTGTACTGGTGCTGTTCGGCAGTCTGATGCTTCGTTTTATTATCGCCTATGCCGGACAGTTGAGCCGTTGGTTGTATTAGTAAAAAATCAAAATAAATCATTATGAAAGAAGCTAAAAAATATATGAATCCATACCTGGGCGGGGTTCTGCTGGGTTTGGTTTTGATTGCTGCATTCTGGGTGTCGGGCCGTGGACTGGGAGCCAGCGGGGCTGTAAAAAGCGTGGTTGTGGCAGGCGTGGAAACCATTGCTCCGGGTCATGCAGAAACAGCAACATTTTATACAGAAAATAAAGAAGGTCATGGCAACCCGCTAAAATCGTGGCTGGTATTCGAAATGCTGGGAGTTCTGGTGGGAGGTTTTCTCTCGGGCGCACTGGCCGGACGTTTGAAATTCAAAGTTGAAAAAGGACCCAACGCAACGAATAAAATACGGCTCATCTTTGCTGTGATCGGCGGAATATTCTTCGGGTTTGGAGCACAACTCGGACGAGGCTGTACCAGTGGTTCTGCATTAACCGGGATGGCCGTTTTGTCGGTTGGTGGTTTTGTAACCATGGCGGCTATTTTCGGAACTGCTTTTGCCTTGGCCTATTTTGCCCGCAAACTCTGGCTGTGAGGATTTATAATATAGTATTGACGATTTATAAATCATTCAAAATTTAAAATTCACCATTCAAAATTAGATACTATGGGACCATTAGTAGTTTACGAAATAATATCTGAAAACACGAATTTTCTGCTGGCATTCCTGATCGGGATCAGCTTCGGGTTTGTGCTTGAAAGCAACGGATTTTCATCGAGTCGTCGTTTGGCAGGAATGTTCTACGGATACGATACCACCGTTCTGAAAGTATTTTTTACGGCAGCCATCACTGCCATGCTGGGGTTGCTTTTCATGAGTCTTTTTGGCTGGCTCGATTTGAGTATGATTTACATCAACCCGACTTTCCTTTGGTCGGCTATTGGCGGCGGGGTGATCATGGGGATCGGGTTCATTTTGGGTGGTTATTGCCCCGGCACCTCGTTCTGCGCCGCATCTATCGGTAAACTTGATGCACTGGCGTTTATCGGAGGCCTTTTTATCGGTGTCTTTATTTTTACTGAAGGCTATCCGTTATGGGACGACTTCTACAAAGCCAAATTCATGGGGTCGCCGACACTGAATGAAATGATCGGTGTTTCTCGCGGCGTTCTCACGTTCCTGATTATTTTAGTTGCACTGGCTATGTTTTGGGTGGGCGAATGGGCCGAAAAGAAATTTGCCCGCAAAGATTACACGATTAATCAACGATAAAAATGAAAAAAATGAATGCACGGTTACTACTGGCAGCCGCCGTCATCCCGCTGGGGTTGATCATTGCTGCCGTTCCCGAAAATACAACCCGGCCATACAAGCTGACAGCCGAGGAACTACTAAATGAAGTAAGCGAAGGACAGCAGTTTATGTCACCTGATGAGATTGCCCACATGATCATTTCGAACGACCCCAGCCTGCAACTGATCGATGTTCGCAGCGCTGCCGAGTACGAGAAATTCAGTTTGCCCAATGCAATCAATATTCCGCTTGAAAATTTATTGTCAGAGGAATATGTTGACATTCTGAACCAGGATGTGAAGCTGAACGTGTTTTATTCGAACAGCAGTAACCAGGCAGATCAGGCATGGATGATTACCCGCCAGTTGGGGTACAATAATAACTATGTTTTACAGGGCGGCCTTAACTATTGGGTTGAAACCATTATGAACCCGGAAAAGCCGGCAGAAGGGAGCCCGAACGAGGAATTCGCAAAATACGATTTTCGCAAAGGAGCAAGTGATGCGTTGGGCGGAGGAGCAGCTGTTTCGGCAAGCGCCGGTTCAGGTACACAGGGCAACACGCCGCCGATCGTGAAAAGCAAAAAGAAAAAAGGCGTCCAGGGGGGATGCTGAAAAATAAAGAGGCTGTCCAAAAAGCCTGGGATCGAGTCATCCCGAACTTGTTTCGGGATCTCATCTTTCT
Source organism: Prolixibacteraceae bacterium (assembly GCA_003506435.1). Classification (GTDB taxonomy): domain Bacteria; phylum Bacteroidota; class Bacteroidia; order Bacteroidales; family Prolixibacteraceae; genus GWE2-42-39. The sequence continues at coordinate 110,985 of DOAQ01000048.1, forward strand.
AATAATCAGACCCTGAAACAAGTTCAGGGTGACGCGAATTGCGTATTTTAGAATTTTTTGGACAGCCTCTCTTATTTAATTGAGCTTAATTTCTTTCTCGCCTATATTTCCAATAATTAAAGGTTCTTCAGAAGAAGAACCGCTTTTGTATTGGTAGTTCCGAATAAAACCTACATTGTGTATATTGCTGATCATCAATATTCCGATACTTTTGATGCCATCGTTTGAGTCGACTTCAATGGTGATTTTGCTGATTTGTTTCTTCGAATTGTAGATAATGTCCTTAAAACTGAAGTCAATGTTGGCTTCTTCTTTTAATGTTTTTTGGAATTTTTTTAATTGAGCTTCGGTAGTTGTTTCCGTAATAATCAGTTCAACTCTTTCTTTGGAAATGGTAAGTTGCTTGTCTTTAGCTGGAACGCTGAAGAAAGAAAAAATCAACACTATCAATAAAGTTATCCGTGTCATCTTGTTTTCTGTTTTGGCTTCCACAAAAATAAGAAAATCCGGATGAAATGCTTTGCTTTTACCAATTATCGATAGATAAAAAAAGGGAAGCTGCTGACCTCCCTTTCTTTTATTCCTTAATTTCAAATTAGCACAACATTGGTTGTTGTTCTGAAAATTTTATTTATTACATGGAATATTCTTTCCTAATTTTTCCGGAAGCATCAATCAGTTGCATTTTCAGGCTTCCGGAACTCACACTTACTTCTGTTTTCCACAGATTGGAATTGATAAGAATCGGGAAATTATTATTTACCTCTCCTTTTTCGATATACGAGTGTTTATGAATATGGCCGGAGAGCATTAAATCGATGTTGGCCTTGTTTAAAACAGGCATAAATAGTCGTTCAACTTCCAATGTTCCATGCCATCCCCTTTCTGTAGGTGGCATGTGCATGAACACAATCTTTACCGGAGACATTTTGAATTCGGATGATTCAATCACTTGTTCGAGCCATTTTGCTTCTTCCTCCCGGAACTGGTCGGAAATAGACAGTCCGTAGAAACGAACATCGCTGTCGGGTTTGTCTTCCCCGCTGTCGAGAAAAATGAAATACGCTGGTCCATGCCGGAATGCGTAGTACGCATTGCCTCCCGGAGCCGGAAAATAGTTGAAAAATTCATACGAGAATGAACCTCTGTTTTCGTGATTCCCTCTCAGCGCGTAAAAAGGAATTTCCGAAGCAAAAAGCTCACAGGCCGAATTCAGGTAACCATCCATTATTTGCTGCTCCGATTCGATCTGAGTTAGCATATCTCCATTGAATACTACAAAATCCGTGTTATCTTCATGCACATTCTTCGTTAGCTGTCTGAAAACAGAATCATTTGCATGAATGTCGTTTACCATCACAAAACGGATTTCATTTTTATCCGGATTTAGTGTAGTGACTTTGTAAGGCAACTGTTTCAAAATATCACTTCCATTCGGATCGCCCAGAACTACTCTTTTGTTCCCTTTGTCGAGTAACAGCGCTTGCTGAAAAATCCGATAGCGGTAGCATGTTCCTTTCTGAAGCCCGGTTACCGGCACCCGGTGCAACTTGCCGGTTACACGCCTTCCGTAAAGCGAATGATAATATTTCGGACGTTCTTTTGCATAAAAATGAGTACCGTCATCCGGAGCGACTTCCACCCAAACAATTGCATCCACATTGGTCGTCCAGACAACGGTAAATTCATTTTGCCCGACAGCCTGTATCCACGGGCCACAAGCCACTTTTGCAACAGGGAACAATTCCTCTAAATCAGGAACCTTTTCTGCCGGATACTGTGCTTCAGTCTTTTCCGTAAAAAGCAGGAAGAAGCTGAACAGCAACAGTGCATTTTTCATCCATCCGGAAAAAATCACAGCAGTTGTATTTCGTTTCAATTCTTTATTATCAGTCATTAATAGTCAATTTTTTATTGAAAAACGGGTTCCCGTTATGCTGTTTTTGCATTATCGGGCAAGGTAATAAAGCGGGTCAGGAAAGCGCCGAAGAAATATAGTCCGGCAAGAATCCAGATTACTCCTTCTCCTCCAATTAGTCCGATAAATGCACCAACAATAGCAGGGCCAACAAAAACAGGCAATCCGGCTCCCAGGTTCAGTACCGATACGGCAGCGCCTTTATCTGTTTTTACAAGCGACGGCATCAAGGCCGACAACGGAACATACCCGGCCAGAAGCGCGCCCCACAGAACACCGGCCAACATTACAATCCAGAAGTTGCCTGAAGAAAACTGCGGAGAATAATAGAAAAGTAGGGTAGTGATACCACATCCGACACCACCAAACCACATAATCGTGTTTTTCCAGCCAATTCGGTCGCCAACAAAACCAAATATCAGGTTGAATGCGATATTGGCGGTAAATATAGTTCCCCAGATTTGCAACCATTCGGTCGTGGTAAATCCGTATTCAGCCATGTACATTGGCAAAAATACAGGAAATGCAAATTGTGCTGTTGTATTGATAACCCTTATAATCCCGCCAATGAGAACTTTGGGTTCTTCTTTCATAATGGTAATGCCTTTCAGCAATTCTTTCATTTTTTCTTTTGTGTTGCTTTTTGCAGACATTTGCTGTTTTGATTTATTTAAAATCAAGGCAAAGAAAGCGCCAATCAACGCCCAAAGAACCGAAGTCCAAAGTGTATTTAAATGGCCAAACCGGTCAATTGCCCAACTGGAATAATATGCGCCCAAAACATTCAGCCCTCCGGTAAAAACAAACCAAAACCAACCGACAGCCCTGCCTAACGTATCACGGGGCGCACTGTAAGCGATCCATACTAAAAATGAATAGGCAAACAGCGGATAGCCAAACCCCCTTAAGGCATAGGTGCATAACATCAGTGTGTAATCAAGGGAGGGGACTGAAAAACCTACAAAACCAACTGTTCCAAGCAAATAAAGGACAAGCCCCATCGACATGGTTTTTTTAACGCCATAGGCTTCGGCCAGCACTCCTGAAAACCATGCGGAAATAGCAATGGTTATTCCGTAAACGGTAAATAGCAAAGCCGATTGCTGGATCGACAGGCCCCGTTCAACAAGGTAAGGGCTCAACCATCCCTGTTCAATACCATCGCCCATCATAAAAATCAGGATACCAAAATAAGCCCAGACCAATTGTTTTGGCAATCCTACCTTGTCGAAAAAAGTTTTGTTGTTCATCCGGAATAGTTTAGTTATTTATGAATATTCTTTGAGAATTATCAATATGATATCGCTGTTGTAAAGTCTGTTGTGATTTGGTTTTGTGTGTATACATTACCGAACCGGTCGGTAGCTTTTATTTCCAGGTTTGCATTCGGATTTACAAGTGTATGAAGGTACAAATGTTTGCATGACGGACTGTAATTATCCGGGTTTCTGTTCAGAACGCCTATGTGGTAACCCAATGCCCAGGCATCTTTCATTGATGTTGGCATGGGAGTAAGGTTCGCAACTTTAATTCCGTTTTCATACGCTTCAACTTTCCAGCTACTATCTGAATTCCATACGTTGGCAACAATGGTATTGTCGGCCTGGTTGAAGTTATAGTATCCATATGCACCGCCAAATGAAACATTCCCTTTATGCAGTCGCATTTGAAAATCTTTGCTCAGGTTTGTTGGTTTATAGTACCAGTTTGTTATGGTGTTTCCGTTAATACTGTAAACCGCATAACCATTGGGGGCGCCGTCGCCGTTAATGGTTGATCTCCACCAGGAACCACAGGCTGCCGCATGAATGTGTTCGTACGCTGCCACGGGCGATGTATGAGTGTAATTTTCAGTATAATGTGTGTGTCCGCACATCAGGTGCACCTCGGCAAATCCTTGTAATGTGCTGAGTATTTCGGTGCGGTATGAAATGCCGGATGTACTCCGGATCGGAATATGGTAATACACGATTACCATTTTTTCTTTCGGGACATAACTCAAATCCTGTTTTAACCATTCTACCTGACTGCTGGTGAAGCCGCCGGAATAATTCGATGCATCGGTGAAGATAATATTGTCGAGGCATACGAAATGCACATTGCCGCGATTAAATGAATAATTGACAGGGCCGTAAACTTTGGAAAAAGCATCGGTGGTACGGGGCTGAGTAGTAACCGACGTGGCTACTTTGTCGTGGTTGCCGATGGTTGTAAAAACACGTATGGCGCTTGATCCGATCAGCGCTTTCATCTGATCAAAAAAAGCAGGTTTATCGCCAGTCATATCTCCCATTGCCAATCCATAGCAAGGTTTGGTCTCCGACTGGGTTAATACTTTTATGTCCTCCATAGTTTCCGTTCTGAAACGGGTTACCTCTTCGGCGCTGGTAACCTGGGGGTCGCCGATACAAAGAAGGGTAAAACTGGTTTCAATAGCAGGAAGTTTTTTCAATGTAAAGTCGTGTCTTTTGGTTGTGCTGATTTCAGAATAAAACGATGCCATCTTTACCGATTCGCTGGTTGTATTAACAGCGTATTCAGCAGGTGTCGAGAAAAACACAAATTTTGCATTCGCATTTTTTTTCATCTGGTAAATACCTTTTGCATCGGTTGCGGTACAAGAGAACCCGTCGCTCACAACAATATTTTTGATCGGGGTACCATCGTTATCGCCGATAAACCCATACAAGTCCATTCCCGGGCCGGGCGTTATTACAACTTCTGAAGGGTCTGGTTCATCGGGAATTATGTTGTCTGATTTTTCACCACACTGTACAAATGTCAGCAACAGCAATATTGCCAGCAGATATTGCGCAGATCGTTGAATATCCGACAGAAATATATCCGCTATCTTTTTAAAAGTTCTTACCATCATCATAAATCGTTTTCTGTTTGTTAAATATTTTACATGACTTTCTTTCAATTAATCGCCCAGAGTTTTCATCCGGAACGTTTCGTTTTCAGGGGTTTGATGTTCCTGCTCAAAAAGTTTTTCCATTTGCTGAACAATTTCCGGGTATCGGGAAGAAACATCGGTCAGTTCCTGAATATCTTCATCGAGATTATACAGTTGCACACGCAGACTGTCTTTCAATATATTTCTGCGCACTCCTTTCCATTTCTCCATTCGGATAGCCTGTTGACCGCCTGCTCCGGGAAATTCCCAGTACAGGAAATCGTGTGTCCGCTGTTTTTTTTCTCCGAGCAACGTGGGCAGGAAGCTAATTCCGTCGCTGTCATGAGGTGTTTCTATTTCGGCCACATCGCACAACGTGGGCAACACATCATAAAAAGCTGAAATAAGGTTAGTTTGCTGACCCGCTTTTATTCTTCCGGACCAATGGGCGATCATCGGGACGCGGATTCCGCCTTCAGTAAGTTCTCCTTTTCCCCATCCGGGGCCGCATTTAAACGGTTTGGCGCTGTCGAACCAGGGAGAATCTGAACCTCCTGCATTGGCCGGGCCATTGTCGCTGGCAAAAATGATCAGCGTATTTTCGTACAATCCCAACTCCTTTAGAATGGTTACTAATTCACCGACTTGCTCGTCGAGGTACGAAACCATCGCAGCATACGTGGCATGCGGGTACCGTGTCGGGAAATAATTTTTTTCTCCCGAATACGGCTCTTCATCGCCGAATTTTTCACGATAATGATCAATCCAGTGTTTGGGCGCCTGCAAAGCGGCATGCGGGATCGGGGTTGCATAGTATAAAAAGAAAGGTTGTTCCTTGTTTTCCCGGATAAAAACAATCGCTTCTTTTTGCATCCGTTCCGGGGCGTATTCATTCGATGAAAAAGCGGAATAGCTGTTTTCATCTTTCGGATCAGCGCCTTTCGGCAATTTTGCTTTTTTATCTTTTGTGCCGGGAATGATTAACTCGTTGTTGAGCCAGACTTTTATCGTGTCTTTCCACAAATAGCGGGGATAATAATTCCAAGCCTGCCGCTGACAGTTGTGCCCGAAGAAAAAATCGAACCCCAGCTTATTGGGAGCGCCTTCTGTTTCCGGTCCTCCCAGTCCCCATTTCCCGACCAGCGCAGTTTTGTATCCTTCTTTCTGAAGAATGGAAGCAATGGTTTGTGTTCCGGCTTTCAGCGGATATTGGCCCTCGAGTTCCGGGTTTTCCTGTGTCTTCACATAATCCCAGACTTCTCCTCTTTTTCCCCATTCATCGTTGGCACGAATTTGGGCATGGCCGGTATGCTTGCCAGTGAGCAGCACACAGCGGGAAGGGGCACACAACGGCGCCCCAGAATAATGTTGTGTGAAAATCATTCCGTTGGCAGCCAGGGCATCAATGTTCGGCGTTTCAATTTTTTGCTGCCCGTAACAACCTAGTTGTGCGTAGCCCAGGTCGTCGGCCAGGATGTACACGATGTTGGGTTTCCGGCCAGAGGTTCCAGCCTGATCACGGGAAGCATTTCCGCATGAAAACAATATCCCGGTTGCCGTAACCGACAATAACGGGAAAATGATTTTTTTATATTTCGTGCTGATCATTGCTGATAAATTAGCTGAGAATTGTCTGTTTCTTTTCTTTTACATTGCGGTTATCAATTCATACGCGAACAGCTTTCCTGAAAACTCCCGTTTGTTTTTCCGAACACGACAGGCATCGCCTTATGAAAAATTATACAGTTGGTAAAACAATCAAATAATGTTCTTCTGATTAGTACAGAAATGAGCGAAATGCAGGAAGCTAATTTCCTGCATTTCGCATATTAATAAATTACTCAAAACATGTTTATCGAGAACTATTCCCATCCGTCGTTCTGAGGTAACAGGTTTGGGTTTAAGGTAATCGCAGTTTGAGGGATTGGCCTTAAATATTTTTTGTTTTCCCATTTACGGGCAACTCCCCAAGCCCAGATCAAATGTCCTTTATCTCCTTCTGATAATTTAATGTTTGCACCGAGGATCACATATTTTACTCCATCAGTTGTCGTCGATGGTTTTTTGTCGACAATACAAACATCCGGTTTCCCGTCGCCGTTCAAATCATAATTGACATTTTTTGCAGGGATGTAGATTCCTTTCCAAAGCATTTTTCCTGAATCCAATAAGTCTCCGCATTTCCAGCGCATTAAATCATTGTAACGGAATCCCTCGAAACAAAGTTCGATGCCCCGTTCCCTTCTGATCTCCAATAAATATTTATTGGAAATATTTGGAAAAAAAGTGGTTTGCAGATACGTATCGGCAGCAGCAGGTTCACTTCCTGAAACCCCGGCTCTGGTCCGTAATGGTTTAATAGTCAGTTCCCATTCGGCAGGTCCGAATGTTCCTAATTCAGCTTTGGCTTCAGCATAATTCAGCAACACTTCGGCATACCTGATAATTGGAATGCTGTTGGTACATTGGCCCTGTCCGTCGTGCCATGAATCGTCGAGACTCCATTTTTTGATGTGATAGCCTGTAAGCGTTACTGCGAAATCAGGGGGAGCAATGGTCCCGTTTTCCCTGTAATAACCTTCGGTACGGATGGTTTGGCTCAACCGGTAATCCCGGTTTTTCATTTCGGTATAGAATTCAATTTTATCGAAATCAGCCTTATCGGTAAACCGGCTGCCGTCGCGCATCATGTAGGTATTTACAAATTGTTTTAATAACGACCAGCGACTACCGTTTGTCGGAGAATTGAAGTTCCAGGTCAGGTCGTGCCATACTCTCGATTCGGTATTCATTGACCTTGCGAGCATCACCTCTCCGGCTATTTTAGGCATTCCGGCCAGATCTTCCGCAGTAAACAATGCACGGTAATCGCTTTCAGGTTTGCCCGTATTGTACAACCTGTACTGGTTTGCATCCATCACTTCCTTTGCAGCAGCAGCAGCAGCTTGCAACCATGTAGTTGCATCGGAAAGACCCAGTTCTGTATGGTATTTACGATAAGTCCCTTCGTACAGGCAAATACGTGATTTCAAGGCCAGAGCAGTGAACCGGTTCACCAAACTACTGTATGTATCTTTGGTTTCGCGGATGTATGTAGCAGCAAAATTAATGTCTTCGAGTACTTTGCCCATTACAAATTCACGACTGTCGCGTGCTTTGTTCAAATCAGGGGCATCCGGGTTCAGCGCTGTATCGTACCATGGAACGGCACCAAAAGTTTGTACTTTGTCCAGGTAAAAGAAGGCTCTCCAAAAACGGGCAATCCCTATGTAATGGTTGAGAACTTCTTCGGAAACAGGAGTTTTGGGGGCATGTTCCAGAAAATAGTTGATATTGCGTAATGCACTCCAGTTGCCAACTGCCCATCCGGTCTGATCTACAGAGCTCCAGTTCCCGGATAGAAAAGTACTTGGACTGTTGATTGCCGCGTAATCCGAAGTACCGTCTTCTTTTGCAATATCATCAGCCGTGGGCAGGTCGTTCACGTAAAATGAATGCGAATATATTTTCAGGTCGTTTTCCGAAGTGAAAAATTCAGACGCATTTAATTCATGTATTGGTTCTTTTTCCAGCATGTCTTCACAGGCGGAGAAAGTAATACCCGAAATAAGTAATGAATATATTAATAGTTTTTTCATAACTCCTTATTTTAGAATGTAATATTAACACCAAGAGTGATACTCTTCAACATCGGATAGCTGTATCCGTTTTCTTCGTTCGTATTGGTTGCAACGTCGCTATCGCCTGATTCAATTACTTCAGGGTCGAAGTTGGTAGTATGCTTGGTTAAACCAGTCAGGGTCCAGATATTTTCTCCTGAAACATAAAACTTCACAGCCGATATTCTCATTTTCGACACCAGATTTTCTGGTAGCGAGTAATCCAACGTGATCGATTTTAAACGGACATAAGCAGCATTTTGCAGGTATCTGGTATTATTTACCCCCATTGGCTTGCTTCTGGAATTGGCTAAATAAGTCCTCTGACGTGGCCAATATGCATTGGGATCTTCGTTCACTCCTTCAATCCATGTATTCCCGACCTGGTCGGTTGGATAATATCCGTAATGACGGTTGTACTGGCCCCAGAAATAACCTGATTCAATATCGGGGTACCAATCCCTTTTCCCAACTCCCTGGAAGAATGCGCTCAACCCGAAGCCTTTGTAGTTTGCGCCCAGATTAAGCCCGAAATGATACCGTTGTTCTGAATTGCCGATGATACTTAAATCACCATGGTCATCCAACGTATTTTTTCCCTGATAGATTACTTCGTCATCATTCATATCCCTGAATTTCAAGTCTCCGGGAAGTAATATTTTTCCTTTGGAAACTGCGATTTTCGACTGATCGGCATGAGATGCAATTTCTTCGGTGCTGGAAAACAGTCCGTCGATAGTGTACCCCCAGATGTCGCCAATCTTTTGATCTTCATAATACGAACTAAGTAGTTGGTTTTCGTTACCCAGATATTTTGTAATCCAGCTTTGGCTGTCCCAAAGCATGAACTTTACGTTGTAAGCGAAATCGTCGCCTGCAAGATTGAAACGGTCTTTCCATCCGATGGTCAACTCCCAACCCAGTGTTTTCAGGTCGGCATAGTTTCCTTTCGGTGCGCTTGAACCCAGTACCTGCGGAAGGTCGGGACCTGCAACATACATGTCCGTAGTATTTCTCCTGTAGCAGTCAACACCAAGACTTAATTTTCCTTTCAACATATCTGCATCTAAACCGACGTTATAGGTTGTGGCTTTTTCCCATGTTAAGTTGTCGGGAATAAGGGTTGGCAGAGCAGTGTAGGTTTGGAAACCGCCGTCCAGCAATATCGAAGTTTTTGCAACATTCATGGATTCCAGATACGAATACGGGTCCACGTTACCGTTTCCTAATGTACCGGCCGAAACCCTGATTTTCAGGTTGTCCAACCAGCTTTTCGTTCCTTCCATGAATCCTTCATCGGAAATACGCCAGCCGAGGGATGCAGAGGGGAAGATACCCCATTGTTCGTTGGCCGGAAATTTAGAAGAACCATCGTAACGGGTGCTGAATTCAGTCAGGTATTTTCCTTTGTAGGAATAATTCGCCCTGAAGAAAAGTCCGATAAATGCCCAGTCGATACTTCTTTCTTCCATCACGTAGTTGATCCCGTCCATTAAAATGAAGTTAGGTTTGTCTGGATATAAATAACCATCTCTCCGCATATAGAGGTTTCTCCGGTTTGAAGATTCAACATTTCCTCCGAGCAGAATATTCAGGGAATGATCTTCCCCGATTTTCGGGGTATAGTTACCGGTGAGGTTGCTTGCGAAATAATTGGTTTCCTGGTTCCACATCCTTCTTAGCGATTGTCCTTTTTCAGCAAACAGGGCCGGACCTTCACTGTAGGGTGCATAGCGGTTAACGCGGGTGCGTTGGTAATCTTTGTAGCTATACGTGAAATCTCCTTTGAAAGTCAAAACATCTTTTACCGGCATATAATTTACACCAACGGTATTTCGTACGTTCAGTGTATTGTCATCCTGGAAAGAAGTTTTGTTGTGGAAGTCGCCGATCCCATTGTAAATTGACGAATAGGTATATGTTCCGTCCGGGTTGAACATCATGGCGACCGGGAATCCCTGGTGTTCCAGGTTTCGTTGTATCAGTTCATCGGCATACGACATTAAAGGATAATGATAGTCGGTGTTGTCGATTGAAAAGTTATTATCAATAGTCAGCTTCGGACTTACTTTGATTTGCCCTTTTGCCCTCAGGTTATACCGGTCGAGATCATCGGAATTGTATCGGTAAATTCCATCCTGTGAAAAATATCTTCCTGAAATGTAATAATTTGCCGTTTCGTTGCCCCCGTTGATGCTCAGCTTATGGTCAGTACCTTGCGTCCAATCCTTGTAAAGTAATTGGTTCCAGTCGGTATTGCCAAAGTATTCATACCTTCCGTCGTTGGTTACCCTTACTTTGGGTAATTCAGGATTATCGTTCCGTCTTTTTAGTTCGTCGTACCAAGATCTGGAAAACGGGAATATGTTATTGATAGTCGTTGGATCGGATGCTGAATAGTCATTATATCCGTAATACGCATTCAAGAATGAAGTGGTCCAATCATATCCGTTGGTGACAAACGAAGGTTTTACTGTCCTTGTAAAGAAGGATGCGCTTCCATCGTAGTTCACTTTTATCGAGCCTTTGTTTGCTTTTTTTGTTGTAATCAGTACAACGCCGAATGTACCGCGGGCCCCGTAAACGGCTGCCGACGAAGCATCTTTTAATACCGAAACACTTTCAACGTCCTGCGGGTTCAAGGTGCTTGGATCGCCTTCCACTCCGTCAATCAATATTAAGGCGTTACCACCTGCGCCAATCGACGTTTTACCACGGATGTTGTAACTTGTTTCACGGCTAGGTTTGCCGTCGCGCATGGTAATGTTCAGGTTGGGGATTTGCCCCTGTAAACTACGGGTAATACTTGCATTTGGACGGCTTTCAATGGTCTCAGATGTAATCTGGTCAACAGCGCCGATCAAATCTCTTTTCTTGGCAGTACCATAACCAATAACTACAACTTCATCAATTTTAGAAAGCGAACTTTCAAGTTTTACATCCAATACGGACCTGCTGTTGACTGCAATTGTAACCGCAACATATCCGATATAGGAAAAAGACAATTTTGCATTTCCATCAGGAACCTGAATAGTGTACCGTCCTTCGAAATCGGTTATTGTTCCGGTGGTCGTTCCCATGATCTGTACTGCTGCACCGATCAACGGAGCTCCATCTGTATCGCTTACAACACCCGATACAGTAAGGGATTGCTGTGAAGCCACAGATTCTGCAGGAGAATGTCCTTTTTCCTTTGCATTAAGCCCGATGCTCCAGGTGAAAAGCAGGATAAAGGTCAAACTATATATCGGAATATTTTTTAATAATCTACTCTGTTTCATAATAGTAAGTAATAGGATTAATATTGTATTTACTTATCGACAAAGACCGTACAGTCTGTTGAGTTTTCAATATCGGCAACAGATGCTCCCGGAGTATCCAACATATTAAATACGAATACTGTACCGGTTCTGGGAAGAAGCCATTCCGTAGGAGTAACCTGTCCACCCAGTTTGATAAAGGTGCCTTTATCTTGCGCCCCTACAGGGAACAGATACGTATTGGTGCCTTGTCCGAAGTTCGGCTGAGGCTCGTCGTTGTTGCCTGTTCTGCTGTATACATCGTTATCCGGAATCGGATAGGGTGTTTCGGCAAGTGTAACCCCGTAGAAAATAGCATCCATAGGAACTGAATTTTCAGTAACATTAACCCCCTTGAATACGGCGATACCATCGGGGAAGGTTTTCTTGACAGAAGACTGTGAAGTTCCTGATCCGTTGGCCATCAAACCACTTCCTGCTTTTGCTGCGCCATTACCGTTTCCGCCGGGCACTGCACAATAATCAACACCCCAGAATACCGTTGGGGCCAACTGCGGGCTGAGAATTAATTTATAGTAACTGCATATTACCCGGGCGTTTCCTCCTACATAGAAATATTGTCCTTTTTTCACGGAGCCTGTTTCTAAGTTTATCTGATATACGCTTTTGCTGGTCGCATTGTAAACGCCATCGGCCCAGCCGTATACGCTTGGTGTAGATGTGTTTGTAAATACTATGCTGTATTTGTTTTCAGCAAAATTAATATCCTTTAGTGCCATGAGTTGTACGTATTCATATTGTCCGGGATGAGTAAGGCCATCGCCGGAAATAGCGCCAGTCAGAGGACTGTCTGATCCTCTCGGGTCATGTACAAAACCGGTAATAACAATTTCTGCATTGTGGTAGATTTTCCGGATAACGAAGTTCGCAGAGTTGCTCTGTCCTGCCCCAACTATTGAAACAGACTGCGTGAAAACAGCTAAATTGTTATCGTCGTAAACGTATACATTGTACGTTCCTGTAACCGTCTTGGCAAATGTGACCTTTCCCTGTACATCCGACAGTCCTTCTTTTATTAAAACAGGATTGGCATCCGAAGTCAATAATTCTACTTTTCTGCCAACAATCGGCTTTTGCTTGTTGTCGATCAAGGTCACAGTAAAATTGTAATTTTCAACATATACATCAAGCGCCCATTCGACGACGTTAAGTGTATTGTCCTTTTCAACAGTTATTTCTGTTGCTCCCAGTTCTTCACTTGCTTTAAAAGCTTTCAATGTGTATTTTCTCGGTTCAAGACTTTTAAAATTTCCTTTACCAAGAACTGAAGTATAAACAGAATCGACTACAAAATTTGGCTTCTGGTCTGTATAATAAACTTTCACCCAAACGCTTGACAGAGGAATTCCTTCGTTATTGGTCAAGCTTAAACTACAGTCATTGATCTCCGGAATTGCCGGATCGTCAAAACTATCACAGGCTGTAAACAGGATAGTAACAATTAAAAAAATAAAAATAAATGTCTGTTTCATAAAACTTGCTTTTTGTGGTTATAAAACATTTTTCTTTTTCGTGTTCTTCCTTGCGCGACTGGCAAGCTTAAAAGAGAGAGTTACATGTTCATTCTTTTTCATTGAGATTAATTTTCAGGTTTATATGAGTAAGATTTGTTTTTTTGATTCAAGAAGCATTTCGCCAAACAATTCGAGGTCGTCGGCTATTATGTCGGGACGAAAAGTTGAATTATTCACATCTTCGAGAGAGCTTTCACCGGTTAATACCAATACTCCCAATGCCTTCGAGTCCAGAGCCATTTTCAGGTCGGTATACAGGCGGTCGCCCACCATGGCAACCTGCGATGCCTGAAGTTTGTATTTTTGCAATATTCCGTCCAGCATCCGGGGGTCCGGTTTCCCGGCAACGGCATTCGGAGTGCGTCCGGTTGCTTCGTTCAGACAGGAACAGATGGAGCCACAGTCGACCAAAGTGGTTGGTTGATCGGTTGGACACACCTTATCTGGATTGGTTGCGATATAGGGCAATCCTTGTCCGATCCACCATGCGGCCCGGCAGAGGCGGGAATATGTCAGCGACATGTCGAACCCAACGACTACGGCATCCGGATGGTCGTCCGCATCATCTTCCGTTGGTTTGTACCCTGCATTTTCAAACTCCCTGATCATGCTTGGCGTGCCCAGAATAAATAATCGTTTGACCTCGGGATAATGGCACTTCAGATATTCAATTGTAGCTTGCGCCGAAGTATATATTTCATCTTCAGTTGCTGATATCCCCATTCTTCTCAGGTGTGTTAAATAATCGTTGGTACTTCTGGACGGATTATTGGTAAGGAACGAATAACTGATATCCATTTCCTTCAATTTATTCAGAAAAGAGATGGTAAAAGGGAACAATGTTTTCCCGTTGTAAATGGTACCATCCATGTCCAAAGCAACATGCTTAATATCTTTTAACCTGTTTTGCAATTCAATGGGGTTATCAATCCCCATCTGATTGAAATACTTGTATTTAGTAAAATTTGTCATAGTTATTTATTAATCATCATAGCCATCGGCTTTGGCCTTCCATGCCAGTGCAAACACCAGAGTCCCGGTAATTCCGAGAATAATTAATACTCCGATAGCGTAATTCCATCCAAGATTATCTGCAATCATACCCAATCCCCATCCGGAAACGATTGTGCTGGCGTATCCAAAAAGTCCGGTAAATCCGATTGCAGTTGCTGCTGCGCGTTTGGTTGCAAGGTTTGCTACCGCAATTCCTACCAAGGCTTGAGGACCGTATATACTGAACCCGGCTGCCATTAAAATTCCTGCCATCAATGCGGGAGAGGCGTCGATTTGCCAAAACAGGAAAATGAAAAAGGCAGCCAAAGCCATACAGATAACGGCAACACGGGCTCCCCGTCCTCCGAAAAATTTATCCGTTGCCCATCCTGCCAGCAGCATTCCTATGATTCCGGAAATTTCAAACCCTGCCACCATCCATCCTGCATGATGAATGGAAACTCCTTTCCATTCGCTCAGAAGTGTTGGTCCCCAGTCTAAAACTGCATAACGCACTGTGTATACAAAGAAGTTGGCAATGGCGATAATCCAGATATAGGGGTTGAGGAATACTTTCTTCCGTACAAATTGTTTGAATTCAAGTGATTTGCTGTCTCCTTCTTCCTTGTGATTTTTATTGTCTGATGTTATTTCCGGCAATCCAACTGATGACGGGGTATCCCGCAATGTAAACCACAAAAATGCAGCTCCTGCCAGTGCAATGGCCGATGGTACAAAAAAGCACCATCGCCAGCCAAGCGAAACAACGTATCCGGTAATGATCACTACCAGACCAGCTCCGATCGAATGCGATGTATTCCAGACCGACATTTTCGTTGCCAGTTCTTTCGGAGGAATCCAGTGTGTCAGCAAGCGGGCACAGGGAGGAAATCCCATTCCCTGAAACCAACCATTCATTATCCAGACAATTCCGAACATCAAAACGGCAGAACTGAACCCAAATGCAATATTGCAGAATGCTGCGAGGACCAGGCCGGTTACCATAAAGTAACGTGCGTTTACCCGGTCGCCGATGAACCCGTTTGCAAATTTTGAGACTCCGTAAACCAAACCGTGCAACGTAAGAAATATCCCCAATTCAGCTTTGGTAATTCCCAGGTCAGCTTGCATGGCAGGCATGGCGATGCTCAGGTTTTTCCGTACGAAATAGAACATCGCATAACCGATCATAGTGGTAATAATGACCCTGGTTTGCCAGTATTTAAAGCGTTTGGCAGTTTCCGGGGGCATCGTCGAATAGCTATCCTGATTATTTTTCACACTCATTGGTTATATCTTATATTTTCCAGATTCCACCTTTTCCGAATAACCCGTCCAACCATTTTTCGAAAAGGTTTGTCCGGACAGCGAGATCAAGAACTGTAAACCTGCGGCGGAGGTATTGCGCACGGATAAATGTTTCGCGCAACCGGGCGCGTGATATTCCTATTTCTTCCGGTTCGGTAGGGGCACCGACCAGCTTCAGTCGTTTTTTCGCTTCTGCATAAGGAACCAGTTGCTTTTTTAGGTCTGTTTTTATTTCAGGCCATTTTTGAACTAATAAATTCAACTGATCGGCTAACGCTTCACGTGAAATATATTTTGCCCTTGTTTCCTGTAACCCGATTTCAGGGAAATCAGTTCCTTCGAAAATTTTTAGCGCTTGTTTGTCCGATTCTTCCGGAGTTGGCCATGCATTGCAACAAGCTTTCACATCCAGTTTTTCGATGGGTGTTTCAAGAATTTTTTCATAGAAAGCCAATATGGATAATGTGCCAATACTGACCTGGAACCCGTGCGAAACATGTTCTCCGTTGTTCAGGTGGTGTTCCATGTTCCATAAATGGCTGAACTGATGTTCTGCTCCCGAAGCCGGACGGCTTGTTTTGTGCCATTGCATGGCAAATCCGCCCAGCATCAACCCTTCCGTCAGATTTGAAATGGCCTCCTGATTTCCGGATTTTACTCCTTGCGGGTCAGACAAAGAATCGTGCAAACCATCCTGAACAATTGACCAGGCTTGTTTGTCGATTGGCTCCACGTTCAGTCGGTCGGATAAAATCCAGTCAGCCCCGGCGGTTATTTTGGCAAACAGGTCAGCATAACCGGAGGCGGTCATTTCGGAAGGGGCTTCGCTGATAATATCAATATCAGCAAGGCAGGCTTGCGGAGCCGGACAGTTGAATGTTTGCTTGGCCCCGTCGGCTGTAATCGATGCTCCAAATGCGGTATAGCCATCCATCGATGCGGCGGTGGCTACGCATATATATCTTCTTCCGGTCAGGTGAGAAGCAAGTTTTACCAGGTCGTTGATGGTACCCGACCCCACAGCAACAGGTATTGCTTCATTCGTTTTCAGAAATGCAGTCAACTGATCGATGTATGAGTATTCTGCATGAAGTTCGGGATCATTAAAAATGAAAGGTTCTGCCTGATTGATTTCCTGTGTTTTTAGAGATTCATAAACAGCAGCTCCTGCTACCCTGTACGTGTTGTTATCTGCTATTATTACAGCCGTTTTACCGGGAAACTGTTCGGTAAACATTTCGGGTACCTGATTTAATATGCCCGATCCGATTCGTAGCGCCCGGGTTTCATTTGCTGCTTTTAGTGCATTTTCAATTTTCGACATGATTGTGTACTAATTTAATTTGATTGGAGGATTGCCCATATTTCAGTCGGTATATCCGATTCGATAACATCCGGCTGTTTCTTTATATCTTCTTTGTATGCTTTTTTACGTTCGCCCGGAGTTCCCAGTTTGTCGTGTGTAGGTGCGTACGAAACCATGCAACGTACACCTTTTGAACGCAACATATTTACGATTTTCTCATTTTCTGCATCAATGGTGTAGCCTACATAGGCAATCATATTTTTCCACGGAACTCCTGAAATTGAAAGGTCTTCGAATTCTTTGGCATTGCGGGAAAAAGCTGACATCATAATACCGGGAAACCGGTCGTAATAATACCGCGCTTGGGCGCCTGTGTGTACTGTCAGCATCACATGCTTTTCTGCTTTGTGCTTTTTTATCAAAGCAGCGATCATCTTCATTGGAACATCTTTTTTATCCAGGTTGATAATCGTTTTTCCCCTGCTCCAAACAATAACTTCCTCCAATGTTGGTATTTTGCATGAAGTAACATTTCCGTCACTGTCTTTCAATCGTACGGATAGGAGTTCTTCCCATGTATAATTCGACAGTTTTCCTTTGCCGGTAGTTGTCCGGTCGAGAGTTGCATCGTGCATTAACACGACGACGCTGTCTTTGGTTAATCGAGGATCAATCTCGAAAATGGCGGGCATTTTGTCCAACACATTTTGAAACCCTTCCAAACTGTTTTCAGGGAAATTTTTTTCACGACCCCCACGATGCCCGCTAACGAGAATGGTTCCATCGCCTTTGTATTTGAAAAAGTTTTGCAACTCTTTCGTATTACTGAAATGGATATAGTTATCTTTTACTATTTGGGCTGAGACCTTAGTTGCAAAAGAAATAGAACTAACCAGAATCAGGATAGTGATAATTTTTGAAAGTGACAATCTGAATATTGTAATATTTTTATTTATTTTTTTCATTTCATCGGTGTTTGTGTTCTTTTTATTTCTTTTGGTTGCAAAATAAGTTATAAAAAGAAATAAAAACAAATAAAACGAAATTTTTTTTCGTTTACCTGTTATCCTTCTACATCTTTGTTTTTTTTAGGATAATAATTGTATTTTTGGCCTGAAATAGGGCGGTACATTATTAAAATTGGAAAAGTCATGGCCAGTATTGCAGAAAGACACAAGTATATCCTTGATTCTTTGAATAAAGACGGTTTCGTGAAAGTTATTGATGTTGCAAAATCTTTAAATGTTACAACTGTTACGATTCGTAAAGATTTGAAATATCTGGAAGAAAAAAAATTTCTTTTCAGGACTCATGGTAGCGCCAGCCCGATTAATCCCCATGCCATTGATTTAAATATTACAGAAAAAGAAAAAATAAAGAGGGAAGAAAAAAAACGTATTGCCCAGGCAGCTCAAAATATAATAGAAAAAGATGATTCAATTATTGTGGGGGCGGGATCTACTGTTTTTGCTTTTGCCGAACAAATCCGGCCGATCGATAACCTGACGGTTGTTACAGCTTCCCTTAAAGTGTCAATCTTATTGAATGAAATCAACAATGTGAATGTTATTCAACTGGGGGGAACAGTTCGGAAAAATTCTGTTTCTGTAATTGGTGATCACACGTCACGTTTTCTCGAAGACATTACCTGTTCCAAACTTTTCATGGGAGTTGACGGGATTGATTCGGAATTTGGAATTACGAATTCAAATATTGAAGAGGCCCAGTTAAACAAGAGAATGATAGATGCTTCATTGAAAACAATCATATTGGCTGACTCTTCGAAATTCGGAAAAAGAGGTTTCGGAAGGATTTGCAGCCTCGACAGGGTTGATGTTATCATCACCGATTCAGGAATTACCGATTCGATGGCAAAGATGATCGACGGATTCGGAATCGAATTAATTATAGTTTAACCGACAAAAACAGTTTGCTGAAAATCGATAAGTCTGTTTCGCGTGATCGGAACACAGTGACCGGGCCTCAAAAGGCTGCTTTTATAGCTTTACTTTAACAACTACTTTTTTAACAGTCGATGTTTTTCCTGTGCTGACTCCTGGCTGGTGCAAATCGTGCGGATAATAAATTGCAAACATGCCAGGTTCAAACGTAAGCCGTGTGACGGGTACATTATAAAAAGCAAAATCCTTTTCATCATTGTAGGCAACGTTCGGTTCCTGGTTTGTCAGCGGGGCATAACCCATCGCTTCTTCTCCTGAAACAATAAATTGTACATCAATATATTTCCGGTGTGCTTCAATCTTGGAATCTGCTTCCGGTTTTGTTTCATACTCGTTTACAACTGCGTAAATCAGGTCGCCGTCAATGACATACTTTCCTTTTTCAATTCCGGAGAAATCGGTTTCTGCAATATATTTTAAAGCAATTGCTATTCTTTCTCCCAGCCCAGCATAAATACTGATGTTTTCAATACGATCTGCAATCATCTTTTCGGTGATTAAATTTTTGTGCGAACTTAACGAATGTGCAGAAAATAAAAAACAAGTTACCGTCTTTTCTTTCCCGGAAACAAATCGAGCAGGTTGAAGCCAAACCCGGGAGTCGATGCTCCGGGAGCATACGGATTAGCAGTTTGTGGCCCATAGCTGGTTTTATAGTCTGTCGGTTTTTTCATCAATCCGATCTGCTTATATATAAATTGCATATTCTTTTCAAAATTTGCTAAATCAACTTCATAACTTTTAACAATTACAGGACTGATTTCATAAGGCCGGATGCTTAGAAAAAATATATTTTCAGCCGCGCTTTTTTCGTTGCCATGGATAAACATCCGTTTGTACGAAATATGGTTTGTAACCAGCGAATCGCCGGGTTGCACCCGTGTGCGGAAATGCCCGGAACTGTCAGTTGAAACGGCCATAAGTGTCCGACAATTAAGAAGATAAACACCTTCAACCGGGATTGAATCGGAATCGAATACATATCCGGAGAAAATGATTGTGCTGTCGGGAAGGGTTTGTGAAAATGTATCAAAAACTATAAAAAGCAAACAGACTACCGGTAACCTTTTCATACGACGATTATTGTACTGCAAGCTAGCTGTGAAAACCGTTAACAAAGTTGAAACAATTGTAAAAAGCATTAAGTAATCTTAAAACTGTTTTAACACAAACGAAAGGAATAAGCATAAGAATACCTGTCGGTTGTCAACAATTTTTATTAAGAACTAATTCAGATTAGAATTATTTTCAAAAACTTTTTGACGAATCTTAAAATTATTTGTGATATTTGTTTTGCATTTACTTCATAAACTCTCAATACGTAACATTTTATAATTCAAACATCATGTTTAAGATACAGACCTTAAATAAGATTGATAGCGAAGGGCTTAAGCTCTTTCTTGCAGACAAGTACGAAATTGCCGGCGACATGGCTAATCCCGACGCAATTGTAGTTCGAAGTGCCGCCATGCACGACATGGAAATGCCTTCAAGCCTGAAAGCAATTGCACGTGCCGGAGCGGGAGTAAACAATATCCCGATAGAAAAATGTACCGAAAAAGGTATTGTAGTGTTTAACACGCCGGGGGCCAATGCCAACGCTGTAAAAGAGCTGGTTATTGCCGGAATGCTGCTTTCGTCGCGTGGCATTGCACCTTCCATTGAATGGGCCAAAACCCTGATTGGTAAAGGAAGCGAAGTTCCTGCCCTGATCGAAGATGGTAAAAAGAACTACGGTGGAACGGAAATAAAAGGGAAAACTCTGGCCATTATCGGGCTGGGCGCCATTGGAGTACTTATCGCCAATGCTGCACAGGCTTTGGAAATGGACGTAGTGGGTTACGACCCGTACATATCGGTAACACAAGCATGGCATTTGAGCCGCAATGTAAAAAAAGCCGAAAGTATCGAGTCCCTTTTATCGAATGCCGATTTTGTTTCTATTAATGTTCCGCAGACTCCGGAAACCAAAGGCTATATTAATAAAAACACAATTAAAATGATGAAGGACGGGGTTAAAATCCTGAACTTTGCACGTGGTGGTTTGGTAAATAATAAAGATATCAAAGAAGCGCTTGAATCGGGAAAAGTTTCATGCTATGTTACCGATTTCCCCGACGAAGAAGTGTTGATGATGAAAAATGTGGTTGCTATTCCTCACCTAGGCGCTTCAACTGAAGAATCGGAAACCAACTGTGCTATTATGGCCGTTGAACAGGTTCGTAATTACCTGGAAAAAGGGAATATCGTGAATTCGGTAAACTTTCCGACCGCTGAGATGGACCGCAACGGGGGCGCACGTATTTTGATTGCCAACAAAAATGTCCCCAACATGGTGGGCCAGATTACTTCGAAACTTGCTTCCGAAGGAATTAATATTGCCAATAT
Source organism: Prolixibacteraceae bacterium (assembly GCA_003506435.1). Classification (GTDB taxonomy): domain Bacteria; phylum Bacteroidota; class Bacteroidia; order Bacteroidales; family Prolixibacteraceae; genus GWE2-42-39. The sequence goes on from DOAQ01000048.1 coordinate 132,248, forward strand.
GCTGAATAAAAACAAGTCAGATATTGCTTACAATATTATTGATATTGATGGAGCTGACCCTTCAGATACATTGGTAGAAAAACTACTTTCTATTGATGGTGTATTTATGGCACGTATCCTTCATTCGAAATAGAAAATAAAACGAACAATAGCGGCCCGGAATTATTTATTAAATATTTCCGGGTTTCTTTTTTATTTTCTGTTCCAATACAAATTAAATTCTATTTTTGCAACTGACGATAAACCTTACCTGCATAACGATTTAATAATCTGGCAAAAAACGATTAAAATGAACAAAGATTTAGTAACTAAAGCTGCCGACAACATCCGTATTCTTGCGGCCGCAATGGTTGAAAAAGCCAAATCCGGTCACCCCGGAGGCGCAATGGGTGGCGCTGATTTCGTGAGTGTTTTATATTCCGAATTTCTGAATTACGACCCTTCCGACATGGAATGGCCTAACCGCGACCGTTTTTTCCTCGACCCGGGACACATGTCGCCAATGTTGTACGCTACTTTGTCTTTGACCGGTAATTACACCATGGACGATTGTGCTAATTTCCGTCAGTGGGGAAGCGTAACTCCCGGCCATCCGGAAGTGGATGTAAAACGGGGAGTAGAAAATACGTCGGGCCCGCTGGGACAAGGTCATGCAATGGCTATTGGCGCTGCAATTGCAGAGCGTTTTCTGGTAGCTCGCTTTGGCGAATGGATGGCTCACAAAACCTATACATTTATTTCTGATGGCGGCGTACAGGAAGAAATTTCGCAGGGCGCCGGTCGTATCGCAGGATTTCTGGGACTGAGCAACCTGATCATGTTTTATGATTCGAACGATATTCAGCTTTCGACGGATACGAAAGAAGTTACCATTGAAGATACAGCAAAAAAATACGATGCATGGGGTTGGAAAGTCATCACCATCGAAGGAAATAATATCGCACAGATTCGTGCTGCGCTGAAGGAAGCCAATGCTGAAACAGAAAAACCGACCATCATCATTGGGAAAACCATCATGGGTAAAGGCGCTTTAACGGCTGATGGCAGTAACTACGAACGCAAATGTGCAACCCATGGGATGCCGTTGGGCGAAGCTGGTGCCTCGTTCGAAAAAACCATTGTCAATCTGGGTGGTAATCCTGAAAAACCGTTCGTAATTTTCGATGACGTACAGGAATTATTCAACAAACGGAAAGAAGAACTGGCAAAAGCTGCCGCTGCTAAAAAAGCTGCTCAGGCCGAATGGGCAAAAGCCAATCCGGAACTGGCTGCCAAACTGGGAAAATTCTTCTCGAAAGAGACTCCTGAATTCGATTTCAGTAAAATACAGCAAAAAGCAGGTTCGGCAACCCGCGCTGCATCATCAACTGTTTTGGCTGCTTTTGCAGGCGAAGTTGAAAATATGATTGTTTCATCAGCTGACCTTTCCAATTCCGATAAAACCGATGGTTTCCTGAAAAAGACAAAAGCGTTTAAAAAGGGCGATTTCAGTGGTTCGTTCCTTCAGGCCGGTGTTGCCGAGCTGACCATGGCCTGCATCATGAACGGGATGGCATTGCATGGAGGAATCATTCCGGTTTGCGGAACGTTCTTTGTTTTTTCTGATTATATGAAACCGGCAGCACGTATGGCTGCCCTGATGGAACTTCCGGTGAAATATGTCTGGACCCATGATGCATTCCGCGTTGGGGAAGATGGTCCGACCCACCAGCCGGTTGAGCAGGAGGCTCAAATCCGCCTGATGGAAAAATTGAAAAACCACAAAGGGCATAACTCGATGTTGGTTTTGCGTCCTGCTGATGCTGAAGAAACCACCGTGGCATGGAAGATGGCGCTCGAAAACACGCACACTCCAACAGCGTTGATCCTTTCGCGCCAGAATATTAAAAATCTGCCGGAAGGAACGAACTACGAAGGAGTAAAAAAAGGCGCGTACATCGTATCCGATACAAAAGGAACACCCGATGTAATTCTGCTGGCCAGCGGATCGGAAGTCAGTACGTTGATTGCCGGCGCTGAATTACTGGAAAAAGAGGGTATCAAATGCCGCATCGTTTCTGTCCCTTCTGAAGGATTGTTCCGCAGCCAGTCTGCCGAATATCAAAAAGCTGTGTTGACACCGGGTATCAAAAAATTCGGAATGACTGCCGGTTTGCCTGTTAACCTCGAAGGTTTGGTTGGCGCCGATGGTAAAGTGTTCGGATTGGAATCATTTGGTTTTTCTGCTCCTTACACGGTACTGGACGAAAAACTGGGTTTCAACGGACAAAACGTTTACAACCAGGTAAAAGAATTGCTTGCATAAATTGCATACGATACGAAAATAAAAAAACCGGCTTTCATGCCGGTTTTTTTTATATCTATTTCAGAAGTTGTTTTATTGCATTTTCAAGTGCAGGTCCCCGAAGGTTGCGGCCAACAATAATGCCTTCGCCGTCAATCAGAAAATTGGAAGGAATTGAATTTACCCCGTAAACACCGGCATACTTCGATTCCCATCCGCCAAGATCGCTTACATGGTATTCCCATCCCAGGTTATCATCCTGAATTCCCTTCAGCCAGGATTCCTTCGATTTATCGAGCGAAACACTGAAGATCGTAAAGCCATCGCCACTTTTGAATTTTTTATCCTTATACGTATTGTAGGTACTTACCACGTATGGATTTTCACGTCGGCACGGTCCGCACCAGGAAGCCCAGAAATCGATCAGAACGATTTTTCCCTGTAAAGAAGAAAGTTTTACATATTCTCCGTTGATTCCCTTTTCATTAATGTCAGGAGCTTTGTTCCCGATATTCAAGCCAATTTTAGCATCACTGGTTTTGATTGGTTCATTTATTTTTGCAAAACCTACCAATCCAAATCCAATCATCAATACAAAAAACAATAATCCCTTTGCCTTCATTTTCAATCTTTTTATAGTTTGTATCGTTGTTTGTACAACAATCATTTGCTACGAAAATAACCATTTATAAAACCGGAAGTTTACCGACCATGTCATTTTTAGAATTATTAACAAATGGAATACCCTGAAACGTGTCTAATTTAGTCTCTTTATTCGGGCGCCAATGGCATTTAAACGGGTATCAATATTCTCGTATCCCCGGTCAATTTGTTCGATGTTTGAGATGGTGCTTTTGCCTTTGGCCGACATGGCTGCAATCAGCAGTGCAACTCCGGCCCTGATGTCCGGCGAACTCATGTTGGTAGCCCGCAACCGGTGGGCATGGTCGAGACCGATAACCGTAGCCCGGTGCGGGTCGCAAAGGATGATTTGTGCGCCCATATCAATCAGTTTGTCGACAAAGAAAAGACGGCTTTCGAACATTTTCTGGTGAATGAGTACACTGCCTTTGGCCTGTGTTGCAATAACCAGAAAAATACTGAGTAGATCGGGGGTCAGTCCGGGCCAGGGAGCATCGGCAATCGTCATGATCGAGCCGTCGATAAACGATTCAATTTCGTAATGTTCCTGGGCCGGAATAAAAATATCATCTCCTTTTTGCTGAACAACAATTCCCAGTCTTTTAAATTGATCAGGGATGATCCCCAGATGTTCAATCCCCGCCTTTGGGATGGTAATTTCGGAACCGGTCATTGCTGCCAGTCCGATAAAGCTGCCCACTTCAATCATGTCGGGGAGAATGGTGTGGCTGCACCCTTTCAGCGAAGAGACACCGTGAATGGTCAATAGATTGGAGCCGACCCCTTCAATTTTTGCCCCCATGCTGATGAGCATTTTACTCAATTGCTGCAAATAAGGTTCGCAGGCGGCATTATAAATGGTAGTAGTGCCTTCAGCTAAAACGGCAGCCATCAGAATATTGGCAGTTCCGGTTACCGAAGCTTCGTCGAGAAGCATGTAGGCGCCCTTTAGTTTTTGTGCTGTTACACTGTAAAAATGAGTATCGGTCTGATAGTCGAAAATGGCGCCCAGCTTTTGCAGCCCTGTGAAATGGGTATCGAGGCGGCGGCGTCCGATTTTATCGCCTCCCGGCTGCGGAATGTAACCAATCCCAAAACGTGCCAGCAGCGGCCCAATGATCATGATTGATCCGCGAAGACTGGATGCCTGTTTGCTGTATTCATTCGTTTTTAAATAGTCCACATCAATCCGGGCAGCTCTGAAACGGTAGTTCCCCTTTGCAAGCCGTTCAACTTCAACTCCCAGTTTTGAGAGAATTTCGATCAGCTTTAGAACATCACTGATTTCAGGAACATTACTGATAAAAATATCTTCCGAAGTAAGTAATACTGCACACAATACTTGCAGGGCTTCATTTTTTGCCCCCTGGGGATGAAGTTCCCCACTTAGCCGATAACCACCTTCAATTTCAAATGTTGCCATCTTGGGCTGGATATTTTGGGTTGTTTCAGAAAAATTACTTCTTGTATTTGTTTTTCTTGTTCTTTTTTGGCTTCAGTATAACTTCTTTTACTTCAACCAATTGATAATCGCTCAATTTTATTGTTCCTCCCGAAAGCTCATTGAGGTCCATGAAAATTTTCTCATCTTCCACGGCGTCTTTGTTCCAGGCCAGATAGCTTTTTTTCATGTGGTTGGCAATCAGCTTGATCAAATAATCCCGTTCTTCGGCAGGTTCATACGTTTTGGCCTGCTCAATCATCAGTTCGATGGTTTTTCCGTAATGGCGGTATTTGATCCGGTTGTTGTCGTACGGAATTTTGGCTGGCGGAACTTTAAAAACTTCGGGGCTCGGCGGGTCGTACGGATAATCGATATCGAGTTTGAAGTTGGCCATGATTGCAAGATGGTCCCATAATTTATGTTTAAAGTCCTGAATGTCCCTAAGGTAGGGGTACATATTGCCCATAATATCAATAATCGACTGCGAAGCCCTGATTCTTTCCTTGCGGTCTTCAATACTCAGAATCTGGTTTACCATGTTCTGAATGTTCCTGCCATATTCAGGGAGCGGCAGTTTTTCACGTTGTGAATTATAATCCATCTAAAAAGTTGTAATTAATTTCTTTGTTTCCTGACTGTTATCGCAAAGGTAATTTGAATGATAATCAGCTTCGAAGGTAATTATCCTGCAAATTAAAAGAAAATTGTTTATTTGGCAATGGGTTGCCTGAAATTACTCTGCAAAGCGACCTCTTCGCTCAATTTATTATTTGTTTTCGAATCGTTTTTATCCTGATTTTTATTCTGAACTCAATGTCATTCAGTTCGTAAATCCGTTGTGTTGATTTTTTTGAACCTTTATAGCGGGAAATGCCACGAAGACTCAAAAACTCAAAGATTTCGCAAAACTGATTCTTCATTCATCATTCATCATTCAAAATTCATCATTTCTTTATTCCCTCACGATTTTCAGTTTCGCAAATTTCAGCAACAACTGTTTTTGCCCGACATTCTGAAAAAAGACGGTTGCTTTCAGATTGGGTATCTGTCCCTCGACCTGTAATACTTTGCCACGTCCAAAACGCTGGTGTTCAACGGTCATTCCTGCTTGTATTTCAGAAGAAGGACTGCCATCGAATTCGCTCATTTCTTTTTTCACATCCCGAAGTTTTTGCAATTTGTTCGACAAGTCGACAGAATTTGCAATCGGGTTGCGTACCAGCTTTTGAGCTGGTGTCTGAAAGTTCCGAAGCGGCCGGTTTTCCTTTGGTTTTGGTTCCTCATCGAAAAACGAAAGTTCCCGTTCAACCGGTTTATCGAGGTAATTTTCATCAATTTCCGCGATGAAACGGCTCGGATTGCAAAATTCGAGTTTACCCCATTTATAACGCTGGCGGGCAAAACTCAAAAACGCATTTTCTTCGGCACGGGTGACTGCCACGTAAAACAGGCGCCGTTCTTCTTCGAACTCTTCCGCTGTTTTTGCCCCATTCTGGTTACTGGGAAAAAGATTTTCTTCGAGGCCCACCACAAACACATTTTTAAATTCGAGACCTTTGGCCATGTGTACGGTCATCATTGAAACTTTATCGCGGTCTTCCTCTTTTTCTGAATCCTGATCGGTGAGCAGCGACACATCTTCCATGTAATTTTCCAATCGCGTAGGTTGCCCCTCTTCCCGCGCCGAAAGGGTAAATTCCTGAATACCGTTCAGCAATTCCTGGGTGTTTTCGAAACGGCTCAGACCTTCCGGGGTTTGATCTTTGTACAAGTCTTTCAGAAAGCCGGTGCTGGTTGCTACTTCGGTCGCTACTTCAAAGGCATCGCCGATTTGCTGCTTTTCTCTGAAAACCTGCATCAAACCGGTGAATTCCTCCAGCTTTGAAAGCGTGCCTTTATTAAGTTGCGCCGGGTTTTCTGCTTTTTTTTCTGAAATGATTTCAGCAATGCTGAGCCCGTATTCCGAAGCGGCCTGTTCGAGTTTTGCTACTGTTGTGTCGCCGATGCCGCGCGCCGGATAATTGACGATCCGCTTGAATGCTTCGTTGTCCTTCGGGTTGATGATGAACCGGAAATAGGCCAGCAAATCTTTGATTTCCTTTCGCTGATAAAACGAAAGTCCTCCAAAAATCTTATACGGAATGTTTCGTTTTCGCAATGACTCCTCGAAAATTCGCGATTGGGCATTGGTGCGGTATAAAATCGCAAAATCTTCGAATTTGTAATGGTTTCGCATCCGTAGTTCCGAAATCTGGTTGGCCACCAGAAACCCTTCTTCGTTGTCGGTCAGCGCACTGGTAACTTTTATCAGGTTGCCTTCTTCTTTTTCAGAGAAAACATTCTTCGGTATTTGCCGCTTGTTTTTTGCAATGATGCTGTTGGCCGCATTGACAATGGTCTTCGTAGAGCGGTAATTTTGTTCGAGCTTGAAGACTTTGTGGTCCGGGTAGTCTTTCTGAAAATTCAGGATGTTCTCGATCCGTGCGCCGCGGAACGAATAAATACTCTGTGCATCGTCGCCCACCACACAAATGTTGTGGTGTTTTTCGGCCAGCCGTTTAATAATTAAATATTGCGCATAATTGGTGTCCTGATACTCGTCAACCAGCACATAATCGAATTGCTGCTGATATTTTTCCAGCACCTTCGGCGAGTCGCGAAACAGGACGTTGGTTTTCATCAGTAAATCGTCGAAATCCATTGCTCCTGCAAGGAAACAGCGTTTCGCATATTCCTTGTAAACAGAGGAAATGAACGGCATACGGATACTTTGGTCGTATTCGTAAAGCTCGGGCATATTGGCGTAGGCTGCCGGGCCAATCAGACTGTTTTTTGCACTTGAAATCCGCGACGCCACCACGTTGGGTTTGTAGGTTTTGTCGTCGAGCTTCATATCCTTGATGATCGTTTTTATCAGGCTTTTCGAATCGGCTGAATCGTAAATTGTAAAATTCGAAGGGTAGCCGATCGTTTCGGCTTCGGCGCGCAATATTCGTGCAAAAATGGAGTGAAAAGTCCCCATCCACAGGTATTTGGCTACATTGGGACCCATGATCGACGCAATACGGTCTTTCATTTCGCGGGCGGCCTTGTTGGTAAACGTAAGCGACAGCACCGACCAGGGTTTGGCCCCCAGTTTCAGCAAATGGGCAATCCGGTAGGTGAGTACCCGCGTTTTACCGGAGCCTGCCCCGGCAATAACAAGCGAGGCGCCGTCGTAGTTTTCCACCGCTTCACGCTGCGCCTTGTTCAGTTCGTTTAAATAATTTTGCACGTTCTATCGTTTTCGGAAATTGCTTCAAAAGTAAAACATGTTTTTGAGTTATATAGGGAGAGATGGTTTGTAGTTTTCAACAATTGATTTTGGGTTCGCAAATTCTCGTCTGCGATAAACCAATCCCGGCCTTCCGTTATGCAGCATAATTTTCAGCAGGGCTGGTGAAATAAAGCCCTTTCGATTCCCATTTCCAGACCGGTAATTTCAGCCAAACCTTTTAAACGTCCGGTAAGCGGATAACCCGGATTTGCCTGTCGCTGGTAATCGGTCAGTATTTTTATTCCGTGGTCGGGGCGCATCGGCATGCGGTAATCACTTCGCCCCTCTGCTTTTCGGCGATGTTGTTCTTCGAGCAAGGCTTTTACCAGTTCGTACATATCGACACTTCCTTTCAGGTGTCCCGATTCGTAAAAACTGCCGTCTTCCAGCATTTGCGTATTCCGAAGATGGATGAAATGGATGCGGTCGCCCAACTGATGAACAAACTCCACTAAATCGTTATCGGCCCTTGCCGAAAGTGATCCGGAGCAAAATGTAATCCCGTTCCGGAGCGACTTGTTTTGTTCGGTAATCCATTTAAAATCCTCAATAGTCCCGGCAATGCGTGGCAATCCAAGTACCGGATAGGGTGGGTCGTCGGGATGAATGCACAGGTTGATGCCTGCTTCTTCGGCAACCGGAACAACATCGTTTAAAAATGCAGACAGGTTTTTTCTCAGTCCGTCTCTGTCAATCTCCGAATAGTTTTGAAGAAGTCCGAGAAAAACCGTTTTGTAATCAGCCACATCGCCTACGGTTCCGTTGATAAAACCTTGGGTTACCACAATAATATTGTGGGCCAGTTTTTCGGCTTCGGCTTCGCTCATTTTGCTGAAAACCGCTTCTGCTTTTTGCACCATCCAATCCGGATAATCTTTCTGTGCATCGGGTCGTTTCAGGATAAAAATATCGAAAGCGGCGAATGTCGGGTAGTCGAAATACATCGACTCTCCGCCATTCGGAAGTTTAAACTGAAGATCGGTACGCGCCCAGTCGAGCACCGGCATAAAATTGTAACAAACCGTATCGATGCCGCACTGTCCAAGGTTTCGGAGCGATTGCCTGTAGTTAGCGATCAGCCGGTCGTAATCGGACGAGTGAATTTTTATCCCTTCCGAAACCGGCAAACTTTCGACTACACTCCAGCGCATTCCGTGATTTTCGATATCGGTTTTTACTTTCAAAATTTCTGAAACCGGCCATACTTCACCATTCGGAACGTGATGCAAGGCGGTAACCACGCCTTCAATTCCCATCTGCCGCAGGTCGGACAACTGAACCGAATCGTTGTACCCGAACCATCTCCATGTTTTTTCCATAATAGCCTCCCGAAAGCCTCACCAAGAGGCTGTCCAAAAAAGTTCTAAAATTCGTAATTCGCGTCACTCTGCCCCGATTTTGGGGTATTTCAGGGTCTGATTATTAGAACGATGAGATCCCGAAACAAGTTCGGGATGACTCAACCCTGAACTTTTTGGACAGCTTTGATGAACAGCCCTTTTATTTATTCTTTTTTACAATATAAATCCCATTTTCCGTTCTTTCTCTTCTCCTGGAAATTTCTTTATACTCCTGAAAATGCGCTGAAACCACCGTCAACCGGTATGATTGCACCGGTAATAAAACTGGCTGCATCGGAACACAGAAAATGCACCAGTCCGTTTAGTTCGGTAATGTCGCCAAAGCGTCCCATCGGGGTTTTGGCAATTACTTTGTTGCTTCGTTCGGTCAGTGAACCGTCGGGGTTAATGAGAACCGACCGGTTCTGGTCGCCGATAAAAAAGCCCGGTGCAATGGCATTGACGCGAATTTTTTCACTGAATTTCTGTGCCATTTCCGTGGCCATCCATTGTGTGAAAATATTCACACCTGTTTTTGCTACCGAATAACCAGGTACCCTTGTAATGGCCGAATAGGTTGCCATCGACGAAATATTGATAATACTTCCCGAGTTATTTTGCGCCATCGCTTCTCCAAAAACAAGCGTCGGATAAACCGTTCCGTTCAGGTTGAGGTTGGTCACTTTGTTGAAATCCTCTATTTTCATATCGAAGATAGTTTGGTCTTCGGCCAGTGTTGCCCCCGGAATATTACCACCCGCAGCATTGATCAGAATATCAATCCGTCCGTACTTATCCATTATTTTTTCGCGAACTGATTTCAGGCTGTCCATGTCGAGCACATTGCAGACCAGACCTTCAATCTGCCCCGGTTGCTGTAACTGGTTGCTCCGATTGCCCAGGTTTTCTTCCCTGATATCTAAAATAATTACGATTGCCCCCGCTTTTAACAGGCTTTCCGAAATACTTCCTCCGAGAACTCCTCCTCCTCCGGTAACCACGGCTACTTTTCCTTTAATTTCGAACATGATTTTTAGTTTATGCGTAAAATGTACGTTATTTAAAAAGAACAAAAAAAATTACAATTAGTTTATTCTGAATGAATATAAATATGCAGGCCGTTGAACGCCGCCTTTTGTTTTCTCTTCCAGTTGAATGATCAGGTTCTGGCTAAGCACTTTCTTCCTGAAATTGCGGTTATCGATTTTTGACCCCATGATGGCTTCATATAAATTATGCAGTTGATTCAGCGGAAACTTTCGAGGGAGGAGGTTGTTGGCGATAGGTTTGTGCCATATTTTTCGTTGTAGCCACTGAAGGGATGTATGCACCATTTCAGGATGATCGAACGGAAGTTCCGGCAGCTTTTCCACAGGATGCCAGGCCACCTCGCGGGCGTGAGAACCGGCCATCAGTTCGAAAACATCGGGCCGTACCAGTGCGCAATACACCGTTGAAATAACCCTTCCAGCCGGATACCGGTTCACTTCTCCAAAAACTGCAATCTGCGAAAGAAACAGATCGTGAACACCGGTCAGTTCGTTGAGCAAACGTTTTGCCGCATCATCCGGATTCTCGTCCAGATAAATGTACCCGCCAGGCAACGACCAACTGTTCATCGCTGGTTCCTTGTCGCGCCGGATAAGTAATAGTTTCAATCCTTCCTGATCGAAACCAAAAACAGCACAGTCAACCGATAAATTGGGTATTATTTGCGACATCATTAAAATTTGCTGCAATATTACGTATTATTTACGTTATTGTGTTAATAAGAAAATGAAAATGTGAATCTCTCACGATAAAATTATTATTTTTTATACTCTATTTCAGGAACTATAAAAAATCTCTTTTGGAGCTGTTTTTTGTCTCTGTTTCAGACAAACTTTTTTTTATAACTTGCAGCATCCAAAAAAGATCGTCATGGAACAACTGTTTTGGTCGAAAAGCCTGTTTGGTAATAAACTTATCCTTACCCGGGGGCAGGAGCCTGTCGGGAGTATTGTGTGGGATAGTTTTTTTAGCGCCCGGGCTCAGGCGACCATCAACGGACGTCGTTTTATGTTGAACCGTGAATTTTTTCTTTCCAGACTTGAGATTTACGATGCAGGCACCCAAATGCTTTTAGGCAGCATCATGATAAACTTGTTCAATCCTCGCAGCGATGTGGTTATTAACGGCAAACGATTCGAGCTCGAAATAAAGAATTTTTGGCAATCGCGCTGGTCCTGGAAATTCAACGGAATGGAAATCATCACCTATCAAAGCAACGAATTGATGAGCCGCGATAAAGGAGTAGTTGAATTGTTCAGCGCCTGCAATGAAGAAATAGAAGTTCTGCTACTGATGGGATTGTTTGTTCGCAACCAGTTTCTGCTTTTCATGATGTTACTGATTATTCTTTTCCTGTTTGTGATTATCTGAAATCTGATTGGTTATTGGTCATTCGATATTGGTTATTTGTCTTTTTTTCTACTGCCTACTGTGACTGTCAACTGCGACTGAACACTGACTGTTCCAAATTTTGCTTTAAAATATCAAACATCTTTCTCTACAAAGCGCTACTTTTGAGCTTTCAAAAAATTGTTATCAATGATTTACCAGGTACCTTCTTCGGAATTAACATCGCGGATGAGCCGTTTTTGCAGCCTCATGGATACACACAACCCGGAATGGGAGATGGCGGTAGTATTCAGCAAAATCAATTTATATTATTTCACCGGCACCATGCCCGAAGGAATGCTGCTGATTTGCCGGAATACCGGGGCCACCCTCTGGGTACGCCGCAGCTACGAACGCAGCATCGACGAATCGCTTTTCAGCGACATCCGTTTCATGGAAAGTTTTCGCGATGTGGCGGCTATTGTTAAACGTATTCCGGAAACTATTTATATTGAAACGGAAGTTGTTCCGCTGGCCATGTATCAACGGTTTCATAAGTATTTCCCTTTTGCGGAATTCAAGCCGCTCGACTATCAGCTTGCCATGACCCGTGCGGTCAAAAGTCAGTACGAACTTGATTTTATGGAACAGTCGGGGAAAAATCACCGGCGGGTACTGGAGGAACGTGTTCCCGGCCTACTGAAAGAAGGGATGAGCGAAGTGGATTTTGCAGGCGAACTTTACAAGGTAATGCTGGAAGAAGGTCACCAGGGAATGTCGCGTTTCGGCATGTTCAACACCGAAATTGTGATTGGTCACATTGCGTTTGGCACAAGTTCTATATATCCGACCAGTTTTAACGGACCGGGCGGAAATTACGGTATGGCCCCGTCGGTTCCGGTGCTGGGCAGCCGCGAGCGCAAACTCAAAAAGGGCGATCTGGTTTTTGTGGATATTGGGATGGGTGTAAACGGTTATCATACCGATAAAACCAATACGTATATGTTCGGCGCTCCGATACCCGACGAGGCGATTGCTGCACACCGGCAATGTGTGGAACTGCAGCTCCGGATTGCGGAAATGCTGAAACCCGGAAATATTCCTTCAGTTATTTATGAGAAATGCATGGATAATTTGGATCCCGGGTTCTTGGAAAACTTTATGGGATTCGGAAAGCGGCAGGTTAAGTTTCTGGGGCACGGAATCGGACTGACCATCGATGAATTGCCTGTGCTGGCAAAAGGTTTCGACGAACCGTTGCAGGAAAATATGGTATTTGCTGTCGAACCCAAAAAAGGGATTGAAAACGTTGGAATGGTAGGCATTGAAAATACTTTTGTGGTTGGCCCGCAGGGTGGGCGGTGCATTACCGGCAATCATCCGGGACTGATGCTGGTTGAATAGATAAAACCGGCGCAGGAAGAGAAAGTCATACAGATTTGATCCTGATATTTCGATATTCCTCATTTTCTATTTGTTTTCCTGATTTTTGAAATCTCGAAAAGATCAAAAAAATAAGGAAGAATCGTTTTATTTGCTCCCTTAAATTCATACTTTGCAACCGAATTTTAAGACCTAACCGACATGATAATTTTTAGGGTTCATTTGATAATTTTGTTTTTATTCTTATCAATCCGGGGATATAGTCAGGAGCGTAAGGAGATAAATTTTCCCAACCTGCCGGGTTATTTAACGTTAAAGTGTGACTTTCATATCCATACCGTTTTTTCTGACGGGGATGTCTGGCCGACGATTCGTGTACAGGAAGCATGGGCCGAAGGGCTCGATGCCATTGCAATAACCGATCATATTGAATATCGCCCTCATTCGCAGGATATTCCTTCCGATCACAACCGTTCGCATGAAATTGCATTGCCCTTGGCTGAACAACTGGGTATTATTTTAATCCGGGGAGGTGAGATAACCCGGAAAATGCCTCCCGGACATCTGAACGCGATATTTGTAAAGAATGTAAACCTGCTGGAACGCGAAAGCTGGTTCGACGCATGTAAGGAAGCCAGGGACCAAGGGGCTTTTATAACATGGAACCATCCGGGCTGGAAAGTACAGCAGCCCGACCGGACTCTTTGGTGGAACGATCATACCCGCTTGCTGGAAGCCGGACTGCTCAATGGAATTGAAGTTGTAAACGATGATAGTTATTACCCGGAAGCTTTGCGATGGGCAAATGAAAAAAACCTGACCATTCTGGCCAATTCCGATATTCACGGGCCAACCGGTACAACATTCGATTTGGAAAAAAGTCACAGACCTATTACCTTGGTTTTTGCAAAGGAACGGAGTCCGCAATCGATCAAGGAAGCTTTGATGAACCGTAGAACTGCTGCATATCATCGCGATAAATTATACGGTGACAGGGCATTTTTAGCCCCTTTGTTTTTAGCTTCTGTTGAAATTCGTTCTGAACTACCGCGCCTCGAAAACATGCAGGTAAAATACATTGGGGTACATAATAATTCAGATATCGATTACAAGCTGAAGCAGCGGATTCCGTCAATTGGCTTTACTGCATCTCCATTGCTTACATTAAAAGCACACCGTACAACAGTACTTGAAATCACCGGAACATCGGATGAAGTTAAAAATGTTTCAAACCTGAAATTATATTACGAGGTCGAAAACCTGATCGTTGCGCCGGGAGAAAGCCTTCCTGTTGTGCTTGAGATACAAAATTTTTAAACTGAAAAAGCGGTGGTGGCCACCGCTTTTCTCTAAACAAACAACTAAAATTACCTTAACAAACTTTGCTTTTCTGCATTTCAATTTACCAATCAACCCCAAATTAAGTTCATAAATGAGCAAAGTCAACTCTGTTTACGTTGATTAAAAAAAGATAGTTTCATGTTTATTTCGGTTTAACAAAAATTAACCGAAACGGAATATTTGTTGCTTGATATATACTTTGTAATCAGATGGATATATTGCATGTGTTTATTTTTCGATTATATAATAATCTTGCAATTCACAATCAGAAGACGGGAGTGTTTGTCCGTATGCTGAATCGGTGGCGGCCTGATAATGCTTTCGACGGACGGTAGTTTGGCTCACGGTTGAGCTTGAAGGTGAAAAACCGGTTGTGAAAATACATGGTCTTTGTAAATATCGGGGCGTTGTTTTGTTCTGTATGTTTTAATCGAAGGATTTTTTACCTTTGAAATATAAAATTTATGCGATGAGAGTTAATAAAAAGATTGTGCTAAACGATTTGAATCATCTTTTAAAATCAAGGTTTTCTGATAATCTGAGGGATGTTGTACTTTTTGGTTCTCAGATATATGGGAATGCTAATAAGGATTCTGATTATGATATTTTGATCATTCTCAGGCAGAAAGCGGATTGGAAAACAGAACGTGAAATATCGGACATCTGTTATGAAATTGATTTGAAATATGATATAATAACGGATACACATATTCTCAGCGAAGCCGAGTTGTCAACATTAAGAGGAAAACAGCCTGTGTTTGTTAATGCAATTTCAAATGGACTACACGCATGATCACTGAAAATGACAGGGATGCTTTAATTGAGTATCGGTTAAATCAGGCATTTGATACAATTGAACTGGTTCGATTTCTTCTTGCCGGGAACAAATTAACAATAGCGATTAATCGTATTTATTACGGGATGTATTATGCTCTGACAGCCTTAGCTTTGAAAAATAAATTTGAAACATCAAAACATGGGCAGTTAATAGGTTGGTTTAACCGGGAGTTTATTGCCAGTAAGAAAGTTGATTCAAAATATGGGAGAATTCTACGGAATGCATATCAAAACAGAACAAAAAGTGATTATGATGCTTTTGTTCTGTTTTCTATTGCAGAGGTTGAGTCCATGCTGGAAGAAATGATGGAGTTTATTGGGAAGATAAAACAAATACTGGAAGAATAATTCATTCATAATGAGCATAAAAAAAGACCTCTGATTACTCAAAGGTCTTTTTTTATGCTGTTAGCAGTTATATCTTTTGAAAACATCGGCTAGTCCGGGAAGTATCCGCGGATGATGCCTCGTTTCGAGTCTTTCACAAATAAAAGAATTTCATCGCGTTCAGGAGAAGCAGGCATTTCGGCTTCAATAATTTCGGCAGCCTGCGAAGTATTCAACCCTTTCTGGTAGATGTAACGGTAAATATCCTGTATTTCGCGGATTTTGTCGTTGGTAAATTCGCGGCGGCGCAACCCGATGGAATTAATTCCAACGTACGATAGTGGTTCGCGGCCGGCTTTAATAAACGGAGGAACGTCTTTGCGTACCAGCGATCCGCCGCCAATCATCACGTGCGAACCGATGCGGCAGAACTGGTGTATTCCGGTCATTCCGGAAATAATTGCCCAGTCGTCGACGATTACTTCTCCCGCCAGTTGTGTATTGTTTCCTAAAATAATATTATTTCCTACTTTGCAATCGTGTGCAATATGTACATAAGCCATAATCAGGCAGTTGTTGCCAACCGTTGTTTTTCCTTTGGACGCAGTACCACGGTTTACGGTAACAAACTCACGAATGGTAGTATTGTTCCCGATCTCAACAGTGGTATATTCTCCCTGGAATTTCAAATCCTGGGGGATTCCACCGATTACAGCTCCCGGAAAAATATTGCAGTTTTTTCCGATTCGTGTGCCCGGCAAAATTGTAACACTGGATCCGATTCGTGTACCTTCTCCGATTACCACATCCTTATCAATCGAGACAAAAGGTTCAATAACTACGTTATCAGCTACTTTTGCTTCAGGATGTACATAAGCTAATGGTTGTTTCATGTGTATCTGTTTCTAAAATTAATTCTTAACTATTTGAGCCATTAAATCGCCTTCGGCTACGAGAGCATCGCCTACAAAGCAAAAACCTCTCATATTGGCAATGCCTCTTCGTATAGGCGATGTTAATACAACTTTTATGATGAGAGTGTCACCCGGCACTACTTTTTTTCTGAATTTCACATTGTCGATTTTCAGAAAATAAGTTGAGTATTTCTCGGTTTTGTCGTGAAGGACGTACAATCCGCCGGTCTGGGCCATTGCTTCAATGATCAGTACTCCCGGCATCACAGGTTCTTCAGGAAAATGACCTGCAAAAAACGATTCGTTGTTGGTTACATTTTTTACGCCGACAATGTATCTGTCTTTTATTTCAATGACTTTGTCGACCAGTAAAAACGGGAATCGGTGTGGTAAATACGTTCGTATTTTGACATTGTCCATCAATGGTGGAAGCGATGGATTGTATTCAGGTATAGCTGTTTCGGCCTCCGATTTTTTTATTTCTTTTTGAAGAAGCGCTGCAAATCCGGTATTGATTCCGTGTCCGGGCTTGGTTGCAATGATGCGGCCTTTGATACGTTTCCCTGCCAGTGAAAGGTCGCCGATCACATCAAGAAGTTTGTGGCGCGCGCATTCATTTTCAAACTGAAGATCAATATTATTCAACACTCCCTGAGGTTTCACTTCCACTCGTTTGTGGTTGAATAAATCAGCCAGCCGGTCCAGTTCTTCCTGGCTGACCTGCCGGTCCATAATGACAATGGCATTGTCAAGGTCGCCACCTTTTACCAGGTTGTTCTTCTGCAAAAACTCAAGCTCATGCAAAAAAACAAAA
The DNA here is from genome assembly GCA_003506435.1 of Prolixibacteraceae bacterium. Lineage (GTDB taxonomy): Bacteria > Bacteroidota > Bacteroidia > Bacteroidales > Prolixibacteraceae > GWE2-42-39. The sequence goes on from DOAQ01000048.1 coordinate 149,269, forward strand.
GTTCGGCAGGGCGAAATCTGAGTTTGGAAATTTTCCAGTTTTTCCAACGTGGCAAACTGGTTGTTGAGAACATTCGAGTTGAATGCAATCATCACGTTCAGGCAGTAATCATTGTCGGGAAGCGCGATAATTTCAGAACCGGTTCTTTCGTCTTTCAACGCAATTTTTTCTTTTATGACGAAATATTCCCGTTCAGCATCCTGTTCAACAATCCCGGCCTTTTCAATTGCTTCAACAAAATATTTGGAACTGCCGTCCATGATGGGCACTTCTTCATTGTCAATTTCAATCAAAACATTATCCAGATCAAGTCCCGTTAATGCTGCCAAACTATGTTCGATGGTACTTATCCGTGCGTTTTCTTTTCCAATGACCGTTCCCCTTGATGTGTCAATAACAAGTTCAGCGCTTGCCTCAAGAATTGGTTTGTCTTCCAAATCAATGCGTTGAAATTTGAATCCGTGGTTGACAGGCGCCGGTTTAAATTTCATGGTAACAATGCACCCGGTGTGTAATCCTTTTCCACTCAGGGAAAATTCACGGGCGAGTGTTTTCTGTTTAATTATCATGTCAAAAAAAATATTCTTTCTGTTCTTCTATTTCAGTCCTATTTGTTCTTTCAGGGCTGCCAGTTCTTTTTCCAGATTGATAACCTGTTCCCTGAGTTGAGGTAACCTGCGGTATACCACAACCACTTTTGCTGCTTGCGATATGTCCATTGCAGGGGCGCCAAGCATGACTTTGTCGTCTTTTATATTATTGGTTACCCCGCACATGGCGCCAAGAGTAACATTATTTCCTATGTTTAAATGACCTGCTACCCCAACCTGGCCGCCAAATGTACAGTTTTTCCCGACTTTCACTGATCCGGCCAGACCTGTAAGCGCTGCCATAACTGTGTTTTCTCCCACTTCGCAGTTGTGGGCTATTTGTATCAGGTTGTCCAGTTTAACTCCTTTGTGAATAATGGTAGATCCCATTGTCGCACAATCAACGGTGGTGTTGGCTCCAATCTCAACCTGATCTTCGAGAATTACATTTCCGACCTGTGGTATTTTTTTGTACGAACCATCACCGGTAGGGGCGAATCCGAAGCCATCGGCCCCGATTACACAACCGGCATGCAATATGCACAATTCACCGATTTTACAATCTTCGTAAATCTTTACACCTGCATATATAATGGTATTGTCTTTAACAACTACATTGTCGCCAATATAAACGTGAGGGTAGATTTTTACATTATTACCAATCCGGACGTTTTTGCCAATGTAAGAAAAAGCTCCAATGTAAATGTTTTTGCCGACAGTTGCCGAAGCGTCAATATACGATGGATTTTCAATCCCCGATTTTGTTCCTTTGGCTTGCTGATATAGATCAAGAAGTGAGGCAAACGCTTCGTAAGCATTGTCAACCCTGATCAACGTAGCTTTTATTTCTCCTTCTGCAACAAAATCCTTATTGACCAATACAATCGTTGCATCGGTTTCGTAGATATATTTATTGTATTTAGGATTTGCTAAGAATGCTAATGTTCCAGGTTTACCGTCTTCGATTTTCGATATGTTGTTTACTGTTGCATTCGGATCTCCTTCAATGATGCCATTCAGGAAATCAGCAATGCTCGTGGCTTGAAATTCCATACATTTAAGTCTTAAGCGCTACAAAAATAAATTAAATTACTTAATGTCCAATTCTTTCGGGTAACAGATGAAATATTTCCTGACTGTTTCCGATAAAACTGATAGTTGTATGTCGGAAGCAGCATTTATGTCGCTGATCTTTCCATTCTTAAACAGAATGTTAATATTTTGACTATCCTTGTCGTAGGCGTTGTTGATGATCGAATCGGATAATAAATAGTAGCCGATAAGCTGGGTTTCTATTCCGAAACGATCTAAAATCTTCTCTTTTATAGCCGAAATTTTATATTCCTCAAAAGGTTTATTCCTGATTTTTATCTTAAACAAATTGCGGTTGGTAATACACTTCGACAGGTATGCCAGCGTGAAGTCGGAATGATTGCACCATGATTTCATACTTGCCATGATGTCACTGTCGTCGAGCCGGGCAAAAAGTTCAAGTACCGGGGTGCCGTCAATTGGTATGTTGTTTTTGAAATCGTCAATCGAAATCCGGTTGTAAAGAAACGATTTCAGACAAGGACTGGCGTAAATGTCTTCTCCCCGCAGAGCCAGTTCCTTTGCCCGGTTGAGGGCGCTTACCAGCAAATGTTCGGCCGACAAAACGGTTTTGTGCAAATAAACCTGCCAGTACATCAACCGGCGGGCAATTAAAAATTTTTCAATAGAATAGATTCCTTTGATTTCAACAACCAACTGGTCGTTTCGTATATCCAGCATTTTAATGATGCGTTCGGCGCTGATAATTCCCTCGGAAACGCCGGTAAAAAAACTATCGCGGCTTAAATAATCGAGCCGGTCGACATCCAGTTGACTAGATACCAACTGATGCAGAAACTTCTTTGGATATTCATTCCTGAAAATTTGGATAGCCATTTCGAGTTTTCCGTTGAATTCCCGGTTCAGTTCTTCCATTAATAATATAGAAATACATTCATGGGAAATTCCTGCCACAATACTGTTTTCCAGTACATGAGAAAATGGCCCGTGACCAATGTCGTGCAGCAGGATTGCAATCGCTGCCGAATCAGCTTCTTCTTCAGTAATTGAGTGGCCTTTCATCCGTAAAACGGATATTGCCGAACGCATTAAATGCAGGGCACCCAAGGCATGCTCAAAACGGGTATGGTTGGCCCCCGGAAAAACCATGCACGACAACCCCAGTTGTTTAATCCTCCGGAGCCTTTGAAAATAAGGATGCTCCATCAGATCGAAAATAATTTCCGACCGGATATTGATAAACCCGAAGACCGGGTCGTTTATGATTTTCTTCTTGTTCGTTTTCAATGCTTTGTGTTGCGTGCATTTGCACAAGACATGCAAATGTAAAAAACTTTTCCAGATGTCAGTCTGCATAAACGTCTAGTTTGTTAACAGTTGTCCGCGAATAAAAACGTTTAAATTATTGATTTTGACAATCAAATAAATTTATTACCTTTGCGCTGAAAATTTGGAAAACCGGAAGATAGGGGATCGTTAAGTCCCCTATTTTGTTACTTGAGTATGATTGAGAAAGAAAAAATAGTACAACTTGCAGAAGAAAAACTGGACGAAGGACAGTTTCTTGTCGAACTTGGTATTTCTGCTTCCAATGTAATTCATGTAGTAATTGACGGCATGCATGGGGTGACGATCAATAAATGTGTGGAAGTAAGCCGGAATATTGAACACAACCTCGATCGGGAGGTGGAAGATTTCGAATTGCAGGTTTTATCGGCCGGACTTGGTCAACCGTTTAAAGTGTACCGTCAATTCGTGAAAAATGAAAACTTCGAAGTTGAGGTTGTGACGAACGACGGAGTTAAGCATTCGGGTAAAATGCTGAATGTGAATGAGCAGGGATTCGATCTGGAAGTTAACAGAAAAGAAAAAGTGGAAGGAAAAAAGACCAAACAATTGGTCACCCGTGTCCTCCATTTTGGTTTTGAAGAAATGAAAGAAGCAAAAAATATAATTAAATTCTAAACCCGGGACAAGATGGATAACATGAATCTTATCGACACCTTTGCTGAATTTAAAGAGCTAAAGAATATTGACAGGGCAACCATGATGAGTGTCCTTGAAGACGTATTTAAAAACGTCCTTCAGAAAACATACGGTACCGACGAAAATTACGATGTTATTATCAATATTGATAAAGGTGACTTCGAAATTTGGCGGAACAGGGAAGTCGTGGCCGACGATGAAATTGATGATCCGAACACTCAGATCACCCTTACCGAAGCAAAAAAAATTGATGAAGATTATGAGATTGGCGAAGATGTAACTGACGAAGTAAAATTGGTTGACTTTGGCCGCCGCGCTATCCTGAACCTTCGTCAAAACCTGGCCAGCCGCATTCTGGAGCTGGAGAAAGATTACATTTTCAGTAAATACAAAGACAAAATCGGTGAGATTGTAACCGGCGAAGTTTACCAGGTTTGGAAAAAGGAAATACTGGTTTTGGACGATGAGGGAAATGAACTGATACTACCGAAGACAGAACAGATACCAACTGATTATTTCCGTAAGGGCGACAGTCTGCGTGCCGTAGTTTATAAAGTCGAATTGCGGAACAACAACCCGTTGATCATCTTGTCGCGTACCGCATCGGTATTCCTCGAACGATTGTTCGAACTGGAAGTGCCTGAGATTTTCGACGGGCTGATTACCATTAAAAAAATTGTACGTGTGCCGGGAGAAAGGGCCAAAGTTGCAGTTGAATCGTACGACGAACGCATTGATCCGGTAGGTGCCTGCGTGGGGATGAAAGGATCGCGTATCCACGGCATTGTCCGCGAGTTGCGCAACGAAAATATTGATGTGATCAATTATTCAGCCAACGTTCAATTGTTTATCCAGCGCGCTTTGAACCCTGCAAAAATTACAAGCATCAAAATCGATGAGCCAGGTAAACGTGCCAATGTTTATCTGAAACCCGATGAAGTTTCGTTGGCCATTGGGAAAGGTGGGTTAAATATTCGTCTGGCCAGCCAGCTTACCGGTTACGAAATTGACGTATACCGCGAAGTTGAGGTAGACGATGAAGATGTGAACCTGGAAGAATTTGGCGATGAAATTGAAGGATGGATCATCGACGAACTGAAGGCCATCGGTTGTGATACAGCTAAAAATGTTCTGGCATTGTCGCGAAATGAACTGATAAAACGGACCGATCTGGAAGAAGAAACCATCGATGAAATATTGAGAATCTTCAGGTCCGAATTTGAATAAACGATTAAGCCTCCGAAAACTATTTGACCGGTGGCAAAAGGATAATACGGAAATTGATTAACATTGCATACGCATAAGAACCTTGTTTATCAGGGCGAAATTAATTATTGGGTTTATGATTACAGGCGGAAAAAATTTACGATTGAGCAAAGTAGCACGCGAATTCAACGTTGGGATTTCGACCATAGTTGAATTTTTGCATAAGAAAGGTTTTAAGATCGATTCCAATCCGAATGAAAAAATTTCCGATGAAGAATACCATATTCTTGAAAAAGAATACAAACGGGATATTGATCTGAAAAAAGAATCGGAGAAGATCAATCTGAAGAGCCACCGGGTAAAGGAGTCGGTTACACTGGATGATGTAAAAGACAGTCATTCGAAAGACGACGACGATGATTATGATGATGACGATGAAGTGATGATCAAAAGCCAACTGGGAAGAAAAGAAGAGTTGGTAAGCCCGAAACCCGTTCAACCCAAAAAAGAAGAGCCTGTAATTGAACAACGGAGAGTAGAGCCGGTAAAAGTAGTCGGAAAAATCGACCTCGAAAATCTGAATCCGGAAAAGAAAAAGGAACAACCTGTACCTGAAAAACAACCCGAAGAAATAAAACCTGCTCCAGCTCCTGTCGAAGCAGTGGTACAACAACCGAAAGTGGAAACTCCGGTTGCTCCGGCGCCTGTAAAACCACCGGTGCAGGAACCCAAACGCGAAATACCTGCAGAGCCTGAACTAATGACAACCAATGTCCCAAAAGTTGAAGAAGTAAAAGTGGTAGGCCGAATTGACCTGGACCTGCTGAACCAAAAAACCAGGCCTGCGAAAAAAAGTAAAAAGCAAAAAGAAGAAGAGCGCAAAGAAAGGGAACGTCAACGTCGTAACGATCGCCCTGAAACGCCAGCCCCGGAAGCTGCACCAATAGTGCAAAACCGAGAGAAAAAGGACGATACGATCCGTCCTCGGGTTGAAAAACTTGCCGGCCCGACAGTGGTTGGTAAAATAGAATTGGGAAAAGATAAACCGGTTGCTTCTTCCGGAGATAATTCGTCGCAACCGCGTAAGAAAAAGCGCAAACGTATTGGTCGGGAAATCACTCCGCAACAACAACAGCAACAACCGCAGACACGTGTTGAAGTGATTAAGCGGGGCGACCAACCTCAGAAGGGAGCGCTTAAGAAAGGGCCGGAACCAGCGGGAAAACGAAAAAAACGTCAACTGAAAAAAGAAGTCAGTGAAGAGGATGTACAAAAGCAAATAAAAGATACACTGGCCCGTTTGACTACCAAAACCAAGTCGAAAGGATCGAAACACCGTCGCGATAAACGCCAGATGGTTAGTGACCGTATGGCTGCCGCTGCCGATCTTGAAAGTTCACAAAGGAATATATTGAAAGTTACCGAGTTCGTTTCGGTTGCCGAACTGGCATCGATGATGGATGTGCAGGTGACACAAATTATATCAACCTGTATGAGCCTTGGACTGTTTGTATCAATCAACCAGCGGCTCGATGCAGAAACCATGTCAGTTGTTGCCGATGAATTTGGCTACAAAGTTGAATTTGTTGATGTTGATATTGTCGAATCAATCGAAGATCAGAATGACGATCAGCCGGATAAGGTGCATCCAAGGGCGCCGATTGTTACTGTAATGGGACACGTCGACCATGGGAAGACCTCCTTGCTTGACTATGTCCGCAGTACCAATGTTATTGCCGGTGAAGCCGGAGGGATCACTCAGCATATCGGAGCTTACCATGTTGAGTTGAAAGACGGACGTGTAATTACTTTCCTTGATACTCCGGGACACGAAGCTTTTACTGCGATGCGTGCAAGGGGTGCTCAAATTACTGATATTGTTATTATTGTTGTCGCTGCTGACGATGCGATTATGCCACAAACCATTGAGGCAATCAACCATGCAACAGCGGCTGCTGTTCCGATCGTTTTTGCAATTAATAAAGTAGATAAGCCGACCTCTAATCCGGAAAAAATAAAAGAAGCACTGGCCAATATGAATTTCCTTGTTGAAGAGTGGGGAGGTAAATACCAGAGCCAGGATATTTCTGCAAAATTCGGACAGGGAGTCGATGAATTACTTGAGAAGGTTCTTTTGGAAGCAGAAATGCTTGAACTGAAGGGAAATAAAGATAAAAAAGCAGTGGGTGCCGTAATCGAATCGGCCCTTGACAAAGGTCGTGGATACATGGCTACTGTTTTGGTACAGAATGGAACCCTGAAACATGGTGATATTGTTCTGGCCGGACAACATTTCGGTCACGTGAAAGCTATGTTTAACGAGCGAAACCAGCGTATTAAAGAAGCCGGCCCGTCAGAACCTGCGATTATCCTTGGGTTGGACGGCGCTCCGCAGGCGGGCGATAAATTCCTTGTAATGGCCAATGAGCGTGAAGCCCGTGCGATTGCCAATAAACGTGAACAATTAGCACGTGAACAGGGAATCCGTACCCAGAAACATATTACACTCGACGAAATTGGACGTCGTATAGCTATCGGCAACTTCCAGGAATTGAACCTGATTGTAAAAGGTGATGTTGACGGTTCTGTTGAGGCGCTTGCTGACTCACTGATCAAACTCTCAACGGAAGAAATTCAGGTGAATGTGAAGCATAAAGCGGTGGGGCAGATTTCTGAATCGGATGTCTTGCTGGCTGCCGCATCCAATGCGATTGTTGTCGGGTTCCAGGTGCGTCCTTCAATGCAGGCGCGTAAACTGGCCGAAAAAGAAGAAATTGACATTCGCCTCTATTCAATTATATACGATGCAATCAATGAAATAAAAGCCGCAATGGAAGGTATGCTTTCTCCTGAAATTAAGGAGGAAATTACCGGTACTGCCGAGGTTATGGAGGCATTCAAAATTACCAAGGTGGGTACAGTTGCAGGTTGTATTGTGCGCGACGGAAAAATGTTCCGTTCAACAAAAGTCCGTGTTATCCGCGATGGGATTGTAATTTATACCGGTATACTCGGATCACTGAAACGCTTTAAAGAAGACGTCAAAGAGGTTCAAAAAGGGTATGAATGCGGCTTGAACGTAGACGGTTACAACGATGTTCGGGTTGGAGACCATATCGAATCGTTCCGCGAAGTGGAAGTAGCCAAAACCTTGTAAAACGATCTTTCCAAAATACGTGAATCCGGCTCCAAAGGCCGGATTTCTTCGTTGTAATTGTTCCGGTGATAGTTTTACTTCCAGTGAAATTATCACTACACAAAATAAAACCCCGAAATTTCTTTCGGGGTTGCATCTATTTTATCGATAAACGATTATGCTTCGAGCATTGCCTTGTATTCGGCAACATTCATCAGGTCGCCAAGTTCGGCTGCATCCTCCATCGAAATGCGGATCAGCCAGCCTTCTCCGTATGGATCTTTGTTTACCAATTCAGGCGCATCTTCAAGAGTCGTATTAAATTCGAGAACTTCGCCTCCAACCGGCATAAACAAATCGGAAACTGTTTTTACTGCTTCAATGGTACCAAACGTATCGCCTTTGGATAGCTTTTCACCTTCGGTTTCAATTTCAACAAATACAATATCGCCCAATTCGCCTTGTGCAAAATCGGTTATTCCAACAAAGGCTTCATTGCCTTCGGCACGAATCCATTCGTGATCTTTTGTGTACTTTAAGTTTTCGGGAAGGTTCATAATTTAAATCTTTGTGTAAGTATTTATAAATATTTTAGTTGCAAATGAGAACATCGTGTAATAATCCGGTTTGATTATGCTTTCAAAAGTAATACATTTTTTTATTCCATTCCTGAGTAAAAATCAATGTTTCGTGAAAAAGAACGGAGTTATACTTAATATTTTACAGAACAACTCCTTTCTCCTGTCGTTTGAATTATTGGAAACGAAAGTTGTGTTTTGCACAAATTCGGCATAATTCTCCCGTTGTATTATACAGTTGGAGTTTATCATTCTTTCTTCTTAATTTGCATGAGTTATAGCAATTGAAAAATGAAGCATATTGAAATAAAATCGTTAAACGATATAAAAGCTGCCGCAAAACAATTTCTGCATGAATACAACAGACATCGTATTTTTGCTTTTTACGGAAAAATGGGAAGCGGGAAAACTACGTTCATAAAAGCTCTTTGCGAAGAAATGGGCTCGCATGACAATGTTACCAGCCCCACCTTTTCTATCATTAACGAGTACACCACTTCGTCGGAAGTAATGATTTACCATTTCGATTTTTACCGGATTAAAAATCTTCAGGAGGCGTTTGACCTGGGATATGAAGATTATTTTTTCTCCGGAAACTATTGTTTTATCGAATGGCCTGAACGGGTTGAGCAGTTACTCCCGGAGGAATTTGTTAAAGTTGAAATTTCTGTCGAAGCAAACGAAACCCGGTTAATTGAAGTTTCTGTTGTCTAATGTTTGAATATTTAACCGGAATGTATAACTTCAAATCCCAATTTCTTTAAAATGACAAAAGAAGAACATCATCCCGATTTGAAGCCCATGGAGCACACCCTTTTGCTGCCCAAAGAGGAAATGCTTGAAATTCGCAGGAGAGGAAAAAAAATAACCATTGGAATTCCATCCGATTTCCATAAGGTTGAATACAGGGTGCCGCTAACTCCGGAAGCAGTTGATTTGCTGGTTTCGTACGGCCATGAGGTTATTATGGAATCGGAGGCAGGGAAGGCTTCCAGTTATTCCGACGAAGAATACCGCCATGCCGGAGCCATTGTAACCGATAAGAAACAGGATGTTTACGAATGCGATGTCATTATTCGGGTTTCGCCTTTTTCGTCCGAAGAAATTGATATGCTTAAAGGCCATCAGGTGTTGATTTCGAATTTGCAGATGAGCGCTCATTGTGCTGAAACAATTCAGAAACTTCAGCAGAAAAAGGTAACCACTATTGCTTACGAATACATTGAAAATGATAATGGTTGCATGCCAGTGGAGCAGTTGATGAGCCAGATTGCAGGAAGTACTGCAATTACGCTCGCAAGCGAATATTTGAGTAATTCAAGAAACGGGAAAGGTGTTTTGCTGGGCGGAATAACCGGAATTTCTCCAGCCGAACTGGTTATCCTGGGGTCGGGTACTGCCGCTGAATTTGCCGCCCGCACAGCATTGGGGCTGGGAGTTACCGTAAAAATTTTCGACGATAATATATATGATCTCCGTTTGCTGGAGGAAAAACTGGGACAACGCATTTTTACTTCCGTGTTTTACCCGAAGGTATTGAAGAAAGCGTTGAAATCGGCCGATGCTGTTTTGGGAGCTATGTCGGTGAATACCACCCTGAAATTTAAGGTCTCGGAAGAGATGGTAGAGAAAATGAAAAAAGGGTCGGTGATTATCGATCTGAATGTGAGTCAGGGCGGTTGTTTCGAAACGTCGAAGTGCACCGATCTAAATAACCCGACTTACATTAAACACGGGGTGATCCATTATTGTGTGCCAAACATCCCGTCAATTGTGGCGCGCACGGCTTCCATTGCGCTGAGTAATATTCTGGCGCCCATTATTATTGCCGTTGGCGAAATAGGTGGCATGGACAACTATATTAAAAACTCGAAGAGCTTTCGCAAGGGGGTTTACATTTATAATGGTATTTTAACCAACCACGATCTGGGAGAGAAGCTCAATTTGCCTTCGAAAGATATCGAATTACTGCTGGCCGTTTATTAGTTTCCGATACTTGACAATTATTGACACAAGATACTCGAAATTTCCCTGATAGTGAGAGTGTGACTCAAAGTCAAGCCTCACTATATGGTCTGTAGATATTTAGGTACACAACAAGGTTTATATATGCTCTTCTTTAAATTGATGTTTATTTTTCTGTTTTTGAGTTTATTTTTTCTAAAATCTTAAACAATTTATCCTCTCGATAACCCAAGCTGTCAAGCTCGTTATAAATAAATGTTTCATTACATTTTAGATCGTTAGATTTGTGATATATATACGAATTAACATCGTTTTTAATCTTAACTAATTCTTTTTTAATTATTTCAATCATGCCAGAATACAATTCATTTAAGTTATTAAAATAGATTCCCTCACTATTGATAATGAGAACATAATATTCTCTTTCTGTAATCAAATCATTTACAAGCAAAAAGCTATCAAAAGATAATCCTGATCCTTTGATTTGTGATTTCAACTTTAACTTAAACATGTTATCCACTTTAAGATAAACATCATTTATTTCTTCGCTCATATTAAAACTTTAAGAAGGCTATCTATAATATGTTTTCTCTATTGGCCAAACAAAATACTGTATGTAATACCAAATGAATATATAATA
>DOAQ01000022.1 GCA_003506435.1 Prolixibacteraceae bacterium
ATCGTGTTTGCCGAGGTCCGTACCGACGGCACCTGTCCTGATACCTATACTTTAACAAGGACATGGACTGCGACAGACAACTGCGGGAACGCATCGACCGGTACGCAGGTCATCACCGTTCAGGATACCACCGCCCCAACATTCAACAAACAACCGGATGCAATTGCTGATCTTTCATGCAGTGACGAATTACCTGTTCCGGAAACACTTACTGCTTCCGACAATTGTAGTACAGCTACAATTGTAGCTTCAGTCGATCCATTTACCGCTAACAAATGCACTGGATATTCAGTCATCCACAGGTGGACAGCAACTGACAGGTGTGGCAATTCAACAGAACAGACAATTACTTTCAAAGTTTTGCCCGATACACAGGCTCCCGTGTTCGATGTACTGCCAACAGCTATTGCAGACATTCCGTGCAGCGAAAAACTGCCGGTTCAGCAAACACTCACTGCTTCCGACAATTGCGGAACAGCAACGGTGGTCGCTTCTGTTGACCCGTTTATGGTTGACCAATGTGCAGGCTATCCCGTAACATACCGATGGAAAGCCACCGACGAGTGCGGAAACGTCGCAGAACAGACAATAACTTTCAATGTCTTGCCCGACATTCAGGCTCCAGTATTCGACACAGCGCCGACTCCCATTGCGGATCTTTCGTGCAACGATGAATTACCGGCTCAGGAAACACTTACTGCTACCGACAATTGCGGAACAGTAACAGTAAGTGCTTCTATTGATCCGTTTGTCGCTGACAAATGCACAGGGTACTCAGTAAAATACCGATGGACGGCAACTGATAATTGCAAAAACTCATCAGAACAAACAGTTACCTTCAAAGTATTGCCTGACACCCAAGCGCCTGTGTTCGACACAGCGCCGACTGCCATTACAGACCTCTCATGCGGTGATGAACTGCCCGTTCAGGAAACACTTACGGCAACTGATAATTGCGGAACAGCCACTGTTGTCGCTTCAATCGATCCGTTTACTGCTGATAAATGTGCCGGATATCCGGTAACTTACCGATGGACGGCGACTGATGAATGTGGAAATTCAACAGAAAAAACAGTCGTATTTAATATTCTGCCGGATAAAAAGGCTCCTGATTTTGTGAAATTTCCTGCCGATACAACGGTCGTATGCGGAGAAATTCCAGATGTAGCGATCATTGGCACCCACGTTATTGCAAACGACAATTGCAAAAATGCCCCGCTAATAATTTATAACGGAGAAAACACAACAGCCGGAATATGTCCTGAATTATACATCATTACCCGGAAATGGACGACTTCCGACGAGTGTGGTAATTCTTCAGAAAAAATACAAACAATTACTGTAAAAGATCTGGAAGCTCCTCAGTTTGTCAACTTCCCTGCAAACGATACGCTTGAATGTTCGTCATTATCTCCGATCCTTCCTGATATTGAAGTCGTTGACGATTGTGATGCCAATGTACAGATCGATTTTAAAGAAGAACAACAGGATATTAATTGTCCTTCTTCATACACATTAAAAAGAACCTGGACAGCAACCGATGATTGCGGAAATTCGAAAAGCCAGTCGCAAATCATTGTTCTTCGTGATACAACCGTTCCCATGTTTGATAAGCAACCGAACCCAATCAGCGATATCAGTTGTTCGGAATCACTGCCGGTTCAGGAAATATTAACTGCTTTTGACAATTGCGGCACTGCCGTGGTAACCGCTTCGGTTGATCCATACACTGAAGATAAGTGCAACGGATATGCGATTACGTACCGGTGGAGAGCAACCGATGAATGCGGAAATTATACTGATCTGACCCAACCATTCAATGTATTGCCCGACAAAGAAAAACCAGTATTTAATTCGGAGCCTTCACCGATCAGCGATATTTCGTGCGAACAGGGATTACCGGTTCAGGAATTGTTAACAGCAACCGATAATTGTGGTACGGCAACCGTAGTTGCGTCCATTGATCCCTTCACGAAAGATTTATGTAAGGGATACGCCGTTACGTACCGATGGACAGCAACTGATGATTGTGGAAACAGTTCAGAAAAAACAGTGTCTTTTACTATTTTACCGGATACGAAGAAACCTGAATTTGTAAATCTGCCTTCGGCAATGTCTCCAATCCAATTCGATCAGCCAATACCTGAACCAGAAGTACTGTCAGCTACTGATAATTGCGGGGCAGTCACTGTAATTGCAAATATTGATCCGTACACGCCGGATGAATGTACCGGATTCGATGTAACATACCGATGGAGAGCAACCGACGAATGCGGTAACGTCAATGAAGTAACCCAAATACTTACTGTATTGCCCGACAAACAGGCACCTGAATTTACCAGTCAACCCAAGTTGATTGCAGATATCAATGCCTATGAAAAATTCCCCGAACCAGAGGTGCTGACTGCAATGAACGGAGATATTGCTATGCAGATAACTGCCACTATTGACCCGTATGTTGAAGATGTATGCAACGGATATAAGGTTACCTACCGTTGGACGGCCGCCGATAAATGCGGAAACACAACTGAAGTGACCCAGTCGTTCAATGTACTTCCGGATGTGGTGCCACCTGTTTTCACAAGTCCTCCTTCAGGAATTGACAATATCAGTTGCGGCGACTCCATGCCGGTTCAGGAAATATTAACTGCCGTTGACAACGGACAGCCTGTTGAAGTGATCGCTTCGGTTGACAAATACGTAGAAGACCGTTGCAACGGAAACACCATCACATACCGGTGGACAGCTATCGATCGTTGCAACAATAAAACTATCGTTACCCAAAGTTTCCAAATATTACCCGATAACAGCGCTCCGAATTTTGTATGGTTCCCCGAAGATTTAAGTGCTGAATGCGGTTCATTGCCGGCTGTGCCCGAAATCGGTCTCAGTGTACTGGCTGATGATGCCTGCTCCGGAAATGCACCGATCACCTATTTGGGTGAAAGCCGCACAAATGAAGTTTGTCCAAACACATACACCTTACTGCGTACATGGTCGGCAACTGATAATTGCGGAAATGTAAAAACTCAAAGCCAGAAAATATTTGTAACCGACAATACTCCGCCAACGGCCTCCCCGTTACCCAACACAGGACCATTTGCCTGTTTAAACGATATACCGAAACCAAATCCGGAAGATGTTGTCAACGAAGCCGATAATTGTGGCGGCCCTATTCTTGTTGAATTCATGAATGATGAGGTACAGGCAGGTTGCTCGGGAATTGTAACCAGAACCTACCGGGTGTCAGACGGATGCGAAAATTCAATCGAGTTGAAACAACTCATCTCCATTGATGACCGGATTGCCCCGGCTGCTAGCGCTTTACCCGAGCTGGGGCCATTCAGTTGTTATTCGGAAATACCGCCGCCAAATACCGACGATGTAAAAGACGAACAGGATAATTGCGCTGGTCCGGTAACGGTCAGTTTTGTTTCCGATTCTGAGAACCCGGGTTGTTCGGGAACAGTTACCCGTATTTATAAACTGGAAGATGGGTGCGGAAATAGTTCAGAACTGATACAACTAATCCGTATCGATAACAAGATGGCGCCAACAGCCGATCCTTTACCAAACATTGGTCCGTTCAATTGTATGGCCGAAATACCTGCCAATATTGAACATGTAACCGGCGAAAAGGCCTACTGCGGAGGAAATGTTATCGTTGAACATGTTGCCGACACCGACGATCCGGGTTGTTCGGGAGTTGTTACACGTACTTACCGGCTCACCGACGAATGTGGCAACACGTCCGATTTGCAGCAATTAATCACAATTGAGAACAAGGCATTACCCGAAGTTGAAGCATTGCCTCAGTTGGGTCCGTTCACTTGTTACACCGACATTCCTGCACCGGTCACCGAGGGGTTCAGTTTCAGTAATATTGTTTGCAAAAGCAACATCACAATTACACATAAAGGAGACACCGGAAACCCAGGTTGCTCGGGGAAAATAACCCGTACTTACGCAATTTCCGATGAATGCGGTAATTCAGTAGAAGTTACACAAGACATCATCATTGAGAACAAGGTTCTTCCGATAGCCGATCCAATGCCGGATTTGGGTCCATTCCAGTGTTATGCACTGATTCCCGCCGGGAACATCGAAGATGTAAAAAATGAAACGGCCGCATGCGGAAAACAGGTAACCGTTACCCTGGCTGGCGATACAGGCGATCCGGGATGCAAAGGAATGATTATCCGCAAATACCGTCTGGAAGACGACTGTGGCAATATTTCAGAAGTAAATCAGATCATTTACGTTGACAATACAGAAAGCCCCGTGATGAAAGCTCCGGAAGATATAATCGTTGATAACTCATCGCTGGTACCGCTTGCCCATGCCGGGGTTGCTGCATTTATTTCGGCGGGAGGAATCATTACTGATGCCTGCGGAATTAATGAATCGAGCTTTACGCTTTTGCTCGAACAGTCAGACGGCAATGAAAACCCGGAAATCATTACCCGGACCTACCAAATAAGCGATCAGTGCGGAAACACAACAATATGTACACAAAAGATTACAGTATTGCACGATTCAAAGCCGGAAATTATCAGTCCTGAAAACGTTACCGTTGAATGTTTCGACGATATTCCACCGGTTTATGCCAGCCTTGATGCATTTAAAACGGACGGAGGCACCGTAAGCGGCGTTTGTGAAATTAACAATGCCTCTTTCCGTCTTGTAAAAGAAGAAATTGAAGAAATTGACTGCTCCTATTTTGTAAGCCGGATTTATGAAATAGCCGATGTATGCGGTAGCCGGAACACTTGCGAACATATCCTGATGTCGCGCGACATAACCATGCCGGTGCTGGAAGGAAGTCCGGGCGACCTTCATGCCGAATGCGAAGCCCCTGCACCTTACGCCAGTTACAGCGAGTTCAGAGAAGCAGGAGGTCTGATCAACGATAATTGCAAAATCAACGAGACCAGCTTCCGCCTGCTCGAAGAAACTAATGACGGAAAAACCTGCCCGAATCTGATTACACGAACTTACCAAGTTGCCGACTATTGCAATAACCTGGTTTCGTATACTCAGCAAATCAGGGTTGAAGATACGACCCCACCGGAAATGGTTTGTATTCCACGGTTGACCATTGATGCTTCGGCTAAGATCCCTCCAACTCACGAAAATCTGAAAGAATTTATTGCGAACGGAGCATCTGTTTCCGACAATTGCGGACTCGACTCGCTTTCCTTCAAACTCAGCGATGAACAATTTGTCGAGTTTCCGGATTCGGTAACCATCAGCCGTACATACGAGATCGCCGACTCATGCGGAAACGTATCCAGTTGTGTTTGGCATATCAAGCAATTAAAATATATTATTCCCTACATGCTTCCGCCGGATAACCTCACAACCACTTATTCCAAGGGGATACCGACAGCTTACCCGTCGATTGACGAAATGATAACTGCGGGAGGAAAAGTTGAAAGTTACTGCGGAATTAATGTCGGCAGCTTTTTACTGACCAGTCAGGCTTCCGACAATCAGCATTGCCCTGAAACGTATACAAGAACTTACCAGATAACCGACTCATGCGGAGTCAACCTGACCTGTCAGCAAAAAATAGTTATAACCGACGATACTCCTCCGGAAATGGCTGCACCACGCGATACAACCGTTGATTCGAGGCTCCAGACTCCTTCTATTCTGCATACGCTGGATGCATTTGAACTGGCCGGCGGAGAAGTTTATGATGATGACCAGATCAATCGTGGATCGTTCCGGTTTATCACAGAAACCTCAAATACCGGTGAAAATGAAATTACTTTGTTCCGGGTTTATGAAATAAGTGACAGATGCGGCAATGTTAAAGCATCGACCCACACCATTCGCGTAAAAAATATAAAAACACAGGTATCCGGTGCCGGTGATTTTGAGGTTGAATGCATCTCGCAAGTTCCTGCCCCATATACAACGTTTGATCAATATGTTGCCGCAGGCGCAATTATCATTAGTACCTGCGAAATTGATAAAGCCAGCTTCAAACTGGAAACCGAAACTTCCGACCTTAATATTTGTCCTACGATTATCACCCGTACCTACTCGTTCATGGACAAATGCGGTGAACTGCTCAGAAAAGATCAGAAAATTACGGTCATGGATAAAACCAATCCAGTATTTATTAACAAACCCGGCGACCTGACTGTACATTGCGGAGTGCCCGCACCTTATTCCAACCTTTCTCAATTCAGATCGGGAGGAGGGGAAATAACCGATAACTGTAAACTTAATGAGAGCAGTTTCTCTCTTGTTTCGGAAACATCCAACGGAACAGGCTGTTATGTACAATATTACCGCATATACAGTATTTCGGATGTTTGCGGAAATATTGAATACTACCACCAGAATATTATTATTTCCGATAAGGAAGCTCCCCGTTTTGGAACAAACCTGCAGGAGATGACCGTCACCTGCGAAGCTCCGGCCCCATGGAACAATTACAATAGTTTTGTTGCCGCCGGTGGCAATGTATCCGACAATTGCGGAATGGATAACAACAGTTTCAAATTGGTAGATGAAGAGGTTAACGGTACCCAATGTCCGATTGAAATCATCAGAACCTATGTCGCTTCCGATAATTGCGGGAACGTAGGCACATTTAAAAACAAGATTACTGTTATCGACGATGAATATCCCAAACTCGTTGTTCCCGGAAGCAGTACAATACCCGATGGAGAAGAAATTCCCGAAGCATTCAGAAATTATTCCGGTTTTATTGCTGCCGGAGGTTCAGCAAGCGATAACTGCAAAATTGAAGAACAGTCATTTACGCTGAAAAAAGAAGATGTTATCTACAGCGTATATACTGATTCTATCTTCCGGTGGTATGAAATTTCCGACCATTGCAAAAATGCAAGTGCGGCCAAACATGTAATTATTATTGAACGGGATTCAGTACCTTTCTTAGCCAGTCCTCCCGATATGATTTTTAGCTGTCGTTCGCAATTGCCTTCTTACTACACAAGTTTCGAAGATTTTCAAACTGCTGGCGGGCGCGGAGCGACCAATTGTAATTTTATCAGTTCAACGTTCCGGATGACCAGCCAAAAAATAAGTTCAGGTTCATGTCCTGAAATTGTTACCCGCATTTATGAAATTACCGACGACTGCGGAAAGACAGCCAAAACTACCCACCGTATAATTATTAACGACCAGCTTCCTCCTCTGATTTCAGGAAAAAATACGATTACATTCGGAGCTATTACCGATATTCCGGCAGTATACAGTAACCTAGAGGCATTTATCGCCGATGGAGGAACCGTTTCCGACAATTGCGGTATACAAAAGGAAACATTCAGGCTTGTGTCGGAAAAATCGCAGTTCGACGATTGCCCGTTCTCCGTAACAAGAATATATGCCATTGCCGACTCCTGCGGTAACCAGAGAAATTTCACGCAGGTATTTACAATTAACGACCAGCAACCTCCACAAATGACAGCGCCCGGTAATTTAACGCTCGATTGCATTGATACTCTTCCTCCTGCTTTTGCAAACTATACCGATTTCATTGCTGCGGGAGGCAAGATTACCGACAATACATTAGTGGAAGAAAACTCGTTTACCTTGCTGAATGAAGAAACTGTCTCTGCCCAGGGAACCAGGCAAATCGTACGAACCTACCGCATTGCCGACCGGTGCGGAAATACAGGAACAGCACAATATATTATCCAATCGTCGGATAATGTAGCGCCGGTTGCAACTTGCAATCCAATCATGATTAGTCTGGATACCAACGGAAAATATGAACTGACCTCCGACAATATTCTGCAAATCACACTGGGTTCGCACGACGATTGTACCCCGGTTGCCGGACTGAAATACATGGTCAGCCCGTCAACCTTCGATTGCAGCATGATCAGCGATATTCAGGATTTGACAGTAACAGTTACCGACGAATACGGGAATAGTTCTCAGTGCAAAACAACAGCCGTTGTCCTCGACAATTACATTCCTGTAATCAGTTGCCGCGACATTGAACTTTTCCTCGATGAGAACGGGCAGGCATTACTTAGCCCGGAAATGATAACAACTGTTGAATCGGAAAACTGTAGTATCGACACCATGTTTGTCGACCGAACTCAATTCTCATGCGCACAGATCGGCAGCCAAAGCGTTCAGGTAACAGTTAGAGACAATACCAATGTTATCTTCTGTTCAGCAACTGTAACCATTACTGACACCATTGCTCCAAGGGTTACATCAAACACCTTGAACCTGGTGATTGATGATTCGGGGAAAGCCCTGCTGACCGATGTACTGCTTTCAACCGTATTGTTTGATGCCTGTGGCATTCGCAGTTACGAACCGGACAAGACCGAATTTACATGTGCCGACATTGGTGAAAATACCGTACACATCAAGGTAACCGATTCGAATTCCAATTCAATATCTGCCGATTTAATTGTCGTTGTTTCAGCCGGTAACTCAGAACCGCAGGCTCTTGATGATGCAACCGTTACAATTATGGACACGCCGATACGCATTGGTGTGCTGGCCAACGACCGCGATCCGGACGGAGCCTTGAATCCATCATCGCTAAATGTCATTCAGATGCCTCTTCACGGGAGTATCCAGATAAATTCCGCTAACGAAATCATCTACAGTCCCGATAATGGTTTTACCGGCAGCGACAACCTTAAATATGTCATTTGCGACGACGGTATCCCATGTATTACGCTCTGCGATACCGCAATTGTATCAATCTCCGTTCTGAAACCAAATATTGCCCCGGTTGCCGTTGACGATCACTTCACCTCCGGCTGCGACATGATCAGCGCGAATGTGCTGAATAATGACCATGATATTGACGGACATGTAATACAAGTGAAAACCAAACTGATCAGCAATCCAAAATACGGAGTGGTAACGATAAGCGGAAATGGGGAGTTCACATACATATTCCCATACGGGTTCAGCGGAAACGACAGTTTTGTTTACCAGATATGCGACAATGCCCTTGATGCAAAATGCGGACAAGCTACTGTCTTCATTAACATCTTCGCCGACAAGGACTGCGACGGGATAGATGATCGTACCGATATGGATGATGATAATGACGGAATAACTGACGCTACTGAAGGCAACGGTTCTTCAGATAAAGATAGCGACGGTGTTCCCGACAGCCAAGATATTGATTCGGACAACGATGGTATCCTCGATAATACTGAAGCTCAGGATGAAAGTCAATCCGTCTCGTTAAGCGGCGCTGATGCCAATGGCGACGGTCTCGACGATGCGTACCAACCATCGGGGCTCAGCCCTGTTGATGCAGATGCAGATGGCATTCCCGATTACCTCGATGACGATTCGGACAACGACCATGTTTCTGATCATATTGAAGGGTACGATTCTTCTTCATCGGGTATCCCGTCAGCTATTGCATCCGGAATGGATGACGATCTGGACGGATTGGATAATGCGTTCGATCCGGTTGACGCACGCACAAAAAATTCGTCCTCCACGAACCCCGCAGAAAGCGGGGAAATTCTCCAGAATACGGACAACGACGGGATAAGAGACTGGCGCGACCCCGATGACGATAACGACGGAATGAAAACAAAATTTGAAGATTTAAACAACAACAGCATATATTCTGACGACGACCTCGACATGGACGGCCATCCCGAGTACCTGGATACAAATGACAATTGTACCCTCTTTATTCCTGAAGGTTTTTCACCTGACGGCGACGGAGTCCACGATTACTTCCAGATTTACTGCATTGATTCGTACCCCAATGCAAAAATGATGGTTTTCGATCGCCAGGGAATCTTATTGTATTCAAAAGATCATTACGGAAATCTCGAATTCTGGGGCAGTTACGAAGATTCGTGGTGGAATGGAGCGGCAACATTGGGGCCAAATGCAAATAAAAAAGTTTCTCCTGAAATCTATTTGTATATATTTGAGTTTGGAAACGGAAAATCACAACGAGGGTTTGTGATGGTTTCTTACTAGGGATATATATGATGAGATGGAAAAGAACCGTCATACATTCTGTTACGTCAGGCTACTGACTATATTAACCTTGCTCTCCGGAGGATACATTTCGTATGCCCAAACAGACCCCATTTTTACACAATATTCAACCAGTGTCCAGTCAATAAATCCGGCATATTGCGGTATGTGGGACAAAGGCAGTGTACAAATGCTGCTGAAACGGTACTATGTTGGTGTTACTGATGCACCGCTCAACCAGTCTGTTTCATTTTATTCGCCGATCAAAAATGAAAACAACGGGGTTGGCCTGAATGTGATTAACGATTTGTATGGCTTTGCACGCAGGTTAAGCCTCACGGGCGATTATTCCTACAAGGTAAAACTATCTATAAACCATTTTCTCCGTCTCGGATTGAAAGCCGGCGTATTAAATTTTTCCAATGCTCTGAACGCGTATAACCTTGACCCGAATAATTTTCCCGATGTAAATTTTCAGGAAGATGTGGATATAAAATACATGGCCACCTGGGGTGTCGGGGCTTTCATGTATACCAACAACTATTATATTTCCCTGTCAATTCCGCAGATAATAAAGAACAGCTTCGCGGAAAACCGGAGCAATTATTCCTCTCTGGCCGAATTGCGGTATGTTTATCTTACCGGCGGATATGTCTTCAAAATGCCCCATGATATTGTACTGAAGCCATCGATACTTATAAAAGCAGCAAAAGGGGCCCAACTCCAGTTTGACTTGGCTACCAATATTATATTCCTCGACAAGTTTTGGATAGGAGCCATGTACCGGACCAACAAAACCATAGCTTTTATCGCCCAATGGGTTATAAAAGACCAGTTTAAACTGGGTTATGCCATCGATTATTCAATCTCGGGAGATATAAAATCATATCAATTGGGGACCCACGAAATAATGCTCAGTTACGAATTCGACCCCTACAAAAGAACAAGTTATTACTCGCGTCAGAAATATTTCTGAGTACTTGTTAAAACAACAAGTATCGGGAGTAACAAACCCGGTCATCTTCCACTCAAGGCCCAAACAAAATAATTGCTGAAAAACAGGAAATCCGCGGCTTCAAGGAGAAAAACCCTTAAAAATATTATGTATCTTCAGCCAGCAAATACAAACCATGGAATTAGCCTTTAGCATTCTTCCGGCAATATTATTTTTACTGTTTCTTTTTCTGCTCGACAGTTTTAAACTGGTATTGCAGAAATATCTGGTATTTTCTGTTTGCTGGGGAGTGGCCAGTGCAGGACTTGCTTATTATACAAACAATTTAATACTGGCGTTCAGTTCCGTTAAATTTGAAATTTTTTCGCAATATGTGGCTCCGGGAACAGAAGAGCTAATTAAATCGTTATTTGTTTTCCTGATCATTTTTCAGAAACGGGCCGGATTTTTAATCGATGCAGCCATCTATGGTTTTGCGATAGGTACCGGATTTGCTCTGGTCGAGAACATTCTTTACCTGAAAAGTACAACCGATCCCAATCTGTTGATCTGGATCATCCGGGGCTTTGGAACCGCACTTATGCACGGAGGGTGTACCGCCCTGGTTGCCGTCATCCTGATCGGCGCAAAAAACCGCAACAGCTCATTCCCTGCAAATACAGCGCTGGCGCTGGTGGCCGCCTATATCATTCATTCTGCATTCAATCATTTTTATATCGACCCGCTGCTTCAAACACTGGGGATCATCATTGTTCTGCCTTTCATTTTCATACTAATCTTCAGAAAAAACGAGATACAACTGCAAAACTGGCTCGAAATTGAGTTCAGCAGCGAAATCGAGTTGTTGAATTCGATCAACAAAGGACAGTTTTTGTCGACCCGCTCGGGTGAATATCTGGCATCACTAAAATCACGCTTTTCCGGCGAAACTATTCTCGACATGTTCTGTTACATCCGGATTTACCTGGAGCTGTCGATCAAGGCAAAACGGAATTTAATGCTGAAGGAAAACGACTTCCCGCTGATTCAGGAACCCGACATTGAAGAAAAACTTACCGAACTTGGAGAACTGCGGAAACGAATAGGTAAAGTAGGCGAAATAACACTATCACCACTAATCCGGATGAATTATCGCGATTTGTGGAAATTAAATTTGTTAAAATAATGACGGAAAGCTTCCAACTTTTTGACAACAAATTGCTATTTAAGATTGAACGAGCAAACACGGTGAACATTCAACCGATTGTATTTTGGCAGAATTGATGGTTATGGAAGATGAGCAAAAGATTATAGGGGAGATTATTGCAGGCCATACCAGACAATACAGGATATTGGTTGAAAGGTATCAAAATCCGGTTTTCCGGGTTATTATTAAAATTGTTGGCGATGCAGAAGATGCCAAAGAACTAA
Source organism: Prolixibacteraceae bacterium (assembly GCA_003506435.1). Lineage (GTDB taxonomy): Bacteria > Bacteroidota > Bacteroidia > Bacteroidales > Prolixibacteraceae > GWE2-42-39. Next base: position 12,332 of record DOAQ01000022.1, read on the forward strand.
CACAGGATGTGTTTGTCAAGGCATTTGAATCCATCGCCCAATACAAACCGGAACATAAATTTTTTAGCTGGATTTACCGGATCGCTATTAACCGTGCCTTGTTGTTTGTGAAACGAAAGAAGAATTTCATGCAAATAGAAAATGTACCCGACCAGTTTTATCAGGTACCGGATCAACCTTTTGAGCAGGAGAACCGGGATCACTTGCTGAACGGCTCAATAAACGAACTAGGTGAACACTATAAATCGGTGGTTTTGCTGAAATATTACGCTGATTTATCGTATGCCGACATCGCTGATACGCTGGGCATTCCCGAAAAAACAGTAAAATCGAGATTGTTCGATGCCCGCAAAATACTCAAAGAGAAATTATCGAAAACTGATTTTTTCTCTTCCGTACAAACCAATTAAGAACGGCTCTTTTCAGGATAAAAAGATTACAGCAAAAATGGAAAAGCAGGACGAAATAATTATTCAGAACAAAATAGACGGTACACTTTCAGCCCGGGAAGAAGAACGGTTCAACGAACTCATTAAAACTTCGCCGGAAGCACGCAGGTTGTACCACAACCTGGCCAACCTGCAACACTCGCTTGAAGACGATTCAATGAAAATCCCGACGATTGATCTTTCACAGGAAATCATGCAGGCGGTGGAAGCACGTCAGGGAACACAATCTCCGGCTCCAAAAAAACCGGTCATTTTTACACTGACTTACCGGAGCCAATTGCTTGCTTATGCAGCAATGTTGGTAATTGGTCTTGTCATCGGAAGTATTGCGATGTATATCGGGGCAGGCAGCAAAACACCGGCGAACCGGGACATTTCAGGAACTATGGCAAAAAATACCGGAACCGATTATTACTACAGCGAAACCGGAACGGAAATCAAAGTTCAGGGATTTAAAAGTGACGAATTTCAGATAGTTACCATTGCAGTGAACACAGTCGACAGCATTTACTGTGTAATTCCGGGTGACGAAAAGAGATTGCCGGAAGAAATTGTAACCCCGATGTTTTCTGACGGAAAATTTCAGTTGTCAAAAGAACACAACGGCGAATTGACGTATCTATGTCGTGGAAAAGTCATTTTCCTGGCTACTAAAAATGATAACTTTAAGCCATTAAATGTTCGGTTCATAAAACAGGACAAGATGGTGTATGAATTCGAACCGGAATAAATGAGAAAAAAATCCAACTTTTTTCCAACTTTTTTGCAGGCAACGAATAATTGAATTAGAACAATTTTAAAAAACCAAATAAAATGAAAAAGAGAAACAACCTTTTTATCGCATTTAGCCTTTTAGCAGCCTTGGCTATTGGCTTTCTGATCGGGATATCTGTTGAATATCCAAGAATGAACAAGAATGAACTTTCCGGCACCATTGGAAAAGTAAACAACTACAGGAACACCACGGCAACCGAAGCCGACATTGAATTGAAAAACGAACTGCTTGCCGACACCATGATGTTGAATTCGGTAAAAAACTACATCAACTTTTATTACGTACGGGCAATTGAGTTTGGAAAAAACATTGACTTTGCAGTACAGGAGGCCAACGCAAATGAAATATTAAAAAATGAAGGCAAGCAACAAATATCGGCGTTGGAATGCTACGGAAAGTTTCTCGGAACAGCCCGGAAAAACCTGCTGCTGGCTGTTGTTGCATGCCAATCGGCAGAAGAAGCCGACCCGGTTTTGCTCCGAAACTCCATTGCACGGGCAAACAATATTATTGCCCAAATGAGCTATCGTAATAATGTCGTTCTGGATTTTATAACCGGGCTCGATTCTTTCATTCAGGAAAAAGGAATTGAGAGTAATACTGGCTTAAACAAAGCACATGATCTGTTGACATACAATGAAATTAGTTCATCTTTAATTTTGAAAGATAAAGTCTTATTGAAATACTTCGATAAAAAGAAACTTTACAGTAATGATTTAAAATCTTCAGGTCCAATCAATTTTAAGGAAAACATTGAACGGGATATGGAAAGTTTGGGAATCTTTGATTCTGAAAAATTAGGAGTAATAGAAATTAATGATGTTGAAAAACTTGGTGTTGTTGCTGATGCCGAAGAACTGGGACAGGCGATGTTGTTTGATTCCGAAAAATTGGGAACCCGGATCATGGATACTGAAAAACTGGGTTATGTCGCCTTTGACGCGGAAAAATTGGGGACCTTGGATGCTGAAAAGCTAAACACAGGCTTCTGGGATGCCGAAAAACTGGGCATAATGGTGATCAATTAGACGAGGGTAAAATCCAACTGTATTTTCGCACGATTGTGAGTGAGCAACAACCCATTTATTCACTGGTCGGATTGGAGACTGAAGGTACGACAATCGATTCCCAGGTAGGAGCTAACTCGTACCTTTACGGATCACGGTTCTGACTTACCTGGCCTTACAATATAAAATCGATAAATAAATGATATACACATGAAAAAGAAAACTAACCTTTTAATTGCTTTTGGTATTCTGTCCGCGTTTGTGATTGGTTTTTTGATCGGAATCATGATTGAATATCCTAAAGTGGACAATGATGAAGTTTCCGGCACCATCGGAAAAGTAAACAACTACCGGAATACAAAGGCAACCGAAGCCGACATTGAATTAAAAAACGAACTGCTTGCCGATTCAGCGAAACAAAAGTCGTTGCAAAAATATTTGAATTTCTACTATGTAACAGCATTGAAAATGGCTGGCGATATTGATTTTGCAGTAAAAGAAGCCAATGCTGTTGAAGACTTCAAACGCATCAACCAAACTCAAATTAGCAATCTTGACAGTTACGGTAAACTTTTATCTAAGGCAAGAACCGATTTGCTGTTTGCCTTATCAGCCATTAAAGCAATCAAAGATGTGGACCCGGCTTTATTGAGAGATTTGCTAAATAAGGCCAGTAACATGGTTGCCCAAATGAATTACCGCAACCGGTCGGTACTCGGCTTTATTGATGCAGTTGCATTATTTAGCAAACCAAACAGTTCGACAGAATACGAAGGGCTGAAAAGGGCACACGACATATTAAGCCTGAATGAGATTAACACTTCCGTTTTGACTGGCGATAAACCTGTATTAAAATTCTTCGATAAGAAAGCCTTGTTTAATAACGTTCAAGAGCTCAATTGGGCTGACCCAAAGAACTTGAACGATATGATGCAACAGGATATTGAAAAATTAGGAGCTGTTGAAATGGACGTTGAGAAACTTGGATCTGTTCATCTGGACGCCGAGAAACTGGGAAGATTATTCGATGCCGAGATGCTGGGATATGTTTGTGATATGGAGAAACTGGGATTAATTGATGCTGAAGGATTAGAAGGTTATATTGTGGATGCTGAAAAGCTTAATATATATGTAGATGCAGAGAAACTTGGAATTATCGTCCCAATGTAACAGGCCATAAAAAAATATAGGAGTGAGCATAAAACGAGAAAAATTAAAAATTAGTAGTATATGAAAAAATCAAAAAAACTTATCACCGCAGTTGCAATTTTTTTTGCACTTGTCATCGGCTTTCTGATTGGCATTTCAGTTGAATATCCAAGATTGAATAACAATGAAGTTTCCGGAACCATCGGAAAAGTAAATAACTACCGGAACACAAAGGCAACCGAAGCTGATATTCAATTAAAAGATGAATTGCTGGCTGACTCTGTAATGTTGAAATCAGTAAAAAACTACCTGAACTTTTTTTACGTTCGGTCACTTGAATACGGAAAAAACATTGACTTTGCAGTAAGTGAAGCCAATGCAAGCGAAGCATTTAAAAGTAAAAACGGGCAACAAATTACTGCGTTGGACAACTATGGAAAATTTCTTGGTACAGCCCGGAAAGACCTGCTCGCTGCGGTTGCGGCTTGCGAATCAGCAAATGATGCTGACCCGGCATTCCTGCGGGATGCGATTGCACAGGCCAATAATATTGTTGCACAAATGAACTACCGTAACAGCGCTGTACTCAATTTTATCACCCGCCTCGATGCTTTTATTCAGGAAAACGGGATCGACAAAAATCCCGGATTAAATAAAGCGCACGATTTACTGGTATACAATGAAGTAGGAAGCTCGCTTGTTTTAAAAGACAAAGTTCTGTTGAAATTCTTTGAAAAAAAGAAATTATACAGTAAAGATTTAACGACCGCCCCGGTGAATATTGCAGAGAATATTCAAAAAGACATGGAACAATTGAAATTAAAAGACACGGAACAGTTGAACTTTCTCGATACGGAAAAACTGGGAGCAATTATCGCTTTTGATGCGGAGAAACTGGGATCCTTTTTTAATGACGCCGAAAAGCTGGGAACTGGGTTTACTGATTCCGAAAAGCTGGGCGTCGTGATTTGGGATGTCGAAAAGCTGGGAGCCGTTTGGGATTCCGAAAAATTAGGATCGTGGTAAAAGGGGCTATGCTCTTATCTCAGAATAACTAATAAATTATCAACATTTTACATTTATGAAAAAATCAAAAACCCTTTTTATTGCGTTCGGATTTGTAGCTGCATTGGGAGTTGGCTTTTTGATCGGAATATCAGTGAATTATCCGCGTGTTGATACCGATGAAATTTTCGGGACAATTGGTAAAGTGAACAACTATCGCAATATAAAAATTACGGAAGGCGATATCCAGCTAAAAAATGAATTGCTTGCTGACACCAGCCTGCAAAAATTAGTTAAGAATTACATGGACTTTTTTTATTTAAGAGCGCTCGAACTGGAGAATAATATCGGGTTTGCTGTTGAACAGGCAAGCGCAGTAGCTCAATTCAAAATAAACAATACCAACCAAATCATTGCATTGGAAAGTTACGGGAAATTTCTCAGCACCGCCCGGCAAGATCTATTGGCTGCCGTTATTGTCTGTCAATCGCCCGAAAAGACCGAGCCTGCATTGCTTGGTCATTCAATTTCCCAGGCAAAAAATATTATTGCACAACTAAATTACCGGAGTAAAGCAGTGCTTAATTTTATTACAGAGCTGGATATCTTTATTCAGGAAACAAAGACGGGCAGTTTTCCCGGCTTAAAAAAGGCACATGACCTCCTGGCTTATAATGAAATGGTTTCTTCTGTGGTCTTAAATGATCAGGTTTTGATGAAATTTTTCGATAAAAAGAAGCTGTTTGACAACAAGCTGGAATTGCCGGGAAAAATTAATGTTCAGGAAGCAATTAAACAGGATATGGAACAATTACACATGCCTGGTTATTGGGCCAATGCTGAAAAACTCAGCCTTAAAGATATGCAGGAGAGCTTGAATATTTTTGATGTTGAAAAGTTAGGGATTATTCGGGATGCTGAACATCTGGGTCTTGTTGATGCGACCAAGCTGGAATCTTTTCGTTTTGATTCGGAAACATTTAACTCGTTTTGGATGGATTAATATTTAGAAAAAATCGGGTGAAAACAAAATTAAAGTGACAAACACGCTATAAAAAAAATGAAAAAAATCCGCTTGGTACTGATCCTGATCTTCGGAAGCTTATTCTTTCAGCAAACCCTGCTGGCTCAAAAAATAAGCCATTTAAAGGTCGATAACCTGGACCTGATCTATTTTGGTAAACGATATTCCTTTCTGCTTCCCCATGTAACCCAGACCTACCGGAATGCAATGAACTTTCACAGTCAGTTCTGGAATTACCATGATACGACAACGTGTGTAATACTGAGCGATTTTGAAGACATGGGGCATGGCGGAGCAATCGTCATGCCTTTCAGTCAGGTACAACTGGGGATTGAACCTTACAGCTTCGCATTTAGTATCATCCCTTCCAATGAACGTTTCCAGTGGTTGTTCAACCATGAGCTTACCCATGTAACAATGGCCGACATGGCGAACAAGCGGGATTTGTTTTACCGGAAACTGATGTGGGGAAAAGTCAGGCGAAATGAGGAAAACCCCGTCTCAGCCATTTGGAGTTATTTAACAACCCCCCGTTGGTATTCACCACGATGGTATCATGAAGGCATTGCCTGTTTTATGGAAACCTGGATGTCGGGCGGATTAGGCCGGGCAATGGGAACTTACGATGAAATGTATTTTCGCGCGATTGTGAGTGAGCAACAACCCATTTATTCACTAGTTGGGCTGGAGACTGAAGGTACGACAATCGATTTTCAGGTTGGCGCAAATTCATACCTTTACGGAAGCCGGTTTGTAACCTACCTCGCCAGTCAATACGGAATCGATAAACTGGAAACATTCTACGCACGTAGCGATAGCAGCAAAACTTTTTACGCAAGTCAGTTCAAGCAAGTCTACAACCAGCCGGTCAGCAAGGCTTGGAATGAATGGATTGAATCGGAATACCGGTTTCAGAAAGAAAACATCGACAGGATAAAGGCCTTTCCGTTAACGCCTTTTAATGCAATTACCAAAAAACCTCTTGGCAACGTTTCAAAATATGGATACAACCCATCGACCGGGAAAATTTATGCCGCGATTAATTATCCGGGGGTTATTTCACAAATAGCCGAAATTGATAAAAATACAGGGGCAATTCGTAAAATTGCAACACTCGATTCTCCACTGATGTATTCTTCAACCAATCTGGCCTATAATCCTCAGAAAGAGAAAATATATATCAGTGAGCAAAACAACAAATACCGCAACCTGATCGAAATTGATATTCAAACAGGAAAAAAGAAAATATTGAACCCGCAAACACGGACAGGAGATTTAGTTTTTAATCCTGCCGACCAAAGTATTTGGGGAGTTCGCAACGACAACGGTTATTCTATTCTTGTAAAAATTCCGGAACCCTACGATAAAGTAATCCCGATGTACACAGCCCCTTTTGGGAAAGCCCTGTTCGACCTCGATATTTCGAACCGGGGAGATCAGCTCAGTGCATCGCTTTCCGGGGTGAAAGGAGAACAATCGCTTATCCTTTTTAAAATTGAAGAACTGGAACAAGGATCAACCCATTTCCGTACCGTTCATTTGCTGGAAGATAACACACTTACCCAGTTCAAATTTTCGAATGATAATCAATATCTGATCGGGACTTCCTATTACACCGGGGTATCAAATGTTTGGAGAATAAAAATTGAAGACGGTAATTTTGAGCTCCTTTCGAATACCGAGACCGGTTTTTTTATGCCAATGGAGCTGAACAACGATTCTCTGATGGTATTAAAATTTCACCGCGACGGGATGATTCCCGGCATCATCCCGGTTCAGGTACTTGAAGACGCCAATGCTATTCAATATTTGGGCAATGAAGTCCATCAGCGTTATCCCGAAGTTGAAAAATGGGCGCTTCCACCTGCTTCCAAAATGAAAAGGGATTCAGTTCAGGAAGTCAACGAAGCCTATATTCCGCTCAAGCAAATGCGGTTGGCAAATGCCTATCCCGATATTGCAGGGTTTAAAGAAACGGTTGCCCTTGGATACCGGCTTAACTGGCGCGACCCGATTGGTATCAGCAATATCGATCTTTTTCTGGCCGGTTCGCCCTGGAGCGAATACGATGACAAGCAAAAATTCCATGCGATGCTCGATTGGAAATTTTGGAACTGGCGATTTATTGCCAACTATAACCAAACTCATTTTTACGATTTGTTTGGGCCAACAAAAAGAAGCCGTGCCGGTTATTCCATTGGAATTAATTACAAGCGGGAACACTCCCAAAGATTACCATTTAGCAATTACTACGAATTTGGAATATACACTTATGGAAATCTGGAAGTGTTACCACAGTATCAAAATATTGCTTCCCCTATTAAAAATTTTCAGGCAGCAACAGCAAGCTATGGACTGTCGAAATTGCGTAAAACCCTGGGAGCAGTCATCGACGAAAAAGGTTATTCGTGGAACCTGAATGCAACCTCTTATCTGGCTAAAGGCGAAATCTTCCCGTCGTTTATTTCCAATCAGGATATTGGGTTCCTCATTCCACATACAAGAAATACCAGTTTTTGGATCAGGAACAGTATCGGTCAATCGTTGGGCGACCGAAATTCGGGGCTTTCTCAATTTTATTTTGGCGGGTTCCGAAATAACTATATCGATTGGCAGCCTTCTGAACAATATCGTAATGCATTAGCTTTTCCGGGTGCAAAAATTGATGAGATACCCGCATACAATTATATGAAAACAATGGGCGAACTAAACCTGCGACCACTGCGTTTACGCAATGTCGGGGCTTCGTGGTTATACCCTACCTTTATTAAGTCATCGCTGTTCAGCACGCATTTGATGACCAACTTCGACCGGTCGGCAGATTTAGCACACATTTTTAATTTTGGGGGACAGGTAGATATCCAATTGGTTCTGTTCTCCTACCTGAAAACCACATGGTCATTCGGTTACGCTAAAAAAATTGAAGACGGTAAAAAAGGAACTAATCAATTTATGCTATCTTTAAAACTTCTTGGAGATTAAAAAACAAAAATTAATTATTCTAAAAATACCTCGTTATGAAATTTAATTTTCTGAAAAATGCACTGATTATCAGCATTTCGGTTTTACTTATTTCGGGATGCGGCCAGTCTTCGA
>DOAQ01000050.1 GCA_003506435.1 Prolixibacteraceae bacterium
CCCAAAAACTTTTTGGACACCCTCTTTTTTAATTTTTGCCGGTGGGTTGTTTCGGAATCCACCGGTTTTTCTTTAACAATTTAGTTAATCATAATCAGAAATCAAATAGTTTTTCCCACTTTTTTATGAAGACCCCTATTTTTTGGACGAAATGACATCGTGGGTATATGAAGACCCTATATATACATGTTTTTATATATTTGCAGATGAGCGAAAATCGGGGTAAAAACGAGGCAAAAACGGATCGCCGATAGCAGAAAAACTCCGAAAAACCTCTTCAACCGAAAAAATTTTGCATGAAAAAGAATGGCGGTGTGCGGAGGGATTCCGGCTTGCGCCGGAATGACAAAAGAAAGGGAGGAATGGCGGAAGAATGAAAAAATGAAAAAATAGAGGATGGAATGAAAAAAATGGAAGATTTTACCACCTCCCCCTTTCGGGTACTCCTTCTTAAAAAAGCTACCGTGTACCCATATCTTTTCTGACATGACAACTAATGATAAAACCTTATTTTTACAGGGAAACCTCAGTACAAAACACGGTACACCAGAGAATAAATCGTATTAATTATGCTGTATTCTGGTATAAAATAAGGTTCTAATCGGATGGTGGTTGCCAGACCACTAAGGTTTTTCCGGAAAAATAAGGTTAAAAAAACCAGATTACCACACCTATTTGTATCAAAGCTAAAAGCACCGGACTTGTGGGTACACGGTAGCTGTGCACGGGAGGAGAATTTTTGGCATGGTTGTTATATGTTTCTATGTGCCCTATGTGGTTCCCCGGCTGTTAAAAGGTAACAAACCACCTCCCCCTTTCGGGTACTCCTCCTTAAAAAAGAGGAGAGTTAAAAGGCCATCTGCAACAGCAGACAGCCTTTCTCATATCGTGGCTTTATCCAATTATTTCGAAGCCATTTTCAATGCCTCGATCGTAGTATAATATTTAACAATCATGTTCGGGACTTCCCATTCGGGCAGTTTCCCTTCTTTGAGGTAACGCAGAAACTTTTCGGTAACCTGTCCGAAATGAGCTTCATGACCAATTTTATATGTTTCAGGAATTTCAATGGTCCAAAGTTTGTTTTCCAGTTTTACCAGTTTCAGACCCGGGTAAGTGGCTGCAATGTCCTGCTCAACGGCTTTCTGAAGGCTACCTTCAAAAGCATCCGGTTCACTATCGGTTTTCGCCTGAATGTACATTGTGGGTTTGTATCCCTGCTCGGCGCCTTGTTTAATGATCAGGTCGCAAACCGTGCCGCGCATAATGCTGTAATGGGTGTCGCCGGTACCTTCGGGCGCTTCAAAGTTCCAGATAACCGATACTTTGGCGTGTTTTCCTTTCAGTTTGTAATTGATTTCACCGTTGGAATAAACTTTCAGAATATCGCCTTCCACATCTTTTTTCAGATATTCAGGATATTCGGCAAGCTGGGTTATTTTGATGAACATCTCCTTCGTCAAATCAGTAGTCCAGTGTTTGGCCGAAACCATTTCCACATCTGTTTTATTCAGAATTTGTTCCGGGAATGCTTCCCACTGAACCATATCAACCAGGTGGGTAGTAACATCCACAATGCCTTCGCCCTGTTGTTCGGTATCGAAAAACCAGGCCGGACGTTTGATTGGATTGCCCGATACGTATTTGAAAAAGTGATGTACGCTTTCCTTGGTGATGGCGGGTTCTTCGGCAGTTCCCGTAACCAGCTCGCCAAATACACCGGGTATTTTTGCCAATTCGCGTTGCAAAATGGTGGTGATTTCGTGGCGCTCGGTCATGATGTCGTACAGGAAAAGACCTTTTTCACCTGCCGTTTTGAATGCTTCTTCGAGCAGAATAAAATCTTCGGAATTAATCGCCATCGGTTTGTCGGCAAAAACATTGATGCCCGCCTCAATCGCCGCTTTGATGTATTCGGTTTTCTTCGAGTTGTTACCGGCAACCATCATTACATTACCCGGTTTGTCGGCAATCATTTTTTCAAAGAAATCGGCTCCGGTGTACACTTTCTCAACCCATGCAGTCGGGTTTTCGGGACGGTTGTTGTAACCTTCAATGAGTTTCATGTGTCCGTTTAAATCGTCGCCTTCGGGGGCAAACACATAAACAGTAGAGTCTACCTGCCCGTACATGGTTTTTTGAACCAGTGCAGCATGAAAATGACCCGGGTCGAGGGTCATAATTTTTACTTCGCCTTTTGCTCCTGAGAACATGTTTTGTTTTTCTGAGGTTTGTTTGGACTGCTGCGAACCGGTACAGGCCGTAAGGAGTACAGCAAGAGCCAAAAGATAATTGGTGATTTGTTTCATTTTTGTGTGTTTATTTAGGTTTATTTTGTTTTCCGTGAACGCACACAGCAAAAATACAATTTTTACATTTACGATGACAAGTAATTTAGCCTCTGGTTATGCGATGATCTCTTAGCGATATAAATTGAATTAATCCGCTGTGTAAAATTAACCAATTAGGGGAAAATCAAGTTTTTTAACCCTAAACCCCAAGGTCATATAGTTAAGAAATTATAGAATTGAAACATTGGATATATTTTTTGTGGACCTTTGAGAATTAGCGGCTTTGTGGCTAATTTTTTCCTGCCACAAAAACACAAAAAACACGAAGGTGTTCACGAATAACACCTTAACTATAAGACATTGCCCTAAATCACTGAAGGGAAAATTTGATTTTTCAGGCTTCTCTCTTTAAGGATGGGGTAAAAGGCCTGAAGAATTCTCATTTTAATGAATTTCACACAACGGGTTTGAATTAATTTTTCGCGAAAATCAAAAGGATTGTTGAGAAAGGATTGATGCCAGCAGAAATTAACCTTGGTCTTTCTGCTTTGTATTTAATAATTACGACACTAAAATGCGAATTTACGTTCGTCATTTATTTTTCCCTGAGCGTAAAATAAAATTTACATCCATTTTTGCCATCACTTTCCACACCCACTTTTCCACCTAATTTTTCTACAATGCGGAGAACGATAGCAAGCCCTAAGCCATGCCCGGTCTTTTCAGACATGTGCCTTTTCAGACGTGTGAATTCTTTAAAAATATCTTCTTGCTCCTCATTGGTTAGTCCTTTCCCATTGTCTTTTACCCAAAAACGAACATGCGATTGATATTTGTCTGAACCAATTTCCACAATCGGAGGAGTTCCTCCGTATTTAATAGCATTGCTTATGTAGTTGACCCATATTTCTTCTACCCAGGGTGCATAGCCCGGCACAACAGGCATAGTTTTAGATCGTATGACCTGAATATCTGTTGCTTGCGAACCAATGTTTAACCGCGATAATGCATGGTCGATAATTTCGTCCATATTAAGAGGCTGAATTTTTATGTCGTCTTTGTTTCGTACACTTGCTAATAATAACAGGGCATCTATAATGTTTATCATTTTATTTGCCCCCTGGCTGACTTCAACCAGTATCTCGCTTTTTTCTTCGGACGATAAATCTTCTGAGGTTAATAATTCAGTCAGACTTGACTGTATTGCTAATGGCGTTTTTAGATCGTGGGCTACAGTCCGGGCAAATGCATCGAGTTCTTTCAAGGCATGCTTCCGTTGTGTAATGTCATAAAGCATTACAACACTACCCATCATGTTATTTTCATCATTGAAAATGGGGTTTATTTGAAGCTCAAAAATTCTTTTGCTGTACCCAATTTCGATCTCTGCCGAAAGCTTCGGTGTACTATTTTGTTCTTTTGTAAGTTTTTCGTATTCAGGGAAGACTTCAGGCAGAGGACATCCCAATACTGCATTTTGTGTTTTCCCGATTATTTCCTCAGCTTTCGGATTTAATTCCAGAATACGACCATTTGTGTCAATAATTATTACACCACTTTTTACATTCCTGAAAACGGAATGGAGTGCAATAGGGACTATCTCAAATAGTTGATAGCGTTTTAAGAGAAATACCATGATTACTCCTATTACAAGAAAAGAAAGAGGAGTTGGATCGTAGGGAGATATTGGGTTATTATTTGTAACATACAATATATTGGGTATTATCAGCATTACTGCCGCTACTGTAATTGGTATAATTTGCCTTAGATATAGTTTTGGTTTGTGCAATATTCCCCAGATAAATACAAGTGCTCCGCTTATATCAAGAATGTATGCATACATAGCCCAAATGTAAAATCCAAAGTTATATTCTTTAAAAAAACGGATCAGGTTTCCTTCCTGACCTACATGATAGGATTTGTAATAAAAGCTATGGTATTTTATCGTTAAAATCTCAATGAAAGTAATAATGGGAAACACAGCGAGTAAAAGCATTCGCTGTTTCGTTAGTTTAAATTCATATTGAGTATATGATACGGCAAAAATAAACCAAAAATATGCGGAACAGATAGCGCCAAACATTTCTATCCGCATCATAATCAGCTTCCATTCCAAATCCGTATTGAAAAAACCTAAAAGATAACCTAACGACCAAAGACCTGTACCCAGGACCAAAAATCGATAATACCTGATGCTTTTGGATGAAGGCAAATTGAACTTTAGGCTAGCTAAAATAAAAGACAAGACTGTGGCTGACAGGTAGAGATAAAAATATGGTGTTATTTGCCACGAATTCATTACATCTTTTATTATTTATTGGAAATCCGGCTTTTGCAGCGAAATTTAGTAAATATCCATTTTATAGCAATTCAGCTTCCAACAGCAATTCTTCCATGTCAACCTGCACGTTCAGCGCTTCATTACGGGCTTTCCCGGCAAAGTCTTCACCGTCGGAGGCATAAATAATTTGCCGCGACGAGTTGACCAGCAAACCGCAATGATCGTTCATTCCGTATTTTGCAACTTCTTCGAGGCTTCCGCCCTGTGCGCCAACGCCGGGTACCAGCAGAAAATGATCAGGAACAATTGTGCGGATGTCTTCCAGTTTTTCAGCTTTGGTGGCGCCTACCACGTACATCATGTTGTTGGTGTCGCCCCAGTTTTGCGAGGTTTTCAGCACCGATTCGAACAATAGGTCGCCGCTTTTTTCATCTTTCAGAAACTGAAAATCGAAAGCCCCTTTGTTGGAAGTCAGCGCCAGCAGGATTACCCATTTGTCGTGATAGGTCATAAATGGTTTTACCGAATCTTCGCCCATGTAGGGTGCAACTGTCACGGCATCGAAATCCATGTGATCGAAAAAAGCGCGTGCGTACAGGTTCGAAGTGTTGCCAATATCGCCGCGTTTGGCATCGGCAATAATGAAAATCTCCGGGTCAACCTGACGGATGTAATTGACCGTTTTTTCGAGTGCTTCCCAGCCTTTCACTCCCAGCGATTCATAAAATGCCAGATTGGGTTTGTAAGCCACGCACAGGTCATGGGTCGCATCAATAATTTCTTTATTGAAAGCAAACAGCGGGTCGCTGGTATCTTTCAGAAATGCCGGGATTTTCAGAATGTCGGTATCCAGTCCAACGCATAAAAAGCTGCGTTTCTTTTTTATCTGGTTGAATAGTTGTTCGCGGTTCATATAAGCCCCCTTTAATTTCCCCCAAGGGGGAAGATGTTGTATAAAAATAAGTTATTATATTCTTAAAAGCTCCTTCTTCTCCTTCCCCTTTGGGGAAGGTTGGGATGGGGCTTCCTATTATATTTCTGCTTCTTTCAATTTTTCGGCGTTTTCTTCAACCTGAAGTTTTTCGATTATTTCATCAATATCGCCGCCAATAATTGCCTGCAAATTGTACATGGTCAGGTTGATGCGGTGGTCGGTCACCCGGCCCTGCGGCCAGTTGTAGGTGCGTATTTTTGCCGAACGGTCGCCGGTTGAAACCATCGTCTTCCGTTTCGATGCAATCTCGTCGATGTACTTCTGGTATTCCATATTGTAAATGCGGGTACGCAATTCAACCATTGCTTTGGCAAGGTTTTTCAACTGCGACTTTTCATCCTGACAAGTTACCACAATTCCGGTTGGCATGTGGGTCAAACGGATGGCCGAGTAGGTGGTATTTACCGACTGTCCACCCGGACCGGAAGAGCAGTAGGTATCCTTGCGGATGTCGCTGTCTTTCAGTTCTACATCAAACTCTTCGGCTTCGGGCAATACGGCCACAGTAGCTGCCGACGTGTGGATACGCCCCTGTGTTTCGGTTTGCGGAACCCGTTGCACACGGTGAACCCCTGATTCGTATTTCATGATTCCGTAAACACCATCTCCGGTTATCTTGGCAACAATTTCCTTGTATCCACCCGATGTTCCTTCGCTGATGTTGGTCACTTCTATTCGCCAGCCTTTGCGCTCGCAGAATTTCGAGTACATGCGAAACAGGTCGCCTGCAAAAATACTGGCTTCGTCGCCACCGGTACCGGCACGAACTTCGAGAATAGCATTTTTGCCATCCTGCGGATCAGCCGGGATTAGCAACAGTTTGATCTCCTTTTCTTTCAAAGGAATAAGTTCTTCGCTGGCTTCAATTTCTTCCTTGGCCATTTCGCGCAAATCTTCGTCGCTCTCGGTGTCCAGAATTTCACGTCCCGACTGGATATTGTCGATCATCGCTTTGTATTCTTTAAACGCTTTCACCAGCGAATCCAAACGTTTGTATTCCTGGTTCAGTTTTACGTAGCGTTTCATGTCCGACATCACCGACGGGTCGGTTATCTGCTGTCCAACTTCTTCAAACCGGTGAAGAATAGATTCGTATTTTCCAAATAATTCGTATGCCATATCAAAATAGTAATTAGATATTAGTAATCAGACATGAGACAATGAACTTCTCAATTACCAATTTCGTCATATCTGTATTTATTTTATTTCTTTTTTACTGAAACCTTGATGGTCTTTCCGGGTGAATCAAAGAATCTGTTATTGAAACAGGGTTTCTCACATCGTCGGAGAGACACGATGATGTTGCAATTCTGAGCTAATACTCAAACGTTCCGTATGCTGATGTAATAGTAAGTTTTTTGCCTTTGAAAGGTTCAACGCGGCCAATGATTTGTGCATCGATGTTGAACGACTTGGAGATGGCAATGATCTCGTCAGCCAGTTCAGGCTTCAGATAAACTTCCATGCGGTGTCCCATGTTGAACACTTTGTACATCTCTTTCCATTCGGTTCCCGACTGTTCCTGAATCAGTTTAAAAAGTGGCGGAACAGCAAACATATTATTCTTGACCACATGCACCCCGTCGACAAAGTGAAGCACTTTGGTTTGTGCGCCTCCCGAACAGTGGATTAATCCGTGAATGTCATTCCGGTAGTTGTCCAATATTTTTTTGATGACCGGCGCATACGTGCGGGTTGGTGAAAGTACCAGTTTGCCTGCGTCAACTCCGGGTCCTTCGATGGCGTCGGTTAATTTTTTATTTCCTGAATATACCAGTTCAAAAGGTACTTCAGGATCGAAACTTTCGGGATATTTCGCGGCCAAATAATTGGCAAACACATCGTGCCGTGCCGAGGTCAACCCGTTGCTGCCCATGCCGCCGTTGTATTCCTTTTCGTAGGTTGCCTGTCCGAATGAAGCCAACCCGACAATTACATCGCCAGCCTGAATACGATCAGCAGAAATCACGTCTGCACGTTTCATGCGGCAGGTGACGGTCGAATCAACAATGATAGTGCGCACCAAGTCGCCTACATCGGCTGTTTCGCCTCCGGTGGGATACACGCCCACGCCCATCTTCTGCAACTCGCGGCACAGTTCGTCGGTTCCGTTGATGATTGCTGCGATTACTTCGCCCGGAATTTTATTTTTGTTTCGGCCAATGGTCGACGACAGCAAAATATTATCGGTGGCGCCCACACAAAGCAGGTCGTCAATATTCATGATCAGCGCGTCCTGCGAGATACCTTTCCATACCGAAAGGTCGCCGGTTTCTTTCCAGTACATGTAGGCAAGCGACGATTTGGTTCCGGCTCCATCGGCATGCATGATATTGCACCAGTCGGGATCGCCGCCCAGCACATCCGGAATAATCTTGCAGAATGCCTTTGGGAATAAACCTTTGTCGATATTTTTTATGGCTTTGTGCACATCTTCTTTCGAAGCTGAAACACCGCGAGCCATGTATCTGTTGTCGCTCATAAAAACCGTGTACTAAAAATCCGGCACAAAATTAATAATTAAAATGAGAAAGTCCAGAGGGATGAATGGATGGTTGGATAGTTGAATTGCTGAATGGTTTGAGTACTCTCCCTTCGTATTTCATGAGGTTCCGGCCTTCGCCGGAATGACCGTTTTGTTGTTGGCCAAATAACCATTCAGCAATTTAGCAATTTAGCAATTCAACCATTCAGCAATTCTCTACTTCCCCGGTTCCGGGTCAAACTTCTCGTGAAAATCGTTTGACAGCACCCTGAACTCGGTACGCCGGTTAATGGCACGGGCTATTTCCTGTTGCTCGGGCGTCAATGCGTTGATGAACGCTTCAGTCAGTTCATCGTTGCGTTTCAGAAAATCGTATTGTTTGGCCAGTTCGCGGGTTACTTTTTTCGGCCAGGTTTCGCCATATCCTTTGGCAACCAGACGATCAGCATTAATTCCTTTTTCAATCAGGTAATCGACTACCGACTGGGCACGTTTCTGCGATAGCTCAAAGTTAGCTGCATCGCTGCCAATATGGTCGGTGTGGGCCATCAGCTCAATGGTGATAGTCGGGTTAAAAACCAGGATCGATACCAGGCTGTCGAGCGACTGTTTTGACTCGGACAGCAGGTCCCACTTCCCGAATTCGTAGTTGATATTTTCAATTTTAATTGGCGCGTCGGTTGGCGTGAGGAAGAATTCCAGACTGAAATTTTTACTGTCTTCCAGTCCGATCGTTGTTTCGCGGGCCTTATCGTTCAGGAAGCCCTCTTTGTAAGCGGCAAAAACATATTCGGTTTCAGGTTTCAGTTTCAGTTGGAACCGTCCGCCCGAAGCGCGCATACGCAACATGGTGCCATCGGTGCCAATAATGCGGACCGTGGCCCCGTCGAGTTTCTGGCCTGTTTCCTTGTTGAAAATTTCACCGGATGCCTGAAACACTTTGGGCGGCAGATAAAACGAATAAATATCGTCTTTGCGCGATCCTTTCCGGTTCGATGAAAACATGCCTTTCACTTCTTCCCCGTCGGCAAATGTCATCCCGAAGTCATCGCCCGATGAGTTGATCGGAGTGCCCATATTTTCGACCACCCAACCGGTTTTTCCTTTCTTCTCAGCTTTAAAAATATCGAGCCCGCCAATCCCGATAGGGTAATCGGAAGAGAAATAAAGTGTACCGTCGGAGTGAATGCATGGAAACACCTCGTTGCCCGGAGTGTTAATTTCAGGTCCCAGATTTTCCGGCTTGCCGAAATCATTTCCGTCTTTTTCTGCTTTCCAGATGTCTTTGCCGCCGAAACCGCCCGGCCTGTCGGAAACAAAATAAAGTGTTTTGCCATCAGCCGATAGCGATGGATGGGCTGCAATAAGGCTGTCGCCCACCAGTTCCAGTTTCACCGGCTCCGACCATTCGCCGCGCGATTGGGTAGAAACATAAATTTCGGAGCCCAGGTCTTCTGCCTTGTCATATCGGCAGCGGGTAAAATACAACTGGTTGCCGTTCGATGAAAAAGAGGGAGCTCCTTCTTCGTCACCGGTGTTGATGATTATATTTTCGTCGAGCAATTTAGGGATGCTCCATTTTTGTTTCTGAACTTCAAAACTTGAGATGAACAGGTCGGCAAACTTTTCACCCGTAATTGAGCTTTCGCGGTTTCCGGTAGCCAAATCCTGCGAGGAAGTAAATACCAGTTCGTTGTCTTTGCCGCCAATATAAGCGGGCGAATAATCACGGAATTTCGAATTTAGTTCCTTCACGACATTCACCACATATCGGTTTGGTTTATTGATCCATTCAATGGCTTTCTCGCAGGCTTTCAGTCCGTTCAGGGCTCTTTCGTCGCCGGGCACCGAATCGAGATAAGCCAGGTACCATTGCCGTGCTGTTTCAAATTCCTGGTCGGCGCGCTGACAGTCGGCAAAATGAAGCATGGCCTTATTTTCGGTATATTTCCGCCGGATGGCATTGCGGTACCAGATGGAAGCGGTGGCATATTCGCCCATAGCCTGATAGGTTTCACCCATCTGGTAGGCCATTTCTGCTTTTTCCATGGCGGTGCCTTTGCTTTTCTTATATGCTTTTCTGAATTTTTCAATAGCCAGCGAATACTCGCCAATCTCGTACGAAGTATTGGCAAGCCGTAAATATTTTTTCGAGGAACAAGACCAAAAAAGGGAAATAAGAAGGATTGAAAACAGAATGAGTATATGTGGTTTCTTCATCTTCATTGTTCGGATTAGGCAGTAAAAGTAACCATTTTTTTAATCCTTATAAAAACGGGAAAAGGAAAAGAAAAGTATAAAAAGGATTTCAATACTATGGAATAATTCATTTCTTTTACTGAATTTATCAGGCTGGGCAAACATCATTACGGATGGATAAAGAAATTGAAAATAGAAATATCAAGGCTGTTTGGGAGCAGATGAAATCGGGCGATGAGAAATCATTGTCGCAGATTTTCACGTTTTTTTATTCGGATCTTTATCAGTACGGGATGAAATTATTCGCCCTGCCCGATCTGGTTAAAGATTCAATTCAGGATGTATTTGTACGCATTTGGGAAAAACGGGCATCAATTGGCGAGGTCCAAAATCCAAAAGCCTACCTGATTTCTTCCGTACGGCGGAAACTGTTTCTCAACAAAGAAACTCAACATACCGGGTTAACCGAACAAATTCTGAAAAACGAGGGAGTGCAGAACTTTTCTTTTTCGGCTTCCGAATTTATGGAGATCGAAGAAATATCGGTTCAACTGCGCAATTCGCTGGTGCAGGCGATAAACAATCTTCCTGAACGTCAGCGCGAATTAATTTTTCTTCGTTTTTATTACAACCTCCGGTACGCGGAAATTGCCCAGATTATGGAAGTCAACGAGCAGACCGTCAGAAACCTGATGCAACGGGCGCTGGCCAATCTTCGCGAAAAAATCGACCGGCAGTTGTGGGAAGGCATCGACTACATGGACGACTTGCTGCTTACCCTTTTCCTTTTATTTCAGAAAATAAACTGAATTTGCGTAGTACATAAATCTTTTCCTGCTCTCTATCCTGTTAAAAGGCAGAAATAGATTTATGGACAACAACGAAAAGTTTGATCAATTATTTGCAGATGAGGTTTTTCAGGATGAAATTCTACATCTGCAAGATTTCTCGGAAGAAGCACAAAAAGCAATTTGTGAAAAGTATTCGCTTTCGGAAAAGGAGCTTGCTTATGCGAAAAAATTCCTGTCAGGTATGTCTTTCCGGACAAAAGAACTGGTTGCGGAAGAAATTAATTATGCCGTCCATAGATTGCAGAAAACAATACACACAACCGGAAAGAACATTAAATTCATAACCCTGGTTTCACGGGTAGCTGCCGTTCTGAGTATTCCGTTATTTCTGTCGACCCTCTATTTCTATCAGAAATCACAGCAATTCGATGAAACCCATCTCGCGCTGGCAAAAACAATAAACACCTTTGAAGCTCCTGCAGGTGCAAAAACGCAGGTTGTGTTGCCCGACGGTTCGTTGGTTTGGCTGAACTCGGGAAGCCGCATTTCGTTTCCGGCCGTTTTTAATTCGAAAAGCCGCGATGTGGAACTGAAAGGAGAGGCCTTTTTCGAAGTAGTTAAAAATGAAAAGGTACCGATGGTTGTTTCTACTCCAAATTTGAACGTAAAAGTTTACGGTACCAAATTCAACCTGAAAGCTTTCGAAGAAGACAAGATCGTTGAAACAGCGCTTCTGGAAGGAAAAATTTCGGTTTTCTCAGGGAAAGGCAAACAGGAATATTTTTTGGAACCGGGACAGGCCGCTTCTTTTTCCATTCAAAATCAAAAATTACAAATAAGCAAAGTTGACGACATGTCGGTGTATACCGGGTGGCGGGACGGAAAGCTGATATTCAACGATGAAAGCTTCGCCGGTATACTGCAAAAACTCGAACGCTGGTACAATGTCGATATCCAACTGACCGATCCGGAGCTGGGCAATTATTCGTTGTATGCAACCTTTTTTGACGAGAACATCGAGCAGGTTCTCGAAATCTTCTCAAACTCAATTCCTATTTCTGTTGAATACCCGAAAAGGGAAAAACAGGCCGACGGGAATTATTCGAAACGGGCAATTATTATTAAACGCGACCCCGGAAAGAAACTAATGGTCAATTAAAATCAAAATAAATATCTCTAAAAACTACCTTTTCTAACAACAAAAAAACGCCTATGAAAAAAAACCTGTAAAAACAAAACGAGAAAGAGCGGCTACTCTTTCCCGTTTCAAAATTGTTTTTCGTGATTCATTAATTGCTAACAAATCAATTCAAAAGTATGAAAAAAAGTAAATGGTTAAATGCCGGGAACTTTATTTTTAGGTCCCCGGGAGAAATTGTATTAAAAATGAAACTAACATCATTGCTCATATTTGCGGGGATCATTCAGGCAATTGCGCTGAACGGTTATTCCCAATCAACCAAACTGACCATGGAATTCCGCAATATTTCCGTTGTCGATGCCTTGCGGGCAATAGAAGACCAAAGTGAATACTACTTTGTTTATAATAAAGATGCTATTGACCTGGAACGAAAGGTGAACCTGAATGCAAAAGACCTCAGTGTTGAAGAAATACTCAAAAATCTTTTTAAGGAAACCAATGTCAGCTACCGAATGGTTGACCGGCATATTATATTGTCAACCCTTCAGGCGGAACAGTTTACACTGAAAGTCACGGGGAAAGTCACCGATTCGTCAGGCGCCCCGTTGCCGGGGGTTACAGTGGTTGTGAAAGGCACTTCCAATGGGATCATCACCAATGTAGACGGAAGCTACCTACTTTCCAATGTTCCTTCGGATGCCATACTGGTATTTTCGTTTGTGGGCATGAAATCACAGGAAATCAAGACTGAAGGAAAAACCTTGGTGAATGTGACCTTGGAAGAAGAAACAATCGGGATTGAAGAAGTCGTGGCGATCGGTTATGGCGTTGCCCGTAAAAAAGATTTGACAGGAGCTGTTGCTTCTGTTCGTTTGGAAGATTCCCCTAGGGAAGTCCTGCCCAATGTGAACGTTTTGGATGCACTGAAAGGCCAGATGCCCGGCTTTGATGTTGGAGCCTCAACCAATGCAGGTGGTAACCCGAGTATCAATATCCGGGGACAAAATTCGATCAAAGCATCGAATACTCCCCTGGTGGTGGTCGATGGCGTTGTGTATGTAGGTAGTTTCAATGAACTTAACCCCAGCGACATCGCTTCGGTTGATGTTCTGAAAGATGCAAGTTCTGCAGCGGTTTACGGATCGCGGGCAGCAAACGGTGTAATCCTGGTTACGACCAAAAGAGGGAAAACATCCAAACCGACTGTCCGCCTTCGTGCAACGGGAGGGATTCAAACGTACACCAACCGTCCCGACATGCTTGATCCGGAAGGATATATCCAGATAAAAAAAGATGTTAAATCGCTGAATGGAGGTTCGGCAGCCGATTTGGAGTTGCAAAACCTTTTGACCATTTACGAATACAATGCGTACAATGCCGGAAATATAATCGACTGGTTTGATGAAGTTACACGCATTGCTCCAATACAGGACTATCAGTTAAGTATTTCCGGTAACGGTGAAAAATTAAACTATTATGTTTCCGGTCAGTTACTGGATCAGGAAGGTGTAGTTTATGGCGACCAGTTTGAAAAATATTCTGTCAACTCAAAAATCGAAAGTACAATTACTGATTGGCTGAAGTTAACCGTCAATTTATCAGCAATCAGCAAAAATGCAGACGGGGTTGCAGCAGACCTGCGAAATGCAACAATCAATGCCCCTTATTCATGGAAATATGTTCAAACTCCGGGATTTGAAAATGTGATGGAACGTTATCCGCAGGGACAAACGACCACTCAAAACCCGTTCTGGAGAACCCAGCAATACAACGAAGACAGAAATCAGAATTACAGAAGCCTCTTTTCTGCACGAGTGGATGCACCATGGGTAAAAGGACTTTCCTATACGTTTAATTATTCGTTGAACCGCTGGGAAGGACATTCGGCCAATTTCTATGACGAACGGTATTACATGGATACAATGAAAGAAGCTGACCTGAAAGATCAAACCAAGTTTCTGAAGGATGCCAACGGAAATGTATCCAATAGTTATAGAACCGACTGGTTCCTGAACCATCTGATCAACTTCAACCGAGTTATTAAAGACCATTCCATCGGTGTTACTTTACTGGCCGAACGGCAAAAGCAACTTACGCGGTCTTCAACCGTTACGGCAAAAGATTTTTCACTGGCCGGAACAACGGTACTCGGTGTTAATGCTTTGGAAAAAGGAAAAGTTGAAAACAGGGGAGTTGATACCGGTTATTCCCAATTGACCCAGCTTGCATACATGGCACGTATCAATTACGTATTTAAACAACGCTACCACCTGTCTTCTTCTATTCGTTACGACGGGTATTCAGGTTTTGCCGAAGGAAACAAATATGGGTCTTTCTTTTCAGTGGCAGGAGCATGGACGATGAGTGAAGAAAGCTTTGCCAAAGATAACTTACCCTTCCTTGACTATCTAAAAGTAAGGGCCTCTTATGGAGAAAACGGGAACCCCTCCATTGGACAATATTCAACATTCCCTTCCATTGGGTCTGGTTCATACATATTTGGAAATAGCACAGTAAGCACCACCAGTGCATCAAAACTGGCAAACAAAGCTTTAAAATGGGAAAAGACAGGCGCATTGAATTTTGGCGCTGATTTTTCGATATTCAGAGATTTATTTAGCGGAAATATTGAATATTATAATTCCAATACTACCAATTTGTTATTCGACCGTGCGATACCAATTATGAACGGGTTTTCGAATGTTAGTGACAATATTGGTAAGGTAAACAACTGGGGGATCGAATTCCAGTTGAATTCAAAAAATATTAAAACTCCCGATTTTACATGGTCTTCGGGTATCAACTTCTGGATGAACAGGAATAAAGTTGTTTCTCTGTATGGACTTGACGGAAATAATGACGGCATTGAGGACGATGATATCTCAAGCAATATTTTTATCGGCAAATCACTGGGGGCTATATACACATATACTTTCGATGGGATTATCCAGATGGACGATGCCGAATATATGGCTATTTATGGTGGCAACCCCGGCGATGTACGGTTCAAGGATATTAACCGCGACGGGAAAATAACTGCAGCAGGCGACCGGTCGATTGTAGGATACAGCAAACCTAATTTTACAATGACGCTTTCCAATACGCTTACGTACCGAAATATGGAGCTCTATTTCCTGTTTAACTGGATTGCCGGGAGCGGCGAAAACGGGTATTATACAGGAGACAACCTGTATGCAAACAACCCGTCAACCTTGTATGGAGGTGGTGTTGCCAACTGGCTGGACAAAGAATACTGGATGCCGGATCATCCTTCCAATAAAATTCCCCGGCCAAACTGGACGAATTCACTGGGTTACCAGTTCCCCAGCCGTCGCGATTTTGTGAGGTTGCAGGATGTTTCATTCTCGTATATTTTCCCGAAACATATTCTCGGAGGAACCCCTGTCGAAAACATGAAAGTGTTCCTGGCAGCTAAAAACCTGCTTACGTTCTCCAAATGGGATGGTTATGACCCTGAAACCGGCTCACAGCATGCCGCTGATACTTTCCCTGTAATGAAGTCAGTAATTGTAGGCGTGGATATCTCATTTTAATGTTTGAATAGTAATCGATAAAACAGATGGATATGAAAAAAATAATATATGTTTTTGCCTTGTCTCTCTTAGGCATTTTTAGCTGTGACGACGATGCGTTTTTGAGGGAGACCCCGGATGATTTTTTGACCGTGGATAATTCGTTTTTGAATGCAGCCCAGTTCAGGGCAGGCTTGAACCATTTTTATGCAATTGCCCGTCAGAATTATAATTTCAGGGACAACCCCGATGACTTTTTTCAGTTTGGTTCCGGAACCGACCTCTTTTTCAGGCCTACAGGCGACCAGCTCCCGTTTACTGACTGGTCGTACATTAACCCTACTACGGATATTTACAGAGTTGTTTTTGGACGCCACTGGGGATTGTTATACAATGTCAATCTTTTGCTGGAACAAACAGAGAATCCGCTGGTGAGATGGAACAGTGAAACCGAAAAACTGGAAGCACAGGCCGAAGCCCGCTTCTTCAGGGGGTATGTTTACCGGTATTTGGGTTTCATGTTTGGTGGTGTTCCCGTTCTGGAAAAAGCAGTTGCTGAACCAAGCCTGGGATATACCCGCAATACAAGGCAGGAAGTATATGAATTTGCCGCCAAAGATCTTGAATTCGCTGCAAATAACCTGCCCACATCGGTTTCTGAACCGGGCAGGGTTGTTAAAGCTGCCGCGTATCATTATTTGGCTGAAATGTACATTGCTTTGGGTGATGAAAGTAAAAACAAGGCCTATTATCAAAAAGCCATTGATGCAGCAAGCATGATCATTGATCAGAAAGTGGGAGAATACCACCTGATGACTCAACGGCATGGCTGGAGGAAAAATATAGCAGGCAAGGATGCTTTCTGGGATTTGTTCCAGATGAGGAGCACCTCCGGTTTCTCCAATTTTAGTTATCAGACTGGGAACAAAGAATCGATCTGGGTAATCCAAGTGGATAAATTTTTGACGGGTGGATTGAACGACGGGTTAACTACCCGGACCGACCAGGAGCGCGTTTTCTGGCCCAGTTTCTGGAGTTTTCAGAAATTTGGATGGGGAAATGTGGCTCGCGACTGGACAGGCCGTGGCATCGGCTGGTTGCGCCCGACCAATTATTTCAGCTACGATTTGTGGAATAAATCGGGCGCCGGAGATATGCGGAATTCAGAAACCAATATTAACCGCATTTTTAGATCTCCCGATCCGATTATTAATGGTGTGGAAGTTCCAAACTACGATATTACGTACACAACAACCGTTACATTGGCAAATGGCACTACGATTGAAGTAAAAACAAAGCCTGGTGATATTATCAAAAAAGAATGGCTGACCACCCGTCAGGATACCATGGAACGTGCGTTCCCGCGTATTATGAAACTGGGGTCCGACTGGCACTACGCACAGGAACCGGCCAATGGGTTCGTGATGGAATTTTATGCCATCCGCATGGCTGAAACCTATCTGATCAGAGCCGAAGCATACATGAAAAACGGTGATAATACAAAAGCTGCTGCCGACATCAATGTTGTAAGGGCCAGATCCAGTGCGATACCTGTACTACCGGCTCAGGTCAATATCGATTATATTCTTGACGAAAGGGCTCGTGAACTCGTAGGTGAGGAATTCCGTACCATGACATTATGCCGTCTGGGTTTACTGTACGACCGGACAAAACGATTTGGTTACGGACCATCGTCGTTAACTGTTCTTCCAAAGAATAACCTTTGCCCTATTCCGCAATCGGTTATCGATGCGAACTCACAGGCTGTGTTTGAACAAAACCCGGGTTGGTAACCCGGAATGAGGGATGATCATTTTTTATAATAACCTTAAAACGAAGCACAAATGAATAATATATCATTTCTGAAAATTCTTCTTTCAATATTTGTAGGTGTCCTACTGATTGCCTGCGAAAAAGACGATCTTGATACCGGTTATGCCATTGACCTGAAAGGCACTCCCGATGTTTACGAGTCGGTGAATGAAAAAGGGCAATTGGAAATACCCATCCAGATAACTTGCGAAAAAGGGCTGAAAAGAGCGTTTTACAAAATTGTAACCAAAGCCGTTGACAGCGAAAAACTTACCATCGGTTCGGAAATCAATATACCCGTTTCCGGAAATACACTGGACACAACGCTTGTTATTCCGATAACTATGACGCTGAATAGTGTAGTAATCGCCGTTTTCGATAATGATGACATCATCAATCTTCGTACGGTAAAGGTTGAGAGTGTTAAAGAGTCGCCTGTACTCACCTTCAAAGGGGGAATCAAAGTTCGCAAAACAGTAGCCATTGGCATCCCGTTTAATATCAACGGGAATGTTGTCAGCGAGCACGAGTTGAAACTGATCAGTTTTGAAACAGTGAACAACGGGCAAAAAGGGACTCCGGTCAGCCTGGCGCTGGGAGATAAGAAAAATGTCGATTTCATCGCATCAGTACCGGTTGCTGCCGGTTTGCAATATGTTTTACTGAAAGCCGAAAATATTTACGGCGGCATTGCTGTCGATACATTTAAAGTATCCAATGTGGTCAGCGGTGATTTTATTTCCTTAACAATGGAACAGAACCTGACGGAATTAAACTATTTCTTCGATCAGGAAGACAACGAACTAAAAGGAAATATTGCTTCGGGTTCGGACATTAAAACCCTGAAATATGCCGTTACAAAAAATGGAACCGAAGGAGCTTTGCAAACAGTAAATATTGGTTCGGATGCCGGGAATGATTATAACTTCAGCTTTAAAGTAAAAGGAGAGCAAGGCGTTCAGGGCATCCGGCTGGTTGCCGAAAACAATGGAGCCAAAACGGTTACCGTTAATTTAACGGTTCCTGCAATTGCCATACGGGCCACCTATCTGCAGGATGTTGCCATGTCGACCGATCCGGCTGATAATAAGTGCTTCTTCTCTGCATACAGAACTCCACACGTATATGGTCTTGCTGAAGGGAAAACCAATCAGTTAATGATTGACTGGGTTTTGACAAAAACCAGTTCGGGGGTTCAGCCTATAAGCCTGCATGCCTACGGCGCCAGTACAACGTATTATGCAAACGCCCTGCCTTATCTGGGTGGTTTTACCGACCTTACCTATCTGTACCTTTCATCGTTGAGGGCCACCATGACACAGGCCAATTTCAATACCGTGCTTTCGGTAAAAGATATAAAAACGTATGTCGACCGGTACATTTTTGGTCCGGCACCCGAAGGACAGGCTTATAATATCTACACTTCCAGCCGGCGCGTGGGCGACACGTTCAGCGCATCCAAAACAAAAGGCGGATTTGTAATTGCCTGGGGTTCGCACACCCATCCGACAGTAAGCCCTGCCGTTGTAAACAATGTTTCTCATGCAATCGTCTGGGTGAAACAGGTAACTCAAAAATCTAACGGACATTGGGATATTGTTTTCGATATCAAATTCCCGAAAGACGACCAACGGACACCAAACAATGGTTCTGCCATTGCTCCATATTCGCCTTATCCGTTATAACTTACTGATGTTATTCCGAATAAAATAATTAAATTTCAGCGGCTGTCCAAAAAGCCTGGGATCGAGTCATCCCGAACTTGTTTCGGGATCTCATCTTTCTGATCGTCAGACCCTGAAATACCCCGAAATTTCGGGGCAGGGTGACGCGAATTGCGGATTTTAGAACTTTTTGGACAGCCGCTGAAAATTTTAACCAGTAAAACCTGATCATACGATGAACCGAAAAAATTACATCCTCCTTTTTTTTCTGCTGATTTGCATTTCAGTCAGCGCAAAAGACATTGAAACATTTTCTCCCGATAAAAAAATCCTTGTTCGGACGACCGTTTCAGAAAAAATATCTCTTCAGGTTTTATCTGAAGGAATACAACTGTTTGAAGTCCGCGACATCCGGATGGAAACCGATCGCGGGAGTATCCCTGTTATGAATCCACATATACAAAAGATAAAAACACGGACAGTAAACGGAATGGTAGTGCCTGTTATCAAGGAAAAGCAGGCCTCCATTCCTGAAAACTACAACGAAACGGCCATCGAATTTCGGGAAAACTGCAAATTGCTGATTCGTGCCTACAACGAAGGTGTCGCTTACCGAATTGTAAGCGCTCTCCCGGGAGAAATGATAGTCCGAAACGAACATGCCGAATTTGTAACTGATGGAAATTCGCGCCTGACATTTCAATACGACATGGATGCCAACAGCGATTACGAAGCGCCGTACATTCAAAAAACGATTGCTGAACTGAAGCCAAACGATAAGGGAAACCTGCCTGCATTGCTCGAACTTCCTTCAGGCAAAAAGATTTTGTTCCTCGAAGCTGATGTGAAGGATTATCCGGTTTTGTGGCTCAATAAAAATGCAGAAAATCTGGAAGCCTATTTCTGGCAATACCCGGCAAAGTATTACGAAAAAGGCAATTCAAAATCGTTTAAAAGGGTTATCGAACACAAAGATTTTATAGCCAAAACACAAGGAAGCCGCGAATTTCCGTGGCGTATTTTTGCTGTTGCCAACCAGGATACCGACTTGCTTAAAAACCAACTGGTTTACCTGATGGGTCCCGAACTAAAAATCGAAGACCCTTCGTGGGTTCGTCCCGGATGGGTAATTCTGGATTGGTGGGCACGGCGCGAAATTTTCGGGGTCGATTTTAAAGCCGGTATCAATACGCCGACTGCCAAATACATGATTGATTTTGCTTCGGAATATGGTGTCCGTTATTTTTTGTTTGATGACGGATGGACAAAAGATGAAGACCTGACCAAAGTGATTCCCGGTCTCGATATTCCGGGAGTTGTTCAGTATGCAAAATCAAAAAATGTGGATGTCATGCTGTGGGTAACATACGCAAATTTTGATGCGCAAATGGACGCTGCCCTGAATCAGTTTGAGAAATGGGGTGTAAAAGGAGTGAAGATTGATTTTATGAACCGCTCCGATCAGGAAATGGTGGATTTTTACTGGCGGGCTGCCGAACAATGCGCCAAACACCACATGGTAATTGACTTTCACGGGGCCTACAAACCCGACGGCTTGCGGCGCGCTTATCCGAATGTGCTGACCCGCGAAGCGCTTATCGAGTTTGAATACAACGGCGGTACCGATTACGACAATCCCGACCATCATTGTACATTACCATTTATACGCAACGTAGCCGGTCCGATGGATTACATCCCCGGTTCCATGCTCAATTCAACTAAAAATTCATTCCGAAAAAATGGCAATATGCCAATGGGACAGGGGACACGCGCCCATTCGATGGCGATGGCTGTTATTACTGAAAGTCCCATGCAGATGCTTTCTGATGCTCCTTCGGAATATTACCGCGAAGAAGAATGTACCCGGTTTTTAACAAAGATCCCGGTCGAATGGGACGAGATTGTTCCCTTATCGGGTAAAATGGGCGACTATGTTGCAATGGCCCGACGTCACGGAAACGAATGGTTTGTGGCAGCCATCACCGACTGGACTTCCCGCGAAATGGAACTCGATTTTAATTTCCTGGCCGAAAACAAGGAATATACAGTCGAGTTGTTCCGGGATGGAATCAATGCCGATATTCGTGCCAATGATTACAAAAAAGAAACCCGGAAAGTGAAAAAAGGCGACCGGATCACAGTTTCACTGGCATCGGGCGGCGGCTGGGTAGCTCGGGTTTATTAATAAAGTTGTCAAAAGTTGATTGTCAATAAGTAGCGTCATGTCAACATCAAACTGTCTAAATCGAGTCACCCTGAACTTGTTTCAGGGCCTCATCCATTTAGAGATGAAGTTGTCCAAAAAATCTGTGTTTTTGTTCGATATTTAAAATAGGAGAGGACCCAATGTAAGTTTCAGAAATGATTTAATTTTGTATCGGAATCTGTATAAGATGCTGGTTTTTAATGTAGAATATAATAATCAATAGTCAATTATAAATCATCAATTACTTATA
The DNA here is from genome assembly GCA_003506435.1 of Prolixibacteraceae bacterium. Classification (GTDB taxonomy): domain Bacteria; phylum Bacteroidota; class Bacteroidia; order Bacteroidales; family Prolixibacteraceae; genus GWE2-42-39. The sequence goes on from DOAQ01000050.1 coordinate 21,648, forward strand.
ATGAATCATATCGCAATTTTTCTTCTGACTTTTTTCTTTTTTCTGAAATGCAATGCCAGTTCCGAGCCGGTAAAAATCAGTTCGCCGGATGGCTTTTTGACAATGACCCTCACCGTCAACGATTCATCGGAGAAAAAAGGCCAATTGAATTATCACATCGATTACAAAGACAAACCCGTTATCCTCAACTCTGAACTGGGAATTACCGGATGGGAAAGCGAGATGGAAATTGAGACGGTTACCCAACAATCCCGTGATACCATCTGGTATCCGGTTTATGGTGAACGGGCAACGGTACGCGACCATTTCAACGCGAAAACCATAACGCTGAAAAAGAAAAATACAGGGCAGAAGTTGCAATTGATCGTTCGGGCGTATAACGAAGGAATTGCATTCCGCTATTTTTTTCCTGAACATCCGGAACATGGTGGTGCTTATCTGACAATCAATTCAGAAAAAACCAGCTTTTCTGTTTCGGAGAATACCCTGGCCTGGGTGGCTTACCGCGCCCAGCACGAATACCATCTCCTTCCGGTAAAAGACTGGAAAGACCTGGTCGAACGCCCGCTCACCCTGCAATTGGGCAACGGTTTGTACGCGAGCCTGGCCGAAGCCGAAATGGTGAATTACAGCCGTACCAAATTCAAGGTAAATTCCGGCGAGGAAAACATTATCCGTTGCGCCATGTATGGCCCGGTGGAAGAAATTGCCCCGGTTGCAACGCCGTGGCGGGTGGTTATGGTAGCCGAAAAACCGGCCGATTTGCTGGCAAACAATGATCTGATCCTGAATTTGAATCCGCCATGTGAGATTAAAAATCCCGAATGGATCAAACCGGGCAAAGTAATCCGCACGGTTTCTTTGACTACCGAAGGAGCAAAAAAAGTGGTTGATTTTGCCGCAAAACGAAAAATCGAGTACGTGCATTTCGATGCCGGATGGTATGGTGCTGAACACGCTATTGCCTCTGACCCCACGAAATCAAATGTCGACCCGAAACGTTGTCCCGTGAACGATTTAAATATCCCGGAAGTAGTTTCCTATGCCAAATCGAAAGGGATCGGAATATGGCTGTATGTCAATCAGCGTGCGCTGGTAAAATATCTCGACCAGATTTTGCCGTTGTATGAATCGTGGGGAATTGCCGGGGTGAAATTCGGTTTTGTACAGGTGGGATCGCATCACTGGACAAACTGGATGCACGAGGCCGTGAAAAAATGTGCCGATCATCACCTGATGGTTGATATTCACGACGAATACCGACCCACCGGTTTTAGCCGCACCTATCCGAATTTGCTGACCCAGGAAGGCGTTCGCGGAAACGAAGAGTTTCCCGACGGCAACACAAATACTACACTGCCGTTTACCCGTTACATTGCTGGCGCTGCCGATGCAACCGTGTGTTATTTCCATCGAAAAGAACTGAAACTCAACCTGGCAAACAGCATTAATGCCCGTTCGCTACTCAATACATCATGTCATCAAATGGCGCTTTCGGTGATCGGTTACAGCCCGCTGCAATTTCTATACTGGTATGATACCCCGGACGATGTTCAGGATGAACCGGAACTGAAATTCTTCGACCAATTGCCCACGGTATGGGACGACACCAAAATTCTGGACGGAAAAATCGGCGAATACATTATCATGGCACGCCGGAAAGGCGATCAGTGGTTTGTTGCGGCCATCACCAACAACGATGGGCGCAAAATAGACATGCCGCTCGATTTTCTGAAAACGGGAAAAACGTATGAAATGACGAGCTACACAGATGGCGGCGAAAAAATAAAAACCCGCACCCATGTAAAAATTGAAAAACAAAAAGTGACCAGCAAAACAAAATATGAGGTTGAACTTCAGCCACGCGGCGGAGTTACAATGATTATCAGGTAAAAAATCAGATAGTTCTGTTCACTGAAAAAGGCTGTTTAAAAAGTAGATTACTTTACTTTTCAACTGTTTTCTGCGACTGCGACTGTTCACTTTACATCCCTTCGTGGTAAATGGCTGCTTATTGGGATTTGGTCATTGCAACTTGGTCATTGGATATTGGTCATTCAACTGTTTACTGTGACTGCGACTGTCTTCTATGACTTCAACTGTCTTCTTTTCAACTTCTCCAAAAATTCCTAGCTTTGTCAGAAGAACAGGTTGAAAAAGATATGTCCGGATTCAACAACGAAATAGTTAAACAGTTTATAAAGGGGGATGAAGCTTCGTTTAAGGTCATCTTCAATTTCTTTTATCCCCGTTTGTACTATTTTGTCCGTGAATACATTCCCAACGACGATTTGGCTGAGAACATGGTTCAGGATACATTTCTGACACTATGGAACAAACGAAACGACCTGAAGGAAGACACAAACATTAATGCTTGGTTGTACACCGTGGCACGGAATAATTGTTTGAAGAAACTTCGGGACGAAAAATCTCAAAAAAACGTATTCGCTCATAATCATTTAAATGAATTGGAACTCGAAATGAACATGGAAGCCCTATCTGTTCTGGATACTTCGGATTTGACTTTCACGGAAATTGAACGCATCATTGAGAATACGCTTGCCGGATTAACGCCGCAATGCCGGATAATTTTCGAGTTAAGCCGCTTCGAAAACAAGAAAAACAAAGAAATTGCCGAACAATTGGAAATCTCGGTAAAAGCTGTCGAAGGGCAAATTACCAAAGCATTAAAAGTATTTAAAACCACATTGAAGGATTACCTTCCCTTGGTTTCCTACTTATTTATTGGCTAAAAAAGGTTCATTTTTCCACCAAGCCCAAATTGAGGGTGTCCAAAAAGGTCAT
>DOAQ01000047.1 GCA_003506435.1 Prolixibacteraceae bacterium
TACGTCAACTTTAAACAACTTCATATTTTGAAATTGTAAATCAATATATTTCTGAATATTCTTTTGAAATGCGTCTTTATGGAGTAGATAAAATATTTGTTTCGAATAAAACTTATCAATATATCCACTAAAATCAACTCCTTCACCGTATTTATGAGCAAATATTTTTCGGATGTTTTCAATATCGCAAACGAAGATGATTTTATCAAAGCCAAATTTGTTTTCGGGTAGTTTTTCCCCGTTTTCAGCAATTCGATAATTTACCTGATCGAAGTGTGCTGAGAAAACATTAAAAAGACGAAAAATATGTTCGGGATCGAGCCTGTCAAGGTCGTCAATAACAAGTACTTTTTGTATTGCATTTTCTTTCCTTTTTTTCTCCACAAGTTGATCTAATTGGTCTGCAATCAATTGCGAAACGTCATCAAATTCTAAAAGAAAATTGGTTTCAGTCTCGGACTGGAAGTCTCGTAGGATACTCAATTCTGAATTATCATTAATTTCTTTCCATCCTTCTTTAAACTTTTTCAACAATTTTTCAATCATTTCCGCAATAGGAACTACCTGCTTAATTTTCGGCAGGTTTTTCATGAGATTGAAAAGTATTAAGAACTGATTTTCGGAAAAGAAGCTTTTTGCATAATCCAGTTTTGTAAAATCAAATACTTCATCAAACCCAAAATCTTTATCCTGAATTAATTGATAGAGAATGTCGTATTTGATCAGCTTAAAAACATCTTCATTTGATAGTAATGAATAATTCACGGGGCACAGAAAAACAGGATAATATTGATCTGATCTTGCCGTAAAGAACTTATCCAGGAAATAGGTTTTGCCTATTCCAAAAGGCCCAGAAAATATTATTCGGAAATTGTTTTGAAGATTAAGAAAATCGCTAAAGTCTTTTTCGATTGCATCGATTGGGATGATAAATTTATCGTCACTCATTTTTCTTTTAAAAATACGAAACAATCCGTTTGGGTGTACCGGTTTGTAACCGGCAATTTATTCACCTCAGATGGAATTCGCGACACCCAATGAAGCAACAAACTTTCGGTTTTCCTGCCGGTCTTGTCCGGGGTACATCAAAATTGGTATTAAAACGGCGCTTTTGTTTTGCAGGGGACAACATTCCCTCCTGCAGACCGAAAAGCTCGTTTAAATGAGAAAGTTCCCTTTTTTGTGAGCTTTTCGGACAAAAATTAAGCAGCTTTCTCTAAAAAAAGGAAATTTCCTCCGATTTTAGAAAAACTTCCTCCGTGTTTGCTCGATTTTCTCGTAAAAATGACAAATCGCTCGCGTTAGAGGGAATTTTCTCATTTCAAAAGGAAATTTCCTTCAAAAAGGGAAAATCAGTTGTTAAAATGTAGTTTTTGCGACATTCCAAACCTGCTCAGGGAGAGAGGAACGAAGAAAGTTAAAATAGTAACAGATTAAAAATCATCTCACTAAGGCAGGAGTCAAGATAACGAAAGCCGTTCCCAAAAGGAGGACACTGAGAACCGGCACCTTGTGTACCTGACAGAGTTTTGTGGGGTGAACACACACCGAACGCGCCTTGTTGACTGCTTGGGTATCCCCGCTAAAATGAAAGAGACCCCAATTTCAGGAACGAAGCAAAACGATCGTTTCAAAGGGGAGCAAACTAATTTCATGACTGATTTTCCATGATCGAACAGCCTTGTCCGTGTAATCCCTGTCAAATGCAAAATCAGAAAAGGTACCCGCATTGAACCGAAGTATTCTGTCGTAATTCCGAAGATCAAAATTTAGGTTTATGCTTTTTACCCCAATCGTTAAGTTGCTCATAATAAATGCGGACTTTTCGTCTGATTTCAGCATTAATGCGCTAAACGATAAAGGATCGGAAAGCTTACAGGAATAAACTTTTGCGTTTTTATATCCCGAAAGGATTTTAAAAAGATGATATACTGGAAAGAACATGTGGGGTAGGGAATAAAACCGGTCCGGGTATCTGTTTTCCCGGTCGCCCTGCATTACCCCGCACAATCCGGCCGTTTCAAAATAGGTGACTGAGCTGGTATTTGCTCCGGCGAGCGAAGCCATGCTGCCTAAAGTCCATCCCATAGTAAATAACGACATTTGCCGGGGGTCAACTTTTGCAGCTAAATCTTCAGCGCCGTTTCCCTGTGCATCGGTGGCATCGGGATTGAACCGCATTTTCAGGGTAACCGGAGAAGCAAAGACATCGGCCTTCCCCGAAAATAAACGGGCGCTATGAACGGTATGCTTTTGTGCAAGCAAATTTTCGACCAGTGTCTGGTTGTCGAAAGCATGCACCTGCGGATTGATCGAATAGACGACAAAATCCACAAGGTCTGTACTCATTCGGTGCATGTTCAGCTCGGCAAAAAAAGCATCTGTCCCGGCTCCAACCTGTCCCGAAGGGAGAATTTCACGCATAACCGGGACAAGCGCCTTCAGAAGTTCATGATCCGTTGTTTTCTCTTTCTCCCGGAACAAAACCACATGTTTAATCTGGTTCTGCCCTGATTTCAGTAATTGCTTAATCTTGTTAAATTCTTCCTGATAACGGGAAGAGAAATGCAGGCAAAGCTCCAGTCTGCAATTGGTTTGTTCTGATTCAGCAAAAGCCTGACTAATCTTTTCAGCCGAATGGGTGTCGCTGAGATGAATATCACAACGAAGATGGTCCAGACGAAGTTGCCGGATTGCAAATGCTTCATCGGGCGACAATCTGTCGTTTTCGCCCGATTGGTTTAGTCCTAGGCCAGGTAAATCGGTTGATCCTGTAAAATCGCAATCTACACCGTTACATGTGATATAATCGTCTGAATCTATTGCCTTGTTCCCGGATAAACGGAAAACAATTTTTTGCCTGATGATGCTTCCTTTTTTAATGAGTACCGGGAATGGGGTATCCAGTGGCGTGCAGAAAGTTTTATACGAAGAGTCGGTCCAGTTTCGCTGGTCTTCCATTTCGAAAATATCTCCTTCAAAATCGAGAGTGGCTTCCAAGTTACCCAGTACTTTCCACCGCATGCTCCGGATATTTTTAAACGGGTTCTCAGCGCTTATCGCCAACGGGAACACCCCGGAAACAGCATCCTTATCGGCGTAATTTATGACGCACTGACGCCCCATACATTCTTCGACCGGGTGCAACACACAAAAGCCAATCCTGTTTTTTTTGAAATCGGACAGCACTTCACCCTCCATGTCAAATGTTATCGTCCCATCCGGAGTTCCCTGCAATTGGTACCGGGCTGCAAAAACGTCCCGGTACTTTGCAGTGTAAACTATTTTGAAGCGGTCGCTTTCAATTGACAAATTTTCATTATCAATCGTGCAATCCAATGTTCCCCAATTCTGATCGCGCACAGCGCTGTAAATCATGCGCAAAATTTCCGTGTTACCCTGTTTGACCTGACGGATGCACCCGTTTTCATAACCCATTTTGAGCGGACCTGCCTGCAAGGACAATGACAGAGGAACTGACGCCGGACTTCCGTAATACAAGACCTCTTTGGGCCAGTCTGAAAAATGATGTTTCATTCCAGGTAAATTTTATATCACCTCATGAAGATCATTTGCATGATCCTTTGATTCGTATTTGCAACAGCATTTCAGCATAGTGATGGTTCGTCAAAAGACATTCCTCCCAACGGTAAAATGCCTGTGGCTGTTCAGCGTTTTATTCCTGCGATTTTACTTCAATTTGGGCCAGTTTTTCAAAATACTGGATGAGCCCCGCGTGATCGTTCTCTTCTTTCCCGTCAATTTTTAATGCCTGCATCATTTCCATGACAGCAGTTGTCAACGGAAGCGGAACACCAACCTGATGACCTGTTTCAATGGCATTGGCCAAATCTTTTATATGAAGTTTAATTTTGAATCCCGGGTTAAAGTTACGATTAAGAATCATCGGGGTTTTTGCATTCATTACTGTACTTCCCGCCAATCCGCCTTTGATGGCATCAAAAATTAATTTAGGGTCTACCCCCGATTTGGTTGCCAATACCAAGGCTTCGGACAGAGCGGCAATGTTCAGGGCAACAATGATCTGGTTGGCCAGTTTGGTAACATTCCCACTGCCGATTTCACCCGTGCGAACCACACTTGCGCCCACACATTTCAGGATCGGTTCACAGAAGGCAAAATCACCTACATCGCATCCGACCATGATGGCCAGAGTACCGTCAATGGCCTTTGGTTCTCCCCCGCTGACGGGAGCATCCACAAAACGGACGCTTTTCTTTTTGCATTCGTTATACATTTCTTTGGAAACAAGCGGGGCTATTGAACTCATATCAATAATGATACACCCTTCTTTTGCTCCTTGCAGTAAGCCATTGGCCCCGGTAACTACTTCGCGGACTTCCGGTCCGTTGGGGAGCATGGTAATAATGGTATCACATTCCACAGCCACTTCTTTCGGCGCTGAAGCAGCCTTCGCCCCCAAAGCAACTAATTCTGCGACGGCCGGTTGCATAATGTCATATACGATTAAATCGTACCCCGCTTTGATCAGGTTTTTTGCCATGGGCTTGCCCATGATACCCAAACCAACGAATCCTATTTTTTTCATAGTAAACTTTTTACGTTAAAATTGTTTTCCAAAATTTCTGATATATCAAGGTGTTAATGATCGCACCTTCAGCAGAACATATTCCGGTATCTACAATACAACCACCTGTCCCGTTTTTGTTGATTCGATGGATGCAAATACCAGCTTCATGGTTTGCAGATTGTCGCGACTTGTAGTTTCTGCTTCTTTGCCTGTACTCAATGATTCCAGCATGTGGTTGTTACATGAAACAATGCTCTGAATGCAATCACCACCATGCAGATTGTAGTCATAGTCGCTTATCCAATCGTATTTATGCCAGGTTTTTGTGTCAATCACAGTTGTTTGGGTTCCATCATTTACATGAAGAACATTTTCCTTATCAAGAAGCAACCAACCTTTATCTCCTTCAATAAAAACCCTGTTTTCCAAATTGTTTCCTATATCACAGATACAGATGGTCGGACCGATTTTTAACATCGCTGTAAACATATCTTCTCCTTCAATAAAAGGGACGCTTTTTGAGGTTTGAACATAGATTGATTGTGCTTCCCCGAAATAGAACCGGGCGAGGTCGAAAATATGCGGCCCCATGTCCATGTGATGAACGTATTTCAAGGTTGCCAGGAAGGGCTGAACAGTGAACATTTCAGCTCCTCCGTAGCACAGTTGAATGTGCGCCCTGTAAGGTATGCCAATTGCCCCAAGATACTTTTTCACAGTTCTGAAAGGAGGTTGCCACCTATAGTTCTCATGAATAAACAAGGGAACTCCGGCATCTTCACAGGTCTCTGTCATGCGTTTGCAGGATTCCAGATCGAACGACATCGGTTTCTGACATATTACCGGTACTTTGTATTTAGCAGCCAATAATACTAAGCTTTCATGGGCAGGCACTTCAGTGATGATATCGGCAAAATCGATTTGTTCATTTTTAAATAATTCTTCGGGATCGCTGTAAACCTTTGGACTCCCATATCTTTCTGCGATCTTCTCAGCTTTGGCTACTGTCCGGTTATAGAGAGCAACCAATTCAACGCCTCCTACTTCATTCCATGCAGGTATTTGAAGTGTGCTCCAGTAGCCTGTTCCAAAAGCAGCGTATCGTAATCGTTTCATCTAATTCAATTTTTGGTTATTTTTTAGTAGCTCCATTCAGCCAAAAAAACTTTGGAAGAACAAATTGATCAGGTTTGTTCAAAGTTTCTATTCGACCGTTGAACAGATTCGTTCCTTTCAGAAAAATGATTGCATATTAAGAATGAATTGCACTTTCAATCCATATTCCAATCTGCATAATTCAATTCCGGAAATGCACTTATTGACTATTATTTACCTATATAAATTTTAAAAGGAAGTATCCGTTTCGGATTTTCAACCATTATGGTATTTATCTGCTCATCCGTTATTCCAGCATCTTTAAATTGCGGTAGTATGTTTTTAAGAATATTTGCATATCCATAGCCGCCATTTTTCACATAGCAAACCTGGGCACAAACATCCTGTGAAATAAGGATTTGCTTTAAATATCCTTTATCAATCATGGCTTTAATGGTTTTTGCAGCTTCCAGTTTGTCCGTATACTGATCTTGTACCGGCTGAAATACTTCCAATCCCAACATATCGAATGCAACATAACAACCCCTTTTTGTATAGGAGATAAAATTATCTACCTGAGCGTAATATACCGGGTTATGACTGACGTAAACGCGCGTTAAATCGGCTCCTTCTTTTTCCAATATATCCAGAGCCTTATTTCTTGCAGTAACACCATCTCCGATATCAAAATGCACATCGATTGCAGCTCCGGTTGCTTTTTGTGCACGGGCCGAGGCGATCAATGATTTCTCCTCAAACGGTGTAATGGGCATGCTGATCCCTACTTCAGCTATAACGCCGGCATGAATGCCGTTTATTCCATCGATAATATCGCTGATTATCATGTCGGTCAACTGCTCTACCGATTTATTTTTGATTGAATCGGGCACCCACTTGTCCTTGTAAAAACCAGCTCCCATTATAATGTTAATACCTGTGGCTACAGATATGCGCTTCAGGCTTTCAGGGTCTCTTCCGATCCCAACGTTGGTTACTTCAGTCAATGTTTTACCTCCGGCATCAGCGTAATATTTCAATTCTGATATTGCAGTGGCTTCATCTGCCAAATCCACTTCAGGGCCATGGTGTAAAATCAGTAAATGTTCATGCGGAAGAGTGATTCCCATTGAATCTGCCGGAATCAGCCCGCGTACGGTCATGACTTTTCCATCCCAACCGGCATTGCTTGCCGATACTTTTTCCGACTCTTTTACCGATTTCTTTTGGGTTTGAGAATTACAACTTACTATTAAAACAATGGCTGTTATAATAAGAAGCAGGGGAAAAACTGTTTTTACAGAATACATATTTTTAAATTTCATAGTTGTATAAATTATGGGTTAAACGCAATGTCGATGATACTTTTCTCACAAAGGCAGCCATAACCTGCGATCCAATCATTTAGATCGCACTGAAGCGTTTGTGTATCTTTTCAATAATATGCCATTCGGTTTTGAGACCTTTGGCAAATTGTACCCAATCACCTGCCTCGAATGAAATTTCATTTCCGTCAGAGTCTTTTACTTTTGCTTTTCCTTCCATTATGAGATATGCTTCTGCCTGCTCATAATTATATGGGAAAACAGACGGTTCACCGGTCCATGTTTCCCAGTTGGCAGTTGAATCAATCTCTGCCTGTGTGGGTTTTCTAACAATCATTTTCATATTCTGATTTTTTAAATTATAACCTAATTATAAGCCGAGCTTCCTGATCATTTCATGCTGATATGCCGTTGACTTCATGCTAATTTCATCCGGAAGGGCAGTGGTCATCAAACCGTCAGAAAGAAATCCGGAGTAATTGATTTCCTTCATTACTTCGAATATTTTGTCAAAATCCAGAAGGTTTGATTTTACACCGGCAGGATATTTATCGCCATCATGAAAATGAAAATGCTTGACATAGTCTTTTGCCCGGCGGATGGTTTCATATACATCCGGATCATCTTCCAGATAGGAATGTCCTGTGTCAAGCAATAATCTGACATTGGGGCTGTCAACACGGTCAATAATGTCTTTGGCATCGTTGAAAGTATTGATGGTATTGATTTCCCATCGATTGGTATATTCAATAACCATTTGAACTTTCTTTTCGGCAGCATACGCCGCCATTTCTTTAAGGGCAGCAACCAACCTTCTTCTGAATTCGGGCATGGTTATACCATCCCAGGCTTCGCCTCTTACGACACCGCACTGTACCAGACAACCCAATTCAGCACACAGATCGATTATTTTTTTCAGTTTAGCTTTGGCAATGACCACTTTTTCGGGGTCTTTATTGACCAGCGAAGCGCTGAAGAAATAATTGATTCCTCCGGAGTTAATAGCTGCAATCTCCATCTGATGTTTTTTCAGCATTTGCTTGCATAACTCAACGTCAAATTTATCCGGGTCTCCCATGATAATTTCAATTCCATCGTAGCCAAGTTCTTTGGCTTTCCCTATGGACTTGTCGAGTTCTCCGGTAAGCATGTCCCAACCTTTCAATTCCGGAAAGTCGGGAGAAACTACAAATACGGATGTTTTAATCATTTTATAATAATTTAGAATTCAACCATTACTTTACCGACCGATTTAAAATTTGTGTTTGCATAATCGAATGCATCTGCCACTCTTTCGAAAGGGAAACGGTGCGTTATAAGCTTTTCTAATTTGAGTTTACCTGACATTATACATTCGATAACATACGGATAGAGGTTCGCGCTATTGCGCGAACCCAGCAGGGTTATTTCTTTTTTGATAATAAGTATTCCATCAATTTTTACATTGTTTTCTGTATATCCGACAACAACGATGCGGCCGCCGGGAGCAACAAGGTGTTGAGTCGATTCAATGACTGCGGGCACTCCGGTTGCATCGATCACCAGTGAACCTCCCTCGTTGTTTGTAAATTCCATAACCTTTTCAAGAACATTTTCTTTGGATGCATTCACGACCACATCGGCCCCAAATTCTTTGGCCCGAGCCAGCCGATCATCATAGACATCAGAAATAAGCACTTTGGCTCCGTGTATATTTTTTGCAAAATCGATAATGGTTAACCCAATAGGGCCCGCCCCGTTGATTACAACCAAATCGTCACCTGTAATTTGGCCCCTTCTGAGTACATTCGCACCAATTGAATACGGTTCGGTCAGAGCTGCAACAGCAAAGGGCATATCGTCAGGTATTTTGTGGCACCGGTTTGCCGGAACTACTACAAATTCAGCAAATCCACCTGGTGTGCTTGCCCCGATTACTTTAAGGTTTGCACAGCAATTGTATTTGCCGACACGACAGGCATAACATTTCCCGCAATTTATTAAAGGCTCAACAGCCACCCGGTCGCCTATTGCTAAACCATTTGCACCACCTTTGATCTGTGCGACAACACCTGCCATTTCGTGCCCAATAGTCCACGGGTGTTTACACAAATAATCCGGGATTCCGTTATAAAATGGAATTTCGCTTCCGCAAATTCCGCAGGCTTTCATTTGAATCAACGCTTCGCCGTCCCGGATTTCCGGCGTAGCTTTCTCAACCATTTCAATGGTGTGTTTTCCGGTAAATAATGCTGCTTTCATAATTTATTTTTAAATTTTTGTAAAAACGATATTTGTTACGACGATGCAACTTTGGTCTTCATCATTTTGAGGGTTCTGTTTTTCACCCTGGGTTTGGTCCAAAAACTGATAAACAGAAGATAAAAAAGGGGGACTGCCACGAGTAACATACCCAAACGTAATCCGATGTAGTCGCCGGCTGCTCCGACTAAAAGCGGGCCGACTGCCCCGCCGATAGTACCGGTAAACAAGATTCCGCTAAACGATCCGTGATGATAATCGACGGTATTAAATGCCAGTTCCATTGATATTGGCCATAATACAGAGATGAACAGACCGATCAGCGCAAATGCGATGATACTGATGTCCTTTCCTCCCCACAGGGATGCAAACAGGGCAATCAATGCCAGTGATGCAGCTACAGACATTATTTTCCGGCTGTCGAAAAATTTCACCAGAAACATGCCCAACGAACAACCCACCGTGAGTAATATCCAATAATAAGAAAGGGTAAACGCACCAGTGGTTTGAGGAGATACATTGTGGTAGGTTTTCAGAAACTGGGACATCCAGTTTGCAACTCCCTGCTCACAAAAAACATAGAAAAAAATAGCCAGAAAAAATAAAACTACCCGTTTGTCTTTTAGAAGTTGAATATACGACGACCGGGTTCCGGTTTTTTCATTTTCTTCCAGCTTGATTTGGGGAAACTGAATGAAAGAAATGACGATCAAGGTAAGCAGCAAAGCTGCTGATGAGACCCAATAAACAGCTACCCATTTTGTTTCCGGAGAAAGCTGTTTTTCCAGAAAATGAAGGATTAAGTTATTATTTGTACCATCTGTAAATAAATGATTGACGAAATACGAATAAATATGTGGGCTTATAAACGACCCCAGACCAAATAATAAGGTCATAAATAACGTGTAGAATGCCAGATTCTCACCGCCGACAGCAACACGTAACAACGGCATAAGATTAACCTGTGCCGCTGCCAGACAACATCCGATCAGGAAAAGTGAAAGCAGGGCAATTGCGTAAACAGGGAACAAGGCAAAAAGAAAAGTTCCCAGGAATCCGACAGCTAAGGCCAAAAGGATAACGGTCTTTACAGATGTTCTTTCCCCAAGCCAGCCTGCAGGAATAGCCACTACGCCATAAGCGATAAAATAAGAAAAAAGTAATACACCAGCAATACCGTAGCCCAGATTATAGGTCACAATAATATCAGGAATAATCGCTCCGATTACCGATGCTACCAAACCGGACTCAAAAAAGATGAAGTTAATGAGTATGACGATTGGGTAGTTGATTTTAGATTTAGCTGACAATCCGGAGTTATTCATGATTAAACCTATTAAATGTCGATCCAAAAGATGCTTATTTGAGTTTTAATACGGTTCTTATTTTCGAAATTACCGCATCGACTGTAAGACCGTAATACACGAGCAAAGGTTCAGCTTCGTTGCACGACACCCCGAACGTATCATTGATTCCCACAAAACCAATCGGGATTTTTTCTTCGCGAAGAGCCTCGGCAATAGCCGAACCTAATCCTCCGAAAATATTGTGTTCTTCGGCTGTCACAACGGCATTGGTTTCCCTGGACAGTGCAATAATTTTATCCCGTTTTAGCGGTTTTATGGTCGGAACATTGACTACCGCAACAGAAATACCTTCTTCTGCTAATTTTTCGGATGCGTCCATTGCCATTTTCACCATAATTCCGCACGCGAAAACCGTAATATCTGTTCCTTTTTTTAACGGGTAAACTTCACCTATTTCGAATGAAGAGTCTTCGGTTGTCAAATCGGGCATGTCGTTGCGACTGGTGCGCATGTATACCGGCCCTTTGTAATCGGCTATTGCATGGGTTGCCTTACGGGTTTCAATCCCGTCGCAGGGAGCAATTACCGTCATATTTGGCAAGGCCCTCATAATCGCCATGTCTTCAACGGTCTGGTGAGACGAACCATCGCCAAAATCACTCAATCCAGCGCTCGAACCAATAATTTTAACGTTCAGCGCAGCATTGCAAATAGCTTGGCGAACCTGGTCAAAAGCCCTGCTGGTAAGAAAAATCGCAAAGGAATTAACAAAGGGTATTTTGCCTGTAAGGGAAAGGCCGGCAGCCACACTCATCATATTTTGCTCCCCAATACCCATTTCGAAATACTGGGCAGGTAATTCATCTTCTACTTTACAAGTCATGGTAGATTTGCAGAGGTCGGCATCCAAAACAACAATACTTTTGTTTTGATGGCACATGGACAACAATTGTTTTCCGTACTCTTCCCTGGGGTTATGTTTTGTATTCATCTTTAATCTCCAATTTTCTGATTAAGTTCAAATAACGCCTGTTCAAATTGTTCCTGGGTCATCAGATTATTATGAAATGCGGGTGTATTCTCGGTAAAACTGATTCCCTTCCCTTTCAAGGTATGAGCGATGACCATTACCGGCTTATCGGCAACACGATCAGCATCATCAAGTACTTTCACAACTTCTTCCATGTTGTTACCATCGATTTCCACAGTGTGCCATCCGAAGGCTTTCCACTTTTCAGCCAACGATCCCACATTGATTCTATCTTTGGTGAATCCCATTGCCTGTATTTTATTGTGGTCCAGAAAGGCAACAAGATTGTTTAGTTTATAATGGGCGGCAACAATTCCGGCTTCCCATATTTGGCCTTCGCCCATTTCTCCATCGCCAAGAATTACATATACTTTAGAATCTTTTTTGTCCAACCGTAAGCCGAGCGCCATTCCCAATCCAATGGAAAGCCCTTGTCCCAGCGAGCCTGTATTTGCTTCAATGCCTGGGGTTTTCAGTACATCGGGGTGTCCTTGAAGAATGGACCCCAAATCTTTCAGTGTATTTAAATGTTTCTTGTCAAAATAACCACTCTCGGCCAATGCTGCATATAAAATAGGACAGGAGTGCCCTTTTGAAAGGACAAACCGGTCGCGATCTTCCCATTTCGGGTCAACAGGCCGGTGTCTCATTTTATAGAAGTACAGTGCTGCCATAATTTCAGCGCTGGAGAGTGCACCCCCATAATGGCCTCTGTGCCCGACCCCAATCATTTGTACCACATTCCGTCGTAATACATTTGCTATTCGTTCCAATTTCTGAATGTCTGCTTTCATTTATTCAAGTTCTGATATTAGTACTATGCCACAAGACTCTTCAGCAGTGCCAGGCTCTGCTTCGCTTCAGCATAAAAATTGTTTGTAAATGCTTCTATACTTATCCTCTGATTGAATCCAATCTTTTTTAGGTTTTCGAAAAAGATTGCATAACAAAGGTCTTCATCTACATTTAACGGAAAGGATCGACCCTGCACTTTGGCAAAATGTACATGTCGAAGATCTTGTCCGGCTTTTAAAAGAATATTCGGGTCCTCTTTTTCAATGCCCATGTGATAATAATCGGCAAGCATCCGGATGTTTTTGCAACTTGCATCATTCATCAGTTGCAAACCTTCCTCCACTGTATTTATAATATTACATTCGGCTTTTCGCAAGGGTTCAATTACAATGGTAATACCTGCTTCTCCGGCTATCGGATCAATCATACGGCACAATTCGATCAATTGTTGGTAAGCTGAATTTTTAGGAAATCCTTCGGGAATAGTTTTAGCTTGTCCACTGCCAAAGACCACAATTTTTGCCCCGACCAGTGCAGCCGTTTCCAGTGCTTTCCGGGCGTATTCCTTTATTTTCGTCCAATTAACATCTGTACCTATCAATTTTAAAGACGAGGGGAAAAAGTTATTACAACTTTCACAGGGCAGTTCGCTTTGTTTCAGCCGGGTGATTACTTTATTCAACTCGCTATTGCTGAGCAAAACCAAGTGAGCAAGGGATAATTCAATATAATCGTATCTCATTTCTGCAAGGATTGGAGCAAGTTCGGAACCTCCCATCGAAAGATCGTCTACGTTCATGCTGGCACAAAGTCCAATTCTCATTTTCCGCCTATTTGTGTTGTTTGTGATAAATATTTTACTAAAATATCAACTATCTTATTATCAATATTTTAGAACGCACTCTATTATTAACTTATACATGCCTATTCATATATAAGATCACAAATGTAATATTTCTTTTTACTTTGCATTACTTTTGTTGAAAAATTGTTTACGAGTAAAATCTCTCTATGAACTTTATTGAACCATTAAATGCAACTTCGCAATTACCTGTATATCGTCAGGTTATGAATTCAGTTGTGGATGCAATCAGGAATAAACAGTTAAAAAAAGGCGATCGGTTACCTTCCATAAATGAATTTAGCAGAGAAATGTCAATCGCCCAGGGCACGGTACTGAAAGCTTATGCAGAACTAAAAAAAGACGGGATAATTGATTCTCAACAAGGCAAAGGTTTTTTTGTAGCATCGGAAAACACCCAGCGAAGCCTGAATATTTTTTTGTTGGTGGATACGCTTAATCAATACAAGGAAGTTCTGTATAACTCTTTTATTGAAGCACTTGATCCACAAACAACAATTGATATATATTTCCATCACTACAATATAAAACGGTTCGAAAAACTGATTGTTGAAAATTTAGGATACTATAATTATTACGTGATTATGCCTCATTTCAACGAAGATGTTTCAGGAATACTCAGGCAAATACCTTCTGACAGATTGATATTGATAGATAATGAAGTGCATAATCTTAGAGGTAATTATGCCGCAGTATACCAAAATTTCAAAGACGATATTTACCAATCGTTAAAAACAGGATTCCCTGTTTTGAAGAAATACGATTTCCTGAACTTGGTTTTGCCCAAGAATCACCGATTTGAATTTGTTCCGGATGACTTAATCTCTGGCTTTAAAAAATTTTGCTCCGATTATAAAATTAAGTTCAAAGTATATGATTTTTTGGATGTTAAAAAAATAGTCATTGGCAATGCTTACCTGTTTACTGATGATTTCGACTTGGTTACTGCGCTGAAATATGTCAATCTTCAGAATTGGGAATTAGGGAAGGATGTCGGGCTCATTTGTTATGATGATACTCTCGTAAAAGAAATTCTGGCAGGAGGAATTACGGTAATATCAACTGATTTTAAACAAATGGGAATTACTGCTGCTGATTTCATCAAGGGAAATAAACGAGGTAAAATAGAAAACCCTTGTACGTTTATTATCCGGAAATCATTATAAATGCCGAATTTAATTCTGACGTCATTCCTGTAATCGCAGGCATAATCTGCAACATTCATTGTGCAAAAGCCTCACCTCGGAAAAGGTTTGGAGAGAAACCAATAAAAAAAGGCCTCCGGAATCCCGGAAGCCTTTTCAGTGTATATCGAATAGTTCTTTTATTCGGATAAAGCGTAACGAACAAATGCAGTTACTGTCAAATCTTTGTCGTGTGATTTCAGATAATCAGCAACAGTTTGTTTGCTTTCTTTGATGAATGCCTGGTTCAGCAATGTGCTTTCTTTGAAGAATTTTTCCAAAGCACCCTGCGCAATTTTATCGAGCATTGCTTCGGGTTTTCCTTCGAGACGGAATTTTTCCTTGGCAATTTCCAATTCTTTTGCAACCACTTCTGCCGGAACTGAAGCTTTATCAACAGCAACGGGGCTCATGGCAGCAACCTGCATGGCTACATCTTTGGTTATCTGCTCATCAACACCTGCTTTATTGAAACCAACCAAAGTGGCCAGTCTGTTTCCGGGGTGAATGTAAGCCACAACCGTTTCGGCCTGAAGGCTTGCATAGAAAGGCAAATCCAATTTTTCGCCAATCACACCGGTTTGTTCCAGCACCTGTGCTTCAACAGTACGACCGTCCAGACTGATGGCTTTTACTGCGTCGAGGTCGGCTGCTTTCTCTGCAATGGCATGGTTGAGGATTTTTCCTGCAAAAGCAATAAACCCTTCATTTTTTGCAACAAAGTCGGTTTCGCAGTTCAGAACTACCAAACCACCTGATTTTTTGTCAGCGGAAACTTTTGCCAAAACAACACCTTCAGTAGCTTCCCTGTCGGCGCGTTTGCTGGCAACCAGTTTTCCTTTTTCGCGGATAATTTCGGTTGCACGTTCGAAATCTCCGTTTGCTTCGGCAAGAGCACTTTTACAGTCCATCATGCCAGCTCCGGTTGCTTTACGCAACTTCATTACATCTGCTGCACTAATTGACATTTTATATCGTCTTTTAATAAATACTAATTATTCTACTTCATCAACTTCAACTTCGTCGCTTTCATCTCCAATTAAGTCGTCAGCAACTTCACTTTCGTCTGAATCGTCGTCTTTTTCACGTTCAACTTTGCGTTCGGTCATTCCTTCTTTAATTGCCTGTGTCATTGCACCAACAATCAGTTTAATTGACTGAGAAGCATCGTCGTTGGCCGGAATTACAAAGTCGATTCCATTTGGGTCTGAATTGGTGTCAACCATTGCAAACACAGGAATACCTAAACGTTGAGCTTCACGAACTGCGATTTTTTCTTTCAATACGTCAACAATGAACAAGGCAGCAGGCAGACGGGTAAGGTCAATAATACTTCCAAGTATTTTTTCCAGTTTGGCACGCTGACGGGTGATTTGCAGTTTTTCGCGTTTCGACAAATTGTCCCATGCGCTTTCTTTTGTCAGTTTGTCGATCGAAATCATTTTTTTCACTGCTTTACGGATGGTCGGGAAGTTGGTAAGCATACCACCTGGCCAACGTTCAACAACGTAAGGCATGTTTGCGCCACCGGCCAGGTCAGCAACAATGTCTTTGGCCTGTTTTTTTGTGGCAACGAATAAAACTTTGCGGCCCGATTTTGCAATTTGTTTCAATGCAGCGGCAGCTTCGTCGATTTTAACAACTGTTTTTTGAAGGTCGATGATGTGGATTCCGTTTTTCTCCATAAAGATGTACGGAGCCATGTTTGGATTCCACTTTCTTTTCAGATGGCCGAAATGTGCTCCGGCATCCAGTAATTCATTAAAATTTGTTCTTGGCATCTTTTTACTTTTTTTAATACTAACTTTTTTTCAAAAGCAACTGCTAAGTAGTTCCGGCCTGGCCGGAAGTCTCAGCAATTTAGATCCATAGCAAAATATTTTTGTGATAAAAATATTAACGTTTTGAGAATTGAAATCTCTTGCGTGCCTTTGGTTGACCCGGTTTTTTACGTTCAACTTCACGGGGATCTCTGGTAACGAAACCAGCATGCTTTAATTGTGTCCTCGATTCAGGATTAATTTCCATCAAGGCACGGGTAATTGCTAAACGCATTGCTTCAGCCTGGCCTGCAATACCGCCGCCATCCAAATTGGCTTTGATATCGTACTGACCGGCAACACCCATCAGGTTCAATGGTTGTAAAACCATGTACTGAAGTGTTCCGGCCGGAAAATATTCTTTCAGATCTCTTCCGTTGATCGTAATATTTCCTTTGCCTTCATTGAGGTAAATGCGTGCAACAGCAGCTTTTCTACGTCCGATCGTGTTAACTACTTCCATTGTCGTTATTTAATTGTACTTAAATCAATTACTTTTGGTTGCTGAGCTTCTTGTTTGTGCTCCGGCCCTACATATACTTTCAGGTTGTTGAAAAGTTTGCTGCCCAAACGGTTTTTTGGCAACATTCCTTTTACTGCTTTTTCAACCAGCCGTTCAGGATATTTAGCCAGAATTTCGATAGGATGTTGTATCGTTTGACCTCCCGGGTAACCTGAATGGCGGACGTATGCTTTGTCTTTCATTTTATTACCTGTTAGACGAACTTTCTCAGCATTGATAACGATTACATTGTCACCACAATCAACATGCGGAGTATAGCTGGGCTTATTTTTTCCTCTCAGGATCATGGCTACTTTACTGGCCAAACGTCCCAATACCTCATCGGTAGCATCAACAACAAACCATTCTTTTTGAACCGTGGCTTTATTGGCCGATACGGTTTTGTAACTTAGTGTGTCCACTTGTTTCTTTTATTAAAAATTAAACACTAAACCCGCAATTCATCAATTTTCAATACTGGCCTTATTCGGAATTTATCAACATGGCATCTGTTAATAAGAAATATAACACCAATATTTACAGTCATTTACAAGAACTGCGTGAACGTACAATAATCGGGACTGCAAAAGTATTTCTTTTTTTCAAAAATCCAAGAGGGAAATCAAGTCAAATTCAATTTTAATGAAAAGATTTTCAAAGGATAAAACTTTCAGCACCGGGATTAGACCTGCCTGTTAAAAAATCTTTAGGATTGTGTTTCCGGGAATAATTTTATTATCCGATTTTCGTTAGCTTTAAAACGTTGCCCGAACATTGAAAAAATGGCTTTTTTATCGACACTGAAAAAGATTACACACCGCAAAGTATATTTCTGGTTGCTGCTGGCAGTTGCTGTTAGTTTGCCTACTTCGAAGGCGCTGATGAGCATTTTCCCGTTTCTGCTCCTGATCAACTGGTTGTGGGAAGGCAGGCTGAAGGAAAAGTTCACTGTGTTCCGCTCCAACCCGTCGGTTTGGCTGCTCATTTCTGTTTTTGGACTGTACCTGCTTGGCCTGCTGTGGACCGACAGCCTGAAGTGGGGCATCCACGACCTGAAAATTCAAATTCCCCTGTTGATTTTTCCCTTGGTAATTGGCACTTCCGAAAAGCTGAATTTCAGGCAAATAAAAACAATCATCCTGATTTTTACAGCGTCAGTGGTTTTTGCAAGTTTTTGCAGCATGTACGTCTGGCTGGGCTTTTCGGGAACCGAAATACGCGATGTGCGCGACATTTCGCTGTTTATCTCTCACATTCGTTTTTCATTGCTGATCAATATTGTGATTTTTTCGCTGCTGTGGTTTGTTTTCAACCCGAAACTGAATACTTCGCGGAAAGAAAAAATCAGCTATCTGGCCATCGTCATTTGGCTGATGTTGTTTCTTCTTATCCTGAAATCGTTCACCGGCATCGTAATTTTCATTCTGGTTTCACTGGCACTTGCGTTCTGGTTTTCATTCCGGATAAAACATGTGGTATTGCGGTTTTCGGTCTATGTTTTCATGCTGATGATACCTGTTTTTATCGGCGCGTACATCACCCGGAGCATCAACGAATTTTATCACACTGAAGAGTTTTCGAAAGAAGAGCTGAACGCAAAAACACAGTTGGGCAATCCGTATCGCCATGAGCCGGAAAACCACCAACTCGAAAACGGGCATTTTGTTTTCCTATTTGTTTCTGAAGACGAGCTGCGCGAAGCATGGAACCAGCGGAGCAACTTTCAGTACGATTCAACCTACCCGGAAGGATTTAATAAATACGCGCTGCTCCGATACATGGCTTCCCTGGGTTTGAAAAAAGATGCGGAAGGGGTTTCAAAACTCAGAGACGAAGATATTCGCAACATCGAAAGAGGAATCCCGAATTACCTGTTTGCCAACAAATATTCGCTGAACAACCGCATTTACCAAACGATCTGGGAATTTAATGAATATAAAAACGGAGCCAGTCCCGCAGGCAGCTCGGTTGTACAGCGTATCGAATATTTTAAAATTGCAGGACAGGTGGTTCGTGAAAACTTCTGGTTTGGCGCCGGAACCGGCGGATATTACCCTGCCTATCAGAAAAAATACGACGAACACCCGTTTTTCAGCAACCCGAAATTCAGGCAGCGTTCGCACAATATGTTCCTCAGCTACTGGGTCGATTTCGGGCTGATCGGACTGCTTTTTATTTGCTTCGCATACACGTATCCGGTTTTCAGGGAACGGAAAATGAAAAGTTACCTTTTGCTTATTTTCAGCCTGATTGTCGTTCTTTCATTTCTGAATGAAGACACGCTGAACAATCACGATGCCATCACCTTCTTTGCTTTCTTTTTCTCCTTGTTTTTATTCAGCAATTACGAAGATGAAGCGCTTGCCGAATAAATTTTTCCAGCGCGATGTGTTGCAGGTTGCCCCCGAATTGCTGGGAAAGATACTGGTTCGCTGTTTTCCCAACGGCACCGAAAAACGCTATGCAATTACTGAAGTGGAAGCCTACCGCGGCGCCGAAGATTTGGCCTGTCATGCAGCCAAAGGACGCACGGTCCGCACCACAGTAATGTTCGGCGAAGGCGGCCACGTGTATGTGTATCTGATTTACGGCATGTACTGGATGCTGAATTTTGTGACTTCAACAGAAAATATTCCGCAAGCCGTTTTAATCCGCAGCATTGAAGGTTTTTCGGGCCCCGGCCGTCTGGGCCGCGAACTGCAACTCGACAAGACTTTTTACGGCGAAAACCTCGGAATATCCGACCGATTGTGGATTGAAGACGCCCCTGTAATCACCAATTACCAAATCAGTACGCGCATTGGCGTTGATTATGCCGGTGACGAATGGGCAGGCAAACCGTGGCGATATTATTTTTAATCCTGTTTTTTTGCCAAACAGAATTCCATTGCATTTACTTTTCCATTGGTATTTTGTAAATTGCCATAAAAATCAGTAATCGAATGGGCCACCCTGAAGATTTAAAATACAAAATCGGACTTTCGCTGATTCCCGGAATCGGCTTTGCACTGGTAAAAAACCTGGTTGCTTACGTGGGCAGCACGGAAGGCGTTTTTCGTGAAAAGGAGAAAAACCTGCTCAAAATTCCCGGGATCGGAGAAGTGAATTCCCGGCGGATTGTTCAGCAAAATGTACTGGAACAGGCCGAACAGGAAATTGAATTCATCAGTAAAAACGGGATCGATTGCTTGTTTTACCTTGACGAAAAATATCCCAAACGACTTCGGAATTGTCACGACGCACCCATTGTTTTGTTTTCGAAAGGAAATGCCAACCTGAACGAAAGCCGCATTATTTCGATGGTTGGAACCCGTAATGCAACTGTTTACGGAAAAGAACTCTGCGATTCGTTTATCAAAGCTCTGTCCGAACGTTCGTACCCGGCGCTGGTGGTTTCCGGACTGGCTTACGGCATTGATGTGGCAGTGCACAAGGCCTGCCTAAAATATAATGTATCAACAGTGGGCGTATTGGCACACGGACTGGATCAACTGTATCCTTCGCTGCACAAACCAATTGCATCAAAGATGCTGGAAAACGGAGGGCTGGTGAGCGATTTCATGAGCGGGACGGAAATTGAGCGGCAAAACTTTTTGCAGCGCAACCGCATTATAGCAGGTATGGCCGATGTATCGGTTATTGTTGAATCGGCTGAAAAAGGCGGGGCGCTGGTTACAGCCGACATCGCCAATTCGTACAACCGCGATGTGTGCGCTTTTCCCGGTCGCGCCGACGATACTTTTTCGCGGGGCTGCAACAAGCTGATAAAAAGCAACGAAGCCGCGATGATTGAAAATCTGGAGGACCTCGAACTACTGATGGGCTGGGAAACAAAAAAAGAGATGCCAACTTTCATCCAGAAACAATTATTTGTTGAACTAACCGAACACGAACAGAAAATTGTGCATTGCCTCAGCGAAGGGGAACAGATGATTGATGTGATCAGCAAAACCTGCGAAATGCCCGCCGGGCGGGTTTCAGCCCTATTGCTCGACCTCGAATTCAAAGGCCTGGTAGCCAGCTTGCCGGGAAAAATGTTCCGGCTGAGGTAAACGGGAATTGGTTGTTGTAAAATCAATGGTTAGATCAACATTCTGGAAGCAGCTAAAACAAAAATAATTTTTGACGAATATTGTCCACTCATTACACAAAAGAGCATCGCACAAATTATGTATTTTTGTAAAAATACTAGAAAATGAAAGACTTAACAAACTCAAATATTGACAGGCAAAATATTCTAAACAACCGTTTTGCTCTTGAAAAAATTCAAAAATACATCGGCCTGTCCGGAATACTATTTGAAGGAGAATATAGATACACAACCCAAATGGTCGCTAATTTTTATAGTGTTGACGAGCGAACCGTAAAAAGGTATTTGGAGAATTACGAGCAGGAACTAAAACACAACGGATATATTTTAAGTAAAGGCAAACAACTTATAGCCTTGAAGTTACAATTTGGTCATGTCATAAATGTCCCGAGCAAAACCACACAACTTGGACTTTTCAATTTTCGAGCCTTTTTAAATTTGGGAATGCTTATGTCTGAAAGCGAAAATGCCAAACTCTTGCGTTCAAAAATGCTTGATATCGTAATAGAAACAATCAATGAACGAACAGGTGGAGGAACAAAATATATTAATCGCAAAGACGCCGACTATTTGCCAACTGCGATAAGAGAAAGTAAATACCGTAAAGAATTTACTTCTGCATTGAGCAGATATATTGATATGGGAAACTATAAATATTCATTATACACCGACAAAATATACCAATGTATATTTAAGGAAAATGCCCAGGAATATAAACAAATATTACGGCTTGAAGCAAAAGAAAATGCCAGGGATACAATGTATGCTGAGATTCTCAACATGATCGCTTCATTTGAAACAGGGATCGCTTATGAAATAGAAAAATGCGCTAAAAATGCTGGTCGTAAATTACAACCAAATGAAGTTGATGAAATCTTCATCTATTTTTCGGAACACCCTTTACAAAGACCTCACATTGAAGATGCCAGAATTAAGATGGCCTCCCGGGATTTGCACTTTCGAGATGCCTTTCATAAAAAACTTGAAGAATACATCCACTCTATATCTCCTGCTGACTTTGAACGTTTCATTGGGGAGCAGAGTGTGAATTTTGACGAGCAACTGGAAGAAGCAAAAGATGTTTTTCAAAGACTAAAAGAAAGTGAATGAGTAGGATAATCTACATAACGGATATTCAGGAGATTGTTGATATTCATAAAAAGACGATTGCTATCAGTGGTGGTGGAGCTGAAGGCATTATTGATATTGGTTCACTGGATGCGGCATTGGAGCATATCCAAAATGATTTGTACTATCCAGGGTTCATTGACAAACTAACACATCTGTTTTTTGTTGCAAATAAAAGTCATTGTTTTCAGGATGGGAACAAAAGAATTGCTATTTCTATCGGGTGCATTTTCCTTCTGAAAAATGGATATCTAGATGCTGCGCAAAGATTCCTGTTTAAAATGGAAACAATTAGTTACCATCTTGCCGCAGGAAGAATAGAAAAAAACTTTTTAAGAGAGATTATTGATTCAATTGTATATGAAGAAGATTATTCAGAAGAAATCAAATTAAAATTGATTCATTGTATTACAGATGAATCAAGCAATGAGTGATGATACCACGTCTCCTAAAAAATCTTTTTCTGGCCCGTTTTGCCCTTTGACTTTTTAGCCCTTACTTTGCAGCATGATAACATTCGAAGAATTAAAAGTCAATAAATCAATATTGAAGGCGCTGGATGAACTGGGTTTCGAAATCCCGACGCCCATCCAGGAGAAAGCAATTCCCGTGATTCGTTCGGGAGTCGATGTGCTGGGTATTGCCCAAACCGGAACAGGGAAAACAGCAGCATACCTTTTACCTCTGTTCATGAAACTGGTAAAAGCAGAAGGCGTTGACCCGCGTGCTGTGATTTTGGTACCCACACGCGAACTCTCCATTCAGGTAGGCGACGATATTGCTGATCTGACACGCTATTCGAACATCCGTCATGCTGCGGTGTATGGCGGTATCGGCTGGACCAAACACGCCGCTTTGCTCGAACCGGGCATCGACATCCTGGTGGCAACACCCGGCCGTTTGATGGATCTGTACCGGGCCAATGTTTTATCTTTAAAGAAAATAAAAACGTTGGTGATCGATGAAGCCGACCGCATGCTCGACATGGGATTTATGCCGCAGATAAGGCAACTGCTGGAAATCATTCCGGTGAAACGGCAGAACCTGCTTTTTTCAGCAACCTTCAGCGAGAAAGTGGAGGAAATGGCGCACGAATTTCTCGATTTTCCGGAACGTGTAGAAGCTACCCCTTCGGCAACACCGGCCGAGCTGATCAACCAATGCTACTACAAAGTTCCCAATTTCGCTACTAAGCTGAACCTTATTAAACATCTTTTACAGGACGAAGAAAAATTCACAAGAGTGATCATCTTCGTGAAAACCAAGGAGAATGCCGAAGCCGTTTTCAAAATTGTAAAACGAAGAACAGAAGGCGAAAAGCGCATCATGCACTCGAACAAGGGACAGAACACCCGCATCAATGCAATCAACGCATTCAAAGATGGCGAAGTGCGAATTTTAATTACCACCGACCTTTCGGCCCGCGGCATCGATGTGAACATGGTCAGCCATGTGATCAATTTTGATATCCCGCCCAATCACGAAGATTATGTGCACCGCATCGGACGGACAGCCCGTGCCAATAATGTGGGCGAAGCAATCACGCTGGTCGATCCTTCCGAAGAATATCATGTACCGAAAATTGAACAACTTATCCGAATGGAAATTCCGCTAAAAGAACTTCCCGAAGATTTGGAAATAGTTGCCACAAAACAAGAAGAGAGCCAAACTCAACTACGCGAAATCGACCGGCAAAAGCGTTTGGAAGATCCCACTTTTCAAGGCGCCTTTCACGAGAAGAAAAAATTCTTCCCGAAGAAAAAGGAAGTAAAAAGACCCCCCCAAGACCAGCGAAAACTAAAAAAATACCGGGGAGGCAAGAAATAGCATA
Source organism: Prolixibacteraceae bacterium (assembly GCA_003506435.1). Taxonomy (GTDB): domain Bacteria; phylum Bacteroidota; class Bacteroidia; order Bacteroidales; family Prolixibacteraceae; genus GWE2-42-39. The sequence continues at coordinate 23,760 of DOAQ01000047.1, forward strand.
ATCATCCTATGACTTTAATTCATCGGATGACGAACAAGCAGAAGCATGAATTCATTTTTGTTTTTATATCTTTAGGGAAACGAAGCAATGATGAAATATCCCCTGTTCATACAAAATGACTCCTGGCTGGAACCACATGCTCCAACCATTCTTTCGTGGCTGGAATTTGCAGAAAATACGGAAAAAGAACTTTGCAACGGAAAATCTCTATTCGGTTTTGCTCAGGGACATGAATGGTACGGAATTCATCACAGCGGAAAGAGCTGGTCTATCCGCGACTGGGCGCCCAATGCCACAGCCATTTTCCTGATTGGGGAATTCAATGGCTGGCAGGAGCTTGAAAATTTTCAGTTTAAAAATACAGGAAATGGAAATTGGGAACTGAACCTTCCTTTTGATGCAATAAAACACGGCGATTTATATGCCTTTTCGATGCGTTGGAATGGCGGTTCGGGGAAACGCATTCCGGCCTGGTGCCGCCGGGTTGTTCAGGATGAAAACACCTTGATTTTTAATGCGCAGGTCTGGCAGCCGGAAACTCCGTATCAATGGCAAAACCCCGGCTTTCAGCGCACCGGCGAAGCGCCGCTCGTTTACGAATCGCACATCGGCATGGCCGGTGAAGAGGAGCGCGTACACACCTTTAACGAATTCAGGCACGATATTCTTCCCCGGATAAAAAATGCCGGTTACAATACCATCCAGTTGATGGCCATTCCCGAACACCCGTACTACGGAAGTTTCGGGTATCATGTGTCCAGCTTTTTCGCCCCATCGTCGCGCTTCGGTACTCCGGAAGAACTAAAAGAACTGATTGACGAAGCACACGGTATGGGCATCTCCGTCATTATGGATTTGGTTCATTCGCACGCTGTAAAGAACGAAGTGGAAGGGCTGGGCAAATACGACGGTAGCCGGTATCAGTTCTTTCACGATGGTCCCCGGGGCGAACACCCGGCCTGGGACTCGTATTGTTTTAATTACGGAAAACCCGAGGTGCTGCATTTTTTGCTTTCCAACATTGTATACTGGCTTCAGGAATTTAAGTTCGACGGCTTTCGTTTCGACGGAGTGACCAGCATGTTGTATTTCGACCACGGGTTGGGGAAAGCATTCATCAATTACGGTGATTATTTCAACCCGAATGTAGATATCGAGGCCATTGCCTATTTCCGCATGGCCAACAAACTAATCCACGAAATCAACCCGAACGGCATTTCAATTGCTGAAGAAATGAGCGGATTACCCGGTCTGGCAACTCCAATTACAGATGGAGGACTGGGATTTGATTTTCGTATGGCGATGGGGATACCCGACTACTGGATCAAACTAATTAAAGATGTACCTGATGAAGCATGGAATATGGGAGAACTGTTCCATGAACTGATATCGAAACGGATGGATGAAAAAGTGGTGAGTTATGCCGAATCGCACGATCAGGCGCTGGTGGGCGATAAAACCATCATTTTCCGGCTGATCGACAAAGAGATGTATTTCAGTATGCGGAAAGACCAGCCCAACCTGATTGTTGACCGCGGAATTGCCTTGCATAAAATGGTTCGTTTGGCAACGCTCTCAACTGCGGGCGGCGCATATCTCAACTTCATGGGCAACGAGTTCGGCCATCCCGAATGGATTGATTTTCCGCGTGAAGGAAACAACTGGTCGTTTCAACATGCCCGCCGCCAGTGGAGCCTGACCGACAACAAAGACCTTCGCTATCACTTACTGGGCGATTTCGACCGCGAACTGATTGGGTTTGTACGTGAAAATAAGTTGCTCGAAATACCTGATATAAACTGGGGGTACGATCACAATGTCAATAAAATACTGACCTTCTGGCGCGGACAATTTTTATTTGTATTTAACTTCCACCCCGACCAATCGTTTACCGATTATGGCCTTGAAATGGAACCTTCGAAGTTCAGGATTGTGTTGAATACCGATGAAAGCCGTTTTGGGGGACACAACCGGATTGATCAAAATTTATGGTATTACACATACCCGGAGGCCGGATTGACAGGCAAACATTATCTACGCCTGTATTTGCCCTCACGCACCGCAGTGGTATTAAAAAAAGAATGGATCAGAAAAGTTCGGTAACTATGCAGAAAAACAACAATATTTCAAAAACCCTGATGGACAGTATTTTAAAAATCAGAACAAAAGGTGCATTCTTTATAACCGTTATTTCTGTCCTTGCTTCTGTACTAATTTATATTACGATGACATCTGTTTTCGGAATTGCCCTCAGTCCCTTTGGATTTGTTGCTGCAACGCTTATCCCTACAATAGTGGCATATCCTTCAATATATATTGTATTGAAAATGACCAACATTATTCAGGCGAAAAATCAGGAAATTGAAATGAAAAACAGCTTAAAAAATACGTTGCTTTCGGTAGTTGCACATGATGTAAAAGGACCTTTAATGAATATTGATATGCTACTTGAACTATATTTTCAAAAAGAAATCAGACAGGAGGAATTACTCGGATTATTGAAAGAATTACAACAGCAGGTGAAAACCAACCTTGATTTTGTGATGAACATTTTGCAATGGACAAAAACTCAGTTTGATGGTTTTCAGGTAATTAAAAATAAAACTGACTTGAAATTATTGATTGACAGAATGCTTAATGCCTACCAATTTCAGATTCAGCAGAAAAAAATTACAGTTGAAACTGACGTTGACCTGACTGCCAATATCGACCGTGATTTAATACGATTGGTACTTCGCAACTTATTGTCGAATGCGATAAAATATTCGGAAACAGGTGGAAAAATCAGTATCTCTGCAAAAATCGAAAATGGCATATTAGTTACAAGTGTCATGGATAACGGCCTTGGCATTGAGCCGGAAAAACTGAAAAGTATTTTTAATGAAAATGTGCTGGATTCCAGCAAGGGAACTTACATGGAAACAGGCACAGGCCTGGGGCTTAAACTTTGCAAAACCTTTATTAATGCGCTTGGTGGAACAATTGGTGCAGAAAGTGAACCAGGTAAAGGTTCCACTTTTTATTTCACCATTCCGCAGGATTAGTCGCAGTCACAGCATTCAGCAACAATATCGAAAATCAAGTATCAAGTATGAAATTTTTTACTGAAGTTGAAATACCTGACTGTCCCTGGAAAATCGACTACCAGTCGGGCGTGATGATGATGGGCTCCTGCTTTACTGAAAATATCGGGCAAAAACTTGCTGATTTGAAATTCAATATCGACCTCAACCCGTTCGGTATTTTATACAACCCGGTTTCGCTTGCCAACAGCCTGCGCAGGTTAATGCAACCCCGGCAATTCATTGCCTCCGACCTTTTTTTCGATCAGGGAAGCTGGAATAGTTTTTCGCACCACAGCCGGTTTTCCGGTTCCGACCGCGATCAGGTTTTAAATACGATAAACCGGCAATTGGAACAGTCTTCCTTGTTCCTGAAAAGTACTCGTCTCCTGGTCATCACTTTCGGTACCGCCTGGGTATACGAATGGATACAAAACGGACAAGTGGTTGCCAACTGCCACAAAATACCGGCAAAGGAATTTCGCCGTTACAGGCTGACTATCGATGAAATTGCAAAAGAATACAACGAGTTACATACTGAGCTTTTAAAATTTAACCCAAATATAAAGATGGTTTTTACGGTAAGTCCGATCCGCCACTGGAAGGACGGGGCAATAGAAAACCAGCTCAGCAAAGCCACTCTTTTACTGTCCATCAACCAGCTAATAAAAAGACCCGGTAAAGACCTGTGTTATTATTTTCCTTCCTACGAAATACTGATGGACGAACTGCGCGATTATCGCTTCTATGCCAGTGATATGCTGCACTTGAGCGATGTTGCGGCAGACTATATTTACTCCCGATTCAGTAAAATAATGATTTCGGAAGATAGTCTAAAACTATCGGGAGATGTTGCCAAAATACACAAGGCGGCAATGCACCGCCCGTTCAATCCGACGGCTGAAGAATACCGGAAATTTCTGTTATACAACCTCCGTCAGATTGATCAATTAACAGAAAATTTTCCGTTTCTTAACTTTAAAATTGAAAAGTCACACTTTCGGGATGAGATGACAAGATTTGCCGCAGAATAATGCAAAGGGAACCAGAATATTATGTATCTTTAGACACCTTTCTATTCGAGCTAGACATCCTGTTAGTTTGTTGGTTTTCGGCTAAAAATTTCGGAGGTCATGAGTTACTTAAAATTCGACAAAAATCAATTGGTAAACCTGGAGTATTCGCTGTACCGCGAGTTACTCAGAACCAACCGGGCAGGATCGTACCTGAGTACCACCCTGTCGGGCTGCAATACCCGGAAATATCATGGGTTGCTGATTTGTCCGCTCGAAGAGCTGGACGGAGGAAAACATGTATTGCTTTCGTCGCTCGATGAAACCGTAATTCAGCATGAAGCCGAATTCAATCTGGGTATCCATAAATACTCGGGCGACCATTATGAACCGAAAGGGCACAAATACATCCGCGATGTGGAAATGGAACAAGTCCCCAAAATTACGTACCAGGTAGGTGGGGTTGTTTTACAGCGCGAACGGCTTTTGGTTGAAAACGAACAACAGGTATTGATCCGTTACACGCTGATAGAGGCGCATTCGCCAACCAAGTTACGGTTCAAACCATTTCTGGCTTTCCGGAATGTACATACCCTGAGCAAGGCAAATATGTATGCCAATACGAAATACAAACCCGCCGGCAATGGTGTAAAAATTCGTATGTACGACGGGTATCCGTATTTGCACATGCAGTTTTCAAAAGAACCCGAATTTATTGCCGTTCCCCACTGGTACTACAATATTGAATATTTAAAAGAACAGAACCGGGGCTACGAATACCAGGAAGACCTGTTTGTTCCCGGGTATTTTGAATTGCCGATCAAAAAAGGAGAAAGCATCATTTTTTCAGCATCCACCGTTGAGGCCAAACCGCTGGGACTGAAACAGAAATTCACCAATGAACACAGCAAACGGATATTGCGGGATACTTTTCTGGGCAATATCGACAATGCTGCCCAGCAATTTATTTTCAGAAAAAATGGAAAAACTGACATCATTGCAGGATTCCCCTGGTATGGTCCGCGTACCCGCCAAACTTTTGTGTCGCTGCCCGGACTGACGCTGGAAAGAGACGAACCGGAAACATTCGAAAAAGTGATCGACACGCAACTGGAACGCCTCGATGACGGACTTTTCCCGAAAATATGCGGAATGTATGACTGTGAATACGATGCCAGCGATGTTTCGCTTTGGTTTTTCTGGGCTTTACAGGAATACCATTCCTTTACAAAAGATTCAGCTCATATCTGGTCGAAATACGGACTGGCCATGAAACAAATATTAAACGGTTACTGCAAAGGGCAGAAGTTTAATATTAGAATGAACGAAAAAGGCCTCATTTCAGCAACATCTAAAGATATTGCCCTTACCTGGATGGATTCCTACATCAATGGAAAACCGGTAGTGCAACGCCCGGGGATGGCCGTTGAAATCAATGCCCTTTGGTACAATGCCCTTTGTTTTTCCATTGAACTGGCGAAGGCAAACGGCGACAAAGAATTTGCAGATGAATGGGAACCACGTTCACAGTTGGCTGCCAAGTCGTTTATAGAAATATTCTGGGACGACCAAAAAGGCTACCTGGCTGATTATGCAACCGACAGGTACAAAAACTGGGATGTACGCCCCAACATGCTTCTGGCTGCAGCCCTCGATTATTCGCCACTCGATCGTGAAAAACAAAAGCTCGTGTTGAGCGTGGTAAAAAAACAATTGCTCACACCTCGTGGATTACGCAGTCTTTCGCCGCAAGATCCCATGTACAAAGGGCAATGCGAAGGATCGCCCGAACAACGGGAACAGGCGGTACACCAGGGAACCGTCTGGCCTTGGTTCATCCAGTTCTTTGTAAAGGCTTATCTGAATATCCACAAGCGCGGCGGACTTCCGTTTGTGCAGAAAATTATGGAAGGCTTCGAGGAAGAAATGTCGGAGCATTGTATCGGTACCATTTCAGAAACTTATAACGGGAACCCGCCCCACACAGCCAAAGGCTCAATCAGCCAGGCATGGAGTGTTGCCGCAGTGATCAAAGCTTGGAAATTGGTTCGGGAATATAGAGAATAACTACAAAAATAATCGTCTATGAGGGTGTTGATGTTTGGGTGGGAATTTCCGCCCCATATCTCGGGAGGCTTGGGAACAGCATGTTACGGGTTGACAAAAGGGCTGGCCGAATACAGCGATGTGGACGTTATTTTTGTCGTTCCGAAAACGTACGGCGACGAAGACCTGTCGGCTATGAAACTGGTGGGGGCAAACACTGTTCCTGTTACCAAAAAAAATATCACTTTCAGCGATCTTCAGAAAAAAATTGAATACTACGAAGTTGAATCGGGCATTGTACCCTATACCGATCCCGAAGAATTCTGGAGAATGAGTTCGAAAAGTGTTTCAGAAAAAACCCGTTTTATTGAAACCGATTCAGAGGGAAAACTTCATTTTTCCGGAAAATACGATAAAGATCTGCTGTATGAAATCTATAAATATTCGATCGTAGCCGAGGTAATTGCCCGCGATACCGAATTTGATGTAATCCATGCCCACGACTGGCTGGCTTATCCGGCCGGCATTGCAGCCAAACAGATTTCCGGCAAACCGCTGGTCATTCACGTTCATGCTACCGACTTCGACCGGAGCGGGGGCAGCGTAAACCCGCAAGTATACGAGATTGAAAAACAGGGAATGGATGCTGCCGATAAAATTATCACGGTGAGTAACCTGACCCGTAACATCGTAATTGAAAAATACGGTATCGATCCGGCGAAGGTAGTCACCGTTTACAATGCTGTTGAACCGCTTTCGCAGGAAGAAAAAGTACGTTTGAAAAAGGGAGTAAACGAAAAAATAGTGACTTTCCTCGGAAGGATCACCATGCAGAAAGGACCCGAATATTACGTGGAAGCAGCTAATCTGGTACTTCAGAAAATGAACAACGTGCGTTTTGTAATGGCCGGAAGCGGCGATATGATGAATGCCATGGTGCGCCGCGCAGCCAGCCTGAAGATCACCGACCGGTTTCATTTCACCGGCTTTCTGAAAGGCGACGATGTATTCGACATGTTCCGCATGAGCGATGTGTTTGTGATGCCATCGGTTTCCGAGCCATTTGGTATTGTGCCGCTCGAAGCCATGCAAACCAACGTACCGGTAATTATTTCACGCCAGTCAGGAGTTTCCGAAATATTGAAATTCGCCATTAAAACCGATTACTGGGACACACACGCTATGGCCGATGCCATCTACGGATTACTGAATTACCCGGCCCTGCATAAGATGTTTGTGGAATATGGGAAAAAGGAAGTGGACAACCTGCGCTGGAAGAATTCGGCGAAAAATGTCCGTGATATTTATTTGGAAGTTTTAAAAACTGCGTAAATCAACCAACGATATGAGAGCAATTTGTTTTTATTTTCAGGTTCATCAACCGTTCAGGTACCGCCGGTACCGGTTTTTCGACATTGGCAACGACCATTATTATTACGATGATTTTGCCAATGAATCGATCCTGCGCAAAGTGGCCGACCGCTGCTACCTGCCTGCCAATAAGTTAATGCTCGAACTTGTGAAAAAACACAAAGGAAAGTTCAAGATTGCGTATTCCATTTCGGGACTGGCGCTTGAGCAGTTTGATTTATACACGCCGGAAGTGCTCGATTCCTTCCGGGCGCTGGCCGAAACCGGTCATGTCGAATTTCTATCGGAAACCTATTCTCACTCGTTGGTCGCATTGAAAAACAAGGAATTATTCATCCGGCAAATTCAGGAGCACGATGCCTTGATTGAAAAACATTTCGGGCAAAAACCAACGGTTTTCAGAAATACAGAGTTGGTTTATTCCGATCAAATCGGGCAAACCATTGCCGATCTTGGATTTAAAGCCATGCTGACCGAAGGTGCCAAGCACATTCTCGGCTGGAAATCGCCCAACTATCTATACGTGAATGCCATCAATCCGAGGCTAAAAGTGCTGATGCGCAATTTCAAGCTAAGCGACGACATTGCTTTCCGTTTCTCGAACCAGGGATGGAACGAGTACCCGCTCACTGCCGATAAATATGTCCGCTGGATAAATGCCAAAAAGGAAAATGAAATTTTCAATCTGTTCATGGACTATGAAACATTTGGAGAACATCAGGGAGCCGAAACCGGGATATTTAAATTTCTGGAAGCGCTGCCCGACGAAGTGATTAAAAGCGGCAAACTGCAATTTGCAACGCCTTCGGAAATAGCTGAAAATTTTCAGCCTGTTTCGGCAGTCAATGTGCCGCATACCATTTCGTGGGCCGACGAAGAACGCGACCTGACAGCATGGCTGGGAAACCAGCTTCAGAATGAAGCGTTCGATAAATTGTACGACCTGAGCGAGCGGATGCAGAAAGTTACCGATCCCGATTTGGTAAAAGACTTCAACTTTTTACAGGCCAGCGACCACTTCTATTACATGTGCACCAAGTTTTTCTCCGATGGCGAAGTCCATAAATATTTCAATCCGTACGAAACGCCGTACGAAGCATTTATCAACTATATGAATATCCTGAATGACTTCAGTCTGCGGCTCGACAAGGTGGCGCCAACCGGCGAGATCAATAAAGAAATTAAAGCGCTGAAAAAAGTAATTGAAGAAAAAGATAAAAAACTTAGCAAATACGAGGCAGAACTGAAAGCTCTGCAAAGCAAAACAAAACCCACACCCGTAAAAAAAGCAGGCAAAAAGTGAGTTTCATTTTTGAAAGAATTCATCGTGATTGATCGCCCAATAGCTGATTGTTCTCCGTAGTTTCTATTGGCGGTAGATAATTGCCGTTCCATGCATCAACAGCCGCTTCTTTTACTGTCTCCCATTCGCTGATAATTAATCAAAGAATTACAATTGCTATAAGCTTTAAAATTGTTTGAGTGATGATTCTTTTGCTCATGGTAATTTCTTGATTAAGGAAAGAGTAGCGTATAATAATCCCAAATTACGCATTAGAAACC
>DOAQ01000034.1 GCA_003506435.1 Prolixibacteraceae bacterium
TCACCCTGCCCCGAAATTTCGGGGTGTTTCAGGGTCTGATTATTAGAAAGATGAGATCCCGAAACAAGTTCGGGATGACTCGATCCAAGACTTTTTGGACAGCCTTTTCAATTTTATTGGAAAACGAAATTAATTTCGCCGGAATGCTTTATTCAAATACGCCTTCCACCGACTTTTCAAGTTCGTCAGCCAGTTTCAGGAATTCAGTAACACTCATGTCGCGATGATAAATCAGACCATGAGTAGCACGGATAAGCGGTTTGTTGTGCTGATAGAAAAAATCTTTGCCCAGCAACAATTGGATTTGTTTTAACTGCTCGACCCACACGCGCTGTGTTAACGTGCTGAATTTCCCATCGAGCTGATAACTTGGGAACGATGCATTTACCTGGGTCAGGTAACAATCGGTAAACGATGTATCGAGAATAGCCAGTGCATTGAGGGAAACCGGAGTAATTACATTAACTTCGGCCGGATGATAACGAAACCATACATTCCGGTAGCCTATAATACGCAAGTTTGAAAGATCAGCTTCCTTGCTCCATTCGCGAACGGTGGCAGCCGTCACCTGCAAAACTTTGTAATGCGTGTCGGGGCCGCTTCCTTCCGGATCGAGCGCCAGACTGATTGAAGTTGGCTTGAATTTCCGGAAATCTTCAAGTACACGGGCAATATCTTTGCTGTAATCAGGAGCTTCAGTGAACGACCCGCTTTGATAAAAGCCCAAACGAAGATGGTGCACATTTTTCACCGGTACACCATAATGAGCCCATACCAGTTCTTCTTCAAATTCGCGGATCATTCCTTTTAATCTCTGAATTTTAGGCGGGTTTTTACCTCCGTCATAAAACGTTTTCAATTCAGCAATCAGGCTATCGATGGTTTCAAGCAACATGGTTTGGCTTTCCAACTCCCATATTTCTACCATTGCACGAACCAAACGGTGACAAACTCCCCTGCGTTTTTCGTCTTCATTACCGGCAGCAACATTGTCGAGATAGTGGTACACATCTTTGTCCCACTTGTATTTGTAGCCTTCAGCAAAAAAGTCAGGATAAGTCACCATCAGCATTTTTTCTTCAACAAGTAGCTTTTGGGTATCTTCAAGTAATCCGATTAAAAACGAATTGGTAACGGCTGTAAAACCGGAAGTCATCACCGCAAAATGCGATTCGTTGGTCGCCTCGCGCAACTGACGGTTTATAACCGGCATAATTCCCAACATAATATCATCGTGATGAGGGCCTGAATGATAGTACGTCTGATGTGTATCTTTCGACATCCCCCGTTCAATTTTAGCAGTAATTGATTCAATTACCGAAACAACTGTATTTTCGTTTAAACCAGGAATTAAGCTACAGTACGAATCAGCTTTCAAATCTGCCAGCTCAAGTTTTGGACCGAATTTATTAATCTTTGCACACAGGTCGATAACGGCCCGTTCGGTTTTTTCGTGGGTCCAGTCTCCTGCCTTGTAATATTTATCAACCGTATCGGTGAGTTTTACTGCTGCGCCATTGGTCAGATAGATGCGTGCATTTTTAAGTTTTTGCAGCGCTGTTGCCGGATATAAGTTGTTTGGTTCGTTTTCGAGCGCTGCTTTCATGATATCAGCATTCGATTCTCCGGCAGCATAAATAATTGCAACGGCATCCGGATTGAAGGTAATTGTTTCCAGACCAATGGTAATTACCAGCCGTTTGCGCGACACCTCAATTCCACCCAGATCGGCGGCAGTAATAGCCTGTGTCTCAAAATTGGTAGCGGTTAAACGGGTCGACGAGAAATGATCGGTTCCGCGCGTATTAAATGCGATATGTCCGTCAGGGCCAATTCCTCCGAGGTAAAAACCAATACCTCCTTTTTCGCGTATCTTCCGTTCGTATTCCGTACACCAGTCGTCAATTTTAAAAATCGATTTTTGCTGAAGTTCTTCAGTCGGTGTTTTGGCTTCGCGATACCGCAACGAAAGGTCGATGCTGAAATCGGGAAATACTTCCGAAAAATGTTTCCCTTCTGCCAGTTCAATTTCATCGGATTTAATCAGCAATGCTTTGTTTTTATCGAGACCGAAACCATCTATATATGAATTCATCACATAATTGTAAAAACTGTTGTGCTGCGATGAAGGAATCGGGAAAAATTCATTGATCTGCACAAATTGCAAACCGCTCAGATCGGGCTTTTTATGTTGTCCCAATCCGTATTTTTCACGCATGACCAAAGCCTTTGGGCTGTCCCAGTTTTCCAAAAGATAGCGGGTATAATAAATAAAATAGTTTTGTGTTTTTCCGGTAGATAAACTAATTACTCCGTTTGGATTTTCAGCAACCCATTCAAAAAAACGCAGCGAAGCAAGTAAGCCCAGTTTAGGGAAATTCTGAACGGTTATATAGGGAAGTTTTGTTGTTTCCGTTGTGATCCCGGCTTCTTCCAAAAAGACTTTCTCTACTTCGGAAAATTGAATAGTATTCATGTCTCTATTTTTTCAAATTTGTGATCTATAATTTTTGTATCAATGTCATTTCCAAAATCAAGTTTTCAACGCATGGCCCCGAAACCCCGGGTCGCATGAAAAACAATCATCCTGATTGGTGTTTTTGCGAATCATGCTCATTTCATCACTGTGAATTTTGAAATTATAAATACTCTATTTTGTTTCTATTTTGCTCATCACTTTTTCCATTAACATAGCAGTGACCCCGCGTACTCCGGCATATTTGTCGAGTTCAGAAATCTGAATCTTCACTTCCTTGCTCAGATCGGGATTGCAATAAACATTAATAGCTTGCTGGATGGGTGTAAGAATATACTGTCCGGCATTGGACACACGTCCGCTCAAAATGATCAGTTCCGGATTAAATATCTGGATCAGGGAAGCAATACTTTTACCAAGCCACTGCCCGACACTGGTCAGAATGGTAATTGAATACTGGTCGCCTGCATTAGCTGCCTTCACCACTGTTTGCGGGTCAATTTTATCAAGGTCTTCATTCACCAGCCGGGTCAGCATCGACGATTTACCGGCTTTGATTCCTTCGCGGGCCATACGTGCAATAGCCGTTCCCGATGCAATAGTTTCGAGACAACCTTTTTTTCCACAGGCGCACAAAATATCATTATCGACCATGGGCAAATGTCCAAACTCACCGGCCAAACTGTTCTTTCCACGATACAATTTACCATTCAGCACCATGCCGAGTCCAATTCCCCAATCAAGTTCGAGTACCAAAACATTCTTCCGATCTTTGGCCGCGCCAAATTTCAATTCGGCATAAGTCCGGGCTTTGGCGTCGTTTTCGATGATTACCGGCAAACCCAGTTTTTCCTGAAATACGTCAAGAAGTGGTTTCGATGTTCTCAGGTGGGTGAAGTTAACTCCCAGTTCGTAATTCACCAGCCCCGGGATTTCAATACCTGCGCCAACAATTTTTGCGCAGTTGACCTTTTGCTGTTCGATCAAAGCGTTGGTCCGGGAAACAATCAGGTCGATGATCCCCACTCCTTCCGAAATACTGACATTCAGAATCTCCGGTTCGCAAATAGCTTCGTTCCTTCCGTCGAAAATAAAAATTGTGGTACGGTACAAATTAATGGTAATCCCTACGGTATAAAGAGCATCCCTTCTCAAACCAAACAAAATGGGTCGCCGTCCGCCACTCGAATCGGCCTGGCCTATTTCCTCAACAATGCCGTCGCTCTTCAATTCATTCAGTAAACTGATAATTTTCGGAGTGCTTAGCCCCATTTGTGCATTGATCTCAGGATTGGTCAAAGCTTTATTCAAATAAAGCAATTTGGTAATTTTTTGCTTCTGAAGGACTTTTTTGAGTTCAACGGTATTCAGCTCGTTACCATCTTTTTTCCGGAAAGGATCAATCATTGTATTGAAGATTTAAATGACGACACAAAGCTATCGTAATTTTTTTAGATTAACTTCAATACTTTTCTTATTTTTTTAATAAAGTCTTTATTCCTTTTTAAATTCCGACCTGCTACAATTCAATTGGCAGAGAGCGAAAATATCCTAATTACCTGAAGAATATTTGCTTTTCAGTACAAATAGTTCATTTATAAAAGACTGAATAGGTTCAAGCTTCGAATCATTTCTGCTGAACCGGATATAATGGGACATTGCATCATTCTCAAAATAAATCCAGTCGTCGCAACCATCAACACAAATATTACAGCTATTCAAATCAAGTTTTTTAAATTCTTCTGCATCAAGCTTTTTAAGCAGATTGTCGATTTCCGAATTCAATAATTTCCCGCTTTTCTCTTCAGATGGATTTGAGTTCTGACATTGTGCGTAATTAACATACCTGACCGCATTTCCCTTTATTTCCAAGGTATCGTTTTGCGAACACCATCCGCAAACGGTGCCGGTCCGAAGAATAAACGTCTGGCCATATTCTTTTTCTTCCGGATCTTCCTTGCAGGAAAACACAACACAAAGCGCCATCAATAAAAACAAATTTCGAAGGTTCATGTTATCTGTTTTTTACAAGATGGGCCATATTTAAAAAAGTTGCGCGAACCAATTCATTTATTTTGATCTGCCATTAAACAAACGATAGATCTCTCAAAAACAAGAGATGCGAAATATACAAAAAACGGATTTCAACCCAAAAGACCAGATTGCAAATATTCCCTGAATATCATTTCTAAAGAGTGTTTTAAAATATAATTTTCAGCTTCGCTCTTCTCTTTTGATAAAGTTTAAATAATAGACTAAATTTGCGCGGCATACAAAAATCAGTGTTTTTGTATTTATATTTAAATTTTCAGAACAACGGGAACAAAACCAACTTGTATTTTGTGGATTGTATGACACATGTTGGCAGCGCCGAAATTAAAACGAAATCAGATGAAACATGATAAAATTAAAATAGGAATTACCCAGGGCGACATCAACGGAATTGGGTATGAAGTAATTATCAAAACCCTAATGGAACCGCGCATTTTGGAAATGTGTACCCCCATTGTTTACGGTTCGCCAAAGGTAGCAGCCTATCATCGCAAAGCGCTCGAACTGGAAAGTTTTACATTTAATGGCATACGCACCGCGAAAGAAGCCGATCCTAAAAAAGCGAACATCATCAACTGTACTGACGACAATATCCGTGTAGAGTTGGGTCGTTCGAGCGAGATGGCCGGCGAAGCTTCGTACATGGCGCTTGAAAAAGCCGTTGAAGATTTAAGGCTCGGGGAAATTGATGCGCTGATTACTGCCCCCATCAACAAAGACAATATTCAGTCCGATAAATTTCATTTCCCCGGACATACCGAATTTCTGGCCGAACAGTTCAACGTGAAGGACTATGTAATGCTGATGGTCAGCGAAGTGATGAAGATCGGTGTAGTGGTTGGTCACGCGCCGCTTTCCGAAGTTTCCCAAAGAATAACGGTGGATAGCATCCTGCGCAAACTGCGGATTATCTCATCAAGCCTCGAAAAAGACTTCAGCATAAAAAAACCGCGCATCGCCGTATTGGCACTGAACCCGCACGCGGGCGACGGAGGTTTGTTGGGGCACGAAGAAAAGGACATCATTATGCCGGCTATTGAAAAAGCCAAGCAAGAAGGCATTTTAGCCATCGGCCCCTACCCTGCCGACGGTTTTTTTGGTTCAGGCGATTATACTAAATTCGATGCGATTCTGGCGATGTACCACGATCAGGGGATGATTCCATTCAAACTGGCGTCATTCGAAAAGGGAGTGAATTACACAGCCGGATTACCGGTCATCCGAACTTCCCCGGCACACGGCACTGCATACGACATTGCCGGAGAAGATAAAGCATCGCCCGATTCATTCCGGCAGGCTTTGTACCTTGCCTGCGATATTTCGAAAAACCGGGAAATCTATGCTGAAATTTCAAAAAATCCGTTGCGTAAATACGAGATCAACCCAAGTCAGGTAGATGAAGTTATCGACCTGCAGGCTGAGGAAGAAGACATTTTATAAGCCGACTGTTTATGTACGAATATATAAAGGGCAAAATAGCCGTTCTGAAACCGGCCCAGGTTATTATTGAAGCCAACTCGGTCGGTTATTCCGTAAATATTTCATTGTATACCTATTCGAAATTAAACGGACGCGAACAAACCCTTTTGTTCCTCCACCAGATTATCCGCGAAGATGCTCATGTGCTATACGGCTTTGCTGAAGAAACCGAGCGGGAGCTATTCCGCCTGCTGATCTCGGTAAACGGCATCGGTTCGAACACGGCTATCATGATGCTTTCATCACTAAATCCGGATGAGATAAAGGCTGCAATACTGAGTGAAAATGTCCGTCTTTTGCAGAGTATCAAAGGCATCGGGGCGAAAACCGCACAACGCGCCATCATCGACCTGAAAGATAAAGTGGGAAAAGCCTCTGCCAGTGAACAAATTTTAAGTTCGCCGGACAATACAATACGAAATGAAGCGTTATCAGCATTAGTTATGCTTGGCTTCGCGAAAAAGCCGGTGGAAAAGGAAATTGACCGGATTCTGGCAGCACAACATGGGCTTTCGGTTGAGGAAGTTATCAAGCAGGCATTAAAAAGCTTATAATCAGAAAAAGGTTGACATTGAAACGGTTCTCTAAAAACATAATTCTCCTGTTTTTTATAATGATCATCCTGTCGGTTTGGGGCAACCCTTCGGCAACGAATTTTAACTTCGGAAGCAAAAACTTTCAGGATAATTTTCCACAGGTCTCCGATACCTTGGTAATTGATACCACCGGTGTATTGCCCTATCCGTTTAAGGACCAACCCGAATTTGTTTTTCCTGAAAGAAAAGACAGTTCCCTTTTCCTCAAAAAACCTTCAAATATTCAAACTAAAATTGAGTACAATCCGGTTTCCAAAGAATACACTTTCTACGAGAAAATGGGAACTTTGAATTATCGTTTACCCAAAAGTATGTCGGCTGACGATTACCTGAAATTCGACGTTGAACAGTCGATAAAAGATTACTGGAGGGAAAGGCGGCAGATTCAGGATCTGGATGAAAAGGGAGGCCTGGCTCCCCGACTGACTGTTGGCGGCGAGGCGTTTAACCGCATTTTCGGTGGAAACACGATCGATATCAAACCGCAGGGATATGTTGAAGTTAGTTTCGGCTATCAGTTGAACACCAACGAAAATCCCAGTTTGCCTGAAAATCTCCGGAAAACACCGACGTTCGACTTCGACCAGAAAATACAAATGAACGTGATGGGAAAGATCGGCGAAAAAATGCAGATGCGGGTGAACTACAACACCGAGGCCACTTTCGATTACGAGAACAAAATGAATATCGACTACGCCGGAACCGAAGACGAGATATTGAAAAAGATAGAGGCAGGGAACGTGTCACTACCTTTAAACGGGTCGCTGATAACCGGTGGTTCGAACCTCTTCGGCGTAAAAGCTGAAATGCAGTTTGGCAAGCTGAACCTGACCACTATTTTCTCGCAAAATAAAGGTGAGACCAAGGTGGTTGAAACCGAAGGCGGCGCCCAAAAAACCACCTTCGACATTGATGTTGCCGATTACGATGCCAACCGTCACTTTTTCCTGTCACAATATTTTCGCGATCAATACGATCAGGCGCTAAAAAACCTGCCCATCATCCAGTCATCGATTACCATCAATAAAATTGAAGTTTGGGTGACCAACAAAACCAGTAATTTCCAGGAATCGCGAAATCTCGTTGCCTTTATGGACCTAGGGGAACATGATCCAAATATTTACAATAAGGTTCCTGAATTTGCCGGAATAAGCGGCTTCCCGTATCCCGAGAATGTGTTCCCCTTCAACGATGCCAATAATCTGTATCAGGCAATAACAACCAATTATGCCAACATTCGCGATATTGAAAAAATTAATCAGACTTTATCACCGTTAAAATCGTACGGATTTACCGGAGGAAATGATTTCGAAAAAATTGAACAAGCCCGTAAACTGAATGAGTCGGAATATTCTGTCAACCTGAATTTGGGATACATATCGCTAAATTCGGCTCTGAACACCGACGAAGTGCTGGCGGTGGCGTTCAACTATACGGCCAATGGCAAAACGTATCAGGTGGGTGAATTTTCGACTGACGGGATTAATACACCGCAAACACTGGTACTGAAACTCATTAAAGGCACCAACCTGTCGCCCAAACTGCCTTCATGGGATTTGATGATGAAAAACATCTATAATCTGAATGCCTACGAGTTAACAAGTGAAGATTTTGTACTCGACATTGTTTATCTGAACGATGCCACCGGCACCTACGTAAATTACCTGCCTGACACAAAAATTCAGGGACATATTTTGCTGGGCGTAATGAACCTCGACAAACTGAATTCGCAGCTTGATCCGGGGAAAGACGGGGTTTTCGACTATATCGACGGCATCACTTTGAATTCAAAAACAGCCCGCGTCATTTTCCCGGTTGTGGAGCCTTTTGGCAGTCACCTTCGCGACTCAATCGGCAATAACCAGTTGGCTGACAGATACACGTTCCAGTCGCTGTACGATTCAACACAAACCCGTGCAGAGCAAGATGCCGAGCATAACAAGTTTAGGCTTCAGGGGTCGTTCAAAGGTTCGTCGAGTTCCGAAATATCGCTTGGGGCAATCAACGTGGCACGCGGATCAGTAAAAGTTACTTCCGGGGGCCAAACCCTCATTGAAAATATTGATTACACCGTCGACTACACGCTGGGACGGGTGAAGATCATCAACTCGGGCCTTCTTGAATCGGGAGCGCCTATCCAGATTTCCACAGAAAGTGAAGATCTCTTCAGCATGCAGCGTAAAACCATGATGGGAGCTTATGCCAATTACGCCTTCAGCGACAATTTCAACATGGGAGCCACCGTGTTACACATGCAGGAACGCCCTCTAACACAGAAAGTTGATTACGGTGAAGACCCCATTTCGAATACCATGATCGGGATGGACCTGCGTTACAACACCCAATCGCAACTGCTGACAACGCTGGTCGACAAGCTGCCTTTCATCAATACAAAGGAAATGTCAACCATTTCGGTGGAAGCTGAATATGCACAGTTGTTTCCGGGCCATTCAAAAGTAATTTCGTCAGACGGCGCTGCCTACATCGACGATTTCGAATCAACAAAAACGGCCATTGACATGACCAGCCGCCAGTCGTGGGTGCTGGCAAGTACGCCTCAACTGCAACCTATGTTCCCCGAAGCCAATCTTGACGATGACCGGACATACGGATACAACCGGGCAAAACTGGCATGGTACACCATCGACCCGATGCTGCTCCGGAATAATGCAAATACCCCCGACCATATAAAAAACGACAAGGAACAGCAATCGAACCATTTCGTACGCGAGGTATTCCAGAAAGAAATTTTTCCCGACCGGGAAGTAGCAACCGGTATCCCTACCAACATTGCGGTTCTCGATCTTGCCTACTACCCGAAAGAACGCGGGCCATACAATTATGATTCACGGCCAACACCCTATTCTGCCGGGGTAAACAGCGACGGAACCCTTCGGAATCCGGAAACACGCTGGGGCGGTATCATGCGTAAAATTGAAACGACCGACTTTGAAACGGCCAATATCGAATTCATCGAATTCTGGATGATGGACCCCTTTGTTTATGATGAAATTGGGGAACTGGAGGGTGGAGACCTGTATTTCAACTTAGGTGAAATTTCAGAAGATATATTGAAAGATTCAAAAAAATCGTTTGAAAACGGACTTCCGACCAGCGAAATAGTAAATAAAGTAGATACAACTATCTGGGGGCGCGTTTCAACCCAGCAATCGCTGGTCAATGCCTTCGATAATAATATTCAAAGCCGGCAGTATCAGGATATCGGTCTCGATGGCCTGAACGACAACGACGAAAAAACTTTTTACGACGACTACCTTCAATCGTTGACAACCATTCTCGATCAGAATGCTTATTCCAAAGTGGAAAACGACCCCTCTTCCGACAACTTCCAATATTTCCGTGACTCTGATTTCGACCAGGCCGAAACAAGTATTCTGGAACGGTATAAAAACTACAACGGGCCCGACGGAAACTCTCCGACTTCTGAAATGTCGGAAGAGAGCTATGCAACCAGCGCCACTTCAAATCCCGATATTGAAGACATAAACAGCGACAATACCTTAAACGAATACGAACGCTATTATCAGTACAAAGTCAGCCTCCGCAAAAAAGACATGGTCGTTGGTGAAAACTATATTGCCGACAAAAGACATGCTTCCGTAAAACTCAAAAACGGACAAATGGGCGAAGTTGACTGGTATCAGTTTAAAATCCCGGTAAAAGAACCCGATCAGGCTTTTGGATCAATCAGCGATTTCAAATCCATCCGTTTCATGAGGATGTTTATGCACGGATTTAAAGACTCAACTATTTTACGTTTTGCAACCCTCGACCTGGTACGTGCCGACTGGCGAAAATACGAACGCGCTTTGGACGACGAAACAGAGACAGGAACCGGCAACCCGTCGTTAGACATCTCGTCCGTCAATATTGAAGAGAACGGAGGAAAAGAACCGGTGAACTATATCCTTCCTCCAGACATCGACAGGGTAATTGACCCGGCAAACACACAAATTCTCGAATTGAACGAACAGTCGTTAGTCCTAAAAATAAACGATCTGGAACAGGGAACGTCAAAGGCCGCCTATAAAAGTATCTATCTCGATTTCCGCACCTATAAACGTCTGCGTATGGAAGTTCATGCCGAAGAAATTGAAGGCTACCCTCTGGAAGATGATGAACTTTACCTTTTTGTACGCATGGGGTCTGATTACAATTACAACTATTATGAGTATGAAGTTCCTTTAAAACTGACTGTCCCCGACAGATACAACGGGGATTATGTGGCCGACCGGTATACCGTTTGGCCCGATGAAAACCGTATCAATGTTGCATTGGAGCAATTTACCAATGCCAAACAGGCTCGCGATGCCGAACTCCGTACGGCCGGATCGGGATTGAAAATTACCGATGCTTATGCTGTCACCGATCAGGAATGGCTGGACGGACGAAACACCATATACGTAAAAGGCCGTCCAAATCTTGGCAATGTAGAAGTAATGATGATTGGCGTCCGCAATAAGAAAGGAACTATCAATACCGGGCCGAAATCAGTAGAAGTATGGGTAAACGAATTACGCCTTACCGACTTCGATGAAGACGGCGGATGGGCTGCCAATGTTCGTGTTTCCACACGCCTGGCCGATTTGGGATCGGTAACTTTTGCAGGCCGTACCCGTTCTGCCGGTTTCGGCAGTATCGACAAAAAAGTAAACGAACGGGCGCTCGACGACCTGGTAGAAATTGATGTCTCGTCGAACCTGGAACTGGGAAAGTTCTTTCCCGAAAAGGCAAATGTCCGTATCCCGTTGTATGTTGGTTATTCGAAGCGGATAAGCAATCCAAAATACAATCCGCTTGATCCGGATATTCTGATGGAAAACGCGTTGAAAAATCTGGAGAGCAAAACTGAAAGGGACTCCGTCAAACAGATTGCACAGGATTTTGCAACCCGTACCAGTATCAACCTTACCAATGTTAAAGTTGACAAAACGTTCAATAAGAACAAACCCCGTATTTACGACCCGACAAACTTCGCTTTAACATACTCATACAACG
The DNA here is from genome assembly GCA_003506435.1 of Prolixibacteraceae bacterium. Taxonomy (GTDB): domain Bacteria; phylum Bacteroidota; class Bacteroidia; order Bacteroidales; family Prolixibacteraceae; genus GWE2-42-39. The sequence continues at coordinate 11,623 of DOAQ01000034.1, forward strand.
AAACCTTCACACGGAATGTAAATACAGAATTCAATATAAACAAAGACCATCGGGGACTCTTATCATACAGTTTCAATAGTCTCCCCAAGTCCATTGAACCTTTCAAAAAAGTTAATTTCCTGAAAGGAAAGGCATTCCGACTGATCAAGGACTTCAACTTTTACCCCATGCCATCGCAGATTTCATACAGGGTCGATATCGACAGGCATTACAATGAAGTTCAACTTCGGAATATTACCAATCCGAATATGATCATTGAACCAACTTACGATAAAGATTTCCTGCTTAATAATTATCTCGACCTGATTTATAATCTGACGCAAACTCTGAAAATTGACTTTTCGTCACAAAAAACAGCGCGTATCGACGAACCGGAAGGGCGTATAAACCGCAGAGACGACGATTACGAGTGGAAAAGAGATTCGATCCTGACCAATCTTTTAGACATGGGAAGACCCACCTGGTACCATCATTTATTTAACGCTTCGTACAACCTTCCGATCAGTAAAATACCGGGGTTTGATTGGGTATCAGCTTCTGCCCGATACACGGGAATGTATGACTGGAGCGCCGGAGCGCTTACCTCTCCGACGATTGAACTGGGAAACACAATTGAAAATTCACGGCTCGCCTATTTAAACGGACAGATAAACCTGATTTCGCTATACGACAAGGTTAAATTTTTAAAGCAAGTTAACGAGAAATACGGCAGGGGAACGGCAGGCAGCCGGTCGCTGAGAAGCCGGTCCCAGAATCGCCCGGCCGCTCCGGTAAAAAAAGATGAAGGGCCGCGGCTTAAAACAGTTAAATACAATGCCGATAACATCATTTTAAAACCGAACGTATCCAAATCGATTACCCACAAACTGGGAACAGAATCGGTGCAGGTAAAATTTACCGATTCAAACGGACAACCCATTGAAGGTGAGATTCAGGTAAACAATGAAAACCGGATTACATTTACGACACCAAAGGGGTATAACAATGTCCAGGTAAGTATCACCGGTCAAGTTGAGCAAAATGAAAGTGTGCTGCTGGATATTGCAAAACGTACTTCCCGTGTTTTAATGGGAGTACGCTCGCTTTCGATATCCTATTCTACTACCGACGGTACCGTATTGCCAGGCTTCCTTCCCGAACCCAAGTTCTTCGGATCGGGCAAGTATGTCCCCGATGCCAACTTCAGCAACGGGTTTAGCTCTACAACTGCGCCGGGTCTGCCATTCCTGCTGGGCTGGCAGGATAAAAATTTCGCTCGTCGCGCAGCGGAAAACGGCTGGATTACCACCGACTCGACCCTGAACTCACCATATCAGATGACCCATGTCGAAAATATAGATCTCCGGGCCAATATCGAACCTATCGGCGATTTGCGTATCGACGTGAGCGCCAATCGCACCTATTCGGAAAATACCAGCGAATTTTACATCTACAACAAAACCTCCGGCATGTTCAACAGCGCCAACAAGACGTTGAGAGGGAACTTCACCATGTCGGTAAATACATGGAAAACAGCATTCAGTAAAATCGGGAAAGAAGGGGTGCAGGCATCCGAAGCATTCCAGCAATTCAAGACTAACCGGATCACTATTGCCCGCAGACTGGCAAGCCAGCGAATTTCAAACGAAGTGGAAGAATACGACCCGCAGGTGGTAATTCCCGGTTCCGATTTTCCGGTTGGATACAGTGAATCGTCCCAGCAGGTTATAATCCCTGCTTTCATTGCCGCATATACCAGCCAGGATGCGAATAAAGTTTCGTTGAATCCCTTCCCGTCCCTCCGGTTCATTCGTCCCAACTGGCGGATAAGTTACGACGGGATGGTAACCCAGGTGGAAGGGCTGAATAAAATATTCAAGACATTGAGTTTTACCCACTCTTACCGTTCAACATACAATGTTGGGTCGTTTACAACCAACCTCGATTACGATGAAACTTTTTATGAAGACGGGTTTAGTTATGTTCGCAATACAATTGGCAATTTCGTGAGCAAATACGACATTAGTTCAGTCAGCATCAACGAGCAGCTCAACCCATTGATCAATCTCGACATGACTTTCATGAACGACATGACGCTCCGGGGTGAGATCAATAAAACGAGGAATCTGTCACTGAGCCTTTCAAACAATCAGTTAACAGAGATTTTAAGCAACGAATACAGTTTTGGGTTGGGATACCGTTTTTCGAAAATGAACCTGATCATTAAAACAAAAAAATCACAGAAATCGTATTCGAACGACCTTAACATCAGGGCCGATCTGTCATTCAGTAAAAATAGGACCATATTACGGCCATTGGACGAAGACGGGCAGTTAACTGCCGGACAAAATACGATAACCATAAAAACGAATGCCGACTACATGTTAAGCGACCGTTTCGAATTACGGATATATTTCGACAAGATAATCAACCAGCCACAGGTAGGCTCATTTTACACTGCTTCAACAAATTTGGGTGTGAGTTTCCGGTTTACCCTGGCCCAGTAGTTATTTTATATTATTCCCTTATCCGCATATTTTTTTATTCTGAATTTTGTTTTTCCAATTATATTTTCTTCTTTTACGGCAAAATTAGATGACTGTGATTAAAAACATAAATACAATATGGCTTCCGTGGTGGGGTCTTCTTATCAAAAATGAGAAGTAATAGCCATATTGGTATTTTTAAGATATTGGCCTGCTTCGTCTAATAAGCGGGCTTTTTTATTGAAAGAAAATTGAGATGAATAGTATAATGTTAACAAATTGGTGGTGGCGCAGTAACTTTTCACAAACCCGTGGAAGGAAGTAGCTACTATTGCAATTATGTCAACAGGAAAGCGGCTTATCGGTACACGGTAAGCCGCTTTTTTTATGCCTGATTTTGAATCAAAATAAAAAACAATATATGGAAACAATGAAAGTAAAAGTAAACGTGAAGAAAATACTGGGAGACACCCTAACCCCGGTCAGCGTTTACATGAAATTAAGGGACCTCTTTCCGAAAACGATCTTGCTTGAGAGCTCCGACTACCACGGAAATGAGAATGCCTATTCGTTCATTTGCATCAAGCCGACGGCTTGTTTCACCGTTGACGAAGGGCAGATTACCATTGAGTATAACGGACGGAAAACAGAAACGATGACCGTCGGCAAAACCTGTAAGGTAGACCAGCAACTTGATGCCTTTTTTAAGTCGTTCAAACTGGAAGGCAATCTTTCTGAAATACCAGCCAACGGGTTATTCGGTTATCTGAGTTACGACGGAGTAAAGTATTTCGAAAAGATTGACATTACTGCGGAGAAGAAAACCGGATATGCCATTCCTGAAGTGAGGTATTGTTTCTACAAATACCTGATTGCCATCGACCATCATAAAAACATGATTTTTCTGATCGAAAACCTGATGGAGGGTGAAGTTGCAGAAATAACACAAATAGAGTCCCTGCTGCGAAATCTGAGCTTCGCTCCTACTACGTTTACACCTGGTAACGACGAAGTATCGAACATCACCGACGAACAATACAAATACATGGTAAGCAAAGGAAAAGAACACTGCTTCCGCGGCGATGTATTCCAGATTGTCTTGTCGCGCCAGTATTCACAGTCGTTTACCGGCGACGATTTCCATCTGTACCGTGCACTGCGCACTGTAAACCCTTCTCCATATCTTTTCTTTTTCGATTACGGCGACTACCGGATTTTTGGTTCCAGTCCCGAAGCCTCGCTGCGCATCAAAAAAGGACGCGCCATTATCAATCCGATTGCCGGAACTTTCCGCCGTACCGGTAACGATGACGACGACCGCAAACTAGCCGAGCAGTTGTGCGCCGATCCGAAAGAAAATGCCGAACACGTGATGCTGGTCGATCTGGCCCGCAACGACCTCAGCCGGAATGCCGACAATGTAATAGTCGATAGTTTCCGCGAGGTCCAGTATTTTTCACATGTGATCCACCTGGTTTCCGAAGTATCCGGAAAACTGCCCGAAGATGCCAATATGGTAACTGTACTTGGTAATTCATTCCCAGCCGGAACCCTTTCCGGAGCGCCCAAACACCGCGCCATGCAACTGATCGACACCTACGAGAACCAGCGCAGAAGTTATTACGGAGGCGCCATTGGCTACATCGGTTTCGACAAAACGCTGAACCACGCCATCATGATCCGTTCATTCCTGAGCAAAGATAACCGGTTATTTTACCAGGCCGGGGCGGGAATCGTCGCTTCTTCGAACGAAGAAAGCGAACTTCAGGAAGTAAATAACAAACTGGCCGCATTGAAAAAAGCCATTGAAATAGCAAAGGAAATAAAATAAAAAAGCCCCATCCCCGATCCTTCCCCAAAGGGAAAGGGAGATGGAAGTAACAACAACAGACTGTATAATGAGACCAACAAATAACATAGATTTTAAATCTCCCCTCCTTGGGAGGGGTAAGGGGGAGGCCGTAGTCATCATCGATAATTACGATTCGTTCACCTACAATCTGGTACATGCAATCAAAAAGATTTCAGGATTACCGGTCGATGTAATCCGAAACGATGAGTTGGAACTTTCCGATCTGGAGAAATACGATAAAATTGTATTGTCACCAGGACCTGGTCTTCCGGAAGAAGCAGGTTTTTTGCTGGATATTATCCGTGAATATGCGCCAACGAAAAGCATCCTGGGTGTTTGCCTCGGACATCAGGCCATTGGCGAAGTGTTTGGCGGGAAACTGAAAAATATGAACAAAGTGCTGCATGGTGTTGCCACCCCGATTACCGTTACCGAAAATAAAACACACCTTTTCGACGGGCTGCCCGAAACCTTTGCCGCAGGTCGTTACCATTCGTGGATTGTAAGCAGCGAAAACCTGCCCGACTGTTTTGAAGTAACCAGCTACGACAATGAAGGAATGATTATGTCGATGCAGCACAAACAGTACAATGTACAGGGCGTGCAGTTTCATCCTGAATCAGTATTGACCCCGATGGGTGAAAGGATAATCGAAAACTGGCTGAAGGCGTTCCCAACCCCTCCAAAAGAGAGGTTTTAGAAACAGCCATTCTTATAGAAAAAACTATTTGGAATTTGGAATTTGGAATTTGGAATTTTATGAAAAATATTTTAGATAATCTGTTTACGGGCAATAGTCTCACAAAAGAAGAAGCCCGTTCTATCCTAACCAGAATAGGCCAGGGCGAATTCTCAGAATCGGAAATTGCTTCGCTCCTCACGGTTTTCCGCATGCGGCGCATCAAAGCGGAAGAACTGGCCGGGTTCCGTCAGGCGCTGCTTGACTTATGCGTGGCTGTCGATTTTTCAGAATACAACACTATTGATGTCGTTGGTACCGGAGGCGACGGAAAAAATACTTTCAATATTTCGACACTCAGTTGTTTTGTGCTGGCCGGTGCCGGATACAAGGTAGCCAAACATGGAAATTACGGTTTGTCGTCGGTTAGCGGCGCCTCCAATATGTTCGAATATTTCGGTTATAAATTCAGCAACAACCAAGACAAATTACGCCGGGAGATCGAAGAAGCAGGAATTTGTTTTCTACACGCACCGCTGTTTCACCCGGCAATGAAGCACGTTGGACCGGTTCGCAAAGCTTTGAAAGTACGGACATTGTTTAATATGATGGGCCCTATTATCAATCCGGCATCGCCGAACAACCAGTTGGTGGGTGTTTCCGATATCGAAACGATGGACCTGTATCATCAGGTTTTTGCCAAAAGCGGACAAAATTACCTGATTGTACACAGTTTGGATGGCTACGACGAGGTTTCGCTCACCGGCGATACCCGTTTTGTTTCCGGACAAACCGAAGATAGCCTTTCGCCTGTTGATTTTGGTTTTCAAACCATTTCTCCGGAAGAACTTTCAGGAGGTAATTCGGTGGACGATGCCGCAAAAATATTTAAAAATGTACTGGAAGGAAACGGAACACAGGCGCAGCAAAATGTGGTAATTGCCAATGCAGCCTTAGGCATTCGGTGTATTTCGCCGGAAAAATCACTGTCCGATTGTGTCGCTAAAGCCGACGATTCGCTCAAATCAGGCAAAGCATTGGGAGTTTTTAAACGACTGCTTGCCGGGTAAAAGATAAAAGGTGTGGAAGTTTTTAACTTCCGTTAAGATCAGCGATTAAAAATCGCCGCACCCGAATAAATCATAAATCATAAATCGCATGACTATTCTTGACGAAATAAACAATCACAAACGCAGGGAAATTGAAGAAGCCAAAGCGAAAATCAGCATTCAGCAATTGATGCTGTCTTCGTATTTCAAACGAAAAACGAACTCGCTGAAAGCCGCATTACTGAAAGAAGGGGCGAGTGGTATTATTGCCGAATTTAAAACGAAATCGCCTTCCAAAGGAGTTATTAATGCTGACGCCGAAGTATCAGAGACGACAGCAGGTTACGTAGCAGCCGGGGTAAGCGGAATTTCAGTGCTTACGGATAGCCGTTATTTTGGCGGTTCGCTCGAAAACCTGGCAAAAGCACGACAGGCAAATCCCAATACACCCATCCTGCGCAAAGATTTTATGCTCGACCCGTACCAGATTTACGAAGCCAAAGCACATGGTGCCGACCTGATTTTGCTGATAGCAGAAAGCCTGAGCAAAGAACTTTTGCTGGAACTCACCCTAAAAGCCAAAGAACTGGGATTGGAAGTACTGGTCGAAATCCACAGCGAAGAAGAACTTGCAAAACTGAACCCGTATGTCGATATTGTCGGAGTAAATAACCGCGACCTTCGTACTTTTGTGGTAGATGTGGAAACCTCTGTTCGGCTGAGCAAACTCATTCCGGAGCAATTTGTAAAAATTTCGGAAAGCGGAATTTCTAATCCGAAGAACATTGCAAAATTGAGTGATGCCGGGTTCAAGGGTTACCTGATTGGCGAAACGTTTATGAAAACTGCCGATCCGGCAAAAGCTTGTGCCGAATTTATTAATAGTTTGAAGTAACATACAGGACTGATCCGATGATTCAAAGTCATCGGATCAGTAAACTAATCAGTTTACCTATGAACAGGGATAAAATGCAAAAACATGTTTCTGAAATTTTCTTCCCCCTTGAGGGGAAGGTCAGGAAGGGGGCTTTGAAAATAAAAGTATGCGGAATGCGCGATCCGGAAAACATTGCCGGGATTGCATCGGGCGGCCCCGATTTCATGGGGTTCATCTTCTACCCGAAAAGCAAACGTTTTACGGGTTTCGATGCACAGACTGAAATTTTGAATGCTTTTCCTGAAAAAATTCAGAAAGTTGGAGTTTTTGTGAACGAGACACCGGAACAGATTTTTGCAACCAGCCGGGTATGGAAATTGGATGCAATCCAGTTGCACGGACAGGAAACTCCTGACAATTGTCGCCAAATACAATATTCAGTATTACCGGTTTTCAAAGCATTCTCTATTGATGAATCTTTCGATTTTGAAATATTGAAAGCATATCAGGATTATTGCGATTATTTTTTATTCGACACCAAAGGGCAGTTTCCAGGCGGAACCGGGCAAAAATTTAACTGGGCGCTGCTCGAAGATTACCAACTGGATGTGCCTTTCTTCCTGAGCGGAGGAATTGGTCCCGATGATGTGGAAAGCATCCGAAATTTTCGCCATCCGCAGCTTTTCGGGATTGACATTAACAGTGGTTTTGAAATCAGTCCCGGCTTAAAAGATATCGAAAAAGTCAGAAAATTTATTTCAGAAATCAAATCTGATATTGTCTAAAAATCTATAAGTCTAATATCTCAAATATGAACTATCAAGTTAATGACAAAGGCTATTACGGCGAATTCGGGGGAGCATTCATTCCAGAAATGATGTACCCGAATATTGAAGAACTTCGCCGGGAATATATGAGTATCATCCACTCCTACGATTTCCGGCAGGAATTTATCAGCCTGCTGAAACACTACGTAGGAAGGCCATCTCCATTGTATTTTGCAAAACGGATGTCGGAACATTACCAAAGCAATGTTTTCCTGAAGAGGGAAGATTTAAACCACACTGGTTCTCACAAAATAAACAATACCATCGGTCAGATTTTGCTGGCCAAACACTTGAAAAAGAAACGCATTATTGCCGAAACCGGCGCCGGGCAACACGGTGTGGCCACCGCAACTGTATGTGCCTTGATGGGTGTTCAGTGTGTAGTTTATATGGGAGCGCTTGATGTGAAACGACAAGCGCCCAACGTGAAAAAGATGCGCATGCTGGGAGCTGAAGTTATTCCGGCATTGAGTGGTAACCAAACGCTAAAAGACGCTACCAACGAAGCCATGCGCGACTGGATCAATAACCCGGTAGATACGCATTATATCATTGGGTCGGTCGTGGGACCACACCCCTACCCCGATATGGTAGCCCGTTTCCAGTCGGTGATCAGCGAAGAAATACGTTGGCAGTTGGACGAGCAGCTTGGCCGCGAACTGCCCACCCGGGTGATTGCCTGTGTGGGCGGCGGAAGCAACGCTGCCGGTGCTTTTTATCATTTTCTGGAAGACGAAGCAGTAGAACTGATTGGTGTTGAAGCGGCAGGAAAAGGGATCAGCACCCCTGATACTGCAGCTACCCTGACACTGGGAACACCGGGAGTCTTGCACAGCTCGCACTCCTACCTGATGCAGAATGAAGATGGCCAAATTACCGAACCGTATTCCATCTCGGCAGGATTGGATTACCCGGGAATCGGACCATTGCATGCTCACCTTTTCAAAACAGGCAGAGGTAAATACCTTTGGGCAACCGATGAAGAAGTTTTGCAGTCAGCGCTTTTACTGACCCGAAAAGAGGGCATTATCCCCGCACTGGAATCGGCTCACGCACTGGCAGCTCTTGAAAAAATCAAACTTCAGCCTGAAGATGTTAATATCATCAACCTGTCGGGACGCGGTGACAAGGACATGGAAACTTATTTGGATTATTTTGGATATTAAGAGGGGCTCTTCCCCAGCTTTTCTCCGAAAGGGAGAGGCTAAAACAGCGATATTTTAAATGAAATGAAAAAATGAAGTTTAATATTCCCTCTGAAAGTCCCTCTTTGGGGGATTCAGTGGGCTTTAAATTATAATCATGAACAACAGAATCAACCAGCTTTTTCAGGAAAAAGATAAAAACATCCTGTCGGTTTACTTTACAGCCGGCTATCCTGAGTTAAACGATACAGTCACCATTATTCAGGAATTGGAAAAAAATGGCGTCAACTTGATTGAAATCGGGATGCCTTTTTCTGACCCGGTAGCCGACGGGCCTGTTATTCAGAACAGCAGCCTGATTGCCCTGAAGAATGGCATGAGTGTAAAAAAATTGTTCGAACAACTACAGAACATCCGTAAAACAGTGAAAATCCCATTGATCCTGATGGGTTATCTGAACCCTGTTTTGCAGTTCGGCGTCGAAAACTTCTGCAAAAAATGTCAGGAAGTGGGCATCGACGGGCTGATTATCCCCGACCTGCCCCTGAATGAATATCTTTCGGAATACAAGTCTCTTTTCGAGGCACATCAACTGCACAATATTTTGCTGATCACGCCGCAAACTTCCGATGAGCGAATCCTGCAAATTGATGCCGAATCGTCCGGCTTTATTTACATGGTTTCGAGTTCATCGACCACCGGCATGAAACAAAGCGTAGCCAAATATCAAACTGAATATTTTGAACGTGTCAACCGGCTTGGATTAAAAAATCCGCAACTGATCGGATTTGGAATTTCCAACCACGAAACCTTCCAAAACACCTGCAAATATGCGGGCGGAGCCATTATCGGCAGCGCCTTTGTAAAAGCGCTCGAAGGAGAATTAACATTGAACGAACGAATTTCGGGATTTGTGAAAACGATCGTCAACCCGGAATAAAACTATTTTCTTCATTGTAATGCAATTCGATTTCTATCGGATGTTCTGAAACATACGCAGAAAATACGCGTCCATTTCTCTGTTCTTCAACAAATTAATTGAAAAGAAAAATCCGGATGCCTGTTAAAGAATGTTAAGCCTATTATAGAGCATATTAAATGGAAATTGAATTCGTTATTTTCAAAGAACAATTTAAACAGAAAACTATGTTAGAATATGCTAAGGTAATATTACCAAAGGTCAGTTTTAGCAGGCAGTTGTTCCGTAAAGAGCTTTTAAAGTGCATAAACTGGGTCGAAGCACCTGACCTGAAAAAATTTAAAAATTGGTGCTATGAAAATTTTGGGGATATGTATCCGGAAATCCTCGATCGGGCATTTACAGGAATACCTTCATGATATTGAAGGCTCCCAATTCGGGGGCCTTTTTTATTCGTCGCTTCAGAATCTGCTTACCGGTAATTAAAAACTTAAAATCTGTCATCCCCCGGTTTTGCGGGAGCAATGATAGTTTTTTGTCACACCAAAGTTACTTCAATCCCTCTTTCACGGATGATTTGAACTGTGTTGAGAGGCGCATCTTTATCTGTAATAATATGGTGGATTTGACCTATATCGCAAATTTTACCAAATCCCCGTTTCCCGAATTTCGACGAATCTGCCAGAACAATTACCTCCTGTGCAGCCTTTATCATGTATTGGTTGAGATGAGCTTCTGCAATATTGCTAGTTGTTAATCCGAAATCAAGATCAATTCCATCAACGCCAATGAAGAGCTTGTTACACATCAATTCACTCAGCAAACTTTCAGCATTCGGACCAATAACTGACGCAGAGCTTTTCCGCGTTGATCCTCCCAACTGGATCACTTCTATATTCGGTTTATAATAAAGAGACAGAGTCACTTTGACAGAAGCAGTAATTACAGTAAGAGGCTCTGTAAGGGTAATCTTTTGAGCAAAATTCAGTACGGTCGTCCCTGAAGCAATAATGATCCGGTCATTTTTCTTCAATAACAAATTTGCAGCTTCAGCAATGCGCAGCTTCTCATCAACCTGTATCTTCTCTTTCTCGTCAATATGCCGGTCATCAATAAGTGAACTCATCGGGCTTGCACTTCCATGACTTCGGAAAAGCAATTTTCTTCTTTCAAGTTCTTTCAAATCCTTTCGAATAGTTACTTCTGAAACACCTAAACGATCACTAAGATCTTGTACCCTGACGTAACCGTCCTTTTCCAACTCATTTAATATGATTTTATGTCTTTGTGCAATATTTCTCATGAGTTTTTTAATTAATTGGAATATTCTAATCGAGCCAAAGATATAAAATAAAAGTGGAACTGGCGAAACAGCGTTGAATTCCCAATTGTCTTTTAATGTGTACAACTACCTATTATCAATGGGTACAAGACTATTTGCAAATATTATCTGATTAATCCTTTCGAATTCTCAAATTTTCCAAAACAAGCAGAAAGGTTGAATTATTCGCCGAATTAATTGCTCTCAGTATTTCCATCCAAATTATTCTAAGTAAAGAAAATGAATAAAACGAACAGGCTAATTCACTCTTAACCCAGAAAAAAACAAAGAAGATATTATATATATGAAAACAAATACACTCTATCCAAAACAAAATAAATTTCAAAATCTTTCATTTTTGTTTTGATTTCTTAAAAATACCCTCTACTTTTATTCCGAATTTACGTTCATGGAATATCTCATTCTTTTTCTCTCCGGGAACAGAGTAGGATGCACCAATAAAATGACAAAAGTTTATTCTTAAAAACAGATGAATTACAAATCAATTTAAAGCACAAAATAAAGTGAAACGAGAAAATTCTATCAACCAATTAAAAAATGCCCAACAAGAATGGGATATCCTCGTTATTGGAGGGGGCGCTACCGGTTTAGGAATTGCAGTGGATGCTGCCAGCCGGGGTTATCGTACGATTTTATTAGAACAGTCAGATTTTGCGAAAGGTACTTCCAGCCGGAGCACAAAGTTGGTACACGGAGGAGTCCGTTATTTGGCACAGGGAGATATCCAGATGGTTGTAGGAGCATTACACGAGCGTGGACGTATGAGAAGAAACGCTCCTCATCTGGTAAAGGATATGCGTTTTATTATCGGGAACTATCGTTGGTGGGAAAAAGCGTTTTATACCATCGGATTAACTATGTATGATGTTTTGGCCGGACGTTTGGGACTGGGGCGTTCATTGCCTCTTCTGAAAAGAACGGTAAGAAAAGAAATCCCTGCATTGAAACAAGGCGGACTGAGAGGTGGAGTCGTTTATCATGACGGACAGTTTGACGATGCCCGCATGGCTATCACGCTTGCCCAAACAGCAGTAGACCATGGCGCGACATGTTTGAATTACGTAAAAATAAACGAGTTGATAAAAAATGACTCGGAAAAAATTTCAGGAGTAACCGCAATTGACCAGTTATCAGGAGAACAATATACAATTAACGCAAAAGTTGTTATTAATGCTACCGGCGTATTCGTCGATGATATTATGACGATGGATGCACCGGAAGCAAAAAAGAAAGTTCGTCCGAGCCAGGGAGTTCACCTGGTTGTCGATAGTAAATTCCTTGGTGGTAATTCGGCATTAATGATTCCAAAAACAAAAGATGGCCGGGTACTTTTCGGAGTTCCATGGCACGGGAAAGTCGTTCTGGGCACTACTGACACTCCGCTAAACGAGGCAGAACTGGAGCCACGCGCACTGGAAGAAGAAGTGAATTTCATTTTGGACCAGGCTGGTCAGTATCTTGACATAAAACCGACAAAAGCCGATGTCCTTTCTGTATTTGCCGGGTTGCGCCCATTGGCAGCTCCAACTCACGACGATTCCAAGAAGACAAAAGAGATTTCAAGAAATCATAAAATATATAAGTCGAAATCGGGATTACTTACAATTACCGGCGGAAAATGGACGACCTATCGTGAAATGGGCGAAGAAGCTGTAGATCTTGCCATTCAAATGGGTAACCTAAATCCAAAAGGGTGCATTACAAAAGATTTAAAAGTACATGGATATGCCGTGAATACTGATGATTCGAACTGGAACTATGTATATGGCAGCGATGCAGAGAAAATTAATATGCTGAAAAAAGAAGACCATGAGAATGCAGCTCTTTTACATCCGAAATACACCTTTACGGTTGCCCATGTTATTTGGGCAGTCAGGGAAGAACAGGCACAGACTGTCGAAGATGTTTTGGCCCGCCGTGTAAGGGCATTGTTTCTGGATGCCAAAGCTGCAATTGAGATGGCCCGCAAGGTCGCTTCTGTTATGGCCAAAGAATTGAACAAAACAGAAGAATGGGCAGAACAACAAGTGAACGATTTTACCAATTTGGCAAAAGGTTATATTTTGCAATAACTTTGCAACATTGATTCTTGATATTTATACCGGTAAAAATAAAACAAAGAATGAAAACCAATTTCATATCAAACATGCTAAAGCCTCCGGCTCATAAAGAACTGTTGCCAAAAGAGAAGATTGATTCCGAGTATAAAAAAATGAGACTCAAGGTGTTCTTAGGTGCATTTCTGGGTTATGCTGCCTACTACCTGGTCAGAAAAAATCTGGCCATAGCAATTCCGGGAATGATCCAGCCGGTAGAAAATGGAGGACTGGGCTACACCAAATTGGAACTAGGTATTGCACTTTCTGCTATTTCCATTGCTTATGCATTCAGTAAATTTATAATGGGAGCATTATCCGACCGGTCTGATGCCAGAAAATTTCTGGTGATCGGATTGATTCTCTCATCAATACTGATGATGTCGGTAGGACTGTTTTCATTCGCGACAAGCTCGGTTGCCATCATTTTTACATTTATGCTGATTATTGGATGGCTTTCCGGAATGGGATGGCCTCCCTGCGGAAGAGTTATGGTTCATTGGTTCTCTCACAACGAGCGAAGTTTTAAAATGTCGATATGGAATACATCGCATACATTCGGAAGCGGACTGATGGGAAACCTCGCTGCAGTAGGAACAACTCTTATTGGAGGTTTCTTTTTGGTGGACATCGGTGGCGGTTTAATGGTTGAGCAAAGCTGGAGATCCGTTTTTGTATTTCCCAGTGCAATCGCCTTACTGATAGCTGGTTTCTGCTGGTGGGCATTGAGAGATACGCCGCAATCCTGCGGGTTACCACCTATCGATCAGTACAGGAATGATGTTTCCGTAAAAAAAGAACTGAGTTCTGATGCAAAGATTCCGCTCAAAGAATTATTCATTAAATACATATTCAAGAATAAGATTCTTTGGCTGATTGCGCTGGCAAATATATTTGTATACCTGGTACGGTATGGTATCGGAGACTGGTCTCCAACGTACTGTCAGGAGTCTGGTCTATTGAATAGCGCCCAGAGTAAAATGGCCTTTTCATTGCATAATTACGCAGGCATCCCTGGAACAATTTTATGTGGATTGATTTCTGCAAAACTATTCAAAGGAAGATGTGCGCCTGCCAACGTAATATATATGTTACTTGTTGCAGTTTGTATTGTTCTGTATTGGAAAGCTGCCCCGGTAGCATCATTTTTATCTCAGACATTTTCTACTGATCCGGTTTCGACCACAGTGTTTGTTGTCTACTCTGCTTTAATCGGAATTGGCTTCTTTATTTATGGACCTGTTGCGCTTATCGGGGTGCAAGCTGTCAATCTGGTTCCTAAAAACGCCGCCGGTACAGCAGCCGGATTTGTCGGATTATTTGGATATCTGATAGGTGATGCTCTCTTGTCAAAAGTTTTGATCGGAGCAGTTGCCGACAATGCTGATTTTGGATGGGAAGCAACTTTCTGGATCTTTATTGTTGCCAGTATTTTGGCAGCATTTTTCTCCGCCACAACCTGGAAAAGAGAAAAAGCTGCTTGTGCCCTGCATTGAGAATATATTTAAGAAAGAGGCAATTTTATATACATAACTACAACGAATCAGGCTCCCTAAACAAAGGGGGCTTGGTGCCGTATAAAACGAAGAACATGAAAAAAATCGCAATAATCTGTTTACTGTCCGTTTTTTGCTTGTCACAAGAAGTGCAGGCCCAAACTTTTCGCCCGGTTAAAGGCTGGTCTCAGGAAATAAATGACAAACTCGAAAGTTTTTTAAATTCGACTATTCCTATGAAAGAAAGGAAAGTCTCGGTTTTTGACTGTGACGGAACCACCTTTGGTCAGGTTCCCTATTATCTTGCCGATGAAGCGCTTTATCAATATGCCGATGAAGTGCTGAAAAAAAGAGATGACAAAGAAGCCCGGGAAAAACTGGCTATACTTGACCGCATGGTGAAAGACGGGAATAACGTAGGAAAACCATACGTTGAAGACCGGGTTCATTTTTTGGCCGGACTAACTCCGGAAGAAATTGAAACAATTGGTTATGACTGTTACCGCAAATCATACAAAGGGAAGTTTTATCCTGAAATGAAAGAGTTTATTGCCAATCTGAAAGAATATGGCTTCGAAGTATGGATTTTAACCGCATCGCCAGAACAACTTTACCAGAAATTTGTTTCTGAAGAATTCGGACTTTCAAATATTTACGTGGTTGGAGCAAAATGTGTCATCGCCAATGGACGGACAACAGGAGAAATCATTCTCCCCATCCCCCAGGACGATGGCAAAGCCCACACGATAGAAACATTTATTAAAACACGACCACTTATTGTGGGGGGAAATAGCAGGGGAGATATGGATATGCTGAACGAATCATTCGGATTAAAAATTGTCGTGAACCCGGACGATGTAACTATCAGAGGACCGGAAGACGGACCGATGAACGGATATACAGTGAAATCATACTGGGAAAAAGAAGGTGCATTGATCGTAAAATGTAACGATGTTGCCAATCCGAAAGTCAAATTTCATACAACCGATTGGAAAATACGACAGAATAAACCAAATCCAAAATAACGTAAAAAAATAACTCCGTATGCTTTTTTACGTTTGAAGAGATTATGGAGCCGGATGCAAACGACAAATAAAAAAGCGGGGATATAACTTATAAATACTTAAATCTACATGCACAAAATTAATTCTATTTTATTCATCATTTTTATTGGTCTGTCAAGTGTACTATACAGTTGCAAAGATGATCCCACTCCGGACCCCACTGATGATCTTAAAATCACCGGAGTTTCAATCCCATCAAGCATCGATATTGTTGCCAACGGGACTATCACCCTTACAGGAAAAGGTTTTGCATTAAACGACCAGATACATCTGACCTCGGTATCAGATCCAAGTAAAGTATATGTCAGTAATGTCAGTTCTGTGACGGATCAAACAGCAACATTTTCCCTGCCGGACGGAGTTTCATCCGGCGCCTACAAAATTACAGTTACAAGAGGAGACGAAAGTCTCGCCCTCGGATCGCTTACCATCAACATTATAGTTGGAACCGCTATCCCCGATGTCGCCGGAATGACGATCAAGGGAATTGTTTATTGCGACGGGAAAGGAATTTCAGGAGTGGTTGTTTCCGATGGCTACGAAGTAACAACAACCAACAGCAATGGCATCTACTATCTTGCATCACAGAAGAAAAGCGGATATGTTTTTATTTCGGTACCGGGCAACTACGAAGTTACTACCTCCAATAATATCCCGCAATTTTTCAAACGACTTACCGGAGGAAATACTGTTGAGCAAAAAGATTTTTCATTAACCAGCGCTGATAACAGCAATCATGTTGTTTTGGCAATGGCCGACTGGCATCTGGCCAACCGGAATGACGACCTCTCGCAATTTACCAGCAATGTTCTTCCCGATGTAAATTCAACCATCAACACGTATCTCTCAGGTGGGAAAAAAGTATATGTACTAACATTGGGAGATATGACCTGGGATGCCTACTGGTACGAAAACAGCTACGGACTCTCGGAATACCTTACTCAGTTGAATAAAATCAATTGCCCGGTTTTTAACCTGATGGGTAATCATGATAATGATCCTTATTCTGCAGGCGACTGGCTGGCAGAAACGAAATTCAAGAATACCATTGGTCCCTCGTATTATTCATTCAATCTTGGAAATATTCACTACGTTGTTCTGGATGATATCGAATATATTAATACCGGCGGTGCCCAGGGAGTAATCGGGTCGCGCAATTACAACGACATTATTGTTTCAGACCAGTTGGAGTGGCTGAAAAAAGATTTGGCGACCATTACCGACAAAAATACGCCTGTCGTTGTCGCCATGCACATTCAATTATATAGAAATCCGACCCTTGATACAGGTGGAAGCCAAACGAGTAGCATCAGCCTCAACAACGGCACTCAGCTAATTTCAGCTTTGCAGGATTTCAAAAATGTCCACCTACTTAGCGGTCATACCCACATCAATTACACCGTTGAAGCCTCCGGATCGTTGGTTGAACACAATACAGCAGCAGTTTGTGCTACCTGGTGGTGGACCGGAAAGAACGGATATGCCGGGAACCATATATGTACCGACGGAAGTCCGGGCGGTTACGGTGTATGGGAAATGAGCGGTACCGATGCCAGATGGTATTATAAAAGTGTCGGTTACGCAAAGAATTATCAATTCAGGTCGTATGATTTGAATAAGGTACAGATTACAGCGGCAAAATATGCCCCTAACTCTACCGATGCCGCTTTGGCTAATGCTGTTGGCGCTTATGCAAATGCGAACAACAATAATGAAGTACTGATTAATGTGTGGGGATACGACCCAAAATGGAAGGTAGAAGTGGAAGAAGCAGGGAAAGCTTTAACCGTCAACCGCATCTCAACGATGGACCCGTTACATATAATCTCCTACAATGCAAAACGGATAAATGCAGGGGTAAAAGCAGAGGATCTAACGTTTCCTACCGGGAACACGGCCCACATGTTCAAAGCAACGGCATCCAATTCTACCTCAACACTCAACATCAAGGTCACCGACCGTTTTGGAAATGTTTACACCGAAACTATGACCCGTCCGAAGGACTTTACATGGTCAATGAAATAAACTCATACAACCAATTTTACCGGGGGTCTCTTGATTCTTATTTAAGGGAGCCCCGGTAAAATTAATTCGGCTCAGATTAAATGGGGGCTATTCCCGCTGTATACAATAAGTCCGAAAACGCATCCATTATAATGAAATCTCCCTGCTCGGATCAACTAACTTCATTTCCATTTTTATATATTTGTTCACATTATGGTCCATGAATACGAAGAACAATTATTTTCAAAAATTAAGGAAGGAGATGAAGATGCTTTCAACAAAGCATTCGATTTATATTATCCCCGGCTTTGCTTTTTTGCAGATAATATTATTCATGACTTCGATTTATCGCGCTCTGTCGTACAGCAGGTTTTTGTAGATCTCTGGATCAGGCGTACAAATCTGGATATTCTTTTTTCGTTAAAATCATACCTTTTTCAGGCAGTAAAAAATGAGGCTCTCGATATTCTCAAACACCGGAAGGTTGAAACCAAATATTTGCAAAGTTTTCGGGAGAAAGATGAGCAAGGTTGGTTTCATGACCAAATTGAGGAAGCTGAGCTTAATGACAGGATCAATATTGCAATACAGGAATTGCCTCCCAGGTGCAGGGATATTTTCATGCTTTGCCGTTTCGAAGAGCTAAAATATTCGGAAATTGCCGAGCGTTTGAATATTTCTGTAAAAACAGTGGAAATGCAGATCAGTATTGCTCTCAAAAAAATCAGGACAAAATTATCACCCTATCAATCTGTTAGCCTGCTATCTTTTCTTTTTTCAAAAAAAATGTGATTTCATTACAGGGTATCCGTTGCCTTTGTCGCCTAAGAAGTAACTAAAAATAATTCGGGAGACAAATGGAATCTGAAAACAACCATTTCGAAATATTAATCGGCAAAAAACTCAGCAACGAAATTACTGAAAACGAATTAACTGAGCTGGGAGACTGGATTAATCTCGATCGCAAAAATCAAAAACTGTTTGAAGAGAGTAATCAGTTTTGGCAAAGCAGCCGCAAATTATTTTCTTCTGAAGAAATATTGAAGGACAAAACGAAAGTGAATGATCAAATAAAAATTCAACTTCGCCACAAACAAAAAAAGATACAACTTCTGCTTTTTTATAGAATTGCTGCGGTTATTGCAATCCCTGTCTTTCTTGCTGCCGGATGGTATGCAGGAACCCGTTATGCCGGTTCTTCAAAAGATTTACTTTGCGAGGTATCGGCCCCCAAGGGACAGATCGCCGAATGTGTGCTGGCCGATGGCACCCGGGTATGGCTGAATACCGGTTCTACAATTCAATACAATCCGACATTGTGGGGTAAAAACAGGGTAATAAAACTGACAGGAGAAGCATATTTTAAAGTCACCGAAAACCAGCACAAACCATTTATCGTTGAAACTTCAGACGTGCAAGTGAAAGTTTTGGGTACCTCATTTAATGTAAAAGCTTATCCGGATGAAAAAAATACTGAAACTACATTGGAAGAAGGACGTATTCAACTTTTGATTAATGACTTTCCGGAGCAGGCTCCAATTGAACTTAACCCGGGAGATCATGCAATTTACCAAACAGACAATAAAAAATTGAACATTGAAAAGACCGACACGTATCTGCTTACAGCTTGGCGCGATGGAAAATATATTTTTAAAGATGCCGATTTGAAAACCATTGTTCAGCAACTTGAAAAATTATACGATGTCCACATTTATCTTAAAAATAAGCAGATGGGACAATTGCGGTTTCGGGGAATGTTTGAGTACAATAAAAATATTTTGGACGCACTGGAGACCATCGAACGGTCAACTTCATTGAAGTACCGGATGAATGGCCGTGAAATCTGGATCGGAAACGAATAAATACAATTCTTAATAACCATTAACCAAACAATGAAAATGAAAGATGAATTGAGAACCTGATTTTTGGAATACTGCATGTGAGTAAAGGCTCCTGCAAAAAAACAACAGGAACAGCTACCAACTATCCCTGTTGTAAAAAAACGAAAATCATTTTTTTAACGATTAACATTCAAATTTATGAAAAAAAAACTTCAACGAAGTGGCGGAGGTATGCCCCCACTAAAAAAACTAGTATTAATTATGAAACTAAACTTTTTCATAATGCTTTTTGCCGTAATCCATGTCTCGGCAAATGTTGCAGCGCAGAAAACGCGATTGGATTTAAAAATGAACAACGCATCTTTCTCTGAGATATTAGATGCTATCGAAAAACAATCTGAAGTCTATTTCTTTTTCAATAAAGATCAAATCGACGAAGACCAACGGATTAATGTCGACTTTCAATCGAAGACAATTGAAGAAGTTCTCACCAATCTGGGGAATGATCTTTCAATAACGTATGAGATCGTAGGAAAAAACATCATCATCAAACCGAAAAACGAGGGTCCTGCAAGTTCGTCACAGCAGGTAAAATCGGTGAGTGGAAAAGTAACAAACCCGGCGGGAGAAGTAATACCCGGGGTTACTGTGGTGGTAAAAGGTACCACAAAGGGGACCATCACCGATTTTGATGGCAATTATACAATAGCAGATTTACCTGCGGGGGCAACCATCGTCTTTTCGTTTGTGGGGATGAAACCCCAGGAAGTAAAAGTAACTGGTCAAACTACAATTAATATAACTTTAGCAGAGGAAG
Organism: Prolixibacteraceae bacterium; assembly: GCA_003506435.1. Taxonomy (GTDB): domain Bacteria; phylum Bacteroidota; class Bacteroidia; order Bacteroidales; family Prolixibacteraceae; genus GWE2-42-39. Next base: position 32,096 of record DOAQ01000034.1, read on the forward strand.
CATTAGGTATTGATGAGGTTGTTGTAACTGCTTTAGGTTTGACCCGGGAACAGAAATCGCTTGGATATGCAGTGAGTAAAGTCGGCAGTGAAGATCTCACCCAGGCTCCTTCGCGTAACTGGTTAAACGGAATGTCAGGTAAAGTTGCGGGTCTTACAATGAACGGGGCCAGTACAGGCCCTATTGGATCTGTGCGTGTAACACTTCGTGGGGACCAATCGCTTAATTACGGTAGTAATGAAGCTCTTTTCATTGTTGATGGTGTGCCCATCAGATCAGGTACAACTGCAACATCGTCAAGCAGTAGTTATACCAATTCAGGTGGGGATTTTCCTGTTGACTTCGGTAATGGGGCCAGCGATATTAACCCGGAAGATATTGAATCAGTCTCCGTATTAAAGGGGCCTGCCGCTACAGCCCTTTATGGCTCGCGTGCTGCAAATGGGGCAATTGTAATTACAACAAAATCAGGCCGCAAGAACAAAGGCGTCGGTGTGTCTGTCAGTTCTTCGGTTGTTGTTGAGCAAGCAGGTTACTGGCCTGAATTTCAGAAGGAATATGGATCAGGCTCCGATATGGGTCTTAATGAATACAATTTCTGGACTTTAACTTCTGCACAAACAGGATCTTCTGACAATCCAAAAAGAAACCTTTCCCGTTATGCATGGGGTGAAAAATTCGACGCAAATAAGCTTCGTTATCAATATGCAGGTAAAAACTGGGAAACAGGTTTAATTGAACGGACTCCCTTTGTTTACCAGGATGATTGGTTTACAGGAATATTCCAGAATGGGGTTACGTATAATAATTCTGTTTCAGTTAATGGAAGTAACGGTGAAGGAACGAATGTCCGTTTTTCGATGACTGACACGAAAAATGATTGGATATTGCCTAATACAGGGTTTAAAAAGCAATCCTTTTCTTTCTCTTTCGAATCTCCAATCAACAAATGGATTAAATTTAATTCGAAAGTCAATTATTATCGTACCGACAGTGATAATATGCCAATGGCCGGTTATCACGAAACAACGGTTATGTACGACTTGATGTGGGGATATAACTCGAACTCTATGCAAAACTGGAAAGATGAATATTTCCAGGGAAGATTTAATGCAATCAACAGAAATGCCACAATATCTGAAAACGGCAATAGTTTAGTCGTTGCGGGAACCGGTTCCTATAACCCTTACCGGATTCTTTATGAAGAATTGAATTCGATGGATAAAGACCGCGTGTTCGGTTCGGCAGGGTTCACTGTTAATTTAGCAAAAGGCCTTACGCTTGATTTAAAATCCGGCATGGACATGGGCGTTGAATTCCGTACACAAAGGAAACCAAAAATGACCGCCGTTTGGAACAATGGTTTCTATAGAGAAGAAACAGTTATCAACTATGAATTCAACACCGACTTCCTGTTGAAATATCAAAAAGGTTTTCTCGACGATCGCCTTGCATTTACCGGAGCGTTTGGGGGAAACAATATGTCAACGAAATACATGAGAAACAATGTCCAACTCAGCGAACTGGATCTCGACGGCGTTTATCATACGTCAAATGTGCCTACCGGAATTAATCCTGTTCCATACAATTACAGAAGTTCTAAGATGATAAACAGTTTATACGGATTAGTTTCACTGGGGTGGCAAGACACTTACTTTTTGGATATTACAGGCCGTAATGACTGGTCGAGTACTCTAGCCAGAGGAAACTGGTCGTATTTCTATCCATCTGTTGCAGGTAGCGTTTTGTTGGATAAAATATTCGATTTCCAAAACAATGCACCGGTTATATCATTTGCCAAACTTCGTCTCTCGTGGGCAAACGTAGGTAACGATACCGGCCCGTATTCACTTGACCAGTATTATTCTGCTTCTGCAATCAGTGGTGGATATACTTTGCCATCAACTATTCCGGACCCGATGATCAAACCGGAAAATGTAGAAAGCTGGGAAGTAGGGTTAGAAGCAAAATTCTTTAAAAATCGTTTGGGATTTGATATTGCAGCATACAACTCTTCAACCACAAATCAAATTGTTTCTGTTGATATCGACCCTATCGTAGGAGCATCATTAATGAAAATCAATGCTGGAGAGATCAATAATAAAGGGATTGAGGTATCATTAAATGCAACTCCGGTTAAAACCAGGGATTTCACATGGAATATTAATGCTAACTGGTCGAAAAACATCAATAAACTTGTGAGCTTACAAGATGGATGGGATGCGACTAAACCGCTGGAAACAGATATGGGGACAACGATTGGAGGAAGATTACATGTTTACTCCTATATAGGAGAAGAGATGCACCAATTGTATGGTTTTGCCCTCAAAAAAGCTCCCGAAGGTTCGTACTACACCGATGCAAACGGAAATCAGGTTGATTGCTCAGGAAAAGTTATTATCGGTTCCGACGGCTTACCTTCCCTGACTGCTACAGCCGACAATTATCTGGGTAAAGTGAACCCCGACTGGCGAGGTGGTTTTAATACTTCATTACGATATAAAAACTTTACATTGAATATGTCATTTGCTTACCAATGGGGTGGCAACAGATTCTCGGTTACCAATGGCATTTTATCATACCAGGGTAAACTGGAAAACTCTCTACCAGGCCGTTACGATGGTATAGTTGCTGATGGTGTTAATATTGTTTCGACAAATGCTGATGGTTCTGCTGTTTGCCAAGTAAACAATACCGTTACATCCAATATTTATACGTATTACCAGGCCCGTACACTTGACCGTTATAATGGCGAAGCGCACACCTTTGATACTTCATTCCTGAAATTTAAAGAAGCCCGGCTCGAATATGATCTTTCAAACGAATTCTGCAACAAAACCGTCTTCTTGCAAGGAGCGAATATTGCAATTTTTGCAACAAATATTTTCTCCTGGGATAATTGGCCACAGTATGACCCTGAAGGAGGTATGATGACCGGAACAAACATCTTTAACGGTATTGAAGCCGGTTCGTTCCCGATGACCCGCACGTATGGGGTTAACTTAAAACTATCATTTTAATTATAATACTTTTAAGAAATGAAAAAACTTAAATTAATTATATTATCCGGATTAATGCTTGGAGTTTTTAGTTTTTGTACTGAAAATTTCGAGGAGATAAACACGAATCCAAACAAAACCCTTGTTGGCATGATTCAGGCATATAATATGTTTGAACCAATCCTGTACAATTCTGCGAACAACTGGTTGGATCGCACATGGTATTACAATAATGAATTAATTCAATTTACCGCTCATACAGGAGGTGTTACCCGCAGGGAGCACATGTATTTTTTGGAAGAGTCGAGAGATTGGGGTGGCTTTTGGAATCATTATGCCACGTACTTAAAGAACATCGACCACATGCATGAACTGGCTCAGGAAAAAGGCGACAAATCGTTGGAAGCAGTTGCATTAACATTTAAAGTATTGTTTTATTCCAACATGACCGATATGTTTGGAAGTGTTCCTTACGAAGAAGCCTTTACCGGACGCGAAATAGGCGGAACACTTACTCCAAAATTCAACACTCAGAAAGAAATATATCAATTCATGTTTGCCGACCTTGAAGCAGCAAATGATATCTACGCAACCAATCCAACTTTCCTGAACCCGACTATGGATGGCATGTATGCAGGGAAGATGGATTTATGGAGAAAGTTCAATAACTCTTTGTATCTGCGTCTTCTGTGCAGGGTAAGCGGCCGTTCAGAAATGAATGTTGGCACAAAAATGACGGAAATATTAAACAACTCCGGTAAGTATCCAATTTTCGCTTCTAATGCTGACAATGCAACCGTTAAATTTTCCGGAACCGATCCATACCTCAGCAATTTTGGTACAACAACGGAAAGTGGGTTCACATCCAGCGGCAGAAAACTTACGGAACAACTGATCAAGATGACCGTACAGACCGATCAAAACGGCATTCAGGTGTATGTCGATCCCCGTTTGCCAATCATTGGCAAGATAAACCCGGTGACATCGGTTAATCCTGGCAAAATTTGGAAAGGAACAAAATCGGGATGTACCGAACAGGAAAGAAGTTTGGCCGACCCGGGAACTTCCTGGTTGAATTACAAGGTTTTTTGCAGAAAAGACGCTCCTGCAACGTATATGGATTATGCAGAGGTTCAGTTCATTTTTGCTGAAGCAGCCCTGAAAGGTTTAATAAGCAGCGGGACTTCAGCAGCCAAAAACTATTACGAAGCAGGAGTTAGGGCTTCAATGGAAAAATGGTCGGCACAGGGCGCTTATTCCGAGACACCGGTTACTATCACTACCGCCAATGTTAATACTTATTTAGCTTCTCCTCTTGGTTCATGGGATTTGGCAACAAACAAAGCTGAATTCCTGGGAAATCAGAAGTTTTTGGCTCTTTTCTGGGTGGGTATGGAAGCATATCATGAATTTCGCAGAACCGGATATCCTGTTCTCACGATAGGTGAAGGCACTCAAACGTATAATGATAAAATTCTTCCTACTCGTTTCGGATATCCTCCTACAACCATGTCTACCAATAGTGAAAATTCAAATGCTGCATTGGAGGAAATGGGTGGAGCTAATGATATGAAAACACCTGTATGGTGGAGTAAGCAGGCAATTGCCGAAGGTAAATAACAACGAATAAAAATAGAACAATGAAAACATATAGTTTCTACAGGTTGAAGTACTCCGGAATGATCCTCATCGCATTTTTCCTGATCTCCATGGGATTTTTCCCATCCTGCGAAAATGAAGTTGAAGAGGAAGAAGCGTACTTCACAATTGAAGGCAACCCCACTGGCTTGTCGGTATCTACAGCTACCAAGACCGAAAGTTATGTCGTTCGCTCCAACAGGCCATGGCAGGTCGTTGCCCAAAGCGAAGTTGATTGGGTACAGGCGTTTCCTAATGAAGGAGACGATGATGGCATTTTTAAAATGATTGTCAATGAAAACACCACATTCGACGCCCGTACCGTGAACTTTGCATTCATCGTTGATGGCGAAGAACAACCTGTTTTGTTCCGGGTAGATCAGGAAAAAGCAGTTCCATTCTTAACAATCGCCGATATTGCTGTCGTTAAAAACATTAATCAAACGGCACAGGATGTGAAAATCAATGTAAAAGCAAATGTGACCTATACATATAATTCAGATGCAACTTGGTTTACGTTCAAAAAAGCAGATATTGGAACTACCGGCACCGATTTAACATTCAGCGCTACGGCGAACGAAGCAACCAATTCAAGAACAGCAAATGTTTCTTTTACCTGCGCTCAATTTCCAAATTTAAACGCTACGTTTGTTGTTAAGCAGGAAGGAAAAAGCGAAGGTACAGTTGTTTTGTTTGAAGACTTTAACTGGCTGGCATACGGTAGCGCAATATTCTATACAACTACAGGTGAAACCAGATTCGATTCATGGTCCGAAACAAAAGGATGGACAAGTACCGTTAATACGGTAACCGGCAGCGGCACTACACCTCTTTGCTATGCCCGCCAGGGATTTGTTAAGTTAGGAAAAACAGCCTATGGAGGAGATTTAATTTCACCGAAATTGTCGGCCATAAGTGGAACTAAAAACTTGCTGGTTAAATTTAAAGCTGTTCCGTATATGACTGCCGGAGGCACAAAAGACGACAATACGCTTGTTGTCAGCATCATTGGTCCGGGAACTATCGGTACCAGTACGTTTACTATTGACAACTGGCCAAACTACGGAACCGACCCAACCTGTACTGCTATTTGGGCTGATAAAGCAACCGAACGGTCGTTTACAATTACAGGAGCAACCTCAGAAACTCAAATTAAGTTCTTAGGCTGGGATTATAACCTTGTAGGCGTAGGCGCAGGAAAGAACCGTATATTCCTCGACGACATTAAAGTTTTGATACCCAACTAATATTAAAACTTACTACAGAAAAACCTTATAATAATAAAAAGGAAGTAACAGATTATTGTTGCTTCCTTTTTTATAGTCTCATCCCATTCAAAAATAAAGCAACAGAAACCCCCTGCCTGCCCAAATAAAAAGACATTGCTCCCCTGCACTATTTTGGAAGAATAAAAAAATAAATGAACTTTGTCCTGAATGCATTCCAAAATCAACAATGACCGGGAACGAGACACATACATTAAGTTTTAACGAATTTGAAATATTCTTCAGGGAAAGCTTTCAGGCGGCATGCCTCGTGGCCTTCCGTTTTATCGACGACCGTTCGCTGGTCGAAGACATTGTTCAGGAATCATATATTACACTTTGGGAAAAACGTTCGGAAATATTTTACGGCAGGGAAGAGCTAAAAAAATACCTGCTGGTAACGGTACGAAACCGGACAATAAGCTATCTGAGAAGTATCAAAATTAAACAGGTCGATTTGAATGCTTCGCTGGCAGAAATTAGCCAGCCGAATGAAGAAAAACTTTTTGATGATGAGGAGTTATCAATCCGCATTTCAAAAGCAATAAAAAAGTTACCGAACAAATGCAGGGAGATATTCCTGATGGCTTATCTCGAAGACCACACCTACAACGATATTGCGAAACGATTATCTATCTCCAAAAATACGGTTAAAACCCAAATGGCAATTGCCTACCGGATACTTCGCGAGGAACTGAAAGAATTGTATTTCGATTTTTTATTTCTTGTCCGCAGAAAAAAAATACATTAATTGTTTTCACCCTCCTGCAACGTATTTGCGTTATAAGGGTGAACATGGAAAAAAATATAAATCATAACGAAGAATTCATTGTTTCGTACCTGCATGACCGGGAGGACACGCAGGACGATATTCCGGCAGACCTGAAAAATACCCGGGAATTTAAGCAGTCGGAAACAATTTTCAGATTACGAAAGAATGTTGCATTCCTGAACAGCCTCAGTCCCGAAGATCGATTCTGGGGACGGATAAATTCGGGCATCCGGCCCGTGAAACGGCTGTCAAACTGGATCAAATACGCGGCAATCGTTGTTTTATCGTTTACAATCGGTTCGCTGCTGATTTATTTTTCCGGAATCACACGATACGATGCCGAACTGGCCAGTATCAGCAGCCCGCGGGGACAAATCACCAGCCTTACCTTATTTGACGGGACCACCGTTTGGCTCAACTCTGAAACAACCATCAAATATTCGTCGGCCTTTAACAAGAAAGAACGTGAAGTTTTTGTTGAAGGAGAAGCATACTTCGAAGTAGCACACAACGATAAAATTCCTTTCATAGTAAATCTTGGCAATTCGAAAGTAAAAGTACATGGGACAACATTCAACGTAAAAGCGTACCCCTCCGACAACTACATTGAGGCCGTCCTGATAGAAGGAAAAATAGAATTCATCGCCAATAATCGGTCGGCTGTATTGAACCCCAGCGAAAAAATTATCCTTTTAACCGAAAATGGTTCAATAAGCACGGGGCTTGCAGATGTTGAAAAAACCTCGGCATGGAAAAAGGGCAAATATTATTACAGTAACGAAAAGCTGTCCAGCATTATTGAGCAAATTCAACGCTGGTACGACACTGAATTCATTTTCAATGAAGATGAGCTTTCCCATTTTACATTTACCGGCGTCGTCAATCGCGAAAAATCGATCGAATACAACCTGAAAATAATAGAGCTAACCAATAAAATAAAATTTGAATCAAAGGATGGCGCGATAATTATTACCAGAAAAGAATAAAACCGGGAATTGTTTACAGCAAATCCCGGTTTATTAATGTAACCCAATGCCACCGACTTGCAATCATTCGGCATTGAATTGTTTAACCAATTAAGGCATACAAATTTATGAAAAAAAGTTGTAGTTACTCACTGAAAAGACGCAGGTTCTTTTCAACAAAACTCATTTTAATTATGAGATTGACATTATTTTTTATCGTTCTTGGGATTTTAAGTTCAAGCGCGAAATCCTATTCTCAGGTATCTAAATTTAACCTGAATTACAAAAAGACATCCATTCGGGAGATTATCAAAGATTTGCAGGAAGAAAGCAATTTTGACTTTGTTTACAGCAACGATGATTTTGACACCAATAAGGAAGTGGATCTGGTCATTAATAACGGTTCGGTTTATGAAATGCTCGACAACCTGTTGAAAGAAACCAACATGAGTTATAATGTTGTTGATAATGTAATTATTATTGCTCCTAAGTCAATGGGAAATTTTTCACGGATTGGTGATCAGAAACAAACCGTAAAGGGAAAGATAACCAGCCTGATGAAAGAACCAATTCCCGGGGCAACTGTCGTAATAAAAGGAACATCAAACGGAACCATTACCGATGCCGATGGAAATTATACAATCAATAATGTACCTGTTAATTCCACGCTTATGTTTTCGTTTGTAGGTATGAAAACCCAGGAAGTTATTTTTGTCAGTCAATCTGTTATCAATATCATGCTGGAAGAAGAAACAGTTGGCATTGAAGAAGTTGTGGCAATTGGATACGGGTCTCAGGTAAAAAGGGAAATAACCGGGGCTATCTCAAAAATTGGGGCCGAAGAGTTAGCCGATCAGCCTGTTATGCAATTTGCACAACAATTACAAGGAAAACTGGCAGGTGTTCAAATCGGGCAGACCAGTGGTCAGCCCGGTCGTGGTATGGATTTCCGCATTCGTGGAGCAGCATCGCTCTATAGTGAAACACAACCTTTATTTGTCATTGACGGGCTTCCGGTTACAGGAAGTATTAATAATATAAATCCGGCAGAAATTGAATCATTTACAGTATTGAAAGATGCATCTGCAAGTGCACTTTATGGCTCACGTGCAGCAAATGGTGTTATTCTGATCACTACAAAACATGCAAAACTGGGTGATTCCAAGATTGAATTCAGCAGTAATTACGGGACTCAGGTACTTCCTGAGAATAGAGTACCCCGAATGATGACCGCCCGTGAATTTGCCCAGTTTATGAAAGAGCGTGCCGAAGACAAAATGCTGTATGAAGGTTCTACAACCCCTGTCGATCCGGCCTATGCAGATCCAACACAATATGGCGATGGCACCAACTGGTATGATCTTCTTACCCGAACTGCGCCAATACAAAGCTATGACCTGACCCTTCAATCTGCGCGTGAAAGATCTTCATCAACTGTTATTGCCGGTTATCAGGAACAAAAGGGTGTAATAATCAATACTGGCACTAAGCTTTATTCATTACGCCTTAACCAGGACTTGAGCTTAAGCAATAACAAAATAAAGTTAGGATTTAATGTTGCTTTGAGTTACCGACAGGACCATAATAATAGATTGACGACAGACGGTGTTGGTGGTTTATTCGAAAGAATTTTCGAATCAAGCCCTTTAATTGCTCCTTATAATGCAGATGGAACCTATACTAAATCGGTAGCTTCACCGGGCATGGTGGCATATATTAATCCACTTGCCCAGTTCATGTTGAATATTGATGATTACAATACAACACGCATACTTGGAAATGCGTTTTTTAATTATGAATTTTTGCCCGGTCTGGAATTAAAAACGAACCTGGCAGCAGATAAAGGGGGAGAAACACGCAATCAATTTACCCCGGCTGCAATAGTAGCCAATGGAGTAGCGACCGGCATAAGCAGTTCGGTCGATAATTACTCGTGGACCGCAGAAACAAACCTTTACTATACAAAAACATTTTTAAAGGATCATCATATTGAAGCTTTGATCGGCTACTCTGCTCAAAAATTTGATCAGTATAGCAATTCAGTATCCGGAACAGGTTTCCCAAGTGATGATGTACCTTATATTAGTGCAGCAACATCTTTAAGCGCCGGCTCAAGTAATACCAAGCAATTTTCAATGTTGTCGAACATTGGCCGTTTAATTTACAATTATAAAGGGAAGTACTTACTGACAGCGGCTATTCGCCGTGACGGATCGTCACGGTTTGGTTCGAACCGGAGATATGGTAGTTTCCCTTCTGTATCTGGCGGATGGATCGTTAGTGATGAAAATTTCATGAAAAAGTTTAAATTTCTGGACCTTCTAAAGTTGCGTGCCAGTTATGGTATTACAGGAAATAACAACTTTCCGGATAATTATGCTTCTATTGCTAAATTGGGAGAAATGAATTATATCCTGAACGGGGCATTGGTTTCGGGACAAACCATTACAACACTGGGAAACTCTGAACTGGGATGGGAACGGAACAAACAGTTTGATATTGGTTTCGACATGGGAATCCTGAATAACCGGATATCCTTCTCGTATGATTATTATCACAAAATGACAGACGGATTAATCCAGGACCGGCTTATTCCGAGGGCATCCGGTTTTACGACCATAAAATTCAATATTGGTGTTTTCGAGTTTTGGGGACATGAAATCAACATAAATACCGTTAATTTAACCGGCAACCTGAAATGGAACACCAATTTGAATATCTCGATTGACAGAAACCTCATTAAATCACTGGTAAGCCCCGGGTTCATCAGAAGAAACAACACCGTAACTTCAGATTACTTCCGCAACCAGGAAGGGCATCATTTAGGCGAATTCTATGGGTTCATTTTTGAAGGTCTCTATAAAGATGCTGAAGACCTTGCCAATTCGGCCAAGTACGGCAGTGCTTCTGATGTTGGTACAATAAAGATGAAAGATGTGAATAATGACGGGGCGATTGACGACGTGAATGATCGTACATTCATTGGCGACCCGACTCCTGATTTTAATTTTGGCCTTACCAACGAATTCCGATATAAAAATTTCGACCTGAATATTGCCATGTCGGGTTCGGTTGGAGGAAAAATATTAAACGCTGCTAAGTGGGCATACCAGACCAATATGGACGGATCTAGAATGTTGCTTGCCGCCGCCGCAGATCGCTGGAGGTCACCGGAGAATCCCGGATCAGGAATTTACCCAAGAACAAAAACAGGTACAACTGCGATAGGCCGCTCTGTCAATAGCCAATGGATTGAAGACGGGACTTACCTGACCGCAAAAAATATTTCGGTTGGGTATTCTTTCAATCTGATGAACCGTAACATGTTATTGAAAAATCTGCGGGTTTACGGTTCTGTTCAGCAGGCATTTGTTTTAACAAAATTCACGGGTATGAATCCTGAAATAGGACTGAGTGGTTTGGATGCCACAAAAGGGATTGGTGTAAACGAAAATGCATATCCTATTCCAAGGACATTCTCAATTGGGTTTACTGTAACATTTAAATAATATCATTTCAAAAAACTGTTATGAAAAAGATATATATCATAATTGCACTTTTGGCATTCACAGCATTGTCATGCAACGAAAGTTTTATTGAACTTACTCCTGAAGACTCGTATTCCGCTGCTTCATTTTTTCAAACCGAGCCGCAATTCAGGCAGGCTGTTACAGCTGCCTATGTTCCTCTGCGCGATTTATTGAACAATGATTACTTTACTTCCGAAATGCGGTCTGACAATACGCACTATCAGCCTTATCCGGCCAACCGTGGTACGGCATACCTATATAGGGAAAACATTGCCGATTTTACAGATACCCCTGTCAATTCGTATACAAATGCGGTATATTTCCATTGCTACTCATGTATTTCAAAAACCAATATTGTTATTGAAAGATTAAAAAATGCTGAAATTCCCGAAGCAGCTAAAGCTGACATTGATGGTCAGGCTAAATTTCTGAGGGCATGGAACTATTTTAAATTGGTACGACTTTTTGGCGATGTTCCTTTATTTCTGACCGAGGTAACCAAAGCGGATGATGCTTTTTTACCCCGTACAGCCACCGACCTGATATATGACCGGATCATTGCTGACGCAAAAGATGCAATAGCAGAACTTGCAGCACCGGCAAAATTTCCACAAAGCGGACAAGCAACGAAAGGCTCAGCAACCATGCTGCTTGCCGAAGTATACGCAACACAAAAAAAATGGGCTGAAGCAGAAACTCTGCTCTCAACACTTTCAGGAATGGGTTATGGGCTAAATGCAAATTATGCCGACGCATTTTCTACAACGAATAAAAACAGTAAAGAATCACTGTTTGAGGTGCAATATTTACAAGGGACAGCAGCAGGTACCGCGCCAAGTAATTTTATCTACCAGTTTTTACCCCGGACAACCACAACAACTCTTATTACTGGTACTACAACAAACAATAGTGGTACCGGTGGTTGGAATACGCCTACCCAGGATTTAATAAGTGCTTATGAAGCTAATGATAAACGACTGGATGCCTCTATTGGAATTGCAGAAGGTGCTTATAATGCGAGTAATCTTCTTGTAATTTCTGCAAATAAAAGTATTGTCAACTATACTCCGGCTGCCGGAAAGGTGGGTGTACCTTACCCAAAGAAATATTTGCATACACCTCATGCCGCTGCAAACAATTCCAACGACAACTGGCCAATTTACCGTTATGCCGATGCACTTTTGCTGTTAGCTGAAGCACAAAACGAGCAGGGAAAATCAGCTATTGCTTTAACAAGCTTAAATCTGGTAAGGGTTAGAGCGGGTTTAACGGCGAGTACAGAAACCAATCAGTCGCTTTTAAGAAATATTATTGCTCATGAACGAAGAGTAGAACTGGCTTTTGAAAATCACCGCTGGCATGATCTGGTACGTACCGAAAAAGCAGTAGAGGTAATGAATGCATACGGTGTTAAATTAAAACAACTGTACAATTACCTTACACCAGATTCTTATAATGTAACCAGCGACAGGTTATTGTTCCCGATTCCTCAGTCCGAAAGAGAGCTTAACCCTGCGTTAACCCAAAACAACGGATATTATTAATGTGAATTTCCTTGGTTTTATAAAAATCTTGTTGCAAAAATAATTCAAACAAAAGAATCTAAATCTATGACCCCACGTGAAAGAGTATTAAAAACTTTTAAACGGATGCCGGGGCTTCCCGATCGGGTTCCTCTTCAATTTGATTTGTGCCGCCAGTTGGCCGATCATTTTGGAGAGGAACTGGGGATTCCGATCCGGTATACCGATAACCTGTATGAAGATGTCACGTATCGCATCAGCGCCAACGAAGTGCGCCTGGCAATGGGTAGCGATGTGGTCATTACCGGAGCCTCTGTTTCTGACAACTATCAGATTGCAAAAGATGAGAATGCCTGTTGGTTGAATGAATACGGAATGAAGATGAGGCAGGGAGATATATACGTGGAAGTGATAGATTACCCGCTGGCTCATGCCCAAACCAAAGCCGACATTGATGCTTATCAGTTCCCTGATCCTCTGGCTCCGGGACGCTATCGCGATGCAAAGACCCTCATTGAAAAGTATCACAACGACTATTTAATATTCGGCGATATAGAAGTAACTGTTTTTTCTCTGGCCCATCAACTGGTTGGAATGGAAAAACTTCTGATTGATATGATGATGGAAGCGGAATATATTGTTCCGTTGTTTGAAGCCTGTGCCGAATTTCAGACTCAGATAGGCCTGCAACTGATTGAGCAGGGCGTGGATGCCATCTGGTTTGGCGATGATTTTGGCACACAGACCAGCCTTATCCTTCCTCCGGATACGTTCAGGGAACAGTTAAAACCCCATTACAAACGGATGGTCGATCGTTTTAAAACCGTCAAACCTGATATTATTCCTATCCTTCATTGTGACGGTGCAGTGGCTGAATTACTCGACGACATCCGCGACATTGGTTTTGAAGTGTTCAACCCTGTTCAACCTGGCGTTCCAGGACATTCACCCGAAGAAATGAAAACCAATTTCGGACAAAAATTCTGCTTCTGGGGAGCCATTGATCAGCAGGATTTGCTACCCAATGGCAGTGATGAAGCATTGGAAAGAGACATCATTGAAAAAATCACTGTTCTTGGAAAAGATGGAGGATATATGATCGCTCCTGCCCATATTATCCAAAATGACGTGGCTCCTGAACGAGTGAAAAAATTCATCGAACTGTGCATGAAACATGGGACAATAAAATAAACAACATTTTCACAAAAAGATATGAGCTTAAACCGAAGAAAATTCATTAAAGCAGCATCCCTCACAACAGCCAATCTGGCCATATTCCCGTTGGTGGGAAATACAAATAGCATTACCGAACTTTTTGAAACGGCGAACCGGAATGGGAAATACGGAAGTTCTGTTCATTCTTTATCCGGGCTTCGGCAGGGATTTCTGGCCCCACCCGATGAGGCAAAGTCTTCATGTTACTGGTGGTGGTTCAACGGATTGATTAACAAAGAAGGAATTACCCGCGATTTGGAAGAGTTCCGTAAAAAAGGCATGGGAAGCATTTTTCTGGTTAACTCAGCCGGAGGTTTGGGAGGAGTACAAATGCCCGTCGGCGTTCAGTTTCTTTCTCCTGAATGGAAAGAACTCTACCGGTACGCGCTTCATGAAGCAGCACGGTTAAACCTGGAAGTCGGCGTTAATTTATGCGCAGGATGGTGCATGGGTGGTCCGTGGATAAAACCGGAGAATGCCGGGCGTTGGTACCTGCAATCCAATTTGACGGTTGAAGGCCCGCAGAAGTTTGCAGGCAAACTACCCCTCCCCGGGAACAGGGTCGGATACGACCATGTATTTAACCCTCCGGGGTACAAAGATTATATTGACCTGCCGCTTGAGAAACTCGATTACCGCGACACATCCATCGTGGCTTTTCCTGTTGAAGAAGGAAAAAATCCGAAAATGAATGATGACCTGCTGAAACAGCTACCGGCCAAAGCCAACCGGAAAGATGCCAGCAACCATGCAAAAGCAAAGGACGTGGTGGAACCGACCCTCATCGATTGGAAAAATTCCAATACAGATAGCGCTGTTCCTGTTTCCCGGGTAATTGATTTGACAGCTCGGGTAAATGCCGACGGATATCTGGAATGGGAAATCCCTCCGGGCCGTTGGACAATTGTCCGCACCGGCCACCGGATGACAGGTTCACGCCTGATGATTGCCAACCCCGAGGCTGATGGTTTATCGGTAGGATGGCTCGAAAGCAGCGGACTGGAATTGCAATTCGAAAACCTGGGAAAAGTTCTGCTCGAAGAGGCTGGCCCGCTGGCCGGAAAAACATTGAAATATTTCGCCGACGATAGTTTTGAAGATGGCTTTCCGAACTGGACAGATAAAATACTTCAACGTTTTCAGGAATACCGGGGATACGATGCAAGTCCTTATTTGCCGGTACTTTCAGGATACATCATCGGAAACGTGGAAATCTCCGACCGTTTCCTGCACGACTACCGGAAAACAGTGGCTGATTGCATGGCCGACAAACACTACAAACGGTTCGCAGAATTATGCCACAACCATAATTTACTCGTTCAGAACGAATCGGCAGGACCGAGCCGTTCGGGTACCATGTGTATGGACGGGCTGAAGAACCTTGGGCACAGCGATTATCCAACAGGTGAATTCTGGCTTGGACTGCGCCACGATGAAGAAGGCGGGCTGGATGAAAAACTGGGTTATGGGCTTACCCGCCTCGAAGGAGGACAAAATAAAGTAACCAAAATGGTGGCATCGGCCGCTCATATCTACGGAAAGAAATACGCGTCAGCCGAATCGTTTACCAGTTACCGGCACTGGCTCGATTCGCCCGAAACATTGAAACAAGCAACCGACCGCGCTTTTTGTGAAGGCATTAACCGTATCCTGATTCACACCTCAACGGCCACACGCCCCGAGGATGGAAAACCCGGATACGAGTATGGAGCAGGCACTCATTTCAACCCGAACATAACATGGTGGGACCACTCGTCCGGTTTCCTGTCGTATATTGGCCGTTGCCAGCATTTGCTGCAATCCGGAAAATTTGTTGCCGATGTTTTGTACTACAATGGCGACTGGGCGCCCAATATTGTTGATCCAAAACATATTGACTCTTCGCTCGGCAAAGGTTATGACTACGATACTTGTAATGAAGAAGTACTTTTAACCCGCCTTTCAGTAAAAAATAAGAAACTGGTTTTACCGGATGGAATGAACTACCGGATATTGGTTCTGCCCGATACCAACCGGATGCCCGTTGAAGTAGTGAAAAAAATCAGGGAGTTGGTAAAAACCGGTGCAACAATCGTTGGCCCCCGTCCGGAGAAAGACCCGGGTTTGAAAAACTTTCCGGCGAACGATCTGGAAGTGCAAACCATTTCTTCTGAAATATGGGGAGACTGTAACGGAAAGAAAATAACCATGAACCGGTACGGGAAAGGACGCATTTTTTATGGCATCCCGTTGCATGAGATATTAACCCGTGACAGCGTTGCTCCCGACTTCGTACACACCGGAGACAACACAACTTTTATCGATTTCATACACCGTTCGCTGGACGACGGCACCGATCTGTATTTCGTTGCCAACCGTAATAAACGAATGGAAAAAATAAATTGCACATTCCGGATTTCCGGACGGCAACCCGAAATATGGGACCCGGTTTCAGGCGAAACCCGCAAAGCAGAAGCTTTCAAAGAAACCGACGGACAAATTATTCTGCCACTTGAATTTTTTCCGTACCAGTCCTTTTTTGTGGTATTTCCAAAATCAGAAAGGCTGAAAACAACAACGGGAAAGCAATCATCAAATTTTGCGGTAACTCAGTTTATTCAGGAGATTACCGGCTCATGGCAGGTAAAATTCGACCCGCAATGGGGAGGGCCTGCTGAGGTTGAGTTCGACGAATTGAAAGACTGGTCAAAGTCGCCGGAAGACGGGATCAAATACTATTCAGGGAAAGCTGTTTATGTGAAAAAATTCGACCTCTCCCACCCGATCGTTCCGGGTTCTGCTTTATTCCTCGATTTGGGAGTTGTGAAAAATATCGCCGAAGTAAAACTAAACGGTAAAAACCTTGGTATTGTATGGACAGCACCATGGCGGGCTGATATCTCCGAAGTGATAAAAGAAGCAGGTAATGTACTGGAAATAGAGGTAATCAACCTTTGGCCCAACCGGCTGATCGGCGATGCCGCATTGCCCCCGGAACAACGCCTGACCCATACCAATATTGAGTTTAAGAAAGATGCTCCCCTGCTATCATCGGGTTTGCTTGGGCCGGTTACTATCCAGTCAACAAAGACAACCAGTTAAATTTGCCATGCTCAAAAAATCGATCATCGCCATAACAGGTACGCTATTGATACTATTCCTTATGTTTCCACATGGATGCAAAAAGGGACAAGAGACGGAAGAAGAAATTACTCCGGTTGAAATCGATCTTTTTGCCCCGGTATTGAATGAGCCGGGGCCGCCAATTGTTCCTAAAAGTGGCGATTTTACCGTTGCAGTTATCCCCGACACGCAATATTATACGGCCAGCAAAAACGGAGGGACACCCAAAATATTTGAATCACAGATCAACTGGATTAAAAACAATCAGGAGAAAGAAAACATTGTGTATGTTATTCATTTGGGGGATATGGCAGAAAATGGCGATAACCCGGCTTATGCCCATGAACAGTGGTTTCATGCCAAATCGATGATGTATAAACTCGAAAACCCGGTAAGTATTCCTTATGGCATTGCGGTCGGCAACCACGACCAGTACCCTTCTCAATATCCCGTTACCGGAACGACCAACTATTACAACAAGTATTTTGGCGTTAAACATTTCGGGGGACGCTCATATTACGGTGGTCATTACGATTTAAATAACGATAGCCATTACGATTTATTTAGCGCCGGGGACAACGATTTTATCGTGATTTACATTGAATACGATGCGTTTAATGAAGATCAGGGCAGCATGAATAACTGGGCATACAACCTACTGACACAATATTCCACCCGCAAAGCAATTATCGTGAGCCATTATCTGATTGGCAATAATGGCAGTTCAGGTACAAACAATGGCGATGCCGGGACTTTCCGGTCGCAGGGACAAGCCATTTACGACCGGCTGAAATATTGCCCGAACGTATTTATGATGCTTTGCGGACATGTTGGCGACAACGGCGAAGGCTACCGGAACGACACGTTTCAGGGAAATACGATCCACACTTTTTTGTCGGATTACCAAAGCCGCGAAAACGGGGGCAACGGGTTAATGCGCCTGTACCGTTTCTCTATTGAAAAGAAACTGCTTGAAGTGAAAACCCTTTCCTCTGTTACCAATGAATGTGAAACCGACGGCGACAGCCAGTTTGCAGTAACCCTTTTCAACTAAGTAATGAGAACTATTTATTGTCGTATTTTTTACCCCCACCCCCTTTAAAGGGCAATATATATAGTTAAGGTATTCTTCGTGAATACTTCGTGAATACTTCGTGAATACTTCGTGAATACTTCGTGTTTTTTGTGTTTTTTGTGTTTTTGTGGTAGGAAAAAATTAGCCACAAAGCCGCTAATTCTCAAAGGCCCACAAAAAATATATCAAATGTTTCAATTCTATAATTCCTTAACTATATGACATTGGGATTTAGGGGTAGTTGAAAGACGGATACGACATCATTTCATTCCTTTTACTTAAAAGCACGAAAAACCATAAACCTAAACAGACGGAAATTTGTACAACTCAGTTCTGTTACATTGGCAGGACTTCCTTTGGTGCGGCTCAGCGGCTATTCTTCTTTCTATAATTCGCCGGAAGAAGTTCAGCCTGCTTGTTTTTTATTTGCCCCGGAAACAGTAGGTTTGCAATAGGAAAATAAAGATTGAGAAATAGCTATTCACGGGGTTGTCCAAAAAGTAAATATTACGATAACCTTTCTCTGTGAAACTTTGTGGGTAACTCCGTGAACCTCTGTGGTTCAATAGTTTATTTTTTACCACAGAGTTACACGGAGTAAAAACACAGAGAAACACAGATTTTTTGGACAGCCTCGTGAATATTTTGAGGAAACTAATATCGCTAATGAAACTCTGTATTGCTGAAAAACCTGCTGTTGCCAGGGAAATTGCCCTGATCATTGGGGCAAACGCCCGTAAAGACGGCTATTTTGAAGGAAACGGCTATCAGGTAAGCTGGACATTCGGGCATCTTTGCACCCTGAAAGAGCCACACGACTATTTGCCGCAATGGAAGTCCTGGAATATGCAGCAATTGCCCATGATCCCGCCAAAATTCGGAATCAAGCTCATCGACAATCCGGGCATCATCAAGCAATTCGGAATACTGGAAAAGCTGATCACAACTGCCGATGAAATTATAAACTGTGGCGACGCCGGCCAGGAAGGGGAACTGATCCAGCGCTGGGTGCTGGCAAAGGCCGGAAACAAAGCGCCCATAAAACGGCTTTGGATTTCGTCGCTCACCGAAGAGGCTATTCGCGAAGGCTTCAGCAAACTTCTAAACGGCAACGATTTCGACCAACTATACCAGGCCGGAAGCGCCCGCGCCATTGGCGACTGGCTGCTCGGCATGAACGCTACCCGCGCCTACACCCTGAAATACGGTCAAAATAAACAGGTGCTTTCCATTGGCCGGGTACAAACTCCCACGCTGGCGCTGATTGTAACCCGCCAAAAGGAAATTGACAATTTCAAACCCGAGCCCTATTTCGAGATCAGGACCATTTACCGCGAGGCTGTTTTTTCGGCCATTAGCGGGCGATACCAGAAGCGGGAAGATGCCCGGCAGGTACTGGACGATATTTTGGATAAAGATCTGATTATTGGCCAAATCGAAACCAAAGAGAGCAACGAATACCCGCCCAAGCTGTTCGACCTGACTTCTTTGCAGGTGGAATGCAACCGCCGGTTCGATATGGGTGCCGAAGAAACCCTGAAAACCATCCAGTCGCTGTACGAGAAGAAGGTGACCACCTATCCGCGTGTCGATACAACTTTCCTTTCAGATGATATTTACAAAAAAGTTCCGACAATACTGAAAAACCTGCGAGGCTACGAAAATCTGACTTCAGCAGTACTTGAAGCCGGAAAAATCCCGAAGACGAAGCGGGTTTTCGATAACACGAAGATCACCGATCACCATGCGATTATTCCTACCGGCGAAAACCGGATCGACCTGATTGGAAAAGAGAAGGATGTATACGATCTGGTAACCAAACGTTTTATCAGCGCTTTTTACCCCGATTGCCGGGTAGCCAACACCACCGTGGAAGCCACCATCGGGCAGCACGGGTTTAAAGCCACCGGCAAGCAAATCCTGAAACCGGGATGGCGGGTGGTTTATCAGAACGAAAAGAAAACGGTACAGGATGACGAAAATATCCTCCCGGTTTTTATCCCCGGAGAGCAGGGCCCGCACCAACCCGAATTGCAGGAAAAAGAAACCAAACCGCCCAATTATTATACCGAAGCAACCCTTTTGCGGGCAATGGAAACGGCAGGCAAACTGGTCGACGATGAAGAGCTGCGCGAGCTGATGAAGGAAAATGGTATCGGACGGCCGTCAACCCGCGCCAACATTATTGAAACACTGTTTCGCAGGCGGTATGTCCGCAAGGAGAAAAAGCGGCTGGTGGCCAGTCAAACCGGCATCGACCTGATCGACAGTATTGAAAACGAACTGCTTAAATCGGCCGAGTTAACCGGACAATGGGAACGTAAATTGCGGTTGATCGAATCGGGCGAAATGGAGATGGGTATTTTTATGGACGAGATGAAAAATATGGTCAAGGAAGTGATCACCCAGTTGAAAAACTCGCCGCGCCGTGAAATTGCCATCACGGAGGATGAAAAACCCGCGCCACCTGTTGCATCAAAAGAAGAAAAGCAAAAAGCAAAGTCCCGCGACAAAGCTCCAAAACCCGCCACCGAATTGAAATGTCCGGTCTGCGGAAACGGAACCATCTTGAAGGGCAATAATGCATGGGGCTGCTCCGGATGGAAAAACGGCTGCCGGTTCACCATCCCGTTCGAATTTGCCGGTAAAAAACTCAGCGAGAACCAAATGGCCGCCCTCGTTACCAAACGAAAAACGCCGCCGATAAAAGGTTTTGCGTACAACGAACTAAAAATTGACGGGACCCTGATTCTTGGCGAAAACCACCATATCCGGTTACTTACCGAAGTAAAAGAAAACAGCATCTGTCCCCATTGTCATACCGGTAAAATTGTAAAAGGCAAAACCGCCTGGGGCTGCACCAATTTTAAGGGAGGCTGCGCATACCGCATACCTTTTGAAGTGGAAGGGTAAATATCTCTCACTACTTCAGTCGTGATCTGGAAAAAATATATAGAGCATTCATAAAACCCAGTGGAGGGTGTCCAAAAAGTTTTTGGGCACTCTTTTTTTGTTTTCTAAGTTTTCTA
>DOAQ01000043.1 GCA_003506435.1 Prolixibacteraceae bacterium
TCAACATAGAAGGACAGAGGGGTAGTTAACAATTCAACAATTCAACAATTCAACCATTCAGCCATTCAACAATTTTTCCTTGATGTGTTTTACAGCATTATTCTCAGGTAGTATATTGTGGTAATTCTTTCCATTACTGGTGTAAATGAATTGGATCAAAATGGAAAAGTTTTTAAAATATCAGAATTTTAGAGTTGACGATTTTGTTCAGGATGCAGAATTCAGGCGTTGGGTAATGAAGCCTGATAACACCGGAAATTTGTTTTGGAACGAATTCAGAAAACAATATCCTGAAAAAAAGGAAGTGGTTGACATCGCGTATCAAATTGTTGATGCCTTGTCGCTCGAAGAAAGAGAAATAGGGCGGAGTGAATACCAGGATTCTCTTGTTAAACTGAAAAAATATCTGGAAAATAAATCGGTAAAGAAAAGGAGCATCGGAAATTTTGCCTATTGGATGGGGCGGGTAGCTGCAATCCTGATTATTCCGTTGTTTTTGGTTTCCGCTTTTTTGTATTTCAGAAATTTGCCTGAGCAGTCCTCACAAACAGTTCAATACATTGTTCCGAATGGGCAAAAGAGCAATGTAATTCTGGCCGACGGGACCAATGTGTGGTTAAATTCCGGCTCAACGCTTTCGTATTCAACCGACAGTAAAAACAGGAGGAAAGTACATTTAACCGGCGAAGCATTTTTTGATGTTGTGAAAGATAAAAAAGATCCTTTTCTGGTTGAAACCCGCGATTATACGGTGAAAGTATATGGTACGCAGTTCAATGTGCGGGCTTATGGCGATTCAAACGAAAGTGAAACAGTTTTAAAAGAAGGTTCGGTTTCCATTCATACAACCAATAGCGGTGAAGTGAAATTATCTCCCGGACAACGTTTTTACCTGAAAGAAAATAAAAAGTACACCCTTACCGAAGTAAATCCCGATTTGTATCTGAGTTGGAAAGATAACCTGTTGAAAATAAATAATGAACGGTTACAGGACCTGATCATCCGGATGGAGCGTTGGTACGGTGTGAAGATTCATGTTGAAGAGATGGAACAGGTGAAGGATTTGAGGTATACGCTCACGATAAAAACAGAAAGTTTACGAGAGATGCTCGGGTTAATGAATTTTGTGACCCCGTTTAAATATGAAATAAATGGCGAAAATGTAACTCTTAATTATAATTAATGTAATGCCAACTTTCTTTTGTCATACTGAACGAAGTGAAGTATCTGTTGATAATAGCGTTATCCTGGCATTCTTCATTTTTCTTGCAAATAATAAAGAGGATTCTTCATGATCTTAAAACCTTGTTGCCTATGATGATATTTTTCTGAAAGAGTAATTAAAAAAGCAGGAATATCTGGAACATATCCCTGCCTGCGAGTTTAACAAATTTACCATTGTCGAAACCTGGTAATTAGTATTAAAAACTTAAAACAAAACTATGAAAAAAAATCAAATCTTTTCCCATTGGAGGAAAGGACTAACGCCGTGGGGCAAAATTTTAAAAACGATGAAAGTATTTACTTTTTTGATGTTGGTTGCTATTGTTCACGTATCGGCCAGTTCGTATTCACAAAACAGCCGGTTGAGCCTGAACATGAAAAATGCAACAATTAAAGATGTGCTGATGCGGATTGAAGAACAATCCGAATACCGGTTTTTGTATAGCGATTCAAAAATTGATGTGGAGAAAAAAGTAAACATCGATTTAACCGATATGAAAATCGAAGACATTCTTAATACTGTTTTTGATGGTACGGATATTGGGTACAGAATTGTGAGCCGACAGATTTTGCTGTCGAGTAAAAGTGAAAGCTCTCAGGTTGGTCAACAAGCCAGATCGGTTACCGGAAAAGTGACCGATTCGTCAGGTGCTCCGCTTCCTGGAGTTTCGGTAGTAATAAAAGGAACGACAAACGGAATTATTACCGATGCCGATGGAAATTATTCACTTGCCAATGTCTCAACAGACGCAACGCTGGTGTTCTCATTTGTAGGGATGAAGGCACAGGAAGTTTCGGTTGCAGGGAAAACAAGCATTAATGTAAAAATGGAAGAAGAGACAGTTGGGATTGAAGAGGTTGTTGCTATTGGATATGGTACTATGAAAAAGAGTGACTTGACAGGATCTGTGTCTAACATAAAAGCAGAAAAATTCTTTATACAAGCTCCTCGTAACGTGCAAGATCTTTTACGTGCTAACGCTGCTGGTCTTAATATTAGTATAGCAACAGATGCCAAAGCTGAAGCTTCATTATCAATTCGAGGGAAAGGAACTTTGGCGGCTAATGGGGATCCTTTGATTGTGATTGACGGGGTTATTTATGAGGGGGTATTAGCAGATATTAATCCTCAAGATATTTCTAACATTGACATTCTCAAGGATGCTAGTTCTTCTGCTGTTTATGGAGCAAAATCTGCTAATGGGGTAATTGTAATTACTACGAAAAAAGGAAAGATTGGTAAACCAATAATTAATATTAACTCGAACATTTCAATAGCCCATTCCGCAAGTCAACCAGAAATTCTGGATGCAGAAGGTTTTCTGAAATTTCGGCAAGACTATAATGAAGGCAGAAATTCAGAAACTTACCTGACAAAATATCCACAGATATTTACTAATCCTGAAAAACTAAATGGAGTTAGTGAGTTAGACTGGTATAATTACGACCAGACAGTTCCTGCAACCTCATTGACTGATAGTCAATTGACAACAAAATGGTTATCTCGTTTAAATTTGACATCTCCAGAAATAGATAATTATTTTAAAGGAAATATCACTAAGTGGAATGATCTGGTATTTCAAAATGCGATTCAGCAAGACTATACAGTCAGCGTTTCAAATGCCACTGACTATACTACACAATATTGGTCATTGGGGTGGACTGATCGTGAAGGAATAATTGTTGGGGATCGTTATAAAAATTTTCGTGCACGTGTAAATATCGAATCTAAAATAGTTTCATTTCTGACCGTAGGATTAAATGCACAATTTGCTTCTCGTAATGAAGGCTTTTTAAAATGTAATTGGAGTCAGATGACTATGATTTCACCCTATGGATCAAATAATATTAATGATTTACAAAGTGTATATAGAAGACGCCCAACTGGTTTAGATCCCGTCAACCCATTCTATGACAATCTATACACAGATAGAAAAAATGTAAGTCATACCCTGAATACCAGCTTATATGCTAAGGTGTTTCTTCCATTAGGGATTGAATATCAACTAAATTATACCCCTCATTATAATTGGTACGAGTACTATAACCATTATTCTTCAGATGGAGAACTCTGGAAATCTACAGGAGGACAATCTACCAGAACGACAAGTAAAAGTTTTAATTGGCAGATAGACAACATTTTACGATGGAAAAAAGAGTTTGCCAGTATTCATAAGATAGAAATTACTTTATTGGCAAATGCAGAAAAAGCACAGTATTGGTCAACCACAGCCAATGCTACCAAATATTCTCCTAATGATATATTGGGATATCACCGCCTGCAAGCAGGTGAGGTTCAAACTGTTTCCAGCAATGATACATATCAGACAGGAGATGCTTTGATGGGACGTATTTTTTATTCATTAAAAAATAAGTATATGGCAACGGCATCTGTTCGCCGCGATGGCTATTCTGCTTTTGGTAAAAAAAATCCCCATGCCGTATTTCCAGCAATAGCTCTTGGGTGGGCTTTTACACAAGAAAAATTTCTTACTAATATCAAATGGCTAAACTATGGCAAATTACGTTTCTCTTGGGGTGAAAATGGGAATCGGAGTATTGGCCAATATGCAGCGCTTTCGCAAATGGGGTCAAGCTTACTTCCATATATCAATCAATCCGGAAGTGTTTATACTACTTCGCAAATTTATGTGAGTACAATGTCCAATTATAATTTAAAATGGGAACGAACTGCTTCTTATAATATGGGATTAGATTTCTCTTTATTTCAAAACATTATAAGTGGTTCCCTCGATGGATATATTGCAAAAACTAATGATTTGCTGGTAAATAGGGCATTACCAGATATTACTGGATATGGTAGTGTTACGAGTAATTTAGGTCAAGTCCAAAATAAAGGGCTGGAATTATCATTGGATGCAAATATTTTGAGAAAAAGAGATTTTCAATGGACTGCTTCAGGTAAGTTTTCAATGAACCAACGTAAAATAAACAAGCTATATGGGGATATGGTTAAAATAAAAGATGATGCCGGAAATGTAATTGGACAAAAAGAATCCAATGACGAAGCAAATGGTTGGTTTATAGGACAGGATCCTGATCGAATTTGGGATTATGAACGTGTAGGAGTATGGCAAATAGAAGAGGCTACCACAGCATCAAAATATGGTTGTCAACCTGGAGATTTTAAATACAAAGACCAGAATGATGATAAAATTATGAATAACAAAGATAAAGTGTTCCAAGGATATAAGACACCTCGTTTTCGCTGGTCTCTCCGGAATGAGCTTACTTATAGAAATTTTACCTTTTCAGCAATGATATATTCATGTTGGAATTACTATGCTTCTTTTCAACGTGCAGCAAACAATTATTCATTTCCAGATCGTTCTTCCGACTATGATTTTCCACGTTGGACGAAAACAAATCCAATCAATGATTATGCACGTATCGGATCAAAAAATATCGGCACAAATTGGGTAAATAACTCTTTTGTTCGTTTGGAAAATATTTCACTTTCCTATGATTTATCAAAGAGTATTTTACAAAAATGTTCAGTCCAAGCACTTCGTTTTTCGATTAGTATACAAAATGCTCGTACTTGGGCACCAGACTGGAACTTCTGGGATCCGGAAAGTGGTTCTGTTACTCCGCGTACTTTCAATTTTGGAGTTAATCTAACATTATAAACGATTTAAAATCAAATAGATATGAAATACAATAAAATATTCATTATTATTTTTGCTGTTTCCGTCTTATTATTGCCTTCATTGAATAGTTGTAAAGATAGTTGGCTTGAACCCAAACCGCTTTCTTTTTACACACCGGAAAATACTTATGTTGATGTAAAAGGTTTTGAAGCAGCATTAGCTGCTTGTGAAAAGGTAATGTACGATGAATATAACGGAGATGGATGCGCTATTCTGACCGAAATGATACAATCAGACATTTGTGTTGAAGGAACAACTGACAAGGCTGGCCCCCAGATGGATATGGATAAATCATTATTACCAGATGCACTGTTAAATCATACTAATTATACTCGTGTTGGGTGGTATTGGACTAATGCCTATAAAGCAATTAAGTATGCAAATATTATTATTGCCCGTATCAATGACGTAACTTTTTCTAGTGATGCAGAAAAAAACGCTATTCTTGGACAGGCTTATTTTCATCGGGCATATTGGTATTATAAATTAGTGCATCAATTTGGTAATGTCCCATACTTAGACTGGGAGTTGACCAACCCAAAGACCGATTTTTATACGTATGATCGTTGGAGTATTTTGGAGCATCTAAAAAAAGATATTGAATTTGCAAATGAATGGGTTAAGGACAATGTTGATCGAGGGCGTGTTAGTAAAAGTGCTTGTGGAACACTTCTAATGAAATTATGTCTTTGTCTAGGTTCTTATGATCAAGCTATTGAAATTGGAAAATCAATCGTTTCCATGCATCCTCTAATGACAAACCGCTTTACTTCAAATATGACAAAAGCTCATACTAATTTAATGCATGATTTACATAGTGTAGAGGCTAAATTGAATATGAGTAATACAGAAGGGTTAATGTATATAGTAGCTTATCCCAATATGGCAGGTTCTATAAAATCTTATTTGATGCGTAATACAGTACCGCGTCTCATTGGTGTAACAACACCTGATGGTTTAACAGGAGTGGCTTATTCTAAAGATGTTGAGCCACAGTATGAAATTAATACATTATATGGTCGTGGTATCGGACGTGCACGCTGTACCAATTATTATCAATATACAATTTGGACAGACAAAGAAAAAGGGGATATGCGTGGTGTTTACAACCGAGATAGCTGGAAAAGCCCATCTGATTTGTACTACAATAATCCGGATTTAAAGAAAAAAGGGAACAAGTATTATGGAACACATTTAGTTAAAAATCCAGCAATGTCGGTAGAAGACTCCATTCGTTCTTGGTATCAATGGCCTCATTATAAATTACTTGCTTCAGACCCTATTCCTGAAGACGATGGTTGGTGGGGGGGAGAAGTTCCAATGTACATTTATAGGTCGGCAGAAGTTTATTTACTGATGGGAGAAGCATATTATTGGAAAGACCAACCAGCCCAGGCTGCTGAAATGTTGAATGTAGTGAGGCAACGCGCAGGAGCTAGTCCATTAACGTCGTCGGATGTTAATATTGGAGCAATACTCGACGAGCGTGCTCGTGAACTTTATTATGAAGAAAACAGGCACTCTGAAATAACCCGTATTGCATTTATATATGCTAAAACAGGAAAGACATGCGAATATTTTGGGCGGACTTATAGTTTAAACAACATCTCAGGTTCAGGTGGCGCAGGTTCTAACATCAAGCAATCCGGAATCAACTTTTGGTATGATTGGGTAACAGCTAAAAGCAATTTTTACAACAAAGGAGTAACTCATCGTTGGGCTACATATGCGATCAGCGTTCATCACATCTTATGGCCAATACCGGCATCAGCGATTAATGCAAATACGAATGGCGTAATCAACCAAAATATTGGATATCCGGGAGCAGAAAATAATTTAACACCATTGATTGTTCCTTCCGAAGGTACAGTTATCGAAAAATAAAGTTTTTCTTCTTTGTTTTTTATTAAAAGAAGCCGTTGCTCAAATGGTAAGCTATCGTTTTTAAAACGGCTTCTTTTAATTTTTACACTATATGGAATAATGTTTATGTAACAAAGAAACGCATTGGCTTTTAAAATAATCAGCATTAATTCCGGTTGATGTGAATAATATCCTTATGACTATGAAAAAACATAAGAAACATATAAAAATGAAACTTCATATTATAATAATTACATCGATATCATTAGTGATTCTTTCTTGTACTCAAAATCAAGTTTTTGCACAAAATGACATAAATTATGAAGAATCGAAAGTCCCCAATTTTATTCTACCCGAACTATTTATATGCAATAATGGTGAAAAAGTTGTTACTGTTGAACAATGGGAACAACAAAGGCGACCAGAAATTCTGGAGTTATTCCTTTCACAAGTATATGGTCGTACACCCAAAAGCAAAATAGCTGTAACCTATGAAATGTTATCTGAGAATCAGGATGATCTAGGGGGAAAAGCTATAAGTAAGCAAGTAAAGTTTACGTTTACAAATGGAACGAAGAGTATTGTGGCTTTTTTGCTGATCTATTTACCTAAACAGGCGAAGGGAAAGGTTCCTGTAATAATTAGTTATAACTATAAAGGAAACCATAGTACAATTTCAGATACTACGATTTTATATTCTCCATCGCTATCATTAGTAAAAGAACCGGGAAATCCTGACTGGATTCGTGGTTGTCAATCGTATCGTTGGCCTTTCAATAAAATAATAGAAAGGGGATATGGAGTAGCAACTATGTGTTATCATGATATTTTCCCTGACGAAATAGGATTAAAAGATCATAGTGTAGTATCCCTTTTCCCAAACTATAATCCCGATTCAAATAAAATTGATGAATGGCAAGCAATTGGAGCATGGGCTTGGGGGCTAAGTCGTATCATGGATTATATTGAAACTCAAGCTTGGGTCGATCTGGATAAAATTGTACTCATGGGACATTCCAGACAGGGGAAAGCTGCACTTTGGGCAGGAGCTCAAGATGCTCGTTTTAGGATAGTTATATCTAATAATTCAGGCAGTGGGGGAGCAGCCCTTTCAAAGCGTGTATTTGGAGAAAATATAGCTTATCTTACAGCCATTACTCCAAAGTGGTTCTGTCCTGCTTTTGATCAATATGCAAATAATGAGGTCAGTTTAACTTTCGATCAACATGAACTCATTGCGTTGATGGCTCCACGGCCTGTTTATATTGCAAGTGCAAAGGAAGATTTGTGGGCAGACCCCAAAGGTGAGTTTTTGTCGGCTTATTATTCCGGTTCTGTATATGAATTATATGGACTCTCTGGGTTGGGGACTAGCATTATGCCTGCAATTCATCAGCCGATTATGAATGATGTTGGATATCATATTCGAGCCGGAAAGCATGATGTCACTGATTATGACTGGAAATGTTTCATGGATTTTGCGGATCAACACTTTTATAGAAAATTAAATGATGCTAATAAATAGTGCAAAAAAAGATTTTCATGGAATAATTGACCTCTCATTGCCCGATCAATAAATAAATCAAGTCCCAAAATATTATTTTATAATTATACATATAATGAAATATTTCTGTTATAAGTTATCTGGTTTAGCTATTTTATTTTTGATAACTTTTTTTGCCAACGCAAATATCCGCCCGATTGTCCACTCTTCCTCAAAAGGTTTATATGTTCAAATCGAAGATGATAATCATCCGATATTTATATCCTTACAAAATGATGGGGCAGGTTTGTTGTTAACCCAACCGGGCGGTACAACCGAAGTATGGTATGAAGGAAGTAATAAAGATGGAGAGAATTTGAATCTCATTGGAGGACATGCAACTGGCCTTGAAATTTCGGAATCATACCGGATTATTACCTGTGGATTGATCGAGCGGACAGTAACGGTTACAGCAAAATCCGATCAACGTTACTATCTCGATTTTGGATGGAAAACAAAACAGGCCGGTGAATTTTATTCATTTATGGGAGAGGAAAAAACATCGAAAAAATACAGCCCCGGTTGTTCCGGACCTGAATTTGGAGAGAATAAAACATTGGAGACTTTCCCGTTTCTGGGTATTCGCGTAGAAGAAAAGCTATATGGAATAATTGGTGATACTCCGGGAATGTGGGAAAATCGGAGCTTTATGATTTTTGACAAAGAGAACAATAACCTGTCACTCTGCAACGGCGATGGTTCCTCAAAAAAAATGATTGCAATCCCCTATAATGTTGACGCTACAAATATATATCGCACACAATTTGATGGCTGGCAACACATCGAGCAGGGAGAAACCCAAACATGGAAAACCTGGATATTAGCTTCAGATGTTAAATCATTGTACGATGTTCAGTTATCAGCCCACCTTGCCTTGGCAAACGCAAAGGGTTTCAACCAATCGGGAATAGAAGCAATTCTAAGAAACACTTCTTATTTATTATTGCGAAGAAATTTAACAAGACCGGAGAGCGATTATATCTTCATATCCGGTGTAGGCTATGGATGGAAACAGTGGGTTACCGACGGTTTCTACATGAGCAAAGGGCTTAATGACGTGAAATTTGACAGGGAAGCCAATGCTGCTGTTTTTTATGACCGGTTAAATTACGAAGACAACGCCCAGTATTACCTGATTTGGTCGTTACTCATTAAACGTGCAGGAGGAAGCCCTGATATGCGGACAGTAGGGCGTGCTTACCGCTTCATCCGTGATCATGAAGTAGATGGATTGTATATTCCGCCCCGATTGCATCCTGATAAAAAATGTTACAAAACTTATCATGATCAGTTAAATTATGATGACGATGATGCTCCTTCTTCCAATCAAGGGTTTCATTGCGGGGCTCTCATGGCTGCTAAAGAGCTGGGGTTCCCGGTAACCGACGATGATATTGCAAAAGCAATTGCAGGCTATTGTCGTATGTTCAATCGCGCAGGGGGATATATGGCTACCAGCCTGAAGCAACAGGAAAACATCGGACAGGATGCACTATATGGTGAAGTTTTAACTTATGTGGTTTTTGGCAAAAAACTATTGCCCGATGAAATGGTGAAAAAGCATCTTGAAACGACTATGCGTATCCAATCACCTTATGGCATGCGGGTGATTTCGAAAGCAAACGGGGATTTGCTCGATGGTCATAGCGGGGTTTACACCAATGGAGGCTCGTGGTTCTTGAATGATGCAGCTAATTATTTGGACGGATTAATTCATGGAATGGATGCAAAATGGGTTGATGATCAACTCATCTGGCGCTTGGAAAAGGAACTGGCCTTTATGCCGGCATTTCATGAATCGATCAGTACGGTTACAGGGAAACCACATGGGCACCACCTTTATTCATGGAATTCAGGTTATTGGTGGTTACGGAGAGAAGTGCGTAAGCAACTCGGACTGAACGATCCTGATCCAGTCGAATTGCAGATGGATAAGGAATTGGGAATTTCCCATCGTAATGGATTCCTTGTTCTCGATCCGTCAATTACAACGCTTCGTCCTGTGAAATAGCCTTAATACAGGTTGATCGAAAGATTACTCATGAGTAAATGTTAATACTATCAAGATATAAATGCAAACAACAGAGTTATTCAATCAATATTAACGAAATAAAATGAACCATTGTATGAATATAAGACTGATCACATTTTGTTTGCTTATTTTTCTTTTTCAGGCCAATCTTTTGAAAGCCAATGAAAAAATCACACCCAAAAAGAAAACTCTTCATGAATTTAAAGAACGAGATGGACTGCCCAACTTTTTTACAAAAGCCTTTCGTGGCAACCCCATTACAGTTGCCTATTTAGGTGGAAGTATAACTGCACAGAATGGGTGGCGTGTATATTCTCTTGAATGGTTTAAGCATCGTTTCCCCCAGGCCACTTTTGCTGAGATCAATGCTGCGATTGGAGGAACCGGTTCAAAATTTGGTGTTTTCCGGTTACAGGAACAAATACTAAATTATAAGCCTGATTTGGTGTTCGTTGAATTTGCTGTCAACGATGGTAGTGAAAAAAAAGAAGAAATTATTCGTTCAACAGAAAGCATTGTCCGAAAAATATGGGAACAAAATCCCAAAATCGATATTTGCTTCATCTATACTTTGAGCGAACAGTTTGTTGATGTATTGGAGAAACAACAACTCCCAGAATCGGTACAAGCGATGGAAGAAGTTGCAACGCATTATGGGATACCCAGTATTAATTATGAAATCGAAGTGTTTAAAAGGCTTCAGGATCATTCATTAATTCTTAAGAACAAAGAAAAGCAAATTGATGGAGTAACGGTTTTTTCTCCTGATGGAGTTCATCCGTTCGTCGAAACAGGGCATGTTATTTATTTTGATATTTTGAAACGATCGTTTGAAAGAATGGATCAATGCCAAAAGAACCAATCGCATAAACTTATCAAGCCCCTTTGTCCTAACTTTCTTGCCAACGCCCAAATGATTGATCCTGATAAATTTTTACTATCAGGAAATTGGAGTATGTTGGATACTACAGATACCGGAGTCTATCGGTTCAGAAAATTAATCAGTAAGGTAGCCAAATCTCATCAAACGGGGGCTACTTTGTGTTTGAAATTTAAAGGTCAGGCGATAGGCTTTTGCGACATCATGGGGCCTGATGCGGGACGGGTTATTCTTGAGGTTGACGGAAGCCTAAAAGATACAATTTCCCGATTCGATAGATACTGCACCTATCATAGAATAAACAATTATGTTATTGATAATCTAAAAGATACGATACATAGTGTCATTTTTAGGGTGCTTGCGGATACATTTGATAAATCGAATATTTTAAAAGCAGGAGGAAAAGAAATGATACATCAAGAAGATTACAAAATAAATAATTGGTGTGTAGGAAAAATCCTAATCGATGGAAGATTGATCCCTTAAGATTGGACTATTTGTGTTTCAGATGATTATCTGTAAGTTCTAAAAATTCGTTTTTGTTTTTTTTGGGGGTAACCCCTTTTCTAGATGGTATTTTTGTGCCAGTAACAGGTACTTAAATTATCTGATTCATAGTATAGGATCAGTGCAGCATTAGTATAGGATGATAAAGTTCTAAATCAACAACTCATACCTCAACAAAATAAAAAACCAATTTTTTATTAACCGTCCCCCTGGAATATAAACAATTAACGTATGGCACAATCAAAAAAGAACATTGCTACCGAAGGCCTTAGCGGCCGGGTTGGCAATCTCATCTTTCGTCGCCGTAAATCCGACGACAAGATTTTTGTGGCAAGAGTTCCTGTGGGTTCTGAAGAAGAACCCTCTGAAGATCAGAAAAACATCCGTCGTAAATTTCAGCGTGGGATAATCTATGGCAAATCAGCCATTGCCAATCCTGCTACAAAAGCGCTCTATGCATCAAAAGCCACAGGCGGGAGCTCCGCTTTTAACGTAGCAATAGCCGATTATTTCAATGCTCCGCAGATAGAGGAAATGAACCTGGATAATTACAGTGGAGCAGTAGGTAGTACAATTGCCATTACGGTAACCGACGATTTTGCCGTTTCTTCTGTTCATGTAAAAATAGAAAATGCAGATGGTTCCTTAGTTGAAGAAGGCGAAGCTGTACCCGGAGCTTCTGAAATGGACTGGATTTATACAGCCACTGTAGCAAACGAAAATCTGGCTGGAGAAAAGATCACCGTAACGGCATTCGACATGCCGGGTAATACTGACAACCTGGAAAACGAAATTCCGGCACGTTGACAAACTCTTTCCCGTATTTCAGTCGCATCGACCTGACAGCGTTTCCAAAACCCGTCAGGTCTTTTATTTTCGAAAAGTATAACCTGAGTATAGGATCATCGAACCATCATCGAATCATCATCGAATCATCATCGAACCAAGCATAGGATAAAAACAACTGTTTACGAATGCCTGCATGGGCGTTTCCCTGTTTCATAATTCGAGGAATTTTTATAGCTGGCTTACCAAAATGGAATTTTAGAAGTACCCCTTCTACCAACTGCGTCTTTTTGTGAGACTAAGGGGAAACTATCTTTACCCCATGCAAGAGAACCACAAATACAGTAAACAAAGTCCGGCTTGCGTCAAAGTCACCGTTTTGCCTGTTTGTGAAATATAGAAATACCCCGATACTAATTGGCGATGGAAAAACGATTTTTGTTGCCGGGCATTATCATTTTTAAATCGAATTTTGGCCAGATGTATATCGTTCATTCTCATAAAGCGAAGACTGATAACTACCTGCCTGGATTGTTGTGGCTTTGATAAAGATGGTGGAAACAAACCGGACAAATTTGTGGTGTCGGTCCGGCCACCACTTCTCAACCGGTAAAATGAATGGAGTAAAAAGGCGGATATTTCTCCAAAATTGAAAGGATATCCGGGAACTTATCAGGGGTAAGTTATTTTTCTATGTATAAATTTTTATAAAAATATAAACCATTGGTTTGTTGTATTTAAATATTTATTAAAATTGCATAGTATTACCTAGAGGTTTGGCTATGCAAAAATACATTGATATTCAGTTTGAAGACAATTTATCGGTTCCCAAATACCGTCAGATTATTGATGCGATCCAGCAAAAGATAAAAGCGGGCGAGTTAAAAAAAGGCGATAAAATACCGTCGTTAAACATGTTTTGTAAGCGATACGGCCTGTCGCAGGACACCGTTTTAATGGCTTATAATGAATTAAAATCAAAAGGGATTATTACATCGCAGGTGGGAAAAGGGTATTTTATTCAGAATGAAAATACCGATTTCAGGCACAAGGTTTTGCTGGTTTTCGATCGGCTTACCGCCTATAAGGAAGAGTTGTACGACTCGTTTAAAGAGGCGCTGAAAAAAGATGGCAGCGAGCAAATCTTTTTCCATCACAACAACCTGAAGATGTTTCAGACCATCATCGAGGGGGCAATCGGCGACTATTCCGAATATGTGATTATGCCCATCGATCATCCGGATGCTTTTTCTACAATCGGGAAACTTTCGGCCAATAGAGTATTTATTCTTGATCAGGGGCGGAAACAGTATAAAGACCTTTACCCGTATGTGTGTCAGGACTTTGAACGGGATATTTACCGCATACTAAAGAAAAATGCCCCCTTGGTGAGCAAATACCAGCGGATGGTATTGGTTATCCGGCATCAGAAGTCGCATTTCCGCGATATAATCACCGGCTTCCGCGATTTTTGTAAACAACATCCTATTACTGCTGAAGTAGTAAATGAAATCAAATCGTTCGAAATCAGAACAGGTGATGCTTTTGTAGTGGTTGACGACCGCGATCTCGAATTTCTGGTTCGTTATTCCATCGATCATCGGCTGCAACCAGGCACAGATATGGGAATAATCTCGTATAATGAAACTCCTTTGAAAGGGATTGTTGCCTCCGGAATTACCACCATTTCAACCGACTTTGCCCAAATGGGAAAAACAATGGCCGAAATGATACTGAACCATCAGAAACTGAAACTTGACAATCCGTTTGTGATGAACCAGAGAGCTTCGTTTTAAGAAATACAGAATATCCAATAATCAATATCCAAAAACAGCCAATAAAAATTAAAATCATAAAACTTCCAAGCATGAAGCATCTACTCATTCTTTTAGTTCTTTGTTTTCCGTTTTTGGTAAGAGCTGCCAATGAAAAAGAGCGAACAGTTATCAATCTAAACGGGACTTGGCAATTTGATCAGACGGACAATGCCTTTCCTCCTGCAAAATTTACAAGAACGATTCCGGTTCCGGGACTTGTGCATTTGGCTGAACCTAAAATTGAGGATTATGGTAAGTTCTTTAAACGTGCCGATCAGGTTGAGGCTAAACAGCAGCACAATCTTTATAATATCGATTACACACCGCGATACAACTGGTACCGGAAGTCGGTTTTTATTGCCAAAGAACTGGATGGTAAAGAGGCTGTGATCACCATTAAAAAAAGCCAGTATGTAACCCAGGTTTATATAAATGGTATGGACATGGGAACATCGATGGCTTGCTATACGCCGGTTGAATTTCCGGTAACCAAAGCCCTGAAATTTGGTGTTGAAAACGAAATCCTGATCAAGGTGGGTGACCGTGTTTGGCTGCCATCCGAAGCTGCCGGAGGTACCGACAAAGAGAAGGAGCATTATCTGCCCGGAATATGGGACGATGTGCTGCTTTCGTTCACCGGTAATGTCCGGATAAACCGGTTATTGGTCTTGCCATCGGTGTCCGGAAAAAAGGTGACGGTAAAAGCACAGATCAGAAATTTTAAACCTGCCCAGATTTTTTACGGCGATGCCATGAGCGATTCGGTAATACTGGATATTTCAATTGCCGAAAAACTAAGTGGTAAAGTAGTGGCCGGAAAAAGTGGAAAATTCAATGCAAAACGGGATAATTTGTCGGAGGCAGTCCTCGAAATACCGCTTCAGGAATTTACCAATTGGTCGCCCGATAAACCTTTCCTCTATGTGGTAAATGCGACACTAAAAACAGACAAAGGCATTTCCGACGACACGCAAAAACAATTTGGTATGCGCGACTTTACCCGGAAAGGCAAATTCTTTTACCTGAATGGCGAAAAAATCATCCTTCGCGGGACCAATGTTACCCTTCAGCGGTTCTTCGAAGATCCGGATTGCAGCAACCTTGTTTGGGACAGGGAATGGGTGAAAAAATTGCTGGTCGATTATCCGAAACAGCTCAACTGGAACATGATGCGCATTTGCGTAGGCATTGCTCCCGATTTTTGGTACGATATTGCCGACGAATACGGGTTGCTGTTTCAAAACGAGTGGCTATACTGGCAGAATCATGGATGGGATGATCAAATTCGAAAGGAATATACCGATTGGGTCTGGAACGATGGAACCCATCCGAGCATTGCCATTTGGGATGCCATCAACGAAAACTGGGACAGTTATATCGGGAACACGCTGATCCCGGAATTGAAAAAACTTGATCCAACCCGAATCTGGGATGCCGGTTATATGACCAGCGACCAAATGGCTCAGGATGAAATGGATGAGCCGCACCCGTATCAGGGACGTATTTACAGCAAACAACCCGGTGCAACCCGGAATTTTTATCCGCTGGGCAACCTTGATCATAAACCCGGAATTCTTCGGAGTATTCAGGAATCCGGTTCAGCGCAACTTGTGAACGAATACGGATGGATTTGGCTGTGGCGCAACGGAATACCCAGTAAATTAACGGTTGAAGTGTACGATTATTATTTGGGAAAGAATTCAACGCCTGTGCAAAACTGGGAATTACAAGCTTATTGGATGCAGCTCGAAACCGAATGGCTTCGCAGTGAACCTTCCATTGCCGGAGTACTGGCGTTTTGCTACCTGGCCAACAATTACGGCTATACAGGCGACTGGTTTGCAGGAAACATAAAAGACCTGAAACCCATTCCAACGCTCGACTGGTTCCGGCATGCCTTTGCTCCGGTTGCCACATTTATCAATCTGACTGACGAACGATATACGAAAATTATTGAACCACACCAACCGGGATCAACGTTACTGTTCAATCTGGCCGGGATCAATAATCTGGCGGCAACAGCAACCGGAACAGTAAAAGTCAGGCTGATCGACCAGAAAGGACGAAGCACTTCGGAACAAACGATTCCGGTAAAATTGAATTCGTATGTACGGACCGATATTCCGGTTTTCCTGGTTTTACCTGTTGAAGCCGGTGGTTATGTGCTGGTCGCCGAATTTACTCCTGAAAATGGCCAGCCGGTGATCAGCCGACGGTTCCTGAAAGTTGGGCAGGCTGAAAAATATAACTATTTCAAATTAGATCCGATAAGCAAATGAAGCATTTACAAATACTGAAATCTCCGGTTGATCTGGGTTTGAATTATACCATGACAGGCGATCCGGTTATCAATCAGATCCGAAAATTGAAAGATTTGAAAGGAATTTTTCAGGACGAAAAAGCATTTGCAATGATGGATTCAGAACAACCGGTTTATTCTGTTCAGTCGTGGATGCCGGTTGCAGAAGGAACTCCCGGCGGATTGTTCTTCGGCGTGTCAACCATTATGCCGGGCAAAGTAGACAACGAATATTTCATGACCAAAGGACATTTTCATGCCCAATCAGATCGCGCTGAATTTTACTGGGGCGTACAGGGAAAAGGGATGCTGATTTTGATGGATCGAGACAGGAATACCTGGGCCGAAGAAGTTTATCCCGGAAGCCTGCATTACATTGGCGGTGAAATTGCCCACCGGTTAGCCAATACCGGCGCTGAAAATCTGATTGTTGGCGCCTGCTGGCCATCGGATGCCGGGCACGATTATGAAGAAGTTGCGGTGAATGGCTTTTCTTCCCGTTTGCTGGAAGTGGACGGAAAATCAGTGTTGGTCTAATTCTGTAAATCTAGTATCTGTCTAATATCTAGTATCTGTCTAATATCTAGTATCTGTCTAATATCTAGTATCTGTCTAATATCTAGTATCTGTCTAATATCTAATATCTTTTTATGAAATCTTACGTCATTCTCATATCCGTCGTCGCTGCATTAGGCGGACTGTTGTTCGGCTTCGATACGGCTGTCATCTCCGGCACACTGAATTTTATTCAACCGTATTTCGGTTTGTCGGAAGCCGGATTGGGCTGGACGGTGAGTAGTTTGTTGTTCGGTTGTATTGTCGGGGTTCTATTCGCCGGAAAAGCCGGTGACCGGTACGGCCGCAAAAAAGTACTAATGCTGGCGGCTCTGTTATTTTTTGTTTCTGCGGTCGGAAGCGCTTCGGCACATTTGTTGATTTTCTTCGTGATTGCGCGTATTCTGGGAGGCTTGGCTGTTGGTGTTGCATCCATCCTTTCGCCCATGTATATTGCGGAGTTGGCCCCGGCTAAATATCGCGGAACATTGGTTTCTCTGAATCAGCTTGCTATCGTTATTGGTATTCTGGTGGCTTTTTTTAGTAACTATTTACTGGTGGATACCGGCGAAAATAACTGGCGATGGATGTTGCTGGTGATGGCTGCACCCGCGGTTTTGTTGTTCTTCAGCTTGTTCCTGGTTCCTGAAAGTCCACGCTGGCTGGTTGCCCGCGGAAAAACCAGAGAAGCGCTTCATGTGTTGACTAAGACTTCGGGAAAAGAATTTGCACATACTGAATTAAAAGAGATAGGACAGACCTTGCAACATCAGGAAGAATCAACCTTTCGTGATTTGATGGCACCGAAGATCAGGCCGCTTTTGTTTATTGGAATTATACTGGCAGTTTTTCAGCAGATTACCGGGATCAATACGATCATGTATTATGCGCCAAAAATATTTGCCAATGTGGGGCAGTCGAACGATTCGGCTTTGCTGCAAACCATCCTGATTGGTGGTACGAACCTGTTTTTTACTTTGGTCGCTATGGTTTTTATCGACCGTTTTGGACGGAAATTATTAATTACTATCGGTTCAACAGGCATGATGCTGATGCTTGCCGGATTGTCTGTTTTGTTTTTTACAAATCAAACTTCAGGTGTTTTAGTGCTGGTATTTATTCTTGGTTACATTGCCTTTTTTGCCGCTTCGCTCGGTCCGGCGCTTTGGGTAGTGGCTGCCGAATTATTCCCCAATCGCCTGCGCAGCAAAGGAATGTCGGTTGCCATTATTTCACTTTGGATTGCGTGCATCATTGTAACGATCGTTTTTCCCATTATGCTCGAAAAACTAAGCGGAGGGATCACTTTCTTGATTTTTGCGCTGATCTGTCTGGCAAATTTGTTGTATGTAATCAGGTATGTTTCTGAAACCAAGGGAAAAACACTGGAAGAACTGGAAAATGAATTTGCAAAATAGGAATATTAAATAGGAAATAAGAAATGAAACGAACATGTTGCTTCACAACGCCCGAGGGTAGTATGATAATTTTCAGCAACATGGAGTTCCATACTACCATTAAAAAACAAATTATTATAGTATGAAAAAACAATCGGGTGGTTCTTTCTCCCCCTCTTTCGGAGGGGGAAAGGGGGAGGCTTCTCACGCCATCGTTATTGACTTAGGCGGAACAATTATCAAGATAGGTCTCTTGCTTGGAACCCAGCTCATCGACCGCACGGAAGTAGTTGCACAATCGGCTTCCGGATTGAAATCGCAGCTTCCTGAACTGGAAACCACCATCGATAAAATGCTTTGTACCAATCGGCTATCGGCAAAAGATGTGTTGGGCGTTGGATTTTCGTTTGCCGGGCTGGTCGATTCTGTGGAAAACCGGATTTTATCAACAAATCAAAAATACGACGATGGACCGGATACTGATCTGGTTGGCTGGGCGATGAGGAGATGGAACTGGCCGCTTTTTGCCATGAACGATGCCCGCATGGCCTTGCTTGGCGAATGGCAGCATGGGGCAGGGCAGGGGTGTTCCGATCTGGTGATGGTCACTTTGGGCACCGGAATCGGAACAGCAGTTTTAATTGGAGGTGAGTTGTTGATTGGAAAACATTTCCAGGCCGGAAACCTGGGTGGACACTTTGTTGTGAACCACAAAGGGACGGTATGTACCTGCGGAAATGTGGGTTGTGTGGAAGCAGAAGCTTCAACCTGGCGGCTGCCTTCGTTGTTGAAAGAGCATCCGGAGTTCTCAAAAAGTCCGATACATGATGAAAAAGTTTTGGATTTTAAGGCTCTTTTTCAGTATGCAGAAAAGAACGATCGGGTTGCTGCCGAAGTGCTGGACCATTGCCTTTCGGCGTGGGCTGCCGGAATCATTACCATGATTCATGCGTTTGATCCGGAAATGATTATACTAAGCGGCGGGCTCATGAAAAGTTCAGCCATTATTTTGCCTGCCCTTCAGAAAAAAATAGATAGACTGGCCTGGACACCCTGGGGAAAAGTGAAACTGGTTGAAGCTAAATTTCCGGATTCAGCAGCTTTATACGGAGCTGACTGGCTGGTGCGGTCGAAATTGAAAACTGGGAAATAACAGAACAGATATATTAGGAAAATGGAGAAAAGTTATTTAAAAAGATCTTCAAAATTCAACAACTTTCCTGTTGTTGAAATAAAGACGGAGGGATGGAAAGTTGAAAACGAATGGGAAGCTATTTGTGCCCGATTGAACAAAGAAATATCGCTCATAAAAGGAAAGAAAAAACGGGTGGTCATTGAAACCTATCAGGGAGTGATCCATGAGGAATTAATTACTAATTTGAAAAATGGATTGGATCATACTCATTTTATTCATGCTGAAGAATACATGTTGCCTGAAGATGAGATCAAAAAATTGGTGTTCCCGGATGTGACCAACGACCGGATTTTTGGTTTTTTGACACGTCTGACCATGGGTGCCTTTTTCGATACTGAAAAGGTAAAAACTATTCAAAATAAAATAGGAGCAGTAGAAGAAGGAATAATTGTAATTTACGGAAGCGGCGCTGCTCTGTTGTGCCCGGAACCTGATCTGCTGGTCTATGCTGATATGGCTCGTTGGGAGATACAACTTCGGATGCGTCAGCATTTGGTCGATAACCTGGGAGTTAAAAACCGCGAAACCGCCGACTGGATGTTACTCTACAAGCAAGGGTTCTTTGTTGACTGGCGTGTGTGTGACCGCTTGAAAAA
Source organism: Prolixibacteraceae bacterium (assembly GCA_003506435.1). GTDB lineage: Bacteria > Bacteroidota > Bacteroidia > Bacteroidales > Prolixibacteraceae > GWE2-42-39. Next base: position 20,366 of record DOAQ01000043.1, read on the forward strand.
GCAACTATTCGATCAATGGGATTTTGTGCTGGATACCAATAAAGCCGGTCGACCCAAATTGGTAGAGGGAAAGGCGGTTCTCGAAGGATTGAAAATCGCAAGTCAGCGACCATTTAGTGTGGTTCCGTTTTTTGATCCCGGGCCATGGGGCGGGCAGTGGATGAAAGAAGTATGTAATCTGGACCCTGAATCACCAAACTATGCGTGGTGTTTCAACTGTGTTCCCGAAGAAAATAGTTTGTTGCTGAAATTTGGTGAAGATGTGGTTGAAATTCCTTCTGTCAACTTGGTATTTCGCCATCCGCGCGAATTGCTTGGCGATCCGGTTCACGGACGTTTTGGTGATGAATTTCCCATCCGTTTCGACTTCCTCGATACAATGCAAGGCGGCCATCTGAGTTTGCAGGTACATCCGCTTACCGAATACATTCAGGAAAAATTTGGCATGCATTATACGCAGGACGAAAGTTATTACATGATGGACGCAGAAGATGATGCAATCGTCTATCTCGGACTGAAAGAAGGAGTCTGCCCTACTGATATGATGCGTGAGCTGGAAGAAGCCCAGGCCGGTGGCCCTTCGTTCGATGCGGAAAAGCATGTGCAAACCTGGCCGGTAAAGAAACATGATCATGTGCTGATTCCTGCCGGTACGGTACATTGTTCAGGGAAAAATAGTATGGTACTCGAAATCAGTGCAACCCCGTATATTTTTACCTTTAAACTGTGGGACTGGGGACGGCTTGGAATGGATGGAAAACCCCGTCCGATCAATATCGAACACGGAAAAAATGTCATTCAATGGGATCGTACAACAGAATGGACACGAAACAATCTGGTGAGCCGGATTGAAAAAATTGCAGAAGGCGATGGTTGGTTGGAAGAACGCACCGGGCTGCACGAACGCGAATTTATTGAAACCCGGCGGCATTGGTTCACGAAAAAAACAGAACACCATACACGGGGAGGAGTTCATGTTATTTGCCTGGTTGAAGGTGACGAAGTGATTGTTGAAAGCCCTTCAAGTGCTTTTGACCCATTTGTGGTGCATTATGCTGAAGTATTTATTGTACCGGCTTCGGTTGGGGAATATACCATTCGTCCGTATGGCGCAGGCGCAGGTCAAAAATGTGCAACACTGAGAGGACTTGTGAGATTTTAAACCTTTGTATGATGGAATTTAATCCCGGATTTGATATAAAACCGACTGTAAACCCGATGGGGTTTCTTTATGGAAATGATGTATTTGGACCGCAGGTAGAGAACCGCAGGTTGGACGATATTCGCAAAAGTTTGCGCAATCCCGGCTGTGAAGGGCCGGAAACAGTGTATTCCATCGCAATGGATGTAGGAAAAAAGGAACATTTGAAACGACTGGAAAAATTACACCTGTTGTTCGGGGTCGTTACTTATGCTGCCGGAAGGCTGGGCGATGAGCCGGTGCGTAGTCAGGGACACATTCATAAAGTGTCGCCGCTGAGCGGCTGGTCAACTCCAGAGGTTTACGAAATATGGTCGGGCAGGGCTATCATTTATATGCAGGAAACGGCAAAAGATAACCCTGGACACTGTTTTGCTGTGGAAGCTGGTCCGGGCGAAGTAGTTGTGGTGCCTCCGTATTGGGCACATGTCACCGTTAGCGCTGATGCGGAGCAACCGCTTACCTTTGGCGCATGGTGCGATCGCGCTTATGGGTTTCAGTACGATGATGTACGGGCGCACAACGGTCTAGCCTGGTTTCCGATAATTCAGGAAGACGGAACAATCGGGTGGTTACAAAATCCAGCATACAATGAGGGGGCGTTGCAAATTAAATCACCGTCTGATTATTCATTGCTGGGTATCGAAAAAGGAAAACCCATTTATACCCAGTTTGAAGAAGATGAATCGCGTTTTTTGTTTGTTCCGCATCCGGCCTTAAAAAGAACGGAGTGGAAGAGTTTTATTCCGTGACAGTTTTTCACTGCCGCAACTTTCTTCGGTTTCCCTTCCTTTTTTAGGTGATGTGGTTCCGGTGCAACAGGGACGGGTTGGTTTGTAAAATTTGCATTACCCAACAAAAAACTCCCTGAAAATCTTTGAATTATACCGGAATAGTTTTATTTTTGCCGCGCATTTTATAAATATAATGTCTAACTTATTAATTTTTTGATTATTACATGACAGAATTACAAAACGAGAACCTTGAACCAAAGGAAGAACTCGAAACACAGGAAACCGCTCTGGTAACCGAAGAAGTTGTTGCTGAAGAAGCAGAAGTAAAAGAAGAAGCAGTTGCTGAAGAAGTAGCTGTAGATGAGGTTGAAGAAGAAGCTGCTGAAGAGGTAGTTGCTGAAAAACCTAAAAAAGCAGGCAAAGCAAAAAAAACAGTTGAAGTTGCCGCAGAATTTGACTGGAGCGCATTCGAAAAAGGGGATACCACCAGCGCTGCACACACCGAACTCGAAAACCTTTACAACAAAACCCTGACAACTGTTCAGGAAAAAGAAGTTGTTAACGGAACCGTAATTTCGATGAACAAACGCGAAGTTGTTATCGACATCGGTTACAAATCGGACGGTATTGTTAGTTTGAACGAATTCCGCTACAATCCGGAACTGAAAGTGGGCGACAAAGTAGAAATCTACATTGAAAGCCTTGAAGACATTAAAGGACAGATGATTCTTTCGCACAAAAAAGCACGTGCAATGCAATCGTGGGATCGCGTTAACCTGGCCCTCGACAACGACGAAATCATTAAAGGGTACATCAAATGCCGCACAAAAGGTGGTATGATTGTCGATGTATTCGGAATTGAAGCGTTCTTGCCTGGTTCTCAGATCGACGTGAAACCGATCCGCGACTATGATGTATTTGTTGGAAAAACCATGGAATTCAAAGTGGTTAAAATCAACCATGAATTCCGTAACGTAGTTGTTTCGCATAAAGCGCTCATCGAAGCCGAACTGGAACAACAGAAAAAAGACATCATTTCGAAACTCGAAAAAGGACAGGTACTTGAAGGTACTGTTAAAAATATTACTTCGTACGGTGTATTCATCGACCTTGGCGGTGTTGACGGATTGATCCACATCACCGACTTAAGCTGGGGCCGTATTTCGCATCCGAACGAAATCGTTGAATTAGACCAGAAACTGAACGTGGTTATCCTCGACTTCGATGATGACAAAAAACGTATCGCCCTTGGTTTGAAACAACTTACTCCTCACCCATGGGATAATTTAAGCGCCGGACTGAAAGTTGGCGACAGCGTGAAAGGTAAAGTGGTTGTTATGGCCGACTACGGTGCATTTGTTGAAATTGCTCCCGGAGTAGAAGGTTTAATCCACGTTTCTGAAATGAGCTGGTCGCAGCACCTGCGCAGCGCACAGGACTTCCTGAAAGTGGGAGAAGAAGTAGAAGCACAGATTCTTACATTGGACCGCGACGAGCGTAAAATGTCGTTGGGTATCAAACAACTTCGTCAGGATCCATGGGGAGACATCGACAACTTGTTTGGCCTTGGAAGCAAACACAAAGCAACGGTTCGCAACTTCACCAACTTTGGTGTATTTGTTGAAATTCAGGAAGGTGTTGACGGCCTGATCCATATTTCGGATTTGAGCTGGACGAAAAAAATCAAACATCCGTCAGAATTTACTTCAATCGGAGCTGAAATTGATGTAGTTGTTCTCGATATCGATAAAGAAAACCGTCGTTTGAGCCTTGGGCACAAACAGTTGGAAGAAAATCCATGGGATGTATTCGAAACTATTTTCTCGGTTGATTCAATTCATGAAGGAACAGTAGTTGAGTTGTTCGACAAAGGCGCAACCATTGCTCTTCCATACGGTGTTGAAGGTTTTGCAACTCCGCGTCACCTTGTGAAAGAAGACGGATCGCAGGCTCAACTGGAAGAAAAATTGGATTTCAAAGTAATCGAATTCTCGAAAGCAGCAAAACGCATCATCCTTTCACACTCACGTGTGTTCGAAGATGAGAAAAAATCGGAAGAAGCTGCTGCCAAAAAAGTTCAGGCAAAAACAACCAAGAAAGTTGTAAAACAAGTGAAAGAAAACACGATGGAAAAAACAACTCTTGGCGATATTTCTGAATTAGCAGCTCTGAAATCGCAGATGGAAGCTGACGAGAAAAAGTAATTTGAAAAAGGGTATGGACAAATCCATAAGAATTTCATAAATTGCATTATGGATTTTGAAATTATAAAACAGGCAGATCACACCAGGGTGAAAGTCCTTAGCGATAAGCTGGACACCAACAATGCTCCTGATTTGAAATCGGAGCTGGTAGTGACCACCGGGAACGGTGAACGGAACATCATTTTGGATGTCAGTAAATGTCGCTATTGCGACTCGTCGGGACTGAGCGCTATTTTGGTAGCCAACAGGCTTTGCGAAGATGCCGGCGGAACATTTATACTGACAGGTCTGCAACCCGATGTGGAACAGATTATCCGCATTTCGATGCTGCATACGGTGCTGAGTATTACCAAAACACCCGAAGAAGCCGAAACGCTGATGAAAGACAGAAGCGAACAATTGCCAAACGCATAGTTGCTAAATGTCTTTTGATCTGACCATATTAGGTAGTAATTCAGCGTTACCTACATCAAACAGATATCCAACCGCTCAGGTATTAACCGTACCTGGGCGGTTTTTTTTGATTGATTGCGGGGAAGGAACGCAGATGCAACTCCGTAAAAACCGCATTAGCTTATTGAAAATTGATCACATCCTGATCTCGCATACTCACGGCGATCATATTTTTGGACTCATTGGCTTAATTTCAAGCATGGTTTTACTGGGCCGCAAGAAAGATCTCCATATCTTTTCGCATTCCGAACTGCAAAAGTTCATCCAGTTTCAACTGGATTTCTTGTACCAGCAAGAGGCGCCTTTTCGCCTGGTATTTCATCCGCTGAGTTTCAAGTCGCCGCAAATAATTTATCAGGATAAAAAAGTCAGCATCACCTCTTTTCCTCTGAAACACCGTATTGCAACCTGTGGTTTTATTTTTCAGGAAATAGTCAAATTACCCAAGCTGAAAAAAGAAAAACTGGAAGAATACAAAATTCCGATCCGCGACCGGCAAAAAATAAAGGAAGGCTCCGATTTTGTTTTATCCGACGGAAAGATTATCCCCAACAGCGAATTGGTAATTCCTGCCAACAAACCGTGCAGTTATGCTTTTTGTAGTGATACAGCCTATCACGAAGAAATTATTGATACTATCAGAGGAACCGATCTATTGTACCACGAGGCAACATTTGCTGAAGAACATAAAATTTTGGCGGGTGAAACGTTTCATTCAACCGGAAAGCAGGCCGCAACAATTGCCCAAAAAGCGGGAGTGAAAAAGCTGATTCTTGGTCATTTCTCAGCCCGTTATAAAACCAGTTCAATCATTTTGGAAGAAGCCCGCGAAATTTTTCCTGAAACGTATGCTGTCGAAGATGGCAATGTATATAAAATAACCGGAGAAGAATAAAGAACACATGAAAGACCAAACGCATCTTTTAATTGTATAATGCATTCGAAATCAGCATGTAAATAATCAGTCCGAGAATATCGTTCATGGTGGTGATAAACGGACCGGTTGCTAATGCAGGGTCGATTTTTAATTTATTCAGGACCAAGGGGATCAGCGTACCAAACGTAGATGCAAAAAGAATGACAATAAACAATGAAAGGCTTACCGACAAGGTCAGGTTCATGCTTTCGTCCCTGAAAAAATTATAGTTGAAGATAAGTGTTGAGAAAAGAAGTGCCGTAATCAGTGCAACCGAAAGTTCCTTTAGTAATTTCTGGCTCATTGAGTCGAAATCGCGACTACCGCTGGCAATGCTCTGTACCACGATTGACGACGATTGTACCCCTACATTTCCGGCCATAGCGGCAATCAAGGGAATGAAAAACGCCACTTCCGGTATTTTTTTTAGCGATTCCTCGTGTGAACCCAGTACCAGGGCGCCGGTGATTCCTCCCAGCAATCCGATGAACAACCAGGGAATACGAGCCCTGGTGAGCTGCCATACCTTATCGCCGGATTCCACGTCGCCTACTAACCCCGAAACCATCTGGTAATCTTTTTCCGCTTCTTCGCGAATTACGTCCACCACGTCATCAATGGTGATCCGGCCTTGTAATCGCCCGAGCTGATCAACAACAGGAAGGGCAACCATGTCGTATCGTTCCATAATCTGGGCAACTTCTTCCTGATCGGCATTTATGCTCACGGAATGGACTTCTTCTGTAACCAGATTTTTTATGATGGCCTGGGTTGGTTGCAGTATTAGCTTTTTCAACGAAAGAAGCCCTTTCAGTATAAAATCGTCGTCAACTACATACACGTAGTAGATTTCATCAATATTCTCGGCTTGTTTGCTGATTTCTTTCAAACAGTTTTGCACGGTCCAGTTTTCGTTCACGGCAACCAGCTCTTTGGCCATAATCCCCCCGGCGGTATCTTCATCGTAAACCAGCAGATCGGCAATGTCGCTGGCTTGTTCCTTGTCTTTTATTTCCTGAAGAACGGCTTCCTGCAGATCTTCTTCCATATCGGCAATCACGTCGGCAGCATCGTCCGAGTTCATGTGCTCGATAAAGCGGGAAGCAATAATTTCGGGAGGAAGCGCTTTCAGGAAACGTTTCCGGTCATCTTCCGGAATTTCAACCAACACATCCGAAGCCTTTTCTTCGTCGAGCAGCATATAGAGGTATTTGGCCTCTTCCAGATTCAGCTCTTCCATAATTTCGGCAATATCCGTTGCATGAAGGTCTTCAATCAGGTCAAGTACTTCCTGACCGGAGTTTTCTCCGATAAGCGCAATCAGATTGTCGATAAATTCCCTGGTAAGTTCTGATTTCATGTTAGATATTTTTGGGCTGCTCTCTAATCAACCGGGTTAGTAATTCAAAATCGGAAACACTTAATTGTTCGGGGCGCAAAGCCAGAAGATCGCTGTGTTTAAGCGCTTCGTCAGTGATCATTGCTTTCAGTGAATTGCGCATGGTTTTTCGCCGCTGGTTAAACGCCATTTTTACGACCTGAAAAAATAATTTCTCGTCGCAATCAAGGTGTTGCCTGTCATTTCTGGTCAGGCGGACTACTGCCGATTTTACTTTCGGAGGCGGTATAAAAACGTGTTCGCTGACAGTAAAAAGATATTCGATATGGTAGAAAGCCTGGAGCAAAACACTCATTATTCCGTAGGTTTTCGATCCGGGGGGCGCAGCAATCCGTTCAGCAACTTCTTTTTGTATCATGCCCACAACTTCAGGAATTTGCTCCCGGTTTTCGAGCACTTTAAAAAAGATTTGAGACGAGATATTGTACGGGAAATTGCCGATTACCGCAAATGGGCCGGAAAAGTATTTCTGAAGATTCAGCCGTAAAAAATCACCCGATATAATCCGATCCTGAAGTTGAGAAAAGTGGCTTTGCAGATATTCAACCGACTCGGTGTCAATCTCAATAACGTATGTTTGATAGCTTTTTTCAAGAAGAAATTGGGTGAGTACTCCCATTCCCGGCCCGACCTCCAAAACATTTGCGATTTGGCTGGCCGACAGGCTTTCAACAATTTTCTGTGCAATATTCTTGTCCTTCAGAAAATGTTGTCCCAGGTTCTTTTTCGCCCTTACAATGGTCATTACTTTCGCTGTCGTTCATTTTTATTTCTCTGAAATATCGCGGAATCCCTTCCGTTTTTAAAACAAATATTTATTTTTGTCTATACTGCATACCCGTGAGAGGGCGCGCAAAGATAAAAAAGAATAGAGACGGTGCTTTATAAACGCATTTAAAAATAAAGCATTTTCACCAATAAACAAGCCGGATTTGAAAGAGAAAATATTTAAAGTACTTAAGTTTATTGCTTTCCTTGCCCTTGGTATCGTAATATTCTGGCTGGTTTATAAAGACCAGGACATCCACCGCATCAAAAATATCCTGAAAAACGACGTGAATTACTGGTGGATTATTTTTTCACTGTTTTTGGGTTTGCTGAGCCACATTAGCCGGACATTGCGCTGGAGTCTGATGATCGAACCATTGGGCAAAAAACCTCGGTTACTGAATACTTTTCTGGCTGTGATGGTAGGTTACCTGATGAATTTAGTTTTACCCCGGATGGGTGAAATCTCGCGCTGCGGGGTGCTGGCACGCTACGAAAAAATCTCGTTTACCAAACTGATCGGGACCGTAGTTACCGAACGCCTGATCGATATGATCATGCTGTTGTTATTGTTACTGCTGGTGATTTTTACCCAGTTTGGCAAGTTGCTGCATTTCATAAAAAATAATCCTGAAGTACAAGAAAAACTATCCGAAATTCTATTTTCTCCGTATCTGATTATTGGTGTCGTTTTTATTTTGCTGATTATCTGGATTTGCCGGAGCAGAATAAAAGAAACCAAACTTTTCAAAAAGATAGTTGAATTCATGAAACAATTTGCCGAAGGGTTTCACTCGATAAAGAACATGAAAAATAAATGGGCTTTCGTAGGACATTCTGTCTTTATATGGCTGATATATTATGTGATGCTATACGTGGTTTTCTTTGCGTTCAAGTTTACCTCCGGGTTATCGGCCATGGCCGGGCTTACTACCTTTGTGCTGGCCAGTTTTGGAATGGTTGCCCCGGTACAGGGAGGAATCGGAGCCTGGCATTTCATGACTATTGAAGCGTTGACACTATATGGGGTCGATAAATCTGACGGAACCGTATTCGCCTTACTTGCCCACAGCAGCACCACCGGAATGCTGATTTTGCTGGGGTTGATTGCTTTGCTGGTTTTGCCGTTTATTAACCGGCGCGCCGAATAATTTTTGCTTGTAATAACCAATTGTGTGAATACTGAACTTTTTATAGCCCGACGTATTTTTTCATCCGGTGAAGAATCACAGCAACTTTCGCAGCGGATAATAAGGTTGGCATTGCTGAGTATTGCATTGGGATTGGTGGTTATGATCCTTTCTGTTGCCATTGTTTCTGGTTATAAAAAGGAAATAAGTGATAAAGTTTTTGGTTTCGGTTCGCACCTTCAGATTGTGAATTTCGACACCAACCAGTCGTATGCTACTGAGCCGATCAGCCAAAATCAACCTTTTCTTGAGGAACTGAAAAACCTCGGAGGCATAAAACATGTACAGTCTTTTTCGACCAAACCCGGTCTGATAAAAACCGACGATGAAGTACAGGCCATTAATCTGAAAGGGGTAGCCGCTGATTTTGACTGGGAATTTTTTCGGGAGAATAGGGTGGACGGTGAAATAATCGATGTTAGCGATTCTGTCCCTTCAAAAAGTATCTGGATTTCGCAACAGATTGCTTCGATGTTGAGGCTGAAACTGGGCGATGAAATTCTGATGTTTTTTATCAATGAAAAAGAACGAATTCCACGCAACCGCATTTTTACCATTTCCGGAATATTCCAAACCGGGCTGGAAGAATTCGATAAAATGTTTGCCCTGGTTGATATGCGGCATATTCAACGGCTCAACAACTGGGAAAGCGACGAAATAAGCGGTTTCGAAATAATGCTCGATGACATTTCGACCATTGGCCTGCACGAGATGCAGGTGCGCGATATGGTGGTCAACCACATGGTTGAGAATGCGCCGATCCTAAAAGTGGTCAATATCATTGCCAAATATCCGCAAATGTTTGACTGGTTGCGGTTGCTCGATATGAACGTGTGGGTACTTCTTTCCCTTATTGTTGTTGTGGCCGGGTTCAATATGGTTTCAAGTTTGCTGGTCATCATTCTCGAACGTACCCGGATGATAGGCATCCTCAAATCGTTGGGACAACCTGACTGGAGTATCCGCAAAGTGTTTTTGTACCTTTCCGGCATGCTGATTTCACGGGCGCTTGTATGGGGCAACCTGCTGGGAATTGTCCTTTGTTTGCTGCAACAGCATTTCCATATAATACAACTCGATCCGGCGACATATTATGTTTCTGCGGTCCCCATAAACTTTTCGTTATTCCATTTGTTTTTGCTAAACATCGGTACGATAATCGTTACCATTCTGATGCTGATTGTTCCAACTTGGTTTATCACACGAATTTCGCCTGAAAAAACAGTTCGGTTCGATTAGCGGACAGTTTTTTTGAGAACAAAATTTTGACGAAATGTTTTTAACCGGTTTTTCAAGCCCTTTCATATCAATCTTCCTGGCAATTGTTTTGCCATGGTTGCTTGTTTTTTTTGGAAAAGGCACCGCCCGGCAGATCATTCTCGATTCAAAAGAGATCTTCCATTTTCAGGAAAACCGTATTGAAAAACCAAATGATTCCGAAACATTTTCCTTCTCAAAAGCTGAAAAAGAACCAACAGATAAACGGTTTTTAGTTTTTATTGAGACAGACAAAACCTGTTTTCTGTTTCTAAATGAACAACCGAAACACACGCATCCGGTAAGTAATGTAAGTTTAATCAGCCAGACGGTCAGTGTATCCGGAACCCGGGCGCCTCCGCAGATGTTTACAATTTAGCAAACGACCTTCGATTCAGGTAAAAACTATTTTCCTGTGTGTCGTCGGTCCCCCTAATCAACTAAAATTCATTGTAAACATTAAAAAATTTAAACATGACTTTTTTAAAAAAGGCAGGTTTTATTGCACTTACTTTTTTATTTGCAATAAGCCTGAAAGCGCAATATTCAATCTCCGGAAAAATTATGAATGCTGAAAACAGCGAAGCGCTCACCGGAGCCCATGTCTATTTGCAGGGAACCGCATTGGGCGCGGCCTCCGGCAACGACGGAGAATTTACCATTCAGGGGATTTCAGAAGGAAACTATATTGTAAGGGTCAGCTTCTTTGGATTCGAAACGCAGGAGCAAACACTCGAAATTACAGGCGATATCAACGATTTCAAAAGTGAACTGAAACCAACCAGTATTGACCTGAATGCGGTGGTTGTTACCGGAACCCGTACGGAAAAAACCTTAAAAAACACTCCTGTTCTGACCCATGTGATTGGGAAAGATGCACTCGAATCGCAGGCCGTCACGTATCTTCCGCAGGTGCTGGCGCAAGGTGATGCGTCGTTTGAGATGTTCAGGGACAATACGGTAAACACGTTCAGTCTCGATGGCCTTGGCGCTGAATACATTTTATTTCTGGTTGACGGAGAACGTATCGCGGGCGAAACCAAAGGCACTGTTGAAGTATCGCGTATTAACCCGGAAAATATAGAGCGGGTGGAAATGATCAAAGGAGCTGCATCAACACTTTACGGAAGCAATGCTATTGGCGGAGTGGTGAACGTTATCACTAAATCGGTGTCGCAACCGGTTGAGCTGCGTGCCGGTGTGAAAACAGCCCTGTTTACCGATCCGGCAGAAGATAAAGGACGGTCTGATGATTATTATTTTGGCAACATCAACCTTTCCGGTAATAAACTTTCATCATTTACCGACTTCAAGGTAAATCATTACGCTCCGTACGATTTGAGCGAAGGAGCCGGTATTTACGGCATCATGACACAGGAAAAGGAAAATAACTTTGTAATTAATCAGAAACTGACTTACCGCGCCAGCGACAAATTTTCGGTTTCTGCAAAAGCATCGTTTTTTCAACTGAACACCGATTACAAGTTGGAAAATTATCCCGACAAGCTGAGCCGCGATTTCACATGGGGGGCAAAAGCCAGTTATTATCCGTCGGCAAAGGCCAAATACGAGTTGTCGTACAATTCCGACCACAATAAAATTTATGATGTGGAAAATGATGCCGATCACCTTGATTACGACAATCTTTACAACAACCTGCGCCTTTTGTCTACTTTGAAACTGTTGAAAAACAATACACTTACCGGTGGTTTCGAGTATGTGAATGAAACGCAGTCGTCGGTTCAGAACAATATTGACGACAAAACGCAGGACAATGTTATTCTCTACGCACAGGATGAATACGAGGTAAACGACCTGCTGACCCTGACCGGAGGCGCCCGCATGGAATTTCATTCCGTTTACGGCGACCATTTCACACCGCAGATCAGTGCCATGCTGAGTCCCGGAAATTTCAAGGTTCGCGGCAGCTACGGGAAAGGTTTCCGTGCGCCAACTGTGAAAGAATTGTATACCGACCACTATCGGATACCGGTGCCCGGAGCGCCCTTCCCGATGTACCTTGATGGAAATGCCGACCTGAAGCCGGAAGAAAGCAATTACTATTCGGCTTCGGTGCAGTATGCGAACGAGAAAATAGATGTTTCTGCCATTTATTCGGTCAATGAGATTTCGAACCTGATTACCACCGACTCGATTTACAAAGTAGTGATGGACTTTACTGTAATTCCGCCCAGACCTTCGGAAATTGACTACATGTATTCGAATGTTGAAGAAGCGCGAATTTCGAGCCTGAGCTTTTTGCTGAAATACCGGCTGACCGATGATCTGACTTTTTCCGCTTCGTTGAAATACAGTGACCCAAAAAATCTGACGACAGATGACGATTTGCTAAATATCAGGAAGAACAATGCACGTTTTAACCTCGATTACCGGAAAACCTTCGATAATTACCGGTTGGATGTAAATCTGAACAGCAGTTATTACGGAGAGAAAACAGTTGCTGATATTTACAGTCAGCAAGGTGGAATCAAAGAATTAGATGGTTTCAACCTTTGGAAACTGACAACCACTCACACGTTCAACAACCGTTTTACAGTCACTTTAGGGGTCAACAATATTTTTGATGTTACTGACGAAGAACCTAAATATTTTAACCTGACTACACCGGGAAGGATGTATGTTTTAGGTTTATCAGTGAACTTGTAAGCTGGTATTTGTAGATTGGTTATCCTGAAATCAGTGAAGAATTTCAATAATTCTTCACTGATTTCAGGATAATACTTTTTTGTATCAATTGCTGTTTGTCAAATAATTGCAAAGAATTCAGGGAGATGAACTCAGAAAATTGCACTCTCCGGCCAGCAATTGTTCTTTTGTTTTTTTATCTTTAATCATGCTAAACGGGTTTGTAAAATTTTTAGCCGAAGCATTGGACGGTGAGCTTCCCGGAGTGAAAGCACACCGGAAACTGATTTCACCGGGACGTGAACTCTCGTATCCGGCTGATGATGCTCCTGAAATAAAACACAGCGGAGTATTGTTCCTGCTTTTTCCCGACAAAGACAGGCTTTTTACCTGCCTGATAAAACGTCCTTCAAGTATGAAACATCATCCGGGACAAATTGGCTTTCCGGGAGGGAAGGTGGAAAAAAACGATTCGTCGTCGCAGATGGCCGCCATGCGTGAAGCAGAAGAAGAGGTTGGCCTTACGTCCGGTTCGTACCGGATTATTGGTAAACTTTCCGATTTGTATATTCAAGTCAGCAATTTTATCATTCACCCTTACGTAGCGTGGGTGGACAGAAAACCGGTTTTTACGCTGAATAATTCGGAAGTGGAAGATATTATCCTTTTCCCGATTCAGGATTTTATGGAAAATGAGCATTTTGCTGAAACAGAAATAATGACCTTCACTGGTCTTGTGAAAGTGCCGTATTACCCCTTTAATGGTGAAATAATATGGGGTGCAACAGCAATGATTTTATCGGAATATTTCGAGATTATAAAGCACTATCAGTCAACTCCGGAATAGCATTTTTGTAATGCATGTAAATAGAAATCACGTTGTTTACAAAATTGTATGGCTCACTGCCCTGACAATATCCCCATTTCACAGTTCGGTCTCTGTAAAATTTGGCAGATGATTTATTCAGCATGAAATAATCCACATTGTCGTCCCATTTTGCGGGGTCTTTATCGTATTTTTTTGCCAGACGCCGGGCATCTATAACATGGCCAAGTCCTACATTATAGGCTGCCAGCACAAATTTTATCCGTTCGGTCGAATCCGGTACGTCGGAGATAAACTGTTCATCGAGCCATTTCAGGTTTTTAATTCCTGCCCGGATGTTCATCCGGGGATCTTGAATGTCGCCGACGTTGTACGTTTCGGCAGTTTCGGGCATCAGTTGCATCAATCCGTAAGCGCCGGCCCACGATTGTGCTTCGGGATTAAATTGCGATTCCTTGTAAATGATGGCAGCAATCAGGCGCCAGTCGAACCCTGTTCCTGCACATTCTTCCTTTATCATATCATCGAATTCAGAAAACCGTCCTTTTAGCGAGTGATAATCGTTATTCACCATCAGGCTTGAGCGGCTGTTTTCGAAATATTTTTGGTAAAGAATGCGGAATTTGGATGTTCCGGAAAAATTAACGATCCACGCGTTCAGGTATTCCAGCCACCCTGATGAGCCTTTTCTGACAGCCCATGCAATGTTTTGCGGAAAGCTTACCGGGGTTTTCACATCCAGGTTGGGATAGTACGTCTGGTTCACCCTGGCCACATTTTCGTCGCAAACTGTAAAATCGATTTCTCCTTTGGCAACCATTGCCACCAATTGTTCAACCCCGTAAATACTGTCCGGCTGAATGATTATATCTTCCCCGATTTCTTCCGAGAGATGGAGCATCCGCCGGTAATACGATGAGTTGTTCTGGACATGAACCGTTTTTCCGGCCAGATCAAGTTGGTTTCGTATCAGGTGATTTTCAATACTCATTGCCGACATTTGCCTGTATTTTTCAGGTTTCCGCTGAACCAGCACCTGTCGTGTCTGCATCAGGGGAACTGTAAACTCGGCTGCTTCGAGGCGGGTTTTGGTGATGATCAGGTTTTTGGCAATAAGATCAAACTTTTTCCGTCGCAAACCGCGAAAAGTTTCATCCATGTTGTTGGTGACCATTATTTCGAGTTTAACATGCATATCTTTGGCCAGCTCCTGCAACAGTTCGTATTGAAAGCCCATGGGATTGCCTTTGTAGACAAAATAGCTGGTCGAATTATAATCGACCACGACCCGCAGCTTTCCTGATTCAAGAATTCGCTTTAATTCGTGGTCGCGAACTATATCTGCTTTGCTATCAATTTTTTCCCAGTTACAGGACGGGAAAAGAACAGTGATAAAAAGTATAAATATGAAAAAATTCTTCATTCAGATAATGGTTAATGCTTAGTTGTAAAACGACCAGGCGACACCAATCCGGTATGTTCTTTTGTAGAGCGGATACGAAGGGGCAGCCCAGAAGTTACCATCCAGCAGGTCGGAAGTTACATTCATCAGGTTAAAAAATGCCCTCGTTCGTTTTAGTTTCAGGTTTACATGGAAATCCACAAAAGGGTAATTTCCTATTTTTTGTTCGTTCTGCAGGTAAAATCTGGCAGTGGAGGGTTCAAAAGCGTCGGCATAAAATTCGGTTGTGTACCGGGTATCAACCCCCATCTGGAAGTGCATTACCTTCGAAATTACAGTTCTGTAATTCAGGCTCAGAAAGGCCGCAAAATCGGGTAGGTGGATGTAGTTGGTTTCGCTGGCTGACTGCCACAAAACACGTGAACGCACCAGCCAGTGGGTGCTTTCAAAATCCTTGTCGAGCCAGGCCGAAAGAATCAGTAATTCGCCGTTGGCCTGAGATGGCAGCGCATTTTCATCATTGTAAATATAATTGCCAATCAGTGCATAGTTGGCGCCGAGGCTTGCCTTGTATTTTTTAGAATTAATTTTTCCGCGGATAATCATTTCGTTGATATTGTTGAAATGGTTCCTCCAGCGAAAATGGTTCGAGAAATAATTCTGTTCAAAATAATCGGGGACCAGTGTTTTCAGGCTTCCTTCAACCCGAAGCGAAGTGGTGTCGTTACCAATTTTCAAAGGTTTGTTGATGTAGCCTTCCAGCTCAGTCTGTCCGCTCCGGTAACCCGCAAAATACATTTTCCCGCTTGCGTTCCATTGCCAGAATTTTCCTTCCATACGATGAATGGCGCCACCCAGGTAACTGTTGCTTTGTTTGCGGTCGTAGCTGTATTTCACGCTCGGTGCAATATCCCATGTATATCCCGGAAGAATAAAACGCCCGTCCTGTAAATTGTACCGTTCGGGAAGCTCAAGAATAAACTCCTCTGAAACGTTGTCCATCTCCGGAAAACGGTACCACAACTGGTCGAAGCCAATAAAAGCCCGTTTGCCGAAAGTATATTTCCTGTCGGGTGCTTCGTGAAATTTAATCTGAAACACATTGGAGAGGCGTGAGTATTTTGTTTCGTCATCCGTTTCCGCTGCATTCAGGTATTTATTTTCGAAAAAGCCATCCGTTACATCTGTTTTTTTGAAGCCGCGCTTGTTGCCTGAAAGTTCAAACTCGTAAATAAAACTGGTGCGCGGGATAAATTTTTCCGTAATATATTCTTCGTCCTCCTTATCTTCCACATATTTTCCGATACGGTACTCGCCGGAAAGACGAACGGTATTGTTGGTCAGTTCGCCATAAGCATCATCCATTCTCAGGTTCAGTTGTTCGTCCATCAGATTTTGTCCGGGCTCAACTCCTCCGTCTTCTTCCGTTTGTACTCGGTTGAAAATTACATTTCCGTGAACCACGACTTTATCAGCCTGATAACTTCCAAATAAGCCAACGTTATGGTATTTGCTGTCATCATCATCGCTATCGTAGAACCCTTTTGAACGGGCCTGATTATAGAAAAAAGCCAGATTCAATTTTTCATTTACATTTTGCGAATGAAAAACATTAAACCGGGTTTCCGTTCGCAGGTTTTTATTTTCACTTTGGCTGTAATCGAGCAGCGAATAAGGGGTTGTAGTGTTGAAATATTGAATTTGTGAAGGAAGAATTGCGTATGCGTCGAAGGTGCGGAAAAAATAAAAATCGGAATTATACTTTCGCTTGAAAAAATCGTTTGAAATATAAGCCCCGCCAAGTATACCGGTAAATGTATTCGAAAAGCTGATTTTATTATACGGTTGATAATCCTGAAAAAAAGTCATGGCAGTATCCAGTTCCGATTTTTCAAATGTTGCTCCGTAGTCGGACAGTTGCCAGTTTTTTATAATTGAAGGGACTGATTGTTTTTGCTGAATAGAGTCTTCATTCGCTATGCCTGTGGATTCAGGGCGTGTTGTCTCACTGAAGCCTCTGTCATTTGAACGTTTTAGTCTTTCCTGCGCCGACAGGAAACCGCAGGCAAATATCAGCAATATAATTGTATAGCTTAGTCTCTGAATCATGTTCGCGCAAAGATAATTAAAACTCAAAACCCGCGTTGTTATTAATTCTTAAAAAAACATAACCATCTGTCTTTGCGCATTTTTTTTCTCAACAAACTACCGGACTGAAAGTCAAACCGTAGCGGTTTGGGCTAAAGTTTTCAACCGAAAGTTGTTAGTTTCTGCGCTTTAATGATAAATTGAAAAGCTTCTTATTTGATTATATTTGTGCAAATTGCAAAAAAAATATGACTCCAGAATACGACGAAGGATCGATTAGAACGCTTGATTGGCAGGAACACATCCGGAAAAGACCCGGCATGTACATCGGGAAACTGGGTGATGGTTCTTCCTACGACGACGGTATTTATGTTTTGCTGAAAGAAGTAATGGATAATTCCATCGACGAATTCATGATGGGAAATGGGAAGCGAATTGACGTACATGTGAGCAACGAACTGGTTTCAGTACGCGACTATGGCCGGGGCATCCCGTTGGGAAAGCTGGTTGATGTGGCCTCGAAAATGAATACCGGCGCTAAATACGATTCCAAGGTTTTTAAGAAATCGGTTGGATTGAACGGGGTGGGTATCAAAGCCGTTAATGCACTTTCTTCCAAATTCGTTATCAAAGCATTTCGTGAAGGCGAAGTAAAAGAAATTGAGTTCAGCAAAGGAATGATAACCAGCGAAAAAGAAGTGGTTGCCTCCGATGAACCAAACGGTACCTATGTAGGCTTTGTTCCCGATGCCGAGTTATTTAAAAGCTATCATTTCATCAACGACTTTGTGGTGAACATGATAAAAAACTATACTTTCCTGAATGCCGGGCTTGTAATCAGCATGAACGGGGAGAAGTTTCAGTCGAAGAATGGTTTGCTCGATCTTCTGGAAGACAATATGGAATCGGACCCACTTTATCAGATCATCCACTTGAAAAACGGAGATATTGAAGCGGCCATTACCCACGGCAACCAATACGGGGAAGATTATTATTCGTTTGTAAATGGTCAACATACCACGCAGGGAGGTACCCACCTGATGGCTTTCCGCGAGGCATTGGTGAAAACCATCCGCGATTTCTACAAAAAAGATTTTGAACCGTCTGATATACGCGCATCTATCGTAGCTGCCATCAGCATTAAAGTGGAAGAACCGGTCTTCGAATCGCAGACCAAAACCAAGCTGGGCTCGAAAGATATTGGTCCCGAAGGTCCGAGCGTTCGGAACTTCATAATGAATTTCATTGCCAAGGAATTAAACAATTACCTCCATAAGAATTCAGATATTGCTGAAGCTCTGCTTCACCGCATTCAGGAGTCGGAACGCGAACGCAAAGCCATTACAGGCATACAGAAACTGGCCAAGCAACGCGCCAAAAAGGCCAATCTGCATAATAAAAAACTGCGTGACTGCCGCATCCATTATAACAATGGCGATGCGCAGAAAATGGATACCAGTATTTTTATTACCGAGGGAGACTCTGCATCCGGGTCCATCACCAAATCGAGAGATGTGAACACACAGGCTGTTTTTAGCTTAAAAGGGAAACCTCTGAATAGCTATGGATTGACCAAAAAAATAGTATACGAAAACGAAGAGTTCAACCTCCTGCAGGCAGCGCTGAATATCGAAGAGAGCATCGACGATCTGCGGTACAACAAAGTAATTATCGCCACCGATGCCGACGTCGACGGGATGCATATCCGCCTGTTGCTGATTACTTTTTTCCTTCAGTTTTTTCCTGAGTTAATCAGGCAGGGACATTTGTTTATTTTGCAAACCCCGCTTTTTAGGGTCAGAAATAAACAAAAAACAATGTATTGCTATTCCGATGAGGAACGCGAAAAGGCCATTGCTCAACTGGGGAAAAACCCGGAAATTACGCGATTCAAAGGATTGGGAGAGATTTCGCCGGATGAATTCAAAAACTTTATTGGCCCAGATATCCGGCTCGACCCGGTACGAATGAAAAAACACGAATCGGTATTGCAAATGCTGGAATTTTACATGGGAAAGAATACCCCGGAAAGACAGGATTTCATTATCGACAACCTGTATGTTGAAAAAGATGAGTTGTAAAATTCAACAGGAAGATTCACACATAAAAGATGACCGAAGAATATTTAAATGCAGAAGATTTCCAGAAAGAAGAGAAAATAGATAATATAAACTATCTCTCGGGAATGTACAAGGACTGGTTCCTTGATTATGCTTCCTATGTTATTCTGGAACGGGCGGTGCCTTACGTTAACGATGGGTTGAAACCTGTTCAGCGCAGGATTTTACATGCCATGAAAGTGATGGATGATGGTCGTTACAACAAAGTGGCCAACATCATCGGGCAAACTATGCAGTACCACCCGCACGGCGACGCATCGATTGGCGATGCGCTGGTGCAACTGGGACAAAAGGATCTGTTGAT
This sequence comes from Prolixibacteraceae bacterium, assembly GCA_003506435.1. Classification (GTDB taxonomy): domain Bacteria; phylum Bacteroidota; class Bacteroidia; order Bacteroidales; family Prolixibacteraceae; genus GWE2-42-39. The sequence goes on from DOAQ01000043.1 coordinate 39,874, forward strand.
TGATTGCCAGGGAAACTGGGGAAACATACTCACGGGAGACGGAGCTGCTGCGCCTCGTTACATCGAAGCAAGGCTGTCTAAATTTGCGCTTGAAGTCCTTTTTAACCCGAAAACCACCAACTGGAAACTCTCGTACGACGGACGGAACAAGGAACCTATCACCCTGCCGGTGAAATTTCCGCTTTTGCTTGCCCAGGGAGTTGAAGGGATCGCTGTTGGTCTGGCATCGAAAATTCTTCCACACAACTTCATCGAACTGATTGATGCCTGCATTGCTCACCTGAAAGAAGAAGATTTTGAAATTTTTCCGGATTTCCCGACCGGGGGATCAGCCGATTTTTCGAAATACAACGACGGATTGCGGGGTGGTAACGTGAAAGTGCGTGCTAAAATTGAAAAAAAAGATAACAAAACGCTGGTTGTTACTGAAGTTCCTTTCGGAAAAACGACCGGCTCGCTGATCGAGACAATTTTAAAAGCCAATGAGAAAGGCAAAATAAAAATCAGGAAAATTGACGATAACACGGCCGAAAATGTTGAGATACTGATTCATTTGGCTCCGGGAATTTCATCAGATAAAACCATTGATGCGCTTTATGCGTTTACTGATTGCGAAGTGTCGATTTCGCCGAACTGTTGCATTATTCGTGATGATAAACCGCATTTTATAGGGGTCAATGAAATTCTGAGAATCAATGTTGACAATACTGTCCAGTTGTTGAAACTGGAACTCGAAATACGCAAATCGGAACTCGAAGAATCGTGGCATTTTTCATCACTCGAAAAAATATTCATTGAAGAACGCATCTACAAAGACAAAAAATTTGAAGATTCGGTAAATATGGACGCAGCCATCGATCACATCGATGAACGGCTGGAGCCTTGGAAACCAAAGCTGAAACGGGACATTACCCGCGACGACATCCTGAAGCTGATGGAAATAAAAATGGCCCGCATCCTGAAATTCAATAAGGACAAGGCAGACGAACATCTTCAGGCCATTGAGGATGAGATTGCGGAAATTGTTTTCAATATCGAGAACATTATTCCGTTTACCATCAAATGGTATAAACAGTTAAAAAGCAAATATTCGAATGGCAAGGAGCGTCGTACTGAAATACGCAGTTTTGAAAATATTGAGGCTGTAAAAGTGGTGGTTGCCAACGAAAAACTATACATCGACAGAGAGGAAGGTTTTGTGGGTACCGGGCTTAAAAAATCGGAATACATCTGCGACTGTTCCGACATCGACGATATCATCATTTTTCGAAAAGACGGAACGTATGTGGTTGCCAAAGTTACAGAAAAGGCATTCTTCGGAAAAAATATTCTGCATGTCGCTGTATTCAAAAAGAACGACAAACGCACAATATATAATATAGTTTACCGTGACGGGAAGAACGGGGTTGTTTATATGAAACGGTTCCCGGTAACCGGCGTCACCCGCGACAAAGAATACGACCTCACCCAAGGAACACCGGGTTCAAAAATCATGTATTTCAGCGAGAATCCCAATGGTGAAGCTGAAGTTTTGAAGGTTACCCTGAAGCCAAAACCCCGTATTAAAAAGCTGGTATTTGAGGTTGATTTCGGCGATCTGGCCATCAAGGGACGGGCTGCCATGGGAAATATCCTTTCGAAAAACGAAGTGCATAAAATTGTTCTGAAGGAAAAAGGGGTCTCAACACTGGGTGGCCGGAAAATATGGTTCGACGAAGATGTGTTGCGCCTGAATTCCGACGGACGCGGAAAATTTCTGGGAGAATTTCTGGGAGAAGATTCAATTCTCGTACTTTATAAAAACGGCGAATATCAGTTGTATAATTTTGACCTGTCGAACCACTTCGACGACGGTATCCTCATTATTGAGAAATTCGACCCGAGAAAAATTCTCTCTGCCATTTATTTAGACAATGAGCAGGGATTCTATTACGTGAAACGTTTCCAGGTTGAAGAAGGTCCGGGCAAACGGGTTAATTTTGTTGGTGAAGTTCCTGATAACAAACTGGTCAGCATTACCTGGGTACGGTATCCGAGGTTCGAAATCGAGTTTGGCGGGAAAAACGGACAGCGCGAAAACGAGATCATCGAAGTGGATGAGTTTATCGGAATAAAATCGTACAAAGCCAAAGGCAAAAGGCTGACCAACTACGAAGTTGAGAACATCAAGGAACTGGAACCTGTCATTAAGGACGAAGATATAAAAGAGCCCGAAGTGCCGGAAGAAGATGATATACCGGATAATGATATTGATGAAATTCCTTTTGAGATAAACCGTCCGAAAGACCATGGCCCGGAAACCCCTAACCAAATGTCATTATTCTGAATATGAGGGTTTATCTGGTTGGATATATGGGCTGCGGAAAGTCGACCATGGGACGCAAACTTGCGTCCATTCTTGGCTCGACATTAATTGATCTGGACCATTATCTGGAACAGAAATATTTTAAAACCATACCGCAGATTTTTGCTGAAGAAGGCGAAGATGGTTTCCGGAGAAAAGAGCAGGCTGTTCTACACGAAGTTTCAACATTCGATGATGTGATTGTGGCCACGGGCGGCGGCGCTCCCTGTTTTTTCGACAATATGGACGTGATGAACCGCACCGGCTTCTGCATTTTTCTGGATGTTGATACCGAAGAACTGGTTAACCGGTTGACAAACGCAAAAACCGAACGACCCATTATAAAGGGAAAATCGCGCGAAGAACTGGCCGGGTTCATCGATGAGATGATGGAAAAGCGCAGGCCTTTCTACGAAAAAGCGAAATACATTCTGAGAGGAAAAAATATAACTCCTGCTCAGGTAATAAAAATTATCCGGGAACATTAATGGGTGCGGCCCCGAAATCTCGGGGTTAATTCTCCGATATGGAAAGATGCGGTTAAAAACCGCAAACCCCTACTTCTCACGCCAAAAAACTGGCTGCAATGGCAAAGGTATCATCAAAAGCCTTGTCTACCTGCTCCTGGGTTTTGTTCTCTCTTACCGGAAACGGAGTTTCATGGGTGTATTTATATGGATAATCAAGTACCTCGACCGAAATTGGAATCGTGTTCCGTTTTCCTTTTAAAGTTCTTAAAACTGCAGCAGAAGGAATGACCCGGTCTTTGAGTAATGCAACAGCTTTTATTTGTCCGCTTAACTCTTGTAACCGCTCTTCCCTGAAATTTCTCATTCTTCTCATGCGTAACATCGACTGGAAAAAGCAACCGGCCTTGGTTTTCGTCACAATAGCCTGCAATTGCTGGTCTTTTTTCAGTTCCCTGTGAAACCTTCGTACAAAAAAGCGATGGAGGGTTTTCCCTGCTTGTTTATCAAGAATAAATTTTGAAGTGCCGTTCATTTTATCGAAAGTAGCTCCACCGCAAAACAGAAATGCTTTTGAGTTTTTGAAGTAATTCCGTGGGTTCGACATCATAATTAACTCGGTCAGAAAAGCGCCGATGGAATACGAGAAAAAGTTTATCCTGGTATTTTTCTCAAACAGAGGATGTTCCCCGTCAATAATTGTTTTGCTGAGATCAATAATATTGTAATAGCTTTCCAGTCCGGACACGAAAAACCGTTTCGGGTTCGAGTTAATGCGGTCGCTTAAAGCGGCATTCATGAAACTGTTTTCTTCGTTTTTTCGGAACAACCGTTTTCTTGCATTTGAAATTTGTTGCATCAGATAGCGGTTGTTCCACAAAACCGGACTACGGTTCATGTGGAATGATATCGGAAACAGGATGACCGGTTTCTTTGTGTGCCGGGTCAGATAGCTTGCCCATGGAAGGTATTTCGACCATTCCCGTTCGTTTAAGCCATGCAGCAGGATAATTGCTTCTTTGTATTTTTCTTGTGCATTTTCAACAAAAACCGAATATCTGAAGAACCTGTTTTCTGAAATAGAAGAATCCGGAAGCAAGGATATATCGTCAGATAAAAGAGAGGCCGACTCTTTTCTTCCCGGTAAAAAATATTGATGCAATGATTCGAAACTGAAATTGCGGATACCAATTCCCTGCTCAGACAGTTCAATCCAATCTTCCTGTTGATTAAACTTTTTGCGAAGCTGGTTATACTCTGAAAAATAATTCATGTGTATTTTGGTATTAAGCAGGAAAATTATAAAAAAATTGTTTCTTTAGACTGATTTTACAGATTATTGACGATTAATAATTCTGTTTTTCATTTTAACGATTCGAATTGCTATGATTGAAATTTGTGCACTGGCATCGGGCAGTAATGGTAATTGTTACTATATTGGTAACCAGACGGATGCCGTATTAATCGATGCGGGAATATCGGCGAAGCAAATTTTGCTCCGGATGGAACAACGGCAGCTCAATCCGGCTAAAATCCGTGCGCTTTTTATTACCCACGAACATACCGATCATTTTCGGGGGGCCAGGGTGTTGAGCAAACGATTAGGTATTCCTGTATTTCTTACGCAAGGCACCTATTTATCGGTCAGTGCGGAAGAACGGCCTGCTTATGTTCTTTTATTTTCCCCGGGTGAAACCATCATCGCTGGTGAGTTCAGCATCCATTCGTTCCCGAAAAACCATGATGCGGCAGAGCCATGTTCTTTCCGTATAGAATACAGACAAACCAGTGTTGGCGTTTTTACTGATATAGGCGAAGCCTGCGAAAATGTTCAAACCAATTTATCGCATTGCCGCGCTGTATTTATCGAATCGAATTACGATGAACAGATGTTGTGGAATGGCCCGTATCCATATCCTCTGAAACAAAGGGTTGCTTCCAGTTTCGGGCACTTGTCGAACGACCAGTCGCTGGAACTTGTCAGGCAACATGCCGGCGACAACCTTGAATATGTATTTCTGAGCCATCTCTCGAAAGAAAATAACACACCGGCAAAAGCATTTCAGAATTTTACTGAATTGAGAGCCCGTTTCAATGTACATTTGACTTCCCGCGAAGAAGCTACTGAAGTTTTTGTGCTAAGGTAAATGGTAGTATTTACAAAGAAAAAGCCCTGTGGTTAAGACAGGGCTTGCAAAAAGGTATCGATTTATTTATCGAATGTTGAATGTAAGTTCCTTGCCTAAAGCACGAAGAACTTTAATAATTGTTTGAAGATTGACGTTTGGTGTGTTGGCTTCAATTCTTGATACCTGAGATTTAGTTACTCCAATTTTCTCTCCAAATTTTTCTTGAGTTAGATTTTGTTCTTTACGAATACATTTGATTGTGGCACCCAGCATTTCCACTTTTAACTCCAATTCATATGCATCGCGTTCGGGGGATCCCTTTTTACCAAGGAGATGATCCTTGGCTTCATCCATAGTCATTGGCTGTGTAAGTGATTTTCTCATAGCAATTGTTTTTTTTAATGATTGTTATTTTATTGGCAAACAACCTTGCCCTAATGAAAGTCTTTATTCTTTTTGTATATTCAGTTATCTGATTGTGTTTTTAAATCGAATAAAATCAAATATTTATATTCCCCCAGAGAGATAATTATCTCTTATATTTTTCCCTTTTTTTATTTCCTTCTTCGGAGTTTTAACTGTCTTTTTTATAAATCCATGTGTCGAAATAACTAAGGCTCTTTGTTCCCTACTCCAGAATGCCAGCAATCGGTAATTTTGATTTTCGTATTTTGTTCTAAACTCCCACATTTCTCCACTCAGCTTTTTGAATAACTCCGGGTCTCTCGTCATTTGTGCTTTCTCAATGTTTTTTAAAATCTTCTCCTTTACAGCTCTTTCTAAATCTTCCAGAAATTCAATGGCTTCAGGCATAAATAAGACTTCAAAATTCTTTTTCATTTTCTATATATTTAAGAAACATCTCAAAGATAGAAAATGTTGCATTATTTGTAAACATTTCTATTAAAAAGTTGCGCAATATAGAAACATTTCTCTAGTTATATAATAGTTTAACATGATTAGATGAATCCTATTAACAAAAATTAACGTGGCATACCACTATAAAAAAGAAAAAGCCCCACATTTTGTGAGGCTGCATTGAATTCTGTATATGAATACTTATTTTTTACGATAGTTTTACATTTACGGCATTCAATCCTTTTCTTCCTTCAGCAAGTTCATAAGTAACTTCGTCTCCATCCTTAACTTTATCGATAAGTCCGGAAACATGAACGAAATACTCTTCGCCTGATTGATCTTTAATAAAACCAAAACCTTTCGACTCGTTGAAGAATTTTACTGTACCTGTTTTCATAATAAATTAAAAATATTTGATAATCATGTAAATATAGGGAAAAATGATATTCGACAAATCAAATAGGTAAAAAAAAGAATTTTTTAAACGTTTAACAGGTTGTCATTTAAGGCTTGCAATGTTTGTTTTTTTAGCGAAGTAGGTACCAGAATCGAAATATTGTGACGGCTGCCTCCGTACGAAATCATCCGGATGGGAATACCTTCCAGTGCGTTAAATATTTTGGCTGCAAAGCCTTTTTCCTCGGCAATCAAATCGCCAACAATACACACAATCGACTGATCGGTGTCGATTTCCACTTCACCATATTCCTGAAGTTCTCTTTTTATGTCCTCCAGATTACGTGTATCATCAATTGTCAGTGAAACAGCAACTTCCGATGTTGAAACCATGTCGATAGGAGTTTTGAAAAACTCAAAAATTTCAAAAATGCTTTTCATGAAACCGTACGCCATCAACATGCGGTATGAACGGATTTTTATAGCGGTGATGCCATCTTTGGCGGCAACGGCCTTGATGCCGCTTTCGCTTGAATTCGAAGCAATCAGTGTTCCGCTGTCGCTCGGGTTCATCGTATTTTTCAGACGGACCGGGATATTTTGCAATTTGGCTGGTAAAACAGTTAGCGGGTGCAGAATTTTTGCCCCGAAATAAGCCAGCTCGGCTGCTTCGTCGAACGACAGTTGTTCAATTTTTCGGGTTTTTTCTACAAAACGGGGGTCGTTGTTATGGAATCCGTCAATGTCGGTCCAAATCTGTACTTCTTCCGATTCGATGGCCGCCCCGATCAATGTTGCGGTGTAGTCGCTTCCGCCGCGTTGCAGGTTGTCGATTTCATCGTTGGCATTACGGCAGATAAATCCCTGCGTGATGTAATAATCGGCTTCACCGGCTTTTTCAATTACTCCGGGAATGGCTTCTTTTGTATAATATAAATCGGCAGCTTTATCAGCATCAATACGCATAAAATCGAGGGCAGGCAAATAAACCGCTTTGTGCCCGTTTTCTTTCATCAGAATGACAAATAAAGCCGTTGAAATCAATTCGCCCTGGGCCAAAATAGTCTTTTCCCCGATTTCTTTAAAATCTCCTGAAGTAAACGATCGAATGGCGGTGAAACTTTCTTTCACCACTTTTATTCCTTCTATCTTACTTTCTGCTTTTTCAAAAAGATTGGCAACTACTTTTATGTATTTTTCTTCCAACTGGTTGATTACCATCCGGGCCGAGTCTTTATTCTTCTTATACAAATAATTCGAAATTTCAACCAGGGAATTGGTCGTTCCCGACATCGCCGAGAGAACAACAACTTTTTGTTCTCCATCTGTTATCAGTTCCATTACAGCCCGCATGTTTTCGGTGCTTCCGACTGATGTGCCTCCAAATTTTAAAACTTTCATCGTTATATAAATGTGAATTATTTGTTATATAGCCGCAAATATGAAAAAAAACGTTGATATTGAAAACCTTTCCTGTCGAAATGGGTGTAATTATTCTTTGTTTTTTAATTCCGCTTTGCTTCCATGTAGTTCATTACGAACCGGATTTCAGAATAACTGTATTTTTCGCCAAGCATGTTACGGGCCTGGGAAGCGGGGCACAGTCCGTTTTTCCTGAAGAAATCGGTGATTGTTTCAATCTTTTCATCCGGAAGAAGGCCTTTCAGAGGGATTTCTCCCAGCCGTACGTAATGGGCCAGATGACCTTCAATGGTTGATGTCGCCATCATCCGTTCTTCAGCAATTTCAAAAATAGTTTTTCCGTTTTTGAACAGGTCAAGACTGATTTCTTTCGTGTCCATCGCTGCTTTTGCCGCTTCTTTTTCAGCCCCGAACGGAACTTCCATTCCTTTTGCGCGACGATAGGCAATGGCCATTTCCAGTATCTCTTTACCAAACTGCTGCATTTTTTTACCGCCCATGCCTTTAATTTCTTTCAGTCCGGATGTTGTGGCAGGCACTTCCTGCGCAATTTCCAGCAAAGTGGTTTGCCTGATGATCCGTGCAATTTCCACACCCATCTGGTTCGCTTTTTTCAGGCGCCATTCTTTCAGTGTTTTAAAGAAATCGGGATGGATAGAGCTTAAAACTGCGGTTTCCTTGTTTTTTCCTTTTTGTCCGGATTGCGGCGCTTCAATATTGGCTTTTGCCCTGATTTCCATGTATCTTTTTACGGAGAACCCGTTTTTACATTCTTCCAGACATGCTTTTTTTATACCGGTTTCTTTCGTGAACCGCTCAATTGCAGCCGATAAAATTTTCCGGACTTCCCGGTTGTCGGTTTCGAAATCAAAATTTTCAATTGCATTATCAACAATAGTTACCAGTTTCTCAGAAAAATAAGTACTGGCTTTTTTTATCCGTTCCTGAAGCTGAGGATTGCCCTCTGCATCCATATTTTGATTCAAAAGATTGTTTAACTGAACCGAAAATTTATCGGAAACGGCAACTAATTCCTCTTTTATCGGAAGAATGAGGTTTTGCAGGCTTCCCGGTAAATTGCCAATCAGTTGGGACAGATGTTCGCTGCATAATTTCAGCAGGTATTGCGACATGCGCAGCGTTGGCTGAAAATCGAACAGTTCAGTGAGCAATTGTTGCTGGAAATCTTTTCGCGCCCGGTCGAGTTCCCGGCTTCCCGGTTGGGTACGTTCCACCTCGTCGGTAAAGCGGAGTACGGTTGAATCGCTCTTCACGCTTTGCAAAGCAATGGGCGAACTGAGTACCAGTCCTTCGAGGCTGCGGCAACGGCTCAGTGCAACATAAACCTGCCCATGTGCGAACGACAACCGTGCGTTGATGATGGCTTTGTCGAACGTCAGCCCCTGGCTTTTGTGAATGGTGATGGCCCATGCCAGTTTTAACGGAAATTGCCGGAATGTGCCGATTACCTCTTCGTCGATCTCCTGCGTTACTTCATTCAGCGTGTACCGCGCATTTTGCCACTCTTCAGGCTCCACTTCAACAGCAAATGCATCGCCGGGGCAGGTCACTTCAACTGTTTTGTCGCCGATTGCTGTAATCTTCCCAATTTTCCCGTTGTAGTATCGTTTGTCGCCCGACGAATCGTTTTTTACAAACATCACCTGCGCGCCGGTTTTCAGCTTTAATTCGGCGTCGGTGGGGTACTGGTATTCCGGAAAATCGCCGGTTACTGTGGCCGTGAATGTATGAGGCCTGCTTTTCAATGCGCTGAGTTTTGCATCGTTAATTTCCTGCGACTGATAATTGTGAGTGGTCAGCGTGATATAGCCTTCTTTGTCGTCAGGATTAAACCCCCGGATGTACCGTTGATTCAACTGCGACAAAGTTTCCTCGTCGATATTATTTTCGCGGACTTTATTCAGTAATTCGATGAATTTCAGGTCGCTTTGCCGAAATATTTGTGTCAGTTCAATGCCGACCCATTTTGAACGTTTCAGTGCGTGACTGCTGAAAAAGAAACAGGTTTCGTAGTAGTTTTTCAGTAAATCCCATTCATCGTCTTTCACAATGGGGGCGAGTTGTTGCAGATCGCCGATCATCAGAAGCTGAACCCCGCCAAAGGGTTTGTTCCGGTTCCGGAAACGGCGTAAAACCTCATCGATACCATCCAGAACATCGGCCCGCACCATGCTTATTTCGTCGATCACCAACAGGTCGAGGCTGCGCATAATGTTGATTTTTTCGCGGCTGAAACGTTTGATCCCGGCAGCTACATTGCCGTCGCCGGGAACCTGAACAGGCCGGGGCTGATCGGGATTTTGCGGTATCTGCGGCCCGAACGACATCTGGAAAAACGAATGAATGGTCACCCCGCCTGCATTGATAGCCGCTACTCCTGTTGGTGCGACAACAATCATCCGTTTCGGCGATATTTTTCGCAGTTGGTGCAAAAAAGTTGTTTTCCCGGTTCCGGCTTTTCCGGTCAGAAAAATATGCTGGTCGGTATATTGCACAAAGTCGAAAGCCAGTTGCAACTGGTCGGTAGTTTGTAGTGTAGAAGGCTGGTTTTCTATTGAGTTCATCCGTATAAATTTTCAAAGTTGATCTGTATAATCTTCGTATCAACTTTCGCTTTCCAATTTAAATATCAACGGTATGGAATAGCCATTTATACATTTTCGGTTGATGCGGACATTTGCACTCATGGCTATTTCATCGTTTTGTTTCCGGTTCTTTTTCGCTGTGGAAAAACGGAAGGCAAATTATTAAATAATCTGTTCAGAAGCAAATTAAGGATTGATTTTTCGGTTGTGAGAATTGTTAAAAATTTAGTCACAGTTGACAGTCACAGTTTTCAGTGAACAGCCGTGGGGGAGTTGCGAGTCATGAGTCATGAGTTTCGAGTATCCAAATTCTGCCTTCTGTAATCGTAGCTGTTGTCTTACTACTTACGACTAAATTGAGTTTCAGATTTTAATCTAACTCTACTATCTGGTAATTTTTCCTATGTGTCCTACTGTGTCTATTGTGGTTTTCTGAACAGCCGGATTAAACACAAAGACGCAAAGACACGAAGGAAAAAGTTTCTTTCTTCAGCATCCAGCTTTCTTCTGTCAGTCTTATCTCCTTCCGTCATTCCGGCGTAGGCCGAAATCTCATCGCACTGAGCCATACCAAAAAATGGTGGTTAAAATCCTGCAAACCTGCCGCATGCTGACCATGTATAAAGTAACGATCAGCCGATAAGGTTATACATTCTTTAATTCATTTATTATTGTTCCTGATTATCTCGTTATAGACGGGAAATTATTGAGTTTTTAAAATCTTGCCAATTTTTTCTTCGACAAGTTCTTTCATCTCAAGTGCAATATTTTTGTATTCGATTGTTTCTTCTGCCGATGGGACGTACATAATCTCCCGGATATCTTGAATCAACTCCAAAATCACTTAATACTTTTGGGTCAATGGACATAAAATCAGGGTCAATATCTGCACATTCCGACAGCAAATATTCGATATTATGAGTCTTCTTGATTTCAATTCCATTAGAAATGAGAAAAGCTTTTAAAAATTTCTCAACAGCTTGTTGGCAGTGAAAGCAGACTGAAGCATTTGCAATTATTTCAAATTCAGTTAATTTTTCGATAACTAATAAATCCTCGTTCGCTTTGGTCAGCCATTGTTTGATGAAATTAACTGTTTCATTGTTCATATTGCGACCCCTTCTTTCATTACTTGTCTAAGAATGTGTCCGGTAATTTCCTTTTTTATTCGAATCTCTTCTTCACTCTGAATCAATATATCAGCAGGGATTTTATATTTTGCCAATTCCTTCCTCAATTGAGATTTCAGGAATCTTTTTTTGCGGATGTCAATAGTATCTCTGGTAATTATAAGAAAGTCATAATCGCTTTCATTTGAATTGTCATTTCGCGCACGGGAGCCAAAAAGAAGCACTTTGCAATCAGGGAATAAGCTGATTGCAGAGTTTCGTATTATAGAAAGCGCTTCCTTGTTATTATTAACCATTTTTTTATTTCAAAATTACTCAATTTTTTGAAATGTGTATTCTTCTCCATTATTGCCTGTAATGGTGGTTGCGATTTGCAAATTACGATCAGAACAGCCGAACTCGCGCAAAGACGCGAAGATATTTAGTTGCAGTTGACAGTCACAGTTTTCAGTGAACAGCCGTGGGAGAGTTGCGAGTCATGAGTCATGAGTTTCGAGTATCCAAATTCTGCCTTCTGTTATCGTAGCTGTTGTCTTACTACTTACGACTAAATTGAGTTTCAGATTTTAATCTAACTTTACTATCTGGTAATTTTTATCCTATGTGTCCTACTGTGTCTATTGTGGTTAATGAACAGCCGGATTAAACACAAAGACGCAAAGACGCAAAGGAAAAAATTTCTTCCATCAGCATCCTGTTTTCTTCCGTCATTTCCGTTTAGCGTTCCTGTTTTCTTTCGCCATTCCTATTTTCCTTTTGTCATTCCTATCTTTCTTCCGTCATTCCGGTGCAGGCCGGAATCTCATCGCACAGCGCCATACCCGAAATGGGTGAGGTGGTTATCTCGTCACAGACCAGAAATTGTGTACCCTTCGTTACCGCAAGCTCAAAGAAGGAGGAGAGGTGAGTTTCGACGAACGCATCCGAAAACTCAAAGAAGTTACCCAAGGCTGGCTCAATTACTTCCGAATGGCAAGTATTCATGGCAAACTGAAGGAACTGGACGGATGGCTTCGAAACCGGCTGAGGTACTGCATTTGGCATCACTGGAGGACCGACTGTTAAGAATTTGTCCGGTGGACAAATTTAAGGAGGGGCCAGGTTGCAGGGGAGGGAACCGAAAAAGGAAAAACCTGATTCAATTGGGAGTTGATCCGGAACATGCTTATCAATGGAGCAGAACCCGGATGGGTGGATGGGCAACGGCTCAAAGTCCGATTTTGGTTACTACCATTACCTTGGAACGTCTGCGTAAAAGAGGGTATGAGGCGTTGCTTACTTATTACGAGAAAATTGCCCCACATCTTAATGAACCGCTGTATACGAGAACCGTACGTACAGTGGTGTGAGAGGTGCTCCGGTGGGCTTAACCGCTCACCGGCCATCTACTCGATTATGGGCTGGCTTTATTATTTTTTGTCTATCAGGAACATGACTAAAATTGTGATTGCAATAAATATCCCATAAAAGGGAATTAGTGTTTTTGATAAAATCCCAGAAATCCATGTTCTTTTTCCCGAATTATAAGAACTTGCATTCATGTTATAGTCAATTGCATTTTCATTTTTTGCACTTACCTCGTTGTATAATTCTCTGTATTGTCTCTCTTGAGAAATATAAAAACCATCAAGAACCCAAAAAACAGGTATGGCAATATATGAAATCAATACATAATTTAGGTTGGAATCATTTGCAGCTAAAGCAAATAAGGCAGAAACTAAAGTAACAGCCCATCCCTTTAACAAGAATGAATTAGAGTTCATTCTTGTTATGACATTTTGAATAAACTCCAGGTGTTTTCTTTTATTTTCATCCATATTTTCTAATTGATTATTTCATTAATTGGAAATGTTATTTCATATAATTTATCTAATGCGTCTTCTGCTTTTGTAAATTTACCACTATTATACCATTCAACTAGGTGTTCTGTATCTATATCCTTTAAATGCTTTGTGTTTGCATCATATTTGACTTTTAATCCTTTTTCTAACACTTCCAACTTCCCTTCACTAGAGAACGTTCTAGTTTCAGTAATTGTGCTACGTAGTCTTGCTGGTAAATTCATACGAACAGTTTCAGAAAAGGCAATCTCTGAATAAATCCAAGGTGATTCTGTTTTGTCCTTATTTTCAAAGGATTGAATTGAATTTGGAGTATCGTAAAATATTAAACATTCAGTTTTGTCTATCATTGTATTCAAGGCTGTTGAAAGCATCATGTGAACATGACTTGTAGATACTAAAACTTTATTGTAATAATATATTTTATTTTTCTCATCCATCCAACTGTATTGATTATCCAAGATTTGGATAAGGTCATTGCCATAACCCCAGACGCAGGAATCAATAAAGGATATAATATTAAATTTCTCATTTAACCAGCCAGCTAATGCAATTACTTCGTCTTCATCCTTATGTGAGTGTGAAATAAAAACATTAGCGTGTATTTCAGGAAACCATGAATTGACTATTTTACTTGCGTCTAACGATTTGTCACTTAAGAAAAACTCGTCAAGAGTTTTCTTTACGGTTCTTTTTTGTTGATTAAATATAGTTTGCCCTACATTTTTAAAATGACTAAAATTTTCATCAAAATCAACTTTACTCAATTTGTACCCTTTAAACATTTTATTTTTCTATTTTTAATATTATGATAGTAGCCATTGTTCGAAAGAAATAGACTCTCCATCAGTTTTTTTTACATGAATATCATTCAACGATAATGAATCCAGATTTTCGTTTTCAATCACCATTTCTGGATATAATTGAAGGTATTCATATCCAGACCAGTTTCCTGATTTGCTTTGAATAGGTAATATTGCTAGTCTGCTTTCCGATTTAAGTATGTCAGCAATTCCAATTTCCCAATTACACCATTTTGAACGTAATCCATGGTAAGTAGCTAGAAATAAGAAATGGTTACATTCCCGAATTTTATTTTTTATATTATCAGCGGTTATTTTATTCGTAGTTTCAGGAAGTGATTTATCCATCCAATCTACATATAGTTCTGCATCCAGTTTAGAAAATAATAAGCTTATTTTACTCACTATTGTTTTATCTAAATGGCTATGAGATGGAAATATAACTTTGCCGTTTGGTAAATCTTGTCCTTCTTTTCGTTTGCGCTTTACAAATTCTTGGATATCCTCTTTGCCACGGAATTTGGTTTCTTCCTTTAAAAATTGGTTTAAATTATTTTGGGATAGTCTGTCCATTGTTTTAGTTTTTTAGCCATTCTGCGAGAGAAATTTTTCTACCTTCAAATTCGACATAATACGTTCCTGTTGTATAAGTGTAGGCAGAAGTTATAATTGGATAAATTGCTAGATATTCACTTCCACTGAAGTTACCTCCCTCGGAATTGGTTATTGGCATAACTGCTATATCCTTGAAGTATTTTTGTGAGTCTCCATAGCCAAGTTCCCAGTTGCACCATTTTGACTGAATAGCTTGTTCCGTTGCAAGAAGAACAAATTTATCGCATTGCCTAATCTTTTCCTTTATTTTCTTTGCTGTTGTGCCATTAGTATTTTTAGGCATTTCAGAGTCTTGCCAATCTACATAAACACTAATACCCAACTTTTTGAAAAGTGCAATTGCTTGTTCTATAATTTCTGTTTCATCGTGTTTGTGAGAAAGAAAAACCGAAACTTCAAAAGAGTATTTTTTCCTTTCTCTTGTTGTCTTAGCTTCTGAGAAAATTTTTATTGAATCAGTTATATTCTCACTTTTTGCTTTTGATAATAATTGTCTTGAGATTAGTTTTTCCATTGTTTTTTTATTTTAAGCTTGCCCATAACGAAGGCGTATAATCACCTGCGTTTTTTTCTTTGTCATTATTAAAAGGTGCGTTTATTCCTCTTAAATGGTGGAATAAAAACAGGTTTCATCGTTCCTCTAAATACAATTCTCAATCAGCCTCTTAAAATTAGAACTATTTTTTGATACATGGTTCAAATAATCTGGATTTCAGCCTGTTTCTTTTATCGTTCAGATTTTTATCAACCACAAAGCCGCAAAGTCTTTCTTCCGGAGAAATATCCTTTGTTTCGCGGCTTCGTGGTTTAGTAATCGCCGTGATTATTTGGTTACCGGTTCTTCCGGTGCATCGTTGCCGTTGCTGGTTTTAGCCACCAGCCGGGCATACTTGCTGCGCAGTTCGTCCATCTGGTTAAACAGGTTGAGCAGCGTTTCAGTCGATACAAGATTAATGGTTTGTTCCACGGCCATGCAAAACTGTTCGTAGCTTTTTATGGTTGCCGGTTTCAGGCTGCTGGCCGAAGGGGCGTCGTTGGCCGCTTCCTGGGCATTGCGTGTTTTGTAGATGGTGTCGAACTCAATATTCGATTCCTCAAGTCCGGCAAGCATGGCGGTAATGCCAATGGTCACAGCTTGTTGTTTCAGGCTATCCGAAGCATTCAGCTTTGCAATCATTTCGGCAAAAAGGGCTGTTTCGGTGTTTAACGCGGTCTTGTCGGTTTTCCAGTACGGGTCAAAAAACAGTTTCATGTTTTCGCCAGCCACCTTTTTTGCATTGTCGAGGCTGATGCAGGCAGTGGTAATAGTGTGTTTAATCTCTGCAAAACGCTGGTCGCGTTCTTTGTCCTTTTCGGCCAGCGCTTTGGTAAAGGCGCTTTTCGAAGTCTTGTTTAACTGGGCGCCCATGGCGGCATTGTCGGTTTCGAGTTGCGCGAGGGCCGCTTTGGGCAAATCGCCGATCGATTCCTTTACAGGCAGGGCATAATCGATGGTTGACTTGCTCAACGAATACAAATCGGCAACTTTAAGCTGCTTTAAATTAATCGAACAAAATTTAACTGTCTCCATAAACAAATATTTAAAAGTTAGTAAATAGTCAGGAGCATTGTCGTGCGAAGGTTAGTGCCAATACATTTCCGGTTTTCTTCCTTTGGGGCCTCAAAGTCCCCGGGAAAAAGCAGAGTATTCCGGTTAATTACAGGTTTCCTATTTCGAGAATACCGATGAAAACACTCGTCGGCAGCCTTTTTTGATTTTGGGAAAAGGTCCAAATCAACCGTCGGGAAGCTTTTCCTTTTTGGGAAAACGTCCAAACTGATCGTCGGGAACCTTTTTCCTTTTGGGAAAACGTCCAAACTGATCGTCGGGAACCTTTTCCTTTTTGGGAAAACGTCCAATCCGATCATCGGGAAGCTTTTCCTTTTTGGGAAAACGTCCAATCCGATCATCGGGAACCTTTTCCTTTTTGGGAAAACGTCCAATCCGATCGTCGGGAACCTTTTTCCTTTTGGGAAAACGTCCAAATCAATCGTCGGGAAGCTTTTCCTTTTTAGGAAAATCGTCAAAAACAACCGGAGACAAGCTTTTCCCTTTTGGCATAGGTGTGAAAAATCAACTATCAGCTACAAACCGTACGCAAAACAATCTCCAAAAAGAACGTTCCATCCTGTTTCGCCTGTTCTTAATCTATTTTGCAGGGGTTTTCCTGTTTGTCCAACTTCACTTCAGGTGTAAAAATCATTTCTGAAAGCTAATTTAACAGAAGTAAAGTAAAAAAGCAATACCGGAAATAAAAAATTTAGCATAAATTTTGTCGTAACATAGTGAGAAACCTTCTCCTCGTTGCCACTGGATGGACAAGGTATCCTCTCTCTTTTGATTACCCCTCCAACCTCCCCCAAACAGGGAAGCTTTCGGCCTGTGACTATGCGATGGGTTTCAGAAAAGACTTTTGCATCCATAAAAATATTTATTTCCTCAATGTGTATAAAGAGTATCCGGTCAATGTTATTTTTTTGGAATAATGGCGGGTTGAAAAGCAAAAGAACAGAAGACGGATTAGGCCACTTCAGAAAGGTGGCAGGCCGTCTTCTGCTTTTAAGTTTTTCAAACTATCTTTTGTATTGGTACAAACGCAAACAAGGCTTTTTCTCCTCAGCGGCGGTTCTTTTTGGATACTTTTTCCAACTGAAGGGAAAAAGTATCAGCCAGTCCGGCTTTAGGACAGTAAAAAAAGTTAGTTATAACTTGGACTCCTATCTTTCGGGTGTTGAAATTCTTCTTTATCCCCCTAAAATATCAATTGATCCAAAAGGAAGGGACGGTTCGGCCTGAGGACGAAAAAGATTTCAGTTCGTACAAACTTTCTTTAAATGATGGTTGAAAAGTTATTATCACTGCAAAAAAACTCCCGTAAAAGAAAATTCTTTTCCATAGAAATTTTTAAAAAGCAATTTTCCTGGTCAGGGGTAGATTTGTTGCCTGTATGTTTAGTATATTTGATTTCCGGTTTTAATATAAAATAATCCAGATGAAACGATCATGCCACGGTGACGATTTTAAAGGTGGTGGCACAAAGGAACATGTAAATTTAGTGGGGACAGCCGTTCTTTTATGGCATGGAGTTCCATAAGTACGGGTCTAATATTCAATAAATTAATATCGATATTTACTTATGAAAAAGTGTATAAAAATCTTTTCGTTTTTACTCATTATAGGAGTATTGGTTGGTTCAAGTTCGTGTGCTACTTATCGGAGGGCAGATAACGGCAACCATAAAGGTTGGTTTAAAAATACCCATAATCCGCATCATCCGTCTTCCAATAATCCGGGACATACAAAAGCAAAGGTTAAAATGCAAAAAGAGCATAAAAAGAACAAATGATTTTGTTGGAAATAGTAAGGATGTAATTTTTATGTAATGGATTTAATTTTTGGTATTCTGATACTTACAGCAGGTGTTCTTGCAATAATTCTGCTTACTTCTGTTTTTAAATTCAATACGTTTCTTTCGCTGCTGCTGGTTAGCCTGGCAATGGCTGTTGTTTCACTACCCGAGGCGTCCATTGTTCCGGTATTAAAAAAAGGTTTTGGAGGTACACTCGAATCCATAGGGTTGATTATTCTTTTGGGAACGATCATCGGGATCATTCTTGATCAAAGCGGGGCAGCGCTGAGTATTGCCCGTTTTTTTCTGAAGCGCACCGGCGAGAAGAAAGCCCCGGCAGCCATGGGCGTTACCGGGTTCATGACTGGGTTGCCAATTTTTTGCGATTCAGGTTTTATCGTACTGAGCGGTATCTGCCGTTCGCTTGCCCGCAGTTCAAAAACCGCGATAACCGTGATGGCCCCGGTACTGGCTATTTCGCTGTATGGCGTTCATTGCCTGGTGCCGCCTCATCCGGGAGCAACCGCCGCCGCTGGTATTGTTGATGCTCCCGTCGGCAATGTTATATTGCTGGGAGTTTTGGTTGCCATTCCTGCAATTATTGTAACCTACCTGTTTATCCGTCTGCGTTCACGTGGGGTAACGGCAGAGAATGAAACAGAAGAAATAACTTTTGCTGAAGAAATTTCGGTGCCTTCTGCGTTTCTTTCTTTTCTGCCTATTCTTGTACCGCTGTTGCTGATTACTTTTAAATCGGTACTTTTTATGGTGGCCAAATTTCCGGAAGGTTCTGTTCTGAAAAATATAATTGACTTTGCCGGTGATCCGGTAATTGCCCTTTTGACCGGGTGTTTTGTTGCCTTCCCGCTATTGCGTCATTTCCGCATGGAACAATGGAACAAGCTTTTTGATCTGGCTATTGAAAAAGCCGGACCTATCCTCATTGTAACTGCTGCCGGGGGAACTTTTGGCGCAGTTATCAAGGAATCGGGTATTATTAACCAACTGGGAGAGTATGTTGCAACCCTCGGATTGGGTATATTTATTCCATATTGTATTGCTGTATTGCTGAAAACATCACAAGGTTCATCAACCATTGCTGTGATTACTGCGGCTTCCATTTCTGCGCCACTACTGGATAGCCTCGGACTCTCGGGCGAGTGGGGCAAAACGCTGGCTATTCTTGCCATGGGCGCCGGTTCCATGATGTTATCGCATGCCAACGACAGCTTTTTCTGGGTGATCAGCAAATTCTCAGGCATGACGCCTTCCGAAACCCTGAAATACTATTCCTTACCCACAGTCATCCTGAGCTTGGTTTCCTTTGCAATGGTTGGTTTATTATCGCTTGTATTTTTGTAGAAAATGGAAAATTATCAGAAAATTGCCAGGGAAATATTTCTGGCTGCTGTAGAAAAGGTGAAACCCAACCGGCTGATTCGCGACAACGTGAAATTGAGCGGACATTCGTTGCATGTTGCAGGAAAAGAATTTCCGTTACATCCTGAAGGCAGAATTGTAGTGACCGGCGCCGGAAAAGCAACGGCATTAATGGCCCGCGAACTGGAAAATATTCTTGGAAAACAAATTTCCGGCGGACACATTGTTGTAAAATACGGACATTCAGTCTCTTTGAAATATATAACTTCTACTGAAGGCGGTCATCCGGTGCCTGATGCAAATGGGATAGCCGGTACCCGGAGTGTGATACAGGTTATTTCCAGTTTGTCGGAAAATGATATTCATATTTGCCTGATATCGGGCGGAGGGTCGGCATTGCTGGCCGATGTTCCGGAAGGGGTAACTTTGGAAGAACTGATGCACCTGAACGGCCTTTTATTGAAAAGCGGTGCGGATATTTGTGAAGTAAACACTGTCCGCAAACATCTTTCAGCAGTGAAAGGTGGAAAATTGGCACAAATTGCGTTGCCTGCTCTTACCATCAGTTTGATTCTGTCTGACGTTGTGAATGATCCGCTTGATGTGATTGCTTCGGGTCCCACAGCCCCCGACAGTTCTACGTTTCAGGATGCGTGGGAAATACTGGAGAAATACCGGATTGAAGATAAAATATCCCATTCCATTCAGCAAATATTTGAAAAAGGACGGGAAGGGCAAATACCGGAAACACCCAAACAGGATGATCCGGTATTTGAACGTGTTCACAACTTTATTATCGGGAACAACCGGATTGCATTGGAAGAAGCAGCGTCGGTTGCGGTTTCCCGGGGCTTCAACACCCGGATTGTCACCAGTAGCATGGAAGGGAATTGTACAGAGGCTGCACAATTGATTGCAGAACAAATTCAAAAAAACGACAAGAAAGAAAAGATTTGTCTGCTTTTTGGGGGCGAAACAACCGTTGTGGTAAGCGGAAATGGCAAGGGAGGGCGTAACCAGCACCTGGCCTTGTTGCTGGCAAAAACATTGCATGAAAACCAGCCCCGTCAGAATGCAACTGTTTTGTGTGCCGGGACAGATGGTTCGGATGGCCCGACCGATGCAACTGGCGCTGTGGTTGATCAATCGACCTGGAGCAAAGCTCTTGCCCGGTCAGCCGACGTGGAAGGTTTCCTCGCCAACAACGATTCGTATAATTTTTTTAAGAATACCGAAGGGCATATTATTACCGGTCCAACCATGACCAATGTGATGGATATTGTGGTGGTACTGACAGAAAGAATTTAGAGAAAAACAAGATAAAAAG
The DNA here is from genome assembly GCA_003506435.1 of Prolixibacteraceae bacterium. Lineage (GTDB taxonomy): Bacteria > Bacteroidota > Bacteroidia > Bacteroidales > Prolixibacteraceae > GWE2-42-39. Next base: position 60,581 of record DOAQ01000043.1, read on the forward strand.
GCTGTCCAAAAAGTCTAGAATCGAGTCATCCCGAACTTGCTTCGGGATGACTCGATTCTAGACTTTTTGGACAACCTTTTTGCAGTGTGTGCAATTAAATCACAAAATGTTATCCCTGTGTTCTCATATTGTGTCGCTTTCCCATGGGCGCTCTGTTGTGCATCATTTTTCCTTTCATCAGATCCATTTTCAGGCGTTGTTCTTCGGTCAACTGTGAACGCATTTCAATACGATGTTTTGCCTGAATTTTCGCCATTTCAACTTTTAAAGCGCCAATCTTTTCAATGTTTTTGTTGATTGCTGCCATGTCGGGCTTTTCCGCAGTGGTCAATGTTTTTTGATGGGCTTCGGCTTCACCTAACTCATTGCGGATGGGTTGCAATTGTTTCTGCACTTCCAGCATGCTTTGTTTAAATACTTCTTTTTGGGCATCGGTCAGGTTCAGTCTGTTTTCTGTGCGTATTTCACGTTCTGTTCCGCGAAAAGATTTCTTTTGACCATTTTCTTTTGGCTGGGCTGCCAAAACTGTTGTTAAGCCCATGAATACTACGAGAATTAATACTTTTGCTTTCATAACTTTTAATTTTTAAAGTTTGTGTTTCTAAATTTTACTGAAATCTCTCTTTAGATTATACAGAAAGCAAAAGGTTTAATCTCTAACTAAATTTTAAGGGGTCTTTAAATCGTATTGAAAAATGATGAGGTTGTTTAAAAAGCCTGGAAGTCCGCAATTCGCGTCACCCTGAACTTGTTTCAGGGTCTGATTATTAGAAAGATGAGATCCCGAAGCAAGTTCGGGATGACTCTATTCAGGACTTTTGGGACAGCCTCATGACTCGGTCTTAGGCTTTTTAAGCAACCTCATCATCAAACGAATCCATCAGAATAAACCTTCAATTGACAGGTATCGTTCGCCTGTGTCGTACGTGAAGGTCAGTATTTTCGCACCTTTGGGTAATTCTTTTATTTTCTTTGCCACGGCAGCCAGCGATGCCCCGGAGGAAATGCCAACCAGCAAGCCTTCTTCTTTTGCTGCCCGCTGTGTGTAACCAAATGCTTCATCTTTTGAAACCTGAATTGTTCCATCCAACAGAGAAGTATGTAAGTTTTCAGGAATAAAACCGGCGCCAATGCCCTGAATCGGGTGGGGGCCGGGCGTACCTCCGCTAATCACCGGCGATAATTCCGGTTCCACAGCAAAGACTTTCAGGTTCGGGTATTTTGCTTTCAGCTTTTCGCTTACTCCTGTAATGTGTCCGCCTGTTCCAACCCCGGTGATCAAATAATCGAAGCCTTCCGGGAAGTCGGTGATAATTTCCTGTGCCGTATTTTCCCGGTGCGCATCAATATTTGCGGGGTTATCGAATTGTGAGGGAATCCATGCTCCGGGAGTTTCTGCGGCAATTTCCTGCGCTTTCTGAATAGCTCCTTTCATTCCTTTTTCCCGGGGTGTCAGAATCAGTTCGGCGCCATAGGCGGTCAGTATTCGGCGACGCTCAATACTCATTGATTCGGGCATCACCAATATCAGCTTGTATTTCTTTACGGCTGCCACCAGGGCAAGGCCAATTCCTGTGTTTCCTGAAGTTGGTTCGACCAAAATACTTTCAGGCTTCAGTATACCTGCGGCTTCAGCCGCTTCTACCATCGAAAGGGCAATACGGTCCTTGATGCTTCCGCCCGGGTTGGTCTTTTCAACTTTTGCATAAACGTCATATCCTTCCGGATACAAATTGTTAATCCGCACCAACGGACTGTTCCCGATTGTTTCGAGAATGTTGTTTACTTTCATCTTTCTGCTTTTTTTTGAGTTAAACAAAAAGGCCCTCCTGAATTTCAGGAAGGCCTTTGTATAATCTGATTAATAATTATTCTTCAATCGATTTCAAACAAAACAACTCCCTGTGGAAGAATTTCCACAGCAACATATAATCATGTATGCAAAGTTGTTTTTCATTGAGTGCAATAATACAAAAAAATATAGAAAAATACGAATTAGTCTGTTATTTTTTTTCTGACGTTAATTTTTATTGAAAATGGATAGCTAATTTCGGTAACGAAGCCATTTTATTATCTCTTTCATATTTACCTTTTTCCCATACATCAATATTCCTGTCCGGTAAATCTTGGCAGCCATCCAGATGGCTCCGATGATGGTGATAACCAATAAGAACATCGACAATGCGAGTTCCCACCATGGAATGCCATACGGGATACGGGCCAGCATGATGATCGGCGAGGTGAACGGGATCATCGATGTCCAGAATGCCAACGGGCCTTCCGGATTTTTGGCGATAGGGAACAGCAGCATGATGGATAAAATAAGCGGCAATATAACAGGAAAAACCAATTGCTGCGAGTCTTCTTCGCTGTCGACTGCCGAGCCAACGGCTGCCAGCAAAGAGCTGTAAAGCAAATAACCTCCCAGAAAATAGAAAACAAACGAGAAAAGAATTGTGAAAACAGGCAAGGTTCCGGCCATTTCCATCATTTCCTGGTATTTATTTGCAGATCCAGAAGTAGCTAACTGAGCTGCATTGCCCATCATATCGGGGTTCATCAGGTTTTGTGCCTGTTGCATTTGCCCTGCATCAACTCCCAGAAACATTCCCAGTCCGGTAACAATAATAAATCCGAGAAGTATCCAGAGGGCTATTTGCGTTAGACCGACCAAGGCAATACCTATGATTTTGCCAAACATTAGTTGTACCGGTTTCACGGAAGAAATGATAACTTCAACCACCCGGCTTGATTTTTCTTCCATTACGCCACGCATCACCATCATTCCGTACATGAACATGAACATGTAAATCAAAAAACCCATGATGTATCCCATCACTCCGACCAGGACAGAAGAACTTTCTTTTGCTTTTCCTTCTGCCTCAATTTTAAGAGTGGATAGTTTTATATCGGTACTGGTAGCAGCAAGTTTTTTCTCCAGATCGGGAACACCTGTTTCTTCGATGACTTTGTTGCGTTTATCACGTTCGATAATATCTTCAATCCGGTTCTCCAGTAAATTGGAAACATCAAAAGTGACCTGCTTTTCAGAAAAAAGCTGGGCCCGGTTGCTTACAAGTATATTTGCAGGAATGTATAACAGGGCGTAGTAAGCTGTTTCTTTTTGTTTCTTTTTAATTTGTTCGTATTCCTCACGGGGCACAAAAACCAGTTTGGTATATTCGTTGCCTTTCAGTTGGTCGAGAAACAAACTGGATTCGTCGTATACGGCAATGGTTCGTTCTTTTTTATCGTCGCTCATTCCTAAATAAGTTGGAATGATGAATATTGCAGCCATGAGAACAGGCATTAACAGGGTGGTGACAATGAACGATTTTTTCTTGACCCGGGTCAGGTATTCACGTTTTAATACTAAAATTGCTTTATTCATAATCGTGGTTTATTTCTGGTTTGCCTGTTCAACTACTTTTATAAATACTTCGTTCATGCTCGGGATAATTTCCTGAAATGAAATGATCTCAATCTGCTGCATCAGCTTTTGCAGCAGTTCATTATTCGACTTACCATTCAGATGCTGCACTTTCAATACATTGTTCCGTTCAGCCTGCCGGTGTTCAATAATCCTGAAGTCAGCTTCCAAAAGCCTTGTGAAGTCATAGGTTTCTCCTTTGTATTGAATTTCAAAAACATGGTTTTTGTAGTGTTCTTTCAATTCATGAATCGGGCCGTCTACAATTTTTTTCGATTTGTTGATCAGTGAAATATGATCGCATATTTCTTCAACCGAAGCCATGTTGTGGGTTGAAAAAATGATGGTTGCGCCTTCTTTCCGGAGGTTCAGTATTTCCTGTTTCAGCAAATTGGTGTTGATGGGGTCAAAGCCGCTGAACGGTTCATCGAAGATCAGCAGTTTCGGTTTATGTACCACGGTGATGATAAACTGGACTTTTTGCTGCATTCCTTTCGACAGTTCTTCCACTTTTTTGTTCCACCAAGCCTGAATCTCGAATTTTTCGAACCACACTTTCAGGCTTTTCAATGCATCACGCTTCGAAAGTCCTTTCAATTGGGCAAAATACAGCGCCTGTTCTCCGACTTTCATTTTTTTGTACAAGCCGCGTTCTTCGGGAAGATAACCAATCTGGTGAATGTCGCTGGCGCGCATCGGTCGTCCTTCGAAAAAAAGCTCGCCCTGATCGGGTGCAGTGATCTGGTTGATAATGCGTATCAAGGTGGTTTTACCAGCCCCGTTGGGACCCAGCAGCCCATGTACCTGCCCTTCTTCAACCGAAATACTCACCCTGTCGAGCGCCCGGTGGGCAGCATAATCTTTAATTACATCTTGTGCACTGAATAGTACCATATACCAGAAGTTTTTGTTTCATAAATTTAGTTCGCCAACAAAGCTATTTGTTACAAATTGAAGGAAAAAAGAAATCCGGTAAAAGCAGGATTTCAGACTGTAAACGAAGAATACATCACGGTTAGCTACTTCTCAGATGACGGGCTATTCCGGAAAAAACTGAAATGAACACTTCCGTACCTGCGTAGTTCCCTGAATTGTGGGAGTTTTGAAAAATCGTATTCTCCCGAATGTTCGAGAATGAATAAACCATCTTTCCTCAATAAATTGTTCCGGAAAATTAAATCGGGAACCTCGGAGAAGTTTCGCATGTCGTATGGCGGATCGGCGAATATAAGATCGTATTGTTCTTTAAAATGTTCAGCAAATACAAAAGCATTGGTTTTCACCAACCGAATATTTGTTTCGTCCAGTTTTGCAATGGTTTCTTTTATAAAATTGACGTGGTTGAAATTGATTTCTACCGTCGTAATGTTGGTACACCCGCGCGAGGCAAACTCAAAACTGATGCTTCCGGTGCCGGCAAACAGGTCAAGCACTTTTATTTCTTCAAAATCGATTGTATTCTGAAGAATGTTGAAAAGGCTTTCTTTGGCCATATCGGTGGTCGGCCTTGCCTTGAAACTTTTCCCGGGAGTGAAATGCCGACCTTTGTACTTTCCTCCTACAATACGCATTTGTATGAATTAAATAATTCAGCAAAATAATGACCCGGTGTTTTTTCGAATGTATAGCTGTAATGAAAATCCTGATCCGGTTTCAGCAAACTTACGTGCAATAGATATTTTTTTAATTGGCGAATATAATCCGAATCGTCGGCCACCATTCCGCCAATCAGTACTTCATCTTTTTCTGCATCAAATTCAAGGTTCTTGCAAATATTCAGTGTATGATACAGAAAGTCGGTTTCGGTTTTATAAAAGAAACTGTTGAACAACCGTATGTCTTTTTCAATAAAAACAATGTGGAAATATTTTTTATTGAAGTTCAGAATTATCGTTTTGCCTGCTTTCCCCTTTTGTTGAAGGGCTGCATTTAGCAAAGGGTATGTACTGTGAAAAAGGTGGTATTCCGAATATTTTGAATTAAAAAAAGTTCGCAATTCCTGCGGGTAAGAAAAAATAATGTCCTGAGAAAAACTTTTCACCTGACAGGCTGATGTTTCCTCATTTCTTTCAAAAGGCTGGTTTAGACTAATAATCTGTTTCAGTTGGTTCTCACTGGAAAACGACGAGGGTATAATCGTGGCTTTTGGGTCGTTATAGCTGATCGTAACGGACTTGAAATTTTTATTCAGCGCTTCTTCTGTTTCGTAAATGTCTTTGATTTTGCCTGTTAAAAACTGAGATTTTTTAACGGCCAACGGTAAATGTCGCAACAATACATACTTTTTTTGTATTGTATCGAGTATACAAAAAGAAAATCCATCCAGGCTGACCTGGATGGATAGGTGATATTCTAAAATGAAGTTTAAATCAAATGTTTCGTCTACGTACGAAATTTCATGCATATCCCAGATTTACTCCCAGTTTCCTGCATTATTGTTTGTTTCAGTAAGAGAGCCAACTTTAAGTCCAGGGTATTTCTGGTTGGTCCTCTTTTGGTCGTTCAGGTTGATTACCAACTGACGATCGAGATTTATCAAAATGGTGTTGTTGTGTGCTTTTGCTTCGAAGACCGGAACATTGATGCCAGAACCTGTGGTAATGACTGTTGCTCCTAAATGGAACTCTGCAATCGTATCACTAACCGGAACATATTTTATTTTTTCGATTGGATACGATTTTCCAAACAATGAGTCCAATACGCTGACTTTAAGGGTATCCCTGATGATCAACCCTTGTTTCAGGGCTTTTGCTTCGGTTAAGCCTGCGTCCAACATACTGTCGGTAAGCATACCGTATTTTTTAACAAGTATCAGCGAGTCTTTTTTTACAAAAGTAACTAATGAGTCCCAGTTACCTGTAAATTTTCCATTTACATCTTTATAAGCTAACTCTGCTTTACGAATGTCTTTCAACCTGGCGATAGTTGCTTCATACCTTGCACTTTTTGCTTTTTCAAAATCGATTGGATCTTGAATACTGGTATAAACAAGGTAAGCAATTAAAAGAGCAACAGCTATAAGGACGGTCTGGATTAATGTCTTCATCTTATCAGTTTTAAGATTAATTTTTTGTTTGCATGCAAATTTATAAAAAAAATTAAATTCCCATCTTTGGAATTACTTAATTTAGCTCTCCATGATAAAAAATCACATACATTCAGAGATAATTCAGCATTTCAAATATATACCCACGTCGGGTCAGGAATTACTTGCCAAAAATCTTGCCACTTTTGTTGCCGAATCCGATGAAAATGCAGTTTTTATTTTGAAAGGATATGCGGGTACCGGAAAAACAACTATGTTGAGCGCTTTTGTGAAAACGCTGAAGAAATTTAAATTCAGTTCGGTTTTGCTGGCTCCTACCGGGCGGGCGGCCAAAGTACTTTCTTTCTATTGCCGGCAACCTGCTTATACCATTCACAAAACCATTTACAGACAACAATCTTCTTCTGACGGGACAGGACGATTTGTTCTGAATAAAAATCTACTGAAAGATGCCTTTTTCATTGTTGACGAAGCATCAATGATTTCGAATGAAAGTGCGGAAGCTTCTATCTTTGGGTCGGGACGTTTGCTTGACGATCTGGTTGAATTTGTTTATACAGGAATAAATTGCAAACTGATTTTAGTGGGCGACACGGCCCAGTTGCCCCCTGTGGGTCTCGATATCAGTCCCGCACTGTCGGCTCATGATGTTGAAATGTACGATTTGAAAGTAAAAGAAATTGAACTGACAGAAGTGATGAGACAGGAGGAAAACTCGGGTATATTAAATAATGCAACAAGCATCCGCCAGATTATTACGGGAGGCGATTATTCCGGAAATTATTTTCCAATTGAACTTGCCGGGTACAATGATATAAAACGAATCGGAGGGCAGGAGTTGATTGATGAAATTTCGACCTGTTACGACAAATACGGTGAACAGGAAACCATGGTTGTTACCCGGTCGAATAAACGGGCCAACAAGTTTAATGAAGGCATCAGGAAGACTATACTTTATAAAGAAAACGAAATATCGGTCGGCGACCTTTTGATGGTTGTTAAAAACAATTATTTCTGGCTGAAGGAAAATGAAAATATCGATTTTATTGCCAACGGCGATATTGTTGAAATCACGGCGATTGGCAAATACGAAGAATTGTACGGGTTTCGGTTTGCCAATGTCAGTCTGAAGTTTGTTGATTATAAAGATATGGAACTCGACTGCAAAATTTTCCTTGATACGTTAACTATCGAAACGGCTGCAATGGGATCGGATGACAACCGGAAATTATTTGAAGCCGTTGCGGAAGACTATATGGACATCCGTAGTAAGAAAAAACGCTGGGAGAGAATCAGGGAGAACGAGTATTTTAATGCACTTCAGGTGAAGTTTGCGTATGCTGTCACTTGCCACAAAGCACAGGGAGGGCAATGGAAGGCTGTATTTATTGACCAGGGGTATCTGACTGAAGGTATGCTGAATGTAGAATATCTACGCTGGATGTATACTGCTTTTACCCGTCCAACAGAAAAACTATATCTGGTGAATTTCAATAAAGAATTTTTCGGGGAGGAATAAAAAGAAACACCTGCCAATAAAAAAGGAACCTTTTCAGGCTCCTTCTTCAAGAAATATGCGATCGGTTAATTTTTAGAGTGTTGTTACAGATTCGAGCAACTCGTATCCTTTTTGCACGGCTGCCAGGTTCAGCGGGATCAATTTGTGATGGCGTGCCGGAAGCGACTGTTGTAATCCCTTCTCCACGCTGTCGATATTGACCACGGGTTTGGCTTTCAGATAAGCGCCGAGTACTACCATGTTAAAGATTTTTACATTTCCCAGGTCGGCGGCAATTTTTGTCCCGTCAATTTTAAAAAGATTGATGTCGGTACGTTCAGGATTCCGGGTAATACCATTTGGGTCGTAAAGAAGAGTGCCGCCCGGTTTTACCATTTTTTCGAATTTATCCATCGATTGCTGGTTCAAAATAATGGCCGTATCAAACTCATTAATGATCGGAGAACTGATTCGTTTGTCGCTCAAAATAACAGTTACGTTGGCTGTTCCTCCACGCATTTCCGGTCCGTACGACGGGAACCAGGTAACTTCCTGACCAGCCATAACGCCCGAGTACGCGAGTATTTTTCCCATTGAGAGCACACCTTGTCCGCCAAATCCGGCTATGATTAATTCTTCTGTCATAACATTCAAATTTAGTTTTGTTTAAAACTTGCAGGGTCAGCTTTCGAACCGTCTTTTATATCGCCGGGAGGATAGAACGGGAACATGTTTTCTTCCATCCACTGATTGGCCTGAACGGGGGTCATTTTCCAGTTCATGTTACAGGTTGATACTACCTCAACAAACGAAGTTCCTTTTTTATCCATAGCTGCTTCGAATGCCTTTGTAATTGCCTTTTTACACCTGCGGATAGCTGCCGGTGTATGTACCGACTGCCGCGTGACATAGGATGTACCCGGTAGTTGGGCGATCAGTTCGGTGATTTTCAATGGGTAACCATTGCGTTCGGCATCGCGTCCGTAGGGAGTTGTTGCAGTAACTTGTCCGAGTAGGGTAGTAGGGGCCATCTGTCCTCCGGTCATCCCGTAAATTCCGTTATTGATAAAAATGACCGCAAAATTCTCTCCCCGGTTGCAGGCATGCATAATTTCGGCAGTACCAATTGATGCGAGGTCGCCGTCGCCCTGATAAGTGAAAACTATTTTGTCAGGATTGGTGCGGGAGATGCCCGTTGCCAGGGCAGGAGCGCGCCCGTGGGCAGCTTCTTGCCAGTCTATATCAATGTAATTGTATGCAAATACTGAACAACCAACAGGAGCAACCCCGATAGTTTTTTCCTGAATGCCAAGATCTTCTATGATTTCAGCAATGAGTTTATGTACCACACCGTGACTGCAACCCGGGCAATAGTGCATCGTATTGGCGGTAAGCATGCCAGGTTTCTCGTAAACCAGATTTTCCGGTTTGATAATATCTTTTACATCCATTGTTTACCCTCCTATTAATTTTTGTTCCAGTGCCTGCACTACTTCCGAAGGAGTTGGAATAATTCCGCCCATCCGTCCAAAATATTTTACAGGGACAGCACATCCGGCGCAGCCAACAGATAACTGAACGTCTTCAATCATTTGTCCTGCATTCATTTCAACAGTCATAAAGCCTTTTACCCTTTTCGCCATTTCGCCAATTATTTGCTTCGGAAAAGGAAATAAGGTAATAGGTCTGAGCAAACCAACTTTCATTCCTTTTTCGCGTGCAATATCAACAGCTTTTTGGCAGATTCTTGAAGAAACGCCAAAAGCTACTAAAATGTATTCAGCATCGTCGCACCGGATTGTTTCATATAGAACATCTTCGGCTTGCATTTTTGCATATTTTTCCTGAAACCGTTTGTTATTGGCTTCCATTTTTGCTGAATCCATTTCCAGTGAAGTGGCGATGTTTCGTTCTCGGTTTGGTTTCTTTCCGTTGGTGGCCCAGCTTCCGTATTTTGCATCAATTTCCTCAGCAGTCATTCGTGGTTTAAAATCAGACAACTGCACTTTTTCCATCATTTGCCCGATGGCTCCATCGGCTAAAATCATGGACGGATTACGATATTTGAATGCCAGTTGAAAACCCAGATCAACAAAATCATTCATTTCCTGAACGGAAGCAGGCGCCAAAACAATCAAATGGTAGTCGCCGTGTCCACCGCCTTTTACCGATTGGAAATAATCGGCCTGCGATGGCTGGATCGTACCCAGACCGGGGCCGCCGCGTTGTACGTTTACGATTACGCAAGGCAATTCGGCACCGGCAATATACGAAATTCCTTCGGCCATCAGGCTGATACCTGGGCTCGAAGAAGAAGTCATCACTTTTTTACCGGTGGCGGCAGCTCCATACACCATGTTAATCGATGCTACCTCACTTTCGGCCTGCAATACCACCATGCCTGTTTCGTTCCAAGGTTCGCGGGCCATGAGGGTTTCCATCACTTCACTTTGAGGAGTTATCGGGTACCCGAAGTAACCGTCGCATCCACAACGAATAGCCGCTTCAGCAATAACTTCGTTTCCCTTCATTAATTTTAATTCTCCCATGTATTGAAAGTTTTTAATGTTAGCTACTCTTAAATTTTTACACGATAAACAGTGATACAAGTATCCGGACAAACAATTGCACAATTTGAGCAGCCGATACAGTTTTCCGGGTTTTTCATGAACGAAAAATGGTATCCCCGGCTGTTCACCTGTTTGTTCTGTCCAAGAACATCGTGCGGACAGGCAACTACACAAAGTCCGCAACCTTTGCATTCTTCATTGTCGACTACGACCGCGCCTCTTACTTTTGCCATGATAATTTGTTTTTATATATGTGCGTAACCACTATTAATCAAGTGAATATCCTCTTGCTGAACAGGGTTATTGCAAATCTATTGGTTTCATTTTTTTCTTTGTGCAACAAAAGTTGCAAATTATAATTTGTTCAGGACCCGGGTGAAAATATTCCTATGGATTCCCAGATACGATGCTATATGTTGCCGCTGTACCCTGGATGCAAGTTCTCCATGTTCGGAAAAAAACTTTTTAACCCGCTGAAAAGCGTTTAACGACTGGAATGAATAAACCCGTTTTAATGTCTGAATATAGCTTTCTTCGGCCATTACCCGTACCATGTGTTCCAGTTGCGGGTCTTTCCTGACCAGGATATCGAATTCACTTTTCTGTATAAAAATTAAAATTGAATCTTCGTAAGCCCTGATTGCTTCACCCGATTTTTTTCCTCTCAGAAAACTTTCGTAGCTGGTAATGATCGCATGGTTGGGCGGATAAAAAAAATTCGATATCCATTCTTTTCCGTTTTCGGAAATGTAGGATGAATAAAGTAATCCTTCCAGAACAATTCCCAGCTTGCCCGATGGGTCGTCATAATCGATAAAAGCTTCTCCTTTTTTCAAAGTACAGGGACTTTTTTTTGCAAAAAATTCCTGAAGTTGAATCAAGGTAGAATTGTAAGCTGTTACCAGATTATTGGCTCCCATAGTTTTGTTTTATAATCGTTATCCGAAGTTCTCACTGAACATTTTCAACCGTTTTTCAAGATCGCCAAACTGATCGCGACCAACATGTGAAACACAGGCCCGAAGCCCTTCTCGTTCACTGCCGGTATTTTTCAGTGAGATGGCGCTTATTCCGTAGTAAAGAATATTTGCAAGAAGTTCTTCTCCTGTCATACCCGGATACTGGATGGTGAAATAGAACCCGTTGGCAATGGGTTCGTCGCCGTCTTTTTCGTACACAATTTTAAACCCGTTTTCGGTGAACAGTTTTTTCATGATCCGGGCTTTTTCACCGTATTCCTTTACTTCTTCCACAAAATTAAACTTCCCGTCGTTTGCTGCCTTGAACATAGCTGCCAAAGCAAACTGCGCCGAGTGGCAGGTACCGGAAGAAAGTGCGTAAAGTACGCGCAGTACAACCGTGTGTCCAAAAGCATGGCTTTGGAAACGTGTTTTCAGGTTCTCGTATTTGCGGTTGAAAAGGGCGTCGGAAATGACCATCATGCCGATGCGCTGGCCTGCGTACGAGAATATTTTCGAGCTTGAAATAAATAATACGTAATTGTCTGTATATCGTGCAATGGTTGGCTGGAAAGGAGGCTGGCCGGGAGTATACAGATTTTTACGGAAATCCATGGCAAAATAGGCCAGGTCTTCCATGATAGTCACATCGTATTTTGTCGACATTTCTCCAATGATCTGCAATTCCTCTTCAGTCAGGCAAATCCAACTGGGATTGTTCGGGTTCGAATAGATGATGCAACTGATATTTCCTTTGGAAAGATACGACTCCAGTTTTTCGCGCAGTTTTTCACCCCGGTAGTCAAACACATCGAACGATTCGTACGGTCTGCCCATGACCATCATTTGTTGTTTCTGAACCGGAAATCCCGGATCAATAAACAGCACCGTGTCTTTCTTTTTGTCGGCATTGCTGGAAACGAAAAGAGCTGCATACGTCCCCTGCATTGATCCAACGGTGGGGATACAACCTTCCGGCGAAACGTCAATGTCAGTAAATAGTTTGACAAATCGTGCTGTTTCTGCTTTTAACTCCGGATGTCCTTCCATCATCGGGTATCTTGCGGCAACTCCCGATTTCAGCGCTTCGATTTCGGCTTTGGTACCTACTTCGGCAGGCGGCAGACCGGGAACACCCATTTCCATACGGCAATACCGGATGCCGGTTTCTTTTTCAACTAAATTAACCAGCGCTACAATCTCGCGGATAGAGGCATTGCCAATATTTTCAATTTGTAAACGTTTTACTAAGCGGTCAACTATTGTGCGATCTATTGGAGTCTGTTTCATTCTAAAAATACTTGTATCCGGTCGGTTTTATTCTTTGTTCGAGACAGGAAATTGAAAATATACCGTGTGTTTTTCCGTTCCTTATCGGATCAAAGAAATTGAAAAAATACTTAAAAGCAGCATATTATCTGCGATTTTTCAGAACGACCGGATGTGTTATTAAATTTGTTTTTCAAATCAGAAAATCATTCGATCAGAAAAAATCAAACTGAAAGAATTCCCCTTTTTTAACTTAAAATTCAATGCAAAAATGGGGATTTCTCTGACCATGAATTTTATCATTTATTTCGGGTATCAGAACCCGAAATGAGGTTTTAAGTCGTTCAGCCAGGCAGTAATTCGTTTATTCGTCTGTTCCGGTTCAAAATCTTCATCAATCGGCAACCCGATAAATTTTCCGTCAATCAGGGCTTCCGAATCATCGAATTCGTAACCTTCGGTTGCAACCTGCCCGACAATCGTTGCGTCTTTTTTCATGATTTCTTTGGCGAGCATACCCATGGCATTTACAAAATGACCGGGATAGGTGATATGGTCGCCCAATCCGAAGATGGCTACGATTTTATTGGAATAGCTGGCGCTGGCTGCTTTCGGGAAAAACTTACTCCAGTCGGTATTTGAATATTCCGAGTCCCAGGTTTCTTTTCCAACGGTCGATATTCCAAAAATGATTTTATCGAAGCGTTCGATATCAGATAAATCAGCATCTTTGACAGGGATCATTTCCACTTTATCGTTGCCAATGGCATCTTTAATTTTATCAGCTACCCGATGTACCGAACCTTTCGAGGGGCCGAAAAATAATCCTATTTTACTCATAACAGTCGTATTTTTTAGTTTTGAATGTCGATCTCGCCGCGAACATATTCGCCCAAAATTGACAAGCTGGATACATTCTTTAGTATTGCATGAATGGCACGTTCATAATTGACAATATCGTCCCATTCAACATCCACATGCATGGTATATTCGTTGGGTTTGCCCAAAATGGGTACCGACTGAATTTTATTTAAGTTGATTTTGTTTTCAGCAAAAATATTCAGTACCCGGGCCAGTGCGCCGTAATAATGTCCGACTTCGAAACAAAGAGAAGCTTTGTTGTTCAGGTCGCTTTGGTTCGAATGTTTGGATAGAATCCAGAAACGTGTATAATTCTTTTTATTGGTCTCAATATTGGTTTCAAGCACATTCAGTCCGTAGATTTCGGCGGTACGCAGGTTCCCGATTGCCGCGGCATTCATCAGGTTTTCCTCTACGAGTAATTTGCCGGAAGCTGCTGTGTCCTGATTCTCGCGGATTTTTGCCTCCGGAAAATATTTTTCAATGTATTCGACGCACTGGCGAATTGCTATCGGATGCGAATAAATGGTTTTGATATCTTCTTTTTTTGCACCGGGAAGCATCATCAGGTTCATTTGAATATGAATGTATATTTCTCCGATCACCCGAAGGTGGAAATCGCGAATGAGCGAATAATTCTGCAAAATGCTACCAGCTATCGAATTCTCAATGGCCATCACGGCAATGTCAACTTTGTCGGCATCAATTAGTTCGCAAACGCTTTGGAACGACCGGCATTCGATTACTTCAATTTCTTCATCCCCGAAATATTTCCGGGCAGCATCTTCGTGAAACGATCCGGCGATTCCCTGTATTGCAATTTTTTTCATTTTGTATTACTTGGTTTCAAAATAGAGCAGGACTATTTTGTTTGCAATTTTTCCTGCCGAGTACAAAATTATAACAATAAATCAATAATGCTGGTTTTTCGCAGCCAGTATACTTTTTACCAGTTATTCTTAATAAATGGTTTTCGTTTGTTTTCTGCTGAAAAAATTTCTATCGGTTCCCGCGTTTGCTAAATCTTGTACAGGTCGCTTGCTTTCACCAAATCCAACTGATGGTCGCTCAAAACTTTAATGCACTTCTGTATATCGGTTGGTTTCAGCATGATATTCGCAGCTTTTCCTTCATTGGAATAGGCATATAAATATTCAATAAACACACCTTCGTCGGCCAGTATGTTGAGCGCTTTTGCCAGTGCTCCCGGTTGGTTGGGGGTGCTGAGGCAAATAACGTCGGTGAGGCTCACCGAGAAGCTGGCTTCTTTTAAAACTACCAGCGCTTTTTCAGGATCAGAAACGATCATGCGAAGAATTCCAAACTCCGATGTGTCGGCAATATTAAAAGCAGAAATGTTGATTTGGGCTTCGCCCAGCAGGCTGGTAACTTCGTTCAGGCGGCCTGTTTTATTTTCAAGAAAAACTGATAATTGTTTGATAATCATGATTGGTGCCTCCTATAATTTTCGGTTGTCGATTACCCGTTTGGCTTTGCCCGCAGTCCGTTCAATGGTTTTGGGTTCAACCAGTTTTACATTTACTGAGATGCCCAGTGTGTTATGTATTTTCTGTGTGATTTTTTTACGCAGCGCTTCCAGTTGCCTGATTTCATCAGAGAAAAATTGTTCCTGAACTTCAACCATCACATTCAGAATGTCGAGATTGTCTTCACGTTCAACCGTGATCAGGTAGTGGGGGGCAGTTTCGCTCATTTCGAGCAGCACGCTTTCAATTTGCGACGGAAATACGTTCACTCCGCGAATGATCAGCATATCGTCGGAACGTCCGGTACATTTTTCCATGCGTACCGTCGTGCGGCCGCATTCGCATTTGTCGTAGATGAGCCGGGTGAGGTCGCGGGTCCGGTAGCGGATCAGCGGAATACCTTCTTTGGTGATGGTTGTGAAAACCAGTTCGCCCCGTTCACCGGCCGGTAGTGGTTGCAGTGTTTCAGGATCGATAATTTCCGGCACAAAATGATCTTCGTTGATGTGCATCCCGCATTGGTACTCGCATTCGCAGGAAACTCCCGGACCAATAATTTCGCTCAATCCGTAAATATCGATTGCTTTCAGTCCCAGTTTTAATTCTATTTCGCGGCGCATATTTTCGGTCCATGGTTCGGCGCCAAAAATACCTACCCGCAGCTTCAGGTTTTCCTTTTTTATCCCGGCCTCGGCAATTGCTTCCGACAAATACAAGGCGTATGAAGGAGTACAGGCGATAACCGAAGTTCCGAAGTCTTCCATCAATTGAAGTTGTTTTGCAGTATTTCCTCCTGAGATTGGGATGACGGTTGCACCGAGGTTTTCGCACCCGTAATGCAGTCCGAGTCCGCCGGTAAACAAGCCGTACCCGTAAGCAACCTGTACAATATCGTGCTGGCAAACACCTGCCATACACAATGAGCGGGTAACCACTTCTGACCACGATTGGAGGTCTTTCCGGGTGTATCCCACAACAGTTGGTTTTCCGGTTGTTCCGGAGGAAGCATGAACGCGGACAATTTCGCTCATGGGTACGGTGAACATGCCAAAAGGATAATTATCGCGGAGGTCGGCTTTGGTAGTAAAAGGCAATTTATGCAAATCGTCGATGCTTTTTATATCGCCGGGAACCAGGTCGGCAGCCTGCATTTTTGCCCGGTAAGTGGGCACATTGTGATAAATACGCTGTACGGTTTCAATCAGTCGTTTCGACTGGATTGCTTTCATTTCATCGCGTCCCGCACATTCAATTTTTTCGTTCCAGATCATTTTATTAACAGGTTAAAGTCAGCCAATAATTTTTGATTTTTATTTTGAGGCTAAAACTAATATCAATTTGATAGATTTGATCACTTTTTTTAATAAAATTTACGCAAATTAAAGATTACGGACGATAATTCATTACTTGATAATGATGCAGGTGAATCGGGTTTGTGGTTTTAAAAGATTGAATCAATCGGACTGGGAACAGAAGTATTATAATCAGAAAAAAATTTATTCCGGAATGATATTTTTCACTCTGCCAACTTCTCCTGTAGCCAGTTTTACTTTTATGCCATGCGGATGAAAAGCTGCATTGGTCAGTATTTGCTTCACAAATCCTTCAGTTAGTTCGCCGCTTTGCTGATGCTGTTTCAGCACAATCTCCACCAGTTGTCCGCTTTCTATATTTTTCCGATACCTGCCGTCCATTTTTTATTTCCAGATTTTATTTTTATTGAGCGCTGCCTGGTATTTCCGGGCATTTTGGTTGTGTCCGTCGAGAGTTACTGCAAAATTGTGATACCCGGAAAAATCTTCTTTTGCACACATATACATGTAATTGTGTTTTTCGGCATTCAGAACCGCCTCGATGCTCGAAATTTCAGGAAAATTGATGGGGCCGGGAGGCAAACCCGCATATTTGTAAGTGTTGTAGGGCGAATCGATCAACAGATATTCATTCAATACGCGCCGGATGGTAAAATCGTTCAGTGCAAATTTTATGGTCGGATCAGCCTGAAGCAACATGCCTTTTTTCAAACGGTTCAGATACAATCCGGCAACAATGGGTTTTTCTTCATTTTTCACCGTTTCTTCCTGAACGATGGATGCAATCGTGCTTACCTGTTCGGGTGTCAGTCCCTTGGCTGTCGCTTTTGCTTTCCGGTCATCAGTCCAGAACCGTTTGTATTCGGCAGCCATCCGGTCGGTAAACTGTTCAGGAGTAGTTGTCCAGTAAAATTCGTACGAATTCGGGATGTACATGCAGGGAATGGTTCGTTCCGTAAAACCATATTTCGCATACATGGTGGTATCAGTGAGTCTTTGCAGCAACAGCAGCGAATCCGGTTCAATATATTTGGAAATAGCAGCAGCCAGTTGCTTGAAATTCCGGATGTTGTTGAATGTAACAACTACCGGCTCCTGGCTTCCCGATCTCAGCATATTCACAATCTGGTTGGTATTCATACCACTGTCGAAAAGGTATTTCCCCGGCTTGATGCTGTTGGAATATTTTTTCCGTTTTGAAACCCACTTAAACGCTTTGTTATTGATTAGAATATCGTGTTTTTTTAATGAGTCGAGTACCTGATTAAAGTTGGCTTCTCTAGAAATAATAATACTTCCCGGTGTTTTTACATTGATTTCGAAAATATATTTGAACAACTGATATCCCCTGATTCCTGTTATAACAAATGCAATGGCAACAACAATAATGATGATTTTATTGATGCGGGGGAAAAGCATGATTTTATTTTCGGGTTTAAATTCCATCCTGAAAAGTTTTTTGCAAAAATAAGTTTTTCGCCGGATTTATGCGATTGTGAGAAAAAGCTTAAATGTTCCTGAAAATGACCGGCACGGATAAAAGGATTGGCTGAAAATACCTATTTTCGTGCCTGAAAATAATTGAAAACTAAAAACGATAGATATGCACCACGTTAAATTAGCCGACAATATTTATTATTTGGGGTACAACGATCGCCGCACGCATTTATTTGAGAATATTTGGCCTATTCCGCATGGGGTTTCGTATAATTCATACTTGATAGATGATGAGAAAATTGCTTTGGTAGATACCGTCGAACGTCAGTTTATCGACGACTATCTCGATGACATTCATTCCATCATTGGTGACAGAAAAGTCGATTATTTGATCATAAATCACATGGAACCCGACCATTCGGGAGCTTTAAAAGCAATCGTGGCCAAGTATCCTGATATTATTTTGGTTGGCAATAAAAAGACGTTCGGGTTTGTGGAAAGCTTTTATATGAAGCCGGTAAATACGCACGAAGTATATGATGGTCATGTTTTGGAACTTGGAAAAACCCGGGTTCAGTTTCAGGCAATACCCATGGTACACTGGCCCGAAACCATGGTGTCTTTCGAAGAAACGAACCAAATTTTATTTTCGGGTGATGCTTTTGGCAGCTACGGAACGTTGGACGGCGGTATCTTTGACGATGAAATTAATCTCGACTTTTACGAGATTGAAGTCATGCGGTATTTCACCAATATTGTCGGGAAATATTGTCCGCATACCCAGCGTGCCATTAAAAAACTGGCAGGTCTCGATATTAAAATGATTGCTGCTACACACGGTCCGATCTGGCGCAGCGACCTGAACTGGGTATTGAGCCGTTACGACAAATGGAGTTCCTATACTTTCGACAATGGGGTGATCATCGTTTACGGCTCGATGTACGGAAACACGCAGAAAATGGCTGAAGTAATTGCCCGCCAGCTTTCTGTTCGCGGAATCAGGGACATCCGGGTGTATGATGCTTCGAAAACGCATTCTTCATATATTATTAATGATATTTTCAAGTACAAAGGTTTTATTGTCGGAAGTTGTGCGTACAACAATTCACTTTTCCCGAATGTCGAAACCTTATTGTCGACCATCGAGCACATGGGTATAAAAGATCATTATCTGGGCGTATTTGGCAATTTTTCGTGGAATGGAGGAGGCGTGAAAAACCTGATGAAATTTGCCGAAACAATTAACTGGGATTTGGTTTACGAACCGGTTGAAGAAAAAGGCGCTCTCAAAAAAGACAAGTTTGAACAATGTATTGCACTTGCCAATGCCATGGCTGATAAGTTGCTAGGGTGAAGAGGTTTTTAACCGCATTTTGCCACAATCATTTTATTGTTGGAGATTACGTTCCTTCTATAGGTTCTACAATATGTGATAATACATTTTGAATTTATAGAAAATCTCTGTTTGATTATTTCGGACAGAGATTTTTGTTTTAACAATGATTTTATTGTTAAAAAATTTGACAATGGTTTTATTGTTATTTATATTTGGCAATAAATTCATTGTTAAAAGTATTGTATGAAAAAATGGAAACATCCTCACACAATAACCGGAGATGCAGTTTCCGGGGAAAGTTATTTAAGAAGGCCAAAAATTAATGATTTGTTCTGGCATTTTGTTGAGAAGGGATCTGATGTCCTTTTTACTGCACCCCGCAGGGTTGGAAAAACTTCTATAATGAAAGATATTGAAGCTAATACTCCTAAGGATTATTGGTGCATATATAAGGATGTTGAAGGGGCAACTAATAAAGATCAATTCTATCAGAGAATTTTTGAGATGCTTATTGAACGGTTGAGTTCATTGAAGAAAGCAAAAACATTATTTCGAAAATGGATCAAAAAATATGGTATCGAAAAGATTGGGAAAGATGGCTTGAAAATCGGCAGATACCCTTCAGATTATTACAGTGAGGTGGTTAATTTATTGGAAGAGTTAGCGAAACAAGATATTGCTATTGTCTTACTGATAGATGAGTTTGTCGAAGTTATTCTTAATTTGAAAAATGCAGGGAAAGTTGAAGATGCAATTAGTCTTCTCCATGAATTGAGAGAAATCAGGCATAAACCAGAGTTGAAAAAAATAATTTTTGTGTATGCGGGTTCTATTGGGTTACATTCTGTTGTTAAAGAAATAGGACGTCCAACACTTATAAACGACATAGAACTTCTTCCGATAGATAAGCTTAGTGAACCGGAGTCAAAGCAATTGATACGACAACTAACAGCAGAAGCAACAATTCAGTATTCTGAAGAACTGGAAGATTATCTTATTTTAAAAATAGAACATCTTCTACCATACTTCATTCAGTTAATGATTCAGGAAATTGACCTAATTGCTTTTAAAAGAGGACAAGGGACAGCCGACATGGAAATCATTAACGAAGCATTCAATAGCGTGGTGAAAAATACAGCTAATTTTGATGACTGGATAAAACGATTAAGGGACTACTTAGGCGGCAACTTCCAGTTTGTGAATCAGGTGTTGATCCATTGCGCGCATAAGGGGAAAATAAATATTCAGGAAGTATACGACTTAGCCGTTGATGCGGGAAAAACAGACGTTTATAAAGATCTACTTGATGAACTTGAACGTGATGGATATTTAATCGAAGACAGAGGGAGTTATCGTTTTATTTCTCCATTTATAAAATCGTATTGGTTACACAAAAATCCTGTACTCAAATGAATGATCATAAATCTTTAAGTTTTCAATATTATCAGTCCGCAAACGAAGATGATTGTGGGCTTATAAAAAGAAATTTCATTGTCAGGAAAAAGGAACTTGGATTGATTCTGGCAAATCTGGAAAAAGAGCCGATGAAGAAATCGGTACAACATTTCCTGATTTTAGGAAGACGAGGGAGTGGAAAATCGACCTTATTAAAAAGAATAGAATGTGAAGCTACTGAGAATGAAAAGTTGAAAAATAAATTCGTTGTTGTTAATCTGGCAGAAGAGCAAGGAAGTATTCATCGTTTATTTGACTTATGGGAAGAAGTAATTAAAGCATTGAGAGGCTTTGGTTATGACGATTTACCTGACACTGACTCTTTGGATATTCCTGAAGATTTTGGGGAATATTCCCGGCAACTATATAAATCGATACAAACTTCATTAAAAAAGAACTCAAGAAAGCTATTACTACTTGTTGATAATATTGATAGAATCTTTTTGTCGTTTAAAAATGACGCTCAATTGTTGCGTGAGATACTTTTAAATTACGACGATATTAAAATCATTGGAGGAAGCACAGAAATGAGTGAGCATTTCTGGCAGCACAGTTCTCCTTTTTATCAGTTCTTCAGAATTATCCGATTGGAAGCTTTAAGTTCAAAAGAAATAAAAAAGTTACTCATGGCTTGGGCTTTCCACATGGAGGAAAAAGGGATTAAAGATTTTATCAGGAAAAACCCCGGGCAATTGGAAGCTATACGGATTTTAACCGATGGGTTGCCCCGTACTTTGCGTTTTTTCATTGATTTATTAATTAACCGGCCTCAGCAAAACGGATATGCCTATATAAAGAAAATAATGGATACAGTAACTCCGCTGTATCAGGAACGTTTGGGGGCGCTGACTCCCATTGGGCAAAAAATTGTGATGAAACTTGCATTCTTCTGGGATGCTGTTAGTATAAAAGATTTGGTTAAGCCAACGAAAACTGAAAGCAAATTACTATCTGCAATTCTTAAAAAGTTAAATGATATAGGAATTGTTGATAAGATTGAAACTGGGACAAAAAATCATTTATACCGATTGTCGGAACGTTTCTTTAATATGTGGTTAATTGTAACCCAGGGAAATCCTGTTGACAAGCGAAAAGCAAGATGGTTGACTGTATTTTTAGAAAACTGGTATAACGAAAGAGATATAAAATTGTTGATCAGGCAGCATTTGAACGATTTGGAAAAGTGTGATAAAGACCTTGACCATTTAACCCTTATGACAAAGGCCATTGCCCAGTCAAGGTACACAAGTTTAAAAGAAAGAGAATTGCTGATAACGAAAAACTTGTCTGTTGAATCTTTAAATGCGGAGCTAAAATCAAGTCTTCCTCTCACTTCTTCTGAAATTTTTGAGAAAATCATACGATTAATTAAGGAAGAGAAGTTCGATATGGCTTTATTAGAAGTCCAGCACATTCCGAATGAAGTTGGTGGAGATAAAGATATTTTATTAGGTCTTATTTACAGACAATTAAAAAATAATTCAGAAGCGGAAACACATTATTTGTCAGCAATTAAGAAAGGGAACTTAAATGCAATATCCTCGCTTGCATTATTATATGAAGATCTTGGTAAGTACGAACTAGCTGAAAAGTATTACATCAAAGCTAACGTTGAGAATGGTGATTATGAGGCACTATTCAACCTTGCCTTGTTATATGAGAATCAAAAGAAATATGAATTAGCAGAAAAATATTATCTAGAAGCTATTGGTAAAGGAAATTCCGACGCAATGTTTAATCTAGCATTGTTGTATCAAGATCAAGAAAAATATGATTTATCAGAAAAATATTATTTAGAAGCTATTGAAAAAGAGGATTCCAGTGCAATGTGCAATCTCGCTATATTATATCAGAATCAAGAAAAATATGATTTATCAGAAAAATATTATTTACAAGCTATTGATCAGAAAAATATAGATGCAATATTTAATTTAGCCTTATTATATCAAAATCAAGAAAAATATGAACTTGCAGAAAATTATTACCTTCAAGCTATTGAGCTGAAGAATTCAAAGGCAATATTTAATTTGGCTTTGTTGTATCAAGATCAAGAGAAATATGAATTAGCAGAAGAATATTATTTGCAAGCCGCTGAGGGCGGTGATTGTCAGGCTATTCATAATTTATCACTGCTTTATTATTTTCAGTCCTATGACAAAGTTAAATCGCTTAATATTTGTTGTCGATTTTCATCTTCAAACTTGATAAAAAGACAAGTAACCATATTAATCCGTTTGTGGAACGGAGATACAAACAAAATTGATGAAGAAATTTGGGAGATAGCCAAATCAGAAGAAGGATTGGATAAACTGTTTGTTTTGCATTTACTTGTTCATTATCAGAAAAATATAGTTTGGAAAATATTTAATGATTTAGAAATTAGGGATCAAATGAAAGACAAGTTTAAGCCACTATATTATGCAACATCAATTTTAATCAATGACAAAGAAACCGAATTGAATCGTTTAAAAATTCCACCGGAAATAGAAGATACGGTGAATGATATTCTTCGTGAAATAGAAAGGCTTCGGGGAATGTATTATAAAGATTGAAAGAAATCAAAAGCCACTGTCGTTTTACCGAGCAGTGGCTTTCTCTTTTCTACATAAATCTATCACTAACCATTATCTGTTCCCCGTATCACAGCGTGACTCCGGTTTTAAAAATTGAAATTTCTTTAAATCCCGATTCTTCGTGTTTTAGCTTTTTCCCGTTGGCAACTTCAATGATGAATTGGATAAATTCCTCAAGCAGTTGTTCCATCGTCTTTCCGGTCAGCAGGCTTCCCGCATTAAAATCGATCCAGTTGCTCTTTTTCTCGGAAAGGGCTGTGTTGGTCGAAATTTTCATGGTAGGAACAAAACTGCCAAAAGGTGTTCCCCGTCCGGTTGTGAAAAGAATCAACTGGCAACCGCTAAATCCCAGCGCCGACGAGGCTATCAGGTCGTTGCCCGGCGATGACAAAAGATTCAATCCCTTTGTTTTGATCGGTTCGGCGTATTTTAAAACATCAACTACAGTTGCCGTTCCTCCTTTTTGTGTGCAGCCCAGCGATTTGTCGTCCAGCGTAGAGATACCGCCGCTTTTATTTCCCGGTGACGGGTTTTCGTACACTGGTAAATTATGTTGCAGGTAATATTCCTTAAAATCGTTGATCAGATTCACTGTCTTGTCGAAAACGGTACGGTCTTTGGCTCGTTCCATCAGTAACGTTTCTGCTCCGAACATTTCAGGTACTTCGGTCAGAATGGTCGTTCCTCCTTGTGCTACCAAAAAATCGGAAAAAGCGCCCACCAACGGATTCGCTGTAATTCCTGAAAAACCATCGGAACCGCCGCATTTTAGTCCAACATTTAATTCCGAACCCGGAACCGGTTGGCGTCGGTCATTTTTCATTTCCTGAAAAATCTCATTCAGCAGTTTTACTCCTTCTTCAATTTCATCTTCAACATCCTGTGCTGCCAGAAATTTGACCCGGGCTGTATCGTATTCGCCAATGATGGCTTTCATTTGGCTGATTTGGTTGTTTTCGCAGCCGAGCCCCAGCATCAGCACGCCTCCCGCATTCGGGTGGTTGATTAATGCGGCCAGCGCTTTCTGAGTGTTCACATGGTCATCGCCCAATTGCGAACAGCCGTAATTGTGTTTGAAAACTTCAACTGCATCAATGCTTTCGAGTGGATTACTTTCCCGTTTGAAAATATCGATGATCTGCTGCGCTTGTCCGTTTACACATCCAACGGTGGGTACAATCCACAATTCATTACGGATTCCGGTTTTGCCGTTCGACCGCACATATCCGTTAAAAGTCAGGTCCTGTTTTTCAATATTCAGTTCATTCTGTTTTTGCTGAAACGAATATTCAATAGTGCTTGATAAATTGGTTTTCAGGTTATGCACATGAACTGTTTCGCCCGGTTGAATGGTTTGTGTGGCATGACCGATCGGCGCTCCGTATTTGATGACATTTGTATTCACTTCAATCACCCGGAGCGCTAGTTTGTACCCGACTGAAATATCGTCAGTAAGAACAAGGTGCTGGTTGTTAATTGTAACAGCTTCGCCTTTTGTACCGGCCTCGATACACACGGCCACATTGTCGTTCGGATTGATTTTTATAAATTTTGCCATCTTCCGGTTTTATTCTTTATGAATTTGAATCTTCCTTTTTTGTTATGAAGCAAGTCGGTCGGGACCAATTTTCATCAGTGGGTTGTTTTCACTCAAAACGGCCTTTACTGCTTTTTTCATTCCAACCTGCTCAATTAAAAACAGATAACAGGTTACAGAGATCGTGAGGTTCGGAATTTCGTTCAGGTTACGTTTCCAAACTTTATCGAGGTTCAGCACTTTTTCAACCAGATGCTCGATCGAGATTGGCCTTCCGTCGCATTCGGCCCATGCCTGTTTGTAAAAATCAAGTATCCATTGGTCGTCTTGTATAGGATAACGTACGCCATTTGCTTCACCTTTAAAATAAGCAATCATGGCGGCTAACGAAAATACCAATTTTTGAGGAAGCATGCCATGTGTTTCGTAATAATTGATCAACGTTGGCAAGTTCCGGGTTTCCCATTTCGACATGGCATTCAGTGCAATACTCTGCCACAGGTGGCGAATGTACGGGTTGCGGAAACGTTCCAGTATTTTATGGGCAAACGATTTTAGTTCTTTTTCGCTGCCGTCGAGTGCAGGCAAAACTTCGTCGTAAACAAGTTCTTTCATAAAACTTCCTACTTCGAGGTTCTCAAATGCTTCGCGAACAGTTTCCATCCCACTCAGGAACGACACTGCATAGCTTCCGGTATGACAGCCGTTTAAAACCTGAACTTTTTGTTCCCGGAAACGGGTCATGTCTTTTACAAATTTTACGTCCAGTCCGGCTTTTGCCGCAGGAAATTCATTTTGCACCCATTCCGGCGCTTCAATTACCCAAAAATGGAAATATTCACCAACTACTACAAGGTTGTCTTCAAATCCAAGTTCAGCTTGTATTTCTTTGATTTCTTCACGCGGAAATCCCGGAACAATACGGTCGACCAGCGTATTGCAGAATGCGCACGAGTTTTCGACCCAGTTTTCAAAATCCTTGCCTAGCTGCCAGCTTTGGGCGTGTTTAAGTACATATTTTTTCAGCATATCGCCGTTTCGGTCGATCAATTCGCAGGTAAAAAAAATCAACCCTTTGTTTGTGTCCCCGTTAAATGCCTTGAAACGTTCGAAAAGTAGGGCCGCAATCTTCCCCGGAAATGTTTTCTGAGGTTTCATTTCCAACGAATCGGTTTCGTCGAACGAAATACCTGCTTCGGTAGTATTCGAAATCACAAAACGCAAATCCGGGTTAAGAATTCTTTCTCTGTAGGTTTCGTAGTCAGTATACGGATTGATCCCTCTGTTAATGCAGTCGATAAGCGAATATTCCTTTACCGGCTCGCCATTTTTTATTCCTTTTAAATAGACGTGGTACAAACCATCCTGATTGTTCAGCATATCGGCCATTCCCTGCGGAAGCGGCTGGACAACATCGACTCCTGTATTGAACCCGATTTCCTTGTTCATTTTATTGATCATCCAATCGGCAAAAGCACGAAGGAAATTTCCTTCACCAAATTGCAAAATACGGCTGGGGTATTTTTTTGTCTGAACTGCTGTTTCTCTGTTTAGTTGCATCTTTTTCTGTTTTTGTCGTTGTTCCGTGTTCGTACACGGAATGATTCAAAAATAAACCGTGTTCGCACACGGAATTGTGATGCAAATATAAACCATATTTTAAACGAAACAATTTATCTGATTTTATTTGCGTTTTAAGTGTCAGATAATTAATGTTTTAGATCTAAATAGTTAACGATTATTTAATGAATGTGAAATTTGTATTTCATTTTTGTGAATGATTATCATTATTTTTAGGCAAGTTTTTAGGAAAAGGTGGAAAAAGGGAATCCGATTTATGTGTTTACCGGCGGTCCGGGATTTGGTAAATCCGCGCTGATCGATTATTTGAAAAATCTGGGGTACAAAACAGGGAATGAAGTTGCCAGAGAGATCATCTGTGAACAGCGGAGTATAGGTGGAACTATTTTGCCGGAAAAGGATATTCGTTCATTCCAGAAGGAAGTTTTAAAGCGGAGGCTTGCATTTTACGAATCGGTTGGCAGTGGTGAAATTGCGTTTTCCGACAGGGCCATTCCCGATCAAATTGCCTTTGCAAGATTCAATGGTTTTGGAACTCCTGATGTTTTGGTCCGGTATGCCGAAGAATACAGGTACAATGAAAAAGTTTTTGTGACGCCTCCCTGGAAGGAGATATACAGAAATGACGCGGAACGGACGGAGACTTTTGAAAAGGCCTGCGAACTACACCGGATAATCGTTGGCGTGTACGAAGAATTTAACTACACATTAATTGAACTTCCTTGTATTGATATAAAACAAAGAGCTGAATTTGTGCTAAACCTAATATATTGAAAAAATGAGTTTTAACCGTCGTTCATTTCTGAAGAAAGCAGCAGTTTCTACCCTTGCTGCATCCGGCATTCCTGCGATTGTTGATGCTGCAATGCAAGTTGATAAAAAGAAGAAAAAAGGAGTTCCGCTAATTAAGGGAAACGATATTATTCTTTTTCAGGGAGATTCAATTACCGATGCAGGGCGCGACAGGGGAATTAACAGCCCCAATGCACACAGCGCTCTTGGAAATGGTTATGTGTTTCTGCTTGCAGCCCGTTTGTTGTATGAATTTCCCGGCCAGAACCTGAGTATATACAATAAGGGGATCAGTGGAAATAAAGTTTACCAGTTATCGGACCGTTGGCAACCTGATTGCCTGTTGATTCGCCCGAATGTGCTGAGCATACTGGTCGGTGTTAATGATTTTTGGCACACCCTGACTCACAATTATACAGGCACGGCAGCAACCTATGAAAACGATCTTCGTGGTCTCTTGAAGAACACAAAGAACCTGATGCCCGGAACCGAACTAATTATTGGCGAGCCTTTTGCCATGACCGGTTGTTCTGCCGTTAACGAATCATGGTTTCCTGAGTTCAATAAATACCGGGCTGCGGCTAAACGTATAGCTATCGAATCGGATGCTATTTTTATTCCGTACCAGGAAATTTTTAATAAAGCAACAGAACTAGCCCCGGCTCATTACTGGTCCCACGATGGTGTACATCCGTCGGTTGCCGGTTGCCAGTTGATGGCAGAAGCCTGGGCAAAAGCCGTGCTGTAGTAAAAAAATCAGACAGGATTTTTACGGGCTAAAATCAGATTATTAGTTTTCCTTCTTTAGTTACGTTGATGGAAACAGTTAATGGAGGGAAGGCCGATCTTTCTAAAAGATGACTATAAGAATATACCCGGATTTTTGTTTTCCAATCAGTATATCTTGTGTCAAGTAAATCAATTGAATTATAAGGTATTTTTAATATCGAATTCTCGAAAGAAACTGATATAAAATCTTTTTCTGCAGAATTTTTGCAAATGATGCCGTTTTTAAAGACCAAATCTTTATCGATAACATTGTATACCCATATATCAATAAATGGGAAGGTGTAATTATAACCATTGATTGATTCTCCGTCTTCATGCCAAACTTTATAATATGGACAATTTGTCCCAGGTTCAATAAAATTACATGAATAATACCCATTTCCATATTCTTTCAGTACATTGAAAAATAAATCAATATGTTTTTCTTCGATGCCGAGATCAACATCGTCGTCCCAGGGCATTATTCCTCCGTGGCGTATATATCCAAGATGGGTGCCTCCTTGTAATACCAGATCAATGTTTAGTTTAAGAGCGATTTTGCTGATCACTTGCAATAATGCTTGTACCTTGGTTTTGCGAAGTTCTGTCCATGGACTGTTTTTTAATATGGCATCCCATATTAATTGTTTTCTTTCAGGATATTCCCATCGAATAATGTTGGAAAAGTCAAACCAATCAACTACCTCAGTATAAGTATTTAACTTCTCACTGAAACTTAGAGCCAATATAGTATCGTCAAGTCTGTCATATATAGTCTGAATCTGTAAAAGTTTTTTTGCCCCGTTGCGGCTTATAAAATAACATGAATTACTCCATTGAAATCGTAGTAAATAAGGCTCAGCATCTCTCATTTCCCTAATATTCGGATTCAGCAAGGTCATGCCTTTATTCATCTGGCTTCTTTCGTAAAAATCATTTGCATCATACGGGAAGAATATATCCCAATCATTAGGCATTGTACTAATTGTATATATAATGTCTTCAAAAGAAGCAGTTATATTTACGTTGCTCTCAATAATCATACACCATGGTTTATCTTTTTTTAGGAAATTAGTCCATATATTTCTGTGTGTTATGTAATTGAAAATCTCACTATTACTAAGTTCAAAATTGTACTTCTTAACATGGAAATGCTGTTCAATATTAATCTCAGAAAAAGATTGGTGCATTTGATCACCGATATATTCTTCTTCAACATTGTATTGGTCTAAATCGTTTATTTTTACCACACATTTTTTCTGAAAATCATGAAGTTGTATCTTGTAAATATGCATGACGATTTAAATTATGGTGTGTATGAATTTTGCTTCTCTAAATATTTTACAAGCTGTTCTTTTGTGTTAATAGAAAACCAGGGATGAGGATACAAATCGGAGACATATAGCATGTTTTTATCAATTAACACGGACCATATTTGATTAAAATCTTCATGCTTTGCTATATGTTTGTTGATAATATATGGATTAATTATCTGAATACCGGAACAATAGATTGAAGTGCGTTTTGTACGTGATAGTGAAAGTACCATCCTGTCTTTTTCCTTAATGTAATCTCCATCAATGCCAGAAACTGGCCTGACAGGAACTATCATGCACGGTGGTGAACCTATATTTATGTAGTTTGAAAATATGAACGGAATATCTAAAAAGGTTATAATATCGCATGTTAAGACTAATACAGGTTCATTTATATATTTTAAAGAAGAGTTGAATACCCACCAGGAATTTCCTTTATAGCTTGTATCAATGATTTGATATTTCTGATTACTGGCAAGGAATTTAATCAACTCATTTTTTTTGTGGCCTACAGTAATAGAAATACTGTCTATCTTTTGATCTAATTGTGTCAGTGAATATGATAGTAAGGGGATACCTTTAACATCAACTAAAGCTTTGGGAATATTTACCGTAAGTTCTTTCATGCGTTGTCCGTTTCCCGCAGCCATTAAAACAGCATAATTAGGATACTTTCCCATTTTATTGAATTAAAGCCTTAATGCTATTTTTTGATTGAACCTTTTTGAGTACCCGGCTGAATTATTACAGACCACATTATATGTTGCGTATGTATAAACATTAGATGTAATGTTGTTGTGGTAAATATATTAATTCCGAAGTTGTCAAAAGTCGATTGTT
>DOAQ01000031.1 GCA_003506435.1 Prolixibacteraceae bacterium
TACGTCAACTTTAAACAACTTCAAAGTATAAACTTCAATTAAATTTTATAGAGATGAAAAAGTTATTTTTGATTACAGTCCTATTTTTGAGTGTAGTAACATTTGCACAGGCGCAACGAGGAACCGGACAACGTCCCTCTCAGGCAGGTGGTGGCCAGCGCCCTCAGATGAACCCGGAACAGATGGTACAACGCCAATTGGACCGGTTAAATGAAGCAGTAACACTAACCGATGCCCAAAAGGCCAAAGCCAAAGAAATTATTCAGAAAACTTCTGAGAAGAGGCGTGAATTATTTCAAAACCGTGAACAGGGCAGTGATGCTGACCGTGAAAAAATGCGGGAAACCATGAATGAACTTCGCAAACAGGAAAGCACTGAAATTAAAGCCATCCTCACCAAGGACCAACTTCCAAAGTATGAAACTTACCTGAAAGAAATGGAACAACGTATGAAGGAAAGAATGAATAACGGCCAAGGCGGGGGACCTCGGTAAATAAGTATTGGTTAACTAAAAAAGGGCTTTTAAAAGCCCTTTTTTTAATTTATGTCGTTTCGTAATGCGACCATTTTAATCGCAGTAACAGCCGCTTCATCGCCTTTATTTCCAAGTCTTCCGCCAGCCCTGTCCAAAGCCTGCTGCTGATTATTGGTTGTCAGTACGCCGAAAATAAACGGTTTATTGTATTTGATGTTCAAATCGGTGATACCCTGTGTTACACCGGCACAGATATAATCGAAATGAGGGGTTTCGCCCTGGATGACACACCCCAGTACAATTACTGCGTCAACATCGGTATATTCGGCCATATACTGGGCGCCGAGAATCAGTTCGAAGCTGCCGGGAACATGCTTTACGATGATGTTTTTTTCATCTGCTCCGTGTTTTTTTAGGGTTTCAAAAGCTCCTTCGGCCAATGCCCCGGTGATTTCGTAGTTCCATTCTGCAACTACGATCCCGAATTTCATTCCTCTGGCTGACGGGACCTTCTCAATATCATATTCAGATAAATTTTTTGTAGCCATTCTATTTCTATTGATGATTTATGATTGATAATTCTTGATTGTCTGACATTTTCTTTTGCTAAAATACCACTTTGAAATACAATCTTATTGCTGTGTAAAAATAAAAAAATCCCCTGTTACGAGGGGATTTCATGTTCAATTTTATATTGATTTTCTATTTCTCAAGGTTGATTTTTGCACGGGCAATATACTTGTCAATATTGCGGGCTTCGTTCGAATTCGGGAATTTTTCCTTTAGCTCATTGTAAATATCCAGTGCGTCATTGTATTTTTCCATCGATTCGAGTATAGCAGCAGCTTTCAGCATGTACACCGGCGAAGTAAGTTCATTTTCACTCAGTTGGTATGCTTTTTTGTACTGGCTCAACGCTTTGTCGCTTTTGCCAAGTTCCAGATATGCATCGCCTTTCACTCCTTCAGTAACAGGGGCAACCAGTAAATCTTCGGTATCAAATTTATCCAGGTATTCAATCGCCTGATCGAAATCGCCCAGCCTTAAATACGAAACACCGGTATAATACTTTGCAAGATTAGCCGATTCTGTCATCCCATAATTATCGATGATATCCAAAAAACCCAGGTAATTTCCATCGCCGTTGATAGCCAGATTAAATGAATCGGTCTGGAAATAATGTTCAGCCATGAACATTTGCTCTTTGGCTTCTTTTTCTCTCGGTTGCAAATAAAACTTGCCAAGTCCCAAATAAATTACCACGATGGCAACCGCCACACCAATAATAATTGAAAATAACTTTTGATTCTCTTCGATAAACTGTTCGGTCCTTGTCAATGCGCTTTCAACGTCCTGAAGATTATCTTCCTGCTTGATTTTTTTGTTTTTTGCCATCTTTTTATGTCTTGTTCAAAAATCGTGTGGCAAAAATATACTTTTTTCAAAAACAAAAGACAGAAAAAACCGATAAAATTCAAGATTAATCAACAGTTTGCTGTTACTATCTTCAAAATGGAATAAATTCATATAAAAAGCGTGTCGTAATTTTGTTAGTTTTGTTCATCCAAAGCAAGGTTTTCAAATGTTTATAGAAGAATTATCGCTGATAAATTTTAAAAATTTCGAGCAGGCAGAAATGAAGTTTTCGCCTGATTTAAATTGTTTTATAGGCAATAACGGGGCTGGCAAAACCAACCTGATGGATGCCATTTATTATCTTTCATTTTGCAAAAGCTTTTTAAACCCTGTTGATTTACAGAATATAAGGCACGATGAGGAATTTTTTGTGGTTCAGGGAAAATACCAGCGGCAGGGGAACGAAGAACATATATACTGCGGCCTGAAAAAAGGCAATAAAAAGCATTTCAAACGGAATAAAAAAGAATACAAAAAGCTTTCGGAACATATTGGCTTGCTTCCCCTGATTGTAATTACTCCTTCGGATATCGACCTGATTATGGGCGGAAGCGAGGAACGGCGCAGGTTTATCGACACGGTTATTTCGTTGTACAATCAGCATTACCTCGACAGCCTGATCAAATACAACCGGGCTTTGCTGCAACGGAACAACCTTCTCAAACAATTTGCATCAACCAACAGTTTTCATGCTGAAAACCTTGAAATATGGGACGACCAGTTGGTTCATTATGCCGAAGTCATTCACCGGGAACGAAAAATTTACATTGAAAAGTTTTTACCCGTTTTTCAAAATTATTACAATTTGATTTCCGGAGGAAATGAAATTATCGGGCTGGAACACCAGTCGCATTTGTACGATGGCGATTTTGCCGGGCAATTGCAAAGATCGCGTCAGCGCGACCGTATCCTGCAATTTACAACGGTTGGCATACACAAAGATGATATTGAATTCAGACTGGGCGATTTCCCGATAAAAAAACTGGGGTCGCAGGGGCAAAAGAAAACCTTCCTGGTAGCTCTGAAACTGGCCCAATACAATTTTGTAAAGGAAATTTCAGGTATTACGCCTATTTTGCTGCTCGACGACATATTCGATAAACTGGACAAACACCGTGTGGAGGAAATTGTAAAACTGGTGGCCAACGACCATTTCGGACAAATTTTCATCACCGACACCAACCGGGAACACCTCGACCAGATTATTTCGCGCGTGAATGCCGAATACCGTATTTTCACAATTGATAACGGGGTCGTCGTATCATGAGAAAGAAAAATACACAAAGCCTGCGCGATGTACTGAAAGATTATGTCGTTGAGAATCATCTGGACAACAAGCTGTCCGAAATTGACCTGATCAATTCGTGGGAACGAACACTTGGCAAAACAGTAGCGCGTTACACGAAAAACATATACATCCGGAACCGCATTTTATTTGTGGAAACCAGCTCGGCCATGGTGCGCAACGAATTGATGATGATTCGCGAAGAAATACGAAAACGGCTGAACGAAGAAGCCGGACGTGAAGTAATTGACAAGATACATTTTAGCTGATTTTCGGAATGATTTTACTTAGCACTGCATATTTCCCAAACATTGAATATTGTTCGAAACTGATATCCAACCCAACTGTTTTTATTGAGCAGCACGAGCATTTTATCAAGCAAACATATCGCAACCGGACGGTGATACTGGCCGCCAATGGCCCGGTACCGCTAATTGTTCCGGTAGTGAAAGGCAGGGGGGCAAAGGTAAAAATATGTGACCTGCAAATTTCGTACGACGAGGATTGGCAGCGCAATCACTGGCGCACCCTGTTTTCGGCGTACAACTCCTCCCCTTTTTTTGAATTCTATGCTGACGACTTTGAACCCTTTTTTCAGAAGCGATACAAATTTTTGCTCGACCTGAACATGGATATTTTAAAAGTGCTGACCGGTTTACTTGAAATTGAACCTGAAATTTGTCTGACGGAAGGTTTTGAAC
The DNA here is from genome assembly GCA_003506435.1 of Prolixibacteraceae bacterium. Lineage (GTDB taxonomy): Bacteria > Bacteroidota > Bacteroidia > Bacteroidales > Prolixibacteraceae > GWE2-42-39. Next base: position 3,879 of record DOAQ01000031.1, read on the forward strand.
AAGTACCGGAAGGTTGTTTGAATTTCAGGGAAAAAATTCACCCAAAAAGGACAGGCTCTTCTGAAAATAATGATTTTTCGTGCGTCGAATACACTCAGGTTTTTTCTGACAAAACAGGCTTCGTTCCCAACCTAAGCATTCTTGATTTACTTTTTAACACTGGAAATCAGGCTTATTCAATTATGAAAGACGGAAAAATGATGAGAAGAGATTTTGAATGATGGATTTTGAATTTTGAATGATAAATGATCCTCGATATTGCTTTGTTCTGTCCCAATTCTTTGCGATTTGGCGTCTTTGTGTGATTCTCTGCTGTTTAATTTGGAATTTGCCCCAAGGGTTCAGGGTTGGATTTTGGAATTTCGCTCCTGTTACTTTTTATTGAAAATATCAGTTAAAAATTGGTCGATAATTTCAGCATGATCGAATGCTAATTCCGGTAGTTGGGACAAGGAGAACCAGGCAGCTTTTTGGGCATCATCGCCTGCTTCTATTTTTTCCGGTTTATTCAGAAATGCATAATGAACTACCGAAATTGTGCGATGCCGCGGATCGCGGTGAACGGCATCAAAAGTCCGGAACTGGGTCATTTTTTCGATCTTCAGGCCGGTTTCTTCTTCCAACTCGCGAATGCAGGCATCTTCCAAACATTCGTCCATGTTTACAAAACCTCCGGGCAACGCCCATTTCCCTTTGAACGGTTCGATGCCGCGTTCAATCAGCAGAATTTGCCATTCGCCTTGTTTCTTTTGTAAAACGATTGCATCAACGGTGAGCGCAGGTCGCGGATATTTGTAGGTGTACATGATTTCAGCAAATGTAAAAAGCCAAAAGTAACTGAAAAGCTCAGTAAACGCAAACTGGACAACTGCATTTCAGAAAAACAGGAAAATCAGCAACTGAAACTAAATTGCCTTCTCTGCTAAAACGTTAATCTCGAAAAGTGATTCAATTTTCGCAGCTACATCTTCGAGTTTCGGATCAAGATCAAATACCAATTGGGGTTTCAGGTAATAAAGCTCTTTATCTTGTTTAAAACGGGCTTCTCCCCCGCCGGTAATGTTCAGCATGATTACGTCATCAGCAGAAACGGTACCATCGGCAACTGCATTTACCAGCGTGGCAACTGCAACTGCCGGGGCAGCATGAATATCAATTCCTTCGCTTTCAAAAAATAATTTTTGGGCGGCACGGCTTTCTTCATTGGTAGCCGAAAGCACATCGCCGTCTGTATCTTTCAGTGCGTCAAACAAGCCTCCGAAAATTGAATACGGCGGTTTCCGGTTCGACAATACTTTGGCATCAATTTCTTCGACCTGACGGCGCGCAAGGTCGTCGTCCAAAGGCAACATCTTTCGTGAATTTGCTTTCCATGCATCTTTCATCGGGACAAACGGTTCATTTTGCGAAACCATCAGCCGCGTTTTTTTCGAGCCAAAACGGCCATCTTCCAGAAAACGAAGATTCGCTTCCCAGGCAGCAATCGCACCGGTACCGCTTCCAACCGCCTGAAAATAAAAATCAGGAATTTGTCCAATCGTGGTAACTGCCGAGATCATTGTTGTGGACATACCATCGCGCCGGGCAACATTTTTAGCGCCACCTTCCTCTATAAAACCATCCAACTGAACAGCAAGGTTTGATAAAAATATGGCATCGAAATAATCGCCTCCCGATTTGCAGCAAACCAGTTTTACACAATCGCAAACAGGTCGGTCGAACCAAAGTGCATTGAGGTTATCTTCGGGCACGCACAACAAAAGCGGAATATTATTGTCGGAACAAACACGGGCAAAGGCCCGGGCTGTATTCCCGGCTGACGCAACAACCAAAATTTTGTTCATCGATTCAATCATCCGGCCGCAAACCGAATAAGCTTCAGTTTCCTTGAAGGAACAGGTTTTCATTCCGGCTCCTTTTTCAGGCCAGTAACCATTGAAAGTTATCCAAAGATTATTCAACCCCAATTTCTCAGCTAATCCTTTGCTTTTGTATGTAACAGGCGACGACGAGCCCTGAAGCATACGGTGTACCGGCATCCAGTCGGAAAACTTATATAAACCAAACGAATCATCTTTTACTTCGATCTGTTTTTTATCGTAAACCGCTCTTATTAAACTACATTTCCCGTTTGTTTCCGATTCAAGGGTCCATCCCTTGTCATCAAAAATCTTTCCTGTTTCAACGGACTGAAGTTTATAATTGGCAGGTTGAAATTTTTGGTTCATATTGTTCCACTTTTTATAACTCAAAAATATCAAAATAAGAATGACATAAAAATTAGAGTTTATACTTATTATTGAGCAAAAGTATTATACAACATGAGGCTGTCCAAAAAGTCTGGAATAGAGTCATCCCGAACTTGTTTCGGGATCTCATCTTTCTAATAATCAGACCCTGAAATAAATTCAGGGTGACGCGAGTTGCGGATTTCCAGACTTTTTTGGACAGCCTCATGTATTTTTGCTCTACTAAATTTTCAGGTTACTAATTCAATATCTCTTTCAGGTCGCCGTTGAGCCGCAAAGTACTTCCTTTCTGCATTTCATATTCAATTACTTTCGCTCCGTATCGAACTTTGCACGGATTTCCCAACTTCGATTTTATCACTGCTTCCTTCAATTTCCCGTTTTCCCATTCCATATCTATTTCATGTCCGCCACGGGCCATCAGACCGGTAATCTTTCCATTGGGCAGTTCTTCCGGAAGACAAGGCAACAAATTGACTTCACCGGCATGCGATTGAAGCAACATTTCAGCAATTCCCGCTGTACCTCCAAAATTTCCGTCGATTTGGAAAGGCGGGTGATTATCAAACATATTCGCAAGCGTTGATTTTGCCCAGAGTGCAACCAGATTTTTCCAAACATTCTCTTTATCAAGCAGGCGAGCATAAAAATTAATTATCCATGCACGGCTCCATCCGGTGTGACCTCCGCCATGTTTCAGCCGCTCATCAAGTACTTTCCCCGCTGCTTTCATGTATTCAGGTTTTTCATTCCAATTGTATTCATTGGAAGGATATAAACCATACAAATGGGATATATGCCTGTGCCCGGGCATTGCTTCTTTTAAACTTTCGTCCGACCATTCCAGTATCCGGCCATCATCTCCAATCTTTACAGGTTCCAGATTTGCCAGTTGTTTTTCTAATTTGCTGCTGAATTTTTCATCCGTACCAAGTTCTTTTGCCGCCTGAATACAAGCAGTAAACAAATGCCTGACGATCTGCAAATCCATGGCAGGCCCCATACAAACCGAAGCCGTCTCACCCTGTGGTGTTTTAAACGAGTTCTCGGGCGACATGGACGGGCCGGTAACCAATCTGCCGGTATTCGGTTTTTTTACCAAAAAATCGGAAAGGAACAAGGCGGCTTCGCGCATTACCGGATAACCATATTCCTGAAGATACTTTTTATCGCCTGCAAATAAATAATGCTCCCAGATATGTGTTGCCGACCAGGCTGCACCCATCGGCCACATTCCGTAAACCGGACGGCCAAATGCAGTAGTGATGTGCCATGCATCGCTGGTATGGTGAGCTGTAAAACCATTGCATCCGTATAGTTCTTTTGCTGTTTTTCGCCCGTTTTCGCGCAGTTCACCTATGAATTCGAGAAAAGGCAAATGGCATTCCGAAAGATTTGTAATTTCAGAAGGCCAGTAATTCATCTGAATATTGATGTTGATGTGGTAATCGGAGTTCCACGGAGGAGTCAGTCCATCGGCCCAAATGCCTTGTAAATTGGAAGGCATACAACCCGGACGTGAACTGCTGATCAGCAGGTATCGGCCAAACTGGAAATACAGTGCTGCCAGCGAAGGATCGTAAACTCCCCGTTTCTGGGCATCAATGCGGTCATCGGTAGCAAAAGCAGCCGCTTCAGTTGCAGGCAATTCAAATTTCACCCTCTTAAAATACGATTGATACTCGCTGATGTGATCTGCCAAAATTTCCTTGAATTTTTTTTCTGCGGAAAGTTTTATATACTCATCGCATTTTTCGGAAGGAATACCGCCCCTGTAATTAGTTGCAGCAACAAGCCGAATTTCGAGTTTATCTGCTTTTTCAACCACCAGCCTCTGCCCTTCTTGCTTCAGTGTCCCGCCATGATTAATAATTTTGACGTGGGTTTCAAAAGCGACGCCTTTTCCTTCGAACTGCTGCTTCATCACAATTCTATCGTCATTCACAAAAACCTGTTCTCCTTCGCCCGGCCTTGATATATCAATAGAACAAGAGATCATTCCGGGTTGATCGGTTTCTGCCATCAGAACCAAGACCTGATCAACAGCCGATGAAAACACAGTTCTTTTATGCTTTGCTTTTCCAGCCTCAAACGTTGTAATAACGAATGCATTATCAAGCTGAAGTTCACGCTTGTAACCGACCGGATCTTCAATTCCACTGAAACTGATTTTCAAATCGCCCAAAGTCTGGTAGGTATTTGTATTTGACGGCAATCGTTCGCCAAGCAGTTTCTCATCTGCAAGTTTTTCACCGGCAACATATTTTCCCTCAAAAAACAACTTTCTGATTTCCGCTAAATAGTTGGCTCCTCCGGCCAGATCAACATTTTCACCTGCACGTGTCCATATGCTCTCTTCATTTAACTGAAGGCGCTCTTCGGCGATGCCACCAAAAACCATAGCCCCCAGGCGACCATTTCCAACAGGTAAAGCCTCGTTCCAATCAGCAGCAGGCTGCCTGTACCACAAAAGCAACTCTTCTTTTCCTTCAGCATGCAATTGAAAGAAAAACAGCAAAAGCAAAAAACAGGTAGTCAGATATTTTACATTCATAATGAAGTTGTCAAAAGTCGATTG